>NZ_JUIW01000008.1 GCF_004151245.1 Flavobacterium beibuense
ATGACTTTGCCTTCAGTTTCAATGACCAGAAGAACATCGGTTTCTTCTCCAGTAACAGGACAGGTGTTGACCAGCTGTACAGCGCAACGCCTATCTGTGGCGTTGAGGCTATTGTAATGGTAAGGGATGCCAACACGGGCAAACCACTGGCCAGTGCCAGGGTAGCTATCCTTGATGAGAGGAACAATGTTATTGAGACAAGAACGGCTGACGCTAACGGTAAGGTGGTTTACAATGTGGATTGTGACAGGACCTATACCATTCAGGCAAGCATGACCGGTTATGAGCAGAACAGCTTCCCGATTGCCAAAACCCATGGCGGTGAGGTGAATGTTATGGCTGACCTGAGACCGATTGAGGTAATCGCACCGATAGATGTAGTGGAACTTAAAGATATCTTCTTTGAGTTTGATAAGAGCAACATTACCAAGGAGGCTGCCTTTGAGCTTGACAAGTTAGTTGAGCTGATGAACAAAAAGCCGGAAATGGTAATCATGGTTAAGGCACACACCGATAACCGCGGTAGTGACCAGTACAACATGAACCTTTCGAACAGGAGGGCAAAATCTACTGTTCAGTATGTAATCTCCAAAGGCATTGCCAAGGAGCGCATCTCAGGACAGGGTTATGGTGAGAGCCAGCCGCTTGTTGACTGTAAAGACAAATGTACAGAGGAAGAGCACGCTAAGAACAGACGCTCTGAGTTCCTTATTGTAAATGATAAAATTTAATATCAAGATTTATAAAGCATAAATAATATTGTTTATGTTTGAGCCCTGCTATCCTCGTTGGCCTTTATTGTGCCCTTCGTAGGATAGCAGTTTTTTTATGGCTATTTGAATTAAAAATATCTTATTTTGCGGCAACTTATAAACCTACACCTTTGGAAATAATTATCCTGCTTTTTAGCCTTACATTTTTAATTCTTTTTGTTTTTAGAATAATTATAGAACCTACATATATAATGGTTTTTAATAAGCCTATATATGTGCATTTATATATGTTCCCTAAAGAAATAAGCCCACGATACAAATCTGTATTGGAAAGAGAGTTTCGTTTTTATAGGAATCTTCCTTTAGCTAAAAGAAAATACTTCAGGCATCGTGTACAGTCTTTTATGGAAAACTACCAGTTTGTAGGAAGGGAGGGACTCGCGGTTACTGAAGAAATGAAAGTGAAAATTGCGGCAACCTCGGTAATGCTTACTTTCGGGATGCGCAACTACCTGTCTGACCTTTTTGAAACCATACTTATTTATCCGGATATTTTTTTATCACCGTCATCAGATGAATATCATAAAGGAGAATTTAATCCTGCGGCAGGAGTAGTGGTGTTTTCTTGGAAACATTTTATAGAAGGGATAGAGTATGATAATGATAACCTGAATCTTGGCCTTCATGAATTTGCTCATGTATTACATCTGGACTCCCTGAAAAGAAGAAGAATTGGGTCTTCATCTGTTATATACACCGATATGTTTGACAAGATAATGGAGTATATAGCTAAACCTCAAAACAGGGAAAAATTAATGAAAGCCGAGTATTTCAGATTATATGCTTATACTAATCAATATGAGTTTATAGCAGTAATTTTAGAATACTTTTTTGAGACACCTATGGTGTTTAGGCAAAAGCTTCCTGAGTTATATTTCATGGTTGAGAAAATGATCAACTTTAAGCAGGATTAAACCATTTTTTTGATATTCTGTATCTGATGATTATGACGGGTTGTATGGTAAGCTAAAAAATGTACCATTTCAAGTTTTGTATAACCTTCAAAGGGATGCCCTTGTGGTAAAGGTGCTATTTCATCAAGATCTACATTTTTTGCTGCTTCTGTGATTTTTGTTTTCACTTCTTTTAATGAGTCAATAAGCTCTTCCTTATCATAAATTTTATCTTCCGGTAAGATAAAATCAGGTGATTTAAATTTAAGGGAATAGTCAAGAAATATCTTTTTGAGTTCGTCTATATTCTCATCCGGTTTTCTGTCTGCTTTTTTAGTAGGAGTGTAAAACAGTCCGTCTATTCCTGTTTCCGATTTCAGTAAATGACAGCCTACCTGTGCCGCTGTCCAACTGTCTTTAAAAGGAACGGTGTTGATGTCAGTCTGGCTGAATGAATCCAATAATTGAGTTGTTTCGTTAAGTATGTTTTCTAACTGATTGATGATTTCTGTTTTCATAATTTATTTTTTTTATTCCTGTAATACTGATAATATATTTCCCGCCGGGTCTTTAAACCAGGCTATATATGGACCTCCACCTCTAAAAATGTTATCCTCGTCGGTTTTAAAATTTTCAAAGTCGTAGCTTTCAAATTTTACTCCTTTGTTTTTTAGTTCTTTTACTGTTGCTTCAACATCCTTTACAGGGAAATTAAGAACTGTAAACGTAGCAGGTTCATGATTGGGCTTTGGATAAAGGATAATAGGATTATTACCTTTAATATGAAGTTCCAAAAGTCCCATTACTCCGTCGCGGGCATCGAGACCTAATGTCTCGCTGTAAAATAATTTGGCTTTAGATATGTCGTTTACCGAATAGCCGCTAAATGCTCTGGTGTCTTTAAACATAGTTTATTAAATTTAAAAAGTCGGATAAACATTATCCGACTTTAATTATTAAGAATTTCTTGTGTCAAAGTTTATCATCCACTGTACACCAAATTTATCAGTTAGCATACCGTAGTAGGCACCCCAAAACATATCGTCCATAGGCATTCCTATTTTACCGCCCGCTGCAAGTCCGTCAAAAAGTCTTTTAGCTTCTTCACGGCTTTCCGCATCAATGGTGATTGAACTGTTTGTACCAAACTTTACCTGTTCCATAGATTTAGGAACATCGGTACCCATAAGAATACTGCTGCCCATAGGCAGAGCAACATGCATAATACCGTTTTTTTCTGTTTCGGGCATATTCTCGCATCCGGGAGTATCGCCAAAACGCATGATTGTGGCAAACTCTCCGCCAAATACCGATTTATAGAAGTTAAAAGCCTCTTCGGTATTGCCGTTAAAATTTAAATAGGGGTTAACTGCTTTCATAATTAAATAAGTTAGTGATTTGATTGTGATTTATTTTTCCAGAATTCCTTTTAAAAGATTAAGGCTTTCCTGTATGTTTTTACCAAGAACACCACCCATAACCAGGTTTATTATGTTTCTTGGGTAAGAAGTTTTGCCATACATGCCCCATTTTACTTTTGTGCTGTGTTCAGATTCTGCTTCTGTACTCATATAAGCATGACCGGTTGATGTAAAAGGCCTTATAAAACGAAGTTCCATTGTAATGCGTTCGCCGTCGGTAATACCTGTTATTTCCTGTTCACCCGCTCCTGCATTTTTATTACCGTCCCATGCATATATAAAACCTAAATTCCCGTCGGTTCCCCTGAAATCTTTCGTCATGTCAGGGTCAACCATGGTCCATTTATTATAATTATCCTGGTTTTTTATATACTTAAGATAATTAAACACCTCGTGCTTGGGCCTGTTTATTATTACCTCACGTTCTATGTGATAAGCCTTTTTGACAAAAAGAGCCATTATGAACGGAAGAACGAACAGTATTGTTATTATGATCAGGATAGTATTTAGCATAATCTTATTTTTCTAAATTCGATTTCATGTTCTCCAAACTTGTCTGAAGATTATTGCCTACTGTACTTTCAGTAAACAGATTCATGAAATTCATGGGGTAGTTACTATGTCCCGACATTACCCATGTTACCGTGGTGGCATTGTCGCCCACAGGAGTGGTAGTCATATAGGCTTTAGCCTCTCCTTCAAATGGTTCAATAAAATGAAGGTTCATGTCGAGACGTTCATTTTCGTTTATTTTGGTTATCTCAATTTCGCCTTTCCCTACATGTTCATTACCGCTCCAGCCATATATAAAACCTTCGGTGGCATCGGTTCCGGTATATTCGTTTTTCAGGTTTGGATCTGCCAGACACCAGGCATTGTAGTCGTTTTGATTTTTAAGATGTTTGATATAATCAAACACCTCCGGTTCAGGCTTGTTAATGGTAACCTGTTTCTCAACACTGTAATCTTTTTTGATAAAAATTGCCATGATAAACGGAATGGCTATCAGCACCAGAATAATGATGATGATTCTTTTTAGGATTTTCATAGTTCAGATATTTGGTTTAATTGTTTGTTTACTTTGTATAATGCAATACTGTTATACCGCAGGCAAAAGATTTTGATTCATGTAGTTTGAGGCTTAGCCTGTTGTCGAGTTCTTCAAAAATGGGCATTCCTTTACCTAATATTGTAGGGTTTACAAAAAGGTAAAATTCATCTATAAGACCTTCTTTTATAAGGGATGAGACAAAAGTACCCCCTCCATATGCTATAATGTCTTTGCCATTTACTTCCTTTAGTTTTTTAATGTCGGTTATAAGATTATGGGCTAAAGAAGTATTATTCCAAGGGTTTTCTTTAATAGTATTGGTAAAAACCACCTTAGGGGTTTCATGCAGTTTTCTTGCATCTTCTATAGTAGCCGGGTCGTTGTACTGGCCTTCCCAGTAGCCTATAAAGCCCTCGGCAAGTTTTCTTCCTAATACAATACAGTCTACCGATTCGGTAAGATTGGTAACATAGTTTTTAATTTCTTCATCCCAGTCCCAAACCATCCAGTCCATTTCTCCGTTAGGGCCTGCAATGTATCCGTCTACAGACATTTGTACCTGTAATTTTAATTTTCTCATAGCAATTTTTTTTGATTTTAATTTGATTGATGATTGATATTGTTATTCTTCTCTTTTGTCTGATGATTTACCAAAAAGTACTGCATCCGCCGAGTATTTACCGCTTCCCAGAATAAAAATTACAAGACACAGCAGCATGTATACAAACGCGATAGCCTTAACATCAAAACTGTCGTTGGCGTGAGCTATAAAGTAAGCGACTATCATGGTTATAAATACAGGGATTATGGCAAAACGAGTAAGCAGCCCTATAAGCACAAGGAAACCACACACCAGTTCGGCAAAAATTACAAGGTTAAAAGACAGTTTTGCACCAATGCCTATTATGTCCTGAAACAATGGGGCGATGGCTTCGTAGTTTGCAGCTTTCATGAAGCCGTAATAAACGAACATACCGCCAAAGATTAACCTTAGCAAAAGGGTAGCTAAATCAGTGTTTAGCGGTTGCACTTTAATTAGATCTTTCATCTTAATTGGTTTTATGGATTAATATCATAAATATATGAATATTAGTTTTTTGTGTTTTACGAAAACGTTATAATAGTTTGTGCTATTTTTGATGAATATTGTTCCCTTTCATTGTTCAATACAAAGTTAAGTGATGGTTTCTTTGGGTATGGAACGCTAAGAAGTCATTAAGAGGGGGCATTTAGGACAAAAAAGGTATATTTACTGTTATATATGATTTTTAGATTATGCAATTAGGTATTTTACTAACAAAAGACCACAGACTTTTAAGTGTTGCGGCAATACTGGATGTATTTGAATCGGTAAACCGCTTTTATACTGAAGAAAATAAAAAAGAACCGTTTACTATAGAGCTACTGTATATGCCGGGGCATGAAACACAATATCCCGGATATGTTACAAAAGCGACAGATCATGAAACGTATTATGATATTATACTTATTCCTTCTTTCAGGCAGGGATGGATGCCTAATTCACCCGACCCAAACTTTAGCTGGATTCCGTGGTTGCAGCATCAGTATAGGGAGGGGGCAGCAGTAGCCAGTTTTTGTACGGGAGCTTTTTTACTGGCATCAACAGGATTGCTGGATAATAAGCCGGCCACAACCCATATAAATGCCGGAGGGGCTTTTGCAAGGGCATTTCCTAAAGTCGTTTTACAAACTGAAGCGGTGGTTACCGAAAAGGACAGGGTATATACCAGCGGAGGAGCTACAAACAGTTTTCATTTAATGATGTTGCTTCTTGAAGTATATTGCAGCCGTAAAATGGCAGTGAAGGCAGCCAAAGTATTCTCGGTAGATATGGATCGTAACAGACAGACCTATTTCGGGACATTCTCGCCTGCTGAAGATCATGGCGACGATTTGGTTAAACTGGCTCAGGAAGAGATAAGAAAGAACTTTAGTAAAGGAAATACAATAGAAGAGATTATTACGGATGTTCCTGCAAGCAGGAGAAACCTTGTGAGACGCTTTAAGCAGGTAACGGGTATTACTCCTATAGAATACCTTCAAAAAACACGTATTGAAGCCGCCAAGCAGTTATTGGAGCAATCAAGACAAAGTATTGTAGAAGTGATGTATGAGTCAGGCTATAATGACCTTAAAACATTCCGATCGCTGTTTAAAAAGACGGTGGGCATGACACCAAAAATGTACCGGGATAAATTTAGCGGACAGATGGTGTAATAAAAAAGCCTCCCATTGGGAGGCTTTTTTTATAGAAAGATTTCAGTTTAGAAAACAAGTGTCTGTATAGAGTGTGATGCACTTTCTACTTCTACTGCCTGGCCGTTTATCCAAACAAAGTAGTTTACTTTTTCTTCACCACGATTCATTACTATTACCACAGTTTTTCCGTCTGGGTTAAGGAAAGCAGTAGACTCAAGAGCACTGCGGCTTGTTGAGCAGGCAATTCTTTTAGCTCCTTTTTGAACGAACTTTGAGAAATGACCTATGTAGTAATACTCATTGGTAAACATAAGTTCACCTGTTTTAGTATTGGCATGTATAGGCGCAAAACAAAGGTTCATAACGTGGTTAGGGCCACCTGTCTCATCAAGAAGAATATTCCAGTCAGTCCATGCTGTTGTACCGCTGTTAAAGTCGTTGATAAGGTTGTGGCCGTATAACTCACCCAGTTTCCAGTCATAAACGTTCTCCAGTTTAAACTGTTCTTTACAACCTTCTGTAAAGATAAGATTAGTGTTAGGGAAGGTTTCGTGTGCCAGTTTCAGGTTGTTGAACATTTGAGAACCACCATTCCATGTTTCGTACCAGTGGTAACCTATACCCCAAAGGTATTTTGCAGCTTCAGGGTCGTTAAGAACCGTTGCAGCTCTTTGGAATAACATATCACGGTTATGATCCCATGCAATGATTTTTTTGTCGGCATAACCGGCTTTGTGCATTGTAGGGCCTAAATAATTTTTAAGGAAATCACGCTCCTCTTCACCTGTGTAAATACACGACTCCCATTTTTGTGTTGCCATTGGCTCATTTTGAATGGTAATACCCCAAACAGGAATACCTTCTTTCTCGTAAGCAGCAATGAACTTGGTGTAGTAAGTAGCCCAGCTCTGGTAGAATTCAGGTAGTAATTTACCACCCTTTAGCATACTTCCGTTGCTTTTCATGAAAGCAGGAGGACTCCAAGGCGATGCATAAAGTGTAAGCTCGCCACCTGCAGCCTCAATTGCTTTTTTAATAAGCGGAATGCGGTACTTTTTATCGTGGCTAATGTCAAAAGACTTTAGTTCTTTGTCGCCTTCCTTTACATAGGTATAGCTTTCGCTTGCAAAGTCACAACTGTGAATGGTAGTACGGGCAAGGTTATACCCAATACCTTTTTCTTTGTCGTAGTAGGCTTCAAGAAACTGTTTTTGCCTGTCTTTTGGCAGTTTTGCAAATACCTCGGCAGAAGCGTCTGTAATAGCTCCTCCAAACCCCATTACACTTTGAAAAGTGTGGGTAGGGTCTACAAATACCGATACTTCCGTTTCAAGCGGCTGTTTCTTTTCTGTAAAAGAAAGAGTGCCGTTAGCCGGAGTTATCCTTTGGTTTGTTTCTTTAACGGTATTATAAACCGTTACTTTTTTTCCTGTAGTAGTATAGGGTTTGTTTTGAGCAAACGCTGCTACTCCCGATACCATCAGGACGGTTAATAGATACTTTCTCATAGATGCGGTTTTGAGATTAGTGTATTAAATTAAAAAGATGTAAACTTTTTTAGGTCGGCGATAGTTTGCGTAGGACTATCCGACTTAAATACAAAGTTTCCGGCAACAAGTACATCGGCACCTGCCTCAACAAGAAGCTTAGCGTTTTTATCATTAACACCACCGTCTACTTCAATAAGGGTAGGGGCATTGTGTTTAATTATAATCTCTTTAAGCTGTTTTATCTTGCTGTATGTATTTTCTATGAAAGATTGTCCGCCAAAACCAGGGTTAACACTCATCATACAAACAACGTCGGTATCTTTTATTACGTCTTCTAACAGAGCAACGTTGGTGTGAGGGTTAACGGCAATACCGGCTTTCATTCCTTCCGCTTTTATAGCCTGCAGGGTACGGTGCAGGTGTGTACATGCTTCATAATGAACGGTAAGGTTTGTAGCGCCCAGTGCAGCAAAAGTTTTAATGTACTGATCAGGGTTTACAATCATAAGGTGCACATCTATGGTTTTTTTTGCGTGGCGTGTAATAGCCTCTAAAACCGGCATACCAAAAGAGATGTTAGGTACAAATACGCCGTCCATAATATCAATGTGGAACCAATCGGCCTCACTATTATTGATCATCTCGATGTCACGTTGCAGGTTGGCAAAATCTGCCGAAAGCACAGATGGTGCAATTAATGTATTTTTCATTATTGTTTGTGTATGAATTTTTGCAAAGATAAGTGCAAAGTTTTAATTACGGGAATGTTAACCCTCGTAAAGCCGTGTTATTGTGAACTTTTATCAAATTTACAACGATTTAAGTTAAAGGCATAAATAAAAAAAACTCCGGTAATCAGCCGGAGTTCAATCATCAATCAAAAAACGAACAGTTATTGAACTGTAAGTGTCTTAAATATTTTTATGTCGCAATGTTTCTTATTTGGACTGCCAAAATACAAATTTAATCTAAAAAAGCGAATTTTGGAAGTTCTTTTTTGGCTTTTGCGATTTATCCTAAGTAAGTCTTAAGAATTTTACTTCTTGAAGTATGTTTTAATCTTCGGATTGCTTTTTCCTTAATCTGGCGTACACGCTCACGGGTAAGGTCAAAAGTTTCACCTATTTCTTCAAGTGTCATAGGGTGCTGATCACCCAAACCAAAGTAAAGGCGTACCACATCAGCTTCACGCGGAGTAAGGGTTTCAAGAGCCCTTTCAATCTCTGTGCGAAGTGATTCGTGGATAAGCTCACGGTCAGGATTTGGAGACTCTCCCGAACGAAGTACGTCGTATAGGTTAGAGTCTTCACCTTCAACAAGCGGTGCATCCATTGATAAGTGACGTCCTGAGTTTTTCATACTCTCTTTAACGTCGTTAACAGTCATGTCAAGCTCTTTTGCAATTTCTTCTGCAGAAGGGGCACGCTCGTTGCTCTGCTCAAGCAAAGCATACATTTTGTTAATCTTATTTATGGAACCAATCTTGTTTAGTGGTAAACGAACAATACGAGACTGTTCTGCCAGTGCCTGAAGAATAGACTGACGAATCCACCATACGGCATAGGAAATGAATTTAAAACCACGTGTTTCGTCAAAACGCTGCGCAGCCTTAATAAGTCCTAAATTTCCTTCGTTAATCAGATCGGGAAGTGTTAATCCCTGGTTTTGATATTGTTTTGCTACCGATACAACGAAACGCAGGTTGGCCTTGGTAAGTTTTTCAAGGGCTCTCTGGTCTCCGGCTTTAATTCGTTGTGCTAACTCTACCTCCTCATCCGCAGTAATCAAATCTACTTTTCCAATCTCCTGAAGGTACTTGTCTAATGAAGCAGTTTCCCTGTTGGTAACCTGCTTGGTAATTTTAAGCTGTCTCATCTAAAATCTTCCTCTGAGTTATATGTTCAGATAGTTATACGTAACGAGTTGCAAAAAAGTTACAGGAGATTGAAAAAAAATTAATGTAAAATTAAATAGGCTTGTTAATCAGTAGTTTAATTGTAGTAATAATATGTTTCTCCGGCAGGGTAATCCTCTACAAAACTTTCTGTTTGCTTAGAATATGTTATGTAGCCTGATTCGTTAAAGGTTGATTCCAAAGAAATATTTGTGTTAGTTCCTGTTAGAGTCATGCAATAATAGTTGCCATATAGAAAAACTTCTTCGTATCTTGATTCCAGCATAATGTTATTCAATTCTGCAATTGTTTTTATTTGATTTACCGGTACGGGTTGACTGTAATAGGTTGCAGCTTTTGTCCCGATTGATCCTCCTCCGTTATTATCAATAGCTTGATATAATTTATCGTAATCAAACTCTAAACTTGTAGAAGCTCCCCCATTATAAGGCGTGTAGTTTATCAGGCCGTTTGAATTTGTGAAATTTTCAATAGTATATTGAGGCATAACTAAATTAGTGTCAGGGTCAATGGACTCTCTTATTATACTTTGAGGAGTATAGGTAAATATTATTCCTCCTCCCGGGGTTTGCTCTGATCCGTCAGGGTTAAAGTAAGTATTTTTCAATTGAATCAGTCGGTTCTGGTTGTCGTAAGTTCTTTCAGTTGCTGAAAAAGGTATTGTACTCTGATCGAAATATACTGTAGTCTTATATGTATTATTGGTGTATTGGTGGTTAATTATACTATAGACAGTTTGGTTTTCATAGTAGGTTGTGTCTGCTACAACATGATTGTTTTCATAATATTTCACGTTTTTCCGGCTGCCTTCAGTCTGGTTATTGTATGCTGCTTCAGAAGGTGTGAATGTAACTGTTTTAATTAAACTTAGTTCGTTGCTAGGAGTTTCATTATTATCATCACTGTTACAGGCGACTAAACATAATACAGAAAATAATAAGGTAAATTTTTTCATAGGTATGGTTTTTAATTTTCAACCTAATCACAAAATCCATGCCTAAAAATTACCTGAACATTTTATTCAATACCCCAAAAACGCCTCTTATAAAAGTAGCGCTGGTAACCGTTTTTATAATCTGTTTTTCGATAGTGCTTCCTGTAGATGATGTTCGTGTTGTGTTTTTTTTGCTGCCGGCTTTTTCTTCGGCTTTATGTTCTGCTTCCTGCTGTTGTCGGGTAGTTATTCCCTCAATCTTTTTGGTAAGTATCTCACAGGCGCTTTCGCGGTCTATTTCCTGAGCATATTTTTTAACCAGTTTAGAGCTGTTGTTTATTTCGCTTATTTCGTTTTCGGTTAAAATATCCATACGGCTCATAGGGGCACGAAGCATGGTTGCTGCAAGCGGTGTAGGGATACCCTTTTCATTAAGTGCAGTAATCAAAGCTTCACCCGTGCCCAGTTGGGTAATTACTTCATCAGTTTTATAGAATTCAGATATAGGGTAATTCTCTGCAGTTAGTTTTATAGCTTTTCGGTCGGTAGCGGTAAAGGCGCGCAGTGCATGCTGTACTTTTAAACCTAACTGACTCAATACACCGTTTGGTACATCGGTAGGGTTTTGGGTTACAAAAAACAGACCCACTCCTTTAGAGCGTATCAGTTTTACTATGGTTTCAATCTGGTCTAATAGTGTTTTGCTCGCCTCGTCAAAAATAAGATGTGCCTCATCTATAAAGATAACCAGTTCGGGCCTGTCGGCATCTCCTTTTTCCGGCATCTGGTTGTAAATCTCAGCCAGTAACGACAGCATAAAGGTAGAGAACAGTTTTGGCTTGTCCTGAATATCGGTAAGCCTCATAATGTTTACATAGCCCTTTCCTTCGTCGTTAATACGCATAAGGTCGTCTATCTCAAAAGAGAGTTCGCCAAAAAACAGGTTGGCATCCTGCTGTTCCAGTTCTATTATCCTGCGTAGCATAGCTCCGGTAGAGGAAGTAGATATCCTGCCGTATTCTTTTTCTATTTCATCCTTACCTTCATCAGTTATATACTGTAAAACCTTTTTTATGTCTTTAAGGTCCAGCAGTGGCATGTTGTTATCGTCGCAATATTTAAATATTACGCTCATAATGCCTGTTTGTGTATCGTTAAGATCTAATACCCTTGAGAATAACACGGGGCCAAATTCTGATACCGTAGAGCGAAGTCTTACTCCATCTTGTTTAGAAAGGCTCATAAGTTCTACAGGAAAGCCTTTGGCTTCATAGGGTAGGCCTATTTTAGCATGTCTCTCGGTAATGAAGCTTTTTTCTTCACCCGGTTTGGCAATACCGCTAAGGTCACCTTTTATATCCATCATCAATACCGGAATACCGTTGTCTGAAAGATGTTCTGCCAGTATTTGCAGCGTTTTTGTTTTTCCCGTACCTGTAGCGCCTGCAATCAGGCCATGCCTGTTTAAGGTTTTAAGCGGAACGTTAACGTAAGCACCTTCTACAGGTTCGCCATTAAGCATCGCTGTGCCCAGTGTTATTTTGTCTCCTTTAGTAGTATATCCTTTTATTATGGTGTCCAGAAATTGAGCTGTATCTGCCATTGGTATTAGTTTGTATTTGCGAATCCTAATTTCGGGTATTAATTTTTATCTGGCAATACCAGATGCTTTAAATTATAATGACTCTCTAAGGGATTTCCATTTTTCACAAGTCATGATAAACTTGGTTTCCTTATTGCCATAAGGGCCAGCTTCTTCCCATCCCTGTAGTTTATAGAATTTTTCGGCACGGGTCGCAATTCCTGTGCTTAGCCAAACTGTTTCGTGGGTTTGAGAAAAATACCAGTCCATCATAAGGTTATGAAGCTGTTTGCCAATTCCTTTGTTTTCATATTCAGGCAAGAGGAAAAGCGCCCATATATTATTATCCCTTATACTGGCAATGGCGAAGCCGGTTATGGAGCCGTTAACTTCGCTAACCCAGCCTTTACCGCGGTTAATTATATAATCTTCCACATCGCTGTCGGGTACAAGCGACGGGTCTGATAGTGTATTTTCCTTTACGGCGTGTCTTACAACCTGTATTTGAGGTATGTCTGATACCAGGGCCTCTCTGAATAGTATTTCCGATTGCATAATCTTTTTAATTAGAAATTAAAATCCAGTTCACTGTTCATTTTTTGCAGATAGAAATCTATTTTTTGATGCATACGGTTAAAGAACAGTTTCCTGTCCCTTGTACCCGACTGATTAAGTGATTTTGAGTTTCTTATCTGATGACTGAAATACTCTTCCGCATTACGGCATGTGTCCGGATCTACCGTTATAAAATAGCCTAGCATGGTGTAAGGTACAAAAAGAGATTTTTGTTTTACTGACGATAACAGCACATTGTTGTTTAGTAATAACAACTCATTATAATATAGGTGATATCCCGAATCGTTTTTGGAACATTTTTGTTCTGCTTCAGTAAGTATGGCTTTCAGGTCTTCACATATCAATGCTGCGCTGGACAGGGAAAGCAGTCCTGACTGAAAAAAATAAAAAATCTGTTGTATGGTGCTGTTAATGGTTGTGTCATTCCATATCTCATTTACCTGAACGCTCTTATATACCTCATTGAGTTTATTGCTATGTTCAAGGAGTGAGCTGCTTACCGTGAAGTTTTCAAAACTTTCATGTTGCTTGCCATTAAGAAGGTTTAGCCAGACATACAGTTTGAATTTGGATAATACTGTTCCGCTAATGGTATGGAAAAGGGGGATATCTTTTGCTGAATAATACATTATAGTGTCAGGAAGTTTTTTGTAGACTTCAAGTTTTTGTGCTGATTCCCGAAAATAACCTGTAAGTTCTTCCATTGTTTTTATTTCGGAAGTCTTTTCAACTATTACTTTATCCGAACCTCCAAAAAGCAGGTCCATAGAAAGAGAATAGTGATGGCATAGGGCTATGGTTTCCTCTATAGTAAATTTGCTCTTTTGGGATATCCTTCTGTGTGCAGCATCGTAGCTGATGTTTAAAATACCAGCAACTTCATCTATCAGAGACGAAGATTTACTTTGTTTTCGTATGGTTTTTAAGAGCTTTTCCTGATTATTCATTTTGTGAAAATCGCAAAAACGATTTAATTTTTAATTTATTACTGCAAACTAAATTGCAATATACACAATAGTTTTGATTTGAACTTTAAATCAGCTTACTATGAAAAATGTACCATTTTTATTAATTGGATTTCGGTTTCTGCTTGCTCCTGTAATGATTGTATTGGCTTACGCTTACGGAGATGAAGCAAGGCTTTCTATAGTTATTTTGTTGCTGTTAGGGATACTGTCGGATATACTTGACGGAATAATAGCGAGAAGTACAGGTGTCTCAACCGAGAAATTGAGAAGAATGGACAGCCAGACCGATTTGCTTTTCTGGCTTTCTGCCGGATGGTGTGCCTGGGTGCTTAATCCGGTAATTGTACAGCATAATAAATATGCCATAATTATGATATTTGTTATGGAGGGGCTTACCTATGTATTCAGTATCCTGAAATTTGGGAAAGAGACCTGTACTCATGCTTTTCTTTCCAAATTATGGGGCATAACACTGTTTATTGCTTTTGTAGGTATAATTGGTTTCGGCTTTGCAGGCTGGACATTTACTCTTGCTATAGCTTTTGCTCTGATATCCCATTTGGATGTTTATCTTATTATCCTGTTTTTACCGCAATGGACGCACGATGTACCCAGCTGTTATCATGCATGGCTAATAAGAAAAGGGAAAAATATTAAAAGAAACAGACTTTTTAACGGGTAGTAATATGCTTGTTTTATTATGCAGGCTTTGGCAACATTCCCTGTTTTATCTTGATGCCTGTTATTTTCTTGCAAGAGTAATTTACTGGCTCAGTTTAAAAATATGAGTCCGGCAATTTGCCGGACTTTTTTTTGATTACGATTGTATTTTTTTGAGGATTGTTTTATCAATATAAAATGTGCCAAACGGAATTATACAGGCAAGAAGTACTTTCCACGTGGTAACTTTAAACTTCCATTTTTGTTCTACACCAACACTTAGTGTGTTAAACACAAATAAAAGGAACAATGCTCCGTGAATGGTTCCTAACAGGCTGGAAAGGTGGGGGTAATTATAAAAGTATTTTAGTGGTACGGCAATAAAAAGAAGTAAGAGTAATGATGTGCCTTCCAAAAAGCCGATTAGCCTTAAACGGCCTATGTTAGTTTTAAATAAGTTCTTCATGATTAAAAACGGATTAAGGGTCGGTTAGCTAGGGGAGAGAATGGCCATGGTATTGCTAATAATATTAGCACTGCTCCAAGGGAAAACCATATTAGCATGATTTTGAATTTTGCAAGGTCAGTTTCCTGTCTTTTTGCTTTTGCTGATCCGATTGTTATAGAAATGATTGCTAAAAGCATTAGCACAATGTGTATTATGCCAAAGAATAATGTTTCTCCCGAATTGCTGTTGGTGACAAAAAACTGTTTTATAAAAGGGCTTTTCGTATATAGCAGTATCCCTGTAATAAGTTGGATATGCGCTATGGTTGCTGTCCAGTGCCTTACTGCGTTACAGGATTTGGTAAAACTAAGTTTTTTTAGATAGCCTCTTGCCGAAATATAAATGGCATAAGCCAGGCTGATAATTACCACCCACCGGAAGACCGAATGGACGGGAAGTAAAAATGAATACATAACTGACGTTTTTTGATTAATGATTGATAGGGCAAAAATAATAAAAACATACTAATTAGTATGTTTTTGAATAAAAAAATTATTTCAAAGTGTTGAGGTAGTTTTTAAACTGGGCCAAATAGCTGATATAGCAGTCTCTGCCATATATTTTCCCCATGTTTCTTATTCCTCCGTAACCTGAAACGATGTAAATTGCGGTTTCCTTAGTATTGATGTCCTTATTTATTTTTCTGGTCTCTTTGCCTTTTTCTAAAGTGGCTGTTATGGCTTCTGCCCATTGGGTAACCAGTTTTGAGAGTGCCTTGTTGAAGTCTTCGTTTTGCGATGCCATTTCCTCGACCATATTAATGGCAGGACACCCGTATTTAATTATAAAAAAAGGATCTTTAAGTAGTAGGGATTCCATCATGCCGTAAATTTCCTCAAGCGGATTGCCTTTGTTTGGCAGGGCTTCGATGAGTGCTTTGTGCATACCGGGCTGCATTACCTCACTAATCATGGCTAAGCCCATTTCATCCTTATTTTTAAAATGATAGAAAAAAGCACCTTTAGTTACCTGTGTTGTGGCAATAATCTCATCTACGCTGGTAGTGCGGTAACCGTTTTTGTAAACCAGTTCAAAAGCTTTTTGTAGTATGTTAAGCCTTGTGGCTGCTGCTTTTTTAGATGACATAGTTAAAATTAAAATGCTAAGTTAAATAAAAAACCCTGCTTTAAAGCAGGGTTTTTATGAATTAACCTTATATGAAAATTAAGCTTCTTTATTACCGCCGTTATCATTATTTCTAGGTCCTTTATTATCCCTGTTAGGGCGAGGTCCTCTGTTGTCTCTCGGTGGACGGTTTTCGTCTCTTGGAGGACGGTTCTCATCTCTTGGAGGTCTTGGTAATAAAGCTTTTCTTGAAACTTTCTCTTTTCTTGTTTTAGGGTCGATGCCGATGTATTTCACCTCAAACACGTCGCCCATATTTACAACGTCAGATACGTTTTCTGTACGCTCCCAAGCAAGCTCAGATACGTGTAGAAGTACCTCGTTACCCGGAGCCTGAGTATATTCTACTACAGCACCAAAGTCAAGCATCTTAACAACTTTTACTTCATATGTTTCACCAACCTGTGGTTTGAATATGATAGAGTCAATTTTGTTAAGTACAGCCTGCATTCCGTCCGGATCAGTACCAAGAATTTCAACTTCACCCTGCTCGTCAACCTCGTTAATAACGATAGTTGTACCTGTAGCTTTTTGAAGTTCCTGAATAACTTTTCCACCTGGACCGATAAGAGCACCAATAAATGCGCCAGGTATAGTAACCTTAACGATTTTAGGAGCGTGTTTCTTAACGGTTTCTCTTGGTTGCTCAATAACTTCAATAAGTTTACCAAGGATATGTAGACGGCCTTCACGAGCCTGCTCAAGAGCCTGCTCCATGATTTCGTAGTTAAGACCTTCAATCTTGATGTCCATCTGGCAGGCAGTAATACCATCTGCAGTACCGGTAACTTTAAAGTCCATATCACCTAAATGATCTTCGTCACCAAGGATATCAGATAATACAGCCCATCTTCCTGTTTTGTCGTCTGAGATTAATCCCATTGCAATACCTGAAACCGGTTTTTTAATCTGTACACCTGCATCCATAAGCGCAAGAGTACCTGCACATACTGTAGCCATAGAAGATGAACCGTTAGATTCTAATACTTCAGATACTACACGTACTGTATATGGGTTTTCGGCAGGAATCATGTTTTTAAGTGCACGTTGTGCAAGATTACCGTGACCAACCTCTCTTCTTGAAGTTCCTCTTAGTGGTTTAGCTTCACCTGTAGAGAAAGGAGGGAAGTTGTAGTGAAGGTAGAATCTTTCTTCACCTTGTTCAGACGGTAAGTCTATAACATTGGCTTCACGAGATGTACCTAAGGTAACTGTTGCCAGTGCCTGAGTCTCACCTCTTGTGAATATTGAAGAACCGTGAACTGAAGGAAGATAATCAACCTCACACCAAATAGGGCGTATTTCGTTTGTTTTTCTTCCGTCAAGGCGTAGTCCTAAATCAAGGATAACGTTTCTTACGGCTTCTTTTTGTGACTTGTAGATGTATTTGCTAATCATGTCAGCGTGCTCAACAAGTTCCTCCTCTGTAAAGGCAGCAAGGATTTCTTCTTTAATTACTGAGAATTTCTCAGAACGCTCATGCTTAGCAGAACTTTCTTTAGCCACAGCAAAATACTTATCGTATGAAAGGTCGTATACTTTTTTCTCGATATCAGCATCATTAGCCTCACCTTCATATTCTCTGATTTCTTTACCTATCGCAGCTCTCATTTTTTCCTGAGCAGCAATCTGAAGTTTAATGGCATCGTGAGCGAATTTGATTGCCTCAACCATTTCTTTTTCAGATATCTCTTTCATTTCACCTTCAACCATAGCGATAGAGTCGCTTGAAGCACCAATCATCATATCGATGTCAGACTGTGTTAACTGCTCTTTGCTTGGGTTAATGATGAATTTGCCGTCTACACGTGCAACACGTACTTCAGAAATAAGTGTGTGGAAAGGTACGTCTGAAACTGCAAGAGCAGCTGAAGCTGCTAAACCTGCAAGTGCATCAGGCATTACGTTTTCGTCGTGAGACATAAGTTGGATCATTACCTGCGTTTCTGCATGGTAATCATCAGGGAAAAGCGGACGAAGTACGCGGTCTACTAACCTCATGGTTAATACCTCTGCATCACTTGGTCTTGCTTCACGTTTAAAAAATCCGCCCGGAAAACGGCCCGCGGCCGCAAATTTTTCACGGTAATCTACCGTAAGTGGTAAAAAATCGATGCCCGGAGCGGCAGTCTTTGCGGAAACCACAGTAGCAAGCAGCATGGCGTTACCCATTTGTACGACTACAGAGCCGTCTGCCTGTTTTGCAAGTTTTCCTGTTTCGATCGAGATGCTTCTTCCATCTCCCAGATCGATAATTTCTCTTGTTACGTTTGGAATCATAAATCCATTTCTTTGATTAAACAATGGGTGTTGTTTAGCTGTGTAGTTGTTGTGTGTAGTTGTCTAAAACCCAATGAAAAACCAAAACTTTTTTTATGCAAAATATGTAAAACAAAAAGAGGCGCGCAGGCACCTCTTTTCATCTCGATTATTTTCTGATGTTTAATTCTTTGATAATCTCACGATATCTGTTAATCTCTTTTTTCTTAAGGTAGTCAAGAAGACTTCTTCTTTTACCTACCAGCTTAACTAGAGAACGCTCTGTATTGTAATCGTGACGATTCTTTTTTAAGTGCTCAGTTAAGTGGTTAATTCTAAAAGTGAATAACGCGATTTGTCCTTCTGCAGTTCCTGTATCAGTAGCAGATTTGCCGTGTTTTGTAAAGATTTGCTCTTTTACTTCTTTAGTCAAGTACATGCCAATATTGTTTAAATAATTTTTATGTAACGGGTCTTTCCCGATTGGCTGCAAAGGTAATCAATATTTTTTTTCCCGCAAGGCTTTGTTATATAAGTTTCTAACGTGCTTGTGTGCTATGCCTAAGTGACTTAAAAAAGTTTAGCTACCTGCTCGTTTACAAATTCAAGGAAACGCTCATCCATCTCGCTAAAAGCATCCAGCACGTTAGAGTCTATATCTATCTGGCCTATATTCTTTCCGTCAACAAAAAGCGGTACAACCACTTCCGATTTTACGGTAATGCTGCAGGCAATATAATTGTCCTGTGCGGTTACATCGGGAACCACAAAGTTTTTATTAGATACTGCCACCTGTCCGCATATACCTTTTCCAAACGGAATAACCGTATGATCGGTAGGTTCTCCGGCATAAGGGCCTAATAAAAGTTCTTCCTTATCTCCGTTTCTAAAGTAAAAGCCAACCCAGTCGTAATAATCTATATTATCTTTTAAAAGATGGCAAATCTGTAACAGCTTTTCATCCCTTAATGTATAGTCATGATGTAATATGTCAATAACCTTAGGTTTTAATTCTTCAAATGTCATAGTGTATAATCTTTTGTACAAAATTATCTATTAAAGCATTTTGACTTATGTTTTTTTGTGTTAAAAAATATAAAATTCCCACATTTTGCGTTTTAGTAGTGTAGAAACAAATTCCCTAAAAATAAAATGTATAAATTTGTGGCATCATGAATTTTAAAAGGCACATAAGTATACTTTTGGCATCGCTCCTGTTAGTAGCTAACATGGGGTTTGCCCTTAATGTACATTATTGCCATGGTGAAATTGCTTCGGTTTCCATAGCTTATAAGGTTGATGACTCCTGTATGGCCATGACCAAAAAGCAGGATAAGGGTTGTTGTGCCATGAAAGCCGAGCCGGCAAAAAAATGCTGCAAGAACGACCTGGTTAAAATTCAGGATAAAAGCGATAATATACTTGTAAAGTCACTTCAGCTTGATTTAAGTACTTTTTATGTTGCAGAACAGTGGCAACCTGTACAGTATATTTATAATGAACCTCAGGTACAGGAGGTAAACTCTTCATTTTATTGTGAGGCGAATGCGCCTCCACTCTTTAAGTTATACTGTCAATATATTTTATACGCCTGATTTTAATGTTTTTATTCATTTCCCTTATGGGAAACAGATAGCTATTAACATTAAAATTTTTTTATGCGTTATATATTATTTTTCATGATAATGATAGGTGCCTATACTGCACAGGCACAGGACAAATTAAGCGGTAAGGTTCTGGATGAGAATAAGCAGCCGCTTCCCGGGGCGAGTGTTTACTGGCTAAACACAACCATAGGTGCGTCTTCACAAACAGATGGTACTTTTGAACTTCCATATGAGCCCGATTATAAAAAGCTTGTAATAAGCTTTATAGGTTATACTACAGATACTATTGCTGTAGATTCTCCAAAATTTATAACTCATTCCTTAAAGCTTTCAGGAGGGGATAAGCTTGATAATGTGGTTATTGATAAAACCCGAAGAAGCCTTAAAAGGTCTAACGCCGAGGCGGCCAATGTGGTTAATATGGGGTCTGCAGAGCTTTTAAAAGCTGCCTGCTGTAATATTGCCGAGAGCTTTGAAACGAATCCATCTATAGATGTAAACTTTTCTGATGCCTTAACCGGTAACAGGCAGATAAAAATGCTGGGACTTACAAGTCCTTATCTGTTGATTTCTGAAGAGAATATACCTTCTGTAAGGGGAGCATCTCAAGCTTACGGACTTTCGTTTATTCCGGGGACATGGGTTGAGAGTATTCAGATAACAAAGGGTGCAGGTCCGGTTATAAATGGTTATGAAAGTATATCGGGACAGATAAACTACGAGCTTCTAAAACCCGCAACGGATATTCCTTTCTTTTTAAATGCTTACGGCTCTCAGGGTGGCCGCTTCGAACTTAATACCCACTTTAATAAAAAAGTATCTGACAGATGGAGTACCAGCCTTTTTGTTCACGGTAATACAAGGGTGTCTAAAAATGACATGAATGATGATGGTTTTTTAGATAATCCGCTGGCTAAACAGATAAACGTGATGAACCGTTGGCAGTATAATAATCCGGAAACAGGATGGGTTAGCTTTATCAATCTTCGATATATGAGGGATGAAAAGCAAACCGGAGAAATTGATTTTGATCCGGATACTGATAAGTTTACTACAAATCACTGGGGTTCTGAAATTAATACTGATAAGCTGGATGTCTCTACCAAACTAGGGTATGTATTCCCTGATATGCCTTACCAGAGTATAGGTTTACAAACTGCCTTTAACTGGCACAACCAGGATTCTTATTTTGGTTTTAATCAATATGATATCGACCAAAAGAGTTTCTATTCTAATCTTATATTCAGTTCTATTATAAGCAATACTCTTAATAAGTTCTCTACAGGGCTTAACTTTACCTATGATAATTACGGAGAGTTTGTAAATACCATAGATTACAGCAGGATTGATAACAGTGTAGGTGCTTTTTTTGAATATACTTATGACAATACCCGAAACTTTAGTCTTGTGGCCGGAGGACGTGTAGATGCTCATAACCGTTTAGGTGTTTTTCTTACGCCAAGAATGCACCTTAAATACAACCCTTGGGAAAAGGCTACTGTAAGGGCTTCATTTGGTCGTGGTAAGAGGGCTGCAAACATTTTTGCAGAGAATCAGGCATTATTTGGCAGCTCGAGGGTAATGAGTATTTTAAACAGCGGTGGTAAAATTTACGGACTTGATCCTGAAATTGCATGGAACTATGGTGCAAGCTTTGTACAGGGGTTTTCTTTGTTTAACAGAAACGCCGAGTTTGTATTGGATTTCTACAGGACTGATTTCCAAAACCAGGCAGTTGTAGATCTTTTTGCAAGTCCGCAGCAGGTACTGTTTTATAACCTTGACGGAAAGTCTTATGCCAACAGTCTTCAGGTAGAACTTAATTATGAGATAACCCGCCATTTTAATGTGCGTACGGCTTATAAATACTACGACATCAAAACAGATTATCTTTCGGGTACTGAGGATAAGCCTTTACAGGCAAAACACAGATTTTTTGCCAACTTAGCCTATGAAACCCATATTGGCGAAGGTGGTAAGCAATGGAAGTTTGACTTTACATACAACTGGATGGGTAAACAACGTTTGCCATATACGGGCAGTAACCCTGCGGAATATCAAATGGGAGATTATTCGCCTTCATTCTCTTTAATGAACGCTCAGGTAACAAGAACTTTTTCAAGTGTATTTGAGGTATATGTAGGAGGAGAGAATATAGGTAATTACAGGCAAAATAAAGCTATTATAGGGGCAGATGATCCTTTTGGCCAGTATTTTGATACATCTATTGTATATGCTCCTGTTTTTGGCCAGATGTATTATGCTGGGCTTCGATTTAAAATTAAATAACAAAATTGTATATATTTAAAATTCAAAAGAATAAAAAGATGAAAAAACTAATTATGGTATTGCTTGTTACCTTTTTCGGGATGGCAGTACAGGCACAGGATAAAGAAGTTAAAAAGAGTAAAAATGCTACTTATGAAGTTGCCGTAAACGGTAATTGTGATATGTGCAAAAAACGTATTGAAAAAGCTGCATTTAGCGTTAAAGGTGTTAAGTCGGCAGAATGGAGTGCAGACCATCAGGACCTTCATCTTATTCTGGATGAGAACAAATGCTCTGTAGATGATGTTTGTAAGGCAGTAGCAAAAGCGGGTCATGATACCGAAAAGGTTAAGGCTACAGAAGAAGATTATAATAAACTCCATACGTGCTGCATGTATGAAAGATTATAAATGACAAAATCCCGAAGTAATTCGGGATTTTTTTTACATGTATGTTTCTTTTTATTGCTGTATACGGCAACATTGTGTAATTTGCAGATAACTTATTTAACCAAAAAATCACCAAATGAAAAAGCTTAAATACGCATTGGCCTTTTTAGGGCTAACAGCTATTATTGTGCCTCAGCATTTACAGGCACAGGACTTTTTTAAAGACAGGAAGCTATATCTTAATGAAGACGGCAGTAATTATGTGAAGTTTACCTTTATGACCCAAGCCTGGTTAAGATCGATAGATTATAATCCCGGAAGTACCATAAACGGTGTCCAGAAAGATAAAGGTACTGATATAGGTATTCGCCGTTATCGTATCCAGATGTACGGCCAGTTAACAGACAGGGTATTTGCTTACAGTCAGTTTGGTGAAAATAACTTTAATACAATTTCTGAAAGGAAACTGGGCTTTTTTGTTCATGATGCTTATGGTGAATATGCGATAGATAAAAAAGCATTGTCATTAGGTGTGGGGCTTTCAGGGTGGAGTGGATTATCACGTTTCTCATCACCTTCAGTAGGTTCGATATTAGGAATAGATGCTCCTTTATTTTTACAGACTACTAATGATGTAAACGACCAGTTTTTAAGAAAACTTTCGGTGTTTGCCAAAGGTAAAATAGGTAAGCTTGATTATCGTTTACAAATGGCCGACCCATTGGAGGTAACCAACTCACCGGCTGTTCAAAACAGGACTACCTTTTCTATGGATCCTTCTGAAATGCAGTGGAACGGATATTTTCAGTACCAGTTTCTGGATCAGGAGTCTAATATGACGCCTTATATGGTAGGAACTTATCAGGGAAAGAAAAGGGTATTTAATATAGGTGCCGGGTTTATCTATCAAAAAGATGCTATGTGGATGCTTACAGATACAGACGATATAGAGAAAAGCAATATGGTACATTTTGCCGGAGATGTGTTTTATGATGCACCCATAGGAGCCAATGGCCAGGCAGTAAGTTTTTATGGTAATGTAACCAGTTATGACTTCGGGAGGAATTATACCCGCAACGGAGGTCCTATGAATCCTACAAACGGAACCAATAACCCCGCGATGCTTAACGGGGGAGGGAATAGCTTCCCAATGTATGGTACAGGTACTGTAGTATATGCTCAGGCCGGATATAAGTTTAAGGATAATCTTATTGGTAAAACTACTCTTATGCCTTATGTGTCCTTACAGCACGCCGATTATGACAGGCTTAATAATGCCATGAACTTTTTTGATGCCGGTGTCAACTGGCTTTTAGAGGGTAATGTGGCAAAACTTACGGTTGCTTACCAAAACTGGCCGGTATATAATACGGATGGTAATAAAACAGGCTCTGAAGGCGGTGTTATAGGGCAGTTGCAGGTTTTGTTTAACTAATAAAAAAAGGCGGGGCATATGTCCCGCCTTTTTTGTTATAAATTAATAGTTTTTACTTCTGATATTACTTTTCCGTTTGCTCCAAACCCTTCAATTAGTACTTTAACCTGTCCGAAATAAAGTTTCGGGATGCTGAATCTAAACTCGCCACTTTCGTCTGTCATGATATTAGGGTGCCAGTCTATAATACCAAAGTTTTCAAAACCTTTGTCGTCATAAGTTGAGGTGTAATCGGAGTTTCTGAAAGGCTCAACTTTATCAAAACCATCTTTTAGCAGGAAGCTTAAATCGGCAGTGGGTTTGTTTCTGTATGAAAAATCTTTTTTCAAATAGATTTTGATGATACCCATTTCATTATCCACTCCTGGAACAGGTGCATGCGGATTTATGTAAAATTCGTCTACATCTTCGGTATAAACCATGTCAAGAACATCAAAAGACATTAAATACATATTGTCTAAATAAACCCTTGGCTTGGTTTTTTGACCGTTTATGGTTGTTACCGTACGTCCTGTTATACTAACCTCCCCATTTTTATTAGACACATCAAAACCATGATAACGAATCATATCCAGTATATAAAAATAACTTTTAGTATCTCCTTCTGTTATTTTATATCCTCTTAAAAGTCCGTTTCCGGCCACAGTTCCGTATTTCAACTTGTTAGATTTTCCTTCAATCTTAACCTCTTCAAGCATAACGGTTTTTGTTATGTATTTTGGTAGTTCAAAATCGGCAAGATCTGTATTGTCTCCTGAATAATCTATACATGAGATTTTAGATGGTGTAAACGGTTTGTTGAATTTTCTATTATTATTTAATATTTCAGGGTTTAGAGAAATATCTTTTGGTTGTTCACCTCTTTTGAGTAAAGTGAATCTAAGCTTACAGGAATCAGGTACAACAAGATGTTTTAAATAAAATTCATTTTTTTCATTCAGAGCCACCCTTTCGTCGAGCATGCCTGTGTAAGAACTTATTTTTAGCCTGTAGCCTTTCCCTTTTAATTTTTGGTTTACCGTTCCTTTTACCGCAAGACCTATGTCAAAAGTGTAATTTTCTTTTGGAGGATTGTTAAGTATATTGTTCCATAGATATTTACTTTTTTTACTTATAAGGTAAAGATCCATTTCAAACTTATTAGATCTTGATATGTCATTAAGGTACTCTCTGGCTATTGTTTTAGGGTGTCCTTCTATATATGGTGAAAGCAGTAAGTCGCCATAAATATCCTCTTTAGCTGTAATACTTTTTGTATCTGCCGGTAAAACGGAAATACTAAGGTTCATATACGGATTGTTAACTTTACCTTTAAACTCTACGGTTCCGTTGTCATCACTTATCTTGTTAAGTTGTGAACTTACAACACTGTCAGGGTAAATGTATAGTAAGCGTTCAGCTATCTGATTTAAATTATCATCAATAAGTCGTACTGTGTTAACCCCTGTAAACAGCTCTTTGTTTTCCAATTGTGTAGTTAGTTCCAGCTTATTGTCGTTAAAAACAAGTTCCATTATGTAGGTTTTGTCATCTTTTTGAACAGTTAGGTATAATGGCTTGTTCTCAATTTTTTTGTAAGTAAAGCTGTTTGTTCTCAGTTTAATAAAGGTTTTGTCGGCCATTGTGTAGCTATTAGCCTCCATGGTTATACCTTCTGCCTGAAGTGGAGGCAATACCTGTTCATGATTGGTTCCGTTTATGGATGCAACTACTTTAAGGTTATTTTTATTACTGGCAACAATATCAAATTTGCCATATCCAAGATCATTTAATACAATCTTTTTAATGATTTCGCCTTTTTCATTTACAACAGAAGCCTCTTTTACGTTAAGGGGAGTGTTGTCACATCCAGTTATGTGTACGCCTATGGTATTATGGCAATCGTTAAGAAAAACGCCGCTTTCAGGTTTAAGTTCTATTGTGACTTCTGCTTCAGCATTTTTGCTTAATGATCTAGGTATTCCTGTACTTGGGTTAATTATGGTTACGTCGTATACGGAGGATTCATCTTCGGTAAAGTTATTCATCCAGTTAGTGTAGAGCTGAACATAATATTTACCTGATTTATAATCGCTGTTTAGCTTGAAACTTCCTGAGAAATTTCCAAGATTACCACATAAAAGTTTGCTCTCAAGAATATTTCCATCAGAATCTATAAGATTGGCAAAAATATTAACGCAGGAATAGAAGGGAATGCCAAGTTTTTTGTGGTATACATATCCTTTAAACCATATTTTTTCGTTAGAAAGAAATACATTTTTATCAAAATGTACGTGAATGTTTTCACGTTCCATGAAAAAATAATTTTCAATGGCTTTGCTTATTTTTTCCTTTTTTTCCTGTTGGGCAAAAGCTACAAGGCTAAAAGCCAGCAAAAAGACGGTTAAGATAATTTTTGTCGTTGTTTTCATAGCAAGGTGTGTATGGTTTAGATTGTTTTTTTTTGCGAATATATACTTTTTTAAAAAGTTTTAAAAAGCATTAAAGCTAAAAAGGAGCTCTTTTGAGCTCCTTTTTATAACGTTATGGTTAAGATGTTATTACATCATACCTGGCATTCCGCCTCCCATTGGCATTCCGCCTCCGGCATTTTCTTCTTTAATATCTATTAAAGCACACTCTGTTGTAAGAATCATACCAGCTACTGATGCTGCATTTTCAAGAGCAACACGTGTTACTTTTTTAGGGTCTATAATACCTGCAGAAAGCATGTCTACATACTCGTCTGTTTTAGCATTGTAACCAAAGTCGTTATTACCTTCGGCAACTTTAGCAACCACTACTGATCCTTCAAGACCTGCGTTTTCAACAATTGTTCTAAGAGGAGCCTCTACAGCACGGGAAACAATTTGTATACCTGTTGCCTCGTCTCCGTTTTCAGCTTTAATATCGGCAAGTACTTTTTTAGCTCTTAGTAAAGCTACACCACCACCTGCTACAATACCTTCTTCAACAGCAGCTCTTGTTGCATGTAATGCATCATCAACTCTGTCTTTTTTCTCTTTCATTTCCACTTCAGATGCCGCACCTACATAAAGTACTGCGACACCACCTGCTAATTTAGCAAGACGTTCCTGAAGTTTCTCTCTGTCATAATCTGAAGTTGTAGACTCCATTTGTGCTTTAATCTGGTTAACACGGTTTTTAATGTTTTCCGCTTCACCTGCACCATTTACGATAGTAGTATTGTCTTTGTCTATAGTTACTTTTTCACAAGTACCAAGCATATCAAGAGTAGCATTTTCAAGCGTATAACCTCTCTCTTCAGCAATTACGGTACCACCTGTTAAGATAGCGATATCTTCAAGAAGTGCTTTTCTTCTGTCACCAAAGCCCGGAGCTTTAACAGCAGCAATTTTAAGGGCACCTCTAAGTTTGTTTACTACAAGGGTAGCAAGTGCTTCGCCATCTACATCTTCAGCAATGATAAGAAGAGGCTTTCCTGATTGTGCCACCGGCTCAAGTACAGGAAGTAAATCTTTCATTGAAGAAACTTTTTTGTCATATAGTAAAATGTATGGCCTTTCAAGTTCAGCCTCCATTTTTTCAGAATTTGTTACAAAGTAAGCAGAAAGGTAACCTCTGTCAAACTGCATGCCTTCTACTACGTCTACATAAGTATCAGTACCTTTAGCTTCCTCTACAGTAATAACACCTTCTTTACCTACTTTACCAAAAGCAGTAGCAATAAGTTCACCAATTGCATCATCATTGTTTGCAGATATTGAAGCTACCTGTTTGATTTTTTCTGTAGCAGTTCCTACTTCTTTAGTTTGTTCTGCAAGGTTGTTTACAATAGCTTCAACGGCTTTGTCTATACCTCTTTTAAGATCCATAGGGTTAGCACCTGCAGCTACGTTTTTAAGGCCTTCTTTCACGATAGCCTGAGCAAGTACAGTTGCAGTTGTAGTTCCGTCACCAGCCAAGTCGTTAGTTTTAGAAGCTACTTCCTTAACCATTTGTGCACCCATGTTTTCAAGTGGATCTTCAAGCTCTACTTCTTTAGCTACAGATACACCATCTTTAGTTACTGTAGGTCCGCCAAATGATTTGCTTATAATTACATTACGTCCTTTAGGGCCTAATGTTACCTTTACTGCGTTTGCTAATGCATCCACACCACGTTTTAAACCGTCGCGTGCCTCTATATCAAATTTTATCTCTTTTGCCATGGTTGTATTTCGTTATATGTTTTTTTAAATATTAAACTGAATTAGATTACTGCAAAAATTTCCTCTTCTTTCATGATAAGGTAATCCTTACCTTCAAATTTCAATTCTGTACCGGCATATTTACCATATAAAACAGTATCTCCAACTTTTACTGTCATGTCGTGGTCTTTAGTTCCGTTACCTACGGCTACTACAATACCTTTTTGAGGTTTTTCTTTAGCAGTGTCAGGGATAAAGATTCCCGAAGCTGTTTGAGTTTCTGCAGCCACAGGCTCAATAAGAACTCGATCTGAAAGTGGTTTAATGTTTAAAGCCATATGATTTAATATTTGTTATTAATGTTTAAAAATTCGACGTATTGATTTTTTCAGAAATTGTGCCAATACATGAAACTGACAAATTTTTACCAATAAAAAATGCCAGCACTGACAGGCTGGCATTTTTTATAGAATATTATAATATTATTATTGTTGAGCGCCTTCTTCTGCAGGAGCAGGAGTTGCCGAATTGGCAGGAGCTTCAGGAGTTGCATTTTCTGTTGCCGGAACTGTAGTAGCTGCCGGTGCAGGTAAAGTAGACTCGTCTATAAGACTGTCCTGAGTTGCTGAGTTGCTGCCAAAGCTTAATGTTGATAATAAAATTAATATAACAAGAGCAGTAGCAAGTGTCCATGTACTTTTATCAAGAAAATCTGTTGTCTTTTGTACACCACCCATCATTTGAGTTCCTCCAAGTGAAGATGATAATCCTCCTCCTTTAGGATTTTGTACCATAATTACCACAACCAAAAGGAAACTTACTATTACTATAAGTACCAGGAAAATTGAAAAATCAAACATTGTTATTAGTATTATTATTTTGTTGTAAAATCTTTATATCCGATATACGGTCTGCAAAGAAAACACTTTTTTCCGGATATTTCAAAATTAAAATTTCATAAGCCTGAATTGCTTTCTGATATTTTTTCTGTTCAAGGTATACACGTGCAAGTGTTTCCGTCATAAGTAATGAGCTGTCACGGCTGCTTCTTTCAATATTTGCAGGGGGTGGAGCTATGCCTTTAGTTGGAATTATCTTTGGACTAGACTCAATAAACTTATCAATAAGTTCCAGTTTTTTGCTTAAGGAATCGTCATTATTATCTGTTGTTTCCTCTTTGATTTCCTCTTTTTCAATCTCAGTTTTATTCTCGCTCGGCTCAATTTCAGATTCATTTTCTGCTTCCTGTGTTTCTTCCCTTTTTATAGGAGTCAATTTAGAAAGCTGTAACCATTCCTGGAAAGAGTGTTTTTCAGAATTATCAAATTCAAGAGGTTTACCGATTTCGAGTTTCTCTTCGGTTTCGTTTCTTACAGGTTCAGTAAAAGGGACTTCTTTTTCTGAAGGAGTAAAAACTGGAGAAGCAACAATTACAGGC
Source organism: Flavobacterium beibuense (assembly GCF_004151245.1). Classification (GTDB taxonomy): domain Bacteria; phylum Bacteroidota; class Bacteroidia; order Flavobacteriales; family Flavobacteriaceae; genus Flavobacterium; species Flavobacterium beibuense_A. The sequence goes on from NZ_JUIW01000008.1 coordinate 29,664, forward strand.
GTTTCTTCTGCTTCCTTAAATTGTTCTTTTTCCTTATGGCTTTCTTCCGCCTCTTCTATAGTTTGTTTTATAGAACGTTCCAGTCTGTCAGCAGGAGAAATTACAGGTTGTTCCGGTTTAGGAGTAACCGTTTCGGTTTCCTTAACGGTTATTTCCTCAATAGCCTTTTCTTTTTCCTGTAGATAATCTTTCTGAATGCTGTGGAAATTTTCTGAAGTTATAAAGTCAAATAGAACGGAACGGTCATTTGTATGAGCTGCAGTTTTTTTGAGCTCCATATTATAACGAAAACTATCCTGGTTGTAAAGCCCTTTTAAGTGAATGGCACGCGCACTTTGCAGGAACGGAAATTCATATAAAATGCTTTCCAGTTCCATAGTTTGCCTGTCGGTTATGGTATAAGGCTTATTTAGCAGGTATGTATAGTCTTTTGTGTTCAATTTTGTTTTACTCTGTTCTCAAATTACCATTTAGCCAGCGACTCATTAAAGATGTCCTGGGTTATCCTTTCAAAAATTTCATCTAAGGCAGCATTTAATACCGATCCTGTAGGAAGGGCGTCACCACTATAATCATAGAAAAAACTGAAAGGCTTTTCAAAATCGTCGTCTTCGTTATTCTTATTTGTGAATCTTACATTTACAGTAATGCTTAATCTGTTTTGAGCTGCACGCTGATCAGCAGTAGCTGTCATGGGTGATATGCGATATTGTGTAATCTCACCCTCATAAACAAGGTCGCCGCCTGTATTTGTTAGTGTAAGGTTAGTCTGGTTTTGTATCAGGTCCTGCAGGCGTAATGTAAAAGTACGCTCTATACCGGGTTCTACTACTTCGGCATTATTCTGAAAATAATTCACCTGAAAGGTCTTGGCGTTAATTTGTCCTGTTCCCGTAAAGTTGTAATATTTGCAACCATGCAGGGTTAGGGCTAAAATAAAAACCAATAATAATTTAAAATATCTCATTGTTCTTTTATGACTAAAGGTCGTATTGTTTAATTTTTCTGTAAAGTGTCCTTTCGGATATACCAAGTTCATCGGCTGCGGCCTTGCGTTTACCTTTATTGCGTTCCAGGGCTTTTTTAATCAATTCGATTTCTTTTTCATCTAACCTTAAGGTTTCTTCCTCTTCAACAGTTTCGGCAAAAAGGTAGTTGTCATCATCATCGTCATCATCATCAAGGTGATGCTCAATAACCGGTTCTGCATGAGTGATTTTCGGACTCGGCATAACCCCGGCTGAAGGCCTTTCTTCAAAACTGTGTCCGTTTTCCTCTGCAGGGTTTCCGTATATTCTTTGTATTAATCCTTTATTCGATTCCTGAACCTTACTTGTGTTGCCGTTTTGCATAAGCTCCATGGTAAGTTTTTTTAGATCGTTAAGGTCGCTTTTCATATCAAAAAGCACTTTGTACAAAATTTCCCTTTCGTTACTAAAGTCGCTTTCAGGTTTTTTATCACGCACTACGGCCGGCAGGTTTGTACCTTCTTCCGGTAAATAAGAGCGAAGCGTGGCTAGCGATATTTCCCTGGTTGTTTCCAGTACCGATATTTGTTCAGCGATGTTTCTAAGTTGCCTGATGTTTCCGCTCCAGCGATATCGTAACAATAACTGTACCGCATCATCATCAAGCTTTATAGGAGGCATTTTGTATTTGTGTGCAAAATCAGAAGAAAATTTCCTGAACAGCAGGTGAATGTCATCCTTACGTTCACGTAGGGGAGGAAGCATAATTTCTACCGTGCTTAGGCGATAGTAAAGATCTTCCCTGAATTTTCCTTTTTCAATGGCTTCAAACATATTAACGTTTGTTGCAGCCACGATGCGCACATTTGTTTTTTGAACCTGAGAGGAACCCACTTTTATAAACTCACCGTTTTCCAGTACACGAAGTAATCTTACCTGTGTGGTAAGCGGTAATTCGCCCACTTCATCAAGAAAAATGGTTCCTCCGTCGGCTACTTCAAAATAACCCTCACGGGTTGAGGTAGCTCCGGTAAATGCACCCTTCTCGTGGCCAAAAAGCTCACTGTCTATGGTTCCTTCAGGTATTGCGCCGCAGTTTACGGCAATATATTTTCCATGCTTCCTGTGAGACAGGGCATGAATAATTCTTGGCATATTTTCTTTACCAACACCACTTTCACCGGTAATAAGTACCGAAATATCGGTAGGGGCTACCTGTATTGCTTTTTCTATGGCGCGGTTAAGCTTAGGGTCGTTCCCTATAATCTCAAATCGTTGTTTTATGGCTTGTACATTTTCCATAGGCTTTAACCTTAACCCGATTGAATTGGTTTATTAAACTGTTTGCATTTCACTGTAACCTACTGCATCTCCAATTAATGTGGCAGATGTACAGTCTGTAATTTTTACGTTTACAAAATCACCGGGCTTGTAGTTTCCTTCTTTAGGGAATACAACCATGGTGTTTTGTGAATTACGGCCGCTCCAGTGTTCGTTAGATCTTTTAGATTCTTTTTCTATAAGTACTTCTACTGTTTGGCCTATAAAACGCTGTGTTCTTTCAAGAGCCATTTTTTGCTGCAGGTTAATAATTTCCGTTAGTCGGCGGTTTTTAACCTCTGCAGGTATATCATCTTCCAGTTTTCTTGCAGCTAATGTTCCCGGACGCTCAGAATAAGCAAACATAAACCCGAAGTCATACTTACAGTGCTCCATTAAACTTAAAGTGTCCTGATGGTCTTCTTCGGTCTCTGTTGGGAAACCTGCAATCATATCCTGAGAAAGTGAAATTTCAGGTATAATGCGGTATATATTATCTACAAGTTCCATGTATTCCTCACGTGTATGCTGACGATTCATTGCTTCAAGTACACGTGTGCTTCCACTTTGTACAGGCAGGTGAATGTATTTACATATATTATGATGTTTAGCCATTACTTCAATCACCTCCAGGTGCATATCCTGTGGGTTTGAAGTACTGAAACGGAAACGCATTTTAGGGAAGGTTTTTGCAACCATATCTAAAAGCTGTGCAAAATCTACCGCAGTAGCCTTTTGCATTTCGCTTGCTTTTTCAAAATCTTTTTTAAGCCCACCGCCATACCATAAGTAACTATCTACGTTTTGCCCAAGAAGAGTAACTTCTTTAAAGCCTTTTTCATATAACGAAGTGATTTCTTCCATGATACTTTGCGGATCACGGCTTCTTTCGCGGCCACGTGTAAACGGTACTACACAAAAAGTACACATATTATCACAGCCGCGTGTTATGGAAACAAAAGCAGTTACACCATTACTGTTAAGGCGAACAGGTGCAATATCACCATAGGTTTCCTCTTTAGAAAGGATAACGTTTATGGCATCGCGACCTTCGTCAACTTCTTTTAAAAGATTAGGCAGGTCTTTATAGGCATCAGGGCCTACAACCATATCTACAATTTTTTCTTCCTCCAGGAATTTGCTTTTAAGGCGTTCGGCCATACAGCCAAGAACACCTACCTTCATCCCTGGGTTTATTTTTTTTATAGCGTTGTACTGATCAAGTCTTTTACGTACAGTTTGCTCTGCCTTATCACGAATGGAGCAGGTATTAACCAATACCAAATCGGCCTCCTCAAGGTTTTGGGTGGTATTATAACCTTCATTGGCAAGAATAGATGCAACAATCTCACTGTCAGAAAAATTCATCTGGCAGCCATAGCTTTCAATAAAGAGTTTTTTGCTGTTTCCGTCTTTCTGCTTTAAAACAAGGCTTTGTCCCTGTTTGTTCTCTTCAATAATCTTTTCCATAAATTCGCTACTGTAGTGCTTTTTTGAATTGGCAAAGATACTATTTAATTTGTAAAATATGACAAGTTGGCATATTAGTCTTTGCCTAAATTTACTTTGCGGTATAACTGGCCTATGCTATGTATGGATTTTAATAAAAATGTGAGGCTAAACAGTATAAATAAGACAATTAAAGGGAATGATGATTGTAAAAAGATACTGCCCAGCATAAAAGCGGCGCCGGAGGCTATCATCCTGCTTTTGTAATCATAAAGGAGGATTTTATGGTTTTCAATCTGTATTGCTAATAAGGAGAAGAAGCTGGCCAGGCCTATCATGAAAATAATATCCTGATACGGATTGTTTTGTTCTACTACGCTCATAACCGTTAATCCTACTGATAGTAAGAATCCTAAAAACAAAGAGCCCTTGTCTACTTCTGTTTTATGTATCCATTTATGTGCATTCGCATAAAAACTTGAACTGAAATCTTCAAACTCTTCCTGAGTTACAAATTTTCCGGTGAGGCATTTTCTTTTAAGGGTGTCAAAATATTTAATAGGGAAGCGATCCCTAAAATCCATAAATAATATAAGGTGTAGATTCTCCCCTTGTGGAATTGTAATGACCGATTTGTAGAAATCAAGTTTTATAATAACCTGTTTGCTGTCGTCAGGAATTTCAATTTCAGGCTCTTCACCATGCATTATTTTAATAAGAAGTCTCTTTTTATCATCATAAACTTTAATTTTTCTTATATGTGCCCAATTATAAGGTAATAAAAGTTTAAGGTTGAGTTTTCTCATAGCTTATTTTTTAGAATATTGTTTGTGTAAAGACTTAAAGATAATAAAGTTAAGCTTTTTAAACAACTCAAATATTGTGAGGTCAGCAGTATGAGGTGTTTCAGCTTTTTTTAGAAACAATTATGTTGCTTTTATGATATTTTTTGGATGTAAAAACGTGAATTTGAAACCTTCAAAATTCAATATTTAAAAAAATCCTATACTTTTGCGACACAAAGGAGAGCAAATATGGCAAAGAATTTAGTGATTGTTGAGTCGCCTGCAAAGGCAAAAACCATTGAAAAATTTTTAGGGAAAGACTACCAGGTGGAGTCGAGTTATGGACACATAGCCGATTTACCATCTAAAGAGATAGGAGTAGATGTTGAGAATGGCTTTAAGCCAAAATATGAAGTTTCTTCCGACAAAAGGGCTTTGGTAAAAAAACTCAGAGATCTTTCTAAATCTGCGGAGACAGTTTGGCTGGCAAGTGATGAGGACCGCGAAGGGGAGGCTATTGCATGGCACCTGGCGGAAGAACTGAAACTTGACAAAAACAAAACCAAGCGTATTGTTTTTCATGAAATTACCAAAACAGCGATACAAAAGGCTATCGAAAATCCAAGGAGTATTAATTATGACCTTGTAAATGCACAGCAGGCAAGAAGGGTGCTTGACCGATTAGTAGGTTATGAGCTTTCTCCGGTACTTTGGAAAAAAGTAAAAAGCGGATTATCTGCAGGTCGCGTACAGTCGGTTTCGGTACGTCTAATTGTAGAGCGTGAAAGAGAGATACAAAACTTTAAAGCGGAAGGTTCTTACTCAATAACTGCCGAGTTTGTAAACGAGGCAGGAAAAGCATTTAAGGCAAGACTACCTAAAAACTTTAATACAAAACAGGAAGCGCAGGATTTCCTTAATAAAAATATAGGTTCTATATATAAGGTGTCGGATTTGGAAACAAAACCGGCAAAGAAATCACCAGCTGCACCATTTACCACATCTACACTACAACAGGAAGCAGCAAGAAAGCTGTATTTTCCGGTAGGTGTTACTATGATGCTGGCGCAGCGCCTGTATGAGGCCGGACTTATTACCTATATGAGAACGGATAGTGTTAACCTTTCTCAGGAGGCAATGGCGGCTGCCGAAGCAGAAATTACAAAATCATACGGTAAGGAATTCAGTAAGCCAAGAAATTACGCTACAAAAAGTAAAGGAGCACAGGAGGCGCACGAGGCTATTCGTCCTACAGATATGACCCGTCATACGGTTAGTTTAGACAGGGATCAGGCAAGGCTTTATGATTTGATATGGAAAAGAACCGTGGCTTCTCAAATGAGTGATGCACAGCTTGAACGTACCAATGTTAGGATAGAGGCTAATAATCATAAAGAAGTTTTTGCAGCATCAGGAGAGGTGTTGCTGTTTGAAGGTTTCTTAAAAGTATACCTTGAAGGAAATGATGATGAGGATGTGGAGCAGGAAGGTATGCTGCCTGCATTACGATTAAACGAAAAACTTACTAATAATTATATTACGGCAACCGAACGTTTTTCAAGACCGCCTGCCCGCTATACAGAAGCGGCTTTGGTTAAAAAACTCGAAGAACTTGGTATTGGTCGTCCATCAACTTATGCTCCTACTATTTCTACCATTATCAGCAGAAATTATGTTGAAAAAGGAAGTTTTGAGGGGCAGGAAAGAAAATATGCACAACTTACCCTAAAAGGAGGTTCTGTTGCAGAACAGCAGCTTAAAGAAAATTTCGGTTCGGATAAAGGTAAGTTAGTGCCAACCGATATAGGAATGATAGTAAATGATTTCCTTGTAAGTCATTTCGAAACCATTCTTGATTATAACTTTACAGCTAAAGTAGAGCAGGATTTTGATGAAATTGCTTCGGGTAATGAAGACTGGACCAAAATGATGAATGATTTTTATAGTCATTTTCATCCAACGGTTAAGGACGTTGAGAAAAATGCGGACAGGGAATCCGGTGAGCGTATTCTGGGGATTCATCCTGAATCGGGTAAACAGGTAAGTGTACGTTTAGGTAAATTTGGTCCGATGGCTCAAATTGGCGATGCTGACGATGAGGAGAAACAGTTTGCAAGCCTTTTACCGGAACAGAACATTGGTAATATTACACTTGAAGAAGCTTTAGGTCTATTTATGCTGCCTAAATCGCTGGGTACATATAAAGGTGAAGAGGTTGAGGTAAATAATGGTCGTTTTGGTCCTTACGTTCGTTTTGGTAAAACATTTATTTCTTTGCCAAAAGGTATGGATCCTATGGATGTCACTTTTGATGTCGCGGCAAAACTGATAGCAGAAAAAGAACAGGCGGATGCTCCTATAGGTGTTTATAAGAACGAACCGGTTCAAAAAGGAGTGGGCCGTTTCGGGCCATTTATTAAATGGAACGGTATATTTATCAATGTGAATAAAAAATATAATTTTGATAACCTTTCTCAGGCAGATATAACAGAGTTAATTGAGGATAAGCTTCAAAAAGATAAAGACAAGGTTATACATAACTGGGAAGAGGAAGGGATAAAAGTGGAGAAAGCCCGTTGGGGAAGATCGGTTATCCTTAAAGGAAAAACCAAAATAGAGCTTAATAAGGATGTAGATGCCTCTAAGCTTACACTTGAGCAGGTTAAGACAATGATTGAAGAAAAAGCTCCTGCTAAAAAAACGGCAGCCAAAAAGAAAACAACAGCAAAAACAAAAAAGAAATAAAGTATGGTATTTGATTTTTTAGAACCTGTAGAGATAGAACTACTGGAGTTTGTAAGTGAGCTTCCTGTACATTCTCTGGGCAGGAAAATCAGTATACATACGTCTGAGGTTTTTCCTGATCTTGATAAGGCGGCTATAGCGTTTATAGGGGTTTTAGAAAACAGGGGGGTAGATGAGAGAAAAGAACATGTGTCTCTGGATCATGTAAGAAGGCAGTTTTACAGCCTTTTTCCTGGTAACTGGGATATGAATATAGTTGATTTGGGTGATGTTGCTGCAGGTAATACCCCTGAAGATACTTACTATGTTGTAAAAAATCTGGTAGACGAACTTGTGAAAAAAAGAATAGTTCCTGTTGTTGTAGGAGGGTCTCAGGACTTAACTTATGCCTTATACAGGGGTTATGACAAGCTTGAACAGATGGTGAATTTAGTGTCTATTGATAGTAAATTTGATTTTGGTGCTGAGAATGAAGGCTTAACAGCCTCATCTTATTTGACTAAAATAATCGTAGAAGAACCTAATAATCTTTTTAATTTTAGTAATATTGGATATCAAACCTATTATAATTCGCAGGAAGAAATAGACTTGATTGAAAAATTGTATTTTGACGCTTACAGATTAGGTGAAATTTGTAATAATTCTACAATAGCCGAACCTGTTTTTCGTGATGCAGATATAGTTTCTGTTGATATGACGGCAGTAAAATCAAGCGATTCGGGAAATTATGTTAAATTTATCCCAAATGGTTTTGATGGAAAAGAAATTTGTATTTTAGCACGCTACGCAGGGATAAGTGACAAAGTAACTTCGTTTGGAGTATTTAATCACAATAATTCCAGGCAGGAGTCCGTTTTAATAGCTCAGGTACTTTGGTATTTTGTTGAAGGGTATCACTACAGATCTAATGAGTATCCTTTTGGTAGTAAAGAGCAGTACCTTAAATATATAGTTCCTCTTGAAGACGAGGAGTTGATTTTTTATAAAAGCGACAGGACAGACAGGTGGTGGATTGAGATACCGCATGTGTCTCATGTTAACAATAAATTAAAGAGAAATACGTTGTTACCTTGTACGCATGAAGATTATATGGGAGCGTGTAACAATGAGATTCCTGAAAGGTGGTGGAAGGCTCAGAGAAAAAACATTATTTAGCAGTAATGTTATAAAATAACTGAGAATTCTCTATATTTTCTTAAAGTTATCGGTAGATTACTTTTTGTTTAGGTTTTTTTAATAAAAAAATTGTTTTTTTGAAAATAAATAAATAGGTTTACGCCCTTAAAAAATAGAATTACATTAATAACCCAATTTTATATGAAGAAGTTCATTGCATTAACAGCAACTTTATCATTTTTAATTAGCTGTGGTTCCAGCGACCGCGGAGAGCTAGTAGGTGTTAGAGGAAAAAAGTGGAGGCCTGAAAAGCCCTATGGTATGACTTTGGTTCCTGGAGGTGCTTACATTATGGGTAAATCGGACGACGATTTGGCTAATGTACAGGATGCTCCTACTAAGACTGTAACTGTTCGTTCGTTTTACATGGATGAAACAGAGATTACCAATAGTGAATACCGTCAGTTTGTAGAATGGGTTAAAGATTCTACTATCAGAACAAGACTGGCAATCCTTGCGGATGAAATGGGTCAGACACCTGGTAGTGGTGGTGTTGGCGAGTATGCGTTTTTAGATCAGTCTACAGAGGAGAAATCTCCTTACGATCAATATATGTATGATAACTATTACAGTATTGGTGATGGTGATGATATCTATGCTGGTAGAAAACTTAACCATAAAGTTAAGCTTATCGATGATCCGCAGAAATATCCGGATGAGTACTATGTTGAGGTTATGGACTCAATGTATTTGCCGGCTTCTGAATCATACAATGGTTTAAGGACTATTGATGTGTCTAAGCTTGTATTTGCTTATTCGTGGATGGATATTCAGGCTGCAGCAAAAGATAAGTCTAAAAACACAAGATCTAAAAGAAGTAAATACCTTATAAAAGAAAAGGTAGAGGTTTATCCAGATACTACAGTATGGATTAAAGACTTTGCTTATTCTTATAATGAGCCAATGCATAATGACTATTTCTGGCATCAGGCTTACGGAGAGTATCCGGTAGTAGGTGTTACCTGGGAACAGGCTAAAGCATTTTGTGCTTGGAGAACGCTTAACAAGAATGCTTACCAAAAAGATAAAGGAAGACAGTTTGTAAACTCTTTCCGTTTACCTACAGAGGCTGAATGGGAGTATGCTGCAAGAGGTGGTCTTGAGTCTGCTACATTCCCTTGGGGTGGTCCTTATGCTAAGGGTGACAGAGGTTGTTTCCTTGCTAACTTTAAGCCTAACAGAGGTGATTATGCTGCAGACGGTGCACTATACACTGTAGAAGCTGAATCTTATGATCCAAACGATTATAACCTTTACAATATGGCTGGTAACGTTTCAGAGTGGACTGACTCTTCTTACGATGCTTCATCTTATGAGTATGTGTCTACAATGAACCCTAACGTAACAGATCACCAAAACCAACGTAAAGTAATCCGCGGAGGATCATGGAAGGATGTTGCTTATTTCCTTCAGGTTAGTACAAGAGATTATGAGTATGCGGATTCTGCAAGAAGCTTTATCGGTTTCAGAACAGTGCAGGATTACATGGGTACTCAGAATACATCTAATACTATGAACTAAGAACCAATTTTTAATAACTTGAATATTTATTGATTAACTTAACTAAAAACTAAAAATTATTTTATTATGGCACTACCTAAAAAAGTTATGAATTTCGCCTATGGTATGGGGGCAGCAGTTGTAATCATCGGAGCACTTTTCAAATTAATGCACTGGCCAGGGGCTTCTGAGATGCTTATCGTTGGTTTAAGTACTGAGGCGTTAATTTTTGGTTTATCAGCTTTTGATCCAGTAGATAAAGAACTTGACTGGTCTTTAGTATACCCGGAATTAGCTGGTGGAGAGGCTAAGAAAAAAGACAAAAAAGAAGATCCGAAAGAAGCTCAGGGGTTACTTTCTCAAAAACTTGATAACCTATTAAAAGAAGCTAAAATTGACGGTGAGTTAATGTCTAGCTTAGGTAACAGCATCAGAAACTTCGAATCAGCTGCTAAAGGAATTTCTCCAACTGTAGATTCAATTGCTTCTCAAAAGAAATACAGCGAAGAAATGTCTATGGCTGCAGCTCAAATGGAGTCTTTAAACAGTCTTTACAAAGTTCAGTTAGAGAGCGCTTCTCGTAACGCTGAAGCTAACAAAGAGATTGCTGATAACGCAGCTCAGCTAAAACAACAAATGCAGACAATGACTCAAAACATTGCTTCATTAAACAATGTTTATGGCGGAATGCTTTCTGCTATGGGTAACAGAGGCTAATTGACTGATTAGTTTTATTTAAATATTTTTTAACCAAAAAACAAGAAACTAATTAGAAAATGGCAGGAGGAAAATTAACCCCAAGGCAGAAGATGATTAACCTGATGTACCTGGTTTTCATCGCTATGTTGGCATTGAACATGTCAAAAGAGGTACTATCCGCTTTTGGTTTGATGAACGAAAAATTTGAGGACGTAAATGCGTTCTCTAAAGATTATAACAATACACTTTATGCTGACTTACAGTCTAAAGCAAAAGAAAATGCATCTCAGTATGCGGAGCCTTTTGAGAAAGCGAAAAAAGTTAAGCCTGTAACGGATGCTTTTTATGCTTACATCGAATCTCTTAAGAATGATGTTACTTCTTCTTTCGAAAGAGAGAATGGTAAATTGCCTTATGAAGCAATGGATAAAGGTGATATGATTGATGAGAAATGGTTTGATGGTGACGGTTATTCTAAAAAAGGACAGGAAATTATTGCTACAATTGAAAAATATAAAAGCGATCTTGTTTCTATCTTAGGAAAAAGCACTGAGTATAAAATCATTGTTCAGGATATCAACCGTAAATTTGATTTAGGTGATGTAACAGATGGTGAAGGTGTTAAGAAAAAATATCTTGATTATCATTATAAAGGTTTCCCAGCAATTGCATCTTTAACAAAGCTTACTGCTATGCAGAATGATGTTAAGAAAACTGAGCAGGATATCTATAATGCTTTAGTAGGTAATACTACGGCTGCTATTGCATCGATGAATAACTATCAGGCAATGGTTGTTACTGAAAAATCAGCCTTCTTTGCTGGTGAGCCAGTTAAAGGTACTATAGTGCTTGGTCGTTATGACGAATCGACTGTTCCTACATCTGTAGAACTTAATGGAAGTCAGGTTGACTTAAATAAAGCTTTAAAAGGTGGTCAGGTTAATTTTGAATTTGGTGCAGGTAACATAGGTGAACATGAAATAGGCGGTAAATTTACATTTGTTGAGAATGGTAAGCCAGTTGAAATTCCTATTAAAGGTAATTATGTAGTGGTTCCTAAACCAAACTCAGCTACAATTTCTGCTGATAAAATGAACTCTGTTTACCGTGGTGTCGAAAACCCAATGACAATTTCATTTGCAGGTATTCCTGACAGTGATGTAACTGCATCTGCACCAGGTCTTAAAAAAGTTGGAAATGGTAAGTATGTTTGGAGTTTAAACGGTGTTTCGGGTAGAGAGGCTACTGTAAAGGTTAGTGGTAAATTACCTGGAGGACAAGTGGTAAGTGATAGTAAGAAATTTAATATTAGAGAGATTCCTGCTCCAAGTCCTAAACTAAGAGGTAAAGTAGGTTCAGCTAAAGGTAATAAAAATGACCTTTCTAACTCTACTATTGATATTGATTTCTCTGATTTCGTGTTTGATATTAAAACTAACATCAAGCAGTTTGAGGTTTATGTGCCAGGTAGCCCAGCAATCATTTGTCAAGGTAACAAGTTTAATGCTCAGGCTTTAAGTGCTATTTCTAAATCTTCTAGAGGTGATCAGGTTATCATCACTAATATAAAATATGATATTATTGGAGCTGCGGGTTATACTCCTAAGCCTTCTACAGCATTTAACTGGGAAGTACAATAATATTTTTAAAAGAACGTTTTTCTTTTACAGTTTAAAATTAAAATATGAATAGTAAAAAAATTTTATTAGCGGCTCTTTTTATGTTAGGTACAGGTTCTGCTTTTGCTCAATCTAACGTACTTAATGCAAAAACTCCGGATGAGATAGGTAAGAAAACCGAAGCGGAAATGGTTGCAGATAATGATAATCCACTTCCTTACGGTTACGTAGGTGATAGGGATATCTTATTCAGCAAAAGGGTTTGGGAAGTGATTGATCTTGATGAGAGAATCAATTTCCCGTTATATTTCCCTATTGAAGATAACCTGGGCGACAATAGAAAATCACTATTCCATGTTTTAACTACGGCTATTAAAAACGGAGAGTTAACAGAGGTATATGGTGATTCATATTTCAGAGATAAAATTACTCCTGAAAATCTTGAACAGCTTTTTAGTTATAAAGAACTTAATAGTTTCGGTATTGAAACAATGAACCAGTACATGGGGCAAACAGAAGATGAACTTAAAGCGAAAGGTATTTTAACTGCCGAGCATTTTGATACGTCTGAAGTTACTGCTGCCGATGTAACTAAATATATGATTGAAGGTTACTGGTACTTTGACAAGAGGCAAGGTGAGTTGAAATACAGATTAATAGGTATTTGTCCTATGGCGGTTGACGCTCTTACTAAAATGAGGATGGGTGAAACTGCAGATCCAATTCAATTATTTTGGGTATACTTCCCTGCAGCAAGAGATATCCTGCACAAAGAAGATGCATTCAACCCAAGAAACTCTGCAATGCCTATCACTTTTGATCACTTGTTAAACTCACGTCGTTTCTCTGCTACAATTGTAAAAGTTGAAAACGAATATGGTGACAGACTTATTGAAGACTATTTAAAAGATAATTCACAAATGCAGCTTCTTGAAGCTGAAAGACTGAAAGAGGTTATTCGTAACTTCGAGCAGGATATGTGGAATTACTAATAGATAGTTCACTATACAACATGAAAAACTCTTACTTTTTTAAGTAAGAGTTTTTTATTTTTACATCATGAAAGATTATATAATAGTTGGTGCCGGTATTGCCGGAGTGAGTTTTGCCGAAACTGCCTTTTTAAACGGTAAATCGTTTACGGTTATAAGTGATAAGTCGCAAAATTCGAGTTATGTTGCAGCGGGGTTATATAATCCGGTTATATTAAAAAGGTTCAGCATGCCTTTAGATGCTAAAGAACATCTTGAGTTTATAAGACCATTTTATAAAAATATTGAAGAACGACTTAATGTAAAGTTTGATATAAGTCTGCCTATATATCGCAAGTTTGTATCGGCGGAAGAACAGAATAACTGGTTTGAGGCAACGGATAAACCTGCTTTGTCGGCTTTTCTTTCTACTTCGGTTGTGCATACTAAATATTTCGGTATAGATTCTCCGTTTGGTTATGGTAAAGTGTTGCATACAGGGTATGTGGATACAGACGTGTTTTTAGATTCATACCATAAGTACCTGGATTCTGATAACCATTTGATAAAGGATACATTTAATCATGCCGATTTACAGATAAATACTGACTTTGTAGAGTATAAAGGATTAAAGGCAAGACATATTGTTTTTTGTGAAGGATTTGGACTTCACGCTAACCCCTATTTTATGAATTTACCTTTGGATGGCACTAAAGGTGAACTCTTGGTTGTTAAAGCTCCCGATTTAAAGTTAGACGTGGCTATTAATGCCAGTATTTTCATTTTACCAATAGGTAATGATACATATAGGGTTGGTGCTACTTATGAGTGGTATGATAAGACTGCTAATCCTACGGAAGCAGGCAGAAAGGAATTAATAGAAAAGCTGGATGAACTTATTTCGTGTAATTATCAAATACTCGAGCATTTGGCAGGAATAAGACCTACTGTAAAGGACAGAAAGCCTTTAATAGGTACGCATGAGATATATAAAAGAGTACATCTCTTAAATGGTTTGGGTACACGTGGCGTTATGTTGGGTCCACCAATGGCAAAAGCTTTATTTGATTCAATAGAAAATAATGTCGCTATTGATAAAAGTGTAAGTTTACATAGGTTTAAGCGTTAGTGTCATTACGCCAGTCCTTTTTATAGCTTATAAAAAAGTTAATCCAGATGTTTCGTGAAAGACGCATGATTATAGGCATAAACACAACCAATGTTGCGATTATAACAAAAAAGGCTGTTTTAAGTTCTGAGCCTATAAATACATAGCTGATAATAAAAGCAGCAACACTAAAGGCAACGCCAAGGGCATAGCTAACATACATAGCTCCGTAAAAAAAGGAAGGCTCTATTTTATAATGTAATCCGCAGTGGCTGCATTTCTCGTTCATCTTATAAATATTAAGCAAATTGAAAGGGTTTTTGTCCTTATACATGCTTTCTTCCTGACAACGAGGACAGGTTCCTGTTAAAATGCTATATAGTTTCGATCCTTTTTTTAACATTTGCAAAAAATTTGATTTTCACAAATTTACAATTTATAAAAACAGAATAATGCTTAACATACATAATTTGTCGGTTTCTTTTGGAGGTACTTATTTATTTGAAGAAGTAACCTTCAGGTTGGGTGCCGGAGACAGAGTGGGACTTGTGGGTAAGAACGGTGCCGGTAAATCGACTATGCTTAAAATACTTTCGGGGGATATACCTCCTGATTCAGGCGTTATAGCAACAGAGAAGGAGGTAAAGTTAGGCTTTCTTAGACAGGATATTGATTTTGTGCAGGGAAGGAGTGTACTTGATGAAGCTTATCAGGCTTTTGAAGAAATTAAGAGGGTAGAGTTTAAAATAGATGAAATTAACCATCAGTTGGCTACCAGAACAGATTATGAGAGCGAAGAGTATTCTAAACTTATAGAAGACCTTAGTGATCATACTCATCATTATGAAATACTTGGTGGGTATAATTATGTAGGGGAAACAGAGAAAATTCTTTTAGGACTTGGTTTTAAGAGGGAGGATTTCGATAAACTTACAGATACCTTTTCAGGAGGATGGAGGATGAGGATAGAGCTTGCCAAGCTATTACTGCAGTCTAATGATGTATTGCTTCTGGATGAGCCTACCAACCACCTTGATATTGAGAGTATCATTTGGCTGGAGCAGTTTTTAAGGAATTATCCGGGGGTAGTGGTAATAGTGTCGCACGATAAAATGTTCCTTGATAATGTAACTAACAGGACAATAGAAATTTCTCTTGGTAAAATTTACGATTTCAATAAACCCTATACACAATACCTGACTCTTAGGGAAGAGATAAGGGAAAAGCAATTGGCTACCCAAAAGAATCAGGAAAAAATGATTGAGAATACCGAAAAGCTTATAGAGAAGTTCAGAGCTAAGGCATCTAAAGCATCAATGGCGCAATCTTTAATAAAAAAACTGGATAAGATTGACCGTATTGAGGTGGATGAAGATGATAACTCGGTTATGAACATATCTTTCCCTGTCTCGGTTACTCCGGGACGTGTTGTAGTGGAAGCAGAAGATGTTACCAAGAAATATGGTGAAAAGACCATTTTAAAAGATATAAACCTGCTAATTGAAAGAGGAAGTAAGATTGCTTTTGTAGGGCAAAACGGCCAGGGTAAATCGACTCTTATAAAGGCAATAGTAAATGAGTTTGAATATAGTGGTACCATTAAGTTAGGACATAATGTACAACTGGGTTACTTTGCGCAAAATCAGGCAGAATATCTGGATGGTGAGATAACTCTTCTTGAAACTATGGAAAATGCAGCTACAGATACTAACCGATCTAAGGTTAGGGATATGTTGGGCGCGTTTTTATTCAGGGGTGATGATGTGGAGAAGAAAGTAAAAGTGCTTTCGGGAGGAGAACGAAACAGACTTGCGCTTTGTAAAATGCTTTTACAGCCCATTAACGTGCTTGTAATGGACGAACCTACCAATCACCTTGATATTAAGTCTAAGAACGTTTTAAAGGCAGCTCTGCAAAAATTTGAGGGTACTTTACTATTGGTATCTCACGACAGGGATTTCCTGCAGGGGATGGCAAATACCGTTTATGAGTTTAAAGACCAAAAGATAAAAGAATATCTGGGTGATATTAACTTCTATCTTGAACAGCGTAATATGGAGAATATGCGTGAGGTGGAAAAGAAAGATGTTGTAAAGAAAACCGTTACTCCAAAAGAGAATAAACAGGTTTCTTATGAAGATCAGAAGAAGAATAAGTCACTTCAAAATAAGCTGAGTAAAATTGAAAGTCAGATACAGCAGTTGGAAATTAATATTCAGAAAGACGATAAGCGACTGGAAACGGATTATGAAAAGCTAATGGCAGATGCTTCATTTTTTGAGGCATACGAGAAAAAGAAAAAAGAACTGGATGCTTTAATGGCAGACTGGGAACTGGTTCAGGAAGAAATAGAAAATTCATAAAAAAAGCCCCTGTATTTGCAGGGGCTTTTTTGTTATTCTTTGGTTTTTATTTCAACTTCAGAATCTTTACCTGAAACAGACACCTTACTCTCGCTGTCACCATTTTTGTTCTCATAGTTCACTCCATCTTTGCTTATGCTGATTGAAGTTCCGTCAGGATCTTCCTCAACTGGAGCAGCTGTGGTTGGACTTGGAGTTGCCGGTGGTGCAGGATTTTCTACCGGTTCCGGAGTTGGAGGTGCTTCTTGTTTGTCTTTGCATGAGGCAGCTAAAAGCATTGCTAAAACCCCTGCTGTAATCATTAATCTTTTCATAATCACTTAGGTTTTAAAAAGGTTAAAGAGTAAAGGTAAGGTTTAAAGTGTTAAAAAAGAGGTAAAGCAAACTTAAAGTTTACTGAATAAGACCTATGCTTTTAGAGTGTTCTATGGCCTCATGGCTGTCTTTAAAGTAACATGTAGCTATACCGAACGACTCAATGTTTTTTAGAACTTTGATAGTTTTTTCTTTTTTGTGAGACGATGTTTGCCTTATATAAACTGCCTTAACAGTTACCGGGAAAATCTTGCATACATTTTCATAGAGATAGGGGTCGTGCTGTGAATCATCCCCTAAAAGGGTATATTGCAAATGAGGATAAAACTCAAGTATATGCTTAATCTTGTCAAATTTATGGCCGTGGTTACCGCGTCCGGTAACAAAAAAGTCCATCAGGCTGGTTTTAATGTCCTTTAAAAGCAACACCCCCCTTGGCAGTTCATGTATCTCGGTAAATTTTACAATAAACTTATACAGGTTCCATTCGCTGCTCGATACATAAAAAAAAGCATTCTTTTCTCCCTTATTATTACGACCTGCTGTACTTAATGCCTGATAATGCGGAACAACTCCTTCAAATATCTTCCTGTCATTAATGTTTTTCCATAAAAGGATATAAAGTTTTTTAAACATGTTTCGGGTGTGGGAAATAAGGAAAGTATCGTCAATATCCGATATAAAGCCCAAATTGCCTTCATAAGGCCTTATAAAAGTGCCTTTTTCTTTTATTTCTTCTCCGTTATAACGGGTGCTTACATAATAATCGGTCCAACCATAACCGGTTTGTTCCTGTAAGGGTATGCAAAATTTAAAATAACCGTCGTCAAGTGCTTTTGTGTGTATTTTACGTCCGTTATGTTCAAGGTATACATCAGTGTTAGGTATTGTTTTTACCCGAAACATCTTAATGATAGATCTTGCATTCTTAAAACGTTTTTTTTCAAATTCATAATTGTTGGCACTACTGGGTTTAAATACGTGGCCAAACACTATAAGCTCTCCTTCATTGGCATAGCCTCTGTACAATCTTAATATTGGCTTCATTAAAAATTATGATTTTGGTAAGAAGGTTTATAGTTCTAATTTAATTAAATTTAATGAAAAAAGGAAACATGAGTAGTCAAAAGGAATTTTTGATTGTAGTAAACCCAATTGCGGGCGGTAATGATAAGACAGATCTTTTAGAAGCTGTGCGTGAATATGCCGATAAAGAGAACATATCGCTTATAGAATATGAAACCACAGGGGAGAATGATGAGGAAGAGATAAAAAAGCTTTATACAAAACATAAGCCTGAAAGGGTACTGGTTGCGGGAGGCGACGGATCTGTAAAAATGATAGCCGAAGCCATTGGGCATGAAGATGTGGTTATAGGGGTGTTGCCGGCAGGTTCTGCAAACGGACTTTCTGTTGACCTGAATCTTCCCAACGACGTTAAACAGATTCTTGAAATTGCTTTTCATGGTGATTTTATGCAGATGGATATGGTTAATATTAACGGCAAGAAAAGTCTTCATCTTAGTGATATTGGGGTTAATGCTGAACTGATTAGGAACTATGAAGGAAGTAATATAAGGGGCAAACTGGGTTATGTATTGCAGGCTTTTAATACATTAACTGAGCTTCAGGATCCCTTTCATGCTATAATTGAGGCAAACGGTAATACACTGGAAACAGAGGCCAGGATGATTGTAATAGCCAACACCAAACGTTATGGTACCGGAGTTACCATAAACCCGATAGGCAAAATGGATGATGGTAAATTTGAGATAGTGATACTAAAGAGCCTTGATCTTATTTTTATAACTAAGGTGCTTGCCGGGAAAATGCCTATTGAAAGCCATAAAGATGTTGAAATTATTTCGACAGAAGATGCCCTAATAACAACTGATGTGCCTGTGTGTTTCCAGATTGATGGTGAGTTTTGCGGTGAAATTGACCGACTGGATATAAAGATACTCCACAAGCAGATGAAGATAGCCGTTCCTAAAACTACTTAAACGGATTACGCTGTTTCCATTCTATTTTTGGATCGAAATAAGGAAAGAGCCTGCTCATAAAAGTATTTACCAAGGCATTACTGTGCTTAATGATCCCGAATACTTCTTCGGGCCTGGCACCTACAGAGCTTTTTATTTCCATGGCAGAACGGGCGAAAATAACATGCTTAAACCCTTTTTTTATAGCATATGCTACCATGTCGTAAAGCATGTTAAGATATAGCATCTTTTCTTTTTGCACGCTTTCGTCATAACCTAAAAAGTAGGTGTCCATGTCGTTGTTATTCTTAACCAAAGTACTAAAGCCAACTAATTGGTTATTGAAAAAATACCCGTAAAAGCGGAAGTTCTCTTTTAGCTGTTGCTTTAAGGTATGGAAATGGCCTTTGGGTAAAAAGAAAGTATTAAAAGGAGCATTTGAGGCTACTGTAAGATAAAGTTCATGGATACGCTCTTCATGCTTCAGGATGTCTTCTTCTGTCAGTTTTCTTTTTTCTATGCCTTCAGCCTTTTTACGCGCCCTGTTGTACTGCGTGCGGTATTTAGTGTTAAGCGCTGTGAGATAGTCTTCAATATCTTTCCATTCAGGGTGAATGTCAAAAATCATATTGGGCTGGGTACAAAACCTGTAATAGTTTTTAAAACCTGCAGATTTAAAGTTAGGGAACTCAGTTTCATTAAAGTCTTTTACAGAAACCAGATTTATGTGAACGCATTTTTTAAGGTATCCTTTCTTTATTTTCTTCAGCGCTTTTCTAAAAAGTATCAGAGCCTCATTCTCATTAATAGTATCGGCAAGCAGGTAAGCGTTTTGTCCGGTAAGTTTATTATTACCCAGAATAAGAGCATGGGATGAAAACCTTTTAAAAATATAATCCTTAAGACTAAACTTCTTTTTTATTTCCTCTCCAAAAGTATTTATACGGCTTAGATTAATATACTGTATCACGCCAATACCGTTTAGGATATTGTTTTTATATAAACCTACAAAATGGCATTCCATATTAGCGGGAGAGGAGCTCTCCAGTATCTGCATATAGTTTTTGGAAAGGAAAATATTTTTAACAGCAATAATGTCCCACTCCTGAGGAAGGGATGCAGCTGATGTAAATATTTTATAAGAAAGTTTAGGACTCAAAGCAATGGTAAAGAAAAGAAAAATCTCCCGAAGGAGATTTTTAATTGCTATATATTTTTAATTATGCAGGCCATGAACATAGTATGCCACCCATAATGGTAAAGCAAACAATCCAGTAACCACCGTTAATAAGAATGTATTTAACACTTTTTCTTTCAAAAAGGGCATTAGTACCCGTAACAGGAAGAGCAAGGAAAAGTCCGGCCATAAAGCCATGAAGAGCCCCATGTTTAAATGTCCTGAAAGCATCACCATAATCTGCCATAAATGCCTTGTAAGACGGTTTAGCTGTTTCAAAAAACTCAGGTCCGCCTACCATTCCTGAAGGACCAAACTGATGTATAACAAGAAACTGAAGAATAAATGAAATCAGGAACGCAAAAAGAATAGCCATCCCGAAAATCTTAAACATATTTGCTCCTTTTGCTTTTTCCTCGGTCATACCTGTTTCTTTCATCCAGGCAGTACCAAAAACTTTAGGATTGTACCAAATAAAGCCTACTACCATTGTAGATAGTGCAGCAACTAAAATTGCAAGCCAGTTAAAGTTCATAATTATTTGTTTTAGTGTTTGTGGTAGTAAATGTATAATTTATTGGGTTACAAAATGTCAATTTGTTAATAATTTTGCTTTTTAGTAATAAGAAATGAATTTAAATAGTTTTCTGTTTCTTAGGTAATTAGGATTGGTTTCATTACAGTAGGCTTCCCGTTCAAAACTAATGTTGCGATAGGCTGTTTTATGATTTCTGTAATAGGCTAACCGTATAAAAAATTCAATAAGATACCACAGGTAAAAAGGCAGGATTAAAAGTTCTGCCTGTTGTCTTAAATGAATTTTTTCATGATTAAGCAACACAGCATTCTCTTTATACTCCTTTTTGCGGAGTATTATAAAAGGGAATAAAGCCATTGCGGTATAACCCCTACGTATTAAATAATTAGATACAATTACTATCATTAAATGTAAAGTTCATAAATTTGCGCGCATGAGCTGGCAAAATTCTGAAAATAAATTAATAGAAGGTGAAGATTATTATCTTTCGCCGGAAGGCTATAAGGTTTTTACAGAAAAATTTCATTTAAAGAGAGGATATTGCTGTAAAAGCGGTTGCCGCCACTGCCCGTATGGGTACGATAAAAAAACAGGAACATTTAAAAAATAGTTGGCCTTAACTGTCTAAGCAGAGAGTTAACGTCAGGTGTAATAAATATATATAAAGATGACATTCAAGGAACAGATACAGGAAGGGATTCCTTCGGTTTTACCACAGGCTAAGCCCTATGATCCATCTATAAATCATGCGCCAAAACGTAAAGAGATACTAACAGCGGAAGAAAAAAAGCTGGCATTACGTAATGCACTTCGTTATTTTGAGCCTCAGCATCATGCTGAACTGATTAAAGAATTTACGGAAGAGCTTGAAAAATACGGACGTATATATATGTATCGCCTGCGTCCTGACTATAAAATGTACGCAAGGCCAATATCAGAATATCCGGGTAAATCAGAGCAGGCAAAAGCCATTATGCTGATGATACAAAATAACCTTGACTATGCAGTGGCGCAGCATCCGCACGAATTGATTACGTATGGTGGTAATGGTGCTGTTTTCCAAAACTGGGCGCAGTACAGGTTAACTATGAAGTATCTTAGTGAAATGACCGAAGAGCAAACTCTTGTTATGTATTCAGGTCACCCAATGGGGCTATTCCCGTCTCATAAAGAGGCACCAAGAGTAGTGGTTACAAACGGTATGATGATCCCTAACTATTCTAAGCCGGATGATTGGGAAAAATTCAATGCACTTGGTGTTACCCAATACGGGCAAATGACAGCGGGTAGCTATATGTATATTGGTCCGCAGGGAATTGTACATGGTACTACCATTACAGTTATGAACGGCGGAAGAAAAATATCTAAAAACGGAGAAGGCCTTGAAGGTAAAGTGTTTGTAACATCTGGTCTTGGAGGTATGAGTGGTGCTCAGCCAAAGGCAGGTAACATTGCAGGCTGTATTACAGTTTGTGCAGAGGTTAACCCTAAAGCGGTACATACACGTCACTCTCAGGGATGGGTTGATGAAGTTGTTACCGATACAGATTCCCTTGTAAAAAGAGTTATAGAGGCTAAAGCTAATAAAGAAGTTGTTTCTATCGCTTATCAGGGTAATGTGGTTGATGTATGGGAGAAATTTGATGAAGCAAATATCTATATAGATTTAGGTAGTGATCAAACTTCGCTTCACAATCCGTGGGCAGGTGGTTATTATCCGGCAGGAATAAGCTTTGAGGAATCTAACAGGCTAATGGCTGAAGAGCCTGAAACCTTCAAGCAAAAAGTTCAGGAAACATTAAGAAGACATGCTGCTGCTGTTAATAAGCATACCGCAAAAGGAACCTATTTCTTTGATTATGGTAACGCTTTCCTTTTAGAGGCATCGCGTGCCGGAGCCGATATAATGGCTCCAAACGGTATAGACTTTAGATACCCTAGCTACGTTCAGGATATTATGGGGCCTATGTGTTTTGATTACGGATTTGGTCCTTTCCGTTGGGTATGTGCTTCGGGTAATCCTGAAGATCTTGCTAAGACCGATGCGATTGCACTTAATGTGTTAGAAGAAATGTCTAAAACTGCTCCGTCTGAAATAAAACAGCAGATGCAGGATAATATAAAATGGATAAAAGGAGCGCAGGAAAATAAGCTTGTGGTAGGTTCTCAGGCGCGTATTCTTTATGCTGATGCAGAAGGAAGGATTAAAATAGCAGAAGCTTTTAACCAGGCAATTGCCAGGGGAGAGATAGGCTATGTGGTGCTTGGCCGTGATCATCACGATGTATCGGGTACTGATTCTCCTTACCGAGAAACATCTAATATTTATGACGGTTCACGTTTTACGGCTGATATGGCTATACACAATGTAATAGGCGACAGTTTTAGGGGGGCTACCTGGGTAAGCATCCACAATGGTGGAGGTGTAGGCTGGGGCGAGGTTATAAATGGTGGCTTTGGTATGGTTCTTGATGGTTCAAAAGATGCGTCAAGACGCTTAGAATCAATGCTTTTCTGGGATGTTAATAATGGTATTTCACGCAGAAGCTGGGCAAGGAATGAAGAGGCTGTTTTTGCAATAAAAAGAGCTATGGAAGTACAGCCATTACTAAAAGTTACATTGCCAAATATGGTAGACGACGCATTGTTGAGCTAATAACCTTTGGGTTATTGGTTTATCTTTTAAATGAACTCTTAACTCATTGGATTATGAAAACAATAAAATTGCTATCGTTACTATTTGTCTTAGTCCTTGCGGGTTCGTGTAATGCTGTTAGGGTGGCTGCTGATTATGATGATGCTACCGATTTCACAACTTACAGGACTTATGCCTATTTTCAGCCTGGAATTGATAAGGTTGATATATCAGACTTAGACAAGAAAAGGATTCTTCGTGCTTTGGATGAGGAATTTGCTGCTAAAGGTTTTACTAAAAGCGAAAACCCCGATGTTCTTGTAAACTTTTTTACTAAAGCCCGTAAAGAAGTAAACGTAAACCAGTTTAATGGAGGCTGGGGTTACGGCTGGGGCTGGGGAGGATATTATGGCTGGGGTTACCCTGGTTATTGGGGAGGTAATTATACCTCTGTTAGTACCTCTACCGAAGGAACGCTTTATATAGACCTTGTAGACGGTAAAAGTAAAGAACTGGTTTGGCAGGGAGTAGGTACAGGAGTTTTAACTCTTGACCGTGACAAAAAAGAAGAACGAATTAAGGAATTTGTTTCAAACATATTGGCACAGTTCCCGCCACAAAAAGATAAGAAATAAAAAAAAGCCGCTCATTGAGCGGCTTTTTAGTTTTGTTATTTTAGGTAAGATCTTGATTTTACTTTCTGTAAAATTTCTGCTTTAGATACATTAATAACTTGTTTTGCCGGATTGTTACTTCTACCTGGTCTTCCGGACGCATTTAAAAAGCCCCAACTGCCATCAAAAGTTCCTGTTATCACAGTACCGTCATTTAATTCTAATGTATAGTTGTAATTAATAAACTGCTCATCAGCTGTTTCAGCAAGATTGATGCTATTTATGGTAAGCTCAAGGCTTGTAATTGCATCTGTTGTGTATACTTCATTATCAGTATTAAAGGCTATGTAAGCATCTTTAGTACCTGGGTTCTGCTCTCCAAAAGTAATTGTTTGAGGAGTAGGGAAATCAAGATTGGTTTCACTGGTTTGAAGAGTAGTAAACATAATGTCAGACTCATTTACTATTTCCATTTCCTCTCCTTCTCCGGTGGCAGAGTAAGCAAGCAATATCCAGTAATTTACTCCTGTATCGGTTCCTAAATAAAGCATGATGTTATCAGTAGTAGCATATTCGGTGCCATCAATAGCAAAAGTATTTACAGTTTGTGGAACCTCATTAACGGTTACTGTTAACTCATCAGTTAATTGTCCATAGGAGGCTTTAATTGTGTAAGTACCTGTAGCATCAGGTGTCCAAGGACTGGTAATTGCAGTTTGGTTTGCTGTAAGTGTGGCATCTGTTAATGTGTTGCCGTTTTGATCTTTTACAGTAAATGTAAATGAGCCTTCTCCAATAATAATACTCTCTGTGCTGGAGGTAAGAGTAATAGCCGTTACCTGATTCTCTGAATTATTTCCTGAATCATCATCGTTATTACACGATGTAAAAGCTGCGGTTGCAGCGAGTGCTAAAAAGTAAATAATTTTTTTCATAACAATAATTAATATTTAGTTAAAATTTAGAAATGCCTTAGCAATTTATGTGCCAAATTTTTAGATTATTACTAATAAAAAAACCCGCCTAATGGCGGGTTTTATATTAAATAAGAAAAATTATTTTCTTAAGTTTTGAGATTTTGCAACTGTTGTATTTTTAATGCTAATGCCTCTTCCTTGGTTAGTACCATCATACATGCCAGTTTCACCACTATATTCACCATTAATTACAGTGCCATTAGTTAGCGTGATTGTGTAAGTAGCTTCAAGGTTAGAAGAACCTCCTTCAGTTTCAGCAAACTGTAATGCTGTTATGTTTAGAGTAATATCAGAGATAGCCGCAGCTCTTTCAGTTGCGTCAGTAGGTAATAATGCTTCAGAGTTAGCAATAATCCAAGCGTCTAATATGTTAGTGTCTAAAGTAAACTCGCCAGTAGTTGGGTTTGTAATTGTAAATGTAGGCTCACCAGCTTCGTTTTCTCCAGTTGGTGTAATTGGAAATTGTAAAGTAATGTATAGGTCGTTTGGAAAAGTTGCTTCTTCTCCTGTTCCTACAACTAAATAAGGATTAAAGTCCCATACAATTACATATTCCCCTTCTGTTTCAGCAGCATATATACCTCTGTATGCAAAAGCACCAACGTTAGTTTCATAGTTTGTGTCATCTATTACAAATGAATCGCTAGCAACAGGAGTTGTGTCTTCTTCTGTTACAGTAACAGTAACAGATGAAGTAAGCTCACCTAAAGTAGCAACTACAGTATATTCACCTGCAGTTTCAGCAGTCCATGGGCTAGTTATAGCATTACCATTAGCAGTTAAAGTAGCATTTGTCACAGCATCACCATCCTGATCAACTACAGTGAAAGTAACAGCAGTACCAAGATCAACAGATGTTGCACTTGCAGAAAGTGTAATAGCTGTTACTTCGTTTCCTGTTCCTGGGTTTTCACCATTGTTTCCTGAATCGTCATCACTGCTACATGATGTAAAAGCCGCAGTTGCAGCTACAGCTAAAAAGCAAAAAAGTTTTTTCATAATGAAAATTTAAAAATTAATTAATGTTAAGGGTCGTAAAAGTAAAAATAAAACTGAGAATAGAGGGCTTTATTGCAAAAGGGTAGTGTTAAAATTTAAATTTTGTTCGAATTCCTTTAAAAAGGGAGCTAATTTTCAGGCTTTAACAATTGATTCTGTTTGTGTGATTAAAATTAATTGAGAATTTCGTAATTTTACCTCAATTACTAAGACTACTTAACTATGAATGCTACAATAGAAAGCAATCCGTTGATAGAGAGGCTGCCTAAGCACCTTAAACAGTTTATAAAGCCGCAGGATTATGAGGAATATACACCTATAAATCAGGCGGTGTGGCGCTATGTTATGCGCAAAAATGTAAATTACCTTAGTAAAGTGGCACATAGCTCTTATTTAGAAGGACTTAAAAAAACAGGTATAGAGATAAACAACATACCAAGCATGTATGGTATGAACAGGATATTAAAGGAAATAGGATGGGCAGCTGTTGCTGTAGACGGATTTATTCCGCCTAATGCCTTCATGGAATTCCAGGCTTATAATGTACTTGTAATAGCTTCGGATATCCGTCAGTTAGAGCATATTGAATATACCCCTGCGCCAGATATTATACATGAAGGAGCCGGTCATGCGCCTATTATTGCAAACCCTGAATATGCAGAATATTTAAGAAGATTTGGTGAAATTGGCTGTAAAGCCATATCATCAGCCAGGGATTATGAAATATATGAGGCAATACGTTTGCTTTCTATATTAAAAGAAGCTGAAGGTACGCCTCAGGATGAAATTGAAGCTGCCGAGAAGAGGGTTGACGAATTGCAGAATGATATGGGTGAACTTAGCGAAATGGCACTTATAAGAAACCTTCACTGGTGGACAGTTGAGTACGGACTTATAGGTACTGTGGAAGATCCTAAGATATATGGTGCCGGATTACTTTCTTCAATTGGGGAGAGTGCTTGGTGTATGACCGATAATGTAAAAAAACTGCCATATGATATTAATGCGGCTTACCAAAGCTTTGATATCACTAAACCGCAACCACAACTTTTTGTAACACCCGATTTTGCACATCTTAGCTTAGTACTTGAAGAGTTTGCCAATAAAATGGCATTACGTACAGGAGGACTTTCCGGTATTCAAAAATTAATTAATTCAAATGCATTAGGTACTATAGAGTTAAGTACAGGAGTACAAATATCAGGAGTATTCACAAACGTGATTGAAAGTGAAGGTAAGCCGGTGTATATCCAGGCAACCGGAGGTACGGCTCTTGCTTATAGGGAGAAAGAACTTGTAGGTCATGGTACAGCTTACCATGCAGAAGGTTTTGGTAGCCCTATTGGTAAGCTTAAGGGTATTAACCTTGCTATTGAGGATATGAGTCCGCGTGATCTTAAAGCTTATGGTGTATATGAAGGGGAAAGAGTTACCCTTGAATTTGAAGGAGACATAACCGTTAGCGGAGAGATAATTACCGGAACGAGAAACATACAGGGTAAAATTATACTGATAAGCTTTAAAGATTGTACTGTAACCAATGGGGATAAAGTGTTATTCCAGCCGGAATGGGGTACTTATGATATGGCTGTGGGTAAAAAAGTGGTTTCTGCTTATTCAGGCCCGGCCGATGTAAACAGTTTTGATCTTATAACACACGTTCCTTCAAGCAAAACTATAAAAGCTAAAAAATCGGCCCAAAAGGAAGAACTGGAAGGACTGTATCAAAATATAAGAAATATCAGAGATGGTGTTGCTAATACTATTAGCATTGAAGATATATTTAAGAAGCTTAAGGAAAACCATTCTAACGACTGGTTATTATCGGTAGAAATTACTGAGCTCCTTAACCAAAACAAACAACAGGAGTTACTTAATGAAGTGCTGTTACATCTTGATGAGGTTAAAAAGAAACGTCCGGAAATAGCTCATTTAATTGAGGGCGGACTTGAACTTATATTTGAAAAAGAAAAAATATCCTAACAATAAAAAGAGCGCTTTAAGCGCTCTTTTTATTTAAATGTAATATGCGGATGCTTATCTTTTAAGGATTTTGCCTTTTGTTCCAGTTTTAAAAGAAAGTTTTTGTGTTGTTCCGATTCAGGATTAAATGAGCGGTGCTGTATTCCTTTTTGCACCGTGTCCACTTCTTTCATTGTAGCAAATGCTTCCGGTTTAATGTGGCTTTCTGCAAAACGTTCCCATATATAGTCTATAGCTACCTGGTTAGGATGTATCATATCTTCTGCATAAAAGCGATAATCCCTTAGTTCGTCCATCATTATTTCATAAGAAGGGAAGTAAGAAAGGTTTTCTTTTACTTCTGTTATAGCCTCATGTACTGCACTTATAAGGTTTGATTTGCTCCATTGGTTTTCAATAAAACCATCTTTAATATGCCTTACAGGGGAAACTGTAAAAATTATATTTACAGAAGGGTTAATACTTTTCACGCTATTGACAATACCTCTTAATGCTTCTTTAATTGAAGTGATATCTAATAACTCTTTTGTAAATTCTTTTTGAGGAACCTTATGGCAATTGGCAACAAGCTCATTTTTTTGATTGTAGCGATATACCCATGCTGTGCCTAAAGTTATAATAAGATGAGAGGCTATTTTAAGCTTGCTGAGCGTGTTTTTAGTCGCGTTATTAAGATTTGTTAGGAGTTCTTCTTTATCTGTGCTGCTAAGGTCTGAATGAGTGTCAAAGCAATGCCAGCGTTCGTTGTGATAAAAGATGTCTGCTTCGGTAAATTCTTTGGCTGATAAAGAATAGTCAATAAACTTTTTAAGGGCAACAGGATGAAACAGTATGCCGAAAGGATTGATGGTGTTTTGAAATTTAAAGTAATTAAATTTCTCTCCCATATTTACTGCAAAGCAAGAACCCAAAGACACTGTCTCAGAATCATAACTAATTGGATTGTTACTTTTTGAAACAGGTATTTGGGTTCTGAATTGCATGTTTTATTATTTTATAAAATCTGCTGCTGCTGCCAGGGCATCATTTATACCGTTTACGTTTTTACCACCTGCAGTAGCAAAGAACGGCTGTCCGCCACCGCCGCCCTGGATATGTTTACCCAGTTCGCGTACTACTTGCCCTGCGTTAAGGCCTTTTTCTGCTACAAGCTCTTTAGATATATAGCAGGTTAACATTGGTTTGTCGTCCTGTGCTGTAGCAAGTACAATAAACAGGTTGGTGCCAAGGTTACCTAATTCATAAACAAGATCTTTAGCTCCTGCAGGATCAAGATCTACCTGTTTAGCTAAAAACTTAACCCCGTTTATTTCCTGTATCTCGGTAGCAAGTTCGCCTTTAAGATTTTTAGCTTTGTCTTTCAACAGGGCTTCAATCTGCTTTTTAAGCCTGGTGTTCTCGTCTTGTAATGAAGCTACAGCCTTAAGGGTGTCCTGCGGATTTTTAAGTGCGGCCTTAATTTCGTTAAGCGCATTTTCCTGAGAAGCAAAATGTTCTTTTACTGCCTCGTTAGTAATAGCCTCAATACGGCGTATACCTGCTGCAACCGCGCTTTCGCTAACAATTTTAAAGTACCATATATCGGCAGTATTCTTTACGTGTATACCACCACAAAGCTCCATGCTTTCACCAAATTTAATAGCACGTACATTATCGCCGTATTTTTCGCCGAATAATGCCATTGCGCCTTCTTCTATTGCCTGTTGGAACGGTATGCTTCTTCTCTCAATTAACGGAAGGTGTTCCTGTATTCTTGCGTTTACAAAGTCTTCTACTTCTTTAAGTTCTTCGTCAGTTACTTTAGAGAAGTGAGAAAAGTCAAAACGAAGGTAGTTAGGGCTTACCAACGATCCTTTCTGCTCAACATGCGTACCCAATACACTTCTTAATGCCTGGTGAAGCAGGTGAGTAGCGGAGTGGTTGCTAGCAGAATCGTTTCTAAGCTTTTCATCTACCACGGCAGTATAAGTACCGTTTACGTTTTCAGGTAGTTTTTTAGTAATATGAAGGATAAGGTTGTTTTCTTTTTTGGTGTCTATAACCTCAATGGTTTCGTTTGCAGAAACAAGCTTTCCTTTATCACCTACCTGTCCACCTCCTTCCGGATAGAAAGGGGTGTCACTTAATACAATCTGATAAATTATTCCGTCTTTTTTAGAGTCAACTTTACGGTAACGGGTTATTTTTACCTCATTTTCCAGTTGGTCATACCCCACAAAAGTTTCGGTGTTACCTTGGGTAAGAATAGTCCAGTCGGCAGTCGAAACTTCCGATGCCGCTCTCGATCTTGCTTTTTGTTCCTGCATAGCCGCTTCAAAACCGGCTTCGTCAAGATTGTATCCTTTTTCCCTTAAGATAAGGGCAGTTAAGTCGATAGGGAAACCAAAAGTGTCATAAAGCTCGAATGCTTTTTGTCCTGAAACCGTTTTGCCTTCGGTAGAGGCAATTACGTTTTCAAGTAACTGTAATCCCTGGTCAAGCGTTCTAAGGAAAGAGGTTTCTTCTTCACGGATTACATTTTGAACCAGTGTTTTCTGAGTTTTGATTTCAGGGAAGAATTCGCCCATTTGACTGCTTAATGTATCAACAAGCTCAAAAATGAATGGCTCTTTCTTATCAAGGAAAGTAAATCCGTAACGGATTGCCCTTCTTAATATCCTCCTGATAACATAACCTGCACCATTGTTAGATGGCAGCTGCCCGTCGGCAATGGCAAATGCCACGGCTCTAACGTGGTCAGCAATAACACGAATGGCAATGTTTAATTTATCTTCCTCTTCGTTAGAAGCTTTTATAGTATATTTTTTGCCTGTAAGGCTTTCGATTTTTTGGATGAGCGGAGTAAACACATCTGTATCATAGTTAGACTGAACCCCCTGTAGAACCATACAAAGACGCTCAAACCCCATGCCCGTATCAACGTGTTGAGCAGGTAGTTTTTCAAGTGAACCGTCTGCCTTGCGGTTAAACTCCATGAATACGTTATTCCATATCTCTACAACCTGTGGGTGGTCTGCATTTACAAGGTCACGGCCGGATTTTTGTGTTTTCTCTTCAGCAGAACGGATGTCAACGTGAATCTCGCTGCAAGGCCCGCAAGGACCCTGATCACCCATTTCCCAGAAGTTGTCTTTTTTACTTCCCATAAGGATTCGGTCTTCCGATATAAGTTCTTTCCATATATCATAAGCCTCCTGATCCATTGGGAGATTGTCTTCTTTATTACCTTCAAATACAGTAACATAAAGAATGTCTTTGTCTATTTTATAAACTTCAGTCAGCAATTCCCAGGCCCAGTGTATCGCTTCTTTTTTAAAGTAATCGCCAAAGCTCCAGTTACCAAGCATTTCAAACATGGTATGGTGGTAAGTATCTATACCTACTTCTTCAAGGTCATTGTGCTTGCCCGAAACGCGAAGGCATTTTTGGGTATCGGCTATCCTTTTGCTTTTTGGAGTACCGTTACCTAAAAAGAATTCCTTAAACTGTGCCATACCCGAGTTATTGAACATTAGGGTAGGGTCGTCTTTAGTAACGATAGGTGCAGAAGGAACTATTAGGTGGTCCCTGTCTTTAAAAAAATCTAAAAATTGCTTCCTGATATCCTGAGATTTCATGCCTTTATGAAAATGTTTATGTTTTTATAATTAAAAAAAAGGATGGTTGGCTTAAAAAAACCACTGCAAAACCGTAACATTTGCTAAATTTGTTCGTTTATCAAATTACCGATTTTACAACCTTTATTGTAAGGTGCAAAAATAGAATAAATTAGAACATGGCGAAGGTAAAATATTATTACGACACAGAAAATCTGGCGTATCGTAAAATTAAGCCCAAAAAAGGTAAAAGCCTGGGTGTAGTGGCACTTTTTCTGGTGTCGTCTGCACTTTTTGGTTTTTTATCGTTTGTGGTGCTTTTAAATACACCTTTTTTTGAAACCCCTAAAGATAAGCTTCAGGCCAGGGAGATTGAAAACCTTAAAGTTAATTACGAGATTTTAAATAAGCGGATGGAAGAAGCCAATGAGGTTCTTGCTGCCATAGAGGAAAGGGATAATAACCTGTACCGCGCTTACTTTAATACATCTCCAATTCCTGATGAGCAACGTAAAGCGGGCTTTGGGGGTGTAAACCGCTACAAGGAACTGGAAGGGTTTAACAATACTAAACTGGTAAGAAATACTACAGAACGCCTGGATGTTTTGTCTAAAGAGCTTGTTGTGCAGTCTAAATCGCTTGATGAGATTGCCAAACTTGCTAAAGATAAACAACAACTGCTGGCAGCAATCCCGGCAATACAGCCTGTAAAGAATGAAGACTTGCGGCATATGGCATCTGGTTTTGGTTACAGGAGCGACCCGTTTACTAAAATCAGGAAGTTTCATGCGGGCATGGACTTTTCGGCAAAAACCGGAACCCCTATTTATGCTACCGGAGACGGTGTGGTACAACGTGCCGATAACAGGGCTACAGGTTATGGTAACCATATTGTAATTAAGCATGGCTTTGGCTATGAAACCCTTTATGCACACCTAAGCAAATACAATGTAAAGGTGGGGCAAAAGGTAAAAAGGGGAGATGTAATAGGCTTTGTGGGTAGCACAGGCCGATCTGAAGCGCCACACCTTCACTATGAGGTGCATAAAGGAGGAGAGGTTATTAATCCTATAAACTTCTATTACGGAAACATTTCTGCACAGGAGTACATTTTAATTTCTAAATTAGCTAATCAGGAAAACCAATCGCTTGACTAATGCATCTAGACCTGCCTGAAAAAAGATATTATACTATTGGCGAACTTGCCACAGCTTTTGATGTAAATACATCCCTAATTCGTTTTTGGGATAAGGAATTTGATATCCTTAAGCCAAAAAAGAATGCAAAGGGTAACAGGATGTTTACTCCGGAGGATGTTAAAAACCTGCAACTTATCTATCATTTGGTAAAAGAGAGAGGCTTTACCCTGGAGGGTGCAAAAGTGCACTTAAAGGAAGGCCAGAAAAAAACTCTGGATAAGTTTGAGATAATTCGTAAATTAGAGGCTATCAAAACAAGTTTATTAAACATTAAAAACGAACTTTAAAAAACAAACACAAATGAAAAAGTGGATTATTGCTATTGTGGTACTTGCAATTCTGGGTATTTGGGTTGCTTCATCTTATAATGGATTAGTATCTGTAAGAGCTAACGCAAAAACGGCATGGGCTAATGTAGAGAGTAGCTATCAAAGAAGAAATGACCTTATTGGCAATCTTGTTAAAACAGTACAGGGTGCAGCAGATTTTGAAAGAAGCACATTAACAGAAGTAGTTGAAGCACGTGCTAAAGCTACAGCGGTTACTATAGACCCTGCTAATATTACACCGGAACAATTAGCGCAGTTTCAACAGGCTCAAAATGGAGTTTCAGGAGCTTTATCAAGATTATTGGTTTCTGTTGAGCGTTATCCTGAATTAAAAGCGAATCAAAATTTCCTTGCTTTACAGTCTCAGCTTGAAGGTACAGAAAACAGAATTAATGTAGCAAGAGACAGATACAACGAGGCTGTAAATACCTATGATGTTAAAAAACACAAATTTCCAACTGTGATTTTTGCAAACCTGTTTGGCTTTGAAGATATGCCAAGGTTCAAATCAGAGGAAGGAGCTGAAAAAGCACCGGATGTTGAATTTAACTTTAAATAAGAAAATATAAAAGATGTCTGTAACCGAAGAATTTTTAACTCCGGAAGAAGAAAAAGAAATTGTTGAAGCAATTGTTTTAGCAGAAAAGAATACTTCAGGAGAAATAAGGGTACATATCGAAAATCATTCAGAAAAACCTCCACTCGAAAGAGCTCAGGAGGTTTTTTATCAATTAGGCATGGAGGCTACAGCTGCGCGTAACGGAGTTTTGTTTTACGTAGGGGTTAGCGATCATACCTTTGCCATAATAGGCGATGAGGGTATTGATAAGGTAGTTGAGGATGATTTTTGGAACAGTACCAAGGATTTAGTTATTTCTAACTTTAAAGAGAAAAGATATAAGGATGGTTTGGTAAAAGGAATATTAAAGGCAGGAGAACGCTTAAAGAGCTATTTTCCTTATGCTGATGATGATGAAAACGAACTGTCTAACGAAATTTCAAAAAGCTAAATGAAACATTTAATTAAAAATACAATGCTCTTTAGCTTACTGCTTTTAAGTAGTATTGTTTTTGGGCAAACAGTTACAATACCTGAAAAGCCCAGTTTTCAAACCAGTTATTATGAGTTTAATACTCAGCTTTTAAATGCGTCTGAAAAACAGGCTATAGAACAGAAATTAATTAACTATGCCGATACTACCTCTACACAAATAGTTGTAGTGGTTGTTAATACAACAGGTGGCGAAGCTCCATGGAAATATGCTTTTGATATAGCTGATAAATGGGGTATTGGTCAAAAAGGTAAAGATAATGGTGTGTTGTTGCTTATCGCTAAAGATGACAGAAATATGTTCATTCAAACCGGTATGGGTACACAGCACTTGCTTACGGATGCTGTAACAAAAACTATTATAGATAATGAAATAACGCCCGAGTTTAAAAAAGGTAATTTTTATGCCGGTATAGATAAGGGGACCACTGCGATAATGCAGGTAATGAAAGGGGAGTATAAGGGAGAGCGTAAAAGAGGAAAGGAAGGCAGTGGTGCCGGAGTAGTTTTCTTTTTTATTATCCTTTTTATAATAATAATCTCTATCCTTTCAAGAAGAGGCGGTGGAGGTCGCGGTAATCGCATGGGCGGACCAAGCCTAGCCGATATCATAATCCTAAGCAGTCTTGGCCGTGGCGGAGGTGGCGGTTTTGGCGGCGGAAGTTCCGGAGGAGGTTTTGGTGGCGGCTTCGGTGGCGGTTTTGGCGGCGGCGGCTTTAATGGCGGCGGTGCGGGAGGAAGCTGGTAATAAACTTAAATAGATAACAACAAAAAAGGTTGCAATTTGCAGCCTTTTTTGTTTTGAAGAGTCAGTATAAAATTATAGATTGAGGGTGTTTAACTAACCTTGCTTAAATGAAAAAGACTATACTTATTATCCTGACAGCTTCGGGATTGCTTTTTGGTTGTAAATCTATGCTTGTGAAGTCTTATGGAATAAAAGATCCTGAGTTTGAAAACAAGACAACCATAACAGAATATCTTACAAAAAAGCATATGGACACTACTGATGTTTTGGTGTTTAAAAACTTTAATGCTTTTGCGTTAGCCGTTAAAAAAGGGATGAAAATTCCAAATGCCATGTTTTTTAATTCTGCGGGTAATTTTGTGAATTACCAGAAAACTCCTGAAGACTGTAATGCGAAGGTAAGTGGTTTTATAACTGATATAAAAGCTATTAATAGTCTTCAAGAAGATATTTCTTTTAATGTTTTTAAAATGTCAGATTTTTTGGTTAAGCCAAATGGAAGTAATCCCGTAATTGAGAAAGGCTATGATGCTTATGTTTTAATTAACTGGGCTCTATATGCAGGCAAAATGAATGAAGAAAAAGCATTTGTTTGGGTTAGTCTTTTAAAGCAAAATGAAAGAGATTTTAAAGTAAAATACTACCTTTTAAATTGTGATTTGCAGGACATGTGGGGGCTCACGGAGCAGCAAAAAAAAGAAATTGGCTTTATTAAAAGCTAAAAAAGGCTGCAAAATGCAGCCTTTTTTATAGTTATATCTTTATTTAGAACATCCAGAAACGGTTTCCGCCCTTCTTTTCCTTAGCGCCAAACTTGGTGAGTTTATAGGTTAGAGAGAACATTGCATAACGTTTTAAAACTGTGTTTTGTGAATCGCTTATAGACGTGTCTGTTATAGACCTTGATGTTCCCAGATTTTGGTTTAATATATCATAAACCTTAACCTTAAATAGTAGCTTGTCGTTATAAAAGTTATATCCTAAACTGGTGTTCCATAAAAAGAAATCTTTTTTAAATCCATCACCCAGCTGAGAATTGTAGGTGTACCCAAAATCGTTACCAAAAACAATGTGTTTAGGCCAGTAACTTGTAGTTTGAAGCTTTACCTCATGTACAAAATTAGAAGCCTGACTTATTGAATAATTAGTATAGTCTTTTTGATTGTAACTAAAGGTGTAAGAAGGACTAACGGTTAATAAGTCTCCATACTCGTAGGTAAAGTTAACTCTTGGTCCAAAATAAAATTCTTTTGATTCATAAAGTTTCTGATTTGTATATCCTTTATTTAGATCATAGTTAAGGTACATGTTAAGGTTAAGTCTGTAAGTATGCTCTTCTTTTTTGTATTGCTTACTAAAATACCCTCCAAAATAACTGCTATATGTGCCATTTATATTTGTGTAGCTGGTTCGTTGCTTACCACTGCTTTGAATTTCGGTATATTGAACTATATTATCTTTATTGAATGTAATGCCTGAATAAAATCCGTATCCGGAACGTGTTGAGTAATCGTAATTTCTAAAGCTCAAAGAAAAACGATTGTTTTGACTAGGGTCAAGATCCGGATTACCTATGCTTGTGTATAATGCACTGCTTAAATCTTCTACAGGTAGTATCTGGCTGGCTTGGGGAAAGCTTACATCATAATTGTAATAGAATGATATTGATTTTGATTTAGTAAACTTATACCTGAAGTTCGCATTGGCTGATGGTAACATATAATCCTTATCTAAAGAATAATCATTACCCATATAGCTTGAAAAGTTTTTGAATTGAGTAATGTCTGTTCCTCCCTGTATGCTCCAGTAATATTTGTTTTTATTTTGTCTTAAGGATATGCCTGGCGTAACAGTATTGGTTCGTGAAGACATATAGTTTGTAAGTTCATCATTTTCTATTGAATATTCACCTGTTGCATCATCAAAATCAAAACCTTTTCTGTTTTGAACCGAAAGTTCTGTCTCGTAAGTAAAGCCTGTGCTTAGCTTTAAAGAGTCGGTTACCGGTTCAGTGTAGGCTAGCTCGGCATAATAACTGTCAAGAGTTTGCCTGTTGATTCGTACCTGATTCCTTATGTCGGCAGGGTCAGGGTTTCCGTCGTTATCAGAATCTGTATAAAAATATGTTGCAGAGTTATTATAATTACTGCTGTTATTAACGTTGTTTGTGTTAGATAAAGATAAATTTAAACCTCTGCCGTTTTTACTTAAAGACTTATAATAATCAAGTCCGCTTTCAAAGTTTTGATTTTCACTTTCGTTGTAATAAGATCCATTACTTTCGTTTAGCAATTCGTTGTCCTGATTTGTAGTGGTACTACTGGAGATACTATTGTTTTTAGAGTTTGCCTTTACAAATCTTGGAACGTAACTAACGGTTGAGGTTGAATCGGGTTTAAATTCAAATTCAGTTTGAAAACTATGTGCATATTGGTCATTTTTGCTACTGGATACCGATTCGGTAATATTCCTTCTGTCGTTTGTGTCGTTAGGAGCTTCATTTGTAATTAAAGTTTCCCTGTGTGACCTGTTATTGTTTTCTGTGCTGGCACTATTATAAAAATAACTCGTTGAATTGTCAAAATCTTTCGCCCATTCGTCAGAGTAGTTAACTCCAATCATGTCAGATTTTGTTATACCACTACCTCCGCCAAACATCATTCCGTTTATATAAACGCCTCCGTTGTCCATTGCATAAAGGCTGGTGTTTCGTCCTCCTCCCATATTGTCAAATATCTCGTCCATCGAAAATCCGCTGGAATTGATATTGTTAGAGGAAGCGAGGAGGCTTAATCTAAACTTGTCTTTAAAGTAGTTGCCTATCGCGCTGGTTTCATAACGGTCGTTAGTGCCATAGCCTCCCATAAATTTACCAAAAAGGCCTTTGTTCTTGTCTTCGTCTATGGTAAGGTTAATGCTGGCATTGTCACTACTTGCTTTTTCACCTGATATTTCTTCTTTTTTAGTTTTGGTATCGGTAACCTGAACTTTATTAATCATATCTGCAGGGAGGTTTTGCAGGGCTATTTGTCCGTTTTTATCAAAGAAAGGTTTTCCGTTTACAAGGATTTGGTTTACTTCTTTACCGTTTACGGTTATTTTTCCGTCTGAGTCTACAACTACTCCCGGTAACTGTTCCAATAGTGTTTTAACATTGGAGTCGGGGCGTACTTTAAAAGAAGCAGCATTAAATTCAAGAGTGTCTGATTTGATTCTGACAGGAGGTACTTCGCCCTCAATTATAACTTCAGAAAGTTCGGTAGATTGGTCTTCCAGTACGATTTTGCCGAAATCAATATCCTGTGTGAGGGATTCGTACTGTTTTGAGTAATTGGCCAGGCCAACAAATGAGATTTTAAGATTGACAGGATTATCTACCTGTCTGATTTTCATTTCCCAGTTTCCACTTTTGTTTGTAATTGTATAGTCAACAAGAGTGGAATCTTTAACCGAGGTAAGGTATACAGTGGCCGATTCAAGGGGGTAATCGGTATTGTCTGTAACAACTCCTTTGAGGGTTATACTTTGACTGAAACAAAATGTAGAGAACATTAAAAATAAAAAGAGGAGTAAGGAACTCTTTTTCATAGCAATAAAAAAAATTAGCTGGTTAGTAAGGTTGTTTTTTGACTTAATAAACAGCTAATTAATTGTTTTAGTATGTTAAATGCAAGAAAATCTTTATTTCTGGCGGAAATAAATATCTATCGGAACACCCGAAAAATCAAAATTCTCACGTAACTTATTCTCTATGTATCGTTTATATGGTTCCTTAACATATTGCGGTAAATTACAGAAAAACACAAACTGAGGCGTAGGTGTAGGTAACTGCATGCAGAATTTAATCTTAACATATTTACCTTTTAAAGCCGGTGGCGGATAGTTTTCTATAATTGGCAGCATCAAATCGTTAAGTTTAGAAGTAGCTATACGTTGTTTTCTGTTCTCAAAAACGTGTACTGATGTTTCCAGTGCCTTAAGCAGACGTTGTTTTGTTAGTGCAGAAACGAAAAGGATAGGCACATCTGAGAATGGTTGAAGCTCTTCGCGTATCCTGTTCTCATAATCACGGGTACTCATAGTGTCCTTCTCTACAAGATCCCATTTGTTTACAAGTATTACAACTCCTTTACGGTTTTTCTCTGCAAGCCAGAAAATACTCTGATCCTGTCCTTCAAAACCTCGTGTAGCATCAATCATAAGGATACAGATGTCACTGTGCTCAATAGCCCTAACTGAACGCATTACCGAATAGAACTCAAGGTCTTCCTTAACCTTAGCCTTACGTCGTATACCGGCTGTGTCTACAAGGTTAAATTCAAAACCAAAACGGTTGTATTTAGTGTCAATAGCATCGCGGGTAGTACCTGCAATATCGGTAACTATGTATCTGTCTTCGCCAATAAGTGCATTTATGAATGATGATTTACCGGCGTTAGGACGTCCTACAACAGCAAAACGAGGTAAAGCTTCTTCCTCCTGTTTTTCTTCAGGCTCCGGTAATATATCGGCAAGAGCATCTAAAAGCTCTCCTGTCCCCGAACCACTCATACCTGCTATAGTATAGTATTCGCCAAGGCCAAGGTTGTAAAACTCATAAGCGTCTTTTTCACGCATGGCATTGTCTACTTTATTAACGGCAAGAAGTATAGGTTTTGTGACTTTTCTAAGAAGTTTTGCAACCTCTTCGTCCATTGGAGTGATACCTTCCTCAACATCAACAACAAATATAATAACATCGGCCTCATCAATAGCCAGTTCTACCTGACGGCGTATTTCGCCCTCAAAGATATCGTCTGATCCTTTTATGTAACCACCGGTATCAATAACAGAAAACTCTTTTCCGTTCCATTCGCTCTTTCCGTAATTTCTGTCGCGCGTAACGCCGCTCACAGAGTCTACAATAGCTTCCCTGCGCTGTATCAGTCGGTTAAAAAAAGTAGACTTACCTACATTTGGCCTTCCTACTATAGCTACGATATTATTCATCCCGTTGTTTTAAATTTTTTGCAAAAGTACGTATAAAACAGCAAAGTTGCTAAGGAGATTAGCAACTTAGTTTTATAACGCTTTTTATGCTGTATACTGTTTTAATTATTTTTGGTTATAGCCAAAACGCCTTAGCTGGAAAGTGTTAGATCGCCAGTTTTTGTTGACCTTTACAAACATCTCCAGGTGTATTTGCTTGCCAAAGAATTTTTCCAGGTCTCCCCTTGCCTGAATGCCCACTTTTTTAATGGCTGCTCCCTTATGCCCTATAATAATACCTTTTTGAGTATCGCGCTCCACCATAATAAGGGCTTTTATTCTTATAATGTCATCATCTTCTAAAAACTCCTCTGTTTCAATTTCTACAGCATACGGAATTTCCTTATCGTAATTCAGCAGGATTTTTTCACGGATGGTCTCGTTTACAAAGAAGCGCTCCGGTTTATCGGTAAGAGCGTCTTTAGGGTAATAGGGAGGAGATTCCGGAAGTAACTCTAAAATACGGTTGAAGACTTCGGTAACATTAAAGTTCTTTAGTGCTGAAATAGGATATATTTCGGCATTAGGGACTTTTTCTTTCCAAAGTGCTACCTGCTCTTCCAGTTGTTCCTGAGATGACTTGTCTATTTTGTTAAGTAAAAGCAGTACCGGAATTTTAGCATGGATAATCTTGTTGAAAAAAGCCTCATCCTTTAGTTCTTTCTCCCCAATCTCTACCATGTATATAAGTACATCGGCATCTTCAAAGGCCGATTTTACAAAATCCATCATAGATGTTTGTAACTCATAGGCCGGTTTTATGATACCGGGGGTATCTGACAGTACTACCTGAAAATCTTCACCGTTTACAATACCAAGTATACGGTGTCTTGTGGTTTGTGCTTTAGAAGTTATAATAGAAAGGCGTTCGCCTACAAAGGCGTTCATTAAGGTAGATTTGCCCACATTTGGGTTACCTATAATATTTACAAAGCCTGCTTTATGTGACATATAAAAAAAGTTATGCTGCAAAGGTAGTCATATCAGGGCAATAGAAGAAATAAAAAGATTTTTGTGTGTTTTTCTTGTAGTTCTGTATAATGGTTGTATATTTGCACTCGAAACAACGCGGGATAGAGCAGTAGGCAGCTCGTCGGGCTCATAACCCGAAGGTCACAGGTTCGAGTCCTGTTCCCGCTACTAAGTAAAGGCTTCACATTTGTGAAGCCTTTTTTGTTTTCCAGCTTTAATGAAATATTATAAAAGGTAATTTAATTTAATAAAGGAAGATATTTCAATAATATGTTGTATATTTGCACCCGAAACAGCGCGGGATAGAGCAGTAGGCAGCTCGTCGGGCTCATAACCCGAAGGTCACAGGTTCGAGTCCTGTTCCCGCTACTAAGTAAGACCCATTGGAAATATTCTGATGGGTTTTTTGTTTTTCGTTCGGTAATGTTTCAGATGTGTTGATTTGAATTTAAATATTCATAACACGTTATAAGTCAACAAAATTTTAAATAATTAATTAAAAAGTAAGGCAACCCTCGGGTTGCTTTATTATTTTAAGACCATTCTCAAAATCCATATTACACCAGGCACAATTATTACCACTAAAGCAATAATTATTTGTAGTAATGCAACAGTTAAACCAAAAGCACTAGCTGGTGAGAAGGTAGTACGGTTTTGATGGGATTTAATACCAGAGAGGATTTTGCTGGTTACAAAGTCGTATTAATTGAGTAAGCATTACCCAATAGCACTGCTTAACTGGAACATAGGTAAATACATGGCTACAAGTAACACAGCAACCAAAACGCCTACAAAAACAATAATAAGTGGTTCCAGTACTGTGGCCATGGTTTTGGATTGTTGATTTACTTCCTGACTGTATTGTGTATTTAACTGGTTAAAGATATATTCGGTTTGATTTGTTTCTTCAGCTACCTTAACCAGCGATATTATACGGTTATCAAACAGCTTATTTCCCTTAAGACTTTCGCTAAGGGTATGACCTTTCATAATGCCGGCTTCTACCTTTTCAAGCGCATCCTGCAGAGGTACAAAGCGTATCATTTTCTTAACCATCTGAATACTGTTCAGTATAGGCACTTTTGATGAAGTCAATAATGTTACAGCCTGTGTAAACTGTGCCAGGTATACTTTACTGATGAAAGAGCCGAAAACCGGAATTTTCAGAAGTAGATAATGAATGTTTTTCCTGTATTGGTAATTGTCTTTTAATAATCTGCTACCAATAATTAGTGCTATAATCAAAAAGAAGAACAACCATCCGAAGGATTGCGTAAAACTTGACATTTTGATAATTATCCTTGTGAGCATTGGCAGTTCCATTTTATTTTGCTTAAAAATGTCCTGAAACATCGGGACAACAAAATTCAACATAAATATCACCACCAGTACAGCCGTTGATAATACGATTCCAGGATAAGTAAGGGCCGATATAACAATGCGCTTTTGTTCATTCTTACGTTCAAAAAAAGCTCCCAACTCTTTGCAGACCTGAGCAGTGGTCCCGGTTTCTTCCCCAATTTTAAGGGAAAAATATTCATATTCGGTAAAGTGCTTGGACGTGTATACAGCTTCAGAAAAGGGTTTACCTTCTATAACCTGGGCAGAGATATTTTCCAATAACTCCTTATCGGCTTTCTTTTTATAAGAGTCGGTCAGTAATGCCAAGGCTTCTTTTATGGTGATACCGGCCTTTAATAACACGGCAAGTTCCATATATAAGTCCTGCTTTTTTTTATTGGAAAAGCCTCCTCCAAAAAGAACAATTTCTTTTTTAAGCAGTTTTTCAATATCGCTTACCGGTCTCTTTGAGGAATCGGTATTTTGTATGTTGTCTAACTTAAAAGCCATCCTGATTTATAAGATTTGAAGCATCCTTTTCACCTGAAACAAAAATAGAATAATCAGGTATTTCCTGTTCTGCCGATAATAACAGCCCGTCGATATTTCCTTTCTTCACTTCCTTACCCGAAAGGTAGGTTTTTATAATTTGCAAACGTAAAGGAATTGTATCATTATTTCTTATGCTGTAGTCACCATATACAGTATAATAAACAGTGTCTAAACCTGTAATGTGTATTTTGTTGTCCTGATAAATAATACTGTTACTGTTGTTGAAATCCTGATAAAGTTGTTGTTCAAAAAGGGCAAGTTCGGTAGTCTTGTCAAAATTCTTTCTGATGCCGTGTATTTGTTTCTGTACCAAGTTAAGTACGCTGAAAGCCAGTCCCACGACAATAACAGTGATTATCACAACCACCAGAAGTTCCGATAAGGTAAATGACTGCACTTTATTGTTCTGCATACAATCTGGTTTTAGAAATAGTTTTTGAGTTATTCTTATTCACAGCCTTACTTGTTAGCCATACTTTATCATTAATCCGTTCAGTATCCAGCTCGATACTCCAGTGTTTAAAATCTTCCCTGTAAGGCAGTTTTATCTGATTGTGCTGGCTGAGATACTCCAGCTCACTCATTCTGGTTTCGGCAGGCTGCATATTGCGTGAAAATGCATTGAATAATATATTATTAAGTACAAGACTTGCAACAACAAATACAATTATGATGAGTACAGTAGCAACCAAAGCCTCAATAAGGGTTGCAGAGCGTATTTTTTTTAATAGATCCATTTTGCAACCTTTTTTTGTTCGTTTTCCAATAAGATACCTCCAAAGGTCTCCGGTAATTTATTACCTGCTATAGTAACATTATAAAGGTGATTGATAAAATTATTACCCCCTTCATAGGTTAGAAACTGAGAGGTAAAAACACTCCCGTTTACATTTCCTCTTAACTCTAAATTTTTTTCACAATAGATCTCTCCGGTAATTTCACATTGTTCGGCAATATAAATACTGGGTGTAAATCCGGTTTCTTCACTTTCTTCCTTAAGATAACAAATTGTTCCTTTTAGGGTTGTACCCTGATCAATATGTATCTTATTCAGGTATGGATTGAAAGAAGCAGGAGGATTTACAGCTTTCTTTTCTGTCAGGACGAGTGCTGTCGGGTAATTTAATTTACAGTTTTTACCGATTTTAATAGTAGTATCTGCAAAAGCCTGAAAATTTCCTACTGTATTGTCTTCTATTTCTATTACAGGAGCTGCCAGTATAACATCATTTAACAGGGCAGACTTCCTGATAATTATTTTTTCACCTGATCGGATAACGATGTTTCCTCTAATGCTGATGTTTTCCAATACAATTACAGATGGCGATAAATAACATTTTGTATCCTTTCTAAAAGACTGTTCATTTACAGTGTTTGGTATAAGGTCAATAAAGTTTTCACTTTCCGAAGGCTGATACTGATTCATGTAAAAATCTGCAATTTCCCTGTAATCATATTTTAGAGGGGGGAGGGAAGTACTGCTTTTTTCAATGTTTCCGTAAATCAGTTGGTTGTTGTAATAACTATGTCCCGTAATATTTCCTGTGCGTACTCCCTGTTCCGGTAAGAAGGCATCGCCCTCTATTCGGGTATTGCCAACTACCATTAAGGGTTTGTTCGTTTCTTTCAGGTATAATGCCGGCCTGTTTACCGCTTTTATTCCGGTGCCTAACAGCGCACATTTAACAAATTCCTTTTTCCTGTGTACGGACTTCACACATCCCTTTTCATAAATTCCCCAGTTTGAAAGGTGAACATAAACAGACTGTTCCTCTCTAGATTCATGTAAATCAATAGAGATGGTGTCCTGAGTTAAGTTTTGCAGGTTTTGCAGGTAATGCATACCTGTGTCAGCCAACTGAATGTTATCTACAATAGCCCTGGATTGTTCTATAAAATATCGGTGGGTAGAAATCAGGATTATAACCCCGGTAAGCAATAATGCAATAATTACCGATATGAAAATGGTGAATTGCAGCGCACCGGAATAGACTTTATTTTTCCACTTTAATTTCACTCCTGCAAAAGAATTTCGTTTTTCTCCCCTTTATATATAACCTCTATGGTACTGCGGTTCCCTTTTTTCAGGGTTACTCCCTCTTCCGTTGTTTTTTCAGTCATAAAATAGGTTTTCCCGTTTATGGAGAGCATAAATACTTTTTTCTTTCCGTTGCTTTCCGAAACTATACCCTTATATATAACT
Source organism: Flavobacterium beibuense (assembly GCF_004151245.1). GTDB lineage: Bacteria > Bacteroidota > Bacteroidia > Flavobacteriales > Flavobacteriaceae > Flavobacterium > Flavobacterium beibuense_A. Next base: position 74,606 of record NZ_JUIW01000008.1, read on the forward strand.
GCCGGCCATACAATAGGCTCCTTTATTGTTTTAACGCTATGAGTTTTTAGTGTTTTTTGAGATTCAGGACGGTACATCTTGCCTAAAAACGGATCCCTATAATTCACATCGATAGAAAAAGTATCCCTTTCTTTTATATCCAGAGGTTTAAGCCGAACGGTTGAGCTCGCTATAGTTGTATCTGTTTCAGGGTTAGTAAAGGAAAAAAGCCTATATATAACCATTCCCCAAATAAGCAGCACTATGGGAAGGAGTATATATATGTTTTTTTTGTTTTTCATGATCAATTCAGGGTAAAACTAAATACAGTGCTTTGCTGGCTGCTATTGCCGGCTTCGTCAAATGATTTTACATACCAGTAATACGTTCCGTTGCTTAAAGAAGACATTGTAAACGGGCTCGTTTGCTCATCTTTATGCTCAAGTAAAGTCAGTTCGCTATTCTTAAAAATATAAATACTATCCTTTTCGGCGCTCCCTTCAATAGGTGTTCTGTTCCATTGGAAAGTTATATCATTCTCGGTTGAGGAACTTGCATTTGCAGGGAAAACCAAAACAGGAGTATTGGGTGCGGTGGTATCGATAAAAAGTGATCGTGAAGAATAGAGTGTATAAGCTTCCCCATTCCCTGCACGGACTTTCCACTGGTAACTACCGTCATCAAAATTGTAATTGAAATTTGTAGTAGTAATTTCCTGATCGGATATGATGTTGTTTTGAGAGTCGGTAATAACAACCTGATAGGAACTGGCTCCTATAACCGATTCCCACGTAAGGTTGTGACTGGAAGTGTTAGTCAGCAGATTATTGGCAGGAGAAGTTAAGGCTACTGAATTATTCTGAAAATCCTCATTACTTAAAATAACAAAAGAACGTGTTGAGAAAGGGCTGGAATAGGCACTGTTTACTGCCTGTACCCTCCATTGGTATTCACCAATGTTTAATTGAGTGGTAAATGAGGTAGTATCAACTACTATGTCAGTAATTATCTGTAAAGGTGCCTCAAAGTTTGGTCGGGCTATTTGAATACGATAATCCGATACAAATTCAACAGCTTCCCATGTAAAGGTTATTCCGGTTGAAAAGAATTCTGCATTGTCTGTAGGAGCCACAAGAGTAACTGTCTTGTTGCTAATGTCGTCTTCCATTAGTATTTCCTCGCATGAACAAAGAAGGAAAAGGGGGGCTATAAGGTAAAATATCTTTTTCATCATCCTACATTTTAAAGAGGTTTACATCTTCTTTCTTTTTTATCTTTTCGGAAGTGTTGCCAAGACAATTGGTGTTGTCGTTTACAATATCACCAATATACCATTGATGCCTGTCGTTTTCTGTCCAGCAAAATTTCCCGAGATTATAGGCCAGGGTAGTTCCCTGTTTCAAATCTATTATATCAAGACGGTTACCGTTCTTATACAGCGCAACAGAATATTTGTTGTCAAGGTTATTAATGAGATAGTATGCATCTGCCTCCTTGAGTTTATTTAAACTTTCCTCGGGCAGTAGTATTGCCAAACCGTTTATTACACTGGCATGGGCAGTGTTTTTTAATAGCGTGACAGTTTCTTTGTTATACTCCGAATTAAGTTCTTTTACATAGCTGTGTACATCTAATATTGAAAGGCTTACATAAACAGGCTTGTTTGGAAGGCTGTCAACATATTTAATCTTAGGCTCTTCCTGCCTGGTGTTTACCTTAGAAAGATAAATATCGTTGATGTCCTTGTTAAAAGGAAGTGTTTTTACATCCAGGCGTACCGGGTTTTCTAACTTAGGGAAAGCACGGGTAGCAAAAGAGTTTTCAAAGTTAAGGCCTGTGTTGGCAATACCTATGCTCCCTAATTCAGTAACAGAATCGGAAACCCTGTATTTTTCATTGGTAATCTTTGCTGTATGGCAGCCGAAGCATATTGCGAAAAGGAATACTGTCAATCGTTTCATAGGTAAGGTTGGTTTAATTACTTTTTACCGTTTCTGTTTTTTGCAGCAAAATTTCAGTTACAAGGTAATAAGAATTATTTCTGTAATTTCTTTTTTTAATAAAGTTAATATGTTTTATAAAGCCTAAAGACGGAATGTTCTCAAGCTTGTTTATCAGTAGCAGCGTGCCGTTAAAACTACCTTCTACAGAAAAAACATAGCTCTTTGTCGAAGTGTCTTCCATAGTGAAAGCATGAGGCTCTTTAAAATCGGTTATTTTCAGTTTATACTGATCACTCAATACTGTGATTTCTTTTAGCAGGTTATTTTGGAAAGAATCATCAGATACTGCATTATACTTATCCAAAACAGTATTAAGCTGTTTTTCTCTTTCAATAAGATTTTGCAGTAAATCAGCACTGCTTAAATTATTGTTTACAAGTTCTTTTTGTTCCCTGTACTCCCTGTAATAATCAAGTGTGTTGGATATGGCAAACCTATAGCAGACAACAAGTGCCAGAAAAATTCCCGAAAAGAGAAGCTTATTTTTTCTGCTTAGTTTCATTGCTTAGTGATTATCTTTAGTTCAAACTCTGTTCTGTTTTCCTTGTTCTTTCCAAAAGATACTATAGTTGCCTTTTCTACCCAATCCATTTTCTCGGTTAAGGATACCCATGAAGTAAAAGCTTCATTGTCTATGGTATTCCCGGATACCAGTATAATGTTGTCAGTGATTATTACAGCCTCTTCATCCTTTATCTTTTTTTCCAAAGGAGCATAATTTATTTCGGTAAGCAGTATAGATGACGGCAAATCTTTAGTTAGTTCATTAATAATATAGGAGCTTTTTGAAAGTGATTGTGAAGTAATGTCTTCTACCTTCTCTTCTTTATTTTTAACCCTTTCTCGGGCTTTTGTAATATTTTCAATGCTTACCTTATTCAGAGCAATGGTTTCCTTGATGCTGTTTGATTTATCAAAATAGTAGGAAAAGGCAAAAAAATTGATGAGTAGTACACCCAAAATTGTAATAAGGCCCCCTTTGATGCCTTTTTCAAAAATTGCTTTTTGTCTGTTTTCAAAAGCAATATCATTACTTAACGCAATGCAGTTTCCGGTATTTGCAGCAGGATTCAGGATAAGTTTTAGTATGCCGCTAAAGGCTAAAAGATATTTATTATTTACTCTTAGACCGTTAATATCATAATCACGATTTAATTCCGTATTGGGACTGTATTCTCCTTCAAGGGTAAGGGTTTGCGTATTTGTTGAAAGTGTTTCAGGTAACGAAAAATGAAGTAATGTGCCTATTGGGCATATTCCAAGGCTGATACTGTAAATTCGAAGTTCCTTAAAAGAATCCAGAAGTTCGTTTATGTAGCTTTTTCGGCAAATTGCTATGATTGAATTATATTTTAAGCGTACTATCTCGTAGTAAAACTCATCAAGATTGATGTTAGGGAAAGCCTTGTGCAAAAGCTTTTTGTCATTGGCATCATTACCTTCTACCTGCTTTTGTAAAACCTGATTGTTATTTATAACCAAGGAAACAGGACTTTTACCAGCTTCTTTTATAAATGAATCAATCGTAGTTGCTGTTTCGTTTTTGGTTATTGCAAGCTCCTTTTTCTTTTCTTCGGTCTGGATAAAAGCATAATAATCCTGATTGGCTATTGAAAATATCTCAATACCCATCCTTTTTTTGCCAAGAATTATATTTTCTAAAAAAGCAGCCATTTATTATTCCATAAATACCGTTGGCTTTATAAGTACAGCCAGTTTTTTTTGTGAATCCTCCCTTTTTCGGGAACTGAAGAACCATTTAATTACCGGTATACGTCCCAAAATCGGCACACCTGATCCGGAATCATTTTTTACTTTTTCTTCCAGACCACCCAGTACTATAATATCCTGATCTTTTACGCGAATGGACGAGGTGAATTCCCTGGAGTTGATACCCGGAGGAGCATCCTCATCAATACGTTCCCCGTTAAAACTAGATTGTATTACTTTAATATCCATAGTAATCTGTCCGTTGCCAGAAACCATTGGCCTTATTGTCATGGACAGTTCAGCATCGATAGGCTGATAATTTTTTATCTCTGAAGTCTGCGGGATTTGTGAGCCGTAGAAATTCTGATTGGTCACCACATAATAGGTGGTTTCTCCGATGGATAAGTGTGCCTTATGTCCATTTAGAGTAGAAAGCCTTGGGGAAGAACGGATTTTTAAATCTCCGTTTGCCTCCATCGCCTTTAGTGTAACATAGAAGTTCGGAACTACATTTCCAATATTCAATGAGCCAAATCCATTGGCGTTGTTAATAATCTTGTTGATGGTCTGTGCCCCTAATGTTATGTCAGCTGTAGGGAATACGGTTCCGCTTGTCGTTGCAGGCTTATCGCCGATTCCGGCACTAATCCCTGTTTCCACAATTGCACTTCTGCTTACCTCAAGAATCATAACCTCAATAAGGATAACCGGTACCGGCTTATCGATATATTTGATAAATGATTCAAAGCGTTGTATGTTATCCGCAGGACCATTTATTACAAAACAGTTCAGCTCACTGTCAATCTTTATATCCAGGTCTTTTTTAACTTCGTCCGGTATAATACTAAGTATCGATTCTGCAGGCTTGCGATCACTGTTTTTATTATTACTGCTGTTGTTTTGCTGATAGGAATTGGATTGTCCTACTGCGGACATGCCTGAATTACTAAAGCCGTTGTAGTTGGTGAAATTGGTTTGTGTCCTTCCTACAGAACGTTCAGTTATTTCAGGGTCACCCAACAATTCCACCGAACGGTGCATCATATATACCGTTTTAACATCACGTACGGTTAGCTGGCTTTTGGTGCCAAAGTAATAGATACCGTTTTCCTTCATAAAGGTATAGGAATCGTTTTGCTGCATAGCACCAGTTTGTATTCCATTACCGTATTGCTGTGACGGTTGTGGCTGTCCTTGTTGCGCCCCGGATTGGTTTTGAGAGGAGGCAGCCGATTCAAAAACTTTGAAAAGAAGCTCGTCAAAGGAAATATTCTTGGCTTTTACTGTGGCATTTCCTGCATTCTCAAGAGGACTGGCAATAAACATATCGATGTTCAGTTCATTACCAATATCATATACTATACTGGCAATCGGTGTATTTTCGAAATCCACTTCCAATAGTTGTTTCTCCCTGTCCAGGACATTGAAAAAGAAATTTGACATCCTTGGTCGCTGTGGCCTGCTCTGGCGTGTCTGCGACTGAGAGGTGCTGCCTGATGAAACTGTAGTGTTTCCACCGGCCCTGTCAAAAATAAAGGAATGATCATTTCTGGATTTAGATACTATAAGGTCATTGGAATAGGCCAGTTTGTTCATGGCTGCCTCAAATGGCATATCCTTTACATAAACGGTTAGCGGAATGTTTTCCATCCCTTGGGAGAAGAACAAGTTTTTACCTGTCATGTCGGTAATCATCTTAAAAGAATCATAGAGCTTATCGTCCTTCAGGTTAAGTGAAATCAACTGCGATGAAGGATCGTAAGCGATATCAATTATCTTCTCAGCGGGTATTTCTTTGGGCTGTTCATAGGGTTTTATCGATAAGATGTTTCCCGTAAAATCGATAGTCAGGTTGTATTCCTTGCAAAGGAAGACAAGAAGGTTAGCCACCGATACATCCGTAAAATTATTTACTATAGTAATCTGTTTCAGTGAAGGAGCAACGCTGATATTAACCTTGTGTACTTCGGATACGGCGATAAGGAAATCGGCCAGAGAAGCCTCTTTGATATTGATGTCTACCTTTTCGGTCAATCCCGGAGTATCAGCCATTATAATATCAATATTGTTCTGCAACTGCATGATACGATTGTTATCCTGCGCATAGAATACTGCTGATAAGGTTAGGGCTAAACAAAGGAGTATGTTTTTCATTTGTGTCTGGTAATTGGTGTGGGCCATTGGCTGCCAAATATAATTATTTACAACATCAATAAAGAAAAAACTTCTTCTATCGATGTGGTTCCGTCTTTTATAAGATCAACAGCATTTTTTTGTAATGTCTGTATTTTATTTCTTTCGATATAGTCATCAATATCCAGTGCATTGTTCTTTATAAAACCTGTAAGTTCCTTGTCAATGGGTAGGATTTCGTAAATGGCTTTTCTTCCTAAATATCCGGTATGATGGCAACTTTCACAGCCTGTCGCCTCATAATGATGACTTAGTGATTCCGGAATAACAAATCCGGTAGGGAACAATTCCTTTTCAATGCTCTTTTCGGTTTTACAGGTATTACACAGCTTTCTCACCAGTCGCTGCGCTAAACTGATGTTTAAGGTACCGGCAATAAGGAAAGGAGGAATACCCATATCAATAAGCCTGGAAACTGTAGCCCACGCCGAGTTGGTATGAATGGTAGATAATACCAAATGACCCGTTAATGCTGCCCTTATGGCCATGTTGGCGGTGTTAACATCACGAATCTCACCTACCATTATAATATCGGGATCCTGCCTTAGGAAAGTCCTTAGCGTAGCCGCAAAATCAAGTCCTATATTCTCTTTGAGCTGGACCTGATTGATTCCTTCCAGTGTATACTCGATAGGGTCCTCAACGGTCAGGATATTTGTATTCGGCTCGTTCAGTTTTTTTAGTGTGGCGTACAAGGTAGTTGTCTTGCCGGACCCTGTAGGTCCTGATATTAGCACAATACCATTGGGTTTTTTAATACCTTCTAAATAGGTCTTAAGCTCATTCTTTGTAAAACCTACAGATTCCAGTTCGATATGGCTGGTGTCCTTACTTAAAATCCTTAAAACGATTTTTTCTCCATGCAGGGTAGGCAGAACCGACACCCTGATGTCAAAATCTTCATATTCGGTGGATACGGTAATACGACCGTCCTGAGGTAATCTTTTTTCCGAAATGTCCAGTTGTGAGCGTATCTTAATCTTATTAACGATAATAGGATACTCTTCTGTGTTTATTAGAAACTGTTCCTTAAGTTTTCCGTCCAGCCTGAAACGTACTCTTGCCCTGTTTTCGTAAGGCTCAAAATGAATGTCGCTACTTCCGGTTTCCTTGGCCGTAAGAAGTATTTTTTCCAGAAAATCATTCGAATAATGGATTTCTGTTGTGCGATTGGAGTTTAATTTCCTGTAATTTGTAGATAAGTAACGGTTAATGTTTTCCGGGGTTTCCTTTTCAATATATACATCTAATCCTAACAATATAAATAGTTCAGACTTTAATACAGCAGGATTTTCATTATCGGTTTTAAACACAATCCTTTTGCCTTCTTTTTTAGAAGGGACTATTCTGTAATGGTAGGCCTGTTCGGCATTGATTAACTGCTGCAGTTCTATGGGTAAGATGTGATTCATTTTAATAGGAGTACAGATAAACCGGATTAATGAAAAAAGAAGTTAAATATACTGTTGCAAAGAATAAAGACATGTATCCTGCTAAGGGTACTGTGGCATCCTTATTTTTATGGTTTAAAATAAAATGAAGAATTAAGGAAAACAGTAGCGAAAATGAAAAAAGAATAGTAAAAGTTATGGTTGAGAAGGTAAAGCACAAAAAGAGAAAAAGCAACAGATCGCCAATTCCAATACTTCCGTTAATAAAATCCCTTTTCATAATCATTTTCGAATAAATAGCAACAACAATCAAAACAGTTGCTACAAGTAACATATTAAACAATGAATTCACCATCGCTACAATAAAGTTGTTGAAATATGCCTGCACGATAAAAGCCAGTATGCCTATAAGTGGGTACAAAAACCAATACACCAGTCTTGTTTTGCAATCCTGATAGAATACAAACAGGAAAGTCAAAATCAGCAGTATTTTTATGACTAACATCAATCACTTGTTATTTGTTTGGGATTGCCATTCTGGTCAATTTCCCAAACATTAAAAACCCCGTCACCGTTAAAATCAGTTATGGCTGTAGCCCTGGCGGTAAAGTCACCATTGGAAGCTTTAATAATTTCATAGGTGTAATTAGCGGTACCGTTATCCTTCACTGTTTGCGGTGCCTCAAAATCAATATCGTTAAAGTTCATACTGTATTTAGAATACATAAAGAAGTACTGTTTTTCAGCATTATATATGGCTTTAAGTTGCGTTTGTGCCTCCACACTTTTTGCTTTAGCAATCAGCGGCATCAGGTTAGGCAGGGCAATTAGTAATAGTATGCCGATGATAGCCAGTACGATCAGCATTTCCTGTAGGTTAAAAGACTTTACTTTTTTAAATTGTAGTTCCATAGCGTAAGGTTTGATGCAAATATATTCAGTTTAGTTTTGAAATCAATTTTATTCGAAGTACTAATTTAAATAATGATTCAAAAAATAAATAATTGTTAATAGTTTTAACATTTTTAACTAATTTTTAACAAAATAATTTTAACAAAATAGGGTTATTTGTAAATGATAACTAATTAAACCACACCGATATGAGAACAAAGTTTTTGTTTTTACTTAGTTTATTGAGCTTATATGGTCTTGCTCAAGAAGCAGGTTTTGAAACGCCTAATTATGCACCAAAGTCTCCGGAGGCGGCTGCTTTTTTACAATATGGAGAGTATCCGGTAAATTTATCTACAGGATTACCTTCAATTTCAATTCCTCTTTATACAATTCAAATACCAGGTTATAGCCTCCCTATAACATTGGATTATCATGCATCAGGTATTAAAGTAAGCCAAGAGGCAACATGGGTTGGACTTGGTTGGAACCTAAATGCCGGGGCACAAATAATTTTAAGTCCCAGGGGTGATATAGATGAAAATAATAATCGTATTGATGAGATGCCCAATGAAGAAAATCTGGCGACTTACTATCAGAATCATCCATACGCTTTCAATTCAGGGCCTTTGTTAAATCTGGAGCTTGAAAAATCAAGAGCAAAAGATATATATAATTTTTCATCACCAACGGCTAATGGTAGCTTTTATGTTTCCGATTATGGAGAAAGAGAAATTGTTGTTGTTCCGCCTAATGCGTTCAAAGTAGAAATGAACAGCGAACAATTCTATAGCTTTATTATAACTGATCCTTCAGGCAATATCTATAAATTCGGAAATGATAATTCTTCTGTTAATGGCAATGTTGAAAAAAGCGTAAAGCAATTTACTCATTACGATTACTATAATAGCGCTTGGTATGTTTCTCAAATTATTACTCCTACTAATCAAACCATAAATTTTTCTTACCAATCAGATGGTGATTTAGTTGAGTATAACATTACGCAGTCTAGAGAGGTATGGTATAATACTGAAAATTGTGGATGTCCTGAAGGAACAGAATCTCCTCCAATGCAAACAAAAGGGGTAGGCGGAATGATAACCCGGTCGGGTAATACCATAACGCGATCAAAGAAAATAAAAGAAATCTCTTTTGAGAATGGAAGGTCTAAAATCGTTTTTGTGAAATCTTTAGGAAGACAGGATCTTGTTAATGGTGCTACAAACAGTCTTCTGGATCGTATAGAGATATGGAGAGACAATGATAATGATAATGAGTTTGAAGGCCCGGCAGGAGAAATGGTTAAGGGTTATGATTTCGTATACGATTACTTTAATTCATCTTCTTCTAATTATCAGGATAAGAGGTTAAAACTTTTACAGGTACAGGATTTGCTAGGAGATGAAGCTCATGACTTTGTATATTCCGAAATAGAACTGCCGGAAAAAACTTCTTTTTCAAAAGATTATTATGGATATTATAACGGATATACAAATTATGATCTAATTCCAAAGCATCATATTACAACTCCATATGTGATGGATGTTGGTACTGCTAACAGGAGTGTACGTGAAGATAAGGTTGAAGCAGGTGTTTTGAAAGAAATTCATTATCCTACAAAAGGCTGGACAAAGTTTAATTATGAATCAAATAGATATTATAATGGAATGGGGACAGTTGGGCAAAGCCATATATTTAGTGGGGCAATATCTGGAGTTGGTCCAGGTGGGCTAAATGTTATAGGCGATGTAGATGCTATAGTTGCTCCTGAAGAAGCTGTGTATGTTAGTCAATGTAGTGAAAATGAAACTTGTGTTAAATATTATACCATACCTTTTACAGTTACTGTTCCAGTTACTGCTTCTCTTACTGTTGATATTTTCGACAATTATGTAGGATCTCAACCTTATCAGCATCGATACGGTCGGGTGAGGGTTGACGGTTATGGTGGTTATGATTCAAGTGATCCTTTTTTATGGGTTTTAAACAAGCAGGAACAAGTTTCAGTCAGTCTGCAACCGGGTAATCACCAGTTAATAATAGAAGCTTGGGGAAATGATATTGAAGCACATGCAACTCTTACTTTTACAGAATATATCCAAGGTCCGGATAATGTTAAAGGAGGTGGTTTACGTGTAGCAAGTATTGAAAATTATGATTTTGACGGTTCGTTAGTGACCAAAAAGAAATATGAGTATACTGATCCTGTTGATCCTGCCAAAAGTAGTGGTAAACAGATTAACGATTTTGGATTATCGTATGTTTCTCCTGATGTTGTAAATATTTCTGAAGTTCAAGCATGTGATACAGGTTCATTAGCTGGCACGTTCCCAAGTGTTAATTCCCGAAGAAGCCATACGATATCTTCTAATTCCACATTTGGAACCGAAGGCAATACAGTAGCATACGAGTATGTAAGAGAAATGCAGGTTGATTCGCTCGATAATCCTTTAGGATATACCCTCTATAAGTACAATGTTGAAAATGATTGGTATTACAATGCACAAGTCTTTATAGGTAGTAATTCAAAAAGAGGAGAACTCTTGGAAAAAAAAGTATTTAAAACAGTTAATAATATTGATTACATTTTACAAAAAGAGACTAATACCTATTTTGATGATGTATCTAAGGTTTCTTATATAGAAGGTTTCGATCTGATTCGTTTTACCAATACAGGTATTCATGAGGTTTCAACAGATCCTCTTGAGGCTCCGCAAGAAGTAGCATTGTTGCAGGGAGAAGGTTGTAATATGCCAAATAATGTTGGGGAAACAGTAGAATTCGCTTTTTACAATCAGCCTATTCCATGGCATTACTTAAAAAATACAGCGACAACAGAGTATTTTTATGATAATTCCAATAATCTTACGGGTACTCTGGTAACCAATACTGAGTTTAATTATGACAATCCTGTACATATGCAACTTAGCAGCCAAAAGACAACTAATTCAAAAGGAGAGACTTTAGCACAGCACTTTTATTATCCGGGAGATGCTGAGGTAGCCAGCGAACCGGAAATAGCTAATCTTACCCTTAAACATATAATCAATAAACCGCTTTTAATGCGTTCTTTTAGGGGTAATCTGCAACTTAATGAGCAGAAAACTATCTATCATAATTGGGGTAATGGTATAATTATGCCTCAGGAAATCCAATTGGCAAAAGGGAATAATGATTTGGAGACCAGAGTAAGGTTCCTTCAGTATGATAGTAAGGGCAACCCTGTTGAACTTCAACAGGAGAATGGTATAAAAATCTGTTATATATGGGGTTATGAACAGGTATTACCTGTTGCTAAGATAGAAAATGCCTCCCTTTCAGAAATCAACCCTCAATTAATTATTGATATTCAGACAGAGTCTAATTCGGGAGATCAGCAAGAATTAATAAATAAGCTTTCCAATCTTAGATCGCTTTTACCTGATGCTATGGTAACAACATTTACTTATCAGCCTTTAAAAGGGGTTTCAACAATTACAGATCCAAGGGGTTATACTACCTCGTACAGTTATGATGCACAGGGAAGACTTCGATTTGTTAAGGATGCAGATGATTATATCATATCAGAAACTTTTTATCATTTCAAAACTAACTAAACCACACCATGAAAAGATATATTTTTAAAAGTCTGATAATGTTATTGCCGATTGCTGCAATGGCACAGACACCAACCGAGAATTATATAAGAACAACTGTTTTCAGAAATGAAATAGGAGAGTCAGGACTTCAATATGCCCCTCAGGACTATAAGCATGAGACCGTTACGTATTATGATGGTTTAGGGCGTCCGAAACAGATTATAAATGTAGCAAAAGGTGATCAGGGACAAGATATAATAACGCCAGTGGTTTATGATGAGTATGGGCGTACAGTGCTTCAGTATCTTCCTTATGCCGATCCTCATCAGTTAATGCCATCATTAGATTATAGGGATAATGAAACTCTTATCAATACATTAACCAGTTATTATACGAGTCGTTACAGTTTTCAGATGTCTTCATCAGATCCTAACCCATATAGCAGGACATTCTATGAGAACTCACCCTTAGGGAGGGTTATCAAGCAGGCAGCTCCCGGTGCCCCATGGAAGGGTGTTGGAGGGAGTAACCAGGATCATACAATTAAATACGATTATCAGCTAAACAGTTCAACAGCTACAGCCGATAGGGTAAAAAAATTCAGTGTCAGTTTTCCAAAAATTAGTTTGGGAAGCCCTGAAGACACTCAACTTAATTATAAAGGTTATTATTCTGCTAATGAACTATACAGGACCATCACTAAGGATGAAAACTGGACAACAAGTGATGGGAGGGATAAGACCACTGAGGAGTTTAAGGATAAAGAAGGAAAGGTGGTTTTGAAGAGAGCATTCAATAATGGGCAGCCACATGACACCTACTATGTTTATGACAGGTATTCTAATCTTACTTATGTTATACCGCCCCTGGCATCGGACAATATACTTACTTCTTTTATAGGGCTTGAGTTTCAGGGAGTCAATCTGCCCTGGACTAGTATAGCGCTTGTTAATAAGAGCCTTGCAGACGAGTATGAAAGGGAGCTTGCTGAATATGATAACTCCGAAATATTAGGTATTGACCTGCTTGATAAATACGGGGGGCAGGGAGGATTTTCTTTTTCACCGGATGCCAACGGCTCGTTGATAATGACCCTTAGTATGACTACCACGGTTCCAATGAGGCTGCGTACAGGTGAGATTTACGACCTGAGTGCAATAGGAAATTTTCCTGATAAGGAAATGGGAAAGATTCAGGGAACTGACTTTGAGTACTATTTTTCCATTAACAGGAATCAACTTGTAATTGATGGTTATGGCGAGGTGCCTTCCCAATATTTAAATACGACCCTTAGCGGAGAACCTTTGGAGTATAGTAAGAATTATCCGTGGACGTCCGTTTGTAACGTGAGCGAGCAGGTAAAACGTGATTACGAGAATAATATAGCCTATTTGGATAATAATGAAATTTTAACGACCTATACCTCTAATCCCTATGGAGCGATTGGAGGCGTTTCAATCAGTATCGAGGAAGATGACAACTTTTTGTTGTCGGTTGATATAGATTCGGATGTTGATTTTGACCTTAAAAACGGAATGGTGATTCCTTTGGAAATATACAGGTCATTACCAGATGCACTTCTGGGGTCGGTACAAGGTAATGGGTACCAGTATGAATTTAGTTTGAAGGGTAATAGCCTTTATATTTATGGCTCGGGCTTTACCAGGCATCTTGGTTTTACAAGGAGTGGAGTTATAGGTACAAAACAAACAGTAAGACAGCAGTCATTAGATGGGCTGTGTTATATTTATCACTATGATGGAAGGAACAGGGTGGTAGAGAAAAAAATACCGGGTAAAGGCTGGGAGGATATAATATATAATAAGCTTGACAGGGTTGTATTGACTCAGGATGAGAACTTACGCTCTAAAAACCAGTGGTTGTTTACTAAATATGATGCTTTTGGCAGGATAGTTTACACCGGGGAATGGGTTAGTTATAATGACAGGGCCTCTCTGCAGGTAGCAGTTGATGATCATACAGGTCCATTGTGGGAAGAAAGGACCAAGAATGTGAATTTTTATGATGGGCCGCAAGGTGTCTATTATACAGATGATGCTTATCCCAATCAAAACCAAATATTACACACTATTCATTATTATGACGATTATAGTTTTGATATCGTAGTAAATCAGATACCACAAACGGATATTTATAATGAGCCACTTAGTTTTAATTTAAAAGGTTTGGCAACCGGCAACAAAATAAGAGCTTTGGGTACTGATTACTGGACCACAAACCTTACAGGATATAATAATAAAGCGGCTGTTATCTGGTCGTATACCAATAACCAATTCCTTAACTCTGCTACAACTGTAAACAATGATGTAGATTTTCAGGGACTTGTATGGCAGTCAAAGACTACCCATGAAAAGTCTGGCAAACCTTCCCTTTCAATCTATAACACCTTTGATTATGATGAAGCTGACAGGTTAGAAGCACAGCATCAGGCTTTGACACCAATTATAGGTGCAGGAGCGGGTTCCTACTCCCATTATTTGTTTAAAAACATTTATGATGAATATGGGCAGTTAATGGAAAAACACGTTGGCGGTCGCTCTACGCTACCAGAAAGATTACAGGAAATCGACTATATCTATAATATTAGAGGATGGTTAATGGGAATAAATCTTGGAGGGTCTGTTGCCAATCAAAAGCTATTTGCTCTTAGATTGGATTATGAGGGGCCTGAATATGTGGGGACGCCTTTATATAATGGAAATATATCAAAAGTTACATGGCAGACAAATAATACATCCACATCTCAAAGATCCTATCTTTTAGAATATGATGATTTAAACCGATTAACTAATGCAAGCTTTTACCCTCCTAACGCCTTGGCTTATCAAGGTAACCCTTCTTATAAGGAGAATTATACTGAAGGTAATATTCAGTATGACAAAAACGGGAATATATTAAAATTGGATCGTTACGGACTGAATGAAGCGGCAAATACCATGACTAAAATTGACCAGCTGAGTTATATTTATGGCGCTTTTAGTAATAAATTAAATAAAGTTAGCGATGATGCGGTAGACACTTCAGGTTTTATTGATGGCGTAAATACCGGTAATGATTATGCTTATGACGGAAATGGCAATCTTATCATGGATATGAACAAGGGGATAAGTTCAGGGAACATAGCATATAACCATCTCAATCTGCCAACAAGAATTAGTAACAGCAATGGCTTTGTGGAATATGTTTATGATGCTACGGGAACCAAACTACAGAAAAAAGTTTATGAGAACAGTGCGGTTACTTATACTTACTACGATACGGGCTTTGTATATAAGAAGGAAACATCAGGGAATGAGTACCTGGAATTTTTTCCACACCCGGAAGGATATGTAAAACCTATAATTAAAGACAACTACAATCCGGATAATTTTGATTATATTTACCAATATAAGGATCATTTGGGTAATGTAAGATTAACATATAACGACCAAGATAATAATGGTTGGGCGGATGTAATTGAGGAGAGTAATTATTATCCTTTCGGCTTAAAGCATAAAGGTTATAATACAAATGTTACTTCAACCAATTTAGGTCAAAAGTATAAGTACAACGGTAAGGAGCTGCAAGACGAGCTGGGGCTTAACTTATACGACTATGGTGCAAGGAATTATGACCCTGCACTGGGTAGATGGATGAATATTGATCCGTTGGCTGAAAATAGCAGAAGATGGTCGCCTTATAATTATGCTTATAATAATCCTATTCGATTTATTGACCCTGATGGAATGCAAAGTGAAGATATAGTAATTACGGGTAATAAAAAACAAGAAACTTTGGATCAGCTTCGTAAAGGTTCTGATTTAATATATTCTATGGATTCTAATGGGAAAGTTACGGCTACTCAAGATCCAAATAAAACATTAACAAAAGCAGATGCTGAAATATTAGCTGCTACAACGGATTCCAGTTATACAGTTAGTCTAAATTCAACTGATGGTTATACCTCTACTGATGGTTCTGGAGCACTATTAACTAGTCTTGGAAGTTTTGATGGTAGCGTAATAAATGCAGATGGAACAGCAACTGCCAATCAGACTATTAATCCGGACTTCGGTGCGCGAGTAGATAATCATGTTGGAAGACAAGAGGGAGTTGGCGTTGTACACGAGACTTTAGAAGCAATTCAAGAAGCAAAAAGAGCTGTTGCAACAGGAACGGGTACTGATGTGAATTCTAGAGCACCGAAGGATGTTGCTGCTAGGAAAGCAAATTACAATGCAGCACATAATCAGGCAAGAGCTTTGGATCCACGCCATACAGATAATTATAACACTTTTGAAGTTAAGGAAACACGTGGTTATGTTCGTTATATTGAAAATAGCAAACGTCAACGTATGGTTTTATATATTGATAAATAATATTATATGAAGAGAGTCATAAATTTACTGCTACTAATAACACTAGTATATTCTTGCGGTAGTACGCAAAATGATAGGGGAAAGAATATCTATAAAGTAACTAAAATTAACTATTTGGATGATGATACTCCGATAGTATACATTGAAAAAGATTCTTTAAAAGCGATTATTATTGAGGGAAATTCCGCGCTTGATAAGAAAGGTGCTGCTAAAATTCAGATTGGTAAGTTTTATCATTTTGATTTAAAACCTATCGAAAGGAATTACCGTGGTCGCAATGATGATTTTAGAATCCAATCTAAAAGCGGAAAAGAATTTATAATATGGACTAAAGATGATGGTTTTCCTTTATTACTTTATAAAGCAAATAATCTTTCAGGAGTTTGGATTAAGGAACAGGATAAATAGAATTCTGTAATATTAATAATACTATACAAACAAAATGGTTTAATGTACCAGTTTAAATTTAAAGGAAATACAGTTTTTGATAGTCTCCAAATATATTGTTTCAGTTATTTTCAGAGATTGACTCTTTCTTTTTACACTGCGATGAAATTTTTGATTTATATCATAAAGCAACCTTCGGGTTGCTTTATTAGTTTTGGTGGTAGCTTGAAATTTCTTTGAAACTATTTCTCCCATTTTTTATGGTTGCGACATGCCGATGCACAGTTTTATTCAGGAGCAAAGCTATCTTCGTGCTCTTAACGGTGCGGCAAGGCCAAGGCCTTTTAGGTTTTTAAAAAAATCTCCACCCTTTCGGGTTGTATTTTTTAAAAAAAGCCATGCCTGCCCTAAACACTTCGATTTGCTGCTCCCGAAATAAAACCAGCATACTCCGGCTCTTTACACGAATAAAAAAAATGTCAAAATGATTTGCCATAGTCGTATCCGGATGGGATGAAATAAAACAGCTCCTCCTCTCATTGCCGAATAAAATTTGGGAGGGATTTACAAACCTGTGGGAGCTGCCAAGCAAAGCGGTGTACAACAAAATTTCTTCAAAGTTGGCACGGGCTACCTGTTTATTTCTGTGCAGGCTGCCCACGTTTAAACCTGTGCGCTGTTATACTTTTACAAGCAATTTGCATCGCGGGCAGCCTACAGGGCTGCCATCAAGTCCCATTTTTTATACACAGACAAGCCAATTCATTAAGCCTTTAGGAAAACAGAAATTTTCGCAGTGGCAATTGATGGCACTTTGCGGTATGTTTTGGCAATGGTGCACATTGCCCTTATTTTCACTGGTAGCCTTTACTTTGTAAAAGGCTTTTTGCCAATCTTATAATGTTTTGAAAAAAGCAAGCCGGAGTTGGGCAGAGCCCTACTCGCTTGCCCCTTTGCTGGCGCTACAGGGGGTTGGGGTATGCTCCGGGTATACCCATGGACTGTGGGCGCACCCACAGCGTTTATTTTGGTATACCACACGGTATACCGGTCTTTAAAAATGGATTTTAATGTTGATTAAATGGAGACAGATTATGAAACAGGCAGATACCAACAGCATCCGTTACCCGGCAGTGGTGGACGAAAAATTAAGCAAGCTGGCACAGCTTTTTAAAAGAAGTAAAAAAGAACTGTTTAGTCAGATGGTAGATTATTTCTACCGAAGCAAGAAAGACCCCGAGGACTGGGGCGACGAAGCCCTTAAAAAAGAACTTTCTTCAGGTATCAGCCGTATCCTGTCGTTCATACGCCAGCAGGAGAAAGATTTTTTACTGCCCGTCTTTACCGATGCAGGCACATTAAAAACATCTGCCACAAGGCATACCGAATTTTTAGAAGCCATTGCCCGGCTACTGCTGGAAGAGACCGAGAAAACCAAAGCCATGATGGAACGCAATGCGAAAGTATTGTCAGGTATTAAGTTTTTGGTATCACGGCAGGCCGATAAAGAAACCCTGAAACAGCGTTTTAGCGAACTGCTGGAATACTACATTGCCCAGCGTGAGGAAATGGGCTGGATGAAAACCACAGTGAAAAAAGAAGAACTGGTTGAACACGTCAGGCAATCATTAAAGAACCTATAAGCCATGTACATCAATATAACCGATTCCGAAATAGGCAACAACAAAGGCAGCAGCACAGCCCTTGTTACGTACCTTGAAAAGGAAAACCGCCTGCCTGAAAAAGAGCAAAAACCCGAACACTGGTTTAACGGGAGAGATAATGCCATTACCCCGCAACAGGTGCGGGTAACCATTGATAACAATATTGCCAAGCTGGGCAGGAATGATGCAAAGTTTTATCTTATCAATATCAGCCCCAGCCAAAAGGAAATAGGATGGTTAAAACAAAATTATGGAGAGCAAGGGATGGCAGAACAGCTAAAAGCTTTTGCCCTAAAAGTCATGGATGGGTATGCAACAAACTTTAAACGCCCAGGCATTGAAAATAACAACAGTCTCTTATGGTATGGCAAACTGGAAAACTTCCGTTATTACGGGCATAATGACCTTGAGGTAAAGCAAGGGCAGCGGCAACGTGGTGAACGGAAGGATGGGGAACAGATGCACATCCAAATCATTGTGAGCCGAAAGGATATTACAAATACTGTAAAGCTTAGCCCGATGAACAACTCACGGGGTAGGAATGCAGAGCATTCTGCCAAGCTTGGGCAGTTTGACCGCAGGGCGTTCAAACAGTCCGGGGAAACGTTATTTGACCAGATGTTTAGCTTTGACCGGGCATTAAAGGACACTATGGAATATGCCCTGACCATGAAAAACGGCAATGCAAAGGAAAAACAGCAACTCTATGCAAGGGAACAACAAGAGCAAAGCCTAAATTATGAATTTGACAGCCACAAAGAACGAAGCCTTTTAGAACTGCTAAATCCCGGCAGCCTGCTGCCCGATGGCGGGCAGGTGCAGTACAACAACCCTGACGACCTGATACCCGACCCGAAAAAGAAAAAACGCGGGTATAGGAGATAAGTAACCGCAAAAAAAAGTGGGCTGCTTTCAAAGCAGCCCACTAGTTATGGAGTATATTTTTTTATTTGTTAAGCAGTTTTTCTAAATAGGCAACCTTATCTTTTTCTGCTTGTAACAACCTCTCATAAAGCTTTTCTTTCTCTTCAAATAAAACTACTACTTTATCCAATGGATTAAAAGTACAGCTTTGAGCTAAAGCACCAGTACTGTTGCTAAAATCATTATCGTAGATGTTATTGAAATAGTTTATTACAGCCTCTTCAGAAAAGTTCTTAATGGCTTCCACACTTACCCCAAGGGCTTTTGCAATTTCAATCAATTTTGCTTCTTCTACGGTTTCACTATTTTCAATATTCGATATCGCCTGCTGGCTCATGCCAACAGCCTGCGCCAATGCTTCCTGCTTCATATCACGCAGTTCACGGATGCGGCTTATCTTTCTTCCTATGTGGTTTTTTATCGGTGTGCTCATAATTCAAAAGTAATAATTATCCTGCCGGATTTGATTCGTTGGTAAAATACAAGTACCCATTGGTACGATACTGGCCGCATTAGTTCGGTACAGTACCATCCGTGTGTTACTTGCTGTGTATAAGCAAAAATAAGCTTTTTCACTGATGTTTCACAACAAAATTATGTTTTATGGATTACCCAATCAGGATACAGGATAGCCATCCGCTGCGGGAGCAACTGGAAACGCTGCTAAACGGGCTGTTGCATTTTATTGATGCGGGCAGTGTATATGTGAGCGATACACCAAGACAGCCTACCGTAGTAACAATGATACTCAAAAAGAACTGCGGGCAAAGCGGGATAATGTTAGAGCGGCTTTCTGAAAAGCTGGACAAAGAAGCCCCTAAAATCATCTTCCGATTCATAGATGAAACCATTGTCACACGGGGTTTTAAAGAAGGAAGCCCTTTCCTTGTCGCTCATTGTACCCTAAAGGAACTGGTGCATTATGAACCGGGAAATAAACTGTTCTTTCCCCAGCAACTCGATATTGATGCGCTGTTAAGACAGGCAAACAGCCGTTCAAGTGATGACCTGAACCGTATAGGGGAGCATTACGCTAAATATTTAGGGCACATTGACAAGGGTAATACTGCCGAAGCAGCCATTGATTTGTACAGTGCGATATGGAGCATTTACGCCTCCTTTGCTACATTCTTTACAGGATACCTTGAGGAATACTATTCATACCCTGAGTTTAATGAGGTGTATGAGATAACCAACAGGTATGCCTCTGAACTGAGAGAAATCCTTGATAAGGATAGCGAAGCCGGGCGGAATATTATAGCACCCCTGTATACCGCCTATACCTGTAAACTTCAAAAACATCCTATCGCAGCTATTGAAAAAGCCGACCTTGAAGCAGCCGAAGCAAAGTGCCAACACTTACTGGCGGAACTGGAAAACTATTACTATAGATTTTTCGCAGATGCAAAGTCAAAATTAGCAGTATTTAACCAGTCGCTGTATGGAGGCGCATCAATACTTACGGAAAGGCTAACCTCAAATTACTTCGTCGAACGTGCGCTTGGGGAGATTTCACAGGTTATACAGGGGTTTGTAAAAGTCCGTGCGGTATATTGTTTTGGGTATTTCCTTATTGAAGATGATACGAAAAAAAGAAAGCCATTCGGCAGGAAGCTGCCGGATTATCATTTTTACCTGCTGGTACTCAACAGCCAGCACAGGCATAATCTCGTCCCTGAATTACAGGCACTCATCAAGAAGCAGTTTGCGGGCAGGTATACCGTTACCATCCTGCAACACAGGGCGCAATACCTGCGCAAACAAACCACTAACCAAAAGCACTTTATCAATGCCGTAGCCACAAATGGCCTGGAAGTCTATAACAGTTCATACAGTCCCTTCTATTGTATATCTGTAGGAGCTGGCAGGGATATTGAATTCAGAAAAAACTATTGGAACGACCGTATGCGTATAGCAGAGGGGTTCCTGACACTTGTACAGGATGAATACCCAAATGAACTGCCGCTTCTCATAAATGCCCTGCTGCAAGAAGCCGTGCAGCAGATGGCTGTAGGGTTACTTGACCTCTTTATGGGCTACCACCCAAATATATATTCTACAAATTACCTTTTGAGGCTGTTGGATTGCATCCCGGGACTGCCAAAGCTATTTAGCAATTCAGAAGAAGACCGCAGGCTCAGGCAACTCTTATCCGCTAACATTGACATGCTGAAACATAAAAATCCCGGGCAGGAAACTATTGAAGACAGTAACAGACTGTATAAAAAGTACAGGGAGTTTTATGATGCAATACTGGTGGAAGGCAGCAGGGAACTGGAACGGTTGGAACAAACAGAACCGAAAAATAATAGTGACACAGAGCGTTACAATAACATTTAATCTAAAAATAATGGAATACAATATAATGATCCCTGAAAACCAACCGGAACGCAAGGAATTAAAAAAAGTTACCAAAGCGTTACTGGACTTCCTGCCGCTTCATTCAATATACCTTTCTTTTAATAATAACAGCGTAAGCCCTAAAACAATAATAACCCTTATCCTATCTAAGAAATGTGAGATTGATGCTATGGAACTTAAACCTTTAGTAAGCAGGCTGTTCAAAAATTACCCGCAATTCAGTTACACACTTTTCGAGCATTGGTGGGCAACAGACCTATGGGATGAAGGAAGCCTTTTCCTAATGAACCATGCTAACGGGAACACACTGGCTTATACATCAAAGGAAGCTAATAAAACATTCAGGCTGAATAAAACTAAGACGGCAAAAAGACGCCTCAGGCGCACCGAAAAAGAATATCAGCTACTTGCCAACTATGCGGAGTGCTGCTTTACTTATTCAAAATGGTATCTGGATTCAGGGAATTACCTACAGGCAACATTACACCTTCACCAAGCCCTGAAATATACTTTCCAGAAAGTGGAGTTGGTACTCATGGGAGAGTATTATGCCTCCCAGAGTTTACAGGAGCACCAAACATACCTGTCTGAATTCTATCCTGATTTTGGATGTTTCTTCGATGGCGAGAATGAAGAAGAATCAAATGCTATTAAACAACTTGATGCTTCATTTCGGGTAGTACGCTACAAAAAAAAGTACAAAGAAAATTTCAAAGAAGAAATGATAGCTTTCGCTACCGCTAAAGCCGGACAGATCGCAGTAAGGGTATATGAGATATTTGAGGCCTGCGTAGCAGAATGTAAATTGAAGATAAAAAATATCGAAATTAAAAACCATGCCCTGCTGTAAGGGCAAAATGCAAAAGAGGTTATATGCGTTTAGCAATTAATGAAAATTAGGCTCTGGATTTTTTAACCCTGACTTTAAATATTGTATTGAAAACCAAGCCACCCTAAGACAAGTAATCCCCGCCCGTACCACTAACGGGGAACGCTGTTTTACAGCGTTTTATTTTGCCCTGCGGCATTGCTGCGGGGTGGCTACAATCCCTAATGAATTATGGAAAGCTTAGAAAGCCTGTTCCGCTCTTTTGAGACCGGGATCCGCAGTGCCAAAGCCCTGAAGCCGACAGCTTACCTGAAAAGCCTTGGGCTGGATTACAGTGAGCTTAGGATTGGCTTTAACTCCGGGCAGTTCCACCACCGCAAGCCGCAGCAGATGAAAGATGCCTATGAGCGTTTGGGATTGCTTACTAAAAGCGAAGCGGCTGTGCGGGATGAAAGTATGACCGCCTACACGGTGTTCGGGCGTTACGGGCTGATATTCCCGTTACTGGGCAGGGACAATTCCATAGTGAACTTCTTTGCCCTGCGCTTTGACCTTGACACCCCACGGGAGGACTACCTCAACAGCCAGGGCATTTACCCCGGCTGGCCGCACCCGCTGACCAAACGCCTGTACATCGTGCCATCGGTAATTGACTGTGCCACCCTGCTGCAAAGCAGGGCACTTGACCAGCGGGAGGCGGTAATCGCCCTGCATAACAGGGAACTGCTGCCGCAGCATATTGAGGCCATAAAGGCACTGCACGGGCTTGAAGCAATATTAATCATAAAGCGGTAGGATATGGAAAAGATACGGTTACAAATGCAGCAGCTCCGCCCTGAAGTACCCATTTCGGAAGTGGAACTCCCAAAAGGCCACAGCCTTAATGATGTTTGGGTCAACTACGGGACGGACGGGATTTTAAAGCTTTTTAAGGAAGGCAAAACACAAAGCACAGGCAAGGCTCTAAAAATCCACAACGGCTATAAAATAAGCTATGAGGGAGCTACAGGGACATTCTTTATAGTGGGCAACCTGCCAATGGATTTGGGTAACCTGCGGGTATCGCTGCAAATCGTGGCGAACAGTACCCAAAAGAAGCACCGCCTTAAAGTTGACCTTTTTGATTTTGGGAGCGTACAGCACCAATGCACGGAACTCTCCGAAAAACAGGGGTTTGATTACGAACAACTGGAAACCGATTTTTCAGACTTAACGGATCTGCTGGAACAGCACCGTGAAGCCCTTTTCGAGGCCGAGATAAACCCGGTAACCGACCATTATTCCGAAAAGGAACTTACCCCGCAGGCGCACGAGAAAGCCATCGCTTTTCTCTCAAAGCCCGGCCTTCTGGAAAACATCAATAAACTGCTTTCACAAAACGGCATTGTTGGCGAGGAAGAAAACAGGCTGCTGCTTTTTGTACTGGCCTCCAGCTACAAGATGCCCTACCTGATGCATGGATTGGTACAGGGTGCCAGTGGCGAGGGAAAGAGCCACCTTATCAACGGCATTGCCCAGTGCATGCCGCAGGAGGATGTAATGAATATGACCCGTATTACCAGTAAATCCCTGTACCA
This sequence comes from Flavobacterium beibuense, assembly GCF_004151245.1. Classification (GTDB taxonomy): domain Bacteria; phylum Bacteroidota; class Bacteroidia; order Flavobacteriales; family Flavobacteriaceae; genus Flavobacterium; species Flavobacterium beibuense_A. Next base: position 98,472 of record NZ_JUIW01000008.1, read on the forward strand.
CTACAGGGACAAAGAACTTACCAATAAGCTTATCGTAATACAGGACTTTGACGGCTTGGACGAAGGGGCGCAATATGCGTTCCGTGAAATGCAGTCGGCCAAGTTCCTGACCAGCTCCACCGTAGTGAAAGACATCTTTGGCAACAACCGTGGCCGGATGAAGCAGGTACAGGCGCATTTTTCAAGCCTTACTACCACCACAAAAACAGAAGTGTATTTTGATAACATGAGCCGTTCGGTAATCCTTGGCGTGGATGAAAGCCCGGAGCAGACCCTGCGTATCATACAGGTACAGAACAGCCATATTGCAGGCAAGACCAACCATGAGGCGCAGGAACAGGCAAGGCAGTTGCTGCGCAATGCCGTGCGTGTATTGAAAAGCCATGAAGTAGTGAACCCCTTTGCCGATAAGATACTGTTGCCCTTGGAGGCTAAGATGCTGCGCAGGCTTAACAGCCAGTTTCAAAATTTTGTTTCACAGGTTACCATATTGCACCAGTACCAAAGGAAAACCGACAGCAAAGACAGGCTCATTGCTACAAAGGACGATATAAAGGCAGCGGTGGAGATATTCTTTAGTTCCATCATCATCAAGGTAGATGAACTGGATAAAAGCACACGGCAGTTCTTTGAGAAGCTTAAAGCCTACATCAAAACTCAGAAGAACGGCACGACCCACCGCTTTACCAGCAGGGAGATACGCCAAAGGCTCAATATCAGCAAGACATCGGCATTCCGCTACATGCTGTCCCTACAGGAACTGGAATACATACAGGTGGTGGAGGGTTCGGTAAACAGGGGCTTTAAATACATTATTGCCTACTGGGATGATATGGACAAAATAAAAAAGAAGATACGGCAGGAACTGCACAGGCAACTGGAAGCCTTATAACAGGGCTTTCAACTAAAGCAAAAAACAATTTTGGAACACCAGTGGAACGCCAGAATGCTTGGAAGTTCCAGTAAACACTGGCAAAGTGCCGCTGGCGTTCCACATTCCGCAAGGTGCGCAAGCAAGGGGTTTTAAATCAATAAAAAATAACACAGAAAAACATATATAACGATGGCAAATAAGATACAGACACCGGAGTTTTTACGGCTGCTTTACAGCTTTGAAAGCTTTATAAAAGTCAGGAACTATAAGACAGGTAACAGCAGGATGTACCAAAATGCACTCGCAGAATTTTTGGTATGGCTGGAACAGGCAGGCATCAACAGGATTACCGATGTAACCACCAAAGAATCGGTACAGTATTTTGAATACCTCATTGCCCGGCCTAAGCAGCGTGGCGAGGGTACACTATCCGGTAAAACCATACGCTTCCACCTTTGGGTACAGGGCTTGTTCCTTTTAAACCTGATGGAGAATAAGGAAATACAGAACGCCTACTATATACCGTACTATGATGGCGGCATTGGCAAGCCACGGAATATTTTAAGCGTTGACGAAATCAAAACCATTTACCAGCATTGCGGGAATGAATTTGAACAGGCTTTGTTGTCCATCGCTTACGGCTGCGGGTTGCGCAGGTCGGAGATTACCGCCCTTGATGTGCGGGATGTACAGTTAGCCCGGGGTATGCTGGTGGTCAGGAGCGGCAAGAACAGCAAAAGGCGTGAAGTGCCCTTAAGTGATACAGTTATCGGTTACCTCAGAAAGTATATTCAGGAGGGGCGCAGCCAAAGGCTTGTTGGCAGGAGTGCTTTGGAGGATGCTTTTTTTCTCAACAGCAAAGGCCTGCGCTGCTCAGGTGAATACCTGAACGATACCTTAAAACGGATGATAGCACAGACACAGAAGCAGGAACTCATACTGAAGGAGATTTCATTGCACTGCCTGCGGCACAGTATCGCCCACCACTTGGCAGAGAACAATGCAGGCATTGACTTCATTAGGGGCTTCCTTGGTCATTCGGAAATCAATACCACCTACATCTATGCGATTAAGAACAAGAGCCGTAAACCAACAGTAACATTTTAAACCATGGCAAAATTAACCTTAGAACAGTATTTAAAGCAGGTGGTATCGGCAAGCACAGCACAAAGCTACCTGTATACCATCAACCATTTTCTGGCGACCAATCCCAAGGCAAAACGCTACCAGTATAAAAATATCATTGCCTATATGGAGCAGGTCAGCAATAAGCATTCTAATGTGCAATACCGTGTCAGGATTTTATCGGCCATCAAAAAGTATTACGATTACCTGGTCATGAGCGGTTACCGCTCCGACCATCCCTGCAAGCGGCTGAACGTAAAAATAAAGGGCAACCAGACCATACAGGTACAGGATTTGTTCAGCAGCGCAGAACTGCAACTGCTTTTGCAACGGGAGAACCGTTACCAGTATTTGGATGTCAGGAACAACGTGTTGTTATCCTTGCTTATTTTTCAAGGGCTTACCAGTGATGAAATTATCCGGCTTAACGTGCGGGATGTGGATTTGGAGCACGGGACAATTTATATTAAAGGCTCTACCAACCTGAACAAGCGCACAATGGATTTAGTGCCAAGGCAGATGATATTGTTCTTTAAGTACATCAATGAAACAAGGGAAAAGCTATTGCGCTGCCAAAGTGATAAACTGATTATTACCAAGCTGGGCAAGCCCATATCGGTGGACAGTGTACATGCCATGATTGAGCCGCTGAAAAGCCTGTTTACAGACCGTAAGCTGAACCCGCAGACCATCCGCATGAGCGTAATATGTAACTGGCTTAATGAAAAGAAACTGCCTTTGGAGAAAGTACAGGAACTTGCCGGGCATAAATGGCCGGGGACTACAGAGAAGTATTTTAAAATGAACAGCCTGCAACAAAGGGAAATGATTAACCGGTATTTCCCGAGCATTTAAATTTAATCAGGGAGAATGACAAATAATAGTAACTTTTATATTACATTTGCATTATGAAGGTCAGGGAAGTTATAGCATTTAAAAACTATTTTGAAAGCTTTTTACAAGGCCAGCCCCGTAAGGTTCAGGATAAGATATTCAAAATCATCGAGGCAATAGAAACCCTTGAAAGAGTTCCATCGAATTACCTCAAATCTATTGTCGGTGTGGCTGGGCTCTATGAAGCAAGGATAAAATTGGGTTCAGATATTTGGAGGGTATTTTGTTTTTTCGATAATGATAAGCTGGTCATACTGCTTAATGGTTTTCAGAAGAAAACTCAGAAAACACCAAAAAATGAAATTGACAAAGCTAAGAGATTAATGGCTGAATATTATCAAACTAAAGAAGATGAAAATGGAAACTAAAAGCTGGAAAGAAATAAAAAATAACGTTTACGGTGCAGAAGGTACTGAAAGACGTGATGAACTTGAAAGGGATTTTGAAAGTTTCAAAATTGGCCTGATGCTTAAAAAAGCAAGGGAAGATAAACACCTTACCCAAGAGCAACTTGCCGAAATGGTTGACAAGAAGCGTGAGTATATCTCAAGGATTGAAAACAACGGGAACAACCTTACCCTTAAAACCCTGTATGATATTGTAGAAAAGGGACTAGGGGGGAAAGTAAAAATCCAAATTGATCTTTAATATTTAAAAGTACCAATACAAATTAGCTCCCATTTATGGGAGCTTTTTTTGTCGATATTCATTAATAATTATTAGGAAAATAGCCCAACTAATCCTACATTCGTAATTATGAATAATGTTGCCGGACGTTCTTATATAAGGGATTTTTTGCTCGGGGTTGTCCCTTATAGAATATTTTACAGAACCCTATAAGTGTAAGTATAACGGCAAGGAACTGCAAGACGAGTTGGGGCTTAACATGTACGACTATGGAGCTAGGAATTATGACCCTGCGCTGGGTAGATGGTTTAATGTGGATCCTAAAGCAGAGGCTTACACGGGTTGGAGTCCTTACAACTATGTCTTAAATAATCCTGTAAGATATGTTGATCCGAATGGCGCGGATGTTTATTTAATTATATGGGGAACTAGCGATGGAGAAATAGGTCATGCTGGAATTGCTGTTGATAACTATAAAACGGTTAATAAAAAAGATAAAAAAGGAAATGATATTTTGGATAAAAATGGAAAGCCCGTTACTGAGCGAGTAAAAGATGGCACTGTAACTTATTATGATTTATGGCCAGGAGGAAGTGGAGCAGATAAAAGTAATTTTGACAAAGATGTTGAATCAAGCTATGGAGAGGCTGTTACTACATTAGATGAACTGAAAAACAGTGATGTCACTGGAAGTGAAGGTAGACCAGCTGATGGTATAATACAACTTGAAAATACTCCTTCAGGAGACGATTTAGTTACTCAAACATTACAAGCATTCCGTAACAACAATAATTCTTATAACGGTATAAATTGTAATTGCTCTACCTATGCAGCTGACGGTATAGGAATGGCAGCAGCAGCAGGTAGCCCACTAACAAATTATAGAGAAAATATTGGAAAATATTCTAATGTAGTCACACCTAATCAATTGTATAAAGCAACGGCTTCATTACCAAATGCAACTATAATCAAAGATCCTGGTACAAAAGTTGAGAAAAAATTTATTGAAGGTGTAAGCGGTGGCGGTGCGAAACAAAAAACAGGTGAAAAAAAAGTTAATTAACGATGAGATACATATTAATAGCACTATTCTTATTCTTTACAAGCTGTGAAAAAAAACAAGACATAATCACTAATAAAGAAATAAAGTGTATAAAAATATATGAAAAGGAAGAAAATAATAATCCTTTGATTATACGAGATTCGGATAGTATTCAAGAAATTTTGAAGAAAATAAATAATAATAGGAGAGAAATAATAAAATTTCGTCCAAAATTTTTAATGAAAGTTATTTATAAAAATAATCAGCATAAAATAGTTTTTATTAATGAAAAGGCTATAAAAATAGATAATATTACTTATAGAACAGGAGATAATATTATTGATAGTTTAGTCCAGTAGTGTTTCAGTGATACTGATATGTATATTTTTTACTTTTTGCTAGATATTGCTTGGAGTCAAAAATAAGTAAAAGATAGCTAGTGTTGAAATAAGTACTTTTAGATGCGTTGACTACATTTTGTGTTAAGACATAAAAATTAATAAAATCTACATGATTAATAAAAAGTAAGGCAACCTGCGGGTTGCTTTATTATTTTAAGACCATTTTCAAAACCCATATAACCCCAGCCAAAACCATTACAACCAAAGCAATGGTTATTTGTAGTATAGTACCAATTAAACCAAAAGCACTAACTGGTGAGGGAGTATTACGGTTTTGATGGGATTTTATACCAGAGAGGATTTTGCCTGTTATAAGGTCGTATTTAAGCTGTGTTGATGGTGAGTTATAATGATAAGCTAAACTCTAAAAGAGCTTCTAAATCTTTGTTTAGGTTCGATATTCTCTTAGAGTAGTCTACTAAGTAAAAAGGCTTCACATATGTGAAGCCTTTTTTGTTTATACTTGTTTATAATTGATAAAAAAGAAAGCCACTCATTTGAGTGGCTTCCTTTTTTTATTGTTGTAAAGGTAATGTTTTGTCATAAACTCCTAGTTCCTGAGTCATTATGCCATTTTCCCAAAGTGTAAGGTGTATAAAGTTTTGTTCCTTCATATAGTCGCTAAACCTTAGTTCGGTAGTATCAGAAAGGTAAATTATCATCCAACAGTCTCCGTTTACAAATACCCTGTAATCTATAAGATCAAGGTTATACATATCCTTTATCCATACCTTATTGTCTGATATGGTAATAACAACCTGCTCTTTGCCTGTTGTTGGTTCGCCAGTATGGAGAGTATATTCTCCTTTTAACTGAATTGGGACTGCCTGATTTACTACTGAAGCTTCGGTTTCGTTTGAAGATTGGTTAATGTCGTCAGTCTCGCAAGAGCTTACAAATAAGGCTACTAGCCCTATCAGTAAAGATAAAGTTAAATTTTTCATGGGGTGTGGGGTTTTAACTTTACAAAGTTACTATTTATTTAATATTTAAATAAATAGTAAGTCTTTTATTTAATATTTTTATAAATAAATTAAAATTTTAACTAATTGGGGTGCGTGTTATTAGTTCTATGTTGAGAATTTTATTGTTAATTAGCTGTTTTGTCGTTTTTTATATAAATTCTGTTAACAATAATTTAAGTTTTATTTTGTAATGTATTGTTAAATTTGAGAATAATCTAAAAATCAATTTAACTATGGGAAAATTTGTAAGAAAGAAAGCCAAAAACGGAGATTTTTATTTTAATCTGAAAGCAGGAAACGGTGAAATTATCTTAACAAGTGAAATGTATAAAAGCAAAGCGTCATGTGATAACGGAATTTCTTCTGTAAAGGAAAACGCCCCAAAAGATGAAAAATATGTCAAGGAAACAGCTGCTAATGGTAAGCATTACTTTAATCTTAAAGCCGGAAACGGACAAGTGATAGGTAGTAGCCAGATGTATGAAAGCACATCGGGAAGAGATAATGGTATTGAATCTGTTAAGAAAAACGCGCCTGATGCTGAAGTTATAGACGAATAATGTCAAAAAAAAAATAGGGATAAAGAGCAGTGTTGTTACCTAAATAACACTGCTTTTTTATTTATTTTTTAAATAAATTAAGAGGGTATAAAATTTATCCTGTTAAAAATTTGTTAACAATATTGTTAACGCTAAAATGTTAAAACAGTTAAAAAATAAATTGAAAATATTCTTTTTGTAATTATTTTTTAGCCTTTTGAGTGTCAAAAAAAAGATGCATTTTTTATCGATAAAAAACACATATAAAACCAAAAGGTGTTTTTTGTCGTATTTAATGAGTGTTTTGTCGATTTGTTTTTTTGATAAGAATTTGTTTACATAGGTTTATTCTTGAAAGTTGAAATTCGCCAAAACATCAACTATAGGATGCACAACCTTTTTGTTAGAAAATATCTATTATTCTACTATTTAGTAGTTTGTGTAGGGTTTGTTACTTGCGGTTACTCGCAAATAACAATCTCTACACCGGGTGTAGGCTTTACTCAGGCCTGTGCATCAGCCAGTTCAGGTGCATTTAATTTCTCATTTTCGTTTTTCCCTCCGGCTAACCTTGGGCCTACTAACCAGTTTATAGTGGAGTTATCAAGTCCAACAGGAGATTTTTCTTCACCTACCATAGTAAAAACATTAACAAATACAACATCACCGGTATCAAGCAATTTTGTATTTCCTCCTAATACCTACGGAGATGGTTACAGGATAAGGGTAAGAAGTACCGATCCGGTTAAGATTAGTGCGCCAAGTGTGGCCTTTTCGGCTTACTATGCGGTACATAACCAGCCATTTTCTGTAAATGGTAACGTAAGTACAGTAAATTTATGCGGAGGAGGTAGTCAGGTATTACAGATAGATAATACAGGTACTCCTGCTTCACCCTTGTATTATCCGCAATTAACTTATATCTGGTATAAAGATTATGTTGAAATACCGGGAGAGACAGGTAGTAGTATTACAGTTTCTCAGGCGGGTTCTTATTATGCCATTGTAGATTATGGGCCTTGTGTCATGAATTCCTACTCTAATATAATTCAGGTCAACGCACAATCAATACTCAACCCTACAATACAATCGGCCGGGAATCAAACAACAATTTGTCCCGCCAGTAACATTTTGCTCACCAGTGTCCTCCAGCAATCGGGCTATACATATAAATGGTACAAAGACAATGTTTTAATACCCGGAGCAACCTCTGCTACATACGCTGCCACACAAGGCGGTGTTTATCATTTAGTATTAACAAGTAACGGATGTAGCTTCGATTCTAATTCCATTACACTGAATACTACCGATTTTACTTTAGATATAGATCCTGCCGTTTCTACTTCAATTATACCAGGGGAAACGCTGACCTTGACAGCTATAACAGATGCGATTTCGCCAACAATAGCTTGGTATAAGGATAACGTATTGATTTCGGGAGCTAACGGACTTACTTTAAATGTTACTCAGTCTGGTGATTATAAAGTAGTAGTTACACAGCCTACCCCTTGTAATATTGTTAAAGAGGCGACAGTAAGTATTGAATATCCTTCTAACTTTAATTTACAGATACAAACATCTCCTGCGTATGTGTCATGCAGCAGTACAACTGTAGATCTTTCGATTTCTCAGTTTGATGCAACACTTTTAAGCGGCGTAACAAGTCTTATAGGCAATTCCTATGGTTATGCCTATCAGTGGTATAAAGATGGGGTTGCTGTCTCAGGAGGTACAGGAACTGGTTTAACACTAAATAATCCTGCTTTAAATGGTAGTTATGAATTAAGGATAACAATGCCGGGTTACGGTGTTATTGTATCTAATGCTATTACTATTAATTTAAGTGCGCCTACGCCTGTAATTTCAGGAAGTTCAATTTTATGTGACAGTGGTACGGTAACACTAACTTCTAATGTAACTTCTCCTAATTATACTTACCAATGGTATAAAGACGCTGTTATTATTCCGGGAGCAACTACATATAGCTATACTGTAAATGCGGAAGGTGATTATTACATGGCTGTAACTGCAGGTGCTTGTACACAGCAGTCAAACACAATTAGTGTAGTTCAGGATGAAATAACAATAAGCAGTAGCACTCCTGCATTGGATTTAATACTACCGGGACAAACAAAACCACTAACTATTACTACTGATGCCAATGGGCCTCAATATTCATGGACCAGAGATGGCGTTCCTGTTGCGGGTACTACTGCAACCCTTAATGCTACACAGGATGGTGAGTATGTAGTAACGGTAACACAAACAGCAGGTTGTCCGGAAACGGCACAGTATACTTTTGTGCTTGAATATCCGACAGGATTTAACGTAACTATAGCGCCTCAGGCAGGCTACCTTGCCTGTACGAGCACAAGTGCAACACTTGAAATAACAAGTTTTATAGCCACAACATCATTAGGAAATGTACCTATGACTGATTTGGGTTATACATACCAATGGTTTAAGAATGGTGTTGCAGTAGCAGGTGCTACCACACCAACACTTAATATAACCAGTGCGGCTGAAAATGGTAATTACTACTTACAGATTACAATGCCTGATTTTGCGCCTGTTGTATCTAATACAGTAAATATAAATCTTGCGGTTCAATCAGTAACTATAAGTGGTAATACTACAATTTGTTCGGGAGGAAACACTTTGCTATCATCCAGCTTAACGGCACCAACTTATAGCTTCCAGTGGTATAAAGACGGAGTTTCTATACTTGGGGCAACTTCATCAACTTATTCGGCAAATGCAAATGGTAACTACTACATAACAGTAGGTAATGGTACCTGTAACATGCAGTCGAACACCTTAGTTGTTACCACCGAAACAGTAACAATAAACAGTAGTACTCCAACACTGGATTTAATACTGCCGGGAGAAACAAAACCATTAACTGTTACTACAGATGCCAACGGGCCTCAGTATTCATGGACCAGGGATGGCGTTGCTATTGCAGGCACTACTTCAACAATCAACGCTACCCAGGATGGTGAGTATGTTGTAACGGTAACACAAACAGTAGGCTGTGCTGCAACAGCACAATATACTTTTGTACTTGAATACCCAACAGGCTTTGATGTTACTATAGCTCCTCAGGCAGGTTATTTAGCGTGTACCAGTACAAGTGCTACGCTGGATATAACAAACTTTATTGCTATTACACCATCCGGAAATGTGCCAATGACCGATTTAGGTTATGCATATCAGTGGTTTAAGGATGGCGTTGCCGTGGCAGGTGCTACTACGCCAAGTTTAACCATAACAAGTGCTGCACAAAACGGCAACTACTATTTGCAGGTTACGCTTCCGGACTTTGCACCTGTTGTATCGAATACGGTTAATATAAACCTTGCGGTACAAACGGTAACTATAAGCGGTACTACTACAATTTGTTCAGGAAGCTCTACTGTGCTTTCATCAAGTTTAACAGCACCAACTTATAGCTTCCAGTGGTATAAGGATGGTGTTGCGATACCGGGTGCTACTTCTTCAACTTATTCTGCAAATGCTGAAGGTGATTACTACATAACAGTAGGTAACGGTACCTGTAACATGCAGTCTAATACTTTAACTATAACAACTGCGGTTGTAAATATAAACAGTAGTACTCCAACACTGGATTTAATACTACCGGGACAAACAAAAACATTAACTGTTACTACAGATGCCAATGGGCCTCAGTACTCATGGACCAGGGATGGCGTTGCTATTGCGGGCACTACTTCAACAATCAACGCTACCCAGGATGGTGAGTATGTTGTAACGGTAACACAAACAGTAGGCTGTGCTGCAACAGCACAGTACACTTTTGTGCTTGAATACCCAACAGGCTTTAATGTTACTATAGCTGCTCAGGCAGGTTACATTGCCTGTACCAGTACAAGTGCTACGCTGGATATAACAAACTTTATCGCTATTACACCATCCGGAAATGTGCCAATGACCGATTTAGGTTATGCATATCAGTGGTTTAAGGATGGTGTTGCCGTGGCAGGTGCTACTACGCCAAGTTTAACCATAACAAGTGCTGCACAAAACGGTAACTATTATTTACAGATAACACTTCCTGATTTTGCACCGGTTGTGTCAAATACGGTAAACATAAACCTTGCGGTACAAACAGTAACCATAAGCGGTACAGCTACAATTTGTCCGGGAAGCACAACTTTACTTTCATCAAGTTTAACAGCACCAACTTATAGCTTCCAGTGGTATAAGGATGGTGTTGCAATACCGGGAGCCAACTCAGCAACATACTCTGCAAATGCAGTAGGTGATTACTATATTACGGTAGGTAACGGTACCTGTAATATGCAGTCTAATACTATTACAGTTACTTTAGAAACTATTTCGGTAAACAGTACTAACCCCGTAGTAGATATAATACTGCCGGGACAAAATAAACTTATTACTGTTACTACCGATGCTATGGGACCTCAGTACTCATGGACAAGAAACGGAGTTGCTTTACCTGAAACAACAGGTACCTTAACCGCAACTCAGGATGGACAGTATGTTGTGACCATAACCCAAACTATGGGTTGTACTACAACTACGCAAATGACATTTGTTTTGGGTTATCCTACAGGCTTTACAATAGCTATAGCTCCGGATACATCTTATTCACCTTGTGCGAGTACATCGGTAGATTTAGATATATCGAGTTTTATTGCTATAACTTCTGAAGGTAATATCCCAATGACTGATTTAGGATATGCATACCAGTGGTTCCTTAACGGTGTTGCCATACCGGGAGCTACATCACCGTCTTATACTGTAAACGATGCCAGTCAAAATGGTAATTACAGGCTACAGGTTATTATGCCTGGTTTCTCTGCCTTACTGTCTAACACAGTATCAATAACATTGAGTATAGGTACTGTAGATATATCGCAAAGTGGCTTGCTTTGTCCGGATGATCCGCAGGTAGATCTTACTTCAAGTGTAACTATTCCTTCTTATGGTTATGAGTGGTTTAAAGACGGTGTTTCTGTTGCTACAGGTAATAACCCTGTATATACAGCTACAGCAGAAGGTGAGTATTATGTGGTAATAACAACTCCTAGCTGCTCATTTGTTTCTAATATCCTTGACTTGGTATTGAGTGATTTCAGTTTAACTCCGGACACTCCTCTGGAAGATGTTATTATACCGGGAGAGAATAAGTTACTGTCTGTTACTACAGATGCTTTATCACCAATATTCACATGGTATAAAGATGGTGTTCTTATACCAGCCGAGACTACATCTTCAATTTATGTAAGTACAGAGGGTGAATATAAAGTAGAAGTTAAGCAAACACAGGATTGTAGTATTGTAAAGGAACTTACCTTTATACTTACTTATCCGTTAGGATTTGATATACAAATTGCTCCCGATGGGGATTTTGTGGAATGTGCCGATACAGCCACATCACTAAATATAGTTGTATTTGATGCCTTGAGCCCTATGGGTGGCACCATAGATATACTGGATAATAACTACGGTTACGGATACCAGTGGTATAACAATGGTACTCCTATACCGGGAGCAACAGGAACAAGTATTGCCGTAAACGAAAGCGGCGAATATTACCTTGAGGTTACAATACCTGATTTTGGTCCTATTCCTTCAAATACAATAACTGTAAATCTTGGATTTATTGATAATGTTACCATAGCTACAAACGATGTATTTTGTGCAGATGGTACCACGATAAATATAACTTCTAATGTTAATGATAGTGCTTATACCTACAGATGGTATAAAGTGGGAAGCAGCACAGTGATAGGTAACAGTAACTCTATTACGGTTACCGAAGGCGGAAGCTATTTTATGGAGGTAAGCTATGAGAACTGTACCATTTCTTCTAATGTACTGGAAGTAATACCATATGATATGTCTCAGGTAGCGATAAGTACCGGACCTACATTTGATCTTCCGGAAGGAACAACATCAACAATTACTGCAAGTGGAGCCGAAAGCTACGCATGGTATTTAAACGGGGTGGTTGTTTCAAATTCTCCAAGTGTTGAGGTTTCACAAGGTGGTTTATATACCGTAGTGGCAACTGTTGGAGAATGTGAAGAAACAAGAGAAGTAATGGTAAGCGTAGTAGAAAACAATGTTATAGCCATACCTAATACAATCACACCAAACAACGACGGTAAAAACGATAAGTGGGCATTGCCTGCAAAATATGTAAACAAGGACAATGTAGAAATTGTGATATATGCCCCAAGTGGTACAATTGTATTCAGGGCTTCAAATTATATGAATAACTGGCCGGAGAGTGATTTTACATATTCCACAAAAAGTCTGGTGTACTATTACACCATTATGGAAGATAATGAGATTACAAAGAGAGGCTCTATAACTATTGTTGAATAACGGATGATAAAAAACTACCACTCCTTATTTTTCATATTAGTTTTTATAGCCGCTTTTACAAAGGTAAGTGCTCAGGATGCACCTGTAGTTACTTTTAATATTCCGTACCAGAACAATTTAAAGTTTAACAGGTTCTTATACAATCCGGCTTTCTCTTTTGTTAGGGAAGATAACACATACGTTTCGCTATATCACCGTAACCAGTGGGTACAGTTTGACGATTCGCCAAAGGTATATATGCTAACGTATACCGGACGATTTTCAGATAAGTCTGGACTTGGTTTTGGTCTTTATCAGCAAAACGTTGGGGTGATAACCAGTTTTGGGGGAGTAGCAAACTACTCTTACAACATAAGGCTTCAGGAAAGAATGAACCTTACTCTTGGTTTTAACATCGCTTATTATAATAGCGGGGTTAATAAAATAAGGACTGTAACAGGTGAGCCGGACCCGCTGATAATGGAGCTTAGAAATAACTCATTGGTTAGTATCAAGCCAGGGATAAACTTTAATTATAAAGATTTTGACCTGGGAGTGTATGCAGAGAATGTTGTGGATTACGATTTTAAATCGGATGAGATGTCAGAAAAGTATACTGACAAAACATATTCCATGCACCTTATGTATACTCATAAGATGGTTGCCATGAAAGACCTTTTTAAGGATAGCGATTTTAATCTTGGCCTGCGAGGTAAGATGAGCGAGTTATACGGTTTTAGCCTTAATGGTTTTTTACTGGTAAACTTTCCAAGGTTAGGATGGCTGCAAACCTCGGTAGATAATTATTATGGGGTTGGAATAGGTGCAGGTTTCCACTTAACCAAAAGGCTTTCCTTAGGTTATACCTATGAGAGGACTGTGAAGGATGGATTAGTAAACCTGGGCCCCTCGCATGAAATTATCATGTCGTTTAAGCTAAAAGATAAACTTAGTATAAGGCAACAAAATAAAAAGGCTGGCGATACGCTGGCTCAACTGGAGGAGAAACTTAAGGAAGATGAGGTTGCAGAAGATGAGGGGGAGGAAGAGGAATATTTAGAGAAAGGAGCCGACCTTGAAAAACTGAGAATGGAACTTGATGAGGATAGTCAGTATTTACTTGATGCCTTAATTAGAGAAGACTCCATAAACAAAATAAATAAGGCAGAGTTTGATAACAAGGTTAAAAATCTTAAGGACTATGCAAAAAGGGAACAGGCAGTAAAACTGGAGAGGGCAAAAACCGAAATGCTTAACATGAAGAGGAAAGACCCGGGAGAAGAAGCAATTGAGCCTCAAACGGTGGAAGATCTTAAAAAAGCAAGAAGCGGATATTATGTGGTGTCAACACCTCCTAATGCTAAAAGCGAAGACGAAGTAATAATAGAACGCTATGACAATTTTACTGAGGCAGCACTGGCCTTAGAAAAGAAGAAGGAAGAGAAAATTGAAAAAAACCCTTACCTGATTCATGTGGAAGACAGCTCTGATGCAGAAGAAGAGAACATAAGAAGAAGGGAAAGAGAAAATGGCGTTTCGGGCAGAAGTTCTGGTAAAGGAGGTCAAAAAAGCTCGACAGCAAGCCAGCCAAAACAAGGAGGCAGTAACCCAACAGCGTCAAGATCTGGCAGCTCATCAGGTAATAGCTCAGGAGGTGGGAATATAGTGAGCCCCGCTGCTGTAATAACAGAAGGAGCAGTGGTTGCAGCAAAGAGTGGTAACAGCGGAAATGCCAACAGCACAGATGGAAATAATGAAGAGGGGAGTGTTATGGAAAGCGAAATGGCAAATGAAATTGTAAAAGCTAATAATGCAGAGGTATTGCCGCAAAGTAATAACGCAACAGCGGGCAGGCCTACACAAGCAGGAGCTGTAAGCAATGCAAATAATAGCGGTTCAAATAAGGATAATAACCAACTAACTAATAATACTAAAACAAAAGCAAATGAACAGGTACCAAACGCAACGCGGGAAGCGAAAACAGGATCTAAACCTCCTTCAGCACAATACATAAGAAAGGAAGAAGATCTTACTACAGAGCAGGAAATAAAGGATTATTATGCTGCCAAAACTGATTTAGTAAGACAGGCACCAAAAAGAGGCGATGTCCTCATGATTAAAGATGTTGAGCCGGGCTATTATGTAATAGCAAACGTGTTTAGTGAACAGGAAAATACTGATAAGTTTATTAATAAATTAAAGGATAGGGGAATAAAAGCAGACTTTTTCCTAAACCCTCAAAACAATTTCAGATATGTATATCTTAAAAAACACACAAGCTGGAGAGATGCACTCATCTCATACTATTCAAATGTTAATAATACCTACTTTGATACAGTATGGCTAATGAGCATCAATGTGAACTAAACCGATAAACCAACTGACTAATTACAATAAAACCAACTAAAAAACACCAATACAAACACAAATGCATATACGAATACACAATTTAAGGATAAAGATCCTGTTTGGATTTTTACTGGCGTGTTTTGCCATGCAGGCACAGGTAGCTGTACCTTTTACGATAAGGTATCAGGATAATATTAAGGGAGATATAACTCAAATCTCCAATGGTATTGTTAACAGGGATAGTAATAACAGAGACCCTGAAGACCCGTATGGAGGTGATAGTGCAAACGATGATCTTAATATGCGCTACATTGATATTGATAGTGATGCGACTACTTTTAGTTCGAGCAGCGCTACCTTATCGGCTATAACAGATGTAAGTTGTAGTAGAGTAGTATATGCAGGTTTATATTGGTCCGCTATTTATAAATACAATACAGGTAACAGTAGTAGTGGCAGGGCGACCGATTTTAATCAGATAAAATTAAAGCTACCCGGGTCAACAACTTATACAGATATAAACGGTACTACTATTTTTGACGGTTTTGGTACTACTGATTTTAACAGTAACAGCCCTTATGTATGTTATGCAGATATTACATCGCTCGTTGCAGGATTGGCAAACCCTAATGGTACCTATACCGCTGCAAACATACGAGCTTCGGAAGCTGACAATATTAGTGGTGGTGTATCCGGAGGATGGACGATTTTTATTGTTTATGAAAACCCCAATATGCCGGGTAAATATGTTACCTCATATGATGGTTTTGCGGGTGTAAAATCGAGTTTGGGTTCTATTGACGTAAACTATACAGGTTTTACTACAGTACCGGCTCCACTTCCGGTAAGGGCAAAGCTTATGGCTTGTGCACTGGAAGGAGATAAAGGTATTCAGGGAGACCAGTTATTACTTAAAGATGCTTCTGTAGCAACATTTACCCAACTTTCAAACAGTTTAAATCCGGCTACCAACTTTTTTAATGGTAGTATTACTTATCTGGATGCAGGTAACGTAGAACAGTCTTTTACCAACAGGGTACCTAACAGTTCTAACACATTAGGGTATGATGCCGACATTATAAATATCAATCAGGGATTAATTGCTAACAGTTCTACAGGGGCAACCTTAAGAATTACATCCACTCAGGATACTTATTATTTATTCTTTAACTCACTTGCGGTTGATATTATTGAACCGGAAATTCAGCTTATAAAAACAGTTGAAGATTTAGCCGGTAATGACATTGGAGGAGCAGATGTTAACTTAGGAGACTATCTGGAATATGTTATAAGTTTTCAGAACATAGGTAATGATGATGCTACTTCATTTACAATTACTGACCTTTTACCTGATAATACTTATTTTAATCAGGTTGATATTTCCGGTGCACCCGGAGTAACTTATGTTTACAACCCGGGAACAGAACAGGTAACTTTTACAATTCCTGACGGACTTGTAGAAGAAGATGATCCTGCTTATGAAATAAGACTTAGGGTTAGGGTAGCAGAAAGTTGTAACGATCTTAAGGATGCGTGTTCTAATATAATTCAGAACAGTGCTTATGCTACTTACCAGGGTATTCTAAACAGTAATGTAATATCTAATGACCCAAGTATTGCAGGTCTTAACGGTTGTGGACAACCTGTAACAGGTCCTGCTAACTTTTTAGTAGATATAGACGATTGTAATTTCCAGCGTACGGTTACTTTATGTTCTGGTCCGGTAACTGTAACAGCTTCAGATGGCTATACTACTTATACATGGTATGACAGTAACAATGTGCAAATAGGTAATACACAATCTATTGATCTAACGGAAGGAGATTATTATGTTGTATGTGTGGCTCCGGCTCCGTGTGTTTCTATAACAGAATATGTAACGGTAAATAATTTTAGTGATTTAAATCCTAACCCGGTTATACCGTTTGCAGATGAACTGGCAACATGTGCTAACTATGGTGACGGAAGTGAGCCTATTCCAAATATATTTTTATGTGGTATTGACGATGAGCGATTAATACAAACAGGAGTTACTGATGCTACAAGTATAAGCTGGCAAAAGCTTAATGAAGGTGACTGTATAGCTTCTTGCCCTACTTGTGATGACCTTCCGGACGACTGTCCGTGGACAGGCTGTCCAAACAGCACCTGGGGTGTTGTTGGTACAGGTCAGGATTTTGTTGCTGACTCAGCCGGTAAGTACCGTTTGGTAATTATGTATGACGGATGTCCGGCTACATATTACTTTAATGTATTTAAAAATAACCTTGACCCACAGTTTACAAAAGAAAATATTATCTGTACGGCAGATGGTAACATAACAGTTACAAATGTACCTGCAGGTTATGAATATCAATTAGTAAACCAAACCACAAACACAGTTATTTATGACTATACTGATGGTATGGGGCCGTCATTTGATATTACTACTTCAGGTATTTATACCGTAAATATCAGACAGCAGGGAGTTGATACAACCCCTGGTAATACTTACTGTGAATTCTCTTTAGAGGATATAGGTATTCAAAACAGAGCTTTAACGGTTAATGTAATTACTGAAGATGCTACCTGTAACGGATTAGGAAGTATTAGGCTGCAAGCTTTAAATGTAGGTCCGCAATACTATTTCTCAATTACAGGCCCGTCAAGTGATTCACATGGACCGGTTATGGATAATAACCACCTTTTTGATAACCTTAACCCTGGTACTTATACCTATACAGTTACTACTGATGACGGATGTTCAGTAACAGGAACAGCAACTATCATAGATCAGAGCAATTTAAATTTAATTGCCTCTGTTTCACAAAATATATCATGTACTCAGGGTAACATTCAAATGAATGCAACAGGAGGTAATACGCCATATATTTATGCTATTTATAGTTATAATGGAGTATTACAAAACCCAACACCGGGTGATTATCAAACCAGTGTAATATTTGACGTTCAGATAGGTGATCAGGGAGACTATGTATTTATAGTTATGGATGGTAACGGTTGTACAAGTCTTTCAAATGAAGTTACTATTAGCCTTGTTCCGGATGTGGCATATACTACGGCTGTAAATATGGTTAGCTGTAATGGCGCCAATAACGGATCTATAGTTTATACTATAGGAAACACTCAGGGATATAATGTTTCTTTTGATTTACTGGATGATTTAGGTAATGTAATAGCTTCAAACAGCTCAGGATCGTTTACAGGATTACCTCCTGGAGACTATACTGTTATATTACATCAAACAAAAGGTAACAGAGCATGTGATTTTCCTTTCAGCTTTACCATTACAGAACCTGATTCTATAATGGGTGGTGCTGCAAGTGTAACCCAGGCTTATGACTGTACAGTTGCAGGTTCATCGGGAGCGACTATTACTGTTGATGCGACAACCATAACAGGAGGTACTGCTCCATATCAATATAGTGTAGACGGAGTTAACTTTACTTCTTCCACTAGCTTTACAGGACTAACAGCAGGTACTTATAATGTTACGGTTAAAGACGCTAACGGATGTACATATGTTATCAATTCAATTGTAATCGACCCCCTTACACCGCCTACAGATCTTACATTTAGTGCTACAACACAAACATGTCCTGCATTAACTTCAGATGTTACTTTAACAGTAGTGTCGGGTACAGGTCCGTTTAATTATCAGATAACAGCTCCTGCTGCGGCAGTAGTTAACAATGGTACCAATAATGTATTTGCAGGCCTTAACGCAGGGACATATACCTTTATGGTGACCGACAGTAAAGGGTGTACTTATAGCGAAAACTATACTATAAACGCTTTAACACCTATCGCAGTTAATGGCCAGCCAGTAAGTAATGTAACATGTTTCGGCGCAGCAGACGGGTCGCTTAACTTTAATGTAAGCGGTTTCTCTACTAACTATACTTATACAATAGTTAACGGTGCTTCGGTAACAGTAGGTTCATCTGCTTCGGCAACGGCTACAACAATACCTTTAACTGGACTTGCTGCCCAAACATATACCATTACTGTAACAGATAATGTTACTAACTGTACAGCTACGGCTACGGTTACAATTAGTGGTCCTGCTTCGGTATTAACACTAACTACTACATCTAACCCTATTACTTGTGTTGCAAACGGAAGTGTTTCTGTAACAGCATCAGGAGGGTGGGGTAGTTATCAATATACTTTAACCCAGCCAGACCTTTCTACGGTTGGCCCACAATCGGGTTCTTCATTCACAGGTTTAACACAGGCAGGTACTTACACGGTTACTGTTAGAGATGCTAACAACTGTACAGTAACAGATACATTTACATTAACTACACCTGTACCACCTACAGCTTCATTAACAGGTTCTGATATTTGTTATGATTCAAATGGTGCTTCACTTACAGTTACTGTAACGGGTGGTACTGCTCCGTTTACCTATTCACTTAACGGAGCTCCCGGCCAGTCATCAAATGTATTTAGTAACCTTACCCCAAATACATACAATATTACAGTTACGGATGCTTACGGTTGTACCGATACAGTTACACAAACCATTGCGCCTACATTAACAGCTATGGCTGCCTTTACAAAAGGCTTAGACTGTACAGCGTCACCAGATGCACAAATAGATGTAACTATCAATGGAGGTACATCTCCTTATACTTATCAGGTTTCTAACGATGGAGGTACTACTTATAGTGCTTCTGCTCCAGTAGCATTATCTGCAATTTCATACCAGACGGCTGTAGACGGGTCATTCAGATTCCGTATTACAGATGCAAATGGTTGCGTAACGGAAACCAATACAACTGTTATAGCTCCGCTTACTTTACCGTCTATAACTTCAGTAACACAAACTCAGGATATTTTATGTAACGGTGAGAGTACAGGTGCGCTATCAGTAGTTATTGATAACACTACAGGTACAGGACCTTACACTATAAATGTTTATAATACTACTACAAGTACTGATTATGGTACTCAAACTACAGGTTTACCTGCGGGTAATTATACTGTTACGGTAACAGATGCAAATGCTTGTACTGATTCTCAAACAGATGTAATAATCACAGAACCTTCAGCTATTGCTTTTGATACGTCTGAAGTTCCTATTACCTGTGGTGATGACGGTTCGGGAACTAACGTAACCGCAGGAGAGATTATAGTACAAAATGTAACGGGCGGTACTGCTCCGTTTACATATTACCTTACAAATAACTTTGGATATTCAGATAACTTTACTGCAACTGCAAATGAAGATCATTCTTTTGCGGTGCTTGACTACGGTATTTATCAGGTAACTGTGGTTGATGCTAACGGATGTACTATAATAGAGCAGGACATCGTTATGGCTTCACCTCCTGAGGACATGGATATTGATATATCTACATTGACTTCAGATTGTGCTACGGGTGGTACAGCAGTAGTAACTGTAAATCCTGATGTAAGTAGTAATGATTATAGTTTTGCTGTTTTAACAACAGAAAATGACCCTGCAAATATTCCGGCAGGTGACTGGCAGGCTGCAGATTTGGGCACGCCTTTAACTTCTACTTTTACAGGACTTATACCTGGTGTAACTTATACTTTTGTAGTTCGTGATAATATAACAGGATGTTATTATGTAAAGGCTGCAGATCAGCCTATTAATACTCCTTCATCACTAACTTCTGTAATAGACGTTATCAATAATGTAAGCTGTAAAGGAAGTGCAGACGGTAATGTAGATGTTACAATAGATAATTTTGATACAGGTACTACGCAGGTTAATTATGAAGTATACTATGCGCAATCTAACCAGCCAACAGGTGTTGTAGGTTCTACACCTGTTACTGCAGGGACACCTGCTACAATAACAGGTATTGGACCATTAGCTCCGGGTACTTACTTTATTTTATTTACAGAAGTTGATGGCGCAAATGCAGGTTGTAGTGCTGCTTCAGGACAATTCTCAATAACTGAGTCTCCGGAAGTGCTTACAGTTACAGCTTCTGTTGTATCAAATGCAAACTGTAATGCTAATTCAGGTGTTATAACTGCCGTTGCAGATGGCGGTACAGCATCTTACCAATATTTAATACTGGCTGCTCCTGTAGTTACACCTCCTACGGCTGCTACAGCAGGATGGACAACATCAAATACATTTAATGTTGATGGTGGTGATTATATGGTATATGTTATGGATGCTTACGGATGTATTCAGCCAATAGCAGCACCAATAACATTAGATACAGATCCTTCTCCGGTAATCGCACTTTCCGTAGTACAGCAGTGTGGTGTTGCCGAAGGTAGCTATGCAATTCAGGTAGACCTTACAACAGCAGGTATGCCTCCATATACTTACAGTTTTAACGGAGGTGCGTTCCAGGCACAATCGGGCACTACATTTACTTATACTAACCTTGTTTCAGGAAATTATAATGTAACTGTTAGAGATGTAAACGGATGTACCAATACACAAACAATTACTGTATACCCTCCGCTTAACTTCACTCCTGCAGTAACGGCTCAGCCAACCTGTGCGGGTAGTGACGGGGTGATTACAGTTACTGCTACAGGAGGTTCATCTAACTACGAATATGAACTTCAGGATACATCAAATAACCCAATCGTGGCAGCAAATCCATCTAATGTATTTGCAGGTCAGGATCCGGGTAATTATATTGTAGAAATTACAGATACTACAACAGGTTGTAGCGTTACAGCACCTGTAACACTTGAAGCGCCAACTCCGGTTACATTCACTTATGTTTCTCAAAACGTAAGCTGTAACGGGGCAAACGATGGTTCTATAGTTGTTACGCTTCCGGCTTCTAACAACAACCCTGTTTATACATATACACTTGACGATGGTACTAACCCTGCCGTTGTACAAAACTCAAACATATTTACAGGTCTTGCAGTAGGTACTTATACATTAACGGTAACTTCCGGTAAAGACTGTACGGCTCAGGAAATAATAAATATTACAGAGCCAAATGCATTAACACTTACAGCAACAGCAACTGATTTTGCGTGTGATGTTACTAACGCGGTAACTACATCAACAATAATTGCTACTGTGGGTGCAGGTACAGGTACGGCACCATATACTTACAGTATAGACGGTACTAACTTCTTTACGTCAAATACTTTTGAAGTAGCAGATAATGGTACTACTCAAAATATAACAGTAACTGTAAAAGATGCTAATAACTGTACGGCTACATTCCCGTTAACAATAGACCCGTTACCGGAGATAATAAGTGTAGTGTCTACATTAGTAACGGCTATTACATGTACTAACGACGAAACAGTTACTATAACGGTAACAGGAGGTTCGGGAGATTTCACTTTTGATTTACTTCCACTTGGTACTCAGGCCTCTATTACTCCGGGTGCGGGAACATATACGGCTAATTTTGTTCTTTCTGCACCGGGTAGTTATGACTTCCAGGTTACAGATAATGTAACGGGATGTTATGAAATTACTACTTCTCCTTATACAATAGCTCCTTATGATACTATTGAGGTTGAGGCTATAGCTTCTACTCAGGTAACATGTTTTGGAGATGCAAACGGTACTGTTACTATTGAAGTAACAGGGTATACCGGTGCTTACGACTATGTGGTTACAGATGCACTAAGTAATACTGTGGCTACCGGTAGTAGCGCTACAACAACAAATCCTTTCACAATAACAGGATTAACGGCAGGTAACTTAAATGTAACGGTTACTGCTACAGATTCACCTTTCTGTTCTGCCGTATCAAATAATATTACAGTTGCCTCTCCGGCAGATCCGCTTGTACTTAATGCTGCTGAAACGGCTAACGTTACCTGTACAAATGATCAGGGAGAAATTTTAGCAACTGCTACAGGAGGTTGGGGCTCTTATGAGTTTGAGTTGATAAACAACACATCTGCAACTACTGTTCAGCCATACGGAACAAACAATGCGTTTGCAGGTCTTGTTGCCGGAAACTATACTGTTAATGTTAGAGATGCCGGTGGTTGTATAGTTTCACAAACAATAGACCTGATACAACCGGATCCGATATCGGCAACGATCAATGCTTCTGCAACATTGTTACTATGTAATGGTGATAACACCGCTACTGTAGAGGTAACAGGTGTAACAGGAGGTCAGGCTGTATACCAGTATATACTTAATATCTATGATGATGCAGGTACTACTATAGTTATTAGTACAGATGCACAAACATCACCAACCTTTGATAACCTTGGTGCAGGTACATACAGCATTACTGTAACCGACGGATGGAGTTGTGATTTAACAACACCTACGGTTATTATAAATGAGCCGGATCCGATTCAGGCATTCTTAAATCTTACAGATACTTTAACCTGTACAACTCAGGCAGAGATTACGGTTTCTGCAATTGGTGGTACACCTACCTATCAATATAGCTTAGATGGAGTAACTTACACTAACCAGACAGTTTACGCTGTGGGTGCAGGTACTTATCAAATCTATGTAAGAGATTCTAATAATTGTACAGCAGTACTTTCTAACGAAGTTACTGTACTTCCGGTACCGCCATTAACCATAAACCTAGACCTTAGCAGTGCAGTTATCAACTGTTTTGGTGAGTCTACGGCTTCAATCGTTGCAAATGTAACAGGAGGTTTAGGTAACTATAGTTATGAACTTCTGGATGGTACTAGCGCAGTAATAGCAGGGCCACAATCTGCAAATACTTTCTCAGGATTGCCTGCAGGTGATTACTATGTTCGTGTAACAAGTGATGACTGTGAGGAAACTTCACCGGCAATTAATATTGTTGCTCCACCGGCCTTTGATGCTTCGGTGTCGAAACAGGATATTCTTTGTTGGGATCAGATAAATGGTGTTATTACAGTAACGATTGATCCGGCTTCACCGGGAACAGGCAATGTACAATATGCTATTTCACCAAACTTAAACCAGTTTGTAGATACTAATGTATTTACAGGCCTTGCAGCGGGATGGTATGATGTAATTGCTCAGGATCAAAACGGATGTTTTGAAATGTTCCAGGTAGAAATTATTGAACCGGCTAAACTTGAAGCCCAAGTAACAAGCTTTAGTGATGAAGTTTGTTATAACGAAGGTGACGGTACTATTACTGTAGAGATTTCAGGTGGTGTAGGTGACTATGAAGTTAGTATGGATAATACTACATGGTATCCTGTAACAGGCACTACATATACCTTTACAGGAATAACAATTCCGGTAGATCTTGCTAACCCTGATGATGCGGTTATGTTCCTTATCTATGTTAAAGACGGAAACGATTGTAATCTTACACCTCCTATAGAACATTGGGTACTACCTCCGGTAGACCTACAGCCAAGTGCAGCTATAGTTTATAACTGTACAGCCAATGTTCCGGGTAACGAGGTTACTATCTCTGTTGATTCAGATTTAACCCTTGATTTAACCGACCTTACTTATTCGGTAGACGGTGGTGCTTATCAGGTTTCAAATATATTCAATAACCTTTCAGTAGGTAGCCATACAGTAGATGTGGCTCATACTAATGGTTGTATCAAGTCGGTTACATTTACTATTGACCTGCATGAGCCTATTGTTATAGACTCAGCTGTAGTTACTTCAGCTATCGAATGTTTTGGTGATGTAACGGGTGAAATAACTGTAACTGCTTCAGGAGGTACCGGCGTACTTCAGTACGGTATCTCTACAAGTGCTACAGGTCCGTTTACATATGGCACGGCTAATGTGTTTACAGGCTTAGCAACAGGTACTTACTATGTAAGCGTAACGGATGAAATTACTTGTGAAATTACATCAGCAGGTATATTTGTAGATGAACCTACTCAACTAACAGCTTCTGTTACCGGTGGTGTTACAGATGAAATATGTCTTAGTGCAGGAGATGGTACAGTAACCATTACTGTAAGCGGTGGTACATCACCATACTTTACAAGTATTGATTCAAACAACGATGCTGACTTTACACAAGACCAGTTAGTTTATACAAACCTTGCCGCTGGAAATCATACGGTATACGTTAAAGATGCAAACGGATGTACAATCGTTGCTCCTCTTGATTTTACGGTTAATCCTGGTGTGGATATTCAGGCATTTGCTGAGGTTTTTGATCTATGTACTGGTAATGTGCCTAGTACTGTAGTTTTAGTGAGTGTTAATACTAATGTATTAGCAGATGTAGAATACTCTCTTGATAATATTACTTATCAGGCTTCTAACGAGTTTTATGGTTTAGCACCGGGTAACTATACAGTATATGTAAGACATACTAATGGGTGTGTTGATACCGATGATTTTGTTATAGACACTCTTGTCCCTATAAGCATTGATGCAACTCTGGTAACTACACCTATTGCTTGTTTTGGTGATGCTACAGGTGTTATAACGGTAACTGCTTCAGGTGGTACAGGTGCACTTCAGTATGCTATTTCTACGAGCGCTACAGGTCCGTTTACTTATGGAGCAAGTAACGTTTTTAATGGATTAGCAACAGGAACTTACTATGTGAGTGTAACCGATAGCATTGGTTGTGAAATTACATCAGCAGGTATATTTGTAGACGAACCAACTGAGCTTACAGCTTCGATAACTGGAGGTGTTACAAACGAGATATGTTTTGATGCTGCCGACGGTACAGTTACTGTAACTGTTTCGGGAGGTACAACACCATACTATACAAGTCTGGATTCTAATAACCCGGGTGATTTTACCCAGGATATGTTTACATATACAGGCCTTGCGGCAGGTACACATACACTATATGTTAAGGATGCCAATAACTGTATTATCGCATCACCAATAACATTTGATATTGAGCCGGGTGTTGATATGGTTCCGGATGCTGTAGTGGTTGAAAACTGTACTAACAATGTACCGGGTAATGAAGTAACTATTAATGTTACATCATCACAAACTTTAGACCCTGCAGAACTTACATACTCTGTAGACGGTACTACTTATCAGGCATCTAATGTATTCAATAACTTAGCACCGGGTAACTATACGGCTTATGTACAACATACAAACGGCTGTATTGAGACCGATACATTTACAATTAATACACGTCAGCCTATAAGTATTGATGCTGCTACTGTAACAACGCCTATCGCTTGTTTTGGAGGTACTACAGGTGTAATAACTGTAATGGCTTCAGGTGGTACAGGTGCACTTCAGTATGGTATTTCTACAAGTGCAACAGGTCCGTTTACTTATGGCGGAGGTAATGTATTCAATAACTTAGCAACGGGAACTTACTATGTAAGTGTAACTGATACTATTGGTTGTGAAATTACATCGGCAGGTATATTTGTAGATGAACCAACTGAGCTTATAGCTTCTGTAACAGGAAGTATTACAAATGAGATATGTTTTACTGATGCTGACGGTACAGTTACTGTAACAGTTTCAGGCGGAACTGCTCCATACTTTACAAGTCTTGATTCTAATAACCCTGCTGATTTTGCACAGGATGTGTTTACATATACAGGCCTTGCGGCAGGTACACATACATTATATGTTAAGGATTTCAACAACTGTACTATAGCATCGCCTATAACATTTGATATCCTTCCGGGGGTTGATATGACACCAACTGCTACAGTAGTAGAAAACTGTACCAACAATGTACCGGGTAATGAGGTAACAATTGATGTGGCTTCGTCACAGACATTAGACCCTGCCGACCTAACGTACTCAGTAGATGGTACTACTTACCAGGCATCAAATGTGTTCAACAACTTAGCGCCGGGTACCTATACGGCTTATGTACAGCATGCAAACGGCTGTATTAAAACTGATACGTTTACAATCAATACACTTCAGCCAATAACAATAGATGCGGCTGTAGTAACTGCTGATGTACTATGTTTTGGTGATGCAACAGGTGTAATAACTGTAACTGCTTCAGGTGGTACAGGTACACTTCAGTACGCAATTTCACCGGCATTTGTGTATGGTTCAACTAACGTATTTACAGGTTTAACAGCAGGAACATATACTGTAAGGGTGACTGACGGAATAGGTTGTGAGGTTGAAACGTCTACATTAGAAATAATGGAGCCAACTGCACCTCTTTCAGCTTCAGTTGGTAATTTAACCCACGAGATATGTTTTAATACTGCCGATGGTACAATTACTTTAACAATAGCAGGTGGAACTGCTCCATACTTTACAAGCCTTGATTCAAACAATGATGCTGATTTTGCTCAGGATGTGTTTACATATTCAGGTATTGCGGCGGGAGACCATACGGTTTATGTTAAGGATGCTAATGATTGTACTGTAACTCCAATAGACTTTACAATAAATGAAGGTGTTGATATGACACCAACAGCAGATATAGTGGCTACTTGTAGCAATAACGTGCCGGGTAACACAGTAACCATTAATGTTGCTTCGTCACAAACACTTAATGCTGCAGATATCCAGTACTCATTAGACGGTACTAACTATCAGGCATCAAATGTATTTACAAACTTTGCTCCGACTACATATACAGTATATGTAAGACATACTAACGGATGTGTACAAACGGTAACCTTCACTATAGATCCTTTACAGCCTGTTAGTGCTTCAATTTCAAATATAGTTGATGTACCATGTAAGGGAGATGCGACAGGATCGATAGAAGTGACTGCTACAGGTGGTACGGGAGCTCTTGAATATGCAATTTCACCGGCATTTGTATATGGTTCTTCAAACGTGTTTACAGATCTAGTAACAGGTTCTTATACCGTAAGAGTAAGAGACAGTATAGGCTGTGAGGTTGAGATAAATGCTATAACTGTAGATGAACCGCTAAATGCGCTAACATCAACTATAGATGTGATTACAGATGAAATCTGTATTAATGCTGCTGACGGCACGGTAACCATTACGGTAAGTGGTGGTACAGCTCCGTACTTTACAAGCCTTGATTCAAACAACGATGCTGATTTTGCTCAGGATGTGTTTACATACACAGGCTTAACGGCAGGTACACATACAGTATTTGTAAAAGATGCAAACGACTGTACGATTGCTACACCGCTTGTATTTGATATTGAGCAGGGTGTAGATATTCAGGCAAGCGCAGAGGTTCTTCCTCTATGTACTAACAATATACCGGGTAATGTGGTAATTGTGAATGTTAATACTAACGTATTAGCAGACGTGGTATACTCACTTGACGGAGTTAACTACCAAACGGACAACTTCTTTACAGATCTTACTCCTGGTAACTATACCGCTTATGTAAGACATAATAATGGATGTGTTGATACAGATGATTTTGTAATAGACAACCTTCTTCCTATCAGTATAGATGCAACTCCAATAACATCTGCTATTGCTTGTTTTGGTGATGCGACAGGTGAAATAACAGTAACGGCTTCAGGAGGTACAGGAGTTCTTACATATGCTATTTCAACAGATCCTGGTAACTACACTGCAAACAATGTATTTACAGGTCTTCCTGCGGGTACTTATACTGTTAGTGTAATGGATGAGATAGGTTGTGAAGTTACTTCTTCGGCTATAGTGGTAAATGAGCCTGCTCAGCTTACTGCTTCAGTAACAGGAGGTATTACAAATGAGATTTGTTTCAATGCTGCTGACGGAACAGTTACAGTAACTGTTTCAGGAGGTACAGCTCCTTATTTTACAAGTTTAGACTCTGCTGCTTTTGTTCAGGACATGTTTACATATACTGGTCTTGCAGCAGGTACACATACAATAGATGTTCATGATGCTAATAACTGTGTTATTGTAGCTACATTAACATTTGATATTGAACCGGGTGCAGATATGACACCAAGTGCTACAGTAGTTGACAACTGTACTAACAACGTACCGGGGAATGAGGTAACAATTGATGTGGCTTCGTCACAGACATTAGATCCTGCCGACCTTACGTACTCAGTTGACGGTACTACATACCAGGCATCAAACGTGTTCAACAACTTGGCACCGGGTAACTATACGGCTTATGTACAGCATGCAAACGGCTGTATTGAGACCACAACATTTACAATAAACACGCTTCAGCCAATTGCTGCTACAGCAGTTGCTACACTGGATGTTCTTTGTAAAGGAGAGTCTACAGGAGAGATAACCGTAACGGCTTCCGGAGGTACAGGTACACTTCAGTACGCAATATCACCGGCTTATGTTTACGGACCTTCAAATGTATTTACAGACCTTCCAGCGGGAACTTACATTGTAAGGGTAACGGACGGTATAGGCTGTGAATTTGAGGTGGCTTCTGTAACAGTAGACGAGCCTGTTGATGCATTAACATCAGCTATAGATGTGATCACAAACGAGATTTGTTTCAACGCTGCTGATGGTACGGTAACCATTACAGTAAGTGGTGGTACAGCTCCATACTTTACAAGCCTTGATTCAAACAACGATGCAGATTATGCTCAGGATGTGTTTACATACACAGGGCTTACAGCAGGTACACATACAGTATTTGTAAAAGATGCAAACGACTGTACGATCGCTACACCGCTTGTGTTCGATATCCTTCCTGGTGCAGATATGACACCAACTGCTACTGTAGTTGACAACTGTACCAACAATGTGCCGGGTAATGAGGTAACAATCGATGTGGCTTCGTCGCAGACATTAGATCCTGCCGACCTTACGTACTCAGTTGACGGTACTACTTACCAGGCATCAAACGTGTTCAACAACTTAGCGCCGGGTAACTATACGGCTTATGTACAGCATGCAAACGGCTGTATTGAGACCACAACATTTACAATCAACACCCTTCAGCCAATTGCTGCTACAGCAGTTGCCACACTGGATGTTCTTTGTAAAGGACAGTCTACAGGAGAGATAACCGTAACAGCTACAGGCGGTACAGGTACACTTCAGTACGCAATATCACCGTCTTATGTTTACGGATCTTCAAATGTATTTACAGGCCTACCTGCGGGAACTTACACTGTAAGGGTAACAGATGGTATCGGCTGTGAATTTGAGGTGGCTTCTGTAACAGTAGACGAGCCTGTTGACGCATTAACATCAGCTATTGATGTTATTACAGATGAGATTTGTTTCAATGCTGCTGATGGTACGGTAACCATTACTGTAAGTGGTGGTACGGCTCCGTACTTTACAAGCCTTGATTCAAACAACGATGCAGATTATGCTCAGGATGTGTTTACATACACAGGATTGACAGCAGGTACACATACACTATTTGTAAAAGATGCTAATGACTGTACGATTGCTACACCGCTTGTATTTGATATTGAGCAGGGTGTGGATATACAGGCAAGTGCAGAGGTTCTTCCTTTATGTACTAACAATGTACCGGGTAATGTGGTAATTGTGAATGTTAATATAAACGTATTGGCAGATGTACAATACTCACTTGACGGAGTTAACTATCAAACGGATAACTTCTTTACAGATCTTGCACCGGGTAACTATACGGCTTATGTACAACATACAAACGGATGTGTACAAACAACACCGTTTACGATCAATGCGCTACAGCCAATTTCAATTGATAGTGCTGTAGTAACTGCTGATGTACTATGTTTTGGTGATGCAACGGGTGAGATAACCGTAACGGCTTCAGGAGGTACAGGAGCTCTTACTTACGCTATTTCAACAAATCCTGGTAACTACACTGCAAACAATATATTTACAGGTCTTCCTGCAGGTACTTATACTGTTAGTGTAATGGATGAGATAGGTTGTGAAATAACTACAGCTAACTTAACAGTAAATGAGCCTTCAGCTGCTCTTACTGCTGCTGAAGTAGTAACTGATGAAATATGTTTTAACGCAAATGACGGTACAATAACCCTAACAGTTACCGGTGGTACAGCTCCATACTTTACAAGTCTGGATTCTAGCAACCCGGCCGATTTTGTACAAGATCAGTTTGTGTATACTAATATAGCTGTAGGTTCTCATACTATATATGTAACAGACAGCAACGGATGTACTATTACTCCGATAGACTTTACGATAAATCCTGGTGCGGACATGACACCAAGTGCTATAGTAGTTGACAACTGTACTA
This sequence comes from Flavobacterium beibuense, assembly GCF_004151245.1. Lineage (GTDB taxonomy): Bacteria > Bacteroidota > Bacteroidia > Flavobacteriales > Flavobacteriaceae > Flavobacterium > Flavobacterium beibuense_A. The sequence continues at coordinate 129,640 of NZ_JUIW01000008.1, forward strand.
ACAACGTGCCTGGTAATGAGGTAACAATCGATGTGGCTTCGTCACAGACATTAGACCCTGCCGACCTGACGTACTCAGTTGATGGTACTACTTACCAGGCATCAAACGTGTTCAATAACTTAGCACCGGGTACCTATACGGCTTATGTACAGCATGCAAACGGCTGTATCGAGACCACTACATTTACAATAAACACGCTTCAGCCAATTGCAGCTACAGCAGTTGCTACGCTTGACGTTCTTTGTAAAGGTGAGTCTACAGGTGAGATAACTGTAACTGCTACAGGCGGTACAGGTACACTTCAGTACGCGATATCACCGGCTTATGTTTACGGATCTTCAAATGTATTTACAGACCTTCCAGCGGGCACTTATACTGTAAGGGTAACGGACGGTATAGGCTGTGAATTTGAGGTAGCTTCTGTAACAGTAAATGAACCTGTTGATGCACTAACATCAGCTATAGATGTTATTACGGATGAAATCTGTTTCAATGCGGCTGATGGTACGGTAACCATTACGGTAAGTGGCGGTACGGCTCCATACTTTACAAGCCTTGATTCGAACAACGACGCTGACTTTGCTCAGGATGTGTTTACCTACACTGGCCTAACGGCAGGTACACACACAGTATTTGTAAAAGATGCAAACGACTGTACAATTGCTACACCGCTTGTGTTTGATATCCTTCCTGGTGCAGACATGACACCAAGTGCTATAGTAGTTGACAACTGTACTAACAACGTGCCTGGTAATGAGGTAACAATCGATGTGGCTTCGTCACAGACATTAGACCCTGCCGACCTGACGTACTCAGTTGACGGTACTACTTACCAGGCATCAAACGTGTTCAACAACTTAGCGCCGGGTAGCTATACAGCTTATGTACAGCATGCAAACGGCTGTATCGAGACCACTACATTTACAATAAACACACTACAGCCAATAACAATAGACGCGGCTGTAGTAACTGCTGATGTACTATGTTTTGGTGATGCAACGGGTGAGATAACCGTAACGGCTTCCGGAGGTACAGGTACGCTTCAGTATGCAATTTCACCAGATTTTGTATATGGTACTAACAATGTATTTACAGGCTTAACAGCCGGTTCTTATACAGTGATGGTAACAGACGGTATAGGATGTGAAGTACAAAGCGCTACACTAACTATTACTGAACCAACAACAGCTTTATCAATGAGTAACGTTGTTACAACAGATGAGGTTTGCTTTAATGCGACTGACGGTACAATAATGTTCACAGTAAGTGGTGGTACAGCTCCATACTTTACAAGCCTTGACTCTAATAATCCTGCTGACTTTGTTCAGGATGTATTTACATACACAGGACTAACCGCAGGAAACCATACAGTTTATGTAATGGATAGTAACGGTTGTGCAGTAATACCTGTTGACTTTACAATTGCTCCTGGTGCAGACATGACACCAAGTGCTACAGTAGTTGACAACTGTACTAACAATGTACCGGGTAATGAGGTAACAATTGATGTGGCTTCATCACAGATATTAGACCCTGCTGACCTGACGTACTCAGTTGACGGTACTACTTACCAGGTATCAAACGTGTTCAACAACTTAGCACCGGGTAACTATACGGCTTATGTACAGCATGCAAGCGGATGTGTCGAGACCACTACATTTACAATAAACACGCTTCAGCCAATAACAATAGATGCGGCTGTAGTAACTGCAGATGTATTATGTTTTGGAGAGACAACGGGTGAAATAACCGTAACGGTTTCCGGAGGTACAGGTACACTTCAGTATGCAATTTCACCAGACTTTGTATATGGTACTAACAATGTATTTACAGGCCTAACAGCCGGTTCTTATACAGTAATGGTAACAGATGGTATAGGATGTGAAGTACAAAGCGCTACACTAACAATTACTGAACCTACAACTGCTTTAGCAACAAGCAATGTTGTTACAACAAATGAGACGTGCTTTAATGCTGCTGATGGTACAGTAACATTTACAGTAAGTGGTGGTACTGCTCCATATTTTACAAGTCTAGATTCTAATAACCCTGCTGACTTTGTTCAGGATGTGTTTAACTACACAGGACTAACCGCAGGAAACCATACAGTTTATGTAATGGATAGTAACGGTTGTACAGTTACACCAATAGCCTTTAATGTGGCTCCGGGTGTAAATACTCAGCCAAGTGTTAATGTACAGGATATCTGTAATAACAACACACCAGGCAACATAGTGACTATTTCAATTGCATCTCAATATGTAGGCCAGGTTCAGTACTCTGTAGATGGTATAACATATCAGGGTTCTAACATCTATAATAACCTTACAGCAGGTACATATACAGCCTATGTACAGCATGTAAACGGATGTATACAAACTGTAGACTTTGATGTGGAAGATCATCAGCCGGTTAATGCTACGGCAACGGTTACTCAAAACGTAATTTGTTTTGGGGATGATACAGGAGAAATTCTGGTTACCGCTACAGGAGGTACAGGTCAGTTAGAGTATGCCATTTCACCGGTATTTACTTATACAACTAACAATACGTTTACTTCGCTGGTAGCAGGAACATATACTATCAAGGTAAGAGACGAGTTAGGATGTGTACAAACCCTAAACAATGTGGTAATAACTCAGGCTCAGTCACAAATAGTAGCTTCTGTAAACTGGACTAACGAGACCTGTTTAAATGCTAATGACGGTACAGTTACTATAAGCGTATCGGGTGGTACAGCGCCATATTCAACAAGTATGGACGGAGTTACTTTTGTTCAGGATCAGTTTACTTACGGTAACCTTGGTGGTGGCCAGCATATAGTATTCGTTCAGGATGCGGCAGGATGTTCTATCATACCAATTGTATTCAATATTGAAGATGGTGTAACATTTAACCCTGTTCTTACTTCAGAGCAGATATGTAACAATAACACACCGCTTCATATGATTACGGTAGAGAACATCAATGCTAATATAGCGGGTGATATTATGTACTCTATTGATGGAGTGAACTACCAGTCATCAAACATATTTACTAATTTACCTGCCGGTACTTACACTGTATATATCCGACACACAAACGGATGTATTAGAACAAGAGAAATTACGCTTCAAAACAGCAAGCCAATCCTTGGTTTCCTTACTGTAAGAGATGCTCTTTGTAATGGTGAGGCAAATGGTGTTATCATGGTTGATGGTTCAGGAGGTGTAGGACAGCTTACTTATGGTATTTCACCTGACTTTGCTATGACTACCGAAAGTACATTTAATGTACCTGCAGGAACATACACTGTAAGAGTTCAGGATGAAACAGGATGTTACATGGAATACACAGCGACCATAGGTGAACCAACTGCACTTATACTGACTGAAGTTGAGGTATATCCTGAAGTATGTGAAAACGACGATAATGGTGCAATATTAATTGACATTACAGGTGGTACAGCACCATACTCTACAAGTATGGATATGAACCAGCCGTTTGAGGTTGATAAAAACCTTTATACTAATCTTGACGGAGGTGTTACTTATACCATCTATGTTAAAGATGCTAACGACTGTATCGCTTCTATAGATGTTTGGATGGATGCACCACTTACAATTAATGCAACACCGGAACTGGTTTATAACTGTGACGAGAATGTACTTACAGTTAATGTAGAATCAGGCGTTCAGGGTCAGGTAACTTATTCGTTAAATGGTGGCGCACCACAAGCAAGTAATGTGTTTACTAACCTAGCCGACGGTACTTATGTTGTAGACGTGCTTCATGAATCAGGATGTATAGACAGTACAGATCCGGTGACTGTAGAAAATACTACACCGCTTGTGCTGATACTTGCAGAAACTGATCTTAATGAAATTACTGCAACTACAACAGGAGGTTCAGGAGGTTATACTTATACGTTTAACGACGACTATATGGGTAGTACAAACGTGTTTGAAATTTATGCTACAGGAACTTATGTGGTAACAGTGACTGACAGCAGAGGCTGTGTGGCTCAGAAAACTATTTCAGCTGAATTTGTTGATATCATCCTTCCGGATGTTATGTCTCCAAATGATGACGGAATAAACGATACATGGGCGCCAGGCAATGCTCAAAATTATCCAAACCTTGAGTTCTATGTATTTGACAGGTACGGCAGGAAACTGGCAACCCTTAGACAAGGACAGGAATGGGACGGTAAGTATAACGGCAAAGAACTGCCAACCGGAGATTACTGGTATATAGTAAAACTAAACAATCCGGTAGATGACAGGGAATTTGTAGGACACTTTACCATATTCAGATAATAAATTAATAAAAGCCACGGCCGCTTAGCCGGCTGTGGTTTTAATTATCATAACAGGCCAAAAACTCAAAAAATGAAAAAAACATTTCTCCTATTATTATTGCTAACAGCATCTTTTTTACGTGCTCAGGAGTTAACCATACCAACATTTACACAATATCTTGCAGATAACCCTTTTATAATTTCTCCTGCTTATGCGGGTATTGGGGATTATGTTAAGATTAGGGCAAACGGCCTTACCCAATGGGTAGGTATTAAGGATGCGCCCGACATGCAGTCGTTAGCTGCAGACATGAGGATAGCCGATGATACAGGTATAGGATTGTTTTTATATAACGATAAGAATGGTAATACACGTCAGTATGGTGGTAAGGTATCTTTTGCGCACCACATTATTCTTGACAAGTATAGTAACCAGTTCCTGTCGTTTGGTATCTCTTACAACCTTAACCAGTTTAAGGTGGATATAGAGAATATTGAAACACCCGATCCGTCTATAAGCAATAACAGGTATGTGGTTAATCACAACTTTGATGTTGCTGTTTTATACAGGATAGGCCAGTTTTATTTTAATGCTACAGGTAGTAACTTACTTAATAAAAGCCTTGATGTTTTTGCTATAAACGAGCCGAACAGATTAAGGAACTATCAGTTTTATACCGGATATACCTTTAAGGGTAGTGGTAACTTAGAAGTTGAGCCTTCAAGCTTTATTCAGTATTTTGAAAGTGACGGAAGGTCTACAACAGATATTAACCTTAAGTTTCGCTATATGGATGGTGAAAATTATTACTGGATAGGGGGTAACTACCGTTTTCTTAACGACCAGATGGGTAATCCTATTAATATAGGGCCTATGGCGGGGTTAAAAGTTTCGAATTTTTATTTTGCGTACTCTTATCAGTTAACAACAAATGAGTTGTTGGCTTATAACAGCGGTACACACATGATAACTATTGGTCTGGATATCTTCCAGGGCGTTAGTAACTGTCCTTGTACATGGCATTAATCCTGCATCTGTTTAATGTTAGTTTGAGGAAAAACTAAAAAGCTAAAAAGAAAAAGAAAAAAGGAGTCTTAATGTTTCACTAAAAAAACTACGATTATGTACCAGGTTTTATGTTATTCGTTTGGAGCTTTCTTTTTAATGGCGTCAGGAAAACTAATTCTGGCGGGAATCGACAGAGACAGTGTAAGATTTAGGAGCATAGGTGTTTGTAACTTATGCATTTCCATAATCCTGCTTTTTGTGGGGGCCTGCTTCCTTCGCTAAAAAATTACTAAACAAAAAAAGCTCACCAAGTGGTGAGCTTTTTTTGTTTTATTAAGAGAATTATCCTTTCTTATAAATAAAAAGACCATCCTGTTCAAGGTCAATATAAAGTTTGCCTTCTTTCATGTAAACTTCAACAAAATCCTCTGTGTCGTCAGAATATATAATCTTAAGCTTTTGCTTTTCATTTTCGTTAACCAGAGTATAAACTCCGGTTACTTCCTCTCCCGGTATGTATTGCTGTATATTGTTTCCGGTTATTATCATTTTCATTTCCTTAAGCATAGTTATCGTTGGGGCTATACTTACTTTGGCTTGCTCTAAAGCTTCTGCAGGAGTCTGGCTTTTTATTGCTTCAGAAAACTCAACATCTCCTTTTATAAGATCAAAGTATATGCCTTCGGTTTCAAGAAGATCCAATGCAACAACATTCCATGTTCCCTGTAAGTCCTTGTCAGTCAGTTTTTGTGCGAAACTAATCGTTGTAGTCATGCAGAATGCAAGACATAAATAAATTAATTTTTTCATCAGTTATTGGTTTTTTGCGAAGATAAAACAAAAAATCCTGCTAAAAGCAGGATTTTTAAATTACAAAACTAACTCAAACTAAATCTATGATTTATTCAATGATTTTAAATAATCTCTTGTTATTACACCGCTTTCTTTGAGGTCATCTTTCTTCCAGTTTCCTGTAGAAGAGGCAGTCTTTTTTAGTACACTGCAGGTTTCATCCTTATCGGACACCGACCATGTTATCCAGCTAAGTCCGCGGCTTTCCATCCAGTCAATCCATCGTTGCCATTCCTCATAATCAAGAGGACCGTCTCCGGTTGCTTCCATTCCTGCACATTCTGAAATAAATACAGGTAATCCGGCCTCAATTGCCTTGTCGGTACGGTCACGTAGTTCCTGCTTGTGTGTAGCGGCATAAAAATGTACTGTATACATAATATTTTTAAATCCGGTGATAGGGTCCTGAGCGGGTAAGTGAATATCCTGATCCCAGTGCGGACAGCCTACCAGTATAATATTATCAGGATCATTTTTTCGTATAACCTTAATTATTTCTTCGCTGTATGCTTTTACTTCCGGCCATGTCTCTTCATCAGGTTCATTAAATACCTCATAAATAACATTGGGGCTGTCTCCATATTTTTTAGACATCTTGTCAAAAAACAGCTTGGCTTCTTTAAGGTTTATATTGTGGCTATGCCAGTCTATAATAACATAAATATCAGTAGCTATGGCCCCTTCAACAACAGCCATTATTTTTTGTTCAGAATCCTGAGGGTTTTGAAGATAAGTGTTGTTGCCTATCTCTATACCCATTGCTGCTCTAACGATGTTTACATTCCAGTCATCTTTAAGCCATTGTACCGCTTCCTTATTATAAAAGCGCGGCCAAAAGCTATGCCACCCGAAGCTCATGCCCCGAAGCATAACATGCTCACTGTTTTGGTCAACAAGTTTTGTTCCTTCAACACTTAGTTGCCCATGTTTGCTTACCTGTGCAAAAGTAGCCGAGTAGAGTAGGAGTGTGGCTATAATATGTTTTAAGCGGTGTTTCATTTTTATTTTTTAGAAAGTCTTAATACAACAATATCATGCGGAGCTATTTTGCTTTTGTAAGCTTTTTTAGTATTTCCTGCTTTTTTATTATTCCATACATCCTGGACATTATAAGTAATGGTGTTGAATGAAGTCTCTTTGTTGAATTCTTCATCTTTTATGCTGTGGTCTTTCCAGTTAAAGTCAATTGATTTTTCTTCTTCGCTTCTGTTAAGAAAAGCCACAGCCCAATCACCGTTTTCCAATGGTTTTACCCATGTTTCAAGTCTGTTATTTTCGTTATATCTAAACCCTTGTATTCCCAGTTTATCCTGATTAATGGCAATCATAGCTTTGTTGGTAAGGATATTAAGGGTTTCTTCGCTCATTTTTCTAAAATCGTTGCCTGCAATAAGCGGAGAAGCCACCATACACCACATGCTGAAATGAGATTTGTCTTCAGTATCATTCATTTCATTACCTACTTCCATCATGTCAAAGTCGTTCCAGTGGTCAGGACCCGAATATTTTCGGATGCCTTTTCTCATGTCAATTATCTTCATAAATCCCCATGACGACCAGTTTTCAGGGTGCTTAAACTCACAATCAAAACAAGGATAGATGTCGCCAGATATTCTCCACATATTTCCTAATGGTTCTGCCCATTCCCAAGGTTGGTTGTCTCCCCATTCACAAAGGCTGAAAAGGATTGGCCTGCCTGCAGTTTTAAGGGCATTGCTCATTGTTGTATAAGCTTCTTTAGCGGTAATGCCTTCTGTATTACACCAGTCGTATTTTAAGAAATCGATACCCAGCGCAGCATAAAAGCGGGCATCCTGATATTCATAGCCTCTTGTCCCGGGATAACCAGCACAGGTTTTAGTGCCTGCACAATTATATAATCCAAATTTTAGGCCTTTAGAGTGTACATAATCTATTAAGGATTTCATTCCGCTAGGGAATTTTTTAGGATCGGGAACTAAGTTGCCGTTTGCATCTCTTTCACGCGTCATCCAGCCATCATCCAGTACTATGTAAGTATATCCGGCATCTTTCATGCCTGATGCTACCATAATATCGGCAGTTTGTTTTACCAGGTCTTCATTTATATCGGTTGCAAAAGTGTTCCATGAATTCCATCCCATAGGAGGGGTCATGGCCAGTCCTTCAAATTTTGAAGGTTCCAGTTTATGGTTATTTCCCTGTGAAAATGCCGATAGGGATAATATTAAGCTTAAAAGGCTATAAAAGATTTTTTTCATTATGTTTTTTTATTGTGCAGGTGTTATGGGGGAACTTAAAAATAATTAAAACATTCCCCGATCCAAAATCAGGGAATGTTTCACAAAAAACAAAATCACAATGTATAAGTGTAGGGGATTAATCTACGGTGAATCCTATATTGTCAAAGTAATAGTTATGGGTTGCTCCAGTAAATTCCTGGAACGAAATATTCTGTAAGGCTTCAGGCATTCCGCCCAGTTCTTCCCATGTATAGCGGTATTCTTTCCAGTCAGAAGTAGTAGTGAATGCAAAGTTTGCATCACCCCAGTTAGCACCGTTAAAAATAAGCACCAGTTTTCCCGGATCGTCAGAACGAACTGAAAATCGTATTCCTGTGTATTGAGATATCTGATCATCCCATGCCCAGTTACCCTGAATATTATCCCATCCTGAAATTTCTTTCTTGATGAAAGTAACACCCTGATATGCTTTTGCAGGATCAGTTATATATTCGTGGTTGTTCCATTCTTCTATAGTCCACGGGTCATAAAATGCATCGTCATAAATAGCAGTACCTACAGCTGTTCCCCAGGTGTCTGATCCCGATATGGTTTCAACCTCAATATATTTGTGTTGAGAACCGGCAGGCAGTTTAATAGCTACTTCCGTTAAAGATGTGGAAACGATTTCTGCCTCTACACCACCTACAGTTACTACAGGGTCAAGGAAATAGTTTCCTAAAAGGGTTACCACTTCGCCATCTGCTGCATTAACAGGCTGGAAACTTCTCAGTTCCGGTGCCGGTGGTGCCACAATAAACGGGTATACTGCTGTGCCATATTTAGTGACGATTTTTAACTCATTTGATGCATCTGCATAAGGAGTGTCTTTGTCTATCGTAACAAAAATGGTGTTCTCAGTAACTAAGGTTGGGTTAAAATAAGTATCAGTGTCATTAAAATATACTTTTTGTAATGTACTGAATCCTACACCCTGTATTGCATACATGTTGTTAGCATAACCTACTTCAAGTGGCTCCAGATTTTCGTCGGCAGAAAGGGCTATACTGTTAATTTCAGGGGCAGATGTACTTGCAGACGAATCATCATCACTACAGGATACAATCCCCAGGGATACTACCGTAAAAACGGTAAGTAAACCCATTAGTTTTTTTAATTTAAAAGTTTTCATATACTGAATTTTTAAAATTAGTCAAAGTTATAAGGTACCGGAGGCTCACCTAATTTAGGATTCTTGTCTAAATCGATAGTTGGGTAAGGCAGTATAAAGAAGTCTCCCGACGGGATTGGCACGAAGTTAGGATTGTCTACAAAGCCTCTGTCCTGATTACTTATTATATCTGCTGCTTTAGATAATGGTAATCTTCCAAGGTCATACCAGTAATCTCCCTCAAAAGCCAATTCGATTCTTCTTTCATGGAAAAGTTCATCAAAAGTGAATGAAGTTACAGATGGTAAACCGGCCCTGTTTCTTACTTTGTTATAAGAATCAAGAGCAGCAGCATCTGAAGTGCTTTCAGCACCTCCTAAAATTGCCTCTGCATGTATAAGTAATACTTCAGCATAACGCATGATATAAGTGTTGTTTTCCATCATACCCCAGTTGTCAAACGGACCTGCAGCACCGCCGCCTTTACCTACAACGTATTTTTTGATACCCGAACCTGTACCCTGTGCATCAATATCATCAGGAACAGTTAATCCGGGACCATCGGCAGTTGTAATGTTAGGGTAGAAATCCCCAGGTAACATAACTGTTTCCTTACGTCTTAAATCCCCGTCTTCAAATGAGGCTAACAGGTCCATAGAAGGGGCAAATACACCTCCGTAAGTAGCCTGATTTATGTAAGGGGAATAACCAAACTGAGTGTTACAGTTGCTGGCAGTACCGTAGTTTCCGGTAACTTTCCACTGTAGTGCAAAAATAGATTCTTCATTATTGTTGTTAGCTGTAAGGAACAGGTCTCCAAAAGAGTAGGAAGGAAGTTCCTCACCTCCATAAAGTTTAAACTCACCGCTGTTTATTACTTCTTCAGCAAGTTGTCTTGCTTCATTATATTCTCCCTGATATAAGTGCGCCTTAGCAAGCATTGCTTTGGCAGAACCTTTAGATACCCTTCCGTTATCGGCATAATTAGAGCTTCTTATTTTTTCAGGAAGCATATTTATTGCAGCATTGTATTCTAATTCAATAAACTGATAAATATCTTCTACAGGGTTTGTAGGTATTTGAGGGTTTTCAACGTTATCCAGGTTGTTTTCTACAATTGGCACCGGTCCCCATAGCCTAACAAGGTAAAAGTAAGCCGTAGCTCTCATAAAGTGCGCTTCGCCAATTGCAACATCCACTACTTCCGGATCTACTTCCGGACCTACTCTTTCCGGCAGAAGGCTAATAAGCATATTGGCTTGTGCTATAGTAGCCCATAGACCTTTCCATGCATTAACCATTTCTACGTCGGTACCGGAAATTGTAAGTGTTCTTAAACTGTTAACGTCGCTTGATCCTGTGTAGCTGTTACCCGATCCAACTTCACCAATTGCAAAGAAAGCCTTGTTGTGAAAGTTAAACCATGTTTTGCTGTACATTGCATTAGTACTGTTTCTTACCTGGTCATTAGAACTAAAGTAATTTTCGAGTGTAATGCTGTCCTGCGGTTCGCGTATAAGGAAGTCATCACTGCATGAGTTAAGCGACATCACTCCTAAAGCGAAAACTGCGACTGCTATTGATTTTATATTTTTTTTCATGAGCTAATTTTTAGAATTCAACATTTAATCCCATAGTGAATGAACGTGGCGAAGGGTAGCGTCCGTTATCTACTCCTGTTAAAAGTGCATTCTGGTTAAAAGAACCTACTTCAGGATCATATCCCTTATACTTTGTAAAGGTGTGCAGGTTTTGAACACCTCCATAAATTCTCAGTTTTGTAATACTTACTTTTGATGTAATATCAGATGGTAAAGTATAACCTAACGTAATGTTTTGGATTCTTAAGTAAGAACCGTCTTCAACATACCTGTCAGAAATTAAAAGATTACTGTGGCCAAGGTTACTTACCGGCCTGGGCAGGCTTGCATTAGGATTGTCTACCGTCCAGTAATCAGCAGCTTCAGCTAGCTGGTTTTGATATAGGTTGGTGTTTAGGGTACCGGTTCTTCCTGTAAGATTAAGAATGTCGTTGCCCTGAGAACCCTGTAGGAAAATAGAAAGGTCTATACCTTTATACCTGAAGTTGTTTGTAAAACCATAAGTAAAATCAGGGTAAGGATTACCTATAAAAGTTCTGTCATCATCGTTTATTACTCCGTCATCATTTAAGTCGGCGTATAATACATCTCCTAATTGAGATTGTACCGGGTCTCCGTTGTAAATGCCAATTAACGGCGCATTGTCAAGTTGATCCTGGTCTCTGATGATCCCTAATGTCTGATATCCGTAAAACTGTCCCATTGGCTGTCCTACAACAGTATTTGTAGCGGTAACAGTAGTATAATCATTAGTGTTTACTTCCTGCATTAGTACAAGTCCGTCGTTTAGGGATACTACCTTATTTCTGTTTCTTGAGAAAATAAGGGTAGAGTTCCATGAAAAATCTTTTGAAGGATCTGTTTTGTATGAAAGGGTAAGGTCTATACCTTTATTTTGTATCTCACCAAGATTTACATAAGGAGGGTCTATACCACCTTCCCAGTTAGGGCCGCCTGTAAGGTAATAAGGTAGAGGGAGCGTAGTAAGGAAGTCTTCCGATCTTTTGTTGTAGAATTCTACTGTAGCACTAAGTCTATTGCTAAATAGCGTAAAATCTATACCTAAGTTGGTTTGTTTAGAAGTTTCCCATGTTACATTAGGGTTTGCCATATTAGTAAACAGAGTACCTGTTCCTAATCCTGTACCAATAAAGCTAAGGTTAGCACCATACCTGTTATTACCTATCTGTTGGTTACCCACTTCACCATAACCGGCTCTAAATCTAATATTGTCTATATATTTTTTAGTTCCTTCCATGAAGCCTTCGTTTGAAAGTGTCCATGAACCTGAAACTGCAGGGAAGTATCCCCATTGTTTTTTAGTTACAGGGTCAAATTTAGAAGAACCATCAGCCCTTATTGAACCCTGAATGCTATAACGATCGTCAAAAGTATAAATAGCCCTGCCAAAATATGAGTTAAGAGCCTGGCTGCCTTTATAGTCGTTTACAGTGCTTTGAGAAGCATCGGCAACACTTATAGTGTGTACATCATTACTCAGGAAACCTGTAGCATAAGCATACATACCATCCCAGGTAGACTCATTAGCCTCCTGTCCGGCAAGCACTGTTACATCATGTTTGCCTGCAAAAGTGTTTCTGTAAGTAAGAAGGTTTTTTACGTTCCATGAGTACCAGTTTTGGCGTCTTTTGTTTAAGTCGGCAAACTCATTGCCAAAAGAACCCCACTGATATGTTGGAAGAAACTCGTCGTTTTCGCTAAACTCTGTATTGGCACCAAGTTCAAACCTGTAACTAAGGCCTTTAAATAAAGATATTTCAGCATAAACATTTCCTAAGAAATTTTTACGAACCAGTTCGTTAGATTTTGTTAGAGCTAGGGCCACAGGGTTTATGTAAGCAACACCCTGGTTGTTTGCCGGAGCACCGGCATAAGAACCATCAAGATTTCTTACTGCTAAATCAGGAGCCTGAAGTAGTGAAGTACTTACAATACCGTTTTGCTGACCATTTAAGGTAATGTCTTCGTTGGTAATTGAACCTGTTACATAAGCACCTACCTTTAACCATTTTTTTACTTTAGTGTCAACATTAGACTTAAATGTATAACGCTTAAACTGAGATCCGATTACTGTACCAAGTTGGTCTGTATAACCTCCTGATATATAGTAATTGGTGTCGTCTTTACCACCTGAAAAAGCTAACTGATGGTTTTTAAGTATACCTGTCTGGTAAATTTCTTCCTGCCAGTTAGTACCAGATCCTAATAACTCAGGATGTGCAAATTCAGGTCTTAATTCCTGTCCGTACAAAGCGGCAAGTTCATTTTGCTGGCGGGCATATTGCTGAAGATCCATTACATCAAGTAATTTAGCCTGTTCCTGGAACGAAACATAACTGTCGTATGTTAGTTTTCCTGTACCTTTTTTACCTGATTTAGTAGTGATTATTACAACACCATTGGCACCTCTTGCGCCATAAATGGCTGTTGCAGAGGCATCTTTAAGGATGTCCATCGACTCGATGTCATTAGGGTTTAGCATAGCAAGCGGACTCACTGTGTTATTACCCTGTGATGTAAAATCGCCACCTGCTATAGGTCTTCCGCTCATAGCGTTTCCTGTAGCATCTCCCGAAACTGGTACACCGTCTATAATATATAAAGGTTCGTTTGTTCCTGAAAGTGATGTATTACCCCTAATACGTATAGAGGTTGAACTACCCGGCTGTCCTGAGTTGTTTGTAACAACAACCCCCGAAGCCTTACCCTGCATCATTTGGTCTATACTTACCTGTGTTAAGTCGGCAACATCAGTAGCCTTTATTTTTGAAACGGAACCGTTAACTTCCTGTCTTTTTTGACTTCCATAACCAATTAATACTATTTCGTCAAGAGTTTGTGCATTTTCTTCAAGGGTAACATTTACTACCTCTCTTCCGTTTATTTCAATTTCCTGATTTCCATACCCGATAAAACTGAAAACCAGCACAGCATCACTTGGAGCATTAATGCTGTATTGTCCGTCTTCATTTGTAGATACACCGGTTCCTGCACCTTTTATAGTAACGTTAGCACCAGGTATACCCATGCCTGTATTGTCTATTACCGTGCCGGTAACAGTTGTTTGCGCCTGTAAGGCACTAAAAGAACACAACAAAAGCAAATACAGTAATGCATTGCCTCGCTGGAGCCATTTAGTAAAATAGAATAATTTAATCCCCATAATTGATTTGTGTTAGGTTAGTTACTAATTTCTGAATAAATAAACACTTTATTTTTACTTTCGGTAATTTTAGAGTTTATTTATTGATAAAAACAAATTTATGGGAGATGTTAAGTGTTTGTTAATATTATTTTATCATTTAATGATAATATTTTCTCTAACGTTTGCGTAAATAGTATACCGTAAAAACAGAAAGTGGTTTTTAAGAATAATTAAATCATTTTAAATCAATTATTTACTCTCTTCTTGAGTGTTTGTTTTATATAGGCTTTATTTTATAAAAATCGTTTCATTCCGTAAAATTCATCTCTGTACTGGCTTGGTGTTGTGTTTTTTACGCTTTTAAAAATGCGATTAAAGTTGGCAATGTTATTAAAGCCTGATTTAAATGCAATTTCAGATACACTGAGGTCTTTTTCTACCAGCCATCTTGCGGCATAACCTACACGAATATCATTTAAGTAGTTGACAAAGGTTTTTCCGGTTCTTTTCTTGATAAAACGGTTAAATGATACAGGACTCATACTTGCTATATCTGACACGTCATCAAGAGTTATTTTACCCGAAAAGTTTTTTTGTATATAGTCATATACCAGTTTCATCTTATCGTCATCCTCAAAGGTGTCGTAGTTAACGGTATAGGTAGAAAGTAGTTTCTGGTTTCTGGAATTGGCCATGTCGTGCAATACGGATATAATCTCTAAAAAATAATCCATTCCGTCAAGTTTAGATATGTGTACCAGTCTGTTAGCTAATTCTTCGCCTGTTTTTTTTGAGAAGAGTATACCGTGATTAGCTCTGTTAAACATGTCTTTTATAGGCATCATTATTCTCTTGGAAAGTAACGATTCACTAAACAGGTCATTGTGAAACTGTATGGTTATTTCGTGTATGTTTTTGCTTTTACAGTTATGCATCTCCCACCCATGATACAGGTTAGGTCCTACCAATACCAATTCTACATCCTCTATCTCCTCTATATGGTCACCCACAATTCTTTTTACACCTTTCGCATTTAGAATAAAGTTAATTTCGTACTCGGGATGATAGTGAATGGGGAAGTCAAAATTGTCTTTTATCCTGTCAAAAACCAGGAAACTGTCCCCTTTAGAAAGCGGTGTTATTTCTCTGTGAAATTTTTGATTGTTCATATCTGTAATTTTATTTGCAATTATATGATATAATATTGATAAAATAATATTAACTTAAATTTAAGACTAAAATTATCTTTGGCATTATCAAAAAAGTGTATTTAAAATTACACTTTGTGAAATAATAAGGTGAAGAATTTAAGAATTTATCAAGCGTAACAGGTTCTTCGCAAACCAACTACAAAATTAAATGAGAAACAAATTACCAATACTGCTGTTAGCTTTTGCTGTGGTTTCCTGTGGAAAATCAGATAAAACGCAGGAGTCGGAAAATAGCGATACAAATCTTAAGGATGTACATCTTTTAGCCGACAAACAGGCCACAAAAGAAACCGCTGTACTATATAACAATCTGTTTAATCTAAGGGAAGAAGGATATATGTTCGGTCATCAGGATGACCTTGCATATGGGGTAGAATGGAAGTATGAAGAGGGACGCAGTGATGTTAAAGATGTTACCGGAGATTATCCTGCAGTGTACGGCTGGGATATAGGCAGACTGGAGAATAATGCTGAGAAAAACCTTGACGGAGTGCCTTTTGAAAAAATGAAAGAGTTTATTAAACAGGTTTATGACAGAGGGGGTGTAAATACCATTAGCTGGCATATGAATAACCCGCTTAGTGGCGGCGATTCCTGGGATAACCCGCAGGGAACGGTTGCCTCTATACTTCCTGGAGGTGAAAAGCATGAGATTTTTAAAGGATGGCTGGATAACGCTGCTTTATTTTTCCTTTCCTTAAAAGGAAGTGACGGTAAGCAGATACCTGTACTATATAGGCCTTATCATGAATTTACGGGCAACTGGTTTTGGTGGTGCAAAAATACTACCACTCCACAGCAGTTTAAGGAACTATGGAAGTTTACGGTAAACTATTTTGAAGAGAAAGGTGTACATAATCTTATATATGTATACAATACTTCGGATGCTAATGTAAATACTCAGGAAGATTTTATGGAATATTATCCCGGAGATGAGTATGTGGATATGATGAGTTTTGATGCTTACCAGATGGGCGAAGGGCCTAAGCTTGAGGAATACAGCAAAAAAGTAAACCGTCTTTTAACTGTTGTGCAAAAAACAGCTGATGAACACGGAAAGCTTACTGCACTTGCAGAGACCGGTTATGAGGCTATTCCGTATGAAAAATGGTGGACAGAAACGCTTACAAATGCTGTGGGTAAAAACAAGATATCTTATGTCCTGGTGTGGAGAAACCACGGATGGAACGAGCATATGGATCCGCCAAGAATGCATTATTATGCGCCCTATAGCGGACATTCTTATAAGGAGGATTTTATTCAATACTATAAGGATAGGAATACGCTTTTTCAAAGCGATGTAACAAAAGAAAAATTATATCAATAAGACATATACTGCTTTTGCAGCTGCTATAATATGAGATTAACAGCCATAGATTTAACGATAATTGCACTTTATTTTATAATGATGATCGTGATAGGGATTGTCATGAAAAACCGCGCCAAGAAAAGCAAAGACAGCTATCTTATGGGAGGAAAAAAACTTCCGTGGTACATGTTGGGGTTAAGCGATGCCAGCGATATGTTTGATATAAGCGGAACAATGCTATTGGTAAGTATGGCATTCCTGTATGGTTTTAAAAGTGTTTGGATACCATGGATGTGGCCGGTATTTAATCAGGTTTTCTTAATGGTCTTTTTAAGTAAATGGCTTAGAAGAAGTAATGCTACAACCGGAGCAGAATGGCTAAGTACCCGTTTTGGGCTATCAGATAAAGGAGTTAAGCAAAGTCATGCGGTAGTAGTGGTTTTTGCACTTATGCTTTGTGTGGGCTATATGGCTTATGCTTTTGTGGGAGTAGGGGAGTTTTTGGAAATATTTATTCCTTATGAAAGTGTAAAGGAAGTATTTCCGTTTCTTGATCAGCATGTAGATGCTTTTCAGGCAGGGACACCGGCTTATGAAACAGCATTGTATGAAGCGAAAGATCTTACCGCTAAGTTTTACGGAGTAAGTATATGTCTTGTTGCTACATTCTACAGTATTGTAGGCGGTATGCACGGTATAGTGCTCGCTGACTTTATAAAATATATGATCATGATAGTTTGTTCCCTGTTTGTAGGGACTATAGCCATGATTCATTTGGCAGACTCGGGTATAGTAATAGCGGATAAAATGCCGGTAGGGTGGGACAGCCCTATGTTTGGATGGGAGCTTGGCCTTGACTGGCAAAACATATTGACCGATGCGCAGGTAAAGCTTGAAAAGGATGGGTATAAGCTGTTCTCGGCAGTAGTAGGAATGATGTTTTTTTCCGGAGTGCTGAAAAGCCTTGCCGGTCCTGCACCTAATTACGATTGCCAAAAGATATTAAGTACAAAATCGCCGGAAGAAGCCAGCAAAATGAGTGGTTTTATTTCGATAATACTACTTCCTATACGTTATTTTATGACAATGGGGCTATGCATACTGGGCGTGCTGTATTTTAAGGATTTGGCATTAAGCCACAGTGCAGACGGAGTAAACTTTGAAAGTATTATGCCTGCAGTTATTAATAAGTATTTGCCTGTAGGTCTTGTAGGTCTTGTACTGGCAGGATTCCTTGGGGCATTTATGAGTAACTTTTCAGGAACATTAAATGCGGGACAGGCTTATCTGGTAAATGATATTTATCTTAAATTCCTAAAGCCGAATGCCGATAGAAAGCAGATAATTAGTATGAGTTACCTTTCAGGTACTATAATGGTAATCCTGGGAGTTGGTTTAGGGCTTCTTATTAAAGATGTTAATATGATCTTTAATATAATAACAGCGGGCCTTTATGGTGGGTTTGTATGCGCAAACGTGCTTAAGTGGTACTGGTGGCGCTTTAATGCGAACGGATTCTTTTGGGGAATGCTGGCAGGTATTATTGCCAGTGCTATACCTCCGGCTTTATCAGTAAGCGGTATTACCGATTATTTTGACGGTACCCGAATGCTGTATTATTTCCCTGTGTTTATTATAATACAATTTGTGGCATGCGTACTGGGTTCATACTCGGCACCTCCTACCAATCAGGAAACGCTTATAAATTTCTATAAAACAGTAAGGCCGTGGGGCTTTTGGAAACCGGTTAGGGAAGCAGCACAGGTACAGGATCCTTCGGTTACAGAAAACAAAAACTTTGGTATTAACATGGTTAATGTGGCTATGGGTATTACCGGCCAGATACTGCTAACATTACTTCCTATGTACTTTATACTTAGCAAATGGACAGGTTTTGCCATTGTACTTGCACTGATGCTGATTATAGTACTGATTATGAAAAAGACATGGTGGAGCAGGCTTACAGATTATTAATAACTAAAACTCAGAATTTAATATAAATTAATATATGGCTAGCGAGATGATAACAAACAACCAGGTTAGAATACCTAACTATGAAACCCTGGTTAAAAAGCATCAGGAACTGATTGAAAGGAAAAATACTCCGGTTGAAGAAACCAATGGTATTTATTCAAGATATAAAAATCCGGTAGTTACAGCAGCACATACTCCTATAGAGTGGAGGTATGACCTTAATGCGGCAACCAACCCTTATGGTATGGAGCGTATAGGTATGAATGCTGCCTTTAATGCCGGAGCTATGAAATGGAAAGGTAAATACGTGCTTGCCGTTCGTACAGAAGGTGTAGACAGAAAGTCGTTTTTTGCTATAGCAGAGAGCCCTAACGGGGTGGATAACTTTAAGTTTTGGGAAAAACCATGTGTCATTCCTCAATTGGAAAATCATGATACAAACGTATATGATATGAGGCTTGTGGAGCATGAGGACGGATGGGTATACGGTATTTTTTGTACTGAAAGAAAAGATCCTAATGCATCAAAAGGAGATACAAGCGCAGCAGTTGCCAATGCAGGTATTGTAAGGTCTAAAGACCTTATAAACTGGGAAAGATTACCAGATCTTGTTTCAAATACTGGCCAACAACGTAATGTTGTGCTTCACCCTGAGTTTGTGAACGGAAAATATGCTTTATATACACGTCCGCAGGATGGTTTTATTGATGTAGGAAGCGGAGGCGGAATAGGCCTTGGTTTTGTGGATGATATGACTAACCCTGTTGTTCAGGATGAAAGGATTATTTGCGGTAAGGTGTATCATACAATTTATGAGCTTAAAAACGGTCTTGGGCCTGCACCGATAAAAACGTCTAAAGGATGGCTGCACATGGCTCATGGTGTTCGTAATACGGCAGCCGGGCTTCGCTATACATTGTATATGTTCATGACTGATCTTAATGATATTTCTAAGGTAACCCATCAGCCGGCAGGCCATTTTATGGGGCCTGAGGGAGAGGAAAGAGTGGGTGATGTATCTAATGTATTGTTTTCTAACGGCTGGATTGCAGATGAGGACGGTACTGTTTATATTTACTATGCTTCTTCGGATACCCGTATGCATGTTGCCGTATCTACTGTAGATAAACTCGTGGATTATGTAATGAATACACCGGAAGATACTTTTACATCTTCAGGATCGGTAAATACAATAATCAGACAGGTAGAAAACAACAAAAAGTTTTTGTAATGGATTTAAAATCGCAAATGCGTGATGAGCTGCTTTCAATTCTTGACTATTGGAGTAAAAATACAATAGACAATAACAATGGCGGTTTCATTGGGACGATTGACCATAACGAAATAAAACACTATAACGACCCGAAAGGATCTGTATTAAATGCCCGTATTTTATGGGCATTTTCTGCATCCTATCCAATTACCAAAAATGAGGAGAACCTGCAAATTGCTGAAAGGGCTTTTAATTACATAGTCCAATATTTTTATGACAGGGAGCATGGTGGTATTTTTTGGAGCCTTAATAGCGACGGCTCGCCAAACGATACCAAAAACCAGATTTATGCCTTAGCATTTACAATATACGGACTGTCTGAATTTTATGCTGCATCAGGAAATACTCAGGCTTTGGAAATGGCTGTAGCTCTTTATAAAAAAATAGAAGAGTATAGTTTTGACCCTGTGCATAAAGGTTATTTTGAAGCCTTTACAAGAGACTGGCAACCTATTGATGATCTTCGCCTAAGTGATAAGGATGCTAACGAGAAGAAGACCATGAACACGCACCTTCATATAGTAGAGGCTTATGCTAACCTTTACAGGGTTTGGAAAGATGAGGGTCTTAAAAACACAATCCGGGAATTACTTATAACCATTGATAAGTATTTTATTGATACAGAGAGTAAACATCTTAGGCTGTTCTTTAATGAAGAATGGATGGAAAAAGAAGATGTTGTTTCTTATGGGCATGATATTGAGGCAGCATGGCTATTACAATGGTGTGCCGAGGCAATTGGGGATGAAAACCTTACTGCTATTTATAAGAAGCATGCTCTACTATTAACCGAAGGTGCGCTGGAAGGATTAGATAAAGATGGTGGTTTGTGGTATGAGTTTGATATACATAAAAACCAAATGATTGAGGAAAAACACTGGTGGCCACAATCGGAACTATGGATTGGCCTTGTAAATTCATGGCAGCTTACCGGAGATAAAAAATATCTTGACCTGACCCAAAAGAACTGGGAATTTGTTCAGGAACATATACTGGATAAAGAAAATGGTGAATGGGTTTGGGGTGTAAATAAAGATTACTTACTTATAGAAAAAGACAAGGCAGGTTTTTGGAAATGTCCTTACCACAACTCAAGGGCATGTATTGAGCTTATAAAAAGGTTACCCTGATTGAAGGAATAGTATACCTTTTTGACAAAAAACAAGTAGCTCGAAAACGTTTGAAATCTTAATTTTCAAAAATATAACATACTGGAAAAACACTTGCACTTTAGCCGCTAAAAAGCAACTGTTTTGTAAACGAAGCTACTATGAAATTTACCTATAGATTAATATCGGTAACGGTATTTTTGACATGCCTTTTATTTGTTGCCTGTTCTGATGATGATAAGCAGACTGTCACAGAAGACCCAATTGTTGAACCACATGAAGAACTTACTGCTGAGAATGTCCGCAACTTTATGGCAGATCCTAACGCGACTGATGAAACGGTAGCATTGTTTTATAATCTTTATAATTTATCTAAAACCAAATATCTTGTTGGTCAGCAGGATGCCTATACCGGTTTTTATAATGATGATATAGGCGATTCTGATATGAAGAAAGCTACCGGTAGTGATCCGGCGTTACTTGGCTCAGACTTTATGTTCATTACAGATGACCTGAATAATGAACAGCCTGAAAACTGGTTCTATCAGCAGGAAGTGCTTATAACAGATAATGTTAAGCAGGCATATAGTAAAGGAATGGTTAATATTTTTTGCTGGCACTTTAGGGAACCCTTTGAAGGGGAAAGTTTCTATGCCAGCGATATGACCGATTTTCAGAAATATAATGCATTGCCAAGTATATTGCCCGGAGGAGTAAACCATGATTATTATAAAGGGAAGTTGGATAAGATTGCAGATGTTCTTGCTAACCTTAAAGATAATAACAATAAACTTATACCTGTTATTTTCAGGCCGTTTCATGAGTTTGACGGTAACTGGTTTTGGTGGGGAAGTACTTATTGTACGCCAAACGAATATCAGGAATTATGGCGTTTTACAGTTGAATATTTAAGAGATATAAAGCAGGTACATAATGTTCTTTATGCTTTTTCTCCCGATAATTCCTATTCAACTTCAACGCAGTATCTAAGCCGTTATCCCGGAGATAGCTATGTGGATATATTAGGTATGGATAATTATGGTGATTTTAATAACCAGGGAGAATCGGGTGCTACAGCAGCTAATAATAAACTTAAAATGATTTCTGATTTGGCAATTTTAAAAAATAAGATTGCAGCTCTTACAGAAACCGGATATCAGATAAACACATTAAACAGTCCTATTGACCACTTCTTTTCTGGTTATATTTACAGCGCATTGACTGATAGCAATGTGAAAGTTGCTTTTGTAATGTTTTGGGCAAATTCACAAAACGAATATTATGTTCCGCCTTCAGGGCAGCAGGATACTCAGGATTTCGTAACTTTTGCCAATAAAACGGAAAGTGTATTGCAAAGTAACATTCCGGATATGTATAATCTACCATAATAATAAATGGATATAAAAGTTAAACAAGAGGTTCCGGCATCACTGGAGCCCTACATTCAACAGGGCAGTATAGTGTCTTTTGCACCGGGAAGAATTAATTTATTGGGCGAACATACCGATTATAATAACGGTTTTGTTATGCCGGCATCTATTGATAAAAGGATGTATTTTGTTTTAAATCCCAGAACTGATAATACTATACATCTTCATAGTCTTGATATGGATGAGGAATTTTCTGTTGAAGTGAAAAATCTGGCCAAAACAAAAGAAAAAACCTGGGCCAATTATATACTGGGTGTAGTGGATGGCTTTATCAATAAGGGTTATGATGTAAACGGGTTTGATGCCGTGTTTACAGGAAATATACCTATAGGTGCAGGGGTTTCATCTTCTGCCGCTTTGGAGTGTGCTGTGGCTGTAGCCATAAATAAATATAGTAAAGCAGGACTTGATAATAAGGAACTGGCTCTGGTAGCCCAAAAGGCAGAGCATAATTTTGCAGGAGTAAAATGTGGTATCATGGATCAGTTTGCCAGTATTTTTGGTAAAGAAGATACCCTTATAAAATTGGATTGTCGCACACTGCAATATGAGTACAAGCCATTAAAACTGGAAGGAGCCAGCCTTATACTTTTTGATAGCAATGTAAAACACTCCCTTGCTTCGTCAGAATATAATATAAGAAGGCAGCAGTGTGAGGAGGGTGTTGCAATGGTAAAAAAATATGTGCCATTGGTAGACAGCCTTCGGGATGTTTCGCTGGAAATGCTGGATAATTATGTTTACCCTAATAATAAGACAGCATACAACCGCTGCCGTTATGTGGTGGAAGAAAATCAGCGTGTGCAGCAGGTTGCGGCATTTTTAGAAGCAGGTAACCTTAAGGCAGTAGGGCAAAAAATGTTTGAAACACACGAGGGGTTAAGATCATTATATGAAGTGAGCTGTGAAGAGCTTGACTTTTTGATTACTGCCGTAAGAGATAATCAAGATGTTTTAGGAGCAAGGCTTATGGGTGGTGGCTTTGGTGGCTGTACCATTAACCTTGTAAAAAATGAGGGAGTTGAAGATGTTATCAGTAAAGTAAGTGAAAGCTATTACAAACAATATAAAAAGGAGCTTAAAGTATACCCTGTGAGCATAGGGGACGGCGCTACGGTAATAAAAAATGGATAAGAATTTAAACGAATATCCGCACAGGAGATATAACCCTTTAACAGAAGAGTGGGTTTTGGTATCCCCGCATAGGAGTAAGCGTCCGTGGCAGGGGCAGGTAGAAAAGCATTCTGCAGATTCAAGGCCGCAGTATGATCCGGGATGTTATTTATGTCCAGGCAATTCACGTTCAGGGGGAGAGCAGAATCCTGAATATAAAGATGTGTATGTTTTTACGAACGACTTTTCGGCTCTTTTAAAAGACTCTCCTGATTTTAATCTTGAAGAAGATGATATTTTCAGGGCAGAATCAGAAAAAGGCATTTGCAGGGTAATATGTTTTTCTCCCGATCATAGCCTTACCGTTCCACAAATGAAGGTGGCAGATATTAGAAAAGTGGTAGACCTGTGGATAGAAGAATATCAGGCACTGGGTAGTGATCCTGAAATTAACTATGTACAGATATTTGAGAATAAAGGCGAAATAATGGGCTGTAGTAACCCGCATCCGCACGGTCAGATATGGGCTTCTCAAAAATTGCCTCTGGAACCGTTTAAAAAGCAGTGTTCACAAAAGGAGTATTTTGAAAAGCATAATAATACACTCCTTTCAGACTACCTGCAAAAGGAAATAAATAAGAATGAGCGTTTAATTTTTGAAAACAATCATTTTGTGGCAGTTGTTCCGTTTTGGGCAACATGGCCTTATGAAGCAATGATAATCCCTAAACGTGCTATGGCAAGAATAACCGATATGACCGATGACGAGAAAACAGGTCTTGCCGATACCTATAAAAGGCTAACCATGATTTATGATAAGGTATTTGATGTTTCCTTCCCTTATTCGGCCGGTATTCATCAGGCACCAACCGATGGTGAGCAACATAACGAGTGGCACTGGCATATGGTGTTTTATCCGCCATTGCTTCGTTCGGCAACCGTTAAAAAATTCATGGTGGGATATGAAATGCTGGCTACCCCTCAAAGGGATATAACACCTGAGTCGGCAGCACAATTGCTTAAAGACATTAACCAAACCATATAAATTATGAACAGAATTTTGGCAGGCCTACTTGCCCTACCTTTACTTTTCTCCTGCGGGGGTAAAAAAGAAAAAACGGATGAGGTTGTTTCAGTGAATGAAACTACAACACCCGAAAGAATAACTGTTAAAGGCAACGAGCTCTATAAAGGAGATAAACCGTATCATTATATAGGCACGAACTATTGGTATGGAGCGCTTTTGGCAGCTAAAGAGGGAGGTAACAGGGAGCGTCTGGCAAAGGAGTTAGACATAATGAAAGAGTATGGTATTGATAACCTGCGTATTTTGGTTGGAGCCGAAGCCGGTACTCAGGATTTTACCGTAAATCCTGCACTGCAGCCGGAACAGGGTAAATATGATGATAACCTGCTTGACGGTCTTGATTATTTACTGGACGAAATGGCCAAGCGTGATATGCATGCCGTACTTTATCTTACCAATAACTGGGAATGGAGCGGAGGTATGGCACAATACCTTGAGTGGAATGGTAAGGGAGATTTTCCTAACCCTAATGTGCCGCCACATACATGGCCGGAGTTTATGGAGTATACTAAGCAGTTTCATAGCTGTGATCCTTGTATGGAGGCCTTTAAAAACCATATAAAGTTTATATTGGGAAGAACCAATGTTTACAATAATAAAAAGTATACCGAGGACAATACTATTATGGCATGGCAGGTAGCCAATGAGCCAAGGGTATTTACGGCCGATAATGAGGAGAAGTTCACTAAATGGATTAATGATGTGGTAGATCTTATTGACAAGCTGGATTCTTATCATTTAATATGCACAGGATCTGAAGGTAAGGCAGGCTCTGCTGATGATATAGCTATTTATGAGCGTACACACAATAATCCTAAGATTGATTATTTAACCATGCATATATGGCCTAAAAACTGGAGTTGGTTTAAATATGAAAATGCGAAAGAAACACTTCCGGTTAGTATCACCAATGCACAGCAATATATTAACGACCATATAGTTGTGGCACAAAAGCTAAACAAACCTATAGTATTAGAGGAGTTTGGTTTGCCACGTGAAGGGGAGAGTCTGGATAAAAAATCATCTGTAGCAAACAGGGATGCATTTTTTAAATCCATTTTCGAGAGGCTGGAGCAAAGTAAAAAGCATAACGAAACTTTTGCAGGTCTTAATTTTTGGGGCTTTGGCGGAATAGCAAATAATGACCCTGAAAATGGTAAGTGGAATAAAGGAGACGATTTTACAACCGATCCGCCACAGGAACCACAGGGACTTAATTCGGTTTTTGCCAGCGATACAACAACCCTTAATATGATTAAACAATACAATAAGTTATTGAAATAGGAAAAGGGCTTTTAGCCCTTTTTTTCTTGTATTGGCTTTATATAAGGTTATATTTGCCACAAATTAAAAACACACCATGAAAAAAGTAACATTATTTTTAGCAGCTTTTCTTATAGCAGGAGCTGTAAAGGCACAGGATTCGGTAACGCTTGATATGCAATTATTACCAAGTAAAAAATATGATCAGGTGTCTGCTCAAAATATGCAAATAGAAATGGCATATGGAGGAGAATCTAAAAAGATGGATATGTCAATATCTATGAAAGGGAATATTCTAACTGATAAAGCTGAAAAAGGCATGATACCTGTAAAGATGAATATGTCTATGTCTATGGGTATGAAAATGGAAGGTATGCCGGATAATGTCACTGACAATAAGATAGATATATATGGTAAGGTGAAGCAGGGAGAATTTGTTCCTGTTTTTGATTCTATCGTAGCACAGGATATGCCATCTACAGCTAAGCAGGCCGCTATGGATATGGTAAAAGAAATGCTTACTAAGGTTTCTTATCCTAAGAAAACACTTAAAATAGGAGAAACTTTTGTTCAGGACGTTCCTATGGATATACCTTTGGGAGGAGGAGCCATGAAAATGAATAATGTGGTTACCTATAAGTTGATAAGAGTTGAAGGTAAAAAAGCTTATTTTGATGTGATTCATGATATTTCTATGGATGGAGATCTTGAAGAAGGTATGAATATGAAAGGCTCAGGAAAAGGAAAAGGAGAGATGGTTTATGATATAGATACTAAATATCCTGTTGTATATAATGCTGATATGGATATGATAATGCAAATGGAACAGGGAGGTATGTCAATTAGTGTTAAAATGAATACTAAAATAGCTCAGGCTACAACAGTAGGTAAAGGCAAATAATAATAGAATATAGAAAAGGGCTTTGGCCCTTTTTTTATTTTTGCAGAATAATATAAAAAAGATGTCTTTATTAAATTGTTATTGTGGTTCGGGGAAACCGTTTTCAAACTGCTGCGAACCCTATATTACAGGAAAAGAAAAAGCTCCTACAGCCGAAGCACTTATGCGTTCGCGTTATTCTGCTTATGCCGTTTGTAATGCCGATTATTTATGGCTAACCACTGCCCCAAAAGAAAGAAGGCATCACAGTAAAACAGCTATACTGGAGTGGGCAAAAAGCAACCAGTGGATAAAACTGGAAGTGCTTAAGGCAACAGAGGCAACTGTAGAGTTTAAGGCATATTATATAGATTATAATCTGGAAGCGCAGATTCATCATGAAAATTCACGTTTTATAAATCAGGGAGGCAACTGGTATTATTTAGACGGAGAGTATTAATCCATTTGTCGGTTTTTTTAAACTGTTTGTCAGATATTTGAGGAATTTTATATCCAAAGTTTTAACTTTAAGATATAAAGCACTCAGGTTATGGACCCCACGCCTCAAATAATCAGGATTGCGCAACGTTACCTCACCTTAAAAAAGCTTAATCCGGGAGCTATAGACGGTATTGCAGGTAAGAAAACCTATGCCGCACTCGATAAGCTTAACGAACTGCCTAAAAGCTGGAAGGCTGAAAGAAAGTTGGTAGGGGCAATACAGTTGTATGCACAGGAGCAGGGATTTGATCCCGGGCCTGTAGATGGTTTATGGGGCCAGCGTACACAAACCGCTTTTGATGAGTTAACCTACATGCTTTTATACGGGCAACAGCCCGAACCATGGCGTCCCGAAGACAGAGAACCGGTTAATCCAAATAACTGGCCAATACAAACCCAGACAACTTTAGAGGCTTTTTACGGAATAGCAAAACCCACAGGAAATAAAAACCTTGTAACCTTCAATATACCTTATCCTGTGTTATTAGCATGGGATACTTCTAAGGAAATCACTAAAATAACGGCGCACATCAAAGTAAAGGATAGTGTGTTACGTGTTTTAAATAAAGTTCACGACTATTACGGGCTTACCGAAATAAAGAGGCTTAGGCTTAATTATTTTGGAGGATGTTTTAACTACCGTGCCATTAGGGGAGGTAGTTCGCTAAGTACCCATTCATGGGGTGTAGCCCTTGATTTTGATCCTATAAATAACCAACTGCAATGGGGTAGGGATAAGGCAACTTTTGCCCGCCCTGAATACAATAAATGGTGGGACTTTTGGGAAGAGGAAGGCCGGGTTAGCCTGGGGCGTGAACGAAACTACGACTGGATGCATGTCCAGGCAGCAAAATTGTTTTCATAAATTGTGTTTAAGTGTATAGTTACTAGTTAGTAAGGGGCGAAAGCCCCTTTTCTTTTTTTACTGCTGAAAAAAGCTTTTGTATATTTGAGAAACTTAAACCAGACCCTCTTGAAACTTAAAATTCTTTTAGTAACAGAGATTGTTTTTTTCCTATTAGTTAATACTGCCTATTTTTGGGAAGGTAATCTGTCTTATTGGGCATTTCCAATATTTATTTTTGAAATGATTACTTTCTTTACTTTAGTTATAATCCTTATTTGGCAACTGGTCTTAATTGTTAAGGAAAAGCTGGCCAATAGATTAAGAAATATCACCGTGTTGGTTTTACTTTTTGTAATCACTCTTACTATTTATAAACCTTTTGGGCTTATTGATTTTGAGAAGTGGGAGGGGGAAGATGTAATGGTTGCTCATTATGAAGGAGTAGCAAATGGAGGTACGACCATAAGGTTGAAGAATAATGGTTTTTACTTTGTAAAAGAGGTTTATTTTGGATTAAGAAAATATAGTGGACAATATAGACTTAGTAATGACACGGTATTCTTTAATCATAATAAAAATGATAAAGGGGTGGTGCTTAAATACGGAGTCTTTTCCGAAAAATCATTTTTAGCCACTTTTAGTAAAAATGATAGTATAAGTATATCATTACCCTTTCGAGTAATTAAAAATAATCTTAACTCTTCTAACTGATAACGATGTATATAACTGGATTTCTTGTTTGTGCGATAATTATATTCTTTGCAGGTAAAAAACTTTCTTTCTATGGTGATTTGCTTGCAGATATGACAGGGATGGGAAAAGCCTTTATAGGCTTGATACTCATGTCTACCGTAACGTCATTGCCTGAACTGATGGTAGGTATAAGTTCGGTTTCTATTGTACAGTCGGCCGACCTGGCAATGGGCGATATTTTGGGTAGCTGTGCGCTTAATCTAAGTATTCTCTCGCTAATGGATGTTTTTACCAAAAAGGATAAGCCCCTGTTTTCGCAGGTGTCAAAAAGCCATATACTGGCTGCGGCTTTCGGTATAATACTATTGGCACTTACCGGTTTAGGGTTGTTTTTTGACAGGGATATAGTGCTTAGCCATACACTGGGTATAACCAGTATTGGTTTTGGGGTAATATACTTTATGTCTGTACGTACAATATTTAAGTACCAGAAATCAATTCCGGTAGATGCCACGGTTACAGAAGAGAATCATACACAAGGATATACCTTAAGAGGAGTTATACTGAGATACTCGGCTTTTGCATTGGTTATTATTGTTGTGGCTTTGGCACTGCCATTTTTTGCTGAACATATTGCAGAACAAACAGGACTAGGGAAGTCATTTGTAGGCACATTGTTTTTAGCAGTTTCTACCTCTTTACCTGAGATTGCTGTTTCATTGGCTGCAGTACGCATGGGCTCGCCCGATATGGCTGTAGGTAACCTGTTGGGTAGTAATATATTTAATATATTTATTCTGTTTATAGATGATATTCTGTATACTAAAGGATTATTGCTAAAAGATGCCAGTGACATTAATGTGATGACCGTTTTTATGGTGGTGGTTATGACAGCCGTTGCCGTAATTGGTTTTATTTTTCCTTATCAAAGGAAGAGAATATTCCTGGCGTGGGATACGCTTGTCATCTTCCTTTTGTATGTTGTGAATCTCGTCTTCTTGTATAATATGGGATAAAAGCGTAACATTTTTCAGGATTTTACAACTAATAGACAATCAAATCAAAAAACAATAAAGAAAATGACAGCACACGAAATTGATTACCATATTTATGGTGAGGAAATGCAATATGTAGAAATAGAGCTTGATCCGCAGGAAGCCGTAGTGGCAGAGGCAGGAAGCTTTATGATGATGGATACGGGTATACACATGGATACCATTTTTGGAGACGGTTCTAACCAAACGCAGGGCGTTATGGGTAAACTGTTTTCGGCAGGTAAAAGATTACTTACCGGGGAAAGCCTGTTCATGACGGTGTTTCTTAACCAGTATCATGGAAAACGTAAAGTAAGTTTTGCTTCTCCTTACCCTGGTAAAATAGTACCAATAGACCTTACTAAATACGGCGGACGCTTTATCTGTCAAAAGGATGCTTTCCTTTGTGCAGCAAAAGGGGTGTCGGTAGGTATTGAGTTTTCAAGAAAATTAGGGAGGGGTCTTTTTGGTGGCGAGGGCTTTATCATGCAAAAGCTGGAAGGTGATGGTATGGCGTTTGTGCATGCCGGAGGTACCTTGGCACGTAAAGAACTACAGGCAGGCGAAGTACTTAAAGTAGATACAGGTTGTATTGTAGGCTTTACTAAAGATGTACATTATGATATTGAGTTTGTAGGAGGTATAAAAAATACCATTTTTGGTGGTGAAGGTTTGTTTTATGCAACGCTTCAAGGTCCCGGAGTGGTTTATATACAGTCGTTACCATTTAGCAGGCTTGCCGGAAGGATTTATGCAGCAGCACCTCAGGGAGGCGGACAGCAAAGAGGAGAAGGCAGTATACTTGGCGGACTGGGTAACCTGCTAGACGGAGATAACAGATTTTAATATTTATAAATACAAAAAAAAGAGAGCTATAAGCTCTCTTTTTTATTTTAACATGTTTCTTTTTACCTGATAAATAACATTACTTATATTTGAGCTGGCTTTAGGGGTATTCTGAAAAGAATTGAGAGAGTCCCTTTGAACCTGATACGGTTTACACCGACGTAGGGAAAAGCATTGCTTATTCATTTATCTTCCACTTTTTTACGGGAGACTCTATAGCCATATTTATTTCATCATTAAAAAACTTAAATATGAGAGAGTCCCTTTGGAAGTCTGTCCTGTCTGTAAGACAAAATTCCCCTTTAGTACATAATATTACCAACTATGTGGTAATGAACAACACGGCAAATGCGCTTTTGGCTGCAGGTGCCTCGCCTATTATGGCACATGCTCATCCTGAAATTGAAGAAATGGTAAGTATTTGCGGTGCTACGGTTATCAATATCGGTACGCTTGACGAATACTGGATAGAAAGCATGTATAAGGCAGCGGCAAAAGCACAGGAGTTGGGTAAACCGTGGATACTCGATCCGGTAGGAGCAGGAGCAAGTAATCTTCGCAATACTACGGTGGCACAACTTTTAAAATATAAGCCTACAGTAATCCGAGGCAATGCATCAGAGATTATGGCATTAGCCAATGCCGGAGGGCAAACCAAAGGTGTAGATAGCCTGCACAAAAGTACAGAAGCTATAGATGCTGCCAAATGGTTAAATGAAAATACCGGGGCAGTAGTTTGTATATCTGGAGCTACGGATGTGGTTATCTCCGGAAATCAAAAAATACTTATTGATAACGGTCACGTTATGATGACAAAAGTAACAGGACTTGGCTGTACCGCTACATCTTTAATAGGTGCTTTTGTTGCCGGTCAGCCTGAAAATGCTTTTGAAGCAACTGCTGCTGCAATGGCATTGTTGGGTATTGCAGGTGAAATAGCCATAGCACAGTCCAACGGACCGGGAAGTCTTCAAACGAACCTTCTGGACAAACTGTACAATATAACCGAAACGGAATTTAATCAATACCTAAAAGTAAGTCAGGAAAATGGAAAGACAGTTTCCATATAAGCTTTACCTGGTTATAAGTGAAGAGGCATGTTATGGCAGGGATATGTTGTGGGTGGCTGAACAGGCTGTTAAAGGCGGGGTCGATTTGGTACAGATAAGAGAAAAGAATAAAAACTATTCAGATTTTCTGGAAAGCAGCTTAAGGCTAAAAGAAATGCTGGATAGCTATTCGGTACCGCTTATTGTAAATGATAATCCTGTAGTGGCGGTTAATTGTAATGCTCATGGTATTCATGTAGGGAATTCGGATATACCACCTTCTGAGATTAAAAAGAAGTGGCCCGGCTGTAACATGATAGGCTATTCGGTAGAATATATGGAACAACTTTCAGGAACTGAAATTGAATTTTCCGATTATCTGGGTGTAAGCCCTGTATTTAGCACACCAACCAAAACTGATACCGTAACCGAATGGGGGCTTAAAGGTGTTGAGCAGATAAGGACTCTTACTGATAAGCCACTTGTGGCAATAGGCGGTATTAATCAATTTAATGCAAAACAGGTGATACAGGCTGGAGCTGATTGCCTAGCCGTAGTGTCTGCAATATGTGCAGCAGATAATCCGGCAAAAGCAGCCGAAACACTTAGAAATTTAATAGAAACAGCATGAAAAAGAAATATACATACCTAACTGTATTAACCATTGCAGGTACTGACCCCAGTGGCGGTGCCGGTATTCAGGCTGACCTGAAAACATTTTCTGCACTTGGTTGCTATGGCATGTCGGTTATTACGGCATTGGTAGCACAAAACACAACCGGTGTAAGAGCCATTCATAATGTTCCGGCAGAATTTGTACAGCAGCAATTAGATGCTATTATGGATGATATTCGTCCGGACGCTATTAAGATAGGGATGGTACATACGCCACAGCTCGTTGAGGTTATTGCCAATACCCTTAAACGATATCCCGATATACCTATAGTGTTTGATCCTGTTATGGTAGCTACAAGCGGTGATAAACTTATCGAAGATGCCACTATTGAGGTTATAGTATCACTGCTTTTTCCGTTGGTTACACTGATTACCCCTAATACGGATGAGGCTTCGTTACTGGCAAATATGACTATTGAAACTGTTGCCCAAATGCAGCAGGCAGGAGAAGTGATTGCCCAAATGGGCTGTAAGGCTTTGCTGATGAAAGGGGGGCATCTCAAATCGGAGCAACTCACCTCTATTCTTATAAATAAAAGTGGGATAGTAAGCACCTATATTTCCGATAAGGTAGATACTAACAATGTTCACGGATCCGGTTGCACATTATCTTCGGCTATTGCTTCATATCTGGCAAGGGGAGAAAAACTGCAGGATGCGGTTGCTTTGGCTAAGGAATATATTAACGGGGCTATTTATTACGGTAGTGATGTACTTATAGGTAAAGGTAATGGTCCTTTAAATCATTTTTATAACCCTCAAACCATGATAAAAAATGAAATGGAGTGAAAAAGCATGGCAGGAAATACTGCCTGTATATAAAGATATTATACAAATGCCTTTTATCATAGAATTGGCAAACGGGACACTGGATATAGAGAAGTTTAAATACTATATGCAGCAGGATGCACATTACCTGGAATACTTTGCACGAACGCTTGCTGTTATTAGTGCCAAAGCCCAAAGTGTGGATACTATGTTAGATTTTATCCGTTTTTCGGAAGGTGCGATAGTGGTAGAAAGGGCATTGCACGATTCTTACTTCAAGCAGTTTAATGTAGGGGAAAGGATGCCTGTGTCGCCTACCTGCCATCACTATGTGCATTATATGCAAAGCACAGTATACATGCAGCAGGTTGAGGTAGGTATGGCAGCAGTATTGCCTTGTTTTTGGATTTATAAAAAGGTAGGAGATTATATACTGCAAATACAAGCCAAAGAAAACAATCCGTATGCCGACTGGATAAACACCTACGGAGGCGAGGAGTTTGGGAATTTGGTTGAAAAAGCTATTATGCTTTGTGATGAAGGTGCCGATAAATGTACTGAAACCCAAAGAAAACAAATGACTGCGGCATTTGTAGATGCCAGCCGTTTGGAATACCTGTTTTGGGATAGTGCCTATAAACTGGAAAAGTGGAAGCGATAGGGTAGTGTTTTTTTAGGATTGAGTATATTTGACTGAAATCAATACAATCATGAAGAACATTTTACTGTTAGCTTTTAGCCTGTTTTCTTTTATTAGCTATTCTCAGGATAACGATACCCCACAGTATTCTATTGACGTTGAGTTGAAGGAATGCATTGAATTAAGTGAAGGCATAGATGCTGAAATAGTAAAGTGCGAACTTAATGCTGCCGAAGCATGGGATGGTGAGCTTAACAAATATTACACACAGTTAATGGATGTACTTAACCCCGAACAGCAAAAAGCTCTTAGGGAATCGCAAAGACAGTGGATTATTTATAAAGATATGGAAGGGTCTTTTTTGTCTCAGTTTTATGGAAAACAAATAGGCACCATTTGGCGTGTTATTACTGCAAATAGGGTGAAGGAAATAATAAAGACAAGAGCATTAGAGTTAAAAGAGTACTATGATATACAGCAGTCATTTTAATAAAAAAGCGCGGTAATTACCGCGCTTTTTTATTTTATGGGAAATAGTTATTTCAACTCAAATTCGGTTTCCTGAACATTGTCAGAACTTGTTCCGACAAATACTTTAAATATTCCCGTTTCTACCAGATATTCACCTTCGTTATTAAAGAAACCAAGTTCTTTATCGGTAAGGGTAAAAGTAACGGTTTTGGTTTCTCCCTTTTTTAGCGGAACCAGTTCAAAACCTTTAAGCTCTTTTATCGGTCGTGAAAGGCTTGCGGCTATGTCTCTTATATATAACTGAACTACTTCCTTGCCATCGTAATCTCCCGTATTGGTAACTTCAACAGAAACCTTTACAGCTTCTCCCTTAGTATAGGTTTTCTTGTCAAGCTTAACAGTGCCATATTTAAAGGTAGTATAGCTTAGTCCGTGGCCAAATGCAAACAGTGGAGTTTTTTCCACATCGCTGTAGTGTGACCAAAACACGTTATTGTCGGTGTTGGTTGGCCTTCCTGTACTGTGTTGGTTGTAGTAAATAGGCACCTGTCCTACATTGCGTGGGAAACTCATAGGTAATTTACCGCTTGGATTATAATCACCATACAGTACTTGCGCTACCGCATTACCAGTTTCGGTACCTAAATGCCATGCTTCAACTATAGTTGGTATATGTTCGGCTGCCCAAGGTAAAGCTAAAGGACGCCCATTGTTAAGCACTAATACTATATTAGAATTTACTTTGTAGATTTCCTCCAGCAACTCCTGCTGTAATCCCGGCAAATCAAGATTAGTGCGGCTACGGCCTTCACCGCTCTGGAAACCGTGCTCGCCAAGAACCATTACCACAATATCAGCTTCTTTGGCTGCTTTTTTAGCTGCTTCAAATCCGCTTCTGTCAGTAGTATTGAAAACCAGTTCGTCCAGGAAAGTAGTCTTGCCAATAGTTAATTCGGCACCTTTTTCGTATACCAATGTATTCCCTTTATATTGCTGCATACCTTCCAATACCGATACAGCCGTATTATCATCTGAAGCAATTCTCCAGCTTCCAAGCGGACTCGTTTTATCATTGGCAAGCGAACCTATAAGTGCAATTTTCTGTCCTTTCTTTTTAAGCGGAAGCAGGTTGCCTTCGTTCTTTAAAAGAACGATAGACTTTTTAGCTATATCCAGTACGGCTTCATGGTTCACTTTGCTGTATATGGTTTCTTTTTCACGCTTTTCATCACAATAACGGTATGGGTCATCAAACAGGCCAAGTTCAAACTTAACTCTTAAAATACGTCTTACGGCATCATCAATCAGCGCTTCATCCACTTTACCTTCTTTAACCAGGTTAACCAGTTCATAAATATAAAGGTGAGACTCCATATCCATATCGGCACCTGCCTTTACTGCTTTTTCACTGGCCTCTGCACCATCTTTGGCAAATCCGTGAGCAATCATTTCTCTTATTGAAGCCCAGTCGGTAATTACAAAACCGTTAAAGCCCCATTTCCCTTTCAGGATATCCCTTTGCAGGAAACTGTTTCCGGTAGCAGGAATACCGTTAAGAATATTAAATGAATTCATATAGGTACGTACTCCGGCATCGTTAGCTGCCTTAAACGGAGGAAGTACTGTGTTGTACAATGTAGCATTGCTAATGTCAACCGTATTATAATCCCTTCCCGATTCTGCAAAGCCATAAGCAGCGAAGTGCTTGGCGCATGCAGCTATGGTAAGCGGATCAGAAAGGTCGTCTCCCTGAAAACCTTTTACACGTGCTTCGGCAACACGGCTTCCAAGAAACGGATCTTCTCCTGCGCCTTCCATTACACGACCCCAGCGGGCATCACGTGAAATGTCTACGTTAGGACCAAAGGTCCAGTTAATACCCGAAGCAGCAGCTTCGGATGCGGCGGTCTTAGCTGAATTCTTTATTGCTTCCATATCCCAGCTGGCAGCTTCGGCAAGTGGGATAGGACTTAATGTTTTATAGCCGTGTATTACGTCAAAACCTATAATAAGCGGAATACCCAGACGGGTTTCCTCAACTGCAATTTTTTGTACGGCACGCACTTCCTTCACACCACGAACGGTAAGCATAGAGCCTACCCATCCTTTACGAAGATGTTCATATTTTGTAGCGGCGTTACCTTCTTTTGGTGATGGGCCTGTTACATCCCAAAAACCGTTATACTGATTCATTTGGCCTACTTTTTCCTCTAGGGTCATTTTAGCCAATAGCTCTTCAATTCTTTGTTCTGTATCCTGTTTGTTGTTCATTGTTTTCTTTTTTTGAGCACTGGTGCTGCAAACAGTAAGCACGGCAAGTATCAATAAGGTTCGTTTCATAATTATTCACTTAAAAAAGAGGATGCAGGCAACCCTGCTCCGTTAAACAAATCCGGCTTTGCTGTGTTGTACCATGCATATCGTACGGTTACCGGTTCCTTTACTTTTTTGGAAGAAACCACTACAGTGTTATTCTTTATGGTTGCAGTTGCAGGATAGAATTTCCCGTCTTTTCCGGCTACCTCAAACAATTCTGATTTTTTTGTAGAGAAGTGAAGTCCCTCGGCATAATCAAAAGATATTGTTACCTTGTCTTTACTGATGCTTATATTTTTATAAAGCGGACCGTATACTACTCCGGTATTTATACCGTATTGCGATTTTAATACCAGGTTGCCAAGTCTTTCACCTACAGTTCTCTTATCACGAGGATGAATGTCATCGGTAGGGCTAACATCGCCCGCAACCACCATTCCTGTTTTTGGAACTTCATTCAAAACTTTGCGTTGTGAGTTACGGATTGTAACACCACCATAAGTATCATTTTCATAATTAAACGGAGCGATTTGTATGAAGTAGAAAGGGAAATCGTCTCCCCATGCTTTGCGCCATGATTTTATTAATCCGGCAAGTGTCTTATCATACACATTACTGCCCACGTTGCTTTCTCCCTGGTACCAAATAGCACCGGCCAGTTTAAAACCAACAAATGGATTTATCATGGTGTTATAGGTACGTCCCGGTTCGGTTGGTCCCCATGCAACAGGAGTGAGCTTTGAAGCTGCTTCTGCAAGTACTGGGTCTTTAGCAATATAATCTTCCGGCATCCATATTTCGGCAGGTGTACCTCCCCAACTGGAATTAATTAACCCAATGGGAACACCTTTCAGGTCTTTTTGCAGGCGCTCGCCAAAAAAGTAAGCTACGGCACTAAAATACTTCATAGTCTCCGGTGTACATTCCTGCCAGTTACCCACCACATTCATTTGTGGTGATGTTCCTGCCACTTTAGGAGCGGTAAAGAAACGAATGTTAGGATAGTTCGCCTTTGCTATTTCAGCCTCGGAATTGTCTATACCTATTGATGCCGACCATTCCATATTAGACTGTCCCGAACAAAGCCATACTTCACCTATCATTATATTTTTTATGGTAAGTTCGTTATAGCCTTTAAAGTTTAGGGTATAAGGTCCTCCGGCTTCGGGTGTCTTAAGTTTTACCTGCCAGTATGCCTGGCTGTCGGGTTTTATTTCAATCTTTTCGCCTGACCATCCTACAGTAAGGGTAACGTCCTCAAAAGGACTTGCCCATCCCCAAATGGTAACTTCACTGTTGCGTTGCAGTACCATGTTATCTGAAAAGAAAGATGGCAGTAATACATTCGCATTTGCCGTGCCCGTTGCAAAAAGGATAAGAACGGAAATGTAAAAGCTTATTTTATTCATTTAAAAGTAATTTTAAGAAAGGAGTTAATTGGTTTGACATCTCCTGATGATCTTTAACATTTGGGTGATAACCACAACCATGAGGCGTTATATCGTTAAATTCAAAAACCTGTATTGGTTTATGTTTTTTATCGTCTTTGTAGGTAGCCTGTATACGTTTAAGGCATCTTAAAAATATATCGGCTTTTTCACCTTTAACCATAGGGCTGGTTAATAGTACAATTTGTGTATTTGGTGTATGGCTGTAAACGGTTTTAATAAAGTTTACATAGCTGGCAACATATTTATCTTCACTAAAAGGAAGCCTTTCTTTTTTACCGTCACCTTCAGAAAAATCATTGGTTCCTAAAGCTATACAGGTAATATCCGGATCAAAACCAAATTGATAAGTCCCAGTTCTGTCTGAATTATTCAGGTAAATGTTCTCATATACATCCGGCATAATCTTTTCTTTTTCGTGCTCATCGTTCCAGTTACGGTAAATACCTATGCCAGAAACCGAACTAAGTAGAAAATCGGCGTTAAGTGCTCGTGCTGTTACAGGACCGTAGGCGAAATAAGCGTTGTG
This sequence comes from Flavobacterium beibuense, assembly GCF_004151245.1. GTDB lineage: Bacteria > Bacteroidota > Bacteroidia > Flavobacteriales > Flavobacteriaceae > Flavobacterium > Flavobacterium beibuense_A. The sequence continues at coordinate 168,385 of NZ_JUIW01000008.1, forward strand.
CTGATCAAACCATTCTCCCGTACCGCAGGGTATCTCTTCGGTTTCAGCTCCCATACCGCAGGTGATTGAATCACCAATGAATTCGATTTTTTTTCTTCCTTTTGTTTTTTTGGTTTTTACAATATCGCCTTCTGCCCCCAGGAAAATAATACTTCCGTTCCCGGCTTCCGTAGCTTTATAAATAGTTACTTTATGTGTTTTGTTATCCTGTTCGTTGATAAAGATGCTTCCTGTAGTTGGAGATACTTTTTGTTTACCGGTATATTTTCCGTCTATCTGTATGGCGACATAATCATACTGGTTATTATTGTTTAGCGATTTTAAATTCAGGGTACATTGCGAACCTTTAAAACTAAAGGTAACTGATGAACCCGGTCCTGCTAAGATAATCTCATTGTTTGTTGTTTTGTCTGTACGTCCCTGAGTAATGTACAGGTCAGTCTTTTGTGAAGGTTTGTCAGCCGATAGCGCTATTGCAGATACCAGTAGCAAAAAAAGCATTTTTTGTAGTGTTTGCATAGTATTTTCATAAAAAGTAAATGTAGGTAAAAATGACTATTTGGAAGTGTACTATTATATCATTTAGTTATAAAATTTATACATATCATAATATATCAGAAAAGAAATTGCTAAGTGTTTAAAAAGTATATATGAAATTTTTGATATCTGTTTTTCAGAAGCTTATGTTTTTAAAGGGAGTTATAAGGCTTTAAAATTTTCGAATTTTTTTAGCAGCTAAGGTTGTGTTAAACTGATATGAGTACAGCTATGCCTTTAGTATTTTTAGGGTACAATTATTTACTTATGAAAAATTTACTTAATATACAGTTGCCAGAGTTAAAGAAAAACATCAGTACTATAGAACGCTTAGTATCTGTACTGGGAGGTAGCTATTTGTTGTATGATTCTTTGAGGCATAAAAGAGGAGTTGCAGAATATGGCGCGGCAGGTTTTATGTTGTTTAGGGGGTTAAGCGGATATTGTCCCGCAAGTCATTTAGGAGAAAGGATTCTGAATAAAAATTACAGTCACACTTCTAATATAAATATACATACCAGAATGGTAATAAGTAAGCCTGTTGATGAGGTTTATAATTTTTGGCGTCATTTAGGCAATCTCCCCTTATTTATGGAGCATCTTGAAAGTGTTGCCGTTTTGGGTGATACATTATCTGAGTGGAAGGCTATACTGCCCGGAGGATTGGGTACGGTAAAATGGAAAGCCGAAATTGTAGCTGAAGAACCTTATAGGTTTATAGGATGGCAATCGTTACCGGGTTCGAAAATTAAGAATGCCGGGAAAGTACAGTTTAAGGATGCAGGAGAACTGGGTACTTTGGTACACGTGGTATTCTCTTACCATGCACCGCTTGGTAGTGTAGGAGAGGAGATAGCCCGTTTGCTTACACCAACTTTTGAAAAAACGATAAGGAAAGATATTTTGGCTTTTAAGCGTTTTATGGAAACCGGAGTTGCTAAAAAAATTAGTCAGGAAACCAATAAGATTTACATGTAGGTTATTTTTCCCAATAGATCTTTTTTATTTTAGGGTTGGTATGTAGTTTTTCTACAATTTTTGAAAGCATTGGATTATCCGATTTTTCCAATTTAAGCTCTATAGTTATTTCATCACTTTCACGTGTAACGGTAAAGTTGGCAAAATCCAGGGTTTTGTCCTGTAAAAGTTCATCTATTATCGCTTTAGGATTCATTTCGTTTTGAGCAATAACAGTGAGTGATTTTTGCTGAAATTTTGGAAAAAATTTCTTTTGAAGGGGTTGTAGTCCCCATAAAATGATAATAGCAAGAACTGTTGTTATTCCTGCTGCAATATACATACCCCCTCCGGTAGCCATCCCTATACCTGCCACTGTCCATAATCCTGCAGCAGTGGTAAGCCCCAATACTGTAGTCGGTTTTAAAAATAAGATTGCACCTGCGCCTATAAAACCTATTCCGCTAACAATTTGTGCAGCTACACGTGAGGGATCAAGCTCAACATGTTCTTTTCCAATTGTGTCAGAAAAACCAAAGGAAGAAACCATCATAATAAGTGAAGCCCCCATGCATACCATCATATGGGTTCGCATACCGGCAGCCCAGTCTTTTCGCTCTCTTTCAATACCTATAACGGCACCGAAAACTGCAGCCAGTACTAAACGGAGTAATATTTCTGTCCAACTGAGCATAGTACTTTAGTTTGGTTTCTAGTCCGTGCTAAAGTCTTCAGGATTATAATCCTGGCTTTCTCCCGGACTGAATTTTTCTCTTTTTCTTCTGTGTTTTGTTTCTTCTCCTACTTGGTTAGGGCTTAAATCGTGCCCTTCATTCCCGTAAGGATGATTGTTTTTAGGATGGTCATGGTTAAGTTGTTTCATAACTAAAAAATTTAGGATGTAAAAGATAATGAATTTATCTTTAGGTAGTTATGGTTCTTGTTTATTTAATATTTACTTAACCAGATTTTTTTGCATGATATATAGCAATCAATTTCATGAATAATATAATTCCGCATAAACTGCCCGCAACAGCGTTAGCAAGAATTATTGGGATATCCTTTTTAATTACGCCATAAATTACCCACAATATCATACCAAAAAACAGCATGCTGTAGGTTGCTGCCGAAAGGCTTTTTGTAGAACGGGTCTTTATTACTTTTATGGCTTGAGGAATGTTTGCACCTGTTGTTAATATGGCTGCAAGCAGTCCTGTGATTTGTATATAATCCATGCGGTTTTAAAATTTTCCTGCTACTTATAAAAGTACAAATACCAAGTGGCAAATCCACTTATATTAACGGTGGATTAACAGCTATAAATAACAAAAGGCCGTGTGGTACAGCCTTTCTTTTATGGTTAATGAGTTGTTACGTTTTTACATGTATCCGTCTTTGTCCGGATGATTGTCAGTTCTGGTAATTCGTTTACCGTCTTTTTGTTCGTAGTGATGATGATGATGTGAGTGATGATGATGTGCATCGTTTTTCTTCACCTGTTTAGGGAAGGTTGCAAGTTCCTGAGGGTTGACAATTGCTGGGTCTTCATATGGTAAACCTTCCTGAGACCACATGTTGTAGCCGCTTGTCCCGTTACCATAAACATTCATTGCTTCATTTGGTCCGCCTTGATAGCCTTGATCCTGACGCCCGAATAGTTCATTTGTCATAATCGCTTAAAATTTAATTAGTTAAATATAATTAAAAATTAACGATTTAGCAACTTTTCAATGTTAAGTTTGTCAATTTGTAAGCTATTTTTTATAAATAATGACAATGTTTTAATAGTTTTATGTTAAAAAAGCCTCATTAGAGGCTTTTAAATTACATATAATTGTTTTTGTCCGGGTTATTATCGGTATTGGTAATATTTCGTCCGCTTCTTACGGGTGAGTCTTTCCTGTTAACCATGTGATTTTCTCTTTCCTCTTCCAGATTCGGATTTTCTGTTTTCTTCTGTTTAGGAAAAGTTGCCAGTTCTACCGGATTTATAATAGCAGGATCATCAGTTGTTATCAACTGCTCATCAGGATTATTTAGTGCGTTATCCGGTTTATTAAGTTTCTCTTTTCTGTCTTTTTCATTAGTTGCCATAATATTGATTTTTAATGATTAATAAATTATTTATCCTCCTACAATTTCCCCTCCGTTTATATGTATAATCTGTCCGGTTATGTAAGAGGCATCTTTGCTTGCTAAAAACACGTAAGCCGGGCCAACTTCACTTGGCTGTCCTGCACGCTTAAGGGGCACATCCTTTCCAAACTCCCTTACATCATCAAATGTGGAAGGGATTAAAGGTGTCCAGATAGGACCTGGAGCAATGCCGTTTACCCTTATCCTTTTCTCGGCTAACATTGCCGAGGTAGATCTGGTAAATGAAACTATGGCCCCTTTAGTGCTGCTGTAGTCAATTAAATGTTCACTTCCTCTATAGGCTGTTACCGATGTTGTATTAATGATACAATCACCTTCTTTTAAGTGTTTTAAAGCCTCGCGGGTAAGGTAGAAGAAGGGAAATATATTAGTTTCAAATGTTTCCCTTACCTGGTTGCCTGTTATGTCCTTAAAATCAGATTTTGGGAACTGTACAGCAGCATTATTTACTACTATATTTAAACCTCCTAATGCTTTTACGGTTTTACCAACAGCATTTTTGCAAAACGTTTCATCTTTAAGATCGCCTTTTATCAGGATACATTTTTGTCCTTCTTTTTCTATTAGTTCTTTCGTTTTATCCGCATCCTTATCTTCATTATAATAGACTATTGCAACATCAGCTCCTTCTCGTGCAAAATGTACTGCTGCACTTCGCCCAATACCACTATCACCTCCGGTAATTATTGCTTTAAGGCCTTTAAGCTTACTGCTGCCTTTATAATCTCTTCGTATATATTCAGGCTCAGGGATCATTTTGTATTCCTTTCCCGGTTGACTTTGTTTTTGGTTTGGAAATGTGTTAGGTTTGGTTGACATAATCTGTTTATATTTCTTTATCAGCAGCTTCAATATTAATATGCGATTCCGCAATTTGGGTAAGCTGCATGTCTGTATTTTTTTCTTCTTTAAGACAGTCTTCCAGTAGCTGAATTATATCTTCTTCACGAAGTGCAAGTGCATAAGCCCTCATAGTGCCATATGCTGCAATTTTGTAATGCTCCATTTTTTGGATGGCAGCTATTATTCCTGCATCTCTAACTACACCTTTTTTAGTTTGTTTAAGCAACTCATCAACTTCATCAATCAGGCAGGTAAGAGCTTTGTATTCTGTTTCGACAGGAGGAAGCCCTATTGCTTTATATATCAATTGAAGCCGGCCTAACCTTATTAGTGTGTTTTTTACATGCTTTTCCAATATAAAAATCAGGTCTTTTGAATAGCAGTTTTTTATAATTAAAGGAAATACCGTAAGCAGTCGTTTTTCAGACCAATTCACTTCGCTTAACTGCTTTTCAAAAAGCGATCTTAGCTCACGGGTTTCATCTCCGTCTTTTTTAATTACATTTAGCTGCATGAGTTATTGTATAAACCGATTTTGTCCTATAAAGTTACCAATCAAAATCTTTAGGTTTTCCTAATTAACTCATAATTAACAGGTTATCTTAAAGCTTTGTCCCGTTTATCCTAAAAAAACAGCATTTTAACGTTTTTTTTAAGTGTTAGGATGGTTTTTCAAATTGCGAATGTATGTTTGTAATGAGTTCGTTGTAAAAAGATTATTTTTTTCTCATTTCTGATTTAATTAGGAAACATTGATTTTTTTTAGTAGTTGTGCCATCGGCTTTTTAGCCGATGGTTTTTTATTTAACTTTACTGTAGCAATTGGTAAGTTATGAGAATTGTAAAGCTATTAATCCCCTTTCTGTTTTTTTCCTGCAACAGCACAAACCAGGAAGGGTTAAAGGTATTAGGGAAGCTGGGTCTTAAAGAGGTTTCGGGATTAGAATATATCGCAGAAACCCAAAAGCTTTGGGCAATAGAAGACAGTGGGAATAAGAATATGATTTATAATCTTGACCAAAATGGCGATGTAACTCATAAGGTTGAGATTACCAATGTTAAGAATATCGATTGGGAAGATATTACTTCTGATACCGAGGGAAACCTTTATATAGGTGATTTTGGTAATAACGACAACGACAGAACAAATCTGGCTATTCACAAGGTGAATAAAACAGATCTTGATGAAAAAGAAGTTGAGGCTTCTTATACTGTTTCCTTTTATTATCCCGAACAAAAAGAGTTTCCGCCCAAGCGTTCCCAAATGTTTTTTGATGTGGAATCTTTTTTTGAGTTAAACGGGAACTTTTACCTCTTTACAAAAAACAGGAGTGCAAAGTTTGAGGGTGACTTTTATGTGTATAAAGTGCCTAACAAAGAGGGTAATCATGCTGCACAGCTTATCACTACCTTAAATTCCTGCAAAGTATTCAGTAAATGTGCCATTACTGCAGCGGACATTAGTCCTGACGGTAAAACAATAGTTTTACTGGCTGCGGATAAAATATGGCTCCTTAGCAATTTTGAAAATGATAATTTCCTCCAGGAAAATATGGTGCAATATCCATTAGGAGATTTTTCCCAAAAGGAAGGGGTTTGTTTTAAAGACAATAACACTTTGCTTATTGCAGATGAAAAATCTAATAAGACAGGTGGTAAGCTCTATGAGTTTGATTTAAACCCTTTAAAATCCAAACAATAGACCAAACGCTATCCTACCTCCGTCTGAACCATGAAAGTAAAAAGCTTTAGCTGTTAAAGCCTCTACACCATTAAGCCAGATTCCTCCACCTGCAGACTGGTGCCATTTTCTTGAATCATCACCATCTATCCAAACACGACCATAGTCGTACCCTCCAAAAATTCCATATTTAATTGGGATTATGCTGCTTTTAAAACGACCCAGGGTTAATCTTAAATCTGAGCTTTGAAGATAAGATTCTTTACCCGTAAAACGCTGATTGCGGTAACCTCTTAGATCCGTATCACCGCCCAATGTAGATGCCTGATAGAATTCGAAGTTGTTGTTTAAAAGGCTCCTTCCCTTAAAAGTAGTAGAGAAAACCAAATTATTGTCACCCGTTATTTTATGTGTAAAGCCTAAAGTGCCTTCCAGATAAGGGAAGTTTCTTTCAAACTCATCCATACTTACTGTCCATCCCGCATTTACAGAGAACAGCATTCCCATAGATGGTAAAGACCTGATATCGTAATTCTCAAATTTGTATTTACCATTAACCCTTGCAAATTGCCTGTGCTCCATAAGGTAATCGGGGATTAGTCCCGGTGTGCTGATAAAGCGGTTATTAGTTTCTTCCACTTCTACAGTGGTGAACATTGTGTATACCTCAAAATAACTTCCGTTAGGTGTTTCCTTAAATACAGCAGGAGCTACGCTAAATGTTTGCAGCTTAACTCTGTTGTAATCCATTCCTAAATTGTCATCATTATTAGGTGTTTCATTACCATAGCCAAAGTAGTTTATGCTAAACGTTGGACTTGTATAATGTACATTAAAGCCAAAGTTCCATTTGCTTACTACATTCATAAACTTGCCAATGTAGTCTAGCTCAAATCCTGTTGTAGCAAAATACAGGTTTGCTTTTACCGTATGTTTTTGAGAGAATGGCTTGCGATTAAAATTGTTTACAGTGTAATTAGCTATAAAGCCCAGCTTAACTCCGTCATCCGGGTTAAAACCAAGGGTTGGTAACCCGGTGTAGGCATTGTAAGTAGGTTTTTTAAAGTTATAGGTATTTGTTTCATAATCGTTGGTAAGCAACAGTTTTGTTTTGCTGTCAACGTTATAGGTGTTTTTCTTACTTTTAAAATCATATACTTTTACTTTTTTACCATTTTCCACAAGGTATTCATCATGGTTTTGTCCACCCAGTAATCGTATAAGTATTGGTTTTTCAGGTTTGCCTTTTACTTCAAAAATATCATCGTCATCCAGACCATAAATCCATAATTCTTTGGTTTGTTTACGGTTGTATGTATTATCGCGAATAAGTTCTTCACCATCTTTTTTAATACTGTAAATCTGCACCCTTGTTTCTCCTTCAGGTAGCCTGTTTATTACAAAGTGCTCTTTTTTGTCGGTACCGGTTATAAGCACGGTTTTTAAAAGGACTGCTCTGTATTCTAAAGCATATTTTTCAATATCATCTCGTCTTTTCCTAAGGTTAGATTTTATTTCTTCCATAGTTTCATCCTGTACCTCTTTAGGTAATTCGGTAAACACACGGTTAATAACATCATCGGTAAGATTTTCTTTTAGAAAACGTGCCTGTTCCAGCCATAAGGATTGGTTGGCATTCCTTATCAATGCCATATCCATAGGGTAAGGTTCAAAGGCAAGCCACTTAACGCTCCTTATGTGGTCTTTGTAATCCTGCATGTAGCGCAGAGGAGGCATATTCATAATTAAAGGAAGTAATACTCCTCCGTAATTAGGGAAAGCCTGATCCCTGTCACGAGGTATTGGCCTGTAAATAACACTGTCTTTTTCGTTAAACCTTGACCAACGCCACTGATCGGTATGCCTGTCCCAGTCGCCTATAATCATATCAAACAGTCGTGCACGGATAAAAGCTTTTTCGTCAACAGTATATTTAGGGTTTTTCCTCATATTGTCCAGTACATCATCGGTACTTTCAATATCATCAGGGTTGCCAAAGCTGGGTTCATCTTTAAATTTACCCATTGGTCGTTCTTCCAGCATATAAAGGGCGTTCCCGTATTCGGTATTGAATTCAGCTAACGCATTTTGCTTGGGTATATAATATAGTTTAGGATTGGTGTGATAAATGCCTACAGCATCGGCTAGGTCTCCTACTATAAAAGGCGTAAACGGATGTGACGACGTGTAAAAATCCATTAAGAAAGATTCTGTAACAGTTTGATCAAAATCACTGCCTATATAAAGGTTTTTAAAAGCTACAGTCTGTAAAAAGCGGTTGGCACTTTTCTTTACTCCCCTCATTACATATTCCTTACCTGAAGGATTTTCCATTCTTATCGACATAGACTGGTGTCCGCCCCCTTCCCTTAAGGGAGTTAAGCCTCCGTATAAAGTGTCAAGGTTTACGGTACTAACCTCTATTGGAGTACTAAAGTAACTACGGTAATAATTCCCAAAAAGGAATTTGTAGAAACCACTTTTCTTAGTCATTTCCGGAGTATAAACAGACGCTTCTACTGTTTTAGGAAAATCCGATCTGAACTTTTCAGCGGTATAGGTTTTCGGTTTAGGCCTTGTAATATACTTTTCAAATACCATTTCCTCTTTACCGTCTTTTACGGCATAGTATGTTATTTTAGAAGTGTAGGTGTCATATACATCCAATACTGCATAACCCGAACCTCCATACGAAAAATCATCAGGGTTGATGGCTTTAGCTCCTTCTGCCTTAGAGCCCGCACCACTAATAATCTGGTGTATGTTGTCTTTATGTATGTATTGGAGGTTATGATCATGACCCGATATAACAATAACATTGTCTTTACCCTGTACAAGGGTTTTAATTCTTTTAGAAAGGGCATTGTATTGTTTGCCCTGTATGTCCTGAGGGCTTCCGCCTGATGTATTTCTCACAAAGTTCATTACAGTACCCAATACAGGTAGCGGGATATTACTTTCTAACGGATATAGCTGCTTTCTCAATGTTAATTGCCCGCCATGTGAACCATTAGTCATTAAAGGGTGATGGATGGCAAGGATAATGGTTTTTCCCTGATTTTTATTTAACAGGCTTTCCAGTTCGAGAATCATTCCTTCCCTGGTTTTAATGTCGCAATCGTCATTAATGATAGGGTATTTGTCCCAGTCCTCTAAAAACCACTCACTGTCTATCACTATAAGTGTAAGGCTATCGTTAACTTCAAGATCATCTATGCCGCATCCTTTACCCGGCAGGTAAGAATTTTTAGTTTTTAGATAGTCTTTTATAAAATCTTCCTGATCTTTAAGTCCGTCAAGGCCACTATACCAGTCATGATTACCGGGGATAAAATGTGTTGTCCCTTCAAAATTGTCAGATAATTTAAGCTGTAACAAAAGGCTTTCTTCAGCAGCTTTTCTGCCTTCCTTATCTTTTTTTGGTGGCATGCCGTGCGGATAAATATTGTCACCAAGATATAGTAACGAAGTATTTTTGCCTGTTGCTTTTAGCTTTTGTAAAGCAAAACCAAGCACTTCCTGCGAGTTTGGTCGGGCCGCATAGCCGGCATCTCCCACTAGTGCAAACCTGTGAGATATTGTGTGCTGAGTGATAGTGTCCAAAGGTCTTGCTGTTGCATTTTTGCCATACCTAACATCATAAGAGGCACAGGAAAAAAGTGTAAACACAATAAAAAAAGGTAACAGGAGTTTAATATTTCTGCACCTTACAATGTTAACCCAAAAGAATTTCATAATTTGGTAGTGTTAATTGCATACTTATGAGTGTTGTCCAAAAAGCCGAAAGCTACGTTTTTAACTTATTCAAAGATAAACTATCTCCCGATTATATTTACCATAATTTTAACCATACTTTACGTGTGGTAAACAATGCAAAGCTTATCGCTTCTGAGGAGGGAGTGGGGGGAGAAGATTTTGAAGTACTAGTACTTGCTGCGTGGATGCACGATGCAGGTTATGTTATTAGTGATAACGAGCATGAAGAAGAAAGCTGTAAACTGGCGGTTGAATTCTTACGAGAAAACAACTATCCTGAAGATAGAATAAACCTTATAGAATCGCTGATTAGGGTAACTAAACTTGGGGTAGAGCCTCAAACACATCTTGAGAAAATAATTAAGGATGCCGACTGCTGTCATTTTGCGGATAAGAATTACTGTAATCTTTCCGAGCTTTTAAGGGCAGAATGGAAGCTTACCCACCATAAAGAGTTTACTGATATGGAATGGGCAACAGTTAACAGGCATGTACTTTCTATAAAGCATCGCTTTTTTACCGATTATGCTCAAAAAAACCTGCAGCCTTTAAAGGAAAAAAATCTTGCTGATATACAGCTGGCTATTGCTAAACTTGAAAAAGACAGTAAGAAAAGCTCTAAAGAAAAAATAAACAAAAAGAAGCTTGAAAAACTGGACAGGCCTGAAAGGGGTATTGATACCATGTTTAGGATTACACTTAATAATCATACAAGACTGAGTGATATAGCAGACAGTAAGGCAAATATCCTTCTTTCTGTAAATGCGATTATTATTTCCATATCGCTTTCAACGCTTATCCCTAAGCTGGATAGTCCCAATAATGCACACCTTATTATACCAACACTGGTAATGATGCTTTTTTCGGTAGTTTCTATAGTTTTTGCTATTCTTTCTACCAGGCCAAAGGTTACCAGTGGTACTTTCACCAGAAAGGATATAGAAGATAAAAAAGTGAATCTTCTGTTCTTTGGTAATTTTTATAAAATGCCTTTAGGAGAATATGAGTGGGCAGTAAACGAAATGATGAAAGACAGGGATTATCTGTATAACTCCATGATAAAAGACCTGTATTTTCTGGGGCTTGTGCTCCACAGAAAATACAAGCTTTTACGTATTACCTATACTATTTTCATGATTGGTATAATAGTATCGGTAGCATTGTTTGTATATGCTTTTAAAATGATGTAGCGTAAAGTTATTTCGTAGTCATTTCTTTTAAAAGGTCCTGATAGCTATAGGTTTCGGGATTTTCCGATTTATCGTATATAATCTCAACACGCAGAGCGCGTAGGCCTGTTACGCCCTGTAAGTCTTCAACCTCAAAGTTTTCAATAGAGGTGCCCAGCATATTTTTATGTTGCAGGTATTTTATATATCTTCTGTACTCTGCCTCTTCCTGTTTTTGAGAATATACAATGGTAATTTTACCCTGTTGTGTTATTCTTTCCTGAGTGCCTTTAATGTACGATTTGTCGATACGTTTTTTTACAACCTCATATCTGGCATTGTAAGTTCCGTCCACATCAAAACGTTTTTCATCCATTCTGAAACGGATGGAGATAGGCACGCTGAATACCAGTATTAAAGAAGTAACATCCAGATCATAAGGCAGGGTAGGGCGAAGTTTGTAATACTCGTTTTCCATTTCGCACATAGCCTGTAGCTGCCATAACCTTAGGTTGTTAAGATATAATGGATTGTAGTTTAGCTTAGGAGCAATGGATGCACCTATGTAAAGGTTGTGTTCTACACCATCTGTTTTAAAACGCTCGTAATAATGAGGGAAGAACGATTGTGCTTCTGCCTGTTTTTTATCTAGTACTTCGGCCATTTTTTTATTGATAACCGATAAAGCGTCGTCAAAATCCTTACGGTTTTCATACACCATCTTAGCTTTACCGTCCAGGCTCTCAAAATATTCCGATATCTTATCGTGTATTTTGGTATTGGTGGTATCAAAATGCTGAAGTAGTACATGAATTTCATTAATGATGTATCCCTGCACTACAGCTTCGGTATCTGCTTTGAGTTCCTGTTTAAGGTCATCCTGCATTTTTTCAAGCTCATACATATGCTGCTCGATCAGTGGAAGCTTTTCAATTTCGTTAATAAATCTGAACAGTACTGTTAGCTTTTCAATCTGGCGTATAAGGTCTTTTTCGGTAGACTGGTTACGGGCAGTTGAAGAGCCTTTAATGTCTATCTGTCCGTAAAGTGGATATACTTCTTTGAAGATGATTTCCTTAAAGGCAAGGTCAGGATTATTGCCTGCTTTAATGTGAGCTAAAGCTTCTTCCCTAAACTTCCAGTAAACACTATGGTGAATCGCAGTGTATTCCTTTTGGATAATGGCATCTATCTCATTCTGAAGCTCAGAATAATATCTCTCCATGGTATCTGTAAGGAAAGGAAGTATATAGTGTAGCTTTATGGCATTAATACTGTTTAGTTCTCTTGGTTTTGAAGAAACCAGTTCAATAAAGCCAAGCATCTTATCATTTTTGATAATAGGGGCCAGTATACAGCTTTTTATTCCCTGTTCTAAAAGGCTGTCTGCAAATCGTGTATCTTCAGGTCTTTGCAGTTTGTATTCCTCAACGTCAGAAATAATAAATTCCCTTTTATCCTTCATCATTGTCTTAAGGGTGGAGTCACAAAAAAGATTATTACAGTTGATCTCTCTGCAATCTTTCAGTATAAAACTCTTCACTTCTTTAAAAGGAGCTAGGGTAAAAACATTATCTTCTTCATTTACTTCAGTAAAGCCGATTTTAAGATCAGGTATTTTGTAAATAGACTTAAAAATGGCTTCTACATTGCCTTTTACTGTTTCTTTTAGTTCGTGAGGTTGTAACAGGTTTGTTTTTAGGTTTGATATGGCGTTTTCTACTGTAGCATCAAAAAGCGTAACGATACCAAACCCTCTGGAAATCCAGCTATGTGGCGGGAATTTCTCTTTCCACAGCTTCAGGTTATCATAATTGTCGGTTAGCAGATTGATGTCTTCCTGAGATAATGGGATTGCCTTCTCTGTAGGTATTATTTCAAGAAAATCAGCATTAATCAATATTCTATAGTGCTTCATTATTCCGTCAGAATCAGGAATGTCGTAAAACAAAGGTTTGCTGAAATCAAGATTCTGTCCGTAATAAAAATTTAGGATAAGGCAACAGCAGAACACATAGAACTGATGATCGTCAAAATTCCTTATCTGCATGCCAAAGTCCTTACCGGCATTTTTAAGTATCTTATCGAAACGTTCTGTATGATTAAATGTAATGTTGAAAAAAGGTATAGAAGCAGCCTTAATCTCATTATGTGTAAGGGCAGTTGGAAAAAGATCTGCCAACAGGTTTTTTATAAGTAATTTGTGCTTATCAAGTAAAGTTAGGTCGGTAATACCCTCTCGTAGCTCAGGAAAAGGCTCGGCATGTCTAAGTAATGCCTTGGCATAATCTGATCTGTAGTCTATATCAGACTCGGCAATTTCTTCCAGTTTTTCTAAGACTTTATGAAAGGAAATCTGAGCTGTTAAAGGGCTATTTTCATATTTTTCATCTTCCATTTTTAGCTAGGTATAAAGTACATCAAATTTACAAAAAATTAAAACACGTTACACTAAACACGATGTTTAACATATTTTGCAACATTTTTCGGTTATTTTATGTTTATTTTGTAGTGTCTTTTAAGTTTTATGAACCAAACGGTGCAAATTAATTTTCCTAACAACATTAATCTCGCTATAAAACGGGAAGACCTCCTTCACCCCCATATCTCAGGGAATAAATTCAGGAAATTAAAATATAATATACTGGAAGCCAAGAGGCAGAATGCAGAGAGTTTGCTAACCTTTGGCGGAGCCTATTCCAATCACATAGCGGCAACTGCTGCTGCGGGCAAAGAATATGGATTAAAAACCATTGGGGTTATAAGAGGAGAAGAACTTGCCGATAAGATAAAGAGCAATCCAACGCTTAGTTTTGCTGAGGACTGTGGTATGGAGTTTGTGTTCGTTTCACGCGAAGATTACAGGGAAAAGACAAAAGACGAATTTATTGGGGAGTTGAGAGAAAAGCTGGGTGATTTTTATCTGGTGCCCGAAGGAGGAACTAATCAGCTTGCTGTTAAAGGATGTGAGGAAATATTGACGGATGGTGATGAGATGTTCGATTATATAGCCTGCGCGGTAGGTACGGGAGGAACCATTTCGGGTATAATAAATACTTCAAAACCCCATCAAAAAGTACTGGGTTTCCCTGCTTTAAAAGCTGATTTGTCAGTTGATATTGCTAAATTTGCGCAGCAGGATAACTGGCTACTTGTTGCAGATTATTATTTTGGCGGATATGCAAAAGTCAATGAAGAGCTTGTTGCTTTTATAAATGATTTTTATGCCAAAACAAATATTCCGTTAGACCCTGTGTATACAGGTAAGGCGGTTTTTGGCGTTATAGATTTAATAGAGAGAGGCTATTTTGCTGATGATTCCCGTATTTTAATGATACACACCGGAGGATTGCAGGGAATAGCAGGAATGAATAAAGAATTACTAAAAAAAGGATTGCCCACGATTAAAACCTGATGCAGATGATAAAGAAAATTTTAGTTTTAGTGGTACTTGGTATTTTTGTAAGCTGCGGTTCTCACAAGTCGCGTATACAAACAACTAAAAACAGTACGGCAAAGCACAAAACAAAAAAAGACAAAAAGTCAAGATCTAAGAGCAGTACAGCCGACACAAGAACGCCTTCTAATAATAACAGCAGTTCTGGTAAAACCGAAACACTTGTATCATCTTCTAAAACGGTAGTATATGCTGATGTGGTTAAAAACTATATCGCTCAGTTTGCACCTACAGCTATGGATAACATGAGACGCCACGGCATACCTGCCAGTATTACACTTGCTCAGGGTATATTAGAGTCTGGAGCTGGAAGAGGTACACTTTGTGTTAACGCTAATAATCACTTTGGTATAAAATGCCATAGCGACTGGGACGGAGATAAAGTATATCATGATGATGACGCAAAAGGCGAATGTTTCAGGAAATATGATGATCCTGCCGGATCTTATGAAGATCACTCTTTATTCCTGACAACAAGAGGAAGGTATGCATCGCTTTTCAAACTTGATGAAGACGATTATAAAGGCTGGGCACACGGGCTTAAGGCAGCCGGTTATGCAACCGATCCTAAATATCCGGCTAAACTTATCGATTTAATTGAGCGTTATGATCTAAATAGTTATGACGAGGAGGTTTTAGGTAAATCGCATAAAACAAGAAAAAGAGACAGGGACGAAGAGAAACAAAAAGAAGAAGCTGTTGTTAATGTTTCATCTTCAGGTAAAACCTATCAGGTAATGCAGGGAGATACCCTTTATTCTATTTCAAAAAAACATAATCTTACTGTAGACGAGCTTATGAAATTAAATAATCTTAGCTCTAACGCAATATCAATAGGACAGATTCTTAAAGTAAAATAATAACATGTTATATCAAAGAAGCAGCCAGCTTTTTGCTGAAGCTGAAAAAGTTATTCCGGGCGGTGTGAACTCGCCCGTTCGTGCATTTAAATCGGTAGGAGGTACTCCAATATTTGTAAAAGAGGCAAAAGGAGCATATTTATATGATGAAGACGGTAACAGGCTGATAGATTATATTAACTCATGGGGACCTATGATTTTGGGCCATGCTTATGAGCCCGTTGTAAATGCTGTTATTGAGAAAGCTAAAAAAGGCACCTCTTTTGGTATGCCTACACAACTGGAAACAGAAATTGCTGCACTTGCAGTAAGCATGGTTCCTAATATAGATAAAATACGTTTTGTAAACTCGGGTACAGAGGCCTGTATGAGTGCAATACGACTTGCAAGAGGATATACAGGACGTGATAAGATCATAAAGTTTGCAGGATGTTATCACGGTCATTCCGATTCTTTTCTTATACAGGCAGGTAGTGGCGCTGTAACTTTCGGTTCGCCTAACAGCCCGGGTGTAACTCAGGGTACGGCAAAAGATACCCTGCTTGCTACCTACAATGATTTACAGAATGTAAAGGATTTATTTGAAGCAAATAAAGACCAGATAGCTGCTATAATAATAGAACCTGTTGCGGGTAACATGGGGTGTATACCTCCTGCTGAAGGTTTTTTACAGGGGTTAAGAGAGATTTGTGATGCTAATAGTTCTCTATTGATATTTGATGAGGTAATGACTGGTTTCCGTCTTGCTAAAGGCGGCGCTCAGGAGCTTTTTGATATCAAAGCCGATATTGTTGCTTTTGGTAAAGTAATTGGCGGAGGTCTTCCGGTAGGTGCTTTTGCTGCAAGAAATGAAATAATGAATTATTTAGCACCTGTAGGGCCAGTTTATCAGGCAGGTACACTTTCGGGTAACCCATTAGCAATGGCTGCAGGTCTTGAAATGCTTAAAGCTTTAAATAATGATACTGATGTATTTAAAAGGCTTGAAGAAAAAACGGCTTATCTTGAAAAAGGTATCCGTGAAAAACTTACTGAAGCAGGTTTGGCTTATACGATCAACAGAAGATGCTCTATGATTTCTGTGCACTTTGATGCTAATCCGGTAACCGATTTTAAAACTGCTTCAAACGGGGATAATGATACCTTTAAGAAGTTTTTCCACGGTTTGCTTAAAGAAGGGATTTATATAGCGCCTTCGGCTTATGAAACCTGGTTTATTACAGATGCCCTTTCTTATGAGGATCTGGATTTTACAATAAATGCTATAGGAAAAGTAGCAAAAGATCTATAAATAAAAAGCTCCCTTTAAGGGAGCTTTTTTAATATTATGTTTTTATAATATTAGTGGCTTAAAACTTTTAGTAAGCCCGGTGATGTAGCAAGTTTTTTGTTTTGCTCCGGAGTTAGCGTAGAATTTATTTTACTTTCAATAGACTCAGCTAAAATGTCTTTACGCTCTTGGCTTAAATCCATTGCAAGCAATTGGTGTTTGTTAGTGAACAGGTTCATAAAAGCCTCTTCCTGAGTGCCTTCAAGTTCTACCACTTCTTTAAGTGCCTTTAAATCTTTTTGAGCGGCAACTTTGTAATTTTCCTGTTGCTGAGCAACTGCCTGGTTAGAAGCAGCTTTTTGCTGAGCAGTAGCGTTCACGCTAAAAGCAAGCATGATAACGAATAAAGCAATTATTTTTTTCATGATTTAACTGGTTTTTGTTTAGTGTTATGTACGCCAAATCTAATTAATTTATAAAACAACACAAAACTTTAACAGAAAAAAAATTATCTCTTATTGCCTTTTTGATATTTTTTACTTCTTTTTTCAAACTTATTCTTTTTTTCAGCTCTCATTTTTTCCCATTTTTCGTACTGATCTTTGGTAAGTATTTTTTTCATTTCTGCTTTTGTTGTAATCTGCTCATCCAGCATTTTGCTTTTCATTTCAAATTTCTGGTCATTAGTAAGCTTTTGTCCTGCTTCTCTGTTTTGTTTGCGCTCGGCCATTGCGGTTTCAACTTTTTTATTTTTGTCCAAAAACAGTTTCTGTACATTGGCTTTTTGACTGTCATTCAAATCAAGTTCAAGAGTAAGTTTCTTTACCTGAAGTTCGGTGCGCTGTTCGGCAGTAAGTCTTTGTCTGTCTCCTCTTCCTCCGTGTTGTGCAAATACATTAAAACCAACTAGTAATACTGCTGTTAAAATCCATGTTTTCATAATCTTATTTTTTTAAGTTATATACCATTAAGACATTTTCAAAAAGAAAAAGTTTAAAATGGAGGAGAAAAATTTTTTAATGTAGGGTTTGGGCAGTACTTTTGCGCTGTGAAAAAACTAATAATCATATGCTGTTTGGTAATGCTGTTTAAGCCGTTAATGCCGGTTGCAGAATACATTATTAAATATGATTATATAGCAAAGGAACTTTGTGAAAATAAAGCAAAGCCAGAGCTTCACTGTAACGGTAAATGTCACCTTATGAAAGAGCTTGCCAAAGCAGCTGAAGATGAAAAACCGGCATCACAAAAGAAAAATTCACATCAGGAAACAGAGGTCTTATTCTGTCAGTCTTCATTAGAATTTGAATTTACTCCTTTTTATATAAATACAGAAAAAGAAATATCGGTTATTTATACTAATCTGTATGTTTATTCCGGTTACTCTGCTGTATTTCATCCGCCCTCATTTATTTCTTAAGACTTTATCAGGTAGTACTCTGCTGCCAAAATTATCTGTAACTGCTTTTTAGTGGCTACAGGTTATACTTGTGCGCATAATTAATTTTATGTGCCGGGAAACATATATAATCTTAATAAATAAACACGATGAAATTTCAGTTAAAAAATACAATAGCCGTATTGGCGTTTACTACCCTTTTTGTTTCATGCTCAAATGATGACGATTCTTCTTCTGTTGTTGAAGGTACAACAGGAGATGTCGAGCTTTACTTTGATAATGGTGTTGCAGGAGATGCACTTATTTTAGGTAATACTTACACTAACTCTAATAATGAGAGCCTTACTATTAATCGTTTAAATTATATAGTAAGCAACATTGTACTTATAAAAGAAGATGGTACTGAATTTACTTACCCTAAAGAGGAAAGCTATTTTGTAATTAGTGAAGAAGGTGATTTGCTTACGGTTCATTTAGAAGGAGTTCCTGCAGGAGATTACACTAAAGTAAAATTTGGAATAGGAGTAGATGAGCAACGTTATTTACAGGGAGAGAGTGAGCAGCAAAGCTTTTGGGATTTAGCTGCCCAGTATAACCTTACCTGGACATGGTCTACAGGATATCGTTTTATCAACTTTGAAGGAACTTATACTTCACCGGCTGTTGAAGGTGAAAAAACATTCCAGGTGCATCAGGGAAGCAACTCAGCTATCGATAATTACAGGGAAGTTACTTTAACTCTGCCCACAACAGCAAGGGTAAGGGAGGATGAAATGCCTAATATACACTTAAAAACCGATGCTAATGTAATATTAGATGGTGTTAATAAAATTAAACTGGCAGATAATATAAATGAAGCACAAACGGGTACTGCTATAATGGGAGGTGAAAATCTTATAAGTATTGCAGAAAACACGTTACAGATGTTTGCTGTAGATCACGTGCACAACGGTAGCCACACAGGTCACGGAGAATAATTGATAATGCCCTGCTATATAATGTGGTGGGGCTTAATCTCTTTACTATGAGGACAATTATTTTAATACTATCGTTTGCCTGTCTTTTTATATCCTGCTCTAAAGAAGAGGAATATACAGAGATAAACAAATCTATTGATTTTCAGGTTCCTGTAAATTTTCCTGTTTTGGCTCAGGACATAGAACATAACTGGCCAACCGAAAAAGGATTTGAACTGGGGAGGAAACTGTTTTATGACGGAAGACTATCTGCAGATAATACCATTTCCTGTTCTTTTTGCCATGAGCAGGCTTCCGCTTTTACACATCACGGACATGACTTTAGTCACGGTATAAATGATTTAGTTGGTGTACGGAATGCTCCTGCTGTTCAAAATATGGCTTTTCAGAGTGAGTATTTTTATGATGGGGCTTCAAACAGTATAGAAATGCTTTCCATAGCACCTATACATAACCCTGTTGAGATGAATGAAACACTTGAAAATGTTGTTTTGAAGCTAAAGCAGGATCCGGAATATATAAGGCTTTTTGGAGTTGCCTTTGATAATGGTGAGGTATCGTCCGGAAATGTGTTGAAAGCCTTGGGGCAGTTTATGACGATGATGGTTTCGGCAAATTCCCGTTATGATAAGCATGTAAGAAATGAGCCGGGAGGTGATTTTAGCCAGCAGGAACAATATGGTATGGAGCTGTTTCAGCAAAATTGTACTGTTTGCCATAAAACCGATTTGTTTACGGATAGTGCATTTCGCAATAACGGTTTACCACCTAACCCTAACTTAAACGACTTAGGAAGGGAAACGGTAACAGGTTTTGCAGCCGACAGGCATAAGTTTAAGGTGCCAAGCCTGCGCAATGTGGAGCTTACCGCGCCCTATATGCATGATGGTCGCTTTGGTTCGTTACAGTCGGTACTTAATTTTTACTCAAGCGGGTTGGTCGATTCGGCTACGCTGGATGAGGAACTAAAGCATGAAGGAGTGCTGGGTATCCCGCTCACTCAGGAAGAAAAGGAGGCGCTTATAGCGTTCCTAAAAACACTTACCGATGAGGAGTATATAAATAACTCGATGTTTTATTATCAAACATAATTAAATGAAAAACTATATAATAGGCATACTGCTTCTTGTGTCGCAAATGTTTTATGCCAAAACAGAAAAAGATACACTTTATCCAAATTTCAGGCAGTATATGTTTGAATTTGAAGATTTTTGTGATGCCTGCGGATGTTCAGCCAGCGGGGGAGGTATGGGGTTCAGTTCCATGCTCGATCAAAATTTTGTAGGGATACGATATATGTATCAAAGCTATTCAAGCCGAGAAGGTATTTTTAATAATTCACCATGGATAGACGAGAACTTTAATACAATACAGGTCTGGGCAAGAATACCTGTGGCAAAAAACATACAGGTTTCGGCATTGATGCCTTATCACTTTAATAGCCGTACTCCTTCAACAGGAAAACAGTCAATAGACGGCATAGGTGATATTACGGTGTTGGGTTTTTATACAGTTTATCAAAACAAGGCAGATACGTTAGCATTTACACATACGCTTCAGGCAGGTGCAGGGGTTAAGGCTCCTACAGGTACTTATAACAGCGCTAATAATGGTAGTGTTAACCCGAGCTTTCAGTTGGGTACCGGTAGTTGGGATTACCTTCTTGCAGCCGAATATGTTGTGAAGCATAAACAATGGGGTTTTAATGCCATGCTTAATTATGTATTCAAAACTGAAAATAATGAAAACTATCAGTTTGGTGACCAGTTTAATTATGCAGGTACATTCTTTTATGTGATAGAGAAGCAAAAGTTTACACTTGTGCCTCAGGCTGGGCTGGCGGGAGAAGTTTATGCTTCAAACAGGCAGTATGGTGAAGATGTGCCCAACACAAAAGGAGATATCCTTTTTGGAAGGGGAGGTTTTGAGGTTGGCATGAACAAATTTTCTTTTGGGGTAAACGGAATGTTGCCCATAAACCAAAATCTTACGGGAGGTAAAGTGGAGGCAAATTACCGATTGGCTTTAAATCTTAATTATAGCTTATAAAAAAAGGAACCTAAATGGTTCCTTTTTTGTTTGTGTATAAAATGTTATCCTTTAAATTCTACAGTTTTTACATCACCTTCTACAAGCACTCTTACAAGTCCGTGTTTTGAAAGGCCTTTCATTGCAGCATCCCATTTTTTACCACTTAGTCCGGCTTCGGCTTTAAGAGCATCTAAAGCTAATGATGTACTGGTTTTAAGTATCTCTGCAATAAGTTTTTCGTCTTCCGTAAGTTCAGGCCCTTTTTTCTCAGGTCTCATTTGAGGGAAGAACAGTACTTCCTGGATAGACTGATTGTTAGTTAAAAACATTATTAACCTGTCCATACCAATACCAAGACCTGATGTAGGAGGCATACCATATTCTAAAGCTCTAAGGAAGTCAAAGTCTATAAACTGACCAGCTTCATCATCACCTCTTTCGGCAAGCTTAAGCTGAGCTTCAAAACGCTCTCTCTGGTCAATAGGATCGTTAAGTTCAGAATAAGCATTAGCTATTTCCTTACCGCAAACCATAAGCTCAAAACGCTCTGTAAGCTCCGGATTTTCACGGTGCTCTTTACAAAGTGGACTCATCTCTTTTGGATAGTCGGTAATAAATGTTGGCTGTATAAAGTTACCTTCACATTTCTCACCAAAAATCTCATCGATAAGTTTTCCTTTACCCATAGTCTCATCAACCTCGATACCCATACCTTTAGCAGCTTCAAAAATCTCTGCTTCAGTTTTTCCGGTAATATCAAACCCGGTAAACTGCTTAATGGCGTCAGTCATGGTAACTCTTGCATAAGGAGCTTTGAAATCTACCGTATGCTCACCAAATGTAGCTTTGGTGGTTCCATTAACAGCAGTAGCACAGTGCTCAAGCAGGTTTTCGGTAAACTCCATCATCCAGTTGTAGTCTTTGTAGGCTACATATATTTCCATTGCAGTAAACTCAGGGTTATGGGTTCTGTCCATACCTTCGTTACGGAAGTTTTTACTAAACTCATACACACCGTCAAAACCACCTACAATAAGCCTTTTAAGATAAAGCTCATTAGCTATCCTCATATATAGAGGGATGTCCAGTGAGTTGTGGTGTGTTACAAATGGTCTTGCCGCTGCTCCTCCCGGAATAGGTTGTAATACAGGTGTTTCTACCTCAAAGTAACCTTTGTCGTTAAAGAAGCTTCTCATGGCGTTAAACAGTTTTGTTCTTTTAACGAAAACCTCTTTAACCTGAGGGTTAACCACTAAGTCTACATAACGCTGACGGTAACGTAGCTCAGGGTCGCTAAAACTGTCGTAAACTTTTCCTTCTGCATCTGTTTTAGGCATAGGAAGCGGGCGAAGCGTTTTACTTAAAAGAGTAAAATCGTTTACACGAACTGATTTTTCTCCAACCTGGGTGGTGAAAAGAGTACCTTCCACACCAATAAAGTCACCAAGGTCAATAAGTTTTTTAAATACCTCGTTGTATTTTGTTTTGTCCTCATCAGGACAAATTTCATCTCTGTTGATGTAAATCTGTACACGGCCTTCACTATCCTGTATTTCGGCAAAAGAAGCTTTACCCTGAATACGGAACGACATAACACGTCCGGCAATAACAACCTTCTTACCTTCAGCAAAATCTTCCTTAACCTGTTTAGACGTGTGGTCTACAGGAAATAAATTAGCGGGATACGGATTGATGCCGAGATTTCTCAGCGAGTCCAGTTTTTCTCTACGGATGATTTCTTGTTCTGAAAGCTGCATGATTATTAATGTTTTTAAGCCCGCAAAGATAATCATTATTAACAAATAATCAATTTGCATTTTTAACTGTATCAGGACTTTTTGTTAGCTTTTAAAAAAGATTATATTTGGCTCATTAACAAAAACAAACACCTTAATATGAAAACAAAATTACTTTTAGCGTTCAGTCTTTTCTTGTCACTGTTTGCTACTTCCTGCAACTTTACAGAAACACTGGTTATAAACGAAGATGGTAGCGGTACCATGACATTAGCTATGGACGCCTCTCAGCTAATGGCTATGGCAGGTGAAGAAATGACAAAGGAAACAGGAGGTGAGCGTATGGATACTATTATAAATTTTAAGGAACTTCTTGAAGAACATAAAGATAGTATTGCTATGCTGCCTGAAAAGGAAAGAAAGATGATGCAGGCGTTTTCTAATATGAAAATGAAAATGTTGATGGATCCTGCTACAACCGAATTTAAATTTGATATGATAACGGATTTTAAAGGAGTTAACGAACTTCAGGATATGATGAAGCTTATGAAGGAAGTTAAAAATATGCAGGGAGGAGCTAATGAGCAGGATGGTATGCCTGATGCTTTTAAAAATGATTCGGAAGTAAGCTATTTTTATAATGGTAAAAAGTTTATTAAAAAAATAACTATGCCTGCCGAAATAGAACAAATTCCTGATAGCCTTGCAATGTATATGGCTATGTTTGAAAGTTCTAAATATGTAATGAATTATAAGTTTCCTAAAAGAATCAAGTCGGTGTCAAATTCTGCTGCCGTAATTAGTGAAGACAGAAAATCAGTTACCGTTACATATACTCTTAGCGATTATTATGTTGATCCTAAAAATATGGGGATTGAGGTAAATTTTGAATAATTTATATTTATACACAATATATAAGAGGTGCTTTAAGCACCTCTTTTTATTGGTTTAAGTTTTGTAATTTTGTAGTCAACTTATTTTACTGCTATGAATAAACAAGTAAAGTTCCTGGATTTAGGAATGAAAGATTATAAAGAGGTATGGGATTTTCAGGAAAGTCTTTTTAGCGGAATACTTGATGTGAAGATTAAAAACAGGAGGGAAGAGCGTAATGATGATACGCCTAATTACCTTTTGTTTACACAGCATCCTCATGTTTATACATTAGGGAAAAGCGGAGATATAGAAAACCTGTTGCTTAACGAAAAGCAGTTGGAGAGTAAAGGGGCTACTTTTTATAAAATAAACAGGGGAGGCGATATTACCTATCACGGCCCCGGTCAGGTTGTAGGGTACCCAATATTGGATCTTGAAAACTTCTTTACCGATATACACAAATACCTTCGCTTTTTAGAAGAAGTGATTATAAAGGTAATGGCCGACTATGGTCTTAACGGGGTTAGGAGTGAAGGAGAAACCGGAGTGTGGCTTGACGTAGGCACTCCTTTTGCCAGAAAGATATGTGCGATGGGTGTTAGGGCTTCAAGATGGGTAACCATGCATGGTTTTGCTTTTAATGTAAATGCCGACTTAGGCTATTTTGATAATATTATCCCGTGTGGAATAAAGGATAAAGCTGTAACTTCCCTAAATGTTGAGTTAAGGGTGGATAAAGTTGATGAAGAAGAAATAAAGAAAAAGATACTTAAATACTTTGTTGAGCTTTTTGAAGCAGAGATTGTAAATGCCGAAGCAGAGCAATTGCTTAAAGTTTAATTATAATCCGAAATCAAGTTCTAACTGATCTGGTAATAGCCTGAATGATTTGCGATGGTATTTGGTAATGCCGTATTTTTTAATCGCTTCACGGTGCTCTACTGTTGGGTAGCCTTTATTTTTTTTCCAGTTATACATTGGATATTCTTCATGAATACGGTTCATGTATTCGTCTCTATATGTTTTAGCTAAAACTGAAGCTGCTGCAATACTTAAAAACTTACTGTCTCCCTTTACTATACAACTGTAAGGAATATTGTTTACAGGTTTAAATCTGTTTCCGTCTACGATAATGTAGTGAGGTACAGGCTCAAGTTTAGTAATGCATTCCTGCATTGCTCTTATTGAGGCGTTTAAAATATTTATTTCGTCAATAATGTCTGGCTCGATGTTTGTTACGTGATAACAAAGGGCTTTTTCTTCAATTAAAGGACGAAGAAAATCCCTGGTTTTTTCGGTTAATTGTTTAGAATCGTTAAGTAATTTTAATTCAAAGTCTTCCGGGAGAATAACAGCTGCTGCGGTAACCGGGCCGGCAAGGCATCCTCTTCCTGCTTCATCTGTACCTGTTTCAATAGGGTGCTCTGAAAATTTTAATGATAACATAAACCGAATTGTTGCTTTTTTTCGTAAATAACTATACGCAAATGTAGTTTAGTTGCGTTAAAATTAAAATTAATACCGGTTAATTTATATTTATTTATATTTTTGCGAATCTTATTTTCAAGTTGTTAGAAGTTTAGCTTTTTGAAAATGAGTTTATCTATTGATTGATTTGTTTATTTTAAATTATTTAAAACAGTTATGAAAAAAAATACTGTATCAGCTTTTCTGTTGTTGTCTTTAGGGCTTGCTGGCTTAACAGCTAATGCTCAAACAACTCCGGAAGCTAAGGCTAAAATTACATCTCGTTATGATCAGGCTGAGATTAGCAGAGTTCGTGCAGAACTTAAAGAGTATAACGAAAAAAACCATAAAAGAACCCTTGAGCTTGCAGAAGCTAACGGATGGCCTCTTGTGTTAGAGTATAAGAAAGGTCAGTATAGTTATCTTAGTGGTGTTACAGATCTTGATGAGCCTATTTATAAGGCAACCGATAATAATTTTGGTCCTTCCAGTTCAGCTATTACAGCCCGTGTTAATCATTTAAGAGCAGGTGGTAGCCTTGGTCTTGATCTTCAGGGTCAGGATATGGTTGTTGGTATGTGGGAAATTAGTGGTGCCTTAACTACACACGAACAGTTAGTGGGAAGAATAACCTCGGGTGACGGAGTTACTTTTAATGGTTCGACAACAGATGCATTAAGTAGTTCAGGTCATGCTACACACGTTGCAGGTACCTTAATAGGTTCAGGTAACGGTGATATTACGGCTATGGGTATGGCGCCTCAGGCTACTATGTTGGCTTTTAATTCAAGTCAGGATAATATTGAGGCTCTTGATGCCGCAACTACAGAGGGTCTTTTAGTTTCAAATCATTCTTATGGTGTTCCTCTTGCAAACGCTGCATCATGGATGCCGGGAGCTTATTCTACTGAGAGTCGTCAATGGGATCAGGTAATGTATTCTGCTCCATATTATCAGGCGGTTATTTCTGCGGGTAACGACAGGAACGGTTCTAATACCAATGATTTACTAATAGGTAATAAGGTGTCAAAGAATGCTATTGTAGTGGCTGCTGTAGAAGGTGTTGCAAATTATACAACCCCGGGCGATGTTGATATGTCTAATTTTAGTAGTTGGGGGCCAACTGATGATGGTAGGGTAAAACCGGATATTTCTATGAAAGGGGTTAGTGTGCATTCGTCTTATCCTGGAGGAGCTGCAGGAAGTACTAATTTTACCAGTAGTTATGGTCAGCTTGATGGTACATCTATGGCATCTCCCGGTGTGGCAGGGACTTTAATTTTGTGGCAGCAGCATTATAATGAAATTAATGGAGAATTTATGCGTGCAGCTACATTAAAGGCACTTATGATAAATAGCGCTGATGAGACAGGAAGTTTTCCTGGTCCTGATCAAAAATTTGGCTGGGGACTTATTAATTCAAAAAGAGCTATAGAAACAATTAACGGTAATGGAGAGACTTCAATAGTTGAGGAACTTATTTTGAATCCGGGTCAGACTTATACAAGAGATATTATTGTTCAGGGAGATCAGGATTTAAGAGTTACTGTAGTTTGGACAGATCCTGCAGGTTCTGCGACAACTACCGCAAACGATCAAACTCCTAAGCTTGTTAATGACATTGATGTTAGGGTAAAAGCTGAAGGTGATATATTTCCTTCTTTCCCTTGGGGATTTGGTGATTTTCTGTCATTAGGAGCTGTAAAAGGTGATAATGCTAAGGATAATGTTGAGGATGTGTTAATTTCTCAGGATGAAATTACTCCGGGTGTATATACTATTACTGTAACTCATAAAGGTACTCTTCAGGGCAATCAGGCTCAACATTTTTCGTTAGTTGTAAATGCTGTAACAGATGAGCTTAATGTAAGGGATTCTAAGTATGACAATGTTTCTGTTTACCCAAATCCTGCAACAGATGTTATCAATATTCAGTTAGGTTCTGGTGTTCAGGGCACTGAAGGTAGTGTTGTAATGTATGATTTACAGGGAAGAATTGTTAGACAGTTTAATTCTTTAGTTGATAAAGTTGATGTTTCGTCGCTAAACTCAGGTATGTATATTTTAAATATTGAATATGACGGATATATAGAGTCTAAAAAAGTAATGGTAAAATAATATTTTTTACTTGATAATTAAAAAGCTGCCTTCGGGCAGCTTTTTTTGTTTTTCGTTTAAATTGTACGCAACCCTTTAACATTTTTTTCATCTGTTAAGTGAGATAATTTGTGAAATTTTTAACATTCAGGTTTGTTTTAATAAATTCTCACTTTATTTATATATTCTTATTAGGATTTAACGTATTGCAGATAAATTTCTATTCATTGATTATTAAATACTTAACCGGTTATGAAAAAAAATACTCTATCAGCTTTTTTGTTGCTGTCTTTGGGATTTGCAGGCTTAACGGCCAATGCCCAAAGCAATCCTGAATTGAGAGCTAAAATTATAGCGCAATATGATCAGGCTGAAATTAGCAGAGTTCGTGCAGAACTTCAAGATTATAACGAGAAGAATTACAATAGGGCTCTTGAACTTGCAAAGGTTAACGGGTGGCCGTTAGTTGTTAAAGATAAGAATGGAGGTAACTGCTACCTTAGTGGGGTTACTAAAAATGATGAGCCTCTCTATAAAGGGAATGATAATAATTATGGTCCTTCCAGTTCAGCTATTACAGCCCGTGTTAATCATTTAAGGGCGGGTGGTAGCCTGGGTCTTGATCTTCAGGGGCAGGGTATGACTGTAGGAATGTGGGAAATCAGAGGTCCTTTAACCACGCATGAGCAATTAGTTGGGAGGATAACTCCAGGGGACCAAGTTGCTTTTAGTAGTTCTAGTTCAGCTGCTTTAAATGAGTCAGGTCACGCTACACACGTTGCAGGTACCTTAATCGGTTCCGGTAATGGTGATATTACAGCTATGGGCATGGCGCCACAGGCTAATTTATTAGCATATGATTCCTATCTTGATAATGATGAAGCCCTTGCTGCTGCAACTAATCCTAATATTATGCTCTTAATCTCAAATCACTCTTATGGGTTCAAAGTAGGTACTGTGCCAGCATGGTTGCAGGGAGCTTATTCTTTAGAGAGCCGTCAGTGGGATGAGGTAATGCATGCTGCTCCATACTATCAGGCAGTTATATCTGCGGGTAATGACAGGGAAGGTGCTAATACTAATGATTTGCTTATAGGAAACAAGGTCTCAAAAAATGCTATTGTAGTGGCTGCTGTAGAAGGTGTTGCAAATTATAATATTGCAGGTGATGTTGATATGTCTGAGTTTAGTAGTTGGGGGCCAACAGATGACGGAAGGATAAAACCGGATATTTCTATGAAAGGTGTTGCTGTGCATTCATCTTACCCTGTGTTCTCTGAAGATAACTCGAGTATTATTAGTGGTTATGTCAAACTTCAGGGTACGTCTATGGCTTCTCCTGGTGTAGCAGGTACTCTGCTTTTGTGGCAACAATATTATAGTGAGTTAAATGGTGAGTTTATGCGTGCAGCTACATTAAAGGCTCTTATGATAAACAGTGCTGATGAGGCAGGAAGTTTTCCAGGTCCTGACCAAAAATTTGGATGGGGGCTTATCAATGCGAAAAGAGCTATAGAGACAATTAATGCTAATGGTGAAACTTCAATAATTGATGGTGATCTTGTTTTGAATCCCGGCGAAACTTATACAAGAAATATTATGGTTGAGGGTAATCAGGATTTAAGGGTTACTGTTGTTTGGACAGATCCGGCATGGATAGATATCGCAGTTGATGAGAATGATAATAATGATTCAACGTCTAAACTTGTTAATGACCTTGATGTTAGGGTGCAGGGCGAAGGTGATATATTTCCTTCCTTGCCTTGGGTACTGGGTGATTTTTTAGCGTTAGGTGCTGTAAAGGGAGATAATGATAAAGACAATGTTGAGGATATACTAATTTCTCAAAATGAAATTACCCCGGGCGTATATACTATTACTGTTACACATAAAGGGACTCTTGCTCAAGCGCAGCGTTTTTCATTAGTTGTAAATGCTGTAACCGATGAGTTTAATGTGAGAGATTCTAAGTATAACAGCGTTTCTGTTTACCCGAATCCTGCAACAGATGTTGTTAATATTAAGTTAGGTTCAGGTGTACAGGGGACTGAAGGGAGTGTGGTGATGTATGATTTGCAGGGAAGAATTGTTAGGCAGTTTAATTCTTTAGTAGATAAAGTTGATGTTTCATCATTAAATTCAGGTATGTATATTTTAAATATTGAATATGACGGATATACAGAGTCTAAAAAAATAATGGTAAAATAATAATATTGTAATAACTTTTAATTATACATATTTATTTAGAAAACTGTCTTTAAGGCAGTTTTTTTTGTTTTAGTTGAAATTTATGCGCAACCATTTAACAATTTTGGTATCTATTAATCATATGATTTGCAAATTTTTAATAGTGTAATTTTTCTTTGATTTAACATTATTATTCCGAAGTAATATTTGTTTTATTAATAAATTATTAAGAAGTTTGCGGTTAACTAACTCAAATTAATAAAGTATGAGATCGAAGTTTACTTGGATTATGACGCTTTTAGTGGCGTTGACAATTAATTTCTCTTTTGCGCAGGAGAAAGTGGTGAGTGGTACGGTGTCCGATGAATTGGGCCCTATGCCGGGTACTAATGTTCTTGTAAAAGGAACACAGCGCAGTACTCAAACTGATATTGATGGTAAGTTTTCCATTAGTGCTAGTCAGGGAGAGGTTTTAGAGTTTTCTTTCGTGGGTTATCAGTCACAAGAAGTGACAGTTGGTACCCAGAGCACTTATAATGTAGTTATGGCTCAGGGAAAACAACTTATTGAAGTTGTAAAAGACGTTTACAGAAGTGTAACGCCTAAAAAAGCAACAATGGCTGTTGCGAGTATTACTGCTGAGGCAATTGAAGATAGAGCTAATGCTTCAGTTCTTCAGAGTCTTCAGGGTCAGATAGCCGGTTTAAATATCGGTACTGGTTCAGGACAGCCGGGTGCAGATAGTACTATTATCCTTCGTGGTGTTGGTAGTATCAGTGGTAACGTTGAGCCATTATTCGTAATTGACGGTATTCCTGTTGATGAGGATGGTTTCAGAAGTTTAAACCAAATGGATATTGCAAATGTTCAGGTTTATAAAGATGCTGCTGCGACTTCAATCTACGGTAATAGAGGTGCTAACGGTGTAATTGTTATTACAACTAAGAGAGGATCTCTTGATCAGAAGATGCAGTTTAGGTATACTTCACAGTTTGGTTACAGTGAATTACAGCCTTTAAATATGGAGTTAATGAATTCAAGTGAATTATTAAACTTCCAGAGTAGAGTTGGTGAAGGTTTAGGTTCTGAACTTACTCAGGCTGAAAGAGATTTGTTAGCAAGACAAAATAATACATACTGGTCTGATATATTCTTCAGAAAAGGTGTTACTCAATCACATAACCTAGCTATAACAACAGGTTCTAAAACTACAACGAACTTTACTTCATTAGGTTATTTTGAGCAGGATGGTATTTTTATGAATACTAACTTTAAACGTTTTAGTGTTAGAAATAACTTTACCGGAAAATCAGAAAACGGTAAATTTAATTACAGCTTTAACTTTAATGGTAACTTCTCAAGATCTAATGGTGTAGACGGAGCTGGTTCAAATGCAATATACTTTGCTCCATTTAGAGCTGCTCTTCACGGTTTACCTTATCTTTCTCCGTATGATCCGGATGGTAGTATAACTTCTACAGGTGGAATGGTTTATGGTGATCCGGGTTCAATTAGCCCAGATAAAGCTCCTTATGTTCTGCTTAATTCAGTTAAAATGAATACAGATGTTGAGGATGAGATTAAAATTTTATCTAGTTTCTCAGCTGATTGGAATTTTGCTAAAAACTTAACAGCTGGTTTCCAAATGGGTATAGATTACTCTGGTTTCAGAACTCTTGAAATTCTTCATCCAAACAGTTTATTAGGCCCTTACCAGGTTGAAGGTACTGATGGAAATAATTATGCTGAATTTGGAGGTGTACAGGCAGAGTCTCACAGTAGAGATTTCAGATTCAACTCTGTAACAAGATTAAACTATAACAATATTTTTGCTGAAAAGCATACTATTGATGCTACATTATTTGTAGAGTACAACAAAGCACATCTAGACGGAATCAGCTTTAGTCAAAGAGGTCTTGACCCTAGGTTAGTTGGTACAGGAGCAGCATTTATCTCTGGTACTGTAGTAGAAGGAGATGGTCAGCCATATATTCCTACTTTAGGTTCAACTAAAGTTTCAGAAGGTTTATTCTCTTACTTTGCTAACTTCGATTATGATTTTGAAAGTAGATTTGGTTTAACTGCTACTATTAGACGTGATGCATCTTTCCGTTTTATTGATGATAACAAATGGGGTACTTTCTGGTCAGTAGGTGGTAGATGGAATATAGATCAGGAAGAGTTCTTCAAGAGTAAATTTCCTGCTACAGAGCTTAAAATTAGAGCTTCTTATGGTACTTCAGGTAACCAACGTATAAACAATGCTCAATATTCAGCATTAAACCTAACCCGTAGCTTATATGGCCAGGGAGGTAACTACAATGGTTCAGTTGGTACAGTTCCTACACAAATCGGTTATACTGATTTAAGATGGGAAGAAACTGCACAAACTAACGTTGGTGTTGACTTTGGTTTTTGGAATAATAAACTTTCAGGTAGTGTAGATGTGTATAGAAAACGTACAAGTGACTTATTCCAGTCTACTCCTGTATCTCCGGTAAATGCAACAACTTCTATTGATACTAATATTGGTAACATGGAGAACAAAGGTGTTGAGTTAACATTAAAGTATACAGTTTACAACAAAAATGGATGGAATGTTGTTCTTAATGGTAATACATCATACAATAAAAACTTCATCAGAGACTTACCTGATAGCTACAATGGTTTAGTATTTAACGGTGGTTCAACTTCATTAATTGAAGGTGAGGCTATTAATACTTTCTATATTGTAAGATATGCGGGTGTTAACCCTTCAAACGGTAACGCTTTATTCTATACTGCTGATGGTGGTTTAACAGAAACTCTTGATGATTCAGACAGAATTAATACAGGTAAATCAAGCTACCCGGCTTGGCAAGGTGGTTTTGGTACTTTAGTTACTTACAAAGGATTTGAATTTAGTACTCAATGGAGTTATTTTGCTGATCTTTACAGAAATAACCTTGATTATGCTGAACTTGAGGAAACTAGTGTTATTGACGATGGATCTAACAGGGTAAGCTCTACAGCTACTGCTTGGCAAAATGTTGGTGATATCACTTCTGTTCCAAGAGTAAATAACCCGTTAGGTGCTGTTGATTATATCAACTTTACAGACAGATACCTTGAAGATGCTTCTTTCTTAAGATTAAGAAATGTTTTATTAGGTTACTCATTCAGTAAAGAAACTCTTCAGGATTTACCAATCTCTGGTCTTAGATTCTTTGTACAGGGAGAGAACTTAATTACTTTCTCTTCTTACAGAGGATGGGATGCTGAAGCTGGTTTCCGTACGACTGACAGGGGTAACTATCCTACTCCTAAGATTTATACTCTTGGAGCTGTTATTAATTTCTAAAAAAAATAACTATGAAAAATATATTTAGAATAAGTTTACTAGCTTTATTTGTAGGAATGGTTTCCTGTGAAGATGCTACAGATATAATTCAGGAATCAGAACTTTCTGAAGATATTGCTTATCAGACTGTTGATGATTTACGCAGTGGTTTAATAGGCGTTTATGCAGCATATAGCCCAGATGCAGGAGGTAATGGTTCTGGGGATAGTGTTCTTTTTAACGACCTGTTTACAGATAACATTAAAAAAGGTGCATCAAGTTCAGGACAGGGTAATACTGTATACAGCTTTATTGTGCAGCCAGGTACAGGTTTTCCTAACTCTATCTGGAATAGTCGTTATGCTGTAATCAACTTTGCAAATAGGGTATTAAGAGCTTGGGATAGAATTTACCCTACTCTTGAGACTGAAGATGATAGAGAAGCTGCTCAGGAAATTAAAGCTCAGCTTTTAGCAATGAGAGGTTTTATGCACTTTGAACTTCTTCAATATTTTGCACCTAGCTATACTGATTTAAGTCAGCCTGGTGTTATAATTATGGATTTTGTTCCGGAGCTTCAGCAAGTTTTTCCTCGTAGTACAGTAGGAGAGGTATTTGCTTTTGTTGATAATGATCTTGAGGAGGCTGCTACTCTTATGGGGGGTACATTTGATTCATTTGGCGCGTATGCTGCTGAGGAAGATATACTTTACTTTGTAGGACCTGATGCTATTAAAGCTATGCAGGCAAGAGTTGCACTATTTGAAGGTAATTATACTGTAGCGCAAACATTAGCTGTTGAGTTAATGCAAGGTCACAATCTTGCTGTGGGTCAGGCTTATGTTGACATGTTCTTAAGTGATGATGCATCTATAGAAGAGCAAATATGGACACTTTCTCGTCGTATAGGTGATAATAGAATAGTAGCTTTATATGCTGCAAACGGTTCTGGAGAAAATGGTAGCCCTTTCTTTGAAATCTCTAACAGTTTATTTAATCTTCTTTCTAATAATGACGTAAGAAGAGTTGTTCTTGTAGAGGGTAGTTCTACTTTTGTTGGTGTAGATTCTCCAAACAACATGTTACTTATTGGTAAATATCAAGGATCTACTGATGGTGCACAGATCAACGATTTAAAGATTTTCAGATCTTCTGAAATGGTTCTTATTAAAGCTGAATGTGAAGCTCGTGCAGGCAATTTAACTGCTGCTGCTAATTCAATTAAAACTTTAAGAGACGCAAGATATGTTAATCCTGCTCCTGCTCCGGTTTACGCTAACCTTGATGCTGCTTTAAATGATGTTCTTTTAGAGAGAAGGTTAGAATTTGCTTTTGAGGGTCACAGATATTTAGATCTTAAAAGATTAAACAGAGCAATTAACAGAAATGATGCAGACTGTGGTTCATTTAGCGCTCCTTGCGGTCTAAATGCAGGAGATTACAGATTTACGTTACCAATACCTAACTCTGAGATCAGTGCTAACCCTACAATCCAACAAAATCCTGGTTACTAAAATCAAAAAATGAAATGAATATGAAAACATTTTTTAAAATATTATTATTAGCAGCAGTTGTCACTTCTTGTGATGATGTTGAGCCTACTATTTTTCATGGCGATGATCCTGCTGAGCAAACTTTTCTTTCTTTTTCTAGCGGAACTTATTCGCTTCCAATTGAAAGAAATGCTACAGGAACAAGTACTGTAACATTAACCGTTAGTACTATTTCTACTGTAGACAGAACTTATAATATTGAGGTTATTGCTGGTTCTGCAAATCCGGCTACCTACTCAGTTCCTACTTCAGTAACTATTCTTGCAGGTGAATATACTGCAACATTTAATATTACAGGTACTGATAACAATTTAGTAAATGAGAATATTAAGACTTTTGAAATTAAAGTTTCAGAAGCTTCTATAACAGGAGAATCTCTAGGTGATGTTCAGTCTACAGTAAATGTTTATGAAGTGTGTCCTCTTCAGGCTCCTTTTTTAGGAACTTATAAAGTGACTTCAACTTCTGCAATTTTTAATAACGTATTTCCTTTTGGTAATGGTGTTAATATTGAATTACTGGAAGGTTCTAATCCATATGAGCGAGTATTTTTTGGTAATGCTTATGCAGGGTATGGTAGCACACAAAGAATTCCAATTAACTTCCAGTGTGATTATTTAAACCTTGGTGCTAATCTTAATGCTCAGGTAGGTTGTGGTGAAGAGGATGGAGATGGAAACCCGATTTATATTTGGTTAGAGCCTGCAGATGTTGGTGATCGCGCTCCTTATAATACTAATAATGAAGGTTCATTTACAATGAACTTTATAGAAAATGCTAGAGG
The DNA here is from genome assembly GCF_004151245.1 of Flavobacterium beibuense. Classification (GTDB taxonomy): domain Bacteria; phylum Bacteroidota; class Bacteroidia; order Flavobacteriales; family Flavobacteriaceae; genus Flavobacterium; species Flavobacterium beibuense_A. The sequence continues at coordinate 203,498 of NZ_JUIW01000008.1, forward strand.
TGCATGTGAAGCTCCATCGGAGTTAAACTCTGCTACATTTGTTAAACAATAATTAACTATATACGATATTAATTAGTTATGAAAAAATTTATATACGGTATTTTAAGTTTGGCAGCTATTTCTTTAGCTAGTTGTGATTATCACGACCCAAACGACGGTAAATTTGGAGGTGAATCTTCTGCAGGATGGGTTGAATTTGAAGAAGATGGTGTAAGCTATCTTAGTGTAGTTCAAGGTTCAGGGTCTACAGTAGAAGCTACTATCCCGGTTGTTATCAAGAGCGTTGACTTAATTGACTTAAATAATGATCTTGTTTCTAATAACCCAGTAAACAATGGATTAACAGTTTATTATACAATTGAAGATATAGATGGTTCTTCAGCTTATTTAAACGCTTCAGGATCTGTTTATATTCCTAAAGGAGAGTTAAGTGCTAATATCGCTTTTACAGTTCCTGCGTCTGCTCAGGTTTCTTGTACAGAGTTTAAAGTAACATTAACTTCTACAAGTAATTCTAACGTTTCTGTTGGTTTTGAGGAAAATAACATTGTTTCTCAAACTTTTGTTGTAGGTGCTTATGATTTAAATGCAATGGTAGGTACTTATAACGCTTTATTAGATGGTGAAGACCAGTATCAGTGTAATGTAACTTTAGGAGAAGAGCCAAACTCTTTAATCATTGGTGATATTTATGGTATTGCTCCTGGTTCTCAAACTACTATTTATGTTAATGAGGATGGGTCTATATCATTCCCTGATTACACAGATAACTTTTTATTCACTAACGGTGGTACAAGTATCTATGTTGAAGGTTTTAACGGTCTTTCAACTTGTTTAAATGGTGGTACTATGGCTCTTAGCTTTAGATTAAGAACTACTACTACACTTTATGCTACTAATAGTCTTGTACTAACTAAGCAATAATATTATATTTTATATATAATTTAAAAACCCGCTGTTAAGCGGGTTTTTTTATATGTTTGTTTAAAGCTAAAAAATTATCTTTGTCCAAATTATCAAAGCCCGATGCTAAAGAAGTTTATTATTTTTTATATGTTGCTTTTTCCTGTTGTGTTGTTTTCACAAATAAACAATAAGAAAGGATTAAGATCTGCTGGTAATACTACATCTGAAAATAAGATGCAGACGTCTGATAGTAATGCCGATTTAAAGCGAGGGGCTAAGAAGGAAAAGGATACAATTGCTACTGTTGACATGTATAAAATTATAACACTGGATAGGGATACTACCTATGTTGATACATCACTAACAGTACAAAATGATTATAAAGTTAATTATCTTAGAAAAGATAATTTCGGCTTACTGCAGTTCCCTAATATAGGACAAACCTATAATATTCTTGACTATGGATTGGTAGATCATAACCCGTTTCCTGAGTTTGGTTTTAAAGCTAAACATGCGGCTTATATGGAGGTAAATGATATTAACTATTATAATGTTCCTACTCCTTATACTGATTTGTTTTACAGGTCGGTACTGTCTCAGGGACAGATGCTGGATGCATTTATTACTTTAAATACTTCTGAAAATCTAAACTTTGCAGTAGCCTATAAAGGTTTACGCTCTATAGGTAAATATGTAAACTCTATTTCCAGTAATGGTAACTTCAGGTTTATTACAAGTTATAATACAAAAGACAAAAGATATAACTTAAAACTTCATGTAACAGCTCAGGATATATCCAATCAGGAGAATGGAGGTATTATAGATACTAATCTTTTTGAGAGCGGTGATGCACTTTACACTGATAGAGAAAGGTTAGAGGTGTATTTTCAGGATGCTTCTTCTTTGCTTAAGGGTAATAGGTATTTTGTTGACCATACCTTTAGATTAAGTAAAAGCAATCCTAATAGTATACTGTTGCATCATCAGTTTAACTATGAGAATAAATCGTTTACATATACCCAGCCAACTGCGAGTGCAAGGTTTGGTCCGTGGTATACCTCAAATGTAAACAATAAAACCAGATACAACAGAATGTATAATATGGTAGGTGCAGCCTATACAAATGATAATATAGGTACACTTGAGTTTTATGTTGAAGACTATACATATAACTATTACTATAACAGAGTTATATTGGGAGATAACTTTGTACCCAATTTATTAAATGACAGGATTGATACTTATGGTGCAAGATATACTTATCAAAAAGGTAAGCTTAAAGGATCGGTACTTTTCTCAAATTCTATAACAGATCAGTCGTTGGCTAATATACAGGCTTCTGCCAGATATAGGTTTAACGATGAAAATGAGCTTAGCTTTAGGTACCAGAACATGAACAAGCTTCCTGATTTAAACTATAGACTTTACCAGAGCAGTTATGTGGAATACAACTGGTATAATGAGCTAAAGAATGAAAAAATAAACAACTTTGAGTTTGAAGCTAAAACCAAGTGGCTCACTGCTTCTATGCAGTATACAGTATTAAAAGATAAATTGTATTTTGAAAGGCTTGATGTAGCTTATGATTCGGATGATGTTGAACCTTTGATTGTAAAACCTGCTCAGTTTGATGGTACAATTAATTACTTTTCGGTAAAAGCATCAAAGGATATTAAGTTTGGTAAGTTTGGACTTGATAACACACTCCTTTATCAAAGTGTTTCACAAAGCGATGCGATTTTAAATGTACCGGACTTTACTACCAGAAATACCCTTTATTTTTCAGAATACCTGTTTAAAAAAGCATTGTTTGTCCAGACAGGAGTAACATTCCAGTATTTTACAAAATACTATATGAATGGTTATAATCCGCTTTTGGGAGAGTTTTATGTTCAGGATGAAAAGAAGATAGGCGACTTTCCTTTAATGGATTTCTTTATCAATGCAAAAGTAAAACAGTTTAGGGTGTTCCTTAAGGCAGAACATTTTAATTCTTCTTTTTCAGGGTATAACTATTATTCGGCACCTACTTATCCTTATAAGGATTTTGTTATACGTTTTGGTGTTATCTGGGATTTCTTCTCTTAAGATTCTGTCATTTAACTGTTTTTTTAAGCTTTATCTAATATCTTTGTCCTCAAATTTGAGGCAACATTTACTATTATAATGAAATACGCAAAAAACATACTTGAAACCATTGGTAATACACCTTTAGTAAAACTTAATAAACTGACTGAAGATATTGAAGCTTTGGTTTTGGCGAAAGTTGAAACTTTTAATCCGGGTAACTCGGTTAAGGACAGGATGGCTGTGAAAATGATAGAAGATGCAGAGGCTGACGGTCGTTTAAAACCGGGAGGTACTATTATTGAAGGTACTTCGGGAAATACAGGTATGGGACTTGCTTTAGCAGCGATTGTTAAAGGGTATAAGCTTATTTGTGTTATTTCAGACAAGCAGTCTAAAGAAAAAATGGATATTCTTAGAGCTGTTGGAGCCAAGGTTGTGGTTTGTCCTACCGATGTTGAACCAACCGACCCTCGTTCTTACTATTCGGTATCTAAAAGACTGGCACAAGAAACACCTAACGGATGGTATGTTAACCAATATGATAATCCGTCTAACGCTGTTGCTCATTATGAGCAGACTGGTCCTGAGATTTGGGAACAGACGGAAGGTAAGATTACACATTTTGTAGTAGGGGTAGGTACCGGAGGTACTATATCGGGCGTTGCAAAATATTTAAAAGAGAAAAACCCTAATATCAAGATATGGGGTATTGATACTTATGGTTCAGTATTCAAAAAATACCATGAAACCGGAGTATTTGATGAGAATGAAATTTACTCTTATATCACAGAAGGTATAGGGGAGGATATATTACCTAAAAACGTAGACTTCTCTTTAATTGACGGCTTTACTAAAGTGACCGATAAGGATGCGGCGGTTTATACCAGAAAATTGGCTCTTGAAGAAGGAATATTTGTAGGTAACTCTGCCGGGGCTGCTATAAAAGGCTTACTTCAGCTGAAAGAAAACTTTAAAAAAGACGATGTTGTTGTGGTATTATTCCATGATAGCGGCAGCCGTTATGTGGGTAAGATGTTTAACGACGACTGGATGCGTGAAAGAGGTTTCCTTGATGAGGAAATTACTAAAGCAGAGGATCTGATTAAAGATCATGCAGATAAACCACTTGTGGTGGTAAGAACCGAAGAATTGGTGTCGCATGCTATAGAGCGTTTACGTAAATACAAAATATCTCAAATCCCGGTTATAGATACTAATGGTTTTATAGGTTCGGTTGATGAGACTGATTTATTCAGGAGCTATGTGGAGGATAAGGATATAGCTGAAAAGCCAATCAGGGAGGTAATGGGTAAACCATATCCTGTAGTACAGGCCAATACTTCAATTGAGGAAGTGTCTAAGCTTATCAATAAGGACAATCAGGCAGTGTTGGTAGATTTAGGAAATGGTAAACACCATATTATAACCAAGCATGATATCATAAGTTCGATAAAATAATTTGACTATATTTGAAAAGGGCCTTTATGGCTCTTTTCTTTTTTTATATGAGTACGTTTACAGCCATAGATTTTGAAACTGCAACCGGTTATGCACATAGTGCCTGTGCAGTAGGTATAGTAACTGTTGAAAATGGTGAAATAACCGAAGAATATTATACACTTATCCAGCCACCGGATAATGAATACTGGTACAGGAATATAATGGTACACGGTATAAAGCCTGTAGAGACTCTTGATATCCCAACTTTTGACGATATTTTTCCCGAAATACAAAAAAGGCTTTACGGCAGGAAGATTGTAGCACACAATGAAGCTTTTGATAGAAATGTGCTGATAAAAACCATGAAATATTACGGGTTGTATTATGACGAACTGGAGCTGGCTGATAAATGGGAGTGTACCTGTCGTATTTATAGGGCAAAGGGCTATAAGCCAGCTAATTTAAAATATTGTAGTGAGCGCAACGGTATAGAACTTAATCACCATGAAGCATTGTCTGATGCGAGGGCCTGCGCTAAACTTTATTTACTTCATAACAATCAGATAAAGCTTTTTTAAGATTTTTCTTTACTTTAGGGGTTTGTAACCACACCCTAAAATGAAAGAAGACTTCCTCCATTATTTATGGCAGTTCAAAAAGTTTGATCTGCTGAATATACATACCACCAAAGGAGAAAAAATAGAGATCCTGAATTCAGGACAATACCTGCAACAGGCGGGTCCTGATTTTTTTAATGCACAACTTATAATAGGTACACAAAAATGGGCAGGCAATGTAGAGATACATTTAAAGTCTTCCGATTGGTATGTGCATAATCATGAACGAGATGCCGCTTATGAGAATGTGGTGCTTCATGTGGTATGGGAACATGATACAGAAATCTTTAGAAAGGATAATACTGAGATTCCGGTATTGCAATTAAAGGATTATACAGATAAAAGTCTTGTAGATAGTTACCGTTCGTTAACCTCACCTAAAACCTGGATATATTGTGAAAAGGAGTTGGCTACGGTAAACAGTTTTGTTTTTGCCAACTGGAAAGAGAGATTGTTTTTTGAAAGGCTGGAAAGGAAATCTTTACCTGTGCTGGAGTTGGCAAAAGAAACGGCAAATGACTGGGAGGCTGTTTTGTTCTGTTTTTTGGCTAAGAATTTCGGATTAAATACAAATGGAGAGATTTTTTATAAAATAGCAGGGTCAATTCCGTTTGCTATTATAAGGAAAGAAGGATTTGAAGCAGAAAATCTTGAAGCACTCTTTATGGGTAGGGCAGGACTACTTAAAGGAGATAAAGAGGATGTTTACTATAAAGAATTACAGACAAGGTACAATTACCTCTTTACCAAATACAGGTTTGAAGAAGTCCATATAAACGAACTGCAGTTTTTTAAACTGCGCCCCGATAATTTTCCTACTATACGCCTGTCGCAATTAGCACAGTTATATCATTTGCATCAAAACCTTTTTTCTAAAATAATAGAAGCAGATTCTTTAAAAAGTATCCATGATATTTTAAAGATTCAGTCTGGAGACTATTGGCAAACCCATTACCAGTTTGATAAAGAAAGCACAAGAAAAAGAAAAACCCTTTCGTCATCATTTATAGACCTGCTGGTTATTAATACGGTTATTCCCTTTAAGTTTGCTTACAATAAGCATGTAGGTAAAGAATCAGACGAGGGGATGATTGCCTTACTTCAGGAAATAGCACCTGAAAAGAATGCTGTTATCGATAAGTTTAAATACTATAAGGTTCCCGTGGAATCGGCATACGATAGTCAGTCTTTATTACAATTAAGGAATGAATACTGCGCTCATAAAAAATGTATGCAGTGCGCTTTAGGGTTAGAGCTTATTAAAAGCTTATAATACTAACTTTTTGTTTAAATTTGGACTTCAAATTCTATTTATGTCATTTGTAACAAACATCAGGCACTTTTTTGAAAGACACGGTTTTCGTGTGTCAGCCCGTCTGGCCGACAGGCTGGGTATGCGTGCTACAAACGTAAGACTGTTCTTTATATATATATCCTTTGTAACTGTTGGGTTATGGTTTGGGGTATATCTTACGCTTGCCTTCTGGCTTCGCTTAAAAGATGCTGTTTATACCAAACGCAGTTCGGTATTCGATTTATAAACTTCTTATACATTCTTAAGAATGAAAAAACCTTTCGGATTCTTTTTGCGTTTTACTAAAGGGCAACGAAAGGGTGTTATGGCTTTACTGTTTCTGATTATCATTTTTCAGGCAGGCTATTTTATATTCACATCATTTGGTTTTTCGGGTAATAAAGAGATTTCTCCTGAAGAGGCAGAATGGTTATCTCATCAGGAAGAAATTGACAGGCTTAAAGAAGCGAAGTCTGTTAAGAAAGATACTATCTTTCCTTTTAATCCTAATTTCATTTCCGACTATAAAGCGTATATACTTGGGCTGAATGAAGTACAGCTTGATAAACTGACCGTATTTAGAAAAACAGGAGCTTATGTTAACTCTCCCGAAGAGTTTAAGGAAGTTACCGGTATACATGATACTTTATTACTAAAGCTAAAACCTTACTTCCGCTTTTCTGAAAAACCTGACATTATGGTAAGTAAGGGAGAGGCAAAACAAAAACCTGTAAAAGAAGAAAGGATTAAAGTAATAGATATTAATGCTGCAACCAGCGAACAACTGCAGAGTGTTTATGGGATAGGACCTTATTATGCCAAGTGTATTCTTGAAAAAAGGGAGCAGCTTGGCGGTTATGTGAATATGAATCAGCTTGATGATTTTGATGATGTTCCCTCTGATGCTTTACTTCTTATAGGGGATAAGTTCGCAGTGCTTCATGAACCGATAGTAAAAACTATAAATGTAAATACGGCTTCTTTACATCAACTTTCAAGATTTCCTTATTTTAATAAAGATTTAGCCAGAGCAATTATTACCCAACGCAGCATGTTAGGAAATTTTTCTAAAATTGAGGATTTGTTAGAAATAAATGGTTTTCCTGTTGAAAAAGAAAAAATAATTGCCTTATATTTGGAATTCTAAAAAAAATAGTCAAAATGAATTTCGAATATAGCGAAACCCAAAAAATGATTGCTGACTCCATTAAGGATTTTGCAGATCAGCATATACGTCCTAATATTATGGAATGGGACGAAAAACAACACTTTCCGGTAGACCTTTTTAAGAAACTTGGCGAAATGGGATATATGGGAGTTCTTGTTCCGGAAGAATATGGAGGAACAGGGCTTGGTTATCATGAATATATTACTGTTGTAGAAGAAATATCTAAGGTAGACCCTTCAATAGGTTTATCGGTAGCGGCACATAACTCGTTATGTACAAATCATATCCTTACTTTTGGTAATGAGGAGCAAAAAAAGAGATGGATTCCTAAACTGGCAACTGCCGTGCATATAGGTGCATGGGGGTTAACGGAACACAATACAGGATCTGATGCAGGGGGTATGAATACTACTGCTGTAAAAGACGGAGACCACTGGGTTGTTAACGGTGCTAAGAACTTTATTACGCATGCTAAATCGGGTGATATAGCTGTGGTTATTGTTCGTACGGGAGAAAAAGGTGATTCTAAAGGTATGACTGCTTTTGTATTTGAAAAAGGCATGCCTGGTTTTACAAGTGGTAAAAAAGAAGACAAGTTAGGTATGCGTGCCAGCGAAACTGCAGAGCTTATTTTTGATAACTGCCGTGTTCCGGATGCAAACAGATTAGGTGAAGTAGGAGATGGTTTTGTTCAGGCGATGAAGGTTCTTGACGGAGGTAGGATTTCTATCGGTGCGTTATCGTTAGGTATAGCAAAAGGAGCTTATGAAGCTGCTCTTAAATATTCTAAAGAGCGTTATCAGTTTGGTCAGCCTATCAGTAGTTTCCAGGGTATTGCTTTTAAGCTTGCCGATATGGCTACAGAAATTGAGGCATCTGAATTACTACTTCACAAAGCGGCTTATCTTAAGAATAACAATAAAAAAATGACCGTTGCGGGAGCAATGGGTAAAATGTATTCATCTGAAGTATGTGTAAGGGTTTCTAATGAAGCGGTACAGATACATGGAGGGTATGGCTATACTAAAGATTACCCAGTTGAGAAGTTTTACAGAGACTCCAAATTATGTACTATAGGTGAAGGAACAACTGAAATCCAGAAACTTGTAATATCACGGAACATATTAAAAGACTAATTATTTATAATTTAAATAATTGTAAAAGAGCAACTTATATAGGTTGCTCTTTTTTTATTAAACTTATCAACATTACAACGTTGTAGTGTTAAAATATTTTTTGATTTCGTAAAATGAAGGGGTTATATATGTAGATTAAATAAAATTTAACCCTTTTAATTATGAAATACATATTTACTCTACTGTTCGCTTTGGCTTTAATAAGCTGTAGCGATGAAGCGGATGTTAAAGATGACATCCAGACAAGTCAGGAGGTTACCACTCCGGTATTCAATACAAAGGCTATAGGTTCTAAGGTTATGATGCAGGCCTTTTACTGGGATGTTCCGGCTGGGGGGACATGGTGGAATACGGTAAAAGGTAAAGTTCCTGCATGGAAAAACGCCGGTATAGATGCTATATGGCTGCCTCCTGCTACAAAGGCACAAAACGGCCCGTTTTCTATGGGGTATGATCCTTTTGATTATTTTGATTTCGGTAGCTATAATCAAATGGGTAGTACGGAAACCCGCTTCGGTTCCCTATCGGAGATTCAGTCACTTATTTCTACAGCTCATTCAAACGGGGTAAGTGTTATAGCTGATATCGTTATTAATCACAACAGCGGTGGTGCTTCGCAGGCTAACCCTTTTACGGGGGGCAATACATGGACCAACTTTCAGCCTGCTTCAGGATTGTTTAATAGGTCTTATTATGATTTTCATCCTAATGATGTGCATTCCGGGGATTCAGGTTCGTTTGGCGGATATCCTGATTTGTGTCATGATAAACAATATGTGCAGGACTGGTTGTACAACAACTCTAACTCTATAGCTAAATATTATAAGAATGTGATGGGGTTTGATGGCTGGCGTTTTGATTATGTAAAAGGTTTTGAACCGTGGGTGGTTAAGAATTTTAAAAATGCCGCAGGTGGTTTTGCTGTAGGGGAGTATTGGGATGGCAATGCGGCTACTTTAGAGTGGTGGGCTAATCAGGCAGAAGCCAGTGCTTTTGACTTTGCGTGTTACTACAGGATGAGGGATGCTTTTATGGGTAATGATCTTACTCAGCTAAATGGAGATATGCTTTTAAAACGTAATTCCTATAAAGCTGTAACTTTTGTAGCTAACCATGATACGGATGAGATATATAATAATAAGTTACTGGCTTATGCTTATATAATGACTCATGAAGGTTACCCTTGTGTATTTTACAGGGATTATGAAGAGTGGCTGGATAAAAATAAAATGAATAACCTTATATGGATACATAATAATAAGGCTTCGGGTAACACAACTTATTTATATGCAGACAATGATGAGTATGTGGCGAGAAGAAACGGAAGTCCGGGGTTAGTAGTTTATATCAATAATAGTAATTCATGGCAGGAAAGATGGGTAGATACTAACTGGGCTAATACAGTTATAAAAGATTATACGGGTAATTCAGGTTGGGAGCCTACTACTCAAAGTGATACCTGGGTAAAAATTCAGGCGCCCCCTCATGGGTATACCATTTGGTCGGTAAAATAAATTTAAATAATTGGTTTTTAATCAAAAAATATTTTATAAGTTTGCACCCTTAACGAGAGGAGGTGTTATATTATGTTGATTATACCAATTAAAGACGGAGAGAATATCGATAGAGCTCTAAAGCGCTACAAGAGAAAATTTGATAAAACAGGAGTTGTTAGACAACTAAGAAGTCGTCAGCAGTTCACGAAACCATCTGTTGTAAGAAGAGCTCAAATCCAGAAAGCAGCTTATATCCAAACATTAAGAGACTCTGTAGAGAACTAATTAATTTTTTGGATTTAAAATAATAACCGTTAGCAGAAAAGTTCATTAACTTTGCTGTTAACGGTTTTTTTATGATTAATTCTAAACAGGCATATGCAGATTATCTTTTAAAGGAGAAGAATTATTCTCTTTTAACCCTTAAGGCTTATACTAATGATTTGTCTGAATTTGAATCATTTATCAAACAGGATGATGAAAGTATGGAACTTGAAGATGTGGTTTATGCTCACATTAGGGGTTGGATAGTAAATTTGGTGGAGCAGGGGTTATCTAACCGCTCGGTAAACCGAAAGATATCTTCGCTTAAATCGTTTTACAAATTTTTACTTCGTGCAAAGCAGATTGAGATCAATCCGCTTCAAAAACACAAGTCGCTTAAAACAGAAAAAAAAATCCAGGTTCCTTTTTCTGAAAAAGAGCTTACTGCTGTGTATGAGGAAATGGAGTATGCCGATGATTTTGATGGTGTTAGGGACAGGCTTATTGTGGAGCTTTTTTATACAACAGGCATGCGTAGGGCAGAGCTTATTGGTCTAAAACTTAACTCCTATGATAAAGGTGGGCAGACTTTAAAGGTTTTAGGTAAGAGAAATAAGGAGAGAATATTACCGGTTTTGAGCTGTACTGCTCAACTTATTACAAAATATCTTACAGAAAGAAATGAGCTTGAAAATATAGTAGACAGAGATGTGTTAATTTTAAACAGGAGGGGTCAAAAAGTGAGTGAATCTTTTGTTTATAGGTTAATAAATAGTTACTTTAGTGTTGTCTCTGCTAAGGTTAAAAAGAGTCCTCATGTGTTGCGTCATACTTTCGCTACACATTTACTCAATAACGGAGCAGATTTAAACTCAGTAAAAGAATTATTAGGTCACGCAAGTTTGTCTTCTACTCAAATATACACGCACAGCAGTCTTGCGGAGCTTAAAAAAGTATATCAGGAAGCGCATCCCCGTAACCGAAATGATTCATAATGTTTAACTATTTTAAAAGTTATGTTTATGAAAGTAAATGTTCATGCAGTCAACTTTAATGTTGACAGAAAACTGGTTGGCTATGTTCAGGAAAAATTGGATAAGCTTGATAAGTATTATGACAGAGTTGTATGTTCTGATGTGTTTTTTAAACTGGATAATACGAGTGCAAAAATTAATAAGATTGCAGAGCTTAAAGTTAGTGTTCCCGGAGACGAATTTGTAGTCAAAAAACAGTGTAAGACATTTGAGGAGGCTGTAATGTTAGCGGCTGATTCCATGGAGCGTTTATTGGTGAAAAGAAAACAAAAAGTAAGAGCGCATTCATAACTGAAAAAAAAGTTCAAAAATGTTTTGATTAAAATAAAAAATCTATACATTTGCAGTCCGTTAGAAATAGCGGACTTTTTTTATTCTAAGTTGCCGGTGTAGCTCAGCTGGCTAGAGCAGCTGATTTGTAATCAGCAGGTCGTGGGTTCGAGTCCCTCCATCGGCTCAAAGTTTTTTGAAAAGCAACTGAAGATAAAGGTTAGGGGAGATACTCAAGCGGCCAACGAGGACGGACTGTAAATCCGTTGGGAAACCTTCGCAGGTTCGAATCCTGCTCTCCCCACTAACTTTAAGCGAGAGCTTAGGATTAAGCCGGTGTAGCTCAGGGGTAGAGTGCTTCCTTGGTAAGGAAGAGGTCACGGGTTCAAATCCCGTCATTGGCTCAATATTAGTAAAAATTTGAACACTAATTATATAACTAAGATTAAATTATTAAATCATGGCAAAGGAAACTTTTGATCGTTCCAAACCGCACTTGAATATTGGTACTATTGGACACGTTGACCACGGAAAAACAACTTTGACTGCTGCTATTACTAAAGTATTAGCTGATGCAGGTCTTTCTGAAGCAAGATCATTTGATCAAATTGATAATGCTCCTGAAGAAAAAGAAAGGGGTATTACTATTAATACATCTCACGTAGAGTACGCTACTGCTAACCGTCACTACGCTCACGTTGACTGTCCAGGTCACGCGGATTACGTTAAGAACATGGTTACTGGTGCTGCTCAGATGGACGGTGCTATTCTTGTAGTTGCTGCTACAGATGGTCCAATGCCACAAACTCGTGAGCACATCCTTCTAGGTCGTCAGGTAGGTGTTCCAAGAATCGTTGTATTCATGAACAAAGTGGATATGGTTGATGATGCTGAGCTACTTGAGCTAGTAGAGATGGAAATCCGTGACCTATTATCATTCTATCAGTATGATGGTGATAACGGTCCTGTAATTAAAGGTTCTGCTCTAGGTGCACTTAACGGTGAGCCAAAATGGGTTGATACTGTTATGGAGCTTATGGATGCAGTTGATAACTGGATCGAAGAGCCGGTACGTGATAGAGAGAAGCCATTCCTTATGCCTGTTGAAGACGTATTCACAATCACTGGTCGTGGTACTGTTGCTACAGGTCGTATCGAAACTGGTGTTGCTAACACAGGTGATCCTGTAGAAATCATTGGTATGGGTGCTGACAAATTGACATCTACTATTACAGGTGTTGAGATGTTCCGTAAAATCCTTGACAGAGGTGAAGCTGGTGATAACGTAGGTCTACTTCTTCGTGGTATAGATAAAGCTGATATCCGTCGTGGTATGGTTATCTGTAAGCCAGGATCAGTTAAGCCTCACGCTAAATTCAAAGCAGAGGTTTATATCCTTAAAAAAGAAGAAGGTGGTCGTCACACTCCATTCCATAACAACTACCGTCCTCAGTTCTACGTTCGTACAACTGACGTAACAGGTACTATTAACTTACCTGCAGGTGTTGAGATGGTTATGCCTGGTGATAACCTTACTATTGATGTACAATTACTTAGTCCAATCGCTCTAAGCGTAGGTCTACGTTTCGCTATCCGTGAGGGTGGTAGAACTGTAGGTGCTGGTCAGGTTACTGAAATTCTAGACTAATTTATTAGTTAAATAATAAAAGGCCGGCAGTGCTTTTGTAACTGCCGGCTTTTATAACAAACGGGCGTAGTTCAAGGGTAGAATAGCGGTCTCCAAAACCGTTGATGGGGGTTCGAATCCCTCCGCCCGTGCAAAAAACGAAATTATATGGCAAAGGTTACCAATTATATATCAGAAGCATTTACTGAGTTAAAGACAAATGTAACGTGGCCTGAATGGTCAGAAGTACAGCGATTAACTATTATTGTTGCTGTTTTTTCTATACTTTTTGCTTTAGCAACATTTGCAGTTGATAGAGGGTTTGAAGTTGTTGTTGCGAGAATTTATGATTTCTTAAAAAATTAATTTTATTACGATGACTGATAACAATGTCAAAAAATGGTATGTGGTTAGAGCGGTAAGCGGTCAGGAAAATAAAGTTAAAAACTACATCGAAACTGAGATAAGCCGTTTAGGTATGGCTGATTATGTTTCTCAGGTACTTGTTCCTACTGAAAAAGTAGTACAGGTTAGAGATGGTAAGAAAATTAGCAAAGACAGAGTTTATTTTCCGGGATATGTTATGATTGAAGCAAATCTAACCGGAGAAATACCTCATATAATTAAGTCAATTTCCGGAGTTATTGGTTTCCTTGGTGAAACTAAAGGCGGAGACGCTGTGCCGTTACGTCTTTCGGAAGTTAACAGGATGCTGGGTAAAGTAGACGAACTTTCTGTTAAGACAGATAACGTTGCGATACCTTATGTAGTAGGTGAAACAGTTAAAGTTATCGACGGGCCGTTTAACGGATTTAACGGTACAGTTGAGAAGGTTAACGAAGATAAGCGTAAGCTTGAGGTGATGGTGAAGATTTTTGGAAGAAAGACACCATTGGAGTTAAGCTTTATGCAGGTTGAAAAAGTATAATTTTTGTTACACTAATATATAAATCACATCATTCGCTTCCAAATGAAGATGTGCTAAATCTTTTAAAGAAATGGCTAAAGAAATTAGTAAAGTAGTTAAACTACAAGTTAAGGGAGGTGCTGCGAATCCTTCGCCACCGGTTGGACCTGCTTTGGGGGCTGCTGGAGTTAACATCATGGAGTTCTGTAAGCAATTTAATGCTAGAACTCAGGATAAACCAGGCAAAGTATTACCAGTACAAATTACTGTGTATAAAGACAAGTCTTTTGAATTTGTTGTTAAAACGCCACCTGCAGCTATTCAATTATTAGAAGCTGCTAAGTTAAAGTCGGGTTCTGGTGAACCAAACCGTAAGAAAGTAGCTAGTGTTACTTGGGATCAAATTAGAGCTATTGCAGAAGACAAAATGGCTGACCTAAATGCATTCACTATTGAGAAAGCAATGAGTATGGTTGCCGGTACTGCAAGATCTATGGGTATAACAGTATCAGGAACAGCTCCTTTTTAATCGTAAAAAGAAAAAAAAGACATGGCAAAATTGACAAAAAAACAAAAAGAGGCTGCTTCAAAAATTGAAAAGAACAAGCTGTATTCTCTGAAAGATGCTTCTGCATTAATCAAAACAGTTGCTTCTGCAAAATTTGATGAGTCTGTTGATATCGCAGTACGTTTGGGTGTAGATCCTAGGAAAGCGAATCAAATGGTTAGAGGGGTTGTTACATTACCACACGGTACAGGTAAAGACGTTAGAGTACTTGCATTAGTAACTCCTGATAAAGAAGCTGAAGCTAAGGCTGCTGGTGCAGACCACGTAGGTTTAGATGACTACCTTCAAAAAATTAAAGACGGTTGGACAGATGTTGATGTTATCATTACTATGCCAAGCGTTATGGGTAAACTGGGTCCGTTAGGTAGAGTTTTAGGTCCAAGAGGTTTAATGCCTAATCCTAAAACAGGTACCGTAACTATGGACGTTGCAAAAGCTGTTCAGGAAGTGAAAGCTGGTAAAATTGACTTTAAAGTTGATAAAACCGGTATTGTTCACGCCGGAATCGGAAAAGTATCTTTTGATGCTGACAAGATTTCTGAGAACGCTCACGAAATTATTCAAACATTAATCAAATTAAAACCAACTGCAGCAAAAGGTACTTACATTAAGAGTATTCACATCTCTAGTACTATGAGTCCTGCTATTGCTTTAGATCCTAAGGCGGTATAATTGGTAGTTAAAAAGTTTTATTATGACCAGAGAAGAAAAATCAAGAGTTATTGAAGATTTAACTGCACAGTTAACCGGTTCAAATGTGATCTATCTTGCAGATATATCGGGCCTTGATGCAGAAACTACTTCAAACTTAAGAAGAGCTTGCTTTAAAGCAGGTATCAAGTTAGAGGTTGTTAAAAATACTCTTATTGAGAAAGCAATGGAGTCTTCTGAAAATAACTATGGTGAATTACCATCGATATTAAAAGGAAACACTTCCATTATGTTTGCTGAAGTAGGAAATGCTCCTGCTAAAGTAATCAAAGAATTCCGTAAAAAATCTGATAAGCCTTTATTAAAAGGAGCTTACATTAATGAGGCGGTATTTATCGGCGACAACCAGTTAGATTCTCTTGTTGCTCTTAAATCTAAAGAAGAAGTTATCGGAGACATCATCGGATTACTTCAATCGCCTGCTAAAAATGTTGTTTCTGCTCTTAAATCAGGTGGAGGCAAGATTGCGGGTATTGTTAAAACATTATCTGAAAGATAATAACCAACGCGAGTACGCACTTAATAAATTATATATTTTAAAAACTATTTAAAACGATAGAAAATGGCAGATTTAAAACAATTCGCAGAACAATTAGTTAACTTAACAGTTAAAGAAGTTAACGAACTAGCTACAATATTAAAAGATGAGTATGGTATCGAGCCTGCAGCTGCTGCTGTAGCTGTTGCTGGTCCTGCAGGTGGTGCTGGTGCTGAGGCTGCTGCTGAGCAAACAGAATTCACTGTAGTACTTAAAGATGCTGGTGCTTCTAAATTAGCTGTTGTTAAAGCTGTAAAAGAACTTACTGGTCTAGGTCTTAAAGAGGCTAAAGATCTTGTAGATTCTGCTCCTGCAAACGTAAAAGAAGGTGTTGCTAAAGACGAGGCTGAAGGTCTTAAAAAATCTTTAGAAGAAGCTGGAGCTGTAGTTGAGCTTAAATAAGCAGACTTCGGTTTGAAAACCTAGGTTTAGGCCTTGAGAAAATCTCTCAAAGGCCTAAACCATTTTTCGTATAATAACATTATACGCTTTCTTATTAAACTTTTTTAATCAAAATTTTGTCCATTGATGATAACAAATCAGACTGAGAGATTAAATTTTGCCTCTACGAAAAACATTCCTGCGTACCCTGACTTTCTGGATATTCAGGTTAAGTCTTTCAAGGATTTTTTTCAACTTGAAACTAAATCTGACGAAAGAGGCAACGAAGGTCTTTATAACACCTTCATGGAAAACTTTCCGATCACTGATACCAGAAATCAGTTTGTACTGGAGTTCCTTGACTACTTTGTTGATCCGCCTAGGTATACAATTGAGGAGTGTATAGACAGGGGGCTAACTTACAGCGTGCCGTTAAAGGCAAGATTAAAGCTGTATTGTACAGACCCTGAGCATGAGGATTTTGAGACAATTGTACAGGACGTATATTTAGGTACTATACCTTATATGACACCTAGCGGTACATTTGTTATCAATGGTGCAGAGCGTGTAGTTGTATCTCAGTTACACAGATCACCGGGTGTTTTCTTCGGTCAATCCTTCCACGCAAACGGAACAAAATTATATTCTGCAAGGGTAATTCCTTTCAAAGGTTCAT
Organism: Flavobacterium beibuense; assembly: GCF_004151245.1. Taxonomy (GTDB): domain Bacteria; phylum Bacteroidota; class Bacteroidia; order Flavobacteriales; family Flavobacteriaceae; genus Flavobacterium; species Flavobacterium beibuense_A. The sequence continues at coordinate 220,601 of NZ_JUIW01000008.1, forward strand.
GGATTGAGTTTGCAACCGATATCAACAATGTGATGTATGCTTACATCGACAGGAAGAAAAAGTTACCGGTTACAACATTATTCAGGGCAATTGGTTTTGAAAGGGATAAGGACATCCTTGAAATTTTTGACCTTGCTGAAGAGGTTAAGGTTTCTAAAACCGGTCTTAAGAAGTATATAGGCAGAAGGCTTGCTGCTCGTGTTCTTAACACGTGGCATGAAGACTTTGTGGATGAGGATACAGGAGAGGTAGTGTCTATTGAGCGTAATGAGATTATATTAGACAGGGATACTCTTATCGACAAAGATAATGTTGAGGAGATCATTGATTCTAATGTAAAATCTATTCTGTTACATAAAGAGGATAATAATCAGGCAGATTATGCTATTATCCATAATACTTTACAGAAAGACCCAACAAACTCAGAAAAAGAAGCTGTAGAGCACATATACCGTCAGCTGCGTAATGCAGAACCGCCTGATGAGGAAACGGCTCGTGGCATTATAGATAAATTGTTCTTCTCAGATCAGCGTTACAACTTAGGTGAAGTTGGTCGTTACAGAATGAACAAAAAACTAAATCTTGATATTCCTATGGATAAGCAGGTGCTTACCAAAGAGGATATCATTACTATCGTTAAATATCTAATTGAACTTATCAACTCTAAAGCAGAAATTGATGATATCGACCACTTATCAAACCGTCGTGTAAGAACTGTAGGTGAACAACTTTCGGCTCAGTTTGGCGTAGGTTTGGCGCGTATGGCGAGAACCATCAGAGAGCGTATGAACGTTAGGGATAACGAGGTGTTTACACCAATTGACCTTATCAATGCTAAAACATTGTCGTCAGTTATCAACTCTTTCTTTGGTACTAACCAGCTATCTCAGTTCATGGATCAAACAAATCCATTAGCGGAGATTACACACAAAAGAAGATTGTCTGCACTAGGGCCTGGTGGTCTTTCGAGAGAGAGAGCAGGTTTCGAGGTGCGAGACGTTCACTATACGCATTACGGACGTTTATGTCCTATTGAAACACCAGAGGGTCCAAACATTGGTTTGATCTCTTCTCTAGGTGTTTATGCTAAGGTAAACGGTATGGGCTTCATTGAAACACCTTATCGTAAAGTAGAAAACGGTAAAGTTGATTTAGAGTCTGAACCAATTTATTTAAGTGCAGAGGAAGAAGAAGGTAAGCTTATTGCTCAGGCAAATATTGAGATGAGCGACAAAGGTGATATCACTGCCGAAAGAGTTATTGCCCGTGAGGAAGGTGACTTCCCGGTTGTTGAGCCATCTGTAGTACATTATACTGACGTTGCTCCTAACCAGATTGCTTCAATCTCAGCTTCATTAATCCCATTCCTTGAGCACGATGATGCTAACCGTGCGTTGATGGGATCAAACATGATGCGTCAGGCCGTACCATTATTACGTCCTGATTCACCTATCGTTGGTACCGGTCTTGAGCGTCAGGTAGCGTCAGATTCAAGAGTACTTATCAATGCCGAAGGTAACGGTGTTGTTGAGTATGTTGATGCAAACGAGATTACTATTAAGTATGACAGAACAGATCGTGAAAGAAGCGTTAGCTTTGATACGGATGAGAAGACATACAAGCTTATCAAGTTCAGAAAAACCAACCAGAGTACAAGTATCAACCTTAAGCCTATCGTAAGAAGAGGTGACAGAGTTGTAAAAGGACAGGTACTTTGTGAAGGTTATGCAACACAAAACGGAGAGCTTGCTCTTGGTAGAAACCTTCAGGTGGCGTTCATGCCTTGGAAAGGTTATAACTTTGAGGATGCGATCGTAATTTCTGAGAAAGTAGTTCGTGATGATATCTTTACATCTATCCACGTAGATGACTATTCACTAGAGGTAAGGGATACTAAATTAGGTAACGAAGAATTAACTAACGATATTCCTAACGTAAGTGAAGAGGCTACTAAGGATCTTGATGAGAACGGTATGATCAGGATTGGTGCAGAAGTTAAACCTGGTGATATCCTTATTGGTAAGATTACTCCTAAAGGAGAATCAGACCCTACACCTGAAGAGAAGTTATTAAGAGCTATCTTTGGTGATAAAGCGGGTGATGTTAAGGATGCTTCATTAAAAGCTTCTCCATCATTACATGGTGTTGTTCTTGATAAGAAATTATTTGCGAGAGCAGTAAAAGATAAACGCAAACGTACAAAAGATAAAGACGATTTAACTAAACTTGAAATGGAGTTTGAAGTTAAGTTCAATGAGCTTAAAGACAGACTTATCGATAAGTTATTTAATATCGTTAACGGAAAAACTTCTCAGGGAGTAATGAATGATCTTGGTGAGGAAGTATTACCAAAAGGTAAGAAATATACTCAGAAGATGCTTTATGCTGTTGAAGATTTCGCTCACTTAACTAAAGGACAGTGGACAACGGATGACGAAACCAATGCTATGGTTAACGACCTTATCCACAACTATAAAATTAAGCTGAACGACCTTCAGGGTGCATTAAGAAGAGAGAAATTTACTATTACTGTAGGGGATGAGCTTCCATCAGGAATTTTAAAACTTGCTAAAGTTTACATCGCTAAGAAACGTAAGCTTAAAGTGGGTGATAAAATGGCGGGTCGTCACGGTAACAAAGGTATTGTTGCTAAGATTGTTCGTCAGGAGGATATGCCATTCCTTGAAGACGGAACACCGGTAGATATCGTTCTTAACCCACTAGGGGTACCATCTCGTATGAACATCGGTCAGATTTATGAGACTGTTCTTGGATGGGCTGGTATGAAGTTAGGTAAGAAGTTCGCTACTCCTATTTTTGATGGTGCTTCGCTTGATCAGATCAACAAGCTTACTGATGAGGCTGGAATACCTCGTTTTGGTCACACTTATCTATATGATGGTGGTACCGGAGAGCGTTTCCACCAGGCAGCAACTGTAGGTGTTATCTACATGCTTAAACTGGGTCACATGGTAGATGATAAGATGCACGCACGTTCTATCGGTCCTTACTCGCTTATCACTCAGCAGCCTCTTGGAGGTAAAGCTCAGTTTGGTGGTCAGCGTTTTGGAGAGATGGAGGTATGGGCTCTTGAGGCATATGGTGCTTCTAGTACCTTAAGGGAGATACTGACTGTTAAATCGGATGACGTTATAGGTAGGGCTAAAACTTACGAGGCTATCGTTAAGGGTGAAACCATGCCGGAACCAGGATTGCCGGAATCATTCAACGTATTGATGCACGAGCTTAAAGGTCTTGGACTAGACATCAGATTAGAAGAATAAATTTCCACGGGAGTGGTGCCTTGGCGCCATTCCCTTTTATAGCGTTTTTAATATAATTGATAGATTCATATCATGACGAGATTAAAAGATAAAAATACCGTTAAAAGATTTAACCAGATTTCGATAGGTCTTGCTTCTCCGGAGTCAATCCTTGCCGAATCAAGAGGTGAGGTGTTAAAACCGGAAACCATTAACTATCGTACCCACAAACCGGAAAGGGACGGACTTTTCTGTGAGCGTATCTTTGGTCCTGTAAAAGACTTTGAGTGTGCTTGTGGTAAATACAAAAGAATCCGTTATAAAGGAATCGTTTGTGACCGTTGTGGTGTAGAGGTTACGGAGAAAAAAGTACGTCGTGACAGAGTAGGACACATCAACCTTGTTGTGCCTATTGCTCACATATGGTACTTCCGTTCATTACCAAACAAAATTGGTTATCTTCTTGGCCTTCCGTCTAAGAAATTAGACATGATCATATACTATGAAAGGTATGTGGTTATCCAGCCGGGTATTGCTAAAGGTCCTGATGGGGAGGCGCTTAAAGAACTAGACTTTTTAACAGAGGAGGAGTACCTGAACATTGCAGACTCTCTTCCGATGGAAAATCAATACTTAGACGATACAGACCCTAATAAGTTTATTGCTAAAATGGGTGCTGAATGTATTATGGATTTATTGGCAAGAATCGATCTTGACCAGTTGTCTTATGACCTACGTCATAGTGCTAATACAGAAACGTCTAAACAACGTAAAACAGAAGCACTTAAAAGATTACAGGTTGTAGAATCTTTCCGTGAGGCTAACCTTAACAGGGAAAACCGCCCTGAGTGGATGATTCTTAAAGTTATACCTGTTATCCCGCCAGAGCTTCGTCCGTTAGTACCTCTGGATGGTGGACGTTTTGCTACGTCTGACCTTAATGACCTTTACAGAAGGGTTATTATCCGTAACAACCGTCTTAAGAGATTAATGGAGATTAAAGCACCGGAAGTTATCCTTCGTAACGAAAAACGTATGCTTCAGGAATCTGTTGACTCGTTATTCGATAACACAAGAAAAGCTTCTGCTGTTAAAACAGAATCAAACAGGCCGCTTAAATCACTTTCAGATTCATTAAAAGGTAAGCAGGGACGTTTCCGTCAAAACCTACTTGGTAAACGTGTTGACTATTCTGCACGTTCGGTAATTGTTGTTGGTCCTGAAATGAAACTGTTTGAATGTGGTCTTCCAAAAGATATGGCTGCTGAGCTTTACAAACCATTCGTTATCCGTAAGCTTATCGAAAGAGGTATTGTAAAAACAGTTAAATCGGCTAAAAAGATAATCGATAAAAAAGAGCCTGTAGTATGGGATATCCTTGAAAACGTAATTAAAGGACACCCTGTATTACTTAACCGTGCTCCTACGCTTCACCGTTTAGGTATTCAGGCATTCCAGCCTAAACTTATTGAAGGTAAAGCGATACAGCTGCACCCGTTAGTATGTACGGCATTTAACGCCGACTTTGACGGTGACCAGATGGCGGTTCACTTACCGCTAGGACCGGAGGCTATACTTGAGGCACAGCTATTAATGCTTGCTTCGCACAACATACTTAACCCTGCTAACGGTGCGCCTATTACTGTACCATCTCAGGACATGGTTCTTGGTCTTTACTATATGACCAAAGAGCGTTTGTCTACAGATACGCACAAGATTTTAGGTGAAGGCCTTACTTTCTATTCTGCTGAAGAAGTAAACATTGCTTTAAATGAAGGTAGAGTAGAGCTTAATGCTTCTGTAAAAGTTAGGGCTAAAGACTTTAATAAAGAAGGTGAACTTGTTTATCAAATTATAAAAACTACTGCAGGTAGGGTATTATTCAACGAAGTTGTACCTGAAGCAGCAGGATATATCAATGAGGTATTAACTAAAAAATCGTTAAGGGATATTATCGGTAAGATATTAAATGCTACTGATGTACCTACAACGGCTGCCTTCCTTGATAATATTAAAGATATGGGTTACCGTTTCGCATTTAGAGGAGGTCTTTCTTTCAGCTTAGGTGATATTATTATCCCTGAAAGAAAAGAGGAGCTTATCGCTGATGCAAACGAGCAGGTAGATGCTATTTCTATGAACTATAACATGGGTCTTATTACCAATAATGAGCGTTACAACCAGGTTATTGACGTATGGACTTCTACTAACGCATTACTTACTGAGCTTGCAATGAAGAACATTAGAGAAGACCAGCAAGGTTTCAACTCGGTGTACATGATGCTTGACTCTGGGGCGAGGGGTTCTAAGGAGCAGATTCGTCAGTTAACAGGTATGCGTGGTTTGATGGCTAAACCTAAGAAATCGACTGCCGGTGGTGGTGAGATTATCGAAAACCCGATCTTATCAAACTTTAAAGAAGGTCTTTCAATTCTTGAGTACTTTATCTCTACTCACGGTGCTCGTAAAGGTCTTGCGGATACGGCTCTTAAAACTGCCGATGCAGGATACCTTACAAGGAGGCTGCATGACGTTTCTCAGGATGTTATTGTTAACTCTGTAGACTGTGGTACTTTAAGAGGTATTGAGGTTACTGCTCTTAAGAAAAACGAAGAGATAGTAGAATCTTTAGGAGAAAGAATATTAGGACGTGTAGCTTTACAGGATGTTATTAATCCGCTTACTTCAGAAGTTCTTGTTCACGCTGGTGAGCAAATTACTGAAGCAGAGGTTAGAGCTATTACAGCTTCACCAATTGAAAGCGTAGAAGTACGTTCTCCATTAACATGTGAGGCTCCTAAAGGTATATGTGCAAAATGTTACGGACGTAACCTTGCAACAGCTAAGATGACACAAAAAGGTGAGGCAGTAGGTGTTATTGCAGCACAGTCAATTGGTGAGCCGGGTACACAGCTTACACTACGTACGTTCCACGTGGGTGGTACCGCTGGTAACATTTCTGAGGAATCAAGCATCATCACTAAATTCCGTGGTAGACTTGAAATCGAAGACCTTAAAACAGTTAAAGGTGAAGACAGCGAAGGTAATGAAGTGGATATCGTGGTATCACGTTCTACTGAGTTAAAACTTGTTGACGAGAACACCGGAATTGTTTTAAATACACATAACATCCCTTACGGTTCTAGTTTCTATGTGAAAGACGGCCAGTTAGTTGATGAAGGTACTGTAATATGTAAATGGGACCCTTATAACGGGGTAATTATATCTGAGTTTACCGGTAAAATTGCTTATGAAGATATCGAGCAGGGACAATCGTTCATTGTTGAGATCGATGAGCAGACCGGATTCCAGGAGAAAGTAATCTCTGAAGCTAGGAATAAGAAATTAATCCCTACTTTATTGATCTACGGAAATGATGGCGAACTAATCCGTTCTTACAACTTACCGGTAGGTGCCCACCTTATGGTAGATAACGGTGAGAAGATTAAGGCTGGTAAGGTACTTGTTAAGATACCTAGGCGTTCATCTAAAGCGGGTGATATTACCGGTGGTTTACCAAGGATTACCGAGCTTCTTGAAGCACGTAACCCTTCTAACCCGGCAGTAGTATCTGAAATTGACGGTGTAGTATCATTCGGTAAGATCAAGAGAGGTAACCGTGAGATTGTAATTGAGTCTAAATTTGGTGAGATCAAGAAATATCTTGTAAAACTTTCTAACCAGATACTTGTTCAGGAGAATGACTACGTGAAAGCGGGTATGCCACTTTCAGACGGTGCTATTACTCCGGACGATATCTTAAGAATACAGGGACCTTCTGCAGTACAGCAGTACCTTGTAAACGAGATTCAGGAAGTTTACCGACTACAGGGTGTAAAAATCAACGATAAGCACTTTGAGGTTGTTATCCGCCAAATGATGCGTAAAGTGAAGATTGAAGATCCGGGAGATACATTATTCTTAGAAGATCAGTTAGCTCATACAAGCGACTTTATCGTTGAGAATGATAAACTTTACGGAATGAAAGTTGTTGAAGATGCTGGTGATTCTGATACCCTTAAACCGGGCCAGATCATTACTCCTCGTGAGTTAAGGGATGAGAACTCAATCCTTAAGCGTGGTGACAAAAACCTTGTTGTGGCAAGAGACGTTGTTCCGGCAACTGCTACTCCAATACTTCAGGGTATTACAAGAGCATCGCTTCAAACTAAATCGTTCATCTCGGCAGCATCGTTCCAGGAAACTACAAAAGTACTTAACGAGGCAGCTGTAGCTGGTAAAGTTGACGGACTTGAAGGACTTAAAGAGAACGTTATTGTAGGACACAGAATACCTGCTGGTACAGGTATGAGGGATTATGATAACATTATCGTAGGTTCTAAAGAAGAGTATAATGAATTACTAACTCCTAAAGAGGAATTTAATTACTAATACAAATGAGTGATCAAAAACAGCAACCGGGACAAATAAATATTGAACTGGATGAAAAAACAGCAGAAGGTATCTATTCTAACCTGGCAATTATAAACCACTCGGCTTCTGAGTTTGTAGTGGACTTTGTAACCATTATGCCGGGCGTGCCTAAAGCTAAAGTTAAATCACGCATTGTATTAACGCCTCAGCACGCCAAAAGGCTGCTTAAGGCACTAGGCGAGAACATCCAGCGCTTTGAAGCCGCTCACGGCCCGATAAGCGAAACGGAACAACCGCCGCTTCCTTTGAGTTTTGGGCCTGCAGGTCAGGCTTAATATAGAAACAAAAAACCCACTCGTTAGAGTGGGTTTTTTTATTGATTTAATATAAATCTAAGTGCTTATTTTTATACTTTATTGTTGATTCGAAATCAGCTACTTTTTTTAATATTATAAATTCAAATTTTATGATTAGTTCTTTTATTAATAATATTATGCCTTCTTTTAAAAGTATATTATGTATCGTTAAATGAATTTCACTTTCTTTATTATGAACAATAGTATTACGAAGTTTATATAACACTCTAAATAGTCCATTATAAACTTGATTCAGATTTGATGTGTCAAAACTTTTTGTTTCATTTGGGTAAAGCAAATGCTCAACAGCAACTTTAATTTTACTATTTCCATCTATTTTTGATTTAAACCAATTTGAGAGATCTGTACGATTATTTTCAAAAACTTTTTTAAAATTTTTTTCGTCAAAATCGTCAATTTTAGCTAAGCTGTACATTTCCCTTAAAAATAAATTTTGATTAGATGTATTACTTTGTATGTTTACTAATATATGTCTTGTAATTAAGTATTCAATGATTTGATAAAGCTTTAAGTATTTTATTAGTAGGTCATCAATATGATGATATTCATCTATGACGTCATAAATTTCGAAAAACTGCGTAAAATCCGAAGTTGAATGATTAACAGTATTAATTAAGGTATTATTTATTCTATAAGTATGAAGCAGTTCCGTGGGATAGATAGTTTTATGACCTTTGAGTAAATATATGAAATAACTTTTTGAATAAAGTTTTACAAAATCTTTATCTGTAGTGTTATAAATGGCAATAATGCTATTTTTGGCTGGATTGATAATTTTGTTTATTGTTTCTTCAAATTCAATTTGAGGTAAAGATGAGTCCCCGTAAAATAGTATAATTTCTCTTATTTTTCTGATAATATTGTCTTTTTCTGTATTTAAAAAAGAAAAAGAATGTGGAGTTTTAAAGAATGATAGCGGTATTATAGCTCCAGAATCAATTGTAATAGCAAAATTTCTTATTCTAAATTTAGTTTCCTTTTTCCTCGAGAGATGTTTTATTTCTAATTTATAAATATTTTGATAGGAAGTTGCATCGTCATTCAAATCGATATTTGTGTCTGATAAAAAATCTGTTATTATAGTATAAAAGTATTCAAGTTGTTCATTACTTGGAATGATGTTTTTAATATTTTCTAAAAAAGTTTCCGGAATATCATATTCAAACGAAAGCTCTAAGTCTTCATTCAATACTCCATAATATTGAGATAGTCTCTTTAAAAAAAGCTTTATATGTTCTTCAATACTCATTATTTTTTCATTTGCTGATTAAACAATGTATTCCAACTTGTAGTCTCTTTATTTAGAACTTTAACGGTATAATTCATTATAACTGTTCGTATAAGGTTTCCAATATTAACAGATCTACCACTTAAATTATCGTATTGAGAATTGAATTTTTCCAATTCAAGTTTACTTGAGAAGTTTTCGATTAAGATGTCAAATGTTATCAAAATTTTTATTGTTAATTCTGAGGTATCTTCATCTTCATTAATGTCTAAGTAACTTCCAACTCCTGCAAAAATTCCATTTAATGTTGTGTCTTTACCAAACCATGAAGTTCCAAGTTCACCATATTCGGAATTAATTTTTTTATCTAGCAGATAAATCTTATTTAACAATTCGGATATAAAACCACTGTTGAAAATTATTTCAGCAAATTTTAAAGATCCACCTTGTTCTTTCTCATCAATTAAATCATATTTATAGATAATATCACTGCTAATTCTTTGAGGCTTAGCTAAAACTAAGGACATTAATGAAGTAATGATTGTGGAAAATAAATATTCTCCAGGATTTCTATTTCCTCTTTTTACTTGATTAAATTGAGATTCTTTTTCTCGAATTATAGTAATATTCTTGTTATTGTCTTTAAGAGATTTCCAAAGATTAAGAAATAGAATTTCAAATTGATGTTGAGTAGATACAGCTTTATGTCCTGCATTTAGGATTAACATTTTTTTTACTAATTCTGTTTCGGTTAAATTCGTCCATATTGTGAAATATAAATTATAAGATTTATATTTTTCCTCATAATCTACCTTAGTTTTACCGTCCTCAAAATTTTGTTTAAAAAATTTTGCATCGACAATACCATTTTCAAAGAAATCAGGGAACTTTTGACGTATATTTTTAACGGCAATTTTTAAATCTTCATACTTATTAGTCTTGATGTCATTGTATATTTTCCAAAACGCCCATAATCTGTATGTTCTTTGGAGTCCATCTAGAATGTCAATTTTATCTTGTTCTAAGATAATCGTTTTACTTTCGGTATTAATATTAACTTTTTTATGATAAGCTAGAGTAATATTAGGTAGCGGTTCTCCAGCTTCTATAGTAGATAAAATACCATCCAAGTATTTGTTCTTGACAATCTTTCGTTGAACCTCAAAATTAAAATTATCTTCTGTCAATGAATTGACATAATCAAACAGGCTTAATTCTGTAAGTAACCAAAATTTACCGTTATTAAAGTTTTTACTATTTAAAATATTGAATTTCATATATGTAATAATTGCAAATCAATTGATTCTGTATGTTTTTTGTAATCAATGTAGTAGTAAATATAGTACTAAAATTGGAGATTAGATATTTATGAATTAAAAACAATGCTTTTAGCATGCCATAAATTTCCTTAACTTTGAGGTTCATCAATTAAACCCTATATCCTTTCCAATGTCGAGTATTATCCAACTTCTTCCTGACCACGTTGCCAACCAGATAGCTGCCGGAGAGGTGGTACAAAGGCCGGCTTCGGTAGTGAAAGAATTACTGGAAAATTCGGTCGATGCAGGCGCAACAGAGATAAAACTTATAGTTAAAGATGCAGGAAAAACCTTAGTACAGGTTATAGATAACGGAAAAGGTATGAGTGTTACCGATTCCCGACTGTGTTTTGAGCGCCATGCCACTTCAAAAATACGCCATGCCGAAGATTTGTTTTCCCTTGGCACAAAAGGTTTTAGGGGAGAGGCCCTGGCGTCTATAGCGGCTATTGCTCATGTTGAAATGAAAACCAAACAGGAACAGGACGAACTGGGTACACATCTTATTATAGAAGGGAGTAAGTTTGTAAGCCAGGATGTAGCTGTAGTGCCTAAAGGTACTTCGTTTTCCATTAAAAACCTTTTCTTTAATATTCCGGCAAGGCGTAACTTCCTTAAATCGGATACGGTGGAATTCCGCCACATAGTTGATGAGTTTGAAAGGGTGGCTATGGCGCATGCCAATATCCATTTTGTACTGATACACAACGGTAGCGAAATGTTTAACTTGCCTGCTTCAAACACACGCCAGCGTATTGTAAATATTTTTGGCGGGCGAACTAACGAAAAATTGGTCCCTGTAAACGAAACTACCGAGATAGTGAGTATTAACGGGTTTGTTTGCAAACCTGAATTTGCCAAAAAAAACAGGGGAGAGCAGTTCTTTTTTGTAAACGACAGGTTTATTAAAAGCGGCTACCTTCATCATGCGGTAATGGCTGCTTATGAAGGATTACTTAAAGACGGCACACAACCGGGTTATTTCTTATACCTTGATGTTCCGCCAAACAGTATAGATATTAATATACACCCTACAAAAACAGAAATTAAATTTGACGATGAGCATGCACTGTATGCCATATTGCGTTCGTCTATAAAACATAGCCTGGGTCAGTTTAATGTGGCCCCGGTATTGGATTTTGAAAGGGATAATACCCTTGATACACCTTATGATTACGAAGGCAAGGACGTTTCTATGCCTACCATACAGGTAGACTCTACGTTTAATCCTTTTGCGGATGATGCTCCGGTAAAACCATCGTCTTCATCGTCGTTTGGTTCTTCACGAAGCTCATCTTCGTCTTCATCATATTCTTCTCCCTCTTTCAGGAAAGCTGACAAGATGCCTGCATGGGAGAGTCTGTATAACGGACTGGATACTGCATCTGACGAAATTACCGAAGTGAATTTTGAATCGGAAGAAGTGACAGGTTCACTTTTTAATGATGAGGATGTAGAACAAGCGGTATACAAAACGTATCAGATTCATAAGAAGTATATAGTAAGCCCAATTAAGTCGGGAATGGTGATAATAGACCAGAAACGTGCACATCAGCGTATATTGTATGAGCAGTTTCTTGCCAATATCACGGTGCAGCATGGCTCAAGCCAGCAATTGCTTTTTCCGCTTACCCTTCACTTCAATAAAAGTGAACTGGCAATAATAAGTGAAATGAAGGAAGCTTTACAAAATACTGGCTTTGTTTTTGCTGAGTTTAACAGCGACCATATAGTGGTTTCCGGTTTGCCTGTAAACGTTACAGAAAGTGAGGTTTCTATACTGTTGGAAGAGCTTTTAAACGATTTGCAGCAGGAAGTACCAGACAGTAGTTTTAGCCAAAGCGACAGCATAGCAAAATCTATGGCTCGAAGCCTTGCTGTTAAAACAGGGGTACAGCTTTCTGATAAAGAACAGGAAACTATGGTCAATTCGCTTTTTGCCTGCAAAGAGCCCGGAGTTTCACCTTTTAATAAACCTACTTTCATCACCATGAGTGTGGAAGACCTTGATAAACGATTTGCCCTATGATGCGAATTACCGAAACTGTTAAGCAGTTAATTATTATAAACATACTGTTTTTTGTAGGAACAATGATTGTTCCGCAGGCTTTATCTTTTTTAGCCTTATATTTTCCTTTAAATCCTAATTTTAAATTTTGGCAACCCGTAACGCATATGTTTATGCACGGGAACTTTTTACATATATTCTTCAATATGTTTGCGCTATATTCCTTTGGGGTTGTTTTGGAGCAGATGTGGGGAGCTAAAAAGTTTTTATTTTTCTATTTTTCGTGTGGTTTAGGCGCTGCCTTATTACATATTGGTGTGAATTATCTTTTGTTTCATCAGGGATTAGAGGTGCTAATGGCAAATGGCCTTTCAAAAGCTGAAGTAGTGACTGCCTTAAATACTTTAGATTTAACACCTTTACAAGGTAAGATTGATCAGGCAACTTTTGATAGTATGGCTTCGGCTTATTTAACTCCTGCTGTTGGCGCATCTGGTGCAATTTATGGTGTACTTGTGGCGTTTGCTTTTTTATTACCTAATGCAGAACTCATGCTTATATTTTTTCCTGTCCCGGTTAAGGCCAAGTTTTTTGTTCCCGGTTTATTAGCAATCGATTTGTTTTTAGGATTAAAGGGAAGTTCAATTTTTGGAGGAGGAGACGGAATCGCCCATTTTGCCCATTTAGGTGGCGCACTGGTAGGTTTTCTTATGATGTGGTACTGGAAGAATAATCAGTTTAATAAAAATCGCTGGAACTAACTATGGGGATTTTGGATGATTTAAAAATGGAGTACCGTATAGGAGGCATTACCCAAAGGCTTATTTTTTGGAATGTAGGCCTCTTTGCTATTCCGATGGTACTGTTTAGTGTTTTATCTTTGTTTGGTGTTGATTTATCTTTTCTAAGATGGGATCTTGCATTAACGAATGACTGGTTTAGCCTTTCTTCAAATCCTGAAAACTTATTATGGAAGCCATGGTCTATTATATCTTATATGTTTTTACATGCAGGTATATTTCATTTGCTTTTTAATATGATGATGCTCTATTTTGCAGGGAGACTATTTTTAACCTTCTTTACCCAAAAGCAAATGTTTGGCATGTATATACTAGGAGGGATATTTGCAGGTTTTTTATACATAGTAAGTTACAATCTTCTACCTGCTTTTAGTGTAGGAGGAAGTAAAATGGTAGGAGCTTCGGCAGCTGTTATGACGGTTCTCATTGCTACGGCAGTTTACCAGCCATATTATCAGGTTAGGCTTTTACTTATTGGTACTGTTAAGTTATGGCATATTGCCGTTGTATTTGTAATACTGGATCTTATACAGGCTTCAGGGGCTAATGCAGGTGGACATATAGCGCACTTAGGAGGTGCTCTTTTTGGATATATTTATATAAGGCTATTGCAAAATGGCACCGATCTTAGCAGTATTGTAACTTCGGTAATCGATTTTTTTGCTAACTTGTTTAAACCTAAGAAAAAGACACCTTTTAAAAAGGTATATAAAAATAATAATGTTTCCAGGCCTGCGTCATCTCTTACAAGTCAGCCTAAAGATATTACCCAAAAAAGAATAGACGATATATTAGATAAGATTAGTAAGTCGGGCTATGAGAGCCTAACAAAAGAGGAAAAAGATTTTTTAAGTAAAGCAGGCAAGTAATTTAACCGATAAACAAGCTCCCCCATGAAAAACCTATCCTGGTTTAACAAGCTTATGTTTTTCTTTAATATGGTATTAACCATATTAACCTTTGCTGGCTATGTACTTCCTTTTCTTGCACCAAAGCTTTTTCCGCTATTATCGGTGTTTACTTTGGTACTGCCATTGCTATTGGTACTTAATTTCATATTTTTCATGTACTGGTTACTGCAAACCAAAAGACAGATGCTGCTTTCAGGGCTTGTACTTCTTTTAGGAATAACCTTTGTTAGTAAACTATATCGTTTCTCTTCAGAAAAACAGGAAACAGAAAATGAAGATTTTGTACTGATGAGTTATAACGTAAGGATGTTTAATCTTTATGAATGGATTGATGACACGATAGTGCCACAAAAGATATCTTATTTTGTTAAGGAAAAGAAGCCGGATGTATTATGTCTTCAGGAGTATAATAAGCGTGGAGAAGGACTTTTTGAAGGTTTTGTTTACAAATTTATCTTTGATGAAAAAGGGAAGAGCCAACAGGCTATTTTTTCTAAATATCCTATTATTAATACCGGTAATATAGATTTTCCTAATACGGGAAACAATGTGATATTTGCCGATATAAAAAGGGGTAAGGATACGCTTAGATTTTACAGTATGCATTTGCAGTCGGTTAAGATAAGCCCTGACATTCATGAGAAGATTGATGAAGAGAAGTCTAAGATAATTTTCAGAAGGCTTAGCGAAGCTTTTAAAGAACAGCAGCTTCAGGCGGAGATGTTGCAGGAACATAAGAAAGAGTGTAATCATCCGATGATTATATGCGGAGACTTAAATAATAGTGCATTCTCTTACGTATACAGGAGTATAAGGGGAGATATGAAAGATGCTTTTGAAGAGGCCGGAAGCGGTTTTGGTAAGTCTTATAACTACAAATACTATCCGGCCAGGATAGACTATATTTTTGCAGACGATACACTTGAGGTAAAAGAATTTAAAACATATGATATGTTTATAAATTCAGACCATTATCCTATTATGGCACGCCTTGGCTTCGAGAAGAAAGAAAAAGATAAATAAATTTATAAAGTCTGGCTCTTTAAATAATCCATCGCGTAACGACCTTCATTAAATAACAGGTCTAATATGCTAAGATTATTTATAAACCCATGTTTTTCTTCAAATACCTGAGTGTAGGGTTCAAATGTAGATGTGTCTTTCTTACCGTTAGTAAGATATCTCAAATCCAGTATGTCACTTACCTCATGGAAATATTCTTCAGTTTTCTCATAAGAGAAATTCATTCCTAAACAATCGGTAATAATTTCCATTATCTGAAAATTAAGATCCATCATAAAAGTATGTTTTTTCTCAAACACAGGCCTTATGTCGTCTTCAAAGTACTCGAAGAAGGGAGAAGTGCGGTAAGCAGCTTCAAGCGACTTAAAATGCTGTTTTTTCCAATCGAAAGCATGTTCAATCTTAACATCCCTAAACTTTTGGTGGTTACTTTCCTTATTGTGCTTAACAGGTATGTTTAAAAGCTGTATCCCGTTTGGACTGTATATATACATCCTGTTCCTGTTAGTTTGTTTCTGAAAATTGTCTTCAACTTCAAAAACAATTTTATCAGTTTTTACCATTGCAACAAAATGACTGATTGAAGGAAAATATGTAGGATGAATTAAAATGCTCATGAGTACGTATTTAAAAAACTGAAGATTGACAGAGCTGCCAATCTTCAAATTTATAGACTTTTAAAGTATTATTTTAGCTATTTGCTTTTTTCTTTTTCTTTCTGAAATAATCAAATACAAACCAGCCTGCAAGAAGTATAAGGAAGTATTTAAAGTACGATACAGGTTCGCCGTCTCCACCAACAGTGGTAAACATCCTGTCCCAACGAACTTTTTTACCAATGTTTTTCCATGATTCGTTTTGGTCAAGGCTCATCCATATAAATACTGGTTTACCTACTATGTGGTCTTCCGGTACAAAGCCCCAAAAACGGCTGTCTAATGAGTTGTGGCGATTATCACCCATCATCCAGTAATAATTCTGTTTAAACGTATAGGATGTAGCTATTTCTCCGTTTATTCTAATTTCATTACCTGTTACTTTAAGGTCATTACCTTCATATTCCCTTATAGCCATTTCATAGATAGGAAGTGTTTCAGAATTTATCTCAACTGTTTTACCTGCTTCCGGTATATAAATAGGTCCCATGTTGTCTTCACTCCATGTTGGTTTAGTGTGAGGGAAGATGTTAGCTGTAGGAAGCGCAGTATATTGCTTGAGCTCTGTGACAATAGGATCTTTTCTAATTATATCAGCTTTTTCATAGGTTAAATTGGCATGTATTTTATTTATAAGAGGTTTCATGCCTAATTTATTCATGTCGTCAAAACTTATAAACCCAAACACTTCAACTTCTGTAGAGTCTCTTGAGAATTCGGTTAAATAAGCCTTAACTTTTTCTTGTTTTATAAGTTTGTGTAGCTCAGGGTTATCCCATAGTGACTTTTTAATTTTATAATATCTACTGAAATCTGTGATTCCATACTTATTTACAAAGTTTTGAGAAAGCTCCCCGTTTATTGCTAAAGTATATTTGTGCTGTAGTTTAGCCCTGTCTGAAAGTATAAGTTTTTCACCGTTTATGTGTACATCACCATTTACAAGAGAGAAGGTGTCACCAGGAGCTCCTACACATCTTTTTACATAGTTTGATTTTTTATCTATAGGTTTTCTAAGTCCTACCGTAACAGTATCTCCAAAATATTTTACGGTATCTGTAGGCCAGTTAAATACCACTATATCATTCTTCTCAGGTTTTTCAAAACCCGGTAAACGGAATGATGGCAATTGAGGCCATTTTGAATATGATTTTGTGTTGATTACAGGAATCGTATCATGTACCATAGGAGCTGCAACAGCTGTCATAGGGGTACGTGCACCATAATGGAATTTACTAACAAAAAGGAAATCGCCAATAAGAAGGGTTTTTTCTAATGAAGCGGTAGGGATTGTGAAAGGCTGCATTACATAAGTATGTACTATGGTAGCAACAACCACAGCAAACAATAAAGAGCTTATAGTGCTTTCTTTTTTCTTTTCAGCTTCGTATTCTTCCTGGGTGATATACTTTACATCTTCAACATAGTTTATGTAGTAGATATAAAGGCCAAGAGTTACTATTCCTAAAATAGTGTCTAATGTGGATTTTTTACCAAAGCTTTTTAAGGTAAGTACCCAAACTACCGGGAACATTATAAGATTTACAACAGGAATAAAAAGCAGAATGGTCCACCATACAGGTTTTCTTATTATTTTCATTAAGATTACCGCATTGTATACCGGAACGGCTGCTTCCCAAGATTTTCTACCTGCTTTTTGATATAATTTCCAGGTGCCAAGATAATGTACTACCTGTACCGCCAGGAAGAAAATAAACCATTGTAATAGTGTCATCTTTATACTGTTTTTTTATATATGTATGTTTTTTTGCAGAAATGTTACTTTAAGTCCAAAACATCTTTCATTGTAAAAATACCTTTTTTGCCGAAAATCCACTCGGCTGCCACTACAGAACCCAAAGCAAAACCTTCACGGCTGTGGGCAGTATGCTTAATTTCTATAGAGTCTACTTCGGAGTCATAGAATATGCTGTGTGTGCCTGGAACATTCTCTATACGTTTGGCATCTATAAGTATTTCATCTTCTTTAGCATTTTCTAGTGCCCAGCTTGAGTAGTTAGAGTTTTCAATAACTCCTTTTGCAAGGCTTATGGCAGTACCGCTTGGCGCATCGAGTTTTTGAGTGTGGTGTATCTCTTCCATAGATACTTTATACTGGGTAAGCTTGCTCATCATTTTAGCAAGATACTCGTTAAGCTGGAAGAATATATTTACGCCAAGGCTAAAGTTAGAGCCATAAATAAATGCTCCGCTTTTTTCTTCACAAAGTTTTGCAACTTCAGGGTAATGTTCAAGCCATCCTGTAGTTCCTGAAATAACAGGTACATTTCGGTTAAAACATTCTGTTATGTTCTCAACGGCTGCATCAGGGATGCTGAATTCTATTGCCACATCGGCATTTTCAAGTCCGTCAAAAGTGTCTTGTCCTGATTTTCTCAATACAATTTCATGGCCTCTTTCCAAAGCAATCCTTTCGATTACTTTTCCCATTTTTCCGTAGCCTAAAAGTGCAATCTTCATAATTTAAAATTGGTAACTAAGGGATATACCCATATTGTGTTTATAATCTATCTGATTTTGTTGCAGTTCGGGTCTTAAACTTAAATTATCGTTTACATTAAACTGCATAAGGTGGGCATCAACGTTAGCGTCAACTATATTTAAAACATAAACTCCCACTGCTATAAGCAATGAGAGGTCTCTGTTTCTTTGATGGAATCTTTGTCCCCTTATTAAGTTGTCCTGACTGAGGTTAGCCAGTTCGCCTGTTACGGTGCCTCCGGCCAAAGTAGTTTTATAGGCATCCCTGTATTCATGGTATTTGTTGTTGTTCCATGAATAGTAATAAAGCGGGATACCTATACCGGCAGCAACCAAAGGGATTTTCCAGTATTTTTTATTGTAAGCCTGCCCAAGTCCCGGTACTACAGCCGAATAAAATGCAGCTTTAGATGGGGCAAGGGGATCTATAGTGTATGAATTAGAACTTACTTCGGTGTTCATGTCTACCCTTAATTGTTCCTCGGTTTGAGTTTCCTGAGCAAAGGATATTGATGAGATAAATAAAATAAATATTGAAAGTAAATTTTTCACTAACCTTTAATAAGTTTAATAATCCTGTTGAAATCTTCCTCTGAATGAAAAGGAATGGTGATTTTACCTTTACCTTTTGCATCCACCTTTACATCAACTTTTGCGCCAAAGAATTCAGTTATGCTTTTTTTCTGCTCTTCTTCAACGGCAAAACCATTCGCTTTAACAGTAGTATTTTTATCGGCGCCGGGTTTCAGGCTTTCCTGATATGCCTTTACCAAAGCTTCGGTTTCCCTAACTGACAGGTTTCCGCTAACTATTTTCTGGTAAATATTTGCCTGAGCATCCTGGTCCTCAATATTTATTATTGCACGGCCGTGGCCCATTGATATAAAACCATCACGAATACCTGTCTGGATAATCGGGTCCAGTTTAAGTAAGCGAAGGTAGTTGGCAATAGTAGAACGTTTTTTACCTACACGGTCACTCATTTGTTCCTGTGTAAGCTGAATTTCGTCTATAAGCCTTTGGTAAGAAAGTGCAATCTCTATAGGGTCAAGGTCATGACGCTGAATATTTTCTACAAGAGCCATTACAAGCGATTCGTTGTCGTTTGCAAGCCTTATATAAGCAGGTACGGTTTCAAGACCGGCCATTTTAGAAGCGCGTAAACGACGCTCTCCCGAAATAAGCTGGTATTTGTTGTAATCCAGTTTTCTTACGGTAATAGGCTGTATAACCCCTAACTCTTTAATAGAGGTGCTTAATTCCTGTAGTGTTTCTTCGTTAAAGTTAGTCCTTGGCTGAAAAGGGTTTATCTCTATAGCATCAATCTCAAGCTCTATGATATTACCTACAACCTTATCTGCATTTTTATCCTCAACCGACTTGATGTCGTTTTCAGGGTCTTTTAATAATGCCGATAATCCTCTTCCAAGTGCTTGTTTTTTTACTGCTTTTGTCATGAACCTACTGTTGTGCTAGTGTTTTTCTTTATAATTTCTTCAGCAAGGTGCAGGTAGTTAACTGCTCCTTTACTTGTTGCGTCATAGTTAATGATGCTTTCCCCATAACTTGGCGCCTCGCTTAGCTTAACATTACGTTGTATAACGGTGTCAAATACCATGTCATTAAAGTGTTTCTGAACTTCTTCCACAACCTGGTTAGAAAGCCTTAAACGCGAATCATACATGGTTAGAAGCAATCCTTCAATGTCTAATGAAGGGTTGTGTATCTTCTGTACGCTCTTAATGGTATTAAGTAGTTTGCCTAAACCTTCAAGTGCAAAATATTCACATTGTATCGGAATAACCACAGAGTCTGCCGCTGTAAGTGCATTAAGCGTTAAAAGCCCTAATGAAGGGGCGCAGTCTATCAGTATATAATCATACTTATCCTTAACGCTTTGCAGCGCCTGTTTAAGCATGTATTCTCTGTTTTCCTTATCCACAAGCTCAATTTCAATAGCCACTAGGTCTATGTGTGCCGGGATAACCGAAACATTAGGTGCATTACAGTCTATGGTAGCCTCATCCGGAGTATTGGTGTGTTCCAGTATCTGATAGGTGCCTGTTTCTACAGTTTCTACATCAATGCCAAGTCCTGAGCTGGCATTTGCCTGAGGGTCAGCATCTATTAGTAATACTTTTTTTTCCAATACACCCAGCGCTGCTGCCAGATTTACTGAAGTTGTCGTTTTTCCTACGCCGCCCTTCTGGTTGGCAATAGCAATGATCTTACCCATGAATGTTTAATAATTTTAGAACCGTAAAAATACAATTATTTATGGTTTTTGAAAGTGGAATTTGTTAACATTCATTTTTGTTTTTATGCCAAAATCTGTTAACCCCTGTAAAATAAGAAAGCCGGTAAAATATTACCGGCTTTTTAAATAGGTTGGTTTGTTAAATTATTTATTTTATGATTAGTTTTTTTGTCTCAGAATAGCTTCCTGTCTGTAAATTAACAATATAGATGCCTGAATTTAGAGATGAAAGGTTTAATTGCAGTGTTTGAGTAGCATTCACTCTAGTTTGATATACTTTGCTGCCTGTTAGAGAGTATATGGTGATTTCTCCG
The DNA here is from genome assembly GCF_004151245.1 of Flavobacterium beibuense. Classification (GTDB taxonomy): domain Bacteria; phylum Bacteroidota; class Bacteroidia; order Flavobacteriales; family Flavobacteriaceae; genus Flavobacterium; species Flavobacterium beibuense_A. Next base: position 241,633 of record NZ_JUIW01000008.1, read on the forward strand.
TCTTCAGTTGTCTGATTCAGGTTGGTGTAAGCCACTGTTACATTTTTGTCTGCTGATGGGTTAGGGTATAGGCTAAATGAAGCTTTATTAGCTTCAAAATCACCCAGTCCCATTGTAGCTGATACATTTTTATATTTAAAACTCAGGTTGCCTGTTGCTGTACCTTCAAATGTAAGGAAGTACATTCTGTAAACAGTTCCGTCATCATACTTAACATAGTATGTTTTTTCGGGGATAGTGTATGACATTGTAGACTGATTAAATGCTTTCCAATCGTCACCAATAGTATTAATTTCTTCGGTATAATCTTCTTCTGCCGGTAATGTAACATCGCCGGTAGTTTCTCCTGCTTCATCTTTAACTGCCACAGTTATGCCTGTATTGCTATTATGTAGAGCTCCTGTTACTGCATACATAACAGTTTCGGTACCTCCTGCAGAAACTTCTCCGTAGTATTTGTTGAATACAAAATCCCAATCAGTATCAGTAGGTGCTACTGATACAATGTCGTTAGTTTCCATTGAATAGTAAATGAATTCTGTTCCTTCATTGTCAGAGAAGTCTATAACAGCAGTTTCATCTGCAGACCATTCTGTACCGTTCCATGTTGCATATTTAAATGTAAATGTGCCTGCAATAGGGTCAAGGTCCTGAAGGATTAATTTCTTGTAATTTGTTGACGAAGTTTTAAGAACAAAAATTCTTGTACCAGTAACATGGTGTGTTGTCATATTATACAGTCCCCATCCAAATCCAAAAGAAGGTGTGTTTTCGCTTCCGTTATCAAAAGCACCTACGCTCCATTCTGTTTCAGAATTGTAAAGTTGTGTCCAAGTGCTTTCGTTGGCAACATCTATTGTTTCCCAAGCTGTAATATCGGCTGAAGCTTCATAGCAGATAACCTTACCGTCGTTTACCCTTACAGCACCAAGATTCATGCCGCCCGCTTTTTGAAAGGCTATATCCCAGCTAGATGTAACTACAGGAGTTTGTGTATTGGTTGCTAATTTAAAATATACCTGGTTAGCATAAGCAGGCTGCATAGAAACATTTACGGTTGTATATCCGTTTTCGTCTACTTCCTGGGCTACAGCTGTAAACCCAAGTACAATAGAAGCTAATGAAAGTAAAACTTTTTTCATGGTTTGTTTATTTAGATTTATTTAAAATAACGATGCAAAGATATTGTTTTAATTTAAACTTAATCTAAATAGTGTAAAAAAATTAAGCCCGAAATTATAATTCGGGCTTAATTATATGGTGTTTGTTTTGTAACTATTTGTTTTTCTTTTGTTTAATCATGGCTTCAAGCATATCCCACATTTCTTCAGGTATAGCCTCAAGTAAATTAAACTGTCCGGCACCTTTTAACCATTCACCACCATCTATTGTAATAACTTCTCCATTAACATAAGCAGAATAGTCTGAAACCAGATAAGCAGCAAGGTTGGCAAGCTCCTGATGATCACCTACACGTTTTAAAGGTACTTTTTTGGCTAAGTCAAATTTCTCTTTTAAATCGCCCGGTAATAGTCTGTCCCATGCACCTTTGGTTGGGAAGGGACCTGGTGCGATAGCGTTAGATCTTATACCGTATTTGGCCCATTCTACAGCAAGACTTCTGGTCATTGCCAATACACCGGCTTTTGCAGTTGCACTGGGAACTACATAAGCAGATCCTGTCCAGGCATAAGTAGTAACAATATTTAGTATGGTAGAGTTTTTTTGTTTTGTGTCTATCCAGTGCTTACCAAATGCTAGGGTACAATTTTTAGAACCTTTAAGTACGATGTCTATAATGGTATCAAAAGCATTTGCAGATAATCGCTCTGTAGGTGAAATAAAATTACCGGCAGCGTTATTAAGCAGTACATCTACTTTGCCGTATTCTTTTAAAACAGCCTGAAGCATGTTTTCTACTTCTTCATAATGGCGTACATCACATTGTACGGCCAGGCATTTTCCTCCTGTTTCCTGCTCCAGTTCTTTAGCCGTGGTTTGTAGTTTTTCAAGGTCACGTGAAGTAATTGCTACTTTAGCGCCGAGTTCTATGAAATATTTTGTCATGGATTTACCCAGCCCGCTACCACCTCCGGTTACTACAATCACTTTATCTTCAAGTGCGTTATCACGAAGCATTTTGTTTGTATATGTCATATTGTATTTTGTATTATCTTATTTATTGCAAAGGTTATCTGTTGAGTCAATTTCGCTACCTGAAAGGATAATTTTTTCTAAAACGTCTTCTACATTAGCTAAATCTCCTGGTTCAGGTCTGTTGGTTGTAAGCGATAACAGTTTGCCATTAATTGTTGTTGCTACAATTAGTCTTGCCTTTTCACTTGGGGTGACTATTCTCAGCAAGTGCTTACCGTCTTTATTTTGTATTTTTGTTTCAACGGTTGTATTCGGTATTCTGTGTTGAGATGAAATTTTTACCATATAATTTATAAGCATATTTGTTTCTGTATCATTTATGCCATTACTGTCTATGTCAATAAACTCATAGTTTATTGCGATGTTGTTATATATTAATTGTGTTTCCTTAACTGTTGCTTTAGAGTCAGCAAGGGTTAAGGCATAAGTTTTACTACCGTTTTTAATAACCCAAAAAGATTTCTCAGGTGTACAGTTTATAAGCTCCTGTGCGTATGAATTAATTGACAAGACTGTGATAAAAAGGACTAAAAGGAGTGGTTTTATTTTCATTTTTATAATATTTAGTTGGTAATCAAATATAATTAAAAAAAGGATAGAAGCAGTTTAAGTGCCTTTATCCTTTTGTATAAATACCGGGGTTAGTTCTATTCTTGTTTCTCAAAAAAACCTTTGTATACCAATCCTGCCAGTACAGCTCCTGCTATTGGGGCTACCCAAAACACCCATAATTGCTGTGCTGCCCATGCATCGGCAAAAAGTACCTGACTTGTGCTGCGGGCAGGATTTACCGATGTATTGCTTACAGGTATGCTTATCAGGTGAATTAGCGTTAAACCAAGACCAATAGCAATAGGAGCGAGTCCTTTTGGAGCCCTTTCATCAGTAGAACCTAATATGATTATAAGGAACATAAAAGTCATTACAACTTCACAAAGTATTACAGCTGCCATACTGTATCCTCCCGGTGAATGTTCGCCAAAGCCATTTGCAGCAAATCCTCCTGCTACAAATCCTTCCCTGCCCGATGCTATTGTATACAATACATAAGCGGCAAGCATTCCTCCTAAAACCTGCGATATAATGTAGGGGATAAGCTCTTTTGCGCTAAATCTTCCGCCAACAAACAGCCCTATTGATACGGCAGGATTTAAATGACATCCTGATATATGCCCTATAGCAAATGCCATGGTCAAAACAGTTAAACCAAAGGCGAAGGCAACACCAGTGAACCCAATACCAAATTCGGGAAATGAACAGGCTAATACGGCACTACCGCAACCTCCCAGCACCAGCCAGAAAGTACCTATAAATTCTGCAACTAATTTTTTTGTCATATTTCTGCATTTATTGATTAGTAGAATGTTCATATAAAACTTATACAGTGCTTACAGAGAGGTTGAAATTATTGTTGCTCGATATGTGTTATATGGCTTTTAGGAATAAAATAATGAATGAGTATTAAGTTAAAATTAAATTAAAATTTGATGATATGTGATATATGATAAGATATTTTTAACATTTAATATTTAAAAAGTGTTAAAAAAATGATTACTTGGTTTGTGTGCTTTAAGATATTCTTAATTTTTTATGTACATTTATCGCAAGAGTTATATCCCCACCTGTAACCAAAAATAGTATGAATATATTAATAGCCGATGACCATAGTGTTGTAAGGCAGGGTGTAGCATTGATTTTAAGGGAGGCATTTAATAGTGTGGACATTTATCATGCAGAGAGCTTTAGCGAAATAGCAGAAATATTAAAAAAACAATCCGTAAACCTAATTCTATTAGATATTAATTTACCTGGAGGTAATAATGTTGGAATGATTAACAATATAAAGGAAATACAGCCCTCAATAAAGGTGCTGATGTTTTCTGCATATGATGAAGATCAGTATGCCGTTAGGTATATTCATGCCGGTGTTGATGGCTATCTAAATAAATTAAGCTCTGAGGATAAAATTATAGAGGCCGTAAATGAAATACTTAGGGGGGGCAGATATTTTAGTGATAAAATAAAAGACAGGGTTTTTGAAAGTGTAATCAATAAAACACCGGAAAATCCTCTTGAAAGCCTTTCTAACAGGGAAATGGAAATTGCAGATCTTTTGGCAAAAGGAGAGGGGAACCTTGAAATTGCCAACAGACTTGATATTAAGATGTCCACTGTAAGTACATACAAGAGCCGAATTTTTGAAAAGCTCGGCATTAATAATGTTGTTTCCCTGGCAGAGAAATTTAATATTTACCGTAATAGTTTATAGGTTAAATGTAATGGTAATTGTGGTACCGCCGTTTTTTTGAGATAGTATTTTCACTTTACCGTTTAATATATTTAAAAGCTCTGCAATCATTGGTAATCCCATTCCTTTACTGCTGGAGGAGCCTTCTTCGGGTTTTATATAGCCCTGAAGCAGGTTGTTATAGTATTCCAAATCTGTTTTGGTCATACCTTTTCCGGTATCCTCAACAGAGATGGATAAAGTGTGTTCGCTTACCTGGGCACTAAGTGTGATTTTTCCTTCAAAGGTATTTTTTGTTGCATTATCAATAAGGTTATGCAGAATAATGGCCAATAAATGTCTGTTTATTGTAGTTGTATAATTTTTTGGAATCGTATTAAAGAGCTCAGTTTTTTGAAGCTGTGCAATGTTTTTAAAGAATAAGATTTTTTCTTTTCCTAAACGGTATAATGAATATGGGGCCGATTCATCGTCGCTTATATCAGTTTCTTTAGCATACTCTAAAAAGTTGTCTACAAAATGATATAACTGAAAAGATGAGGTGTACATCGCCTGCAGATTTTCCTTTACAGAATCTTTTTCAGTATCAATATTATTATAGATATATCGTCCTGTGATAGAAAGGAATTTAAGAGGACTTTTAATATCGTGAGTTATTGATTTTATCAGTCTTTTATGATTTTCTATCTGTTTGCTCAGGTCGTCTTTTGTTTTTCTTAAAGTGGTAATGGTTTCCTGTAGTTGGGTGGTTTGTATAAGTACTTTGTTCTCCAGTAAGGTGTTTTTATAACGTATATACCTCATCCGTAGTTTTATAATAAGGTATATTAAACTTATACCGCTTATTATTGCAATAACAATAAACCAGTTAGTTTGCCAAAAAGCCGGTTCAACAGTAAATTTAATGTCTTTGTAAACCCATCCCGACCCAAAGCCGTTAAGCTTTCTTGTTTTTAGGACATAATCTCCATGAGGTAGTGTCGAAAATGATATTGATTTTTCATTTAATAGTGTCCATTCCTGCTGTATAGGGCCTTTAAGCATGAACTCTATGTTCTCGTTGTAGGGCTCTCCATAGTAAGGACTGCTTATAACGAAATTTATCCAGGTAAAATCACGATCAAGTGAAATTTTTTCTATAGTAGGGAAGGGGGTGTTGTCAATAGTTATTTCATCAATATAAATAGGATTGGCAGGGGTAATAGGGTTAATTTCGGTTGTGTTGAAATAAACAATTCCCTCCATAGAAGGAAATAATATGGTTTCATTGTTTAAATATACACTACAAGGCTGGCAGCCGCCATTAAATTCGTTATTAGGGAAACCAGAATTCTTGTTGTAATAATGATAATAGATGCCTGTGTTCTTTTTATTGGCATAATTTAGTAAATCCTGTTTTTTTACCTGAAATAAGCCTTTGTTGGTAGTAATCCAGAAAAAACCGTTTACATCTTCTGTAATACAATGTGACGTAAGCAGGTATTTATGTTTATCTGTAGGGAAGGAAGTTGTTACAGAATCTTTGTATAGAAAAAAACCTTTACCATAACTGCAGGCCCAAACTTCGCCGGTAGGCTCTATATAAAGGGATCGAACCTGACATTCAGGGAAATCTTTAATTTTAAAACTCTCTTTTGTTTTGATGTCATATTTACAAAGCCCTTTCCATGTGCCTGTCCATATGGTTTTGTTGTCAGCTATTGCCATTGAGGCAGGGGCCTCCTTGACTTTTAAAAATAGCTGTGGACTAGATTTCGTATCATTCGGTTCTAAAAAATAAATTGCCCCTCTAAATTCCTTTCCCTTATTAAAAGTACCTACCCATATTTTACCATCAGGAGATTTAGCTAATGTGGTAATACTTTCGTCCAGTTTCCAGTGATCGTATTGTTTGTAATTGCTGTTTTTTGTGAAATGATATAAATACCTACTGTTTTTAGTCCATATGTCTCCATTATTATCAATTACCAGCATGTATTTGTCAGAAAATCCGGCAATGTTGTTTGTTGAGCTTTTTCCGTTGATGTTGAACACCTCTCCTGTACTACTGAGTATATTACTGTCTCCAAAATTTTCCAGGGCATAATATACACCATCAGTTCCGGTTGAGTGTGAAAGTATGGGGTCAATGTGTTTAAACCCCTGTTCTTTTACTACTAATAGTCCTTTGTTGGAACTTCCAAGATATAAAACACGATTAGGTTCATCGTAGTAAAAAGAAATGATGTTATTGTGAGGTACATCAAAATCATCAGAGACCAATATTGTTTCTATATAGTTTTGCTTTTCTTTTAAATAATATAGTTTCTTGTCGCTATATATAAACGACTGGCCACACTGGTTATTGGTAAAAAGGTAATAAGATTCTTTAAATGTACGGTCGTATTTTATATTGGAGGTTTCAAGGCCTGTAAATTTTACAGCTGTATTTTTACTGTCAAGATATAATGTGTTACCTATTGTATAGAATTGGGCCTTTTTGGGGTATTTGTATATAATATCGTTAATTTTTTCTCTCTTAAGATTGTATAGTTTAATACTGTCATTTCCTATTATATAAAGATTATTTCCTGCTACAATGTCAATATATTCTTTATCATCTGTAAAAGATAATGATAATATAGGGTTGTAATTGTATCTGAGCATATCCTGTATGCTCTTAAAGGGTTGAGGTATTTTTGTCTTTAAATTTGTAACTGTACGTTTGTTAATAAGTAATAGTTGCTTGCTGTCATTTAAAAGATAAATACTGTCTTTGTCAGGTTTGCCGGCAAATAAACGTATCCTGTTAGATATTAATCCGTCAATATTATCGGTATTATATATTTTAAAAACCTGCCCGTCAAATTTAGCCAGCCCGCTTTCTGTAGATAACCATATGTAGCCGTATTTGTCTTTAATGATAGCACTTATGGTGTTTTGAGGCAAAGTATTATCATCGGCAGTATACCATATATGCCTAAAGTTTTCCTGTGCAAAAAAGGATATGCTGTTACTTAATAACAGTAGTAAAAAAACAGACTTTAAATAATTCATTAGGGGGCTGATGAATTTTTTTTATTTATAAGTCAAATATATGGTATGTTTTTTTACGATTAATACGCTTGTAGAAATAATTCTACATAATATAAGCAATAAAACTATAGAATGTTATGAATTAAATATATAGTTTTGTAGTCCCCAATATAAATAATGTATCAACTAAAATTAATTTACTAATGCTACTATTCTTAGAAACCCCCTCTTTAAGTGTCAGGCATATTATTAATGCTTTTCAATCAGGTTTAATATCTTAATTGGATTATATAGTATTATTATATCCAAACTGTTGGCCACTATGCTTACAGGTTGTTTATATAATTTCTGTTGTCTAATTTCAAGTATAATCTAATCTTTTACTGCACCAGTTGCATATATTGATTACACCTTATGATTGAATTGATATTAATAGGCGCCTTTGTGCTTGCCTTAGCTACGCTGTATATGGCTAAGCAAATCAAGTCGATATTGTTATTCGATAGGATTTGTAATGCCTTTTTACTGTTTGCTTCAATGCAGTCAGTCTTTGCTCTTTTAAGCCTTTTGATAGGGAAACAATTTAAGTTTATGGCTGTTCCCTTTTTTTTGTGCTATGGACCCTTTATGTATTTTGCGGTTAAGTCATTAATTAATGACAATTTTGTTAAAAGAAAAATTTACCTGCATTATGCCCCGTCATTTATTGCTATGGTAGCTTATCTTGTGATGGCAGAAGTACCTGTGCTGAAAGGTTATTTGTATATGTATAATATAGTATTGTTTTTAAGTATTGCTTTTTCTTTGACGTATTATTCCGGTTGGATTTTATTTTACGAAAATGAAAAACATGAAGACAATCCTTTGGCAAATAAACTGATAAAGATTTCGGCTTTTGTTTTAACCTGTATGTCGGTTACTTTAATTGTGTTTATCTCTAATCAGTTTATGATGGGACAAACCGTAGACTTTGAGATTGTGGCATCAATATTATATTGTTCTGCGCTTTTCCTTATATTTCTTGGTTTCAGGTACAAGGTTCATATTTTTGTAAGTTATTTTAAAGGCAACAACGAAGAAAATTATAAGAAAGAAATAAAGGAAAGTTCTGAAGATCCTACTCCTGATATGGTAGTTATTATGAACAGGCAAAAGTATTCAAAGTCTGCTCTTAATGAAAGTGTTTTTGAAGATTATGAGGAAAAGCTTCTTTATTTGTTTGAAGAAGAGAAGGTCTACCTGGATAATGAGATATCACTTGAAATCCTTGCAGAGAGGATGAAACTCTCAAAACACCACTTAACACAATTGTTTAATGTTTATATTGGTGAAAACTTCAACCAGTTTATTAATAAGTATAGAATTGATCATTCCTGTTCCCTTTTACAGACTGCCGATGGACAATTAACTATGGAAGAGGTGGCTTTTGAAAGCGGATTTAATTCTAAAGTTTCTTTTAACAGGCATTTTAAAAATATTATGGGTTGCACCCCTACAGATTATATAAAAAAAGCAGGGTAATTATTCCTCTGTTTTGATTGTCGTGATATAAACACAAACCTTTCGATAGATATTCACACCCTGAGCCTTTTCATATTTTATATGAAGAGGCTCTTTTTTTATTGTATAGTAGTCTAATTAATCAGGTATTTATTTAGGATCTAAAGATAAAAATTAAGGTAGATTTTAATGTCTGACTCACTTTTGTCCTATCCTTTATCGGAGATTTATTGCCTTTCATCGAGTGTGTATAATTCACCGCTTAGATTTATAATATAAAAGAAATTTAATCGAAATATTTTTGTCTTAGGAATAATTGTTTGTATTGCTTTTAAATCCTGATAATTCAGAAAATTTCTATGTTTTATCTATATTCAAATTATTGGGAAAAGTAATAATCCAATAATTTTTTACATCATACACGATTAAAAATTAGAGATTTGTCTCGAAATTAAGTTTTTATTAACAGTGAACGATAACTGCCCCCAAAAAGTTCCGTTCCTATTTTTATCCCCAATTTTTTAGAAGTAAAATTTTGGAGAGACGTTAAAAAAAGAATTATAGTCTCACTCAATTTTTGAAACTAAAATTAAATAATGCACAAAAGGTGATGTGGGTTTGTGGACAAACTCCCGTCCGGGCGATTTAAATATCGGAAATTTATAGAGGCAGTGTGTTGAATTCTGTTATACCAGTTATAGCAGAGTGTATATATGTCAAATAAATTTAAAAGATATGAAAATATAAATTACAAAATTGCCCCCACAAAAACCGTAAGCTTAAAAGTTTCCCCAAGACTTTTAAACATCAAAAACTCAAATTAATTACTAATGACGATGAAAAAATTATTGTCTGCCCTGGTATTATTACTAGGAGCGGCAGCTGCAAACGCGCAGGTAGGTATTGGTACCTCAAGCCCGAATGCTTCTGCACAACTTGAAATAGTATCTGATGATAAAGGTATATTAATACCCAGGGTATCATTAACAGGTACAACCGACTCCACTACCATAACAAATGGTAATATAGAAACTCTTCTGGTCTATAATACTGCCGAAACAGCTGATATTGTTCCTGGTTACTATTACTGGTATAATAACAGATGGAACAGGATTTTGACCGATCAGGATTTATTTGCTGAAACAGTAACTACATTAATAGATAACGGCGATAATACCTATACATATACCAGTGAAGACGGTACTGTTACGGTTATCAGTGTTCCAAGTGATATTATTACCACCTTGGTATACAGTCAAATTAATAATACACTTACTTATACTAATGAGGAAGGTGTAGTTACTGTAATTAACGTTGAACAGTTAGTACGTAATGCGGAGACGGTAACCACTTTAGTTGACAATAATGATGGTACAATTACCTATACTCCTGAAAGCGGATTATCGGTTACAATAGATATAGCACAAATAGTTGCCGATTATCAGTCTGTAACATCTATTATAGCAAACGTTGCTGCAGGAACTATCACTTTTACTGATGAGAACGGAGTTGCTACCGTTATCAATATTTCTGATTTTGTTTCACAATATGAAACGGTAACCACTTTAGTAAACAACAATGACGGTACCT
>NZ_JUIW01000009.1 GCF_004151245.1 Flavobacterium beibuense
CAGTACCTACAAATGTGGTAACTATTACTGTAAATGCTATACCGGCAGAAGGAACTATTGGTTCAGACCAGACAATTTGTAACGGAGCTACTCCGGCAACTTTAACAGGTAATGTTATAGCCGGCACAGGTGTAACCTATCGTTGGGAATCTTCACCAAATGGAATATCAGGTTGGGCGGCAACAGGAGGTACGGGTAATAACTATTCACCAGGTACATTAACAGCTACAACGTATTATCGCAGGATAACAAGAATAACCTCGGGGGGTGTTACTTGTGAATCAGTACCTACAAATGTGGTAACCATTACTGTAAATGCTATACCGGCAGAAGGAAGTATTGGTTCATCTCAGACAATATGCAACGGAGCCACTCCGGCAACTTTAACAGGTAATGTTATAGCCGGTACAGGTGTGGCCTATCGTTGGGAATCTTCTGCAAACGGAATATCAGGTTGGGCGGCAACAGGTGGTACGGGTAATAACTATTCGCCTGGTGCATTAACAGCCACGACTTATTACCGTAGGATAACGAGGGTAACATCAGGAGGTGTTACTTGTGAATCAGTACCTACAAATGTGGTAACTATTACTGTAAATGCTATACCGGCAGAAGGAACTATTGGTTCATCTCAGACGATATGTAACGGAGATACTCCGGCAATGCTTATCGGCACAGCTGTATTAGGTACAGGAACAATAACTTATCGTTGGGAGTCTTCTGCAAACGGAACTTCAGGTTGGGCGGCAACAGGTGGTACGGGTAATAACTATTCACCTGGTGCATTAACAGAGACGACTTACTATCGCAGGATAACGATAATTACATCCGGAGGAGCTACTTGTGAATCGGTACCAACAAATGTGGTAACCATTACTGTAAATGCACTTGTTACCGAAGGAAGTATAGGTTCAGGTCAAACAATATGTCACGGTGCTATCCCAGCCCTGCTAACATCCACTACGGCAGGTGCAGGTACAGGAACTGTAACTTATCGTTGGGAGTCATCTCCAAACGGAAGTTCATGGACAACTGTTTCGGGAGCTACAGGAGCTACATACCAACCCGCTGCATTATATGAAACAACCTATTACCGCAGGATTACCATAGCTACCTCAGGTGTAAGCTGTGAATCTCCTGCTAGTAATACAGTTACAGTAACTATAAAGAACTGTAACCTTATTACAAATCCTATGATTTATCAAAGGGTGAGTAACTAGAACAGATAAACCCCACTTAAACTGTTTTAAAATGGAAAACATGAAAAAATTAAAAATTACATACCTGTTCCTGCTTTTTTCAGGAGTGGTAGCTGCCCAGTCAGGGCAAACCGTAAACGAAGGCATACTATATGTAAGCCCGGGAACACTCGTGTCTGTTGAATCGGATTTTGACAACAAAGGCATGGGCGAGTATGAAAATAATGGAGAAGTTTTGCTTAAAGGCAACTTTAATAATGACGGTATTACAAGCTTTAATCCTGCTTTAGGCGGATATACAAGGTTTGAAGGATATACTCAGCAGAATATAACCGGCAGCATACCGGCTGACTTTTACAACGTTTTGTTTCGCAACCCAAATCCGCAGCCCGCTTTTCGTTTGTATGGGGATATTTCGATTAGCGGCAATGCCGATTTTTATCAGGGAATAGTTCAGGATGATATATTTGGGGGAATAATCATATTTGAAGACGAAGCAACTCATACCAATACAAGTGATGAAAGTTTTGTTGACGGCTATGCTGTAAAGAATGGCACAACCGACTTTTCATTCCCTATTGGAGACGGCCAATACTACAGGTATGCTGCTATTTCTGCTCCTGATGATCAGTCATCAGCATTTACAGGTAAGTATTATTTTGAAGATTCCAATGTGCTTTATCCTCATGAAAACAGGGCACAGGAAATCGAGATTATAGATAATAGAGAGTACTGGACTATAGATAAGACAGGAGGGGAGGCAGATGTAATGATAACCCTTAGCTGGGATGAATTTACCACAACACCATCTGAACTTTTAGTAGAATCAACAGAAGCTATACGTGTTGTGCGTTGGGATACCGAAACAGGCATGTGGGTAGATGAAGGCGGCGTGCAGGATATGTTTGCCAAAACCGTAACTACGCCTGTACACGTTTCAGGATACGGGGTATTTACTTTAGGAAGATTGAGAAAAGGTTATTTACCAACAGAAGATATAGTTATTTATAACGGTTTAACTCCTGACGGAGATGGTAAAAATGATTATTTCTATATAGAAGGGATAACAAATCATCCGGGTAATACGGTACAGATATACAACCGCTGGGGTATAAAAGTGTATGAGACAGCCGAATACGACAGTAACGGAAATGTTTTTACAGGCGTGTCTGCAGGTAGGGCTACACTTTCCCAAAGGGACAGGCTTCCTGCAGGTACTTACTTTTATGTAATACAGTATCCGCACAGGGGCACAACTATTAAGAAATCAGGTTATTTATATATAAGCAGTGCAGATTAAGATGAAGAAGGAAATAAACAAGATGAGAAAGATGTCTGCAAAAAGAATTGTAGCAGTATTTGCACTTATGGCTTGCAGCCTGGCAAATGCACAACAGGATCCGCAGTATACACAGTATATGTATAATACTATACAGGTTAATCCTGCCTATGCGGGGTCCAGAGGAAAAACAAGCATATTTGGTATATACCGTGCACAATGGGTAGGACTTGAAGGAGCTCCGACAACTGCAGCAGCTTCGGTAAATGCACCCGTAGGAAATAAGCTGGGGTTGGGATTGTCATTTGTTAATGACAGGATTGGCCCTATGGACGATAATGCCATATCAGTAGACTTTTCATATACTATTGATGTGTCTTATAACTATCAGCTGGCTTTTGGTTTAAAGGGGACGGCAGATTTACTGAATATAGATTTTACAAAGCTTAATATTTATAATCCGGATGATCCTGGATTCCAAAATAATGTAGATAACCAGTTTTCACCAAATTTTGGTGCCGGTGTATTCCTTTATTCTGATAATACTTATTTCGGGGTATCGGTGCCTGATTTTTTGGAAACAAAACATTATGAGCATAATACCACATCGGTAGCTAAAGACAGGATGCACTATTATTTTATAGGTGGCCATGTGTTTGATCTTACATACAACCTTAAGTTTAAGCCGGCCGCTATGGTAAAGGCAACAAAAGGTTCTCCGCTACAGGCAGATGTTTCGGCAAACTTCCTGTATGATGAAAAGCTTACACTAGGTATGGCCTATAGATGGGATGCCGCTTTGAGTGCCTTAGTGGGCTTTCAGGTAACTAAAGATGTTTTTGTTGGGTATACCTATGATATGGAAACAACAAGATTAGCAGAGTATAACTCAGGATCACATGAAATCTACCTGCGTTTTGAGTTGGTTAAGAAAAATGAAAAAGTAGAAAACCCACGATTCTTTTAAACAGTACGATGAGGATATTAAAATATACAGGATTACTATTTATACTGTTGCTTAGTTGTTTTCAGGCTACTGCACAAAGACAGGAAATGAAAAAGGCTAAGATTCAGTTTGATAATTATGCCTATAGTGATGCTTTAGAAATTTACCTTGAGGTGGCAAACACGGGTTACAGGTCTATAGAACTGTATGAACAAATAGGGGATGCCTATTATTTTAAAGGAGAGCTTGATTATGCTTATCAGTGGTATAATAAACTGTTTAACCTTCATAAGGAGGTAGAACCCGAATATTACTACCGTTATGCTCAAACATTAAAGTTTGTGGGTAATGCAGATGAGGCTGATAAGATGATGAATAAGTTCTCTGAACTTAATTCGGATGATCTTAGGACTAAAATGTTTTTGGATAATAAGGATTATCGTAAACAGATTGAAGAGAATTCCGGCAGGTATGAAATAAAGCCAATGGAAGTAAACTCTAACTTTTCTGATTATGGGTCTGCATTTTATAAAGATAAAATTGTTTTTGCCTCATCCAGAGATACAATTAATAATAAGAAGAAACGTGGACGTGTTGACCGATGGACAAATGAAGGATTTACAGGCTTATATGTAACTCCTGCAAAGGAAGATGACAGCCTTGCAGGTAAAGTGGAGAAGTTTTCGTTAAACCTTGATACCAAGTATCATGAGTCGACTCCTGTGTTTACTAAAGACGGAAACACGGTTTACTTTACACGTAACAACTATAATAACGGAAAAGTAAAGAAAGACGATCATAACGGGATATTGCTTAAAATATACAGGGCAACATTTAATGGTACCGAATGGACCGATGTAACGGAACTGTCTTTTAACAGTAATGATTACAGTTGTGCACACCCTGCATTAAGCGCAGATGAAAGGACACTTTATTTTGCCTCAAATATGCCGGGAACCTACGGTAGGTCTGATATATACAGGGTGAGTATTAACGGGAACGGCAATTTTGGAATGGCAGAAAATTTAGGGCCAGGCATTAATACCGAAGGCAGGGAGAGTTTCCCTTTTGTCTCGGATACAGATGATCTTTATTTTGCATCTGAGGGGCATCCCGGACTCGGCGGACTGGATATTTTTGTGAGTAAGATGGAACCTGACGGTAATTATATTAAAGCATATAATGTAGGCAGGCCTATAAATAGTGAAAGGGATGATTTTGGACTAATATATAATGCAGTTGAATCCCAAGGTTTTTTTACCACTAACAGAAAAGGCAACGATGATATATACAGGTTTAAAGAAATTGAAGAATTTGCCTACGAGTGTAAAGAGAAACTGGAAGGTATATTAAGAGAAGAAGGAACTGGAAGGGTGCTAGCCAATACTAAAGTGTTAGTTATTGATGAGAAGAAAAAAGTGACTCAGGAAGCAGTTACGGATATTGACGGAAACTACTCTTTTGAGGTGGATTGTGGTAAGCAATATATTGTGAAGGCAGACAGGGCTGAGGAAGCTCTTGCGCAGAACGAAGTAAAGAAAGGTTCCGATTTAGGTAAGGTGTTTAATATACAATACATCTACTTTGATTTAGGTAAATATGAAATTAAACCGGAAGCTGCAAAAGACCTTGATAAGCTGGTTGCTTATATGAAGCAAAATCCGAATATGAAGTTGGATGTAAGGACACATACCGACTCCCGGGCATCACATAAGTACAATCAGGTACTTTCTGATAAGAGGGCAAATTCCATTATTGCCTATATAATTGATCATGGTGTGGAAGCATACCGTGTAGGAGGTAGGGGATATGGAGAAACTCAATTATTAAGCAAATGTCCTGATGGTGTAATATGTAGTGAGGAGCAGCACAGGCTAAACCGCAGGTGTGAATTTATAATAACTGAAATGTAAAACTGGAGAACAGCAGCATAAATAGTTTTTTGTGGGGATAAACTCTTATGCTGTCTGTAACTTCAGTAAAAATAAAAGCACGGCTTTTAAGTTTCATAGTGGGGAAGCTTAAAAAACAACCGTTTGCTTTCGATAATTAGGTGTTCGGTTAATTGGTTTTGGTAAACAGAATTAAGTTTTATTGTGGGGATAGACTTTAACCTGTAAAAACAATTTAGAATACACAATTATCAAAAGGAGTGCAATAGTATTTTTTAGTTTTAATAGTGGGGATAAACTTCTATACTAAAGCCTCCTTAGGGCCTTGTGAAAACAGGGCCCTTTTTTATTTATAATGTAAGGTGAGAGAGCCAAATATAATTTTTTTTAATTAATTGGTATGTTAAGTTTTTAAAATCCAGTTTTTTAATAAATAAAAAGGCAGTCAAAAGACTGCCTTTTTATAATTACTTCTTAGAGGTTTCAGTTTCGCCTGATTTAGCTTTTTTTTCTTTTGGGCGCCTTACTCCATAAGATCCACGCCAAATTTTACCTCTTTTAGTTTTGATGTCTCCTTTTCCCATAAAAGTTAAAATTTGAAGTTAGTATTGCTTCAAATTTACAAAAACTCATTTAAATGCCGGGTCCGGTATTTTTTAATCGCTTTATCCACTTTACAATTTCAAACCATATAACCGAGATGAATCCGGCAAGTATGCTTAGCCCAAGTAAAGAAATTGAAGGTGTACTGAATTCAAAAAACTTAACCAACGGATCGACATACAGTAGTAAAGAGGTTAACAGGATTGTTATGCCTATTATTAAAGGAATAAGTCTGTTTTTATAGGTAAACGATTTGATAACCGAATAATAAAAAGAACGGTTAACCAAGGTTAAGAATACGTTTGCCGATATAAGCGTAACAAAAACAAGAGTACGTACATGCGATTCAGTAAGGTCAAAGGAAACAGCATAAAGATAAATTCCTAATGTTCCTGCCGTTATGGCTAACCCCTGAATTATACTGGTGGTAAGCTCTCCTATATTAAAAAATGTAGAGGTAAACGGCCTTGGCTTTTGGTTCATGGTGTTTTTTTCCATAGGTTCATTTTCATAAATAATAGAGCATGTTGGTCCCATAATAAGTTCAAGGAATATTACATGTACAGGAGAAAAAATGTTAGGATAAACCCAGCCCAATACTAATGGTACAGATACCGTAAGTATAATAGGTATATGAATGGAAATAATGTACTGAATGGCCTTTTTAAGATTGGTATATATTTTTCTGCCCATACCAATGGCATCAACCATTTTGGCAAGATCATCATCAGGTAAAATAAGCGAAGCAGCTTCTTTAGCAATTTCGGTTCCTTTTTTACCCATAGCAATACCAATGTGCGATGCTTTTAGTGCAGGTCCGTCATTAACACCGTCACCGGTCATCGCCACTACCTGATTACAGGCTTTAAGTGCATTGATTATTTTGAGTTTGGCCTCAGGGAACATACGGGTAAAAATAGCTGTATGCATTACCTTTTCCTTTAACTCTTCGTCAGAGAGATGCATTAATTCCTCTCCGCTAAGGGTTTTGTCATAATCCTTAAAGCCTATCTGTTTGGCAATGGCTGCGGTTGTAAGGGCATTGTCTCCGGTAACAATTTTTATATCAATGCCGGCATTGTAAAATGCATTGAAAACGTCATTAATGTTTTTCTTCGGAGGGTCGTAAAAAGCAACTATGCCATCAAAGGTAAAGTTTAGATCCTGCTGATTTTTAGGGAAATCATTTCCGCTGAATTCCGTATGGCCCACACCTAAAACCCTAAAACCATCCTTTGCCAGATTTGATATGGTTTCGTTAACTGCTGCAATCTCACCTTCTGATAAGCCTGATACCTTCATCATAGCTTCGGGAGCACCTTTTGCGGCTATTACCCTGTTACCGTTAGTGTCTTCAAAAATATGAGTCATCATTGGTGGTTTGCCACCCAGCGGATATTCATGAATCATTTTGAAATTCGGCCTTATGTCATTATCCGTTAAGTCAGCATAGGCCTTATGTAGTGCAACTTCCATAGGGTCGAAAGGAATAGGTTCGCTGGCCCACATGGCATAAGTAATCAATTCGTTTTCTTTTTCAGAAAGATTGTTTTCAGGATTTGATATGAATAATGAAGGAAAAGCTGCGACACGGGCTAGGGTCATTTTATTTTCGGTAATGGTTCCCGTTTTGTCGGTACATATTACTGTAGCGCTGCCTAACGTTTCTACAGTTTTCATCTGCTTTACTATAATGTCCATTTTCATGAGCCTCCAGGCGCCTAATGCCATAAATGTAGTAAAGGCAACAGGAATTTCTTCGGGAAGTATACTCATGGCAAGTGTGAGTGACTTTAAAAGGCTGTCGATAAAATTGCCGGAGTTTATGTAATTAAATACCCATACCGCTACAAAAACAACAGCTCCCAGTATTACCATCTTTTTTACAAAGTTGGCAATCTGTTTTTCAAGGGGTGTCTTTTCAGTGCTGATATCTTCAAGACTTTGGCCTATTTGCCCCAGTTTTGTAGATTTTCCTATGGCAGTAACCTTAACTACCGCCAGTCCTGTAGTTACTATGGTTCCGCTGTAAACAATATTATCTTCTTTGTTTTCGTCTTTGGAGACAGGAAATGATTCTCCTGTAATAACCGATTCGTTAACCGAAAAATCATTGGCCTGCACTATGGTTCCGTCAGCGGGTATGGCAGAACCTTCCTCAACAATCATGAGGTCATCAATAACAAGATCTTCGTTGTTAATGGTTTGTTCTTCCCCGTTTCTTATCACCTTGCAGTGAGGACGGGTATAATCCTTAAGTTTTTCAAGAGCATTCCTGCTTCGGGATTCCTGGTATAGTGAAATGGTAGCTACCAGCAGTATGGAAGCTGCCATAAAAATACCGTCACCAATATCGCCGCTTATAAAGTAAATGGATGCAGCTACAAGCAATAAAATAATCATGGGCTCCTTGACAAGGTCTTTGAGCGCCATGATTATTTTATTTTCTTTTTTAAATTGTATTGAATTACTGCCGTGGCTTTCTCTGGATTGTTGCACCTCTTGGGAGGTTAATCCTTTTAGGCCAAAGTACTTTTGCTCCATAAAAAAGTATTAGTGTAGTAAATATACTAAACTTCCAGGGTCGCAATGTTAATCTTTAGGTAATTCTGTAGATATCGGCAATACCTTTTGTAATGGCTTGAAAATCAATTTTAAGATCTACAAGATTACCGGTTCTTAAGTCGAATATCCAGCCATGAACTGTAAGATTACGGTTGTTTACTGCACGCTGAACTTCAGCCGTTTTAATTACGTTAATACATTGTTCCTGTACATTAAGTTCAACTAGTCTGTCGTAGCGCTTGTCTTCATCTTCAATCGAATTAAGTTCTGCTTTATGCAGGCGGTAAACATCACGTACATTACGCAGCCATGGGTTAAGTATACCTAAATCTGCCGATTCCATTGCAGCTTTTACACCACCACAGTTATAGTGTCCGCAAACTACAATGTGGTTAACCTTTAAAAAGTCTACCGCATAGTTAATAACTGACATTACATTCAAATCGGTATTGGGTACCATGTTTGCAATGTTACGGTGTACAAAAACATCTCCCGGTTCAAGTCCCATGATTTCTTCGGCAGTTACACGGCTGTCGGCACAACCTATGTATAGAATTTCTGGTGATTGCCCTTTCGCAAGGCTGTCAAAATAAGACGGATTGCTTTTAATCTGTTTGGTAATCCATTCCTTATTGTTCTCAAAAACTTTTTTAATATCCATTATTAGTATAGTTTATTACTTTAAAGATACTTAGTTGCATAAAAAAGCTCCGTTATTAAACGGAGCTTTAACTCTTATTCAAAGCCCTTAATTAATACTTCAAGTATTTTAATGGCTGCTTCACTAATTTTTGTTCCCGGCCCGAATACCGCTACAGCACCCGCATCAAAAAGATATTCATAGTCCTGAGCCGGTATAACACCACCCACAATTACCATGATATCTTCACGGCCATATTTTTTAAGCTCTTCAATAACCTGTGGGACTAATGTTTTGTGTCCCGCAGCGAGTGAGGATACACCTAAAATATGTACGTCGTTCTCCACAGCCTGTTTTGCTGCTTCGGCAGGTGTCTGGAAAAGAGGCCCGATATCCACGTCAAAGCCAACATCGGCATATCCTGTAGCTACTACTTTAGCACCACGGTCATGACCGTCCTGACCCATTTTTGCAATCATTATCCTTGGACGACGGCCTTCCAACTTAGCAAATTCATCTGCCAGCTGTTTTGCTTTTTCAAAGCTTTCGTCATTTTTTATCTCTTTGCTGTACACTCCGCTAAATGATTTGATTTGTGCTTTATATCTTCCGTAAATCGATTCCAATGCATCACTAATCTCACCCAGAGTAGCCCTGTTTCGGGCTGCATCAACGGCAAGTTCTAACAGGTTGCCCTGTCCAGATTTTGCTGATGAGGTAAGTTTTTCAAGGCATTCGGCAACTTTTTGGTTATCGCGGGTTGCCTTGATATTGTTAAGTCTTTCTATTTGCTGGCGGCGTACAGTTTGGTTGTCTACCTCAAGAATATGAAGCGGATCTTCCTTCTCCAGTCTGTATTTGTTTACACCAACAATTATATCCTGTCCGCTGTCAATTCTAGCCTGTTTTCGGGCAGCAGCTTCTTCAATACGAAGTTTTGGTATACCTGCCTCAATAGCTTTGGTCATACCACCCAGTTCTTCCACCTCCTGGATAAGAGCCCATGCTTTTTCGGCAATTTCAGCAGTAAGGCTTTCTACATAATAGCTTCCTGCCCACGGGTCTACCGTTTTGGTAATTTTGGTTTCTTCCTGTAGAAATATCTGTGTGTTACGTGCAATACGTGCCGAGAAATCGGTTGGTAAGGCAATAGCCTCATCCAGGGCGTTTGTATGTAGCGATTGTGTTCCTCCAAAGGCTGCCGCCGCAGCTTCAATAGCAGTACGGGCCACATTGTTAAACGGATCCTGCTCTGTTAAGCTCCATCCGCTGGTTTGGCAGTGTGTACGTAATGCCAGTGATTTTTCACTTTGCGGGTCGAACTGTTTAAGCAGTTTTGCCCATAACATACGTCCTGCACGCATTTTTGCAATTTCCATAAAATGATTCATTCCTATCGCCCAAAAGAACGAAAGGCGGGGAGCAAAATCATCTATTTTCATTCCTGCCGCAAGCCCGGTACGAATGTATTCTAAACCATCCGCAAGGGTGTATGCCAGCTCAATATCGGCAGTAGCTCCGGCTTCCTGCATGTGGTAGCCCGAAATACTGATAGAGTTGAACTTTGGCATTTTTTTACTGGTATATTCAAAAATATCAGCAATAATTTTCATGGAAGGAGCAGGAGGGTAAATATATGTATTTCTAACCATGAACTCCTTAAGAATATCATTTTGTATGGTTCCCGAAAGCTGCTCCGGTTTTACACCCTGTTCTTCGGCAGCAACAATATAAAATGCCATTACCGGAAGCACAGCCCCGTTCATAGTCATTGAAACCGACATTTCTCCTAACGGAATCTGATCGAAAAGAATTTTCATATCCTCAACACTGTCTATAGCCACACCGGCTTTACCTACATCACCCACTACGCGTTCATGATCACTGTCATAACCGCGGTGTGTGGCAAGGTCAAACGCTACAGAAAGTCCTTTTTGTCCCGCAGCAAGATTACGACGGTAAAAAGCATTGCTTTCTTCGGCAGTAGAGAAACCTGCATATTGCCTGATTGTCCAAGGACGGCGAACGTACATAGTTGCATACGGCCCGCGAAGGTTAGGCGCAAATCCGGCTCCGAAACCTAAATGCTCAAGGTTTTCAATGTCCTCTTTGTTGTATGTTTCTTTTACTTCAACACCTTCGGCAGTAACAAAGTTATCTTCTTTGCTGTTCGCTAATGGCTTGGTGTTGTTAGTGTTTAACTGTATATGTTGTATGTTTTTTCTCATGTTACCGTTATTCTGCACCTGCATTAGTCTTTTCTTCTTCCAGTCGTAGCTGCTCTGTTTTTTCGGCAAGGCGCTTTTCAATAATAGGAATGATAAGTGTTTTTCTCGGGTTAGATTTTACAAACGGATAAAGTTCCAGTTCATGGTTCATTTTATCATGTTTGTTGGGGTACTTATTAGTACCTAATAAAATCTCTTTACCGCCATCAAAAAGCTCCTGCTCTTTGGTTGCACTTTCCTGTATTTTACGCTGTATGGTTCCTTCTTTAAGTTGTGTAAGGAAACCACCATTAGCTTCTATATCCTTGAATAATGCAAGTCCTTTTTCGGTCAGTTGTTGTGTAAGTTCCTCTATATAATAAGCCCCGTCTGCAGGGTTATTTACCTTATCAAAGTAGCTTTCATATTTTAGGACTAGAAGCTGGTTACGCGATATCCTGTCGCCAAACTCATTGTCCTTGTGGTAAATTGCATCATACGCCAGGTTAGACACCGCATCGGCACCTCCCAGTATTGCACTCATACATTCGGTAGTTGTACGCAGCATGTTTACATTGTAGTCATAAAGCGTTTTGTTACGTCTAGTAGGAGAAGCAATAATGTGGCATTCAAAATTATGATCATACTCTTTTGCCAAAAGACCGAAAAGGAGTCTTAAAGCGCGAAGTTTTGCGATTTCAAAGAAGTAATTTGTACCCACTGCTACCTGTAATACAACAGGTTTGTTTATGGTGGCTATTCGATTAAAATATTCATTGGCATGAGCCAATGTATAGGCAATCTGCTGAACGATATTAGCTCCTGCATTTTGGTAAAGGCTACTGTCTATGCTTAAGAAATGAATATTAGAGCAGGCAATCGCTATAGTATTTAAAGATTCAAAATCTTTGTCAAGATTGGTATACCAGTTGCCGTCTTTTGTCAATTGACCAATAGGGTCCAGTTGAACAAAAAACACTGCATTTTTAGCTTTGGCTATGGCATCCAGTTTTTTTACGAAATCGATTGAAAGAAAATTCAAATTGAAGTAAACCGGAGTGCTTTCCAAAGGAAGTGTATTCAGTAGTTTTTCAACATCTGTATCTTCGTTAGGAATAGTAAAGCGAATTGCTTCGGCACCACGTTTTAATGTTTCGTTAGCACGAAATACAGATTTATCTATATCGTGTACAAAAATATTCTGGCAAATTTTAAATTGAGAGGTGTGGGTAGTTACCTGTAAAGGTTCTTTAAATTCATCAATATGGTAAAAAGGTTTTACCTTAATTCCTTCAGGACTTTCCCAAATAAGAGTTTCGTTATAATCGGCTCCCTTCAGTTCATACTGTATCTGTTGTTTCCATTGTTTGGAAGATACAGGTTCAAATTCATTAAATAAATTTTCGCTCATGCGTACCATTTTAAAGAGATTTAGTGTCCTCATCGGGAGGCACGCCATCTTCAAATTCTATGATATATATATCCTCGTTTTCACGCTTCATGTAATATTTTTCACGTGCATATTTTTCGGTCTGATCCGGATTGTTAAGGTGCTTTATACTAATGCTGTCCTTTTTTATTTCCTCTTTGTAATATTCCTTGTTTTCCTCCAGCTCTTTTATCTCCTTATCCAGTATCCTGTGTTCAAAAAAAGAATAATTGTCCAGAAAGAACCACCATACAGTAGCTAAAATAGCAACAAGTACATACCTGTTTCCCAGTATTTTGAGAAAAGGATAGCGCTCTGTTAATTTGCTGAATGGTTTTTTCATTACAGGAGTATAATTTACTTTACAAAGTAATGGTTTTTTTCGGACTTATGCAGGCTTAAAGTGCTTAAAGTATCCTTTGGTTAATAACAGTCCTTACCACATCTATTGCTACTGTATTATACCTGTCATGAGGTATAATAATATCAGCAAACGCTTTTGTAGGTTCAATAAACTGCTCGTGCATGGGTTTTAGCGTGGTTTGATAACGGTTAAGCACTTCGTTCATATCACGGCCGCGCTCTGCAATGTCACGCCTTAGTCTTCTTATCAGCCTCTCGTCAGAATCGGCATGAACAAATATCTTGATGTCAAAAAGCTCCCTTAGCTCAGGATTAGAAAGTATGAGTATGCCTTCTACAATCATAACCTTTCTTGGGTGGGTTACTATAGTATCTCCTGTGCGGTTATGGGTAACAAAAGAATAAATCGGTTGTTCAATAGTTTTCCCCTCCTTAAGTGCTTTTAAATGTTGGGTTAACAATTCAAAATCAATAGAGCGGGGATGGTCAAAGTTAATTTTAGTCCTTTCGTCATAACTCAGGTTTGTAGTTTCCTTATAATAAGAATCCTGAGATATAATGCCCACTTCGGTAAGCGGAAGTTCATTCATTAACTGATGTACCACGGTTGTTTTTCCGCTTCCGGTACCTCCTGCAATTCCAATTACTAGCATAAGAAATCCGTTATCCTGTGTTTTTGCAAAAATAACAAAATAAGGTAGTTGTTTTAGATTTGAAAATGTTTTTTAGATTAAAAGCAGGTTAAATAATGCTATATTTGAAACAAAACTTATGTTATGCTAAGAAAAATATTTTTAATGTCCTGCCTGTTTTTTGTGGTAGGGGCCTCAGCACAAAAGGAAGTTATCTATCAGGTATTTCAGCGCAGTTTTTTTGATAGTAATGGCGATGGAACAGGTGACTTTAAAGGTATTCAGCAAAAAATGGATTATCTGCAAATGCTGGGTGTTAATGCGATAATGCTGTCTCCGGTCTATCAGTCGGATGTTATTAATAATCTTTATGCTACAGACTGGAATGAGACTGATAATGCTTATGGGAGTTTAAACGAGTACAGGTCTTTAGTGCAGGAAGCACATAGGAGGAAGATGAAAGTATATCAGGATCTAGACCTAAGGTATGTTACTGATAAACATGAATGGTATACAGATAAAACCAAGTATAAAGATTATCTTCTTTTAAAAGACAATGCTAATAAAGAATACACTAATGCTAACCGTGAGGAGGCTCAGGCCATTGCTATTAACCTTAAGAAAGGAGAGGTTAGGGGAGAGATAGTAAAAATGCTTCAATACTGGATTAATCCTGATGGCAGTTCCTCTTATTACAGCGGTGTTGATGGTTTTAGGTTCAGTAATGTGTCTGACACTTTTGGTGGTCAGAGCAACTTGCTTAGGGAGTTTTGGGTTCCCGTTATTAAGGGAATAAGGGATACAAAGGCAGATTTACTTATAATGGCTTCACCAGCTGATGATAAATATAATAATGACGATTTTTATAATGTAGGCTTTGATGCTGTATTTGACAGAAAACTTAGAGAAGGAATAGTTTCTTTTGATAAGAAAAAGCTTGAGAATGCTATAGCGACAACGATACTTAACGTTCCCGAAAATAAAACTCAGATGGTTTTTGTAAGCGGTTATGATGTGGGTAGGTTTGCCAATCCGGAAAATTATAATTCGGATCAGCTTAAGGCTTTGGCAGCGCTTAATTTATTTTTAGGGGGTAAACCTGTTATCTATTATGGTGAGGAATTAGGTACTCCTTCTATTGATGAGGTGAAAGGCATGGAACGAATTATTTGGAGCAGGGGAGATAGTATAGTTTCTAACACACAATGGTATATGCCTTTTATGAAGGCTGATGGTAAATTATATGAAGCCAGGCCCGTTACTGAACAAATAAAGGATAAACAGTCTTTGTGGAGTTTTTATAAACAGTTATTACAGTTAAAAAATCATCCTGCACTTACTGAAGGACAGTATGTTTCTATGAGAAACGAAAATGAGCACGCTATTTCTTTTTTAAGGGTGTCTAAAGTAGAGAAATTACTTTTTGTTATTAATCTTTCAGATGAAGAACAAAGAATATATCTTAATCCGGATATTATTATAAAGTTTAACAACAGCAGAATGCTGTTAGGTGAAAAAGAATGGAATTTTTTGAGAGGAGGAAGAGCCACAACGCTGCCTCCTTATGGTGTTGCGGTATGGCAACTTCTGTAAAAGTTTTTAAATAACTCTAAATAAAAAAGCCTCCTTAAGGAGGCTTTTTAAGTAATTTTCTAGATGTTATGCAGTGTTATAGCTGTAATGTATGAAACTCTTTTATTCCATTCTTCAGTTAAGCTATACTGATTAGAAGGGATTCTCCATATTTTAGTTTCATAAATACATTTACCATAGTTTTCTAATTCTTTTGCTGTAGAATAATCTTTTAGTTTTTCTAACCCCCTTACAGCAATAATCGCTAAATGAGGTTTGATGTTTAAGCCCATTACTGAGTCCATGATGTGTGTTATTCTTTTGCGCTGTTCCGTAGGGCAGTTAGAAACCATCAGGATGTTTTTCTTTTTTACAGTAACTAAATAAGTACCCTCATTAATGTTTGCAGAAGGAGGTAATGGCTCCATAAATGTTCTGCCGGTTTCGTGAAAGTACAATCTGCGGATAGATTCGGGCTTTAATTTTTTGCAGATTGCATTAATTGTTCCAGCTTTTCCAGAGCTTCTGGACCCTTTGATAATAATGTACTTCATAGTGGAGATTGTTTTGGTGATTACATGATAAAGTACAGAGGCTATTTTCGGTCAATACTGATGCAGCCGTATTTAAGAAAGGGAGTGTGATTTGGATAGCTCCGGTTTCTTTAAAATACGTAATAGGATTTCTAAAATAGATTTGCATAGTAAAATAACTTTAATAAATGTTTAAAAAACACCCGCCTCCGGCTGATTCTCTTTTTGGGTCGTTTAATGAGAAAAAGTGGATTCGATTTTATTAATCGTTGTAATAGTGTTACTTTTTTTTGTTAAAAAGTAATTCTTTTATGTTATTTAATTCCTTCAAACTTACTATATACGTAAATAATTGCCTTACGGTTTTCCATAACTATAGCAAGTTGAACATTAGATTTTAATTTATTATTAAATAATCCCCATATCCTTTGCTATAGAGATAAGATGTATAGTGTTTTTAGCCTTGAAAAATATTTTCAGCTTATTTATTCTTTTTTCTATACTACTTATACTCGAAGGGGTTTTTCCCTCTTTTTTTAATAAATAGCTTATTTCATCCTGTGTTAATCCTTTAGAGAGATTTTTTATTAAATCGATATCATACTGTTCTATTTCAAAGAACAGATCTTCTTTTAAAAGCTGATTTAATTTTGGCGAAATATAAGTGCTCTTTTTTTGGGACTTAGATATGGTATCTATGGCTTCTATAAGCTCTTGAGTACTTTCCCTTCCTTTTATTATATAAGCATCTATTTTATAATCTTCAAACAGTGATTTTACTTTATAGGGCCTGTCTTCAATAGTGTATACAATTACACCAATATCAGATTGTTCGGCTTTTATAGTTTTTATTAACTCTTCTCCCGATGCTATTTTAGATTCTCGATGATCTTCAGTAAAAGATAAGTCAGTAATAATTAAATCATACGGCTCTTTTTCGAAGATGGCTTTTTTAATTTTTAGAAAAGCTTCATCACAATATTTTGTGCTACGGACATCGGCATTGTATTTTTCCTTCAGGGCAGTTGTAAGTCCCAGGTTAATACTGTCTATATCTTCTGTTATAAGGATTTTTTTAAACATATGAGGTTATGCGGGATAGGTTAATGTGAGGTGGAGTCCTTTTCCCGGCTTAGGCTCAAAAATAACCTTACCGTTTATAGAAACCATACGGTTTTCCACATTTAAGAGTCCGTTTTTTGAAGTAATAGGACTTATTTGCATCCCTATTCCGTTATCCGAATAACTAATGCATATTTTACCTCTTTTCAGTTTAAAGTTAATAACCACTAAAGTTGCATTGCTGTGCTTTTTCATATTTACCATGATTTCCTGCAATGCTCTGTAAACAGCAATCTTTTTAGTCTCACTTATTTTATTCCAGTCTATCTTATCTACATCTTTTATTATAATGTTTACATCGGTAGCCTGATATTCGCTAAGCATTAGTTTTAACTGGCTTTTATATCCTGTTCCGGTATCTATATTATTTATCTCCCTGGAAATATTTCTACTCTTGCTATAAACGATTTCCAGGTTTGTTAAAAGCCTCTCTTTATTGTGGATTTCACTAAGATTATTATAGGATGCATGGCACATTACGTTGTAAATCTCATTAGCAATTTCATCATGAACCCTTTTTGCTATGCGTACTTCGGTGTCGTAGTTGGTAAGTATTTTTTGTTTTTTTAGTTTGATTTTTACCAGCCTGTGTGCTACACATAAGGCTGCGATAACTATGAGGGTACATATGATAAAAAGTGTAGCCTCCGGATGCTCAAAGACGGATCCTTTAACTGTAAAACCAAGCTCTTTTTGCGTTATAAAATTTTGAAAAATGGCAAAAGGATGCCTTAGGGTAAAATTACCCATTAAATGATTTGTGGTAAGGCGCAAGACAACCTCGCGGGTTGTCTCAAAAGAAAGCATAATCATCTATATGACTGAATTAAAAATTAACTAATGGCTAAGGTCAGATGCCATTTTATTAATCTTCCCTGTTTACAGGATTATTACAGTGATTTTAGCTAGTTTGTAATAAATCAATCAAATTCAGATGTAAAGAACAGCTTAACTGTCGGATATTTTTGTTGCGTCATTTGAATAGAAAAATCAGAGTCGGCTAAAAATACCAGTTGCCCGTATTTATCTTTTGCCAGAAACTTCTGTTTTATCCTTTTAAACTCAGCAAATTCTTCATTTTTAGAATCTTCCGGCTTAACCCAGCATGCTTTAAAAGCCGGGAAATTTTCGTAAGAACATTTAGCACCATATTCGTGCTCAAGCCTGTACTGGATAACTTCGTACTGAAGCGCTCCTACAGTACCTATTACCTTACGGTTGTTCATCTCCAGGGTAAACAGCTGGGCAACACCTTCGTCCATTAACTGGTCAATACCTTTTTCAAGCTGTTTGGCTTTCATTGGGTCAGCATTGTTAATGTACCTGAAGTGTTCAGGTGAAAAGCTTGGTATTCCCTTAAAGCTCATTGTTTCACCTTCAGTAAGTGTATCCCCAATTTTAAAATTACCTGTGTCATGAAGACCAACGATATCGCCTGGGTAAGAAATATCAACAATCTCTTTCTTTTCGGCAAAAAATGCGTTTGGACTCGAGAACTTAAGGTTTTTATTTAACCTTACGTGAAGGTACGGTTTATTTCTTTCAAATGTACCGGATACTATTTTTATAAACGCAAGCCTGTCCCTGTGTTTAGGGTCCATGTTGGCATGTATTTTAAATACAAATCCCGAGAATTTCGTTTCGTCAGGTTTTACGGTTCTGGTATCTGAGTCTTTTGGTCTTGGTGATGGGGCTATTTGAATAAAGCAGTCAAGAAGTTCCCTAACACCAAAATTATTTAACGCCGAACCAAAGAATACAGGCTGAAGTTTTCCTTCAAGATAAGCCTGTCTGTCAAATGATGGGTAAACCTCATCAATAAGTTCAAGCTCTTCCCGTAGTCTTTCAGCAGGTTTTTCTCCTATTATTTTTTCAAGCTCAGGGTTGTTTATGTCAGAAAAAGCAATGGTCTCTTCAATATTTTTTCTGCTGTCACCGCTAAAAAGATTTATGTTCTTTTCCCAGATATTGTAAATACCCTGAAAATCATACCCCATCCCAATAGGGAAACTAAGCGGAGTAACTGTTAATCCCAGTTTTTGTTCCACTTCGTCCATAAGGTCAAAAGCATCTTTACCTTCACGGTCAAGTTTATTGATAAACACCAGCATAGGAATGTTTCTCATTCGGCAAACCTCAACAAGTTTTTCGGTTTGCTCCTCAACACCTTTTGCTACGTCTATAACAACAATAACGCTATCTACAGCTGTAAGTGTTCTAAAGGTATCTTCGGCAAAATCCTTGTGACCCGGTGTATCAAGGATATTGATTTTTTTATCCTGATAATTAAAAGCAAGTACCGATGTAGCGACAGAGATACCTCTTTGTCTTTCAATCTCCATAAAGTCGCTGGTTGCGCCTTTTTTAATCTTGTTACTTTTTACAGCACCGGCTTCCTGAATTGCTCCTCCAAAAAGAAGAAGTTTCTCAGTTAATGTGGTTTTACCGGCATCTGGGTGTGATATAATACCGAATGTTCTCCTTTTCTCTATCTCTGTATTAAAGCTCATTATCTTTTTACCTCTGTTACTTTATCTAAATTCTATTTGCAAAAATAACTTTTATAAGCAATAAAACATGGTAAATCGCTATGCAGTTCGTCGATAAAATCATGCGGTTCGTCGATACTTTTGCGATATTGGTAATACATCTTTACTGTTACTGAGAATGTGGGTAATTTAATGTCAGTTTTTAGGAAAATTGTTGAATTAATACTAATATTTTATGATATTGAAAATTACCCCAAACCGATTAAAAACCCTCATATTTCTTGCTTTTTTTGCGTTTTTGCCGCTTTTACAATTGCAGGCGCAAACGAGGGTTTACGCTAATTCGGCTACAGTTTCCAATGCGGCCCATATAGATAATGCAACCAATGCTTATGATAGTAACCTTACAACGTTTGCCAATGTTAGGGCAAATTCAGGAGTTGCTCTGGGTGTAGGTGCGTATAACGGATATATTGAATTGCAGTTTCCTTCAACATTACCTGCAAATACCATTTCTTATGTAAAAATTGAAACGGAAGACGATTTATTAAACTCTTTATTAGGAGGAAGTTTAGGAGAACTATTGGCAGATGTGCTGGGTGTAGTTTTAACAGGAAGTCAGGAATTTACTGTACAGGCAAAGAATAATACCACAATTGTTTTGCAGGGAGACAGTCAGGATGCCGGAGAGTTTGCTACAGACAGGATGAGGATAGTAGTTGATGATGCCGGAGATTTTTATGTAATGATAACCCCTGATCAGGCTTATAACAGGATCAGGATTACTAACAGGACAGGTGGTTCATTATTAGGTCTGGGTACGGTAAAAAATCTGTCGGTTTATGATGCCTATTATGTAACGGCTCCTGCAAATTGCGGTCAGCCGGTATTTACTTCATTCAGTGCATCAGGGTTAAACCTTGATCTTATAGATTTAGGTACTAATGGTGTGCAAAATCCAGAAAATGCAATTGATGCCGATCCGGATAATTTTTCGACACTTAGCTTTGGGGTTTTAGGCGTTGCAGGTGCTATAGAGCAAACCGTATACTTTGAAGGATCTTCTCTGTCTACAGATGAGTTTACCCTAAGAATGAGGCTTACCGGAACAATATTAGATTTAAATCTTGCTAATAATATAAATGTAAGGTCTTATAATGGTGCTACCCTTGTACAGGATGTAACGTTATCTACACTGTTAAGCTTAAATCTTTTAAATTTAAATGGCGGTGAAATTACATCTATTCCTTTAACTCCGGGAGCGCCAGTAGACAGGATAACTTTAGAGTTTGAATCGTTTGTGGGATTATCGGTGTCACAAAATCTTGACTTTTTTGGTATAACCAGAACTGCTGCTCAACCTGAAATTACAGATGTAGATACTCAGGATGCCAGAGGCTGTGAGGGAGGTACAGTAGATTTATATGCTGATACAGATCCTGCTAACGAACTTAGATGGTATGATGCCGAAGAAGACGGTAACCTTTTAGCAACCGTAGCTGCAGGTGATCCTTTTACAACACCTACACTTACTGCAGATGTAACGTATTATGTAGCTGTAGCAAGAATAGGCTGCACTGAGGAATCGTTAAGGGTAGCAGTAGATGTTACTGTAACCAGTGTAGCTACTCCTAGTGGTACAGCGACTCAGGAGTTTTGTGCTTACGGAGGATTTACAGTGAGCGATATAGCTGTTAATGAAAGTAATGTTGTTTTCTATGATCAGGCAACCGGAGGTGCACAATTTTTAGATACCGATGCATTAACCGATGCTACAGTATATTATGCGGCTCAGGTAGATGCATTAACAAATTGTGAAAGCGTAACAAGATTTGCAATAACAGTAAACTTAAATGATTTGTGTGATGTTACCCTTAACGTTAAAGTGTTATTACAGGGAGCATTATATAACTCAACACCTGGTGTGATGAGAGATAATTTAAGAACTCAGGGTCTGATTCCGTTAAACCAACCCTACAGCAGTGCGCTTAATTCAAGATTTACTCAGGTAAATGGCGGAGGTACAGAAACAACTACAAATACTGTACTTAATGCAAATTCAGGAACAAACGATGCTATTGTTGACTGGATTTTTATAGAGATAAGAGATGCGGCAAACTCTCAAACAGTTTTCAAAACAGTATCGGCACTTTTACAGCGTGACGGAGATGTGATTGCATCAGACGGAAGCTCCCTGCGAGTTACCGGATTACCTGAAACGTTCTACATAGCTGTAAAACACAGAAATCATTTTGGAGCTATGGGCAGCCAGTTATTAACCGTACTAAATGGTGAAGTAGCCCTAGACTTTACAACAATAGATACCGCCGATTTATTTAGCCTTAGCGGATTTACAGGAGCAAACGCCATGGTTACTGTAAGCGGTGTAAAGGCATTATACGCAGGTAATGCAAACTATGATAATAAAGTAAAATATGACGGCGCCGCAAACGACAGGCAGGTTCTTGCCGGCCAGGTGCTTTCTCACCCTTCAAACACTAATCAGGTACTAAACTTTTCCAGTGCAACCGGATATTATTCGGGAGATGTGAATATGGACGGAAAAGTATTGTATGACGGCGCAAGTAATGAAAGGCTGATAATACAGAATATAGTTATAACCTACCCATTAAATACCAGCGGACTGAACAATTATAATGGAATGGTAGAGCAAATACCACAATAAAAACTGACAATCGGCTTATGCCTTTCAAAGTCTTTTATTACCTAACCACTATAATAAAGCCTATGAAAAGTTTTATCCTAAAAATAACATTACTAATAACAATGCTATTAAGTACTACATATTTCTATGGACAGAGTGTTGAGTTTACTATAAAATTCGACACGGCTAGCTGTAGCTATGAAGTATATGCAACATCAGATACTACTGGTGATATTTTTGTGGCAGGAGGAAGCCAGATTTCAATAGTGCTTCCTGCAGCTGTTGGTAACAGCAGCCTTACAGTAACTTCTTCATCATCATTATCATGGGTAGATAATTCACAGGTATACGTACCTGCGGCAGACACATCAAGTGATTTTCATTCAATAGCAACAAACGGAGGTTTACTAAATTTTGTTGCTACAGAGGAACTGCTGATTTTTACTTTTGAGTTACCGGGCAGTGCCTGTTGTGCACCCGGAGTGAGGTTGTTTGAAAATGGCAGTGACCCTGACTCTACAGCATCAGGGATGCTGGGAGGGGACTTTAACAGCTATTTTGGTGATGCCTTCACTTTTGTTGATTACTATAGCGGAAACTACGATAATACAACCAGTGTAGATCCCCCTACAGGAAATGCTACTCAGGATTTTTGTGAAATAGACAATCCTACAGTGGCAGATTTGGTTACCAACGAGGAAGATGTTGTATGGTATGATGCCGCCAGTGGCGGCACTGCCTACAGCAGTACTGATGCTTTAACTGATGGAACTACTTATTATGGAGCGTTAGAACCGGGAACATGTGAAAGTTCTTCAAGATTTGGTGTAACGGTTACTATAAATGATGTTGTAACCCCAACCGGAGATGCCACTCAGGGCTTTTGTTTGGTTGATAGTCCTAAAGTAAGCGATATCATTGTTTCAGGAGGTACAATAACCTGGTATAGCGCTGCTACCGGAGGTAGTGTTGTAGCCGGTACAACTGCTTTAACCGACGGTACTACTTATTATGCTTCAATTACAGATGGTGTAAACGGATGTGAAAGTTCAGTAAGATTAGCAGTAACAGTTACCATAAACGATGCTGATACTCCAACAGGAGATGCTACACAGGAGTTTTGTGCCATAGATA
Source organism: Flavobacterium beibuense (assembly GCF_004151245.1). Taxonomy (GTDB): domain Bacteria; phylum Bacteroidota; class Bacteroidia; order Flavobacteriales; family Flavobacteriaceae; genus Flavobacterium; species Flavobacterium beibuense_A. Next base: position 23,271 of record NZ_JUIW01000009.1, read on the forward strand.
ATCCAACAGTTTCAGATTTAAATGTAAACGAAAGCAATGTAACCTGGTATAATGCTGCCACAGGAGGTAGTATTGTAACGGCAGGTACGGCACTAACAACCGCAACAACATATTACGGGTCGTTAACAGATGGTGTTTCAGGTTGTTCCAGTGCTGTACGATTTGCAGTTACAGTAACTATAAATGATGCAGCAACTCCTACAGGAGATGCAGTACAGGAATTTTGTGAAATAGATAATCCAACTGTAGCAAGTTTAATTGTTAATGAGGGAGGCGTAAGCTGGTATGCTACCGCTACCGGAGGTAGTACCCTTGCTACAAATGTTGCTCTTGCAGATGGTTCTACTTACTATGGTTCACTTACCGACGGAGTTTCGGGATGTGCCAGTTCAAGCCGTTTTGCAGTTACAGTAACTATAAACGATCCGGGTACTCCAACGGGAGATACTACCCAGGAGTTTTGTGCTATAAATAATCCTACAGTTGCAAATCTTACTGCTTCAGGAGGTACAATAACATGGTATGCTGCCGCTACCGGAGGTAGTGTCCTTACAGGAGGAACTGCTCTTACAGACGGTACTACTTATTATGCTTCAATAACCAGTGGGGGTTGTGCCAGTGCAAACCGGTTAGCAGTAGCAGTAACCATAAATGATGCTGCGACTCCAACCGGAGATGCCTCTCAAAGTTTTTGTACTGCCGATAGTCCTACAGTAGCAGATCTTGTTACAAATGAAGCTGGGGTTACGTGGTATACAGCGGCTACAGGGGGCAGTACAATTGCCGGGGGTGCAGCTTTAACGGATGGTACTACTTACTATGGGTCATTAACAGATGGCGTTTCAGGTTGTGCAAGTTCAGCAAGATTTGCTGTAACTGTAGCCGTAGGTAATGCACCTACACCAACAACAAGTGACGCCACACAGGATTTTTGTGCGGTAGATAATCCAACTATAGCAGATTTAGCAACAAACGAATCGGATGTTATTTGGTATAATGCAGCTACAGGAGGTACAGCATACAGTGATACTGATTCCCTTACTGACGGAACTACTTACTATGGAGGTCTTGTTGTAGGCAGCTGTATTAGTGCAACCCGTTTAGCGGTAACAGTTAATATAGATGATGCTGCCACACCGGGTGGGGCAACAACTCAAAACTTTTGTGCTATAAATAATCCTACGGTAGCCAATTTATCTGCTACAGGAGGCACAATAACATGGTATAATGCTTCTACAGGAGGTAGTGTGGTATCATCAGGCACAGCATTAGTAGATGGCACTATATACTATGCCTCAATTACTGATGGCGTTTCAGGATGTGAAAGTTCTGTAAGGCTTGCGGTAACTGCTAATATAGATGACGCCGCTACACCAGGAGGAGATACTGAACAGACTTTTTGTGCTATAGATAGTCCTAAAGTTAGCAATCTGGTTGCAACAGGAGGTACTGTTACATGGTACACGGCAGCTACAGGAGGCAGTTCTATAGCTGGTAGTACAGCTCTGGTGAATGGTTCTACTTATTACGGATCTTTAACCGATGGGGGTTCAGGATGTGCCAGTTCAGTTAGGTTAGCGGTCACGGTAACCGTAAACGATGCTGCAACCCCTACAGGAGATGCTGCTCAGACTTTTTGTGCAATAGACAGTCCCGCAGTTGCTGATTTGACAGCTTCTGGCGGTACTGTTACCTGGTATACAGCAGCTACCGGAGGTAGTGTAGTTACCGGAGGTACAGCCTTAGTTGATGGTACAACTTATTATGGTTCATTAACACAAAATAGCTGTGAAAGTTCAGTAAGACTGGCAGTAACAGTAACCATAAACAACGCTTCGGCACCTACCACTGTTGATGATACTCAGGAGTTTTGTGGGTATGATAATCCTACACTTAGCGATATTCAGATAAATGAAAGCAATATAACATGGTATGCAGCCTCTTCAGGAGGTTCTGCATTATCGACAGGTACAGCTTTGGTAAACAATACAACCTATTATGCTTCTTATACAGACGGAGTTACAGGTTGTGAGAGTACTTCAAGACTTCCTGTAATGGTAACACTTACCACATCATGCGATATTGCACTTAATATAAAAGTAATGCTACAGGGTGCCTTATCAGCAACATCAGACGGATTGATGCGTGATGATTTAAGGACGGCAGGATTAATCCCTACAAATCAGCCCTACAACAGTGCATTGAATACAAGATTTACTCATGTAAATAATGCAGGAAATGAAACAACAAACAGTACAGTTTTAGATGCTAACGATGGTACAGGTGATGCAATTGTAGACTGGATATTTGTAGAAATAAGAGATGCTGCAGATGAGACAACCATACTTGAAACACATTCGGCATTATTACAGCGTGACGGTGATATAGTTGATTCTGCAACGGGAGGCGCATTCAAGTTAACTTCCATGCCGGAAACATTTTATGTTTCGGTAAAACACAGAAACCATTTTGGGGCCATGACATCAAGTCCGGTAACGGCTTCAATGGGGTCGGCCACTGTAGACTTTACAGCCTTTATAGATGCACAGATATATCATTTGCCTTCAAGCCCTGACAATGTGGCTATGAATAATATAAACATAACAGGCTATGTAGGCAGGGCACTTTATGCCGGTAATGCCAACTACGATACAAAAATAAAATATGACGGTGTAAATAACGACAGACAAACAATGGGAAGCCAGGTGCTTTCTCATGTGAGTAATACAGGTCAGGTATTAAATTACGAAGCTGTTGGCTACCTGTCGGGAGATATAAATATGGATGGAAAAATAAAATATGATGGTATCAATAATGAAAGGCAGGTAATGCAAAATTCAGTATTAACATACCCTTTAAATACAAGTCTTTTAAACAACTACAATAATATGATAGAGCAGATCCCCCAATAAAATGGAGTACTGGGAGTAGCACACCATTTTTACAAAATTATTTTTAATTATATACTGATAGCGTATGAGAAGTTTTCTACTTAAAATATTATTGCTCGTAACATTGTTGTTTTCCGCACAACAAATGTATTCGCAGCAAATAGACCTTACCCTGAAATATGTTTCGGCAACGAACACGTATGAAGTGTATGCAAGGCCTGATTTTACCCAGAATAATTTCTTTCTGGCAGGCGGTAGTCAGATAACAGTTGTCCTTCCGGCTTCTGTTACTGATGGTGCACTTGCAATAACAACTGTTGCCGGGGGGCCATGGTCTGACAACTCACAGGTGTATGCACCCGGAGCAGCTTCTGAAAAAGATTTTCATGGTATCGCCACAAACGGTTCTAATATAAATCTAGTTGACGGAGATGAGCTGTTGCTTTTCCGTTTTACTTTAGCCGCAGGCTGTGTAAACGATGTGCGTATCTATAATAATTCAGCAGATCCGGGTCCTTCCGATACGGGAATGAACGGAGCTGATTTTGGCAATTACATGGGTAATGTTTTTGATCTTCAGGATTATTATGGCGTAAACTACAATAATTCAGGTACATCATGCGGAGTGGTGGACAATGATGGAGACGGTGTTGCCGAGGGTACAGACCCCGATGACAATGACCCGTGTGTGCCAAATGCCAATTTTGCTACCTGTGATCAGGATGGTGACGGATTAAATAATTCGGAAGAAGCTTTAATAGGTACTAATCCTACAAATCCTGATACAGATGGCGATGGAATAAATGACGGTGATGAGGTTATAGGGGGAAGCAACCCCTTAGATTCTTGTAGTCCTGTACCAACGGGAGGTTGCCCGACGGATGCTGACGGAGACGGTTCTCCTGCAGGTACCGATCCTGATGATAATAATCCGTGTGTACCTGATAATACAGCAGGTGCCTGTGATCAGGATGGTGACGGACTTAACAATACTCAGGAAGCCATATATGGTACAGACCCAACAAACCCTGATACAGATGGAGACGGTATTAATGACGGTAGTGAGATAACAAATGGTACCGATCCGCTCAGTGCCTGTAGCCCAAATTTAAATAATCCTCTTTGTGATAGGGATAATGATGGTCTAACCAATGCTGAGGAAGCCTTGATTGGAACAAATCCTACGTTAGCAGATACAGACGGAGATGGTTTGTTAGATGGTGATGAGGTTACAAATACAACAGATCCTCTAAACCCTTGTGACCCTAATGTGGGAGCAGGGCCTTGTGATCAGGATGGGGATGGCCTTACTAATAGCGAAGAGAGCGCTTTAGGAACTAACCCTACAAATCCGGATACTGATGGTGACGGAATTAATGATGGTGATGAGGTTACTGGTGGAAGCAATCCGCTAAACCCTTGTGACCCTAACCCTACCAGCCCTGCCTGTACGGTAGATCCTATGATAGACTTTACTGTAAGATTTGATCCTGCCACATGTACTTATGAAGTATATGCTTTGCCTAACTTCTCGACAAGCGACTTCTTTATATCGGCAGGTAGCCAGATTTCGGTTGTGTTACCAGCCTCTGTAGATAATCAGGCCCTAGTGGTAACTTCGGTTAACGGAGGTGTATGGCTGGATGCTTCGCAGGTATATGCACCTGCTGCCGATACGGCAAATGATTATCACGCTATAGCAACAGATGGTTCTGCGTTTGATTTTGTAGCAGGTAACGAACTGCTGTTATTTACATTTGTGTTACCTAATACTACCTGTTGTGCAGACGGAGTAAGATTATTTAATAATGATACCGATCCGCAGTCTACAGATTCTGGTATGTTAGGAGGAGACTTCAACAATTATGTTGCCGATGTATTTGTTATGGACGACTACTATAACGACAACTACGATAATACAGGTTTAATATGTGATCCGTGTTTAATTAATCCGGTAGCAACACCTACTACAACAAATGCTACACAACTGTTTTGTGTAGTAGATATGCCTACATTGGCCGATATTCAAGTAAATGAAGCCAATATCAGATGGTATGATGCAGCAACAGGAGGAAATCTTCTTCCGGACACTACACTACTTACAGATGGTACAATATATTATGCAGTCCAGTTCGAAACAGTGAATAACTGCGAAAGTGAAAACAGGCTCGCAATTACAGTAACTGTAGGTGATGCAGCAACACCAACTACTACGAATGCTACTCAGGATTTCTGCGTGGTTGACGGTCCTACGGTAGCCGATATTCAGGTAAATGAAGCTGGAGTGATTTGGTATGATGCCGCAACAGGCGGTAATGTGGTTGCAGCTACTATAGCACTTGTAGACGGTTCTGTTTACTATGCGGTATTAACTGACCCTGTTACGGGATGTGAAAGTTCTGTAAGATTGGCTGTTACTGTAAATGTAAGCAATGCTCCAACACCAACGACAACAGATACTACTCAGGACTTCTGTTTAGTGGATGGATCTACGGTAGCCGATATTCAGGTGAATGAAACCGGAGTGATTTGGTATGATGCTGCTACGGGAGGAAGTGTTGTAGCTAACGGCGCTTCTTTAGTAGACGGAATGATTTACTATGCAAGTTTAACCAATGCTGTTACAGGATGTGAAAGTTCATTAAGATTAGCCGTAACAGTAAATGTAAATGATGCGGCTACACCAACAACTAATGATGTGACTCAGGACTTCTGTTTAGTTGATATGCCAACAGTAGCCGATATTCAGGTAAATGAAACCGGAGTGATTTGGTATACGTCTGCTACAGGAGGAACAGCTTTATCTGCGTCAACAGCTCTTGCAGACGGAATTTATTATGGAAGCCAAATCGATGCGATTAACGGATGCGAAAGTTCAGTGAGGTTAGCAGTAACAGTAACAGTAAACGATGCAGCTACACCTACTACTACCGATACGACTCAGGATTTCTGTCAGGTTGATATGCCAACAGTTGCCGATATTCAGGTTAACGAAGCCGGAGTATTATGGTATACTTCAGCAACAGGTGGAACAGCTTTATCGGCATCAACAGCCCTTACAAACGGAATATATTATGGAAGCCTAACCGATGCGGTTAGCGGATGTGAAAGCTCAGTAAGGTTAGCGGTAACAGTAATAGTAAATGATGCTGCTACGCCAACTACAATAGACGCTACTCAGGATTTCTGTCAGGTTGATATGCCAACAGTTGCTGATATTCAGGTAAATGAAGCAGGTGTTGTATGGTATGATGCCGCTACAGATGGAAATATAGTTGCCAATACAACAGCCCTTGCAAACGGAATATACTATGCAAGTCTAACCGATGCAGTAAACGGGTGTGAAAGCTCAGTAAGGTTAGCGGTAACAGTAACAGTAAATGATGCTGCTACACCTACTACTACCGATACTACTCAGGACTTCTGCCAGGTTGATATGCCAACAGTAGCCGATATCCAGGTGAATGAAACTGGTGTTGTATGGTATGATGCTGCTACAAACGGTAATATGATAGCCAATACAGCAGCCTTAGCAAACGGAATATACTATGCCAGTCTAACCGATGCAGTAAACGGGTGTGAAAGTTCAGTGAGGTTAGCCGTAACAGTAACAGTAAACGATGCGGCTACACCTACTACTACCGATACTACTCAGGACTTCTGTCAGGTTGATATGCCAACAGTTGCCGATATTCAGGTAAATGAAACCGGAGTAGTGTGGTATGATGCTGCTACAGATGGTAATATGATTGCCAGTACAGCAGCTTTAGCAAACGGAATATACTATACCAGTCTAACCGATGCAGTTAATGGGTGTGAAAGTTCTGTGAGACTAGCGGTAACAGTAACAATAAATGATGCTGCTACACCAACCACTACAGATGCAACTCAGGACTTCTGTCAGGTTGATATGCCAACAGTTGCCGATATTCAGGTAAATGAAACCGGAGTAGTATGGTATGATGCTGCTACAAATGGTAATATGATAGCCAATACAGCAGCCTTAGCAAACGGAATATACTATGGTAGTCTAACCGATGCAGTTAACGGTTGTGAAAGCTCAGTGAGGTTAGCTGTAACCGTGACAGTAAATGATGCAGCCACACCAACTACTACTGATACTACTCAGGACTTCTGTGTGGTTGATATGCCAACAGTTGCCGATATTCAGGTTAATGAAGCAGGGGTTGTTTGGTATGATGCTGCAACAGGCGGAAATACGGTAGCCAATACTACTGCGTTGGCAGACGGAACTTATTATGCAAGCCTGACCGATGCGGTTAGCGGATGTGAAAGTTCTGTGAGACTAGCGGTAACAGTAACAATAAATGATGCTGCTACACCAACTACTACCGATACTACTCAGGATTTCTGTCAGGTTGATATGCCGACAGTTGCCGATATTCAGGTTAATGAAACCGGGGTGGCATGGTATGATGCTGCAACAGGCGGAAACCTGATAGCCAATACGGCAGCCCTTACTAACGGAACGGTTTATTATGCAAGCCTGATCGACGCGATTAACGGATGTGAGAGCTCAGTAAGGTTAGCGGTAACAGTTAACGTAAACGATGCTGCTACGCCAACTACTACCGATACTACTCAGGATTTCTGTCAGGTTGATATTCCGACAGTTGCCGATATTCAGGTTAATGAAACCGGAGTTGTTTGGTATGATGCTGCAACAGGCGGAAATACGGTAGCCAATACTACTGCGTTGGCAGACGGAACTTATTATGCAAGCCTGACCGATGCGGTTAGCGGATGTGAAAGTTCGGTAAGGTTAGCAGTTACAGTTAATGTAGATGATGCTGCTACACCGACGACAAATGATACAACGCAAAACTTCTGTGTGGTGGATGCACCAACAGTTAATGATATTCAGGTTAATGAAACCGGAGTTGTTTGGTACGATGCTCCAACCGGAGGGACAGTGGTCGCAAATACAACTGCTTTAGTAAACGGCATAACTTACTATGGTAGCCTGACCGACCCTGTTTCTGGTTGTGAGAGTTCAGTGAGACTGGCAGTAACAATTACTGTTGAAGATGCTGCTACGCCAACAACTACAGATACTACTCAGGATTTCTGTGCAGTTGAATTGCCAACTGTTGGCGATATTCAGGTAAATGAAACCGGAGTAACATGGTACGATGCTGCAACAGGTGGTACAGCTATAGCCGATACAACACTACTAACAGATGGTACTACCTATTATGCAAGCCTTGCAAATGCTAACGGATGTGAAAGTTCTGTAAGGTTAGCGGTAACAGTAACTGTTAATACAGGAATGACACCTACAACTACAGATACTACACAAACGTTCTGTACAGCGGATAACCCTACTGTGGATGATATTCAGGTTAACCAAACCGGAATAATATTCTACAACGCAGCAGTAGGAGGTACAGCTATCGCAGCAGGTACACCGCTTGTAGATAGTATGATATACCACGCTTCATATACAGATCCTCTTACAGGGTGTGAGAGCTTAGTGAGGCTGGCTATTACGGTTACATTAAGTAATGGTACTACACCAACAACCCCTAATAGTAATCAGACATTCTGTTCGGTTGACATGCCAACAGTTGCTGATATTCAGGTAAATGAAACCGGGGTTATTTGGTACACTGCGGCAAGCGGAGGGACACAGGTGCTGGATACTGCTGCCCTTGTTAACGGAATGACATATTACGCAAGTATAACAGATGCTAACGGATGTGAAAGTTCTGTAAGGTTAGCGGTAACAGTAACGGTTGACAGTGGTACTACGCCAACAACTAATGATACCACTCAAACGTTCTGTGCAATTGATATGCCTACTGTAGCCGATATTCAGGTTAACGAACCTAACGTTACCTGGTACGATGCCGCAACCGGAGGAAACGTAGTTGCTCCTGGAACAGCTCTTGTGTCCGGAAACACTTATTATGCTTCTGTACAATCTATAGCAGGATGTGAGAGCAGTGTTCGTCTTGCAGTAACAGTAACGATTGATAGTGGTACAACCCCAACTACTACAGATACTACTCAGGACTTCTGTGCGGTTGACATGCCTACAATAGCAGATATACAGGTGTCACCTGTGGGAACTATATTCTATGCAGTGCCAACAGGAGGTGCACCACTGGATCCTTCTACTGCCTTAATAAATGGTATGACCTATTATGCCGCCTTTGTTAATGCAAATGGTTGTGAGAATATAGACAGGTTGGAAATAACAGTTAATGTAAATAATGGTATTACTCCAACTACTAATGATACTACTCAGGATTTCTGTGCGGTTGATATGCCAACAGTTGCCGATTTACAGGCTAACCAGGCTGGTGTGGTATGGTACTCTTCTTCAACAGGGGGAACACCACTGCCAACAGATACTCCGTTAACCGATGGAGGTGTTTATTACGCTTCAATTATAAACGGAGGATGTGAAAGTCTTGTAAGGTTAGCTGTAACGGTTAATATATTTGGTACAGCAGAAGCGACAATAACCAACCCTGACCCTAGGACATGTTATGGTGCCGAAATGGTTTATACTACCGAAGCAGGTAATACAGATTATGTTTGGACAGTAACAGGAGGAGTAATTGTGGAAGGCGGTACAGCTACAGATAATACGGCTGCAGTTATCTGGACATCAATAGGTGCCGGTAATATATCAGTTTCTTATACAGACCCTAACGGATGTGCCGGAACAGTAGAAGGTTCACTGGATGTTAATGTGGTGAGTTGTTCGGATTTATCAATCACAAAATCTGTTAACAATTTTAATCCGCTTATAGGTGAAAATGTTATTTTTACGATTACAGTAACTAATGATGGAGAAAGCACATTTACTGATCTTGAGGTTAGTGAACAGCTGCCGGACGGTTATGAATTTGTAGATTATACTGTAACAGAAGGTACATATGATGAGGTTTCAGGTATATGGGTAATACCACAACTTGATCCGGGAGAATCGGCAGTATTACAGATTGTAACTCAGGTGCTGTTTGGAGGAGATTATTTAAATGTGGCCTTTATTATAGGATCAAACCCAATAGATAGTCTGCTGGATAATAATGAGGCTTCAGCTTTCGTAGAGCCATCATGTTTAACAGTCTACAATGAGTTTACGCCAAACGGTGACGGACTTAATGATACCTTCAGGATTGATTGTATTGAATTCTACCCTGATAATAAACTGGAAGTGTTTAACAGATTCGGATCATCTGTATACAAAACGTCAGGTTATCAAAACGATTGGGACGGAACTGCAAATGTTGACGGAACTGTTAGAAGAGGAGAGAAACTTCCTGTAGGTACTTACTACTACGTACTGGAGGTAGACGGTAAGGTTAAAACAGGCTGGTTGTATATAATGAGATAAATAATGGTTTAGATAAGAGTGGCAGTTATGCTGCCACTCTAAACTATCAAATAACAAAATATATTTAAGTATGAAAATCACACCAAAATTTATAAAAAGATATATCCTGACAGGGTTGCTTTTTACTGCATTTGCAGTAACAGCACAACAGGATCCTCAATACACCCAGTATATGTATAACACGCTTACAGTTAATCCGGCTTATACGGGTACTGTAGGTCACCTTGAAGGAATACTGCAACATCGTTCGCAATGGGTAGGTCTTGACGGGGCACCAACTACACAGGCGTTCAGTATACATTCTCCAATTGCTAACGAAAGAATGGGACTGGGGTTAAGTGTAGTTAATGATAAACTAGGGCCTTCTCAGGAGTTTTTTGCCAATGCTAACTTTGCATATATAATTCCGGTAGGATATGATGCTAACCTTTCATTTGGTTTAAAGGCTGGTGTAAGGGTTATGGATATAGACTGGTCTAAAGGTATTTATTATCAGGATGGCGACCCTTTGCTTAACAGTAACATAAATAATAAGCTTACTCCCACAATAGGGGCAGGTATTTATTACTATACAGACAGGATGTATGCGGGTGTTTCTGTGCCAAGCTTTATCCGTTCTGATTATTATGATGATGTTCAGGAGTCTACAGTTTCAGACAGGCTGCACTATTATATTATGGGAGGCTATGTGTTTGATTTATCTGATAATTTGAAATTTAAACCTGCTGTTTTAGGTAAAGTAGTATCGGGTGCGCCGGTAACTGTAGACCTTTCGGCTAACTTTTTAGTGTATGAAAGGTTAACTTTAGGTGCTTCATACCGTTGGGACGATTCGGTTAGTGCCTTAGCAGGGTTCCCGATAACGAGAGGTGTTTTTGCAGGATATTCTTATGATTATACTGTGACAAATCTTAATAAGTACAATAACGGTACTCATGAAGTTATTTTACGATTTGAACTTCTGCCTCCTAATCAACGTGTTAAATCTCCAAGATTCTTCTAAAAAATATAATTATGATGAGAAAATTATTTTTATTCAGCTTATTATTTTGCATAGCATCAGGTTTTGCCCAAAACAGGCAGCTTAAAAAAGCAGATCGCCTTTTTGAAGACCTTGCCTATGTAGAAGCGGCAAAAGCCTATGAGGAATATCTTGAGAAAGAACCAGCCCCCTCTACGCAAACAGTAATGCATGTTGCCGATGCTTATTATTTTACGGGTAATAACAGCAGTGCCTTAAGATGGTATACTAAACTCAATACCATTTTAGCCGATAATATGGATGATACCTATTTTAACAGGTATATACAAACCCTGAGGGCTGCCGAAGATTATAAAAAAGCCGACGAACTTTTAAAGAAACGCCTGGATAATAAGGGAGATCAGGTTTTGATTAAAAGATTTATAGATCAGCGAAAATATCTTGATAGTATTAATGCCGAACCGTCTAACTACACGGTTACGAATTTGGCATCCAATAGTGATAAAGCCGATTTTGGAACGGCATTTTATGGTAACCAGATTGTTTTTTCTTCAAGCAGGGATACCACAAAAATAGGAGGTAAGATATACTCATGGAACGACCAGCCTTATCTGGAGCTGTATGTGGCTGACAGAAATGCTGAGGACGGCTCGCTGTTTAGCGCTAAAAAGTTTTTGCCTAAAGAACAGTCACAATATCATAATGCTACTATAGCCTTTATGCCCGACCTGAAAACGGTATATTATTCTGCCAATGTTGTAAAGCCTAACGACAAACTTATTACTGATAAAAGTGGTACAGGAAACTTTGAAATTATAAAAGGCGTTATTGAAGGTGAGAAATTTTCTAAAACTGAAAAGCTACCTTTTGACAGCAAAGACTATTCGGTTGGGCATCCGGCTATAAGTGCTGATGGCAAATGGCTCTATTTTGTGTCTGACATGCCCGGAGGTTATGGAGATACAGATATTTATGTAGCTCAGATTTTTGACGACGGTAAATTAGGAGATCCTAAAAACCTTGGTGATAAGATAAATACTTCGGGCAGGGAAATGTTTCCTTTTATAAACGACAGTGTGCTTTATTTTTCTTCTGACGGACATTACGGATTAGGTGGACTGGATGTTTTTGAAAGCAAACTTACCGGAAGACTGGAGTTTAGTGAGCCTAAAAATCTTGGAAAACCTGTAAACAGTAATGTAGACGATTTTGCTTACATCATTGATAAAGAGAAAAAGTACGGATATTTCTCCTCAAGCCGTAAAGGAGGTAAGGGAGACGATGATATATACTATTTTACAAGACAGGAGCCACCTTGCAAACAACTGGTATCGGGTAAGGTAACCAATGCTAAATTCAATGTTCCTATAAACCAGGCAGACATAAAAGTGTATGACGAGTTTGGGGATGTAGTAAACTCGGCAAAAACAAAAGAAGACGGAACTTATGTTGTTGAGGTTCAGTGTAATTCTAAAATTAAAGTAGAAGCTTCTAAACCAAACCATACAAAAGCAGAGAAGGAATTGCAAACAGATAAAAAACATGATTTTGAGACCAAAGACGTAAATTTTGAGCTTAATAACTATGATGATTTGGTTAAGAAAGAAGGAGATGTGGAAAAAGTAGCTATCAATCCTATTTACTTTGATTATGATAAATGGGATATTACTCCACAGGCTGCAGAAGAGCTTGATAAGGTGGTGTATATTATGAAAAACTTCCCTGCTATTGTAATCAAGATTGAATCGCATACCGACTCAAGAGGTAAAGATGCTTATAATATAACGCTTTCTGAAAACAGGGCGCAGTCTACTTATAGGTATATCCTGGAGCATGGTATAGATGCATCAAGAATAGAAAGTGTTAAAGGTTACGGAGAAACGCAGTTAAAAAACAAATGCAGTAATGGTGTGCCGTGTACCGAAGAAGAACACGCATTAAACAGAAGGTCAGATTTTATTATAGTGAAGAAGTGATTTTAGCTTAAGTTGTTTAAGTTGATTTTGATGGCAGGGCACCCCACAAGGGTGCCCTTGCTGTATTTATTAAGTATAATGTTTGCTATTAACACAAATAATGTTGTTTAATCTTTGCGAATTGTTATTTTTGTTGGTTGCAAAAAAGCAGGTAATATAATTTTTTATAATACCCTGCGTTTACTTAACCGTATTATAGCGTTACAAATAATTTGATAATGAAATTAAAAAAGGTTCTATTAGGAGTTGCTCTTTGCGCATCTTCACTTTCTTTTTCACAAAAAACACAAAAAGAAGTATTATTTACAGTTAACGACAATCCATATTATACAGACGAATTCATTAGGGTATACAAGAAAAACCTTGATTTGGTAAAAGATGATTCTCAAAAGGATCTTGATAACTATATTGATCTTTTTATAGGATATAAGTTAAAGGTAAATAAGGCTTACGAGTTAGGGCTTCAGGATAATAAAAAGTATCAGATGGAGCTTAAAAATTACCGCACTCAGCTTTCTAAAAATTACTTAATAGACAGGGAAGTTACAGATGAGTTGGTAAAAGAAGCTTATGATCGTATGCAGAAAGAAATAAAGGCATCCCATATTTTATTTCAGATAGATGAGAATGCTTTACCTGCAGACACATTAAAGCTTTATCAAAAAGTAATGGATATAAGGAAAAAGGCATTGGCAGGAGAAGATTTTGGTAAGTTAGCCTTAAAGTATTCTGAAGATTCTTCGGTTACTGAAAATAAAGGTGAGTTAGGGTACTTTTCTGCTTTAAGAATGGTTTATCCTTTTGAAACCGGAGCATACAATACTCCTAAAGGACAAATTTCTATGCCAATAAGAACCCGATTTGGTTATCACCTTATTAAAGTAGAAGATGTTAGGCCATACAGGGGAGAAGTTACAGTAGCTCATATTATGATAGCTAAGCCAAAAGATACTCTTAATGCTGCAGAGATGGCTAAAGTAAAAACCCGTGTTGAGGAGATTTACCAGAAATTAAAGCAGGGTGAAGATTTTGCAGAACTGGCAAAACAATTTTCTCAGGATGCCTATACTAATGGTAAAGGAGGAGTTTTAGATAAATTCAGTTCAGGGACTTTAGCTTCTGTAAAATTTGAGGATAAGGCTTTTTTATTAAAGAAAGCGGGAGATTATACTAAGCCTTTTGAAACAAAATTTGGATGGCATATAGTAAAACTTATTGAAAAGCATCCGCTAAAGAGCTTTGATGAAATGAAAAGCGATATTGAAGCAAGGGTAGCAAAAGACGACCGTTCTACTGTAATAGCTGCTGCTATGACAGAAAAGCTTAAAAAACAATATCCTTTAGTTACAGATAAAGCAATGTATGCTAAAGCTAAGGCAGCTGTAAACGATGATTTTTATACTGTAAAATGGATGCTTCCTAAAAGTGCTGATGCTTATAATACTACCTTGCTTACAATTAATAATGATAAAAAGTATACTGCCTGGGATTTTCTTGAATATGTAAACTCTCAGCAAAAAAGCGGTATTACTGCAAAACCGGTTTCAAGACTGGTAGAGATATTGTATGATAAATTCAGTTCAGACAAACTGAAGGCTTATTATGATGCTCACTTAGAAGAAGAGTTTCCTGACTTTGCTGCTGTTATGCAGGAGTACAGAGATGGCTTACTTCTTTTTGACTTGATGGAGAAAGAAATTTGGGAGAAAGCTAAAAACGATACTGTTGGGCTTCAAAATTATTATCACGCACATATAAAAGATTATCAGTGGGGTGACAGGGTAGATGCAGAAATATACTCTTCTACTGATAAAAGTGTTGTGGAGCAGGCAAGAAAGTATCTTAAAAAGAATAAAGATGCCGCTTACATTAAAGGTGAACTAAACACTAAGGATAAAGTTAGTGTAATAGAAAAATCGGGTGTTTTTCCTCAGGACAGCAAAGCGCTTCCTCAAATGGATAAATGGAAAACAGGAGTAAGCGACATCATTAATGAAGGTAATTACTATTATGTATTAAAAGTAAACAAAGTATTGCCTGTAACAGCTAAAACTCTTGACGAGTGCAAAGGGCGCGTTGTTAACGATTATCAGCAGTACTTAGAGAGTACCTGGATTGATAATCTTGAAAAAGAGTTTACTGTTAAGGTAAATCAGGATGTTTTTGCTAAAGTTAAAAAACAGCTTAACCAGTAATGATTAAAAAAACGGTACTGTTTTTATTTACTGTGGTGGCATTTGCTTCATGCGATTATTTTAAAAAAGAAGCCAAGCCGCATGCAGTAGCAAGGGTTAACGACTCCTATTTATATGAAGAGGAGATAAGAAACCTTGTGCCTGAAGGTACTTCTAAAGAAGACAGTTTAGCAATAGTAAAAAGCTATATAGACAGGTGGGCTACACAAAAATTACTTTATGATGCAGCCGAACTTAATCTTAGCGGAGATAAACAGGAGACTTATAACGAGTTGGTAAGGCAGTATAAAATTGACCTGTACACAAAGGGATATGTAGAAGAAATAGTTAAGCAGAGTATTGATACGGCAGTTTCTGAAGAGGAGTTAAAGACTTATTATGAAGCTAATAAGGTAAACTTCAGGACTACGGGTACTTTGGTTAAACTAAAATATATACACCTGCAAAAAGATCACCCTAAATTTGCTTCTGTAAGAGACAAATTTGTAAGTGGCAAAAAGGCAGATATTAAAGCGCTTAGTGATATAGCTATTCAGTTTAAGAGTTATGCCTTTAATGATACTACCTGGGTAGATATGAATCAGGTATACAGGAAACTACCTTTTATTACTCCCGATAACAGGGATAAATATATAAGTACGGGTGTTTCTTATCAGTACCCTGATTCTACAGATGTTTATCTGGTAAAGGTGTCGAAGGTTTTAGACAGGAATGAAATATCGCCTTTTGAATATATTAAGCCAACTTTAGAACAGCTTATAATAAACGGAAGGAAGTTTGAGTTAATTAAAAAGATCGAAAAAGATATAACGGATGATGCGATTAAAAATAGAGACTATGAAATTTATAAATAACAGGTTTGCTTTATTACTGGCTTTAAACTGTATGTTATTTGGGAGTGTTAATGCTCAGGAAATAATTAAAGAAGAAGTTGTTCAGGATACAGTTAAACCTGCGCCTAAAAAAGGCAGGTTAAAAGTAGATGGTGTTGTGGCTGTTGTAGGAGATTTTGTGGTTTTGGATTCTGATATCGATTTGATGTATAAAGAGCTTGAGGCTGAAAAGGTAAATACTAAAGATATTACACGTTGTGAACTGTTAGGAAAGCTTATGGAAGACAAACTGTATGCACACCAGGCAATACAGGATAGTATTATTGTAAGTGATGCAGAGGTTAACGAAAGAATGCAGCAGCAGATAGATTTTTTTGTTGAGCGATTAGGTTCTGCAGATAAAATGGTAGAATATTTCAAGAAAAAAGATCTGTCATCATTTAAGGATGAGCTTTTTGAGATGATAAAAAATCAGAAACTTACCGAACAGATGCAGAAAAAAGTAATTGATGAAGTAGAAATTACCCCGGAAGAAGTGAGAATATTCTTCTCTAAATTTGGAGAGGAAGACAGGCCTTTCTTTGGGGCGGAAATGGAGATAGCACAAATTGTTGTAAAACCGGTGATTTCTGAAGAAGAGAAACAAAAAGTAATAGACAGGCTTAATCAGATTAAGAAGGATGTTGAAAACGGAGACAGCTTTTATAGTAAAGCAGTATTATATTCGGAAGACCCGGGATCTAGTTCTTCAGGAGGTTTTTACAAAATGACAAGAAAGACTCCGTTTGTAAAAGAATTTAAGGATGTAGCCTTTAGCCTTGAAGAAGGGGAGATATCAGATCCGGTTGAGACTGAATTTGGTTACCACCTTATCTATGTAGAGAAAATAAGAGGACAGGAACTTGATGTAAGGCATATATTAATGAAGCCCAAAGTATCTAAGCAGGCAGAAACAGACGCTAAAAATAAAATTGAACATATACGTCAGCGTATTCTTTCAGGAGAGATATCCTTTGCCGATGCAGCAAGATCTGAGTCGGATGAAAAGGAAACAAGAAACAGCGGAGGTCTTTTAATGAATCCAAGAACTCTTGAAACACGCTTTGAGCTGACTAACCTGCCATCTGAAATCTACACGAAAGTGTATGAACTTAAAGATGGGGAGATAACTGAACCTTTTAGGGAAAATGACCCAAGAGCAGGTATTTCATATAAAATCATGTCAGTTGCTAACCGTTATCCGGAACATAAGGCAAGCTACTCTGATGATTACCTTAAAATTAAAGATCTTGCCCTGAAAGAAAAGCAGATTCTTGAAATTAAAAAATGGTCGGAAGAAAAGATAAAAGAAACCTATGTTAAAATTGCAGAGGAGTATCAAAGCTGCCAGTTTACTAATAACTGGATGAAAAAATAATCATAAGGTATTTCCTGTATTTTTAGGTTAGCACTAAAAATATTTTTAAGTTTGGAGTTACGGATTGTCCCTAATTAAAACTTTAATCCATTAACCATTTATGTCAGACGTAGCAGCGATACAGGATTTAGTGCAGAAACAAGCGGCACTGAAAAAAGAAATTGCAAAAATAATTGTAGGTCAGGAAGAAGTAGTAAATCAAATTGTACTTAGCATTTTTGCCGGAGGACATGCGCTTCTTGTAGGAGTACCAGGGCTGGCTAAAACATTAATGGTTAATACAATTTCTCAGGCATTAGGGCTTGATTTTAAACGTATACAGTTTACACCCGATTTGATGCCTTCTGATATATTAGGTAGTGAGATACTCGATGAGAACAGACAGTTTAAGTTTATAAAGGGACCTGTCT
Organism: Flavobacterium beibuense; assembly: GCF_004151245.1. Taxonomy (GTDB): domain Bacteria; phylum Bacteroidota; class Bacteroidia; order Flavobacteriales; family Flavobacteriaceae; genus Flavobacterium; species Flavobacterium beibuense_A. The sequence goes on from NZ_JUIW01000009.1 coordinate 41,344, forward strand.
TCTCTAATATTATTTTAGCGGATGAGATAAACCGTACACCACCTAAAACACAGGCAGCGCTACTGGAAGCAATGCAGGAAAAGGCAGTTACTATTGCCGGGCACCATCATAAACTTTCGCTTCCTTATTTTGTACTTGCTACACAAAACCCTATTGAGCAGGAGGGAACTTATCCTCTTCCTGAAGCGCAGTTGGACCGTTTTATGTTTGCAATAAAGCTAGACTATCCTACTTTTGAAGAGGAGGTTCAGGTGGTGAAAAGTACAACTGCAGATACTACACAAACAATAAACCCTTTATTTACGGCTAATGAAATATTAGAGTTTCAGCATCTTATCAGGAGAATTCCTGTTGCTGATAATGTAATTGAATATGCAGTTAAACTGGTAAGTAAAACAAGGCCGGATAATGTGTATGCTGATGATTATGTTAAAAACTATCTGGATTGGGGTGCAGGGCCAAGGGCTTCTCAAAATCTTATTTTGGCAGCAAAAACACATTCTGCACTAAACGGTAAATATTCACCGGATATTGAAGATGTTCAGGCAGTTGCTACAGGAATATTAAGGCATAGGATTATAAAGAATTATAAGGCTGACGCCGAAGGGATTACCGAAGAAATGATAATTAAAAAGCTGTTTTAAACAGCTTTTTTTATTTATGACTTGTTTTTGTGAGAAATTCTTTAAACTCACTCAATTGTTATTAAATTGTTAATAAAAAGTGAATACTTTTTAACAATGTTCAGGTAAAAGTTTCGTTTTATATTATATATTTACACTGCATCTGTATAAATATGAAAAAATTACTTGAAACAATCCCTGAGTTCTATTATATAGGACTGGGAGCCTTTACGATTATTAATGATTATTATACAAACGGGTATAATAATTATTTAGCTCTCTTAATTACCTGGTTAATTTTCCTACAGGTTTTCTACAAACATAAATTGTTAGGACTTTTATATGGTAATGTGCTGACTTTATTTTCGGTTTATATGCTGTTGAATGCGTTTTCTGGTTATAGGGAATCAGGTTCTTCCACACAGCTTATTTTTAATGTTATTGTATTTGGAGCAGGCTTTTTAATGGCTGTCGCAATGGTTTATAAATATGCCGTTGCAGAATCCAGATATAATGAGAACGAGCTTACCATAACTTATTAATTAAGTTTAATTTAAATGATATAAAAGCTATTTCTGTATATCAGGAATGGCTTTTTTTTATTTTATAAGGTGCTTTTTTTTCAAATTAGCAATATAGAGTGAAAAAATTAAGAATTCCTAAATATTTGGGTTAACTTCTTAATTTTATTGTGATATCTGTATTATAATAGAATGTTTATAAATAATTATTCTCAGAAATTAAAGAATCAATAAAAATTTTTTAATTGATAGAAGAATCAGTAAATTTACACACTTTTTACAAACGAACATTAATATACTTATTATGGCTTTTGATATTGAAATGATCAAAAAGGTGTATGAGAACATGGCAGAGCGTGTTGATAAAGCGCGTGAGCTTGTAGGTCGTCCTCTTACACTTTCTGAAAAGATTTTATATTCCCACCTGTGGGAAGGTGTGCCTTCACAGGCTTTTACAAGAGGTAAAGACTATGTGGATTTTGCTCCGGACAGGGTAGCTTGTCAGGATGCTACAGCTCAAATGGCTTTATTACAGTTTATGCATGCAGGAAAAAGTAAAGTTGCTGTTCCTACTACTGTACACTGTGATCACCTTATCCAGGCAAAAATTGATGCAAAAACCGACTTAAAACGTGCTAAAGAGCAAAGTAATGAGGTTTTTGATTTCCTTTCTTCTATCTCAAACAAATATGGTATTGGTTTCTGGAAACCGGGTGCAGGTATTATTCACCAGGTAGTTTTAGAAAACTATGCTTTCCCAGGAGGTATGATGATTGGTACTGACTCTCACACGGTAAATGCAGGTGGTTTAGGTATGCTTGCAATTGGTGTGGGTGGTGCTGATGCCGTAGATGTAATGTCAGGTATGGCATGGGAGCTTAAATTCCCTAAATTAATTGGTGTTAAGTTAACCGGTAAATTATCAGGTTGGACTGCACCTAAAGACGTAATCCTTAAAGTTGCCGGAATCCTTACTGTAAAAGGTGGTACCGGTGCTGTAATAGAATATTTTGGTGAAGGTGCAAAAGCAATGTCTTGTACTGGTAAAGGTACTATCTGTAACATGGGTGCAGAGGTAGGTGCTACTACTTCTACATTTGGTTATGATGAGTCTATGGACCGTTACCTAAGAGCTACAAACAGAGCTGATGTTGCTGACGCAGCTAAATCTGTTGCTAAATACCTTACTGCTGATGATGAGGTTTATGCTAACCCGGAGCAGTACTTTGATCAGGTAATTGAAATTAACCTTTCGGAGCTTGAGCCACACTTAAATGGTCCTTTCACTCCGGATTTAGCTACTCCTATCTCTAAAATGAGAGAAGAGGCTGTTAAGAATGACTGGCCTTTACAGGTGCAGGTAGGACTTATCGGTTCATGTACTAACTCTTCTTACGAAGATATTTCACGTTCTGCTTCTCTTGCAAAACAGGTTGCTGATAAAAAGCTTAAGACTAAAGCTAAATTCACGATCACTCCTGGTTCTGAAGTGGTACGTTATACTATAGAACGCGATGGTTTTATCGATACTTTTGATAAGATTGGTGCTACAGTATTTGCTAATGCCTGCGGACCATGTATTGGTATGTGGGATCGTGAAGGTGCTGAAAAAGAAGAAAGAAATACTATCGTTCACTCGTTTAACAGAAACTTCTCTAAACGTGCCGATGGTAACCCTAATACATTAGCTTTCGTTGGATCTCCTGAGCTTGTAACAGCTCTTGCTATTGCAGGTGATTTAGGATTTAACCCGCTTACTGATAAACTTATCAATGAGGATGGTGAAGAAGTAATGCTTGACGAGCCAACAGGAAACGAACTTCCTCCAAAAGGATTTGATGCTGAAGATCCTGGGTATCAGGCTCCGGCAGTAGACGGTTCTAAAGTTCAGGTTGTTGTTAGTCCTGAGTCTGAGCGTCTTCAGCTTTTAGCTCCTTTCACTCCTTGGGATGGTGAGAATATTATAGGTGCAAAACTGCTTATTAAAGCGTTTGGAAAATGTACTACAGATCACATCTCTATGGCTGGTCCTTGGTTACGTTTCCGTGGTCACCTTGATAATATTTCTAACAACATGTTAATTGGTGCTGTAAACGCTTTCAATATGAAAACAAATTCAGTGAAAAACGAATTAACAGGTGAGTATGATGCAGTTCCTGCTGTACAACGTGATTACAAAGCTGCAGGTGTTCCTTCTGTTGTTGTGGGTGACCATAACTACGGTGAAGGTTCTTCTCGTGAGCATGCTGCAATGGAGCCAAGACACCTTGGTGTAAGAGCAGTACTTGTAAAATCGTTTGCACGTATTCACGAAACAAACCTTAAAAAACAAGGTATGCTTGCGTTAACTTTTGCTAACGAAGCAGATTATGATAAAATCCAGGAGGGTGATACTTTCAACTTTGTTGACCTTAAAGAGTTTGCTCCTAACAAGCAACTTACTTTAGAAGTTATTCACAAAGATGGATCTAAAGATGTAATCATGGCTAACCACTCATACAACGAAGGTCAAATTGGCTGGTTTGTAGCTGGTTCTGCTCTAAACCTTATCGCTGCGGCTAACGCATAATTAAGGTAAAGAAATAGTAATAATAGAAACTCCCGGCTTGTCCGGGAGTTTTTTTATGCTTTCTGGTTTTGTTATAACTATTGATTCATAAAAGGCATAAAAAAAACCGGCCTTTTGGGCCGGCTTTTCCAGTTGCGTTTCCGCAGCTGTCCGCATCTATTAATAATAAGTGTACCTCCTTACTTTGGCGATGTATTTAGCCAGGCGTATTACCTGGTGGCTGTAACCGTATTCGTTATCATACCATACATATAATACAATGTTCTTACCATCTGCAGAAACGATTGTAGCGTTGCTGTCATAAATTGAAGGAGCAGATGTTCCAACAATATCAGACGATACAAGTTCATTGTTTAAAGAATATTTAATTTGCTCTACAAGTTCACCTTCAAGAGCGTAATGTTTCATGATGTTGTTTATTTCCTCAACAGAAGTTTCTTTGTTTACTTCAAGGTTAAGTACTACAAGTGATCCGTTTGGAACCGGTACACGAATAGCGTTTGAAGTAAGTTTACCTGCTAATGAAGGAAGTGCTTTTGCAACTGCACTGCCTGCACCTGTTTCTGTAATAACCATATTAAGGGCAGCAGCTCTGCCACGACGGTATTTCTTGTGCATGTTATCCACAAGATTTTGGTCGTTAGTGTAAGCGTGAATAGTTTCTAAGTGGCCTTTTACTACTCCTAAAGTATCTTCTACGGCTTTTAGGATAGGGGTAATGGCATTAGTTGTACAAGAAGCCGCAGAATAAATATCTACTTCTTCAGGATTATATTCATTATGGTTTACACCGTAAACAATGTTTGGTACACCTTTACCGGGAGCTGTTAATAAAACTTTCTCAACACCGTTAGACGATAAGTGACGTCTTAAAGCCTCCTCGTTAGTAAATGCTCCGGTATTGTCTATTAAAAGGGCGTTTTCAATTCCGTATTTAGTGTAATCAATATCTTCAGGAGCGTTTGCAGTTATCATGTGAACGGTAGTTCCGTTAATGATAAGTGCGTTGTTTTCTGCGTCAGCTGTAACAGATCCCTGGAAATCTCCGTGGATAGAGTCGCATCTTAAAAGAGATGCTCTTTTCTCTAAAAGAACAGCGTCATTTTTATCGCGGGTAACAATAGCTCTTAAACGTAGCTGGTTACCTTTGCCTATTTTAGACATCATTTCGCGGGCAAGTAAACGTCCTATGCGTCCAAAACCATAAAGAACAACATCTTTAGGTTGTATGTTTTTACTTTGTCTGGCGTCTTTTAACTTGTCTACAACAAAAGCTGTAGCGTCGTTGTATTTGTCATCTTCAAGGTGGTACTCATAAGTAAGCTTACCTATGTCAATACGCGATGGTGGTAAATCCAATGACTGTATTGCACGCGCTATCTCTACCGAATCAAAAACATTTATTGGTTTCTGTACAAACTCACCAGCATATTCATGCAGGTTAATGATATCGCTAACGTTTCTGTCGATAAGTTGATTTCTGAATAAAACAAGCTCAATCGACTTGTCGTACCACAGGTCGCTAACGATTTTAATGAATTCTACACCTGCCCTGCGTCTGTCAGCCTGGAAGGAGAGTTCCTTTTCATATAAAACATTATTGTTCATGAAGATAGAAAATATTTAGTGTGTTATTTGTTTGCAAAAATATATATTTCAAACGTTTTCGTAAAAATTTTTTTCAATGTTTTTTACTTATTTTTAAAATATCACTAATGAAGTTAAAACAATGATGATAATTAAATATATAATAGAGGAGTGTAAACTATTGTTATAGAATTCCTGTGTTTTGATGTTTTTGTGTTAAGGTAAAGTTATGTGTTGTGAAATTTTTATTGATTTTTTCTCTTAATATGTAATCTGAATACTTTAACTGTTTTAAAATGAGTGTTTTATAGTGTTTTTTGTTAAAAAAAATATTAACTTTAACGCTTAATGCTAAAAAAAGATATTATGAAAACACGCCTACCTTTATTTTTGTATGGCTTTTTATTTGTGCTGTTAACGTTCTTTTCTCAAAAGACTTATGCACAAATCAATTACTACGAAGGTTTTGAAAATTTTGATTACGAATGGAGTGATTCAGATTTTGATTACGACTGGTTTCCCTGTTCAGGAGGATATTCATGGACAGGTAATTTTTATGTTTATGACGGTGAGGATGTCTATACGGCAGAGACTATTTCGCCTTCTGTAGGAACATCCACCGGGGGAGAAACTACATTGACATATAGCTATAGCCTGCTTGACTGGGATACAGAAGAGGCTATGCCAAACTCTCCTTCATGGGGTAATTTTACTGTACAGTATAGTTCTTCTGCAACAGGACCATGGACATTATTGGAAACAGTATCTCCGTCCAATCACGTTGTATCTGATGACTGTGCACAAAGAACAGTGACTTTTACTCCGCCTGCAGGAGAAGTTTATTTAAGGTTTTTTGCTACACCGGGTCCTGTGCCGGGTCCTGATGGTTTTATAGATGTGCTTCTTAATATTGATGAAGTGTTTGTTGTAGAAAGCTTAGGAGACTGTATAGGTACACCTGCTGCCTCAAATACGGTTTCATCTACGGTATTTGCATGTAATACAGAAACTATTAATTTATCCTTATCGGATGAGTACAATTATTCAGGTTTAAGCTTTCAGTGGCAATCTTCTGATGACGGAGTAGAATATACTGATGTTGCCACCGGAGGGGAAGCAAAGACATATAGTACAACACAAACGGCTAACACATGGTATCAGGCTGTTGTAACTTGTAATGCAAGTGGAGAGTCGGTTACCAGTACACCTATTGAAGTGGTTTCGAGTGGACTTGCCTGTAATTGTGATATTGACTTTGACGGAGCTGTTGAGCCGATAACACTAGTAAATTTTGCAGGTATTAACAATGTTACCTCTGCAGAAGTGGACGGAACTCCGGGAGTAGAAAATTTTGCTTCCCTTACGCCGGGAGAAGTAGTGCCTGGGCAAACTTATACCATTATCTTAGAGGGTAATACCGATGGTGATTATGAAAATTATTTTACTGTATTTATTGACTTTAACCAAAATGGTGATTTTGGTGATGAAGGGGAAAGCTTTGAAGCCGGTTTTGTTTCAGATTCAGATGGTGAGGATGGCCAGCAGGCAACAGCTTCTATAACTATTCCGGTTGACGCCATGACGGGTGTTACCTATATGAGGGTTCTTAAATTATTTGATGCTTATGCTGATGACCCATGTTCAAGTGATGCAGGAGAAGGGTATGGACAGGCAGAGGATTATCTTTTAAATATATTATGTGAAACTCAGGCACCTGACGCAGATGCTAATCAGACATTATGCTCAGGCTCTGTAGTTGCAGATTTAATGGCTGAAGGAGATGTTGTTATTTGGTATAATGATGAAGAAGGGGGAGAGGCACTAGCCGATACCGATGTTCTTGCGGAAGGTATTTATTATGCGGCACAAATGCCTGATGGCGGTTGCGAAAGTGCGTTAAGAACAGCTGTAGCTGTTACGTTAACTGTTGTTCCGCCACCTACAGGTGATGCAGAACAGGAATTTGATAATGATCCGGATATGCTGGATTATCCTACTGTAAGCGAAATTGAAGTGGAAATTCTGGAAGGTGCTACTGTAAACTGGTACGAATCTGAAGAGGATGCTTTAGCAGGAGAAAATGCTCTTTCGGGAGATACACAAATTATGGCTGATGGTACTTATTATATAACACAAACTATAGATGGGTGTGAGAGTGTTCCGTTCATGGTAGGTGTATTGTTAGGAAATGAAGATTTTGCGTTTGGCTCTTTTAAATATTATCCAAACCCTGTAGATAATATGTTATACATGTCTTACACCAGTACTATAACGAATATTGAAGTTTACAATTTGGTTGGACAGCAGATTATAGCGAAAAATTATGCTGTAAATGATGTTCAGTTAGATATGTCAGGCTTATCAGCCGGTACTTATTTGGTTAAGGTTATTACGGGTGATGCTACGAAAACTATAAAAATTGCTAAAAAGTAAAAAGAAAATTAATTATTGTTAAGGGAAAAAAGGGACGCTTATGCGTCCCTTTTTGTTTTTTAAGTATATCTATTGTTACTGTTTAATAAACTTAAAGGACTTGTCTTTTCCTTCGCTGTTTATTTTTATAATATAAATACCCTGGCTAAATGCAGATGTGTTTATTCCTGTATTGTTGTTTAGGCTGGTATTTCCGTTAGCCACAACCTGTCCAAGATTGTTGTAAATTGTATAAGATACATTGCCTGTAAGCTTCGAGCTTATATATAAAGCATCATTAACCGGATTAGGATAAATGGACAGTCCTTGTAGAGTATATTCATCAATGCCCATTTCAACAGGCTTACTAAAGCTTACTTTATCGCCAAAACCATAATCACCGTTGGTAACAAGAGTTGTATTGTCATCTGTAATAAGACTGTAATAACCATCGCCTGAGAAGCAACAGATGCCATCACCAAATTCATCTTTTATAGTGAAGGTGTAACATTCATTGCTTTCAACTTCAAAAACTTCTGTAATTAATGGAGGCATTGCCTCTTCTTCATCTTCATAAGGACCACCCGAATATAAAATCTCCCCTGTACTGTTTTTAAAGCTCCAGGTAACTTCGCTTCCCCATGCATCATTTTGCAGGTTAAGCGTTATTGTTTCAGTGTCATAAATAAAGCCCTCTGCATAAGCAAAACTTCTTTGTTTAGCATCATTAAATTCGTAGTTGTCGGTAATACTGTTTACGCTTATTATATCGGCATAAAAAATGTGGTCACCGGCAGAAGCCGTTAGATTACTAATAATAATTGTTTCAAAAGCATTAGTTTCAAGGCTTCCGCTCCAGTTGTATATTTGTGTGTCACCATTATCAATTCTGTAGTTAATTACAGCCTGAGTTATGGTCTCACTGCCAATATTGGTTAGTGTTAGCTGAGTGTTGAAATTTTGAGAACAACCGGTGTCGATATCCTCAATAAATAATGAACCGTCATATTCTACACCTTCAGGAGCGATACAGCCGTTTGAGTTGGCAAGAGACATCCTTCTCGGAGAGTTTTCAAGCACTGTCATTACTCTTTCTTTCTGGTCGTTGGTAAAAATGTTTTTACATTCGTCCAGTGTATAGTCCATATGATTTTCTATCATATCAACCTTAGTGTCTTCAGTACAGGTGTCAGCTTCATTACAGGAAAAATGAAGACCTACAACAGGAGGAGTATCATCGCAATAATCAGTTGCAAAACAACTATTGTCGTCACCCCAAATATGGCGAAGCCCAAAGAAATGTCCTATTTCATGCGAAGCACTTCGGCCTTTGTCACGACCAAAGGAATAGGTTCCTTCAGGGTAGATATCTTCAGATCCTATACCATAGTAAGCAAGTACCACGCCGTCAATTTCTGCAGTTCCTTCTGAACCTGCCAAGCCAGGTAAGCCTGATGCCTGAGGGAAATAGGCATAACCGCCTACACCTTCCATTTCTCCGCCCATTTTACATACCCATATGTTAAGGTATCTTTCAGGGTCCCATTGGGTTTCAGCTTTAAGTATACCATCAATAGCTTCAAAGGAATTCCAGCTGGACCTGCCTAAATCAATATGTTCTATACCTGATGTAGGGCTGCCGCCCGGGTCTCTTTGTGCCAGACAGAATTCTATCTCAAGGTCAGCTCCGTCAGGATGGTCGTTAAAGCCGGGAGTACCTGCCAGTCTTCTGAAATCCTCATTTAATACCTGTATCTGAGAAATGGCCTGTTCATCGGTAATGTTTTCATCAACCCCTATCGGGTCGCCATTATGAATAATGTGTATCACTACAGGTATGGTAATGACTTCGTTAGTGGTTTTTAACTGAAACCTGTTTTTTCTTTCTTCAATTTTAGCAGCCATCCAGTTTTCAAATTCCTGTATGGTTTGCCTTTCCGGATATTTTGCATCCAGATAGCTGTCATATTCTGTACTGACACATGGGGTATACCCATTATTGTCGGCGGGAAGGGTTTTCCCAAAATATGCAATCTGCTTTTCTTTTTTTGAATGTTGTGCAGTAGCTTGAGTAAAGCAAAACATTGTAGTAAGAAATGATAACAAAGTAATTGTACGTTTCATATAATAGTCTGTATAGTAGTTGTACAGACAAAAATAGCAGAAGTATACTTTACTTTTTGATAATCATTGCTTTTTTGTGTTAAAATAGGTAGGGATTAAAAATTATGACGGGTAATTTTTTTTGATTTATTAGAGGAAATAAAACCCACTGCTGCATACAACAATGAAGCAATAAAAAAAGCATAAGGTACAGTATGGACTCCTTCAAGGTGAATGATGTATGAAATTAGCAGCAGGGCAGGAGTCTCTATATAATAACAGGCGGTACGGGCTTCTTTTGGTTTTACCCTAAGTTTTCTCCAAAACAGATTAAGAAGCATGACTAATAACCCCAAAGAAATTAATATTACTGCAGGGAAATATATTGTTTTGGCAAGCTGATCAAAACCTTTTAATAATAGTATTACCGAAGTAAGTATGTGAAGTAATATTTCCAGTCTCCTGATAACTTTTTTCTTCATTAGTATAGTTTGCGCCAAAATTACCTCAGGAAGTATTTATTTTAGGTTACGGCAGTGTTGTGTTTAGATGAATAAAAAAAGCCCCTGCAAAATGCAGAGGCCCAACAACGTTATAAATAAGGGATCAATTTAAATTAGGAATCGTACAATTTCCCCGTTTTGGGTAACCATTTCAACACGAAGCCTTTGATTAGGCTTTCTGTTACTAAGTAGTTTAGAAACCGTATCCACATCTTTAGCCTTAACGTTACCTATGCTAAGTATAATACCATCTTTTAATTCGTCATAATATGGCATCAGACTTTCATCATTAATCTCGGTAACCTTAACACCAAAATTGATATTGAATTTCTTTTTGTCGCTACTGGTTACGTCTTGTAGTTCGAGACCATTATATTTAAAGGTGTTTATCTCGTTTTTATATAATTTAACCGGTAAATTAACCAGTTCTCCGTCACGATGTACACCTACTTTAACCACATCATTAGGTCTTTTGGTTGCAATTGCGTTATTTAGGTCGGCAAAGCTATTAATGGTCCTGCCATCGATATCAACAATAATATCTCCTTTTTTAAGGCCTGCTTTTTCGGCTCCCGATCCTTTTACAATATCATTAATATAGAATCCTTGTGTTTCGCTTACGCCTAATTCTTTTGAGGCATAGCTGTTTAGTTCGCTGCCTTTTACACCAAGTACACCACGTTGTACGTTACCATACTCCATAATGTCTTCAATAATTTTTCTTGTAATGTTTGAAGGTACAGCAAACGAATATCCTACATAAGAACCGGTCATAGAAGTAATCATAGTATTAATACCAATTAGTTCACCTCTTATGTTTACCAGTGCACCTCCGCTGTTACCAGGGTTTACAGCTGCATCTGTCTGAATAAATGACTGAATGCCGTCGTTACTCAGGTTACGTGCCTTAGCTGATACAATACCGGCAGTAACCGTAGAGTTTAGGTTATAGGGGTTGCCTACTGCAAGTACCCATTCGCCTACTTTAATATCGTCTGAATTACCAAATGTGGCATACGGAAGTTTCTCATCTGTCTCTATCTTAAGTAAGGCAATATCCATGTTAGAGTCGGTACCCACTAATTTGGCCTTGTACGACTTGTTATTGTTTAAGGTAACTTCTAGCTCGCTGGCATTTTGTACAACGTGATTATTGGTTACTATATATCCGTCTTCGGTAATAATTACACCCGATCCCGTACCTACCTGAGGTTGCGGTTCGCTCTGGCCATAGCCAAAGAAAAAGTTATTCGGGACAGATCTGTATGAAACATTTGTTACGTGAACAACCGCATGTACAGCCTTATCGGCAGCGGCTGTAAAATCTCCCGTTTCGGGAAGGTAGCTTACATTTTTAGCGTAAACAGCTTGTGAAGGAGCTACGGATAATGACGATGCGTTTGCATTGTCATCAAAAACCAGTTTATAAGCTCCTAAGGTAGTGGCGCCACTTAAGAGAGCCACAAGGAATAAACCTGAAATTCTTTTCATAATCCTCAACAGTTTTTAAAATTTTAATGGTAAAAAGTTATAAAATAATATAAGCGATAGCGTTCATTTCCAGTTGTCGTTAATATTCGTACTTTTGCCTAAATACCTGTATAAAATGCAATACACCTTTTACAAATACCAGGGTACGGGAAACGATTTTGTGATGATCGATAACCGCAAGGATATATTTCCCAAAAATGATACCAAACTTGTTGCACAGCTGTGTGACCGAAAATTTGGCATTGGTGCTGATGGGCTAATACTATTAGAAAACGATAATAATGCCGATTTTCGTATGGTATATTATAATTCTGACGGGAATGAAAGTTCAATGTGCGGTAATGGAGGCAGATGCCTCGTGGCTTTTGCCAAGATGCTTGGTGTAATTGATGATGAAACTAACTTTATAGCTACCGATGGTCCACATTATGCAACCGTGGATGATGAAGGTATTGTTTCACTGCAAATGAAGGATGTAAACAGCGTATCGGTATATGAGCATTATGTTTTTCTTGATACAGGTTCTCCTCACCATGTTGAGATAGTGGAAGAACTTGATAAATTTAATGTAAAAGGTATAGGCGCTTCTATACGTTATAGTGATTTATATGGCGAGAAAGGTTCTAATATCAATTTTGTGAGCCCTGAAGAAGAAGATACTTTTGCCGTACGTACTTATGAGCGTGGTGTAGAAGATGAAACCCTTTCCTGTGGCACGGGAGTTACTGCTGTGGCCATAGCAATGAAAGTTTTGGGGAAAACCCATGCTAATGAAGTAAGGCTAAATACACAGGGAGGTGAACTTAAGGTTTCGTTTAAGCAAAATGATAAACGATTTACAGATGTATTTTTAACCGGTCCGGCAACGTTTGTGTTTAAAGGCGAGGTAGAATGGTAACACTACAGGGAAATACTATATTTTTAAGAGCTCTTGAACCGGAGGATCTTGAGTTTATATATAGTATTGAAAATAATGAGGAAATTTGGGAAATAAGCAATACCCAAACACCTTACAGCCGTTTTCTAATCCGTCAGTATCTTGAAAATGCACATCAGGATATTTATGAGGCAAAACAACTAAGACTTGCCATTTGTGAAAAAGATGGTTTTACTGCCTTAGGATTAATTGATCTTTTTGACTTTGATCCTGTAAACCAAAGGGCAGGAATAGGCATAATAATCCGTAATGAGGAGCACAGAAACAAAGGTGTTGGGAAAGAAGCTTTAGGGCTTTTAATTGACTATGCATTCCAGAGATTGCAGCTTCATCAGCTTTATGCAAATATTGATACAGGCAACGTAGCAAGTATCACACTTTTTACTAATTTTGGCTTCGAGCAAATAGGGGTTAAAAAAGACTGGAACAGAGTTGATAACCAGTATAAAGACGAAGCCCTGTATCAGTTAATACACAAACAAAAATAAGCAAATTGAAACTTAGAAAAATTATAGGGATATTTTCTCTAGTGGTTATTACCGCAGCCAGTATATATGGCTATAAAATTTATAAAGATATTTTTTCTCCTAATACAGCATTTGCTGATAGTAAAGTAGCTATCTACATACCTACCGGTTCTTTGTATGCCGATGTAGAGCAGATTGTAAAGCCCTATGTTGAAAACATGGATCGTTTTAGGATGGTAGCTGAAAAGAAGTCGTATGTAAGGAATGTAAAGGCGGGTAAATTTGTGTTTAAAAAAGGCATGAACAGTAATGATATTATTAACTCTCTCAGACAACCTGTTCCAGTCAATCTTTCATTTAATAATCAGGAAACATTTCCTAAGACTATTGGAAGAATAGCAGAGCAGATTGAGCCGGACAGTCTTGCATTATATACCGCCTTTACTGACAAACAATTTATGGAAGAAAACGGGTTTAATGAGGATAATATACTGAGCATATTTATACCTAATACCTACGAGTTCTTTTGGGATGTTAGCCCTAATAAGTTCCGTGAAAGAATGGCTAAAGAATACAGGAAGTTTTGGAATGAGGAAAGAGTTGTAAAAGCTGAGGCTTTGGGCTTAACTCCGCTACAGGTAATGGCACTTGCTTCTATTGTCCACAAAGAAACCGTTAAGGCAGACGAAAGACCAAGAGTGGCCGGTGTATACCTTAACAGGATTAAAAAGGGTATGAAGCTGGAAGCCGACCCAACTGTTATTTATGCTGTTAAAAAGCAATCAGGCGATTATGACCAGGTAATTAAAAGGGTGTATTTTAAACACCTTGAAGTAGATTCTCCTTACAACACCTACATGTATGAAGGAATTCCTCCGGGGCCAATAGCTATGCCCGATATTTCTGCTATAGATGCGGTATTAAATCCGGAACAGCATAATTACATTTACTTTTGTGCCAGTGTAACTAACTTTGGTTATCATGAGTTTGCAGTTACCGCTGCACAGCATGCCGTAAACAGACAAAAATATGTTGCCTGGGTAAACAAAATGGGAATAAAATAGTTAAGAAATTGACCTTTTAAAATATAAAACCCCGAAAATGTTCAAACGTTTTCGGGGTTAATTTTTAGTTAAAACACAGATATGAACACTTGATGTTGACAAAATTTTAAGTTTCAGGGAGAGCCCTTTGTTTACAGTGTTTACAGAAAATTCTTTGGTTTTTTGAATGAGTAAATTAGTGTTAAAAATATATTTAAAAGTTAATTTATTGTAAATCAATCAAATAATTTTAGTTATCTTTGCCATCGAGAAATTTCACATGGGTGACAGACAGTGAGAAATCAGTGTTTATGATAAAAAAATGGAGTTATTTTTTAGGGTTATCCCTTTTCATTGCAATTGTAAGTTCAGGATTTAAAACTAACGATGCAAAACAGTTTGGCAGAATAGAAGGTTTTCACCTTTCAGAAGATGAGATTACAAACTATACAGTGCCAACGATTGACGAAACTGCTAAAACCAGTTATAACTTTCCTTTTACCGGGAAGTCGTACATTGGCTTTAAACAGGCGATAGCCATAAAAGAATCTCAGGGGCTTTATAAACTGGTAAATCCTTATGGTTACATGGGTAAATACCAGTTTGGGAAGAGTACTTTAAGAGCTATAGGTATTAAGGATACTAAAGAGTTTTTAAACAATCCTAAGTTACAGGAAAGAGCTTTTAAAGCTTTACTTTCTAAAAACAAATGGGAACTAAGAAAAGAAATTAAGCGTTACGAAGGTAAAACCATTAATGGGATTAAAATTACCGAATCAGGACTATTGGCTGCAGCCCACCTTGGTGGAGCAGGATCAGTTAAAAAATTCCTTAGAAGTAACGGTACAGAAGGGTTTAAAGACGGTTTTGGAACTTCATTAAGAAGCTACATAAAAAGGTTTGGAGGTTATGACACCTCAAACATTATCGCAAACCCTAATGCTAAAGTAAAACTGGATTAAATATTTTATTTAACCTGCACAAAGCTCTGAATTATCAGAGCTTTTTTTTTGCAACTGAGTAATCAGTTCTCTCGTTTTAATAAGCTTGTTGCCCTGCTCATTAAGCATAGAGTTTATCTTGTTAATAACTCTTCTGTTATTACATCTTCTTATTTTTAATAACAGATTTTTAGAAAGATTTTTAGAAAATTCCTTCTTCATTTCATGCAAATACTCGCCACAACTAACACCCGGCATAATAGGCTGATCTATGGCATCATGGCTAAGTATGTAGTCACTAAGCATATCCTGAACTTTAAGAAACATATTCTGAGTCTTACGGTACTTAGTAAGCAATTCCAATCTTTCCTCTCTATACATAGGTATTTTATTTATTATGTATATGAGAAAAATCATTAGGAGCAGTGCTCCTGCTACTATTTCAAGTGGGGTATTCATATAACTTACTGGTTAGCAATGGCTAATGTAGTAAAAAGTAAGGTGTTAAAAAAAATATAACATTTAAAATTTAAATATCTTTTTAATTATTAAAGTTTATTTAATTATTGTCAGGTTTTTATATTTGTTGTTTACAATATGATAATGGGTAGTAAAGATTAAATTTATCTATATTAGCCGATTCTAAAAAATGGACTTTATTATAAATTTTAATGAAATATTTTGATGTTGTTATTATAGGTAGTGGTCCTGCAGGAGCTGCTGCTGCTTTTAAGTTGGCTGAAAAAGGAATTTCCGTAGCTATAATAGAAAAAGAGACTTTGCCGCGTTATAAAACCTGTGGAGGGGGCTTTGTATATAGAGGAGTGAAAATGCTGCCATTTGATATTACTGAAGTTGCTGAACGTGAGTTTTATAAAGTAGATACTTTAATAGGTAAAGATTTTCATTTTATTACTGAGCGTGACCAACCTGTTATTACTATGGTGATGCGTGATACCTTTGACAGCTTTTTGGTTAAAAAAGTTACTGAAAAAGGGGGAACCGTTATTGATAATTGTAAGTTAACCGGACTTACTTCAGAAGGAGAAAATGTAGTGTTATCTACAACTCATGAAGAAATAAAAACCCGTTTTGTAATTGCAGCAGATGGTGCTTTGAGTCCAACTGCAAAAATGGCGGGCTGGGAAAAGGAAACCAGGCATTTAATTCCTGCATTAGAATATGAAGTTGAAGTTTCTGAAGCAGATTTTGAAAGGCTTTCAAAATCAGTTCGTTTTGATATAGATGCCATTCCGGGTGGTTATGCGTGGAATTTTCCTAAAAAGAACCATTTATCCATAGGTGTTGCTTCGGGTAAAAGAACAAAAATTAATCTAAAACAATATTATCAGGAGTATTTATCAAATACATTAAAGATTGATAATGTAATAAGTGAAGTTCAGCATGGTTTTCAGATTCCGGTGACACCCCGAACCGATGGCTTTGTAAAAAATAATGTTTTCTTAGTGGGAGATGCTGCAGGATTTGCAGATCCGGTAACAGCTGAAGGTATATCAAATTCTATTTACAGTGGTATGCTTGTTGCCGATGCTATCGCGGAGAGTGATCTTGATGTTAAGAAGGCCGAACTTATTTATATGGATAAACTGGAAGAAAAATTACTGCCAGAAATAAAAACAGGGATATTACTCTCTAAGTTTTTATACGATCAGCCTAAAATAAGGAACCTTTTTATGAAAAAATACGGACAAGGGGCTTTTGAAGCAATGACTGATGTTTTTATGGGAAAAAGATCTTACCCTGCTGATATAATGAAGACTTTAAAACGCAGAGCGAAAGAGTTGCTTTTTTCATAAACAGGCCCTTTATATCCTATAAAAGTAATAAATTGCAGTAACCATTATTTATAGATGCTATAAGTAGTGGTTATTTTACTTTTACAACAATCAATTTTAATAGATGAGAAGAATAGCGGCTATTTTAAATCTTCATGAAGGTGAGGATAATAGGGAAAAAATCCTTGAAAATGTAAAAAAGAACATTGAGTTTAAAGGAGCAAACTTATGGGTACTTGCCTGTGCTATAATTATAGCTTCTGTTGGGCTTAATGTTAACTCAACAGCAGTGGTAATTGGTGCGATGTTAATTTCTCCTTTAATGGGGCCTATTGTTGGAGCAGGTTTTGCTTTAGGGGTGTATGATTTTAACCTTCTTAAAAGGTCACTTAAAAACCTTCTTAATGCTACGGCTGTAGGGCTTATCTTCTCAACAATATATTTTTTAATTACACCTTTTAAAGATGTCCAGTCAGAATTATTAGCGAGAACAGCACCTACTATATATGATATAATTATTGCGTTTTCAGGTGGTCTTGTAGGGGTTATTGCAGTAACCAGGGTAGAGAAGGGGAATCCTATTCCGGGTGTGGCAATTGCAACGGCTTTAATGCCTCCGCTGTGTACTGCGGGTTATGGTATAGCTACTTTTGAATGGTCTTATTTTTTAGGAGCTTTTTATCTTTATTGTATTAATTGTGTTTTTATAGGTATAGCCACGTTTGCTATTATAAAATACCTTAAATACGCTCCTAAAAAACAGGTTGATGAAAGGCAGCAAAAGCGTGTTAAGATGATAATATCAATGCTTACGTTTGCCATGCTTTTACCGGCATCCTATCTGGCATATTCATTATACAGGGAACAACAGTTTAAAAAAACAGTTAATAATTTTATTGATAATGAGTTTACAGACAGGGGATATACTGTAGTGTATCAAAAAACCAGTTTTAATACTGCTCCTAAAAGACTTGAGCTTGCTTTTCTTACAAAACGTTTTGAAAAGAATGAAATTTCCCAGCTGCAGGAAAGGATGGATAATAACGAATACCTTAAAGGAACACGGCTTATAATAAGACAGGATAGTACAGATAGGTTTAATGCGCTTAAAGGTGATATCCTAAAGCAAATAAAAAGTACAGAGAACGAGGTAAGTCAAAAGGATTTAAGGATAGTGCAGCTTGAAAAACAAATTGCAGCCAATACTTTTGATAATAAGAAGTTTTTAAAAGAAGCCAAATCACTGTTTCCAAAGATAAAGTCATTCTCGGTATCACATCATGACCTTGCAACCGGTAAAGACAGTATAGTGGGTGTTACGGCTGTACTGTATGAAACACCTACCCCTGAAGATCTTTCTGACGAGGAAAAGACAAGGCTTAAGAGTTGGCTGAATGAACGGTTATCAGTAAGTAATGTTGAGATATTCAGGAAGAAGTAATAAATAAAAAAGAGAGGCTTAAACCTCTCTTTTTTTATGCTTCAGCTAACGCTTCTTTTTTCTTCTTTTTCTTTTTGTTGTACAGGCTTAACCAGGTAAAGCCACATACACCCGATAGTACTGAGGCTACCAGAACGGCAAACTTAGCTTCGGTTTGTAAATCTACACTTGTTTTAAACGATAACAGTGCGATGAAAATTGACATGGTAAAACCAATACCTCCCAGCATGCCTAATCCTACTACGTGAGTCCAGGTCGTATTTTTAGGCAGTTCTGCTATTTTAAGCTTAACCGAAAGGAACGACATGACAAATATACCAATTGGTTTGCCTAAGAATAAGCCTAATACAATACCTAACCCTAAGTTGCTTGCCAATCCTTCAACCATACCATCAACAAAAGTAATGTTGGTATTTGCTATGGCAAATATAGGCATGATGATAAAGTTTACCGGTTTAGTTAATGCATGCTCCAGTTTTTCAAGCGGAGACTCGCTATCATCCGGAGTTGTTGGTAACGTTAATGCTGTAAGTACACCTGCAATAGTAGCGTGAATACCTGAATGGTGAATTAAATACCATATTATAGCACCAGGTATTAGATAGAATAACAGGTTTTTAAGTCGTAGCCTGTTAAATATAATTAATATAATCATTATACCACCTGCATACATAAGGTACTCTAAATTCAGGTTTGAGGTATAGAATATGGCAATAACAAGAATTGCCATTAAATCGTCTACAATAGCAAGTGCTGCAAGGAATATTTTAAGTCCTGTAGGAACTTTGTCTCCAAGTAGCGAAACAATACCTAAAGCAAAGGCAATATCGGTAGCCATAGGAATACCCCATCCGTGTACGGTAGGTGTTCCGGCATTAAATAGCGAATAAATTGTTGCAGGAACCAAAACCCCGCCTATAGCAGCCAAAACAGGAAGGGAGGCATGTCGAAGTGATGAAAGTTCACCTTCTACGATTTCCCTTTTTATTTCAAGTCCTACTAATAGGAAAAACACAGCCATAAGGCCGTCGTTAATCCAGTTGATAACTGAAAATTCCAAGTGTACTGCTTCGTTGTGGAATCCTACTTTTTGCTCAAGGAAGTGTTCAAACCCCCATGCCATTTCGGTATTAGCGATAATAAGTGAGAGTGCCACACAAATTAGGAGGACTACGCCTCCTCCTGATGAAGAATTAAAAAATTCTTTAAATGTCTTTAGGTTAATGAGTTTTGCCATATTGCAAAAATACAAAATCATTAAAATTTGTAATATGATTTTAATGGCTTAAAAACCAATATTAACATATTTTAACAGGAATAGTTTTTAATTGGTTTTTTAAAGGGTTATCTTGCGTTTTTATTAATTTTAAACAAAAAAGAATGATAAAAATTCAAAAATATCATCCAAATGAACCTTTAACTAATGAAATGCAGAAGGAAGTTGTTAACTTTTTATATAAAAGTTTAGAACAATATGGCGATCCTGCGGATGATATTAATAAAGCTGTTAATTATGCTTTGAATAAAAATGAAGAGGAAAACAAAACCACAGGAGGACTTGTACTTACTGCAAGGCTGGAAGATAATAACCAAGTTGTAGGTGCTGTGGTAATTAACGAAACCGGAATGGGGGGTTACATACCTGAAAACATACTGGTTTATATAGCTACTGATCCTAACCAAAGAGGGAAAGGTATAGGTAAAAAACTGATGCAGGAAGCCCTGGAGTCTGCTAACGGAGATGTGGCGTTGCATGTAGAGCCGGATAATCCTGCCAAAGGACTTTATGAACATCTTGGATTTACAAATAAATACCTTGAAATGAGGTATAAAAAAACAAGCTAATGGCTTTTATAACACTAGATACAAAAAAACTTAAAACAAACTTTAATTACTTAAATTCCTTTTTTAAAGAGCATAATATATACTGGTCTGTAGTGACAAAAATTCTGTGTGGTAATAAAGAGTACCTTACAGAGCTTTTAAAAATGGGCATTAGCCAATATTCTGACTCCAGAATCAGTAATCTTAAAACCATTAAGGCTATTGATAAAAATGTTGAGACCATTTATATAAAGCCACCAGCTAAAGGAGCAATTAATGATGTAATTAAATATGCCGATATCAGTATGAATACTGATTTCAGGACTATCGAAATGCTTTCCAAAGAAGCCCAAAAGCAGGGAGTGATCCACAAAATTATTATTATGATTGATTTGGGTGAGCTTCGTGAAGGTGTGATGCGTGAGGATTTTGTTGATTTCTATTCGCGTGTTTTTCAAATGAAAAATATAGAAATTATTGGCTTAGGGACAAATCTTTCCTGTCTTTACGGTGTGCTTCCTAATAATGATAAGCTAATCCAGCTTAGTTTGTATAAGCAATTGGTAGAGGCTAAATTCAATGTGAAAATACCTTTTATTTCAGGCGGTTCATCTGTCACAATACCTTTAGTTCAACAGGGTTTAATACCTGTAGGTATTAATCATTTCAGGGTAGGTGAAACCCTTTTTATGGGTACCGATGTGTACAATAGTGAAAAGTTCGAACATATGGAGAATGATATTTTTAAACTATATGCCGAGATTATTGAGCTTTATGAAAAACCTATAGTGCCAACAGGTGAAATGGGGACAAACCTTGAAGGTACGAGCTTTGATTTTGATGAAAGCGACCACGGTAAAACCACCATTAGGGCTATTATTGATATTGGCCTGTTGGATATAGATATGAAACACCTTGATGCTACAGATGCCGAAATTAAATATGCAGGAGCAACATCGGATATGGTTGTTCTGGATCTAGGTGAAAACCCTAAGCAATATAAGGTAGGCGATTTAATAGAGTTCACTATGGATTATATGGGTATAGTGCGTATAATGAACTCTAAGTATATTGAAAAGCGTACCGTTTAATTGTGAATATTGGTCACTACTTTATAAGTAGGATCTTCCATTATATTAACATCAATAACAGCTTCTGCATTTTTAAGTAACCTTATGCAGTCGTCGCTAAGATGTCTCAGGTGGACCATTTTACCTGCCTCGTGGTATTTTTTGGTAATTGAATTTAGAGCTTCAATAGCCGACATGTCTGCTACGCGACTTTCCTTAAAGTCTATTATAACCTCATTAGGATCTGAATCTACATTAAATTTCTCTGCAAATACAGTAGTTGATCCAAAGAATAACGGACCGTAAATTTCATAATGCTTAACACCGTTATCATCTATATAGTGCCTTGCGCGTATGCGCTTGGCGCTTTCCCATGCAAATACCAATGCCGATATTATAACACCTATCAATACGGCAAGTGCTAAGTTTTTCATGAAAATGGTAATAAATGCTACCAGTATACCGGTAATAATATCTGACTTGGGCATTTTATTTATAATCCTGAAGCTTGCCCATTCAAAAGTGCCTATTGCAACCATAATCATTACTCCGGTTAAAGCTGCCATTGGCAGTTTACCGATTACAGGTGCACCTACCAATATTATTAGCAAGATAGTTAGCGAAGCTATTATACCTGATAACCTTGCTCTTGATCCGGCAGATAGGTTAACCAGTGTTTGTGCAATCATTGGGCAGCCACCCATTCCAAAAAAGAATCCGTTAGCAATGTTGGCACCTCCCTGTGCTAAACATTCCCTGTTGCTGTTTCCTCTTGTTTTCGTTATCTCGTCTACAAGGTTTAAGGTTAATAGTCCTTCTGTAAGCCCTACTGCTGCCATGATTAGTGAATAAGGAAATATTATTTTAAGGGTTTCAAGTGTGAAAGGTATTTCCGGAATATGGAAAGGAGGAAAACCTCCCTCTACAGAAGCGATATCTTCTACTGTTTTAGTGTTTATATTAAATAGTAAAACTACCCCAAATACTACCATGATAGCAACTAGGGAAGCAGGGACAGCTTTCGTTATTTTAGGAAAAATCATTACTATTCCTATGGTTAAGGCTACAAGTCCGCCCATAATGTAAAGCGGTGTTCCGTTTAGCCAACTCTCTCCGTTTTTAAACTGCTCCAGTTGAGACATAAAAATAATTACTGCCAGTCCGTTTACAAAACCATACATTACAGGTTGTGGTACAAGCCTGATGAACTTACCAAGTTTGAATAATCCTACCAAAATCTGGAAGACCCCGGCTAATGCCACTGCGCCAAAAACATATTCTATACCGTGCGACTGCATTAGGGCGATAAGTACAACTACAGTAGCACCTGCACCTCCCGAAACCAACCCCGGTCTTCCTCCAAAAACGGCTGTTATCAGTCCCATAATAAAGGCTGCATATAAGCCGACAAGTGGAGGGAATCCCGCTAATATCGCAAATGATAAAGATTCCGGTATCATGGTCATGGCTACAGTAAGGCCTGCCAGGATTTCATTTTTATAATTTACTTTTTGTGAAAAATCAAACAGGTTAAAGATTTTGGTCATTATAAAAGTGTTGTATTTTAATAGATTAGGGTAGGAGGTGTTTTTGAAGGCGCAAAAATAGGGCTTTTTTTATAAATGGATTTTATAGGGTACTTTTGGTTTAATTCTTAATGTTAAATTAATGTTAGAATTTTTTTTGAATTACTATTTATCGTAATATTGCAATATACAAATAGAGTTATGGGAGCAACAAAATCAGATCAGTTTACAGAAGAGCAAAATAAACTTGCTCTTTTGGCAAAAGCGTTAGGGCATCCGGCTAGGATTGCCATAATAGAATATCTGCTTAAAGTAGATTCCTGTATATGTGGTGATATAGTAGGGGTGTTGCCTCTGGCTCAGCCTACAGTATCACAGCACTTGAAAGAACTTAAAAATGCCGGACTCATAAAAGGTAATATAGAGGGTACTGCTATATGCTACTGTATTGATGAGGCGGGATTCGAAAAAATTAAATCATTTTTTGAGCATGTTTCTCTTTCATTGGCGAAAAAGAAATATAACTGTTGTTAATTAAAAAATTAAAAATTATGAGATTATCAGAAATAAAAAATATACTGGAAACAGTTGAAGGGGTTACTTTCAGATTACCAAACGGGACATATGTGCCGGAACATTTTCATGTAACGGAAGTAGGTGTGGTTGCCCGAAATTTTATAGACTGTGGAGGCACAGTTAGGAAAGAGACAGTTGCTAATTTTCAGCTATGGGATGCAAATGATTATGAGCACAGACTTAAACCTAAGAAACTGCGCAACATAATAGCGTTATCGGAAAAAGTACTTGGTATGGAAGATAGCGAGATTGAAGTAGAATATCAGGATACGACCATAGGTAAGTACGGACTTGATTTTGATGGAAAAGATTTTGTACTTACAATAAAAAATACCGCATGCTTAGCGTCTGATACCTGCGGGGTGCCGGAGAAAAAAGAATTAGTTGAGAACCAACAATCATGTTGTACTCCGGGAGGAGGATGTTGTTAATTTTTATTATATGAATAAGATTTTAGTATTATGTACAGGTAATAGCTGCAGAAGCCAGATGGCTCACGGTTACCTAAATTATTTTGCAAACGGCAGGGCAGAAGTTTATAGTGCAGGAGTTGAAACGCATGGCGTAAATCCAAAAGCTATAGCTTTTATGAAGGAAGATGGTATTGATATATCAGGCCACACGTCTAATAATGTGGAGGAGTATAGTGATATCGACTTTGATTTTATAATCACGGTTTGCGATAATGCTAAGGAAAACTGTCCTTTTTTCCCTTCTAAAGCCGAACGTTTTCATTATAATTTTCCGGATCCTTCCAAATATGAGGGTAGTGAAGAAGAAGTTGCTGCTGAGTTCAGAAGGGTTAGGGAAATGATAAAAGAGTATTGTAAAAATTTTATTGATATGATGGCTGTATAGCCACGGTAATATTTTCTGTCTTTTGTCTGTCGGTTTTTAGTGTCGTTTCTTACCGGTATTCATTGGCAGAAAATATTGCCGAAAATTTATTCTTATGAGTGTAACTAATTGTGCTCCGGCTGCTGAGAGAAAAAAACTGGGGTTTTTAGACCGTTACCTAACCTTGTGGATTTTTACGGCGATGGTTATCGGGGTGATGATAGGGTATTTTTCCCTAGATGCCGATAGTTTTATTAATTCGTTTTCCAGCGGTACTACTAACATACCTTTGGCAATTGGGCTGATAATAATGATGTATCCGCCATTAGCAAAAGTAAAATATGAAACAATTGGTAAAGTTTTCAGGAATACAAAAGTATTAGGTGCTTCGTTATTGCTTAATTGGGTAATAGGACCTATAATTATGTTCTTTTTAGCTATTTTATTTTTAAAAGGATATCCTGAATACATGTCGGGGCTGATATTAATAGGTATTGCACGATGTATTGCAATGGTAATAGTGTGGAACGAACTTGCAGAGGGTAATCGTGAATATGCTGCGGGGCTGGTTGCCTTAAACAGTGTTTTCCAGGTGCTGTTGTACAGCGTTTATGCTTATGTTTTTATAACGGTGCTTCCGCCGTACTTTGGTATAGAAGGCATGGAAGTTTCTATAACTATGGGTGAGATTGCCCAAAGTGTATTGCTTTACCTAGGGGTTCCTTTTGCTGCAGGTATACTCTCAAGAATTATACTCATAAAACTTAAAGGTGAAGAATGGTTTACAAAAAAATATCTTCCTTTTATTTCTCCTTTTACGCTTATAGCACTATTGTTTACAATTGTACTGATGTTTAGCCTTAAGGGGAAACTCATAGTGGAGATACCTATGGATGTGCTTCGTATTGCTGTTCCGTTAGCGGTTTATTTTGTAATCATGTTTGTGGCGAGCTTTTTTATAGCAAAAAAAACAGGAGCAGATTACAGCCAGTCGGCGGCGATATCCTTTACTGCTGCGGGTAATAATTTTGAACTGGCAATTGCTGTGGCAATAGGGGTATTTGGTATAAACAGTGGTCAGGCTTTTGCGGGAGTTATAGGTCCGTTGGTAGAAGTACCTGCACTTATAGCGTTGGTTAACCTTGCTTTTTGGATAAAGAAAAAATATTTTTAGTTTTTTGCGTTTAGATAAATAGGTTATTTTTATTAGCAAACTATCTAAACCAAATGAAGCCTGTTTTTCCTTTAATTGATATTTACGATTCTTATCATGTAGATCTGATTCCTACAGAAGAGAATCTTTCTAAAGCTCCGGCTACAGAATTACTTATAAAAGACAATCATTCTTTGCTTTATGACGGGCAGGGTAATATCTGGAAATATTACCTGAAGTCAGACTTGTTTGAAGATACTGTTGTGAACAGAGTGGTGGCTCATACTTTATACAATCCTGAATTTGAAGTGGAGCCGGTTTGGGAACATGCAGGTGAATACCATATTGAAGATATAAAGGAAGAGATACAGCGTTGCATTGATTATGATGAGGGCATTATAACCCAATATGAGGATGCCGATATTATCAAAAAAGAGATAGCTATCTGTTTTTCGTTTGCCGATGTGGTAAATGTTTTAAACAAATATGTTTTTGATGCAAGGCCGGATGAAATTCTTGCCGAACAAAAACGCAGGGAAGAAGCGAACGATTAAAATTTATGGATTATAAAGATTGCAGGCCTGTTGTGCAGGTCCAGCTTTTCTTTTTTCCACTGTGCTACGGTTTTTGTCTTAATATATTCGGTAGATAACGTAATATCGCAGGCAATGCATAAATGAGTAGAAGGTTGTAGGGTTTGTAAAATATCTTCAACCAGTTTGTTATTGCGATAAGGGGTTTCTATAAAAAGTTGCGACTGGCTCTTTTCGTGCGACAGTTTTTCAAAATTTTTAAGTGCATTTTTCTTTTCACCTTTATCTATAGGCAGGTAGCCGTTAAAAGCAAAACTTTGCCCGTTCATTCCTGATGTCATAATAGCCAAAAGTATAGAAGACGGTCCTACAAGCGGTACAACCTGAATGCCTTTTTCGTGAGCGATTTTAACTATCGCAGCGCCTGGATCGGCTACACCGGGGCAACCAGCTTCACTCATTAGTCCTACATTTTTACCTTCAAGGCAAGGTTTTATAAAATCATGGTGTTCTGAAGGTTCTGTGTGCTTGTTAAGTACAGATATTTTTAGCTCGGGCTGTTTTTTAGCAGGTAGTATTGCCTTAATGAAACGGCGAGCTGTTTTTTCATTTTCCACAATATAGTGATCAATAAACTCAATGGATTTCTCTACCGTTTCCGGAAGAACCTCTTTTGGGTTGGCATCGGGGCCAAGAGGGACTGGTAACAGATATAATTTTCCTATTGTGTTCATCAGGCGTGTTCTTTTATAAGTTTGGTAGCTACAATTTCGCAGGCTTGATCAAGCATATCGTAAACATTGTCAAAACCTTCAGGTCCTCCGTAGTAAGGATCGGGCACATTAACTCCCTGTCCCGGATGAAGGGCATCCATCATCAGGCTTACTTCGGCTTTGGTTGTGTCATTAGGGGCAAGTCTTAAAACATCTTTAAGGTTAGAGCTGTCCATAACAAAAATATGGTCGAATTCAGTAAAGTCGGATGTTTTAAATTGTCTTGCTTTTTGACAGCTGATGTCCAGGCCACGGTTTTTTGCAGTAGCTATAGAGCGTTTGTCAGGCTGTTCGCCTACATGCCAGCCACCTGTTCCGGCAGAATCCACAACAAATTTTCCTGTAGGGAGTTTAGATTGTAAAATACCTTCTGCCAGGGGAGAACGGCAAATGTTTCCCAGGCATACCATTAAAATCTTAACGGGCATTATATCGATAGTTTTTTGTTGATATCATCAACAAATTTACGGAATTGTTTATCGGTTGAAACTAAGTTGTCTACAGTTTTACATGCATGCAGTACGGTAGCGTGATCTCGGTCACCAATTTGAGAACCGATGTTTGCCAACGATGCTTTAGTGAACTTTTTAGCAAAGAACATAGCCAGCTGGCGAGCCTGTACTACATGGCGTTTTCTTGTTTTAGACTGTAGTGTATCAACATCAAGCTGGAAATAATCTGAAACTACCTTTTGTATGTAATCTATAGATATTTCGCGCTTCACATTTTTCACGAACTTTTCCACTACCTGCTTAGCAAGGTCTATGGTAACCTCACGTTTGTTGAAAGAAGACTGTGCTATTAAAGAGATAATGGCTCCTTCAAGCTCACGAACGTTAGATTTGATGTTTTTAGCCACATACTCCACAATCTCATCAGGCATTTCAACCCCATCACGGTATAATATGTTATTAAGGATAGATATCCTTGTTTCATAATCCGGTTGGTGAAGTTCGGCAGATAATCCCCACTTAAAACGTGATAATAGCCTTTGCTCGATATCCTGCATGTCAACAGGAGCCTTATCTGAAGTAAGGATAACCTGTTTTCCGTTTTGGTGCAGGTGATTGAATATATGGAAGAAAACATCCTGTGTGCCTGTTTTACCCGACAGGAACTGTACGTCATCTATAATAAGTACATCTATCAGTTGGTAAAAATGGATAAAGTCGTTTCTTGTATTTCTTTTTACGGAGTCAATATACTGCTGCGTGAAAATTTCTGCAGAAATATAAAGTACTGTCTTTTCTGGGAACTTCTCTTTAATTTCAACACCAATGGCATGTGCAAGGTGGGTTTTACCCAAGCCTACACCGCCAAATATTAATAGCGGGTTGAAAGAAGTGCCTCCCGGTTTATTGGCAACAGCCATACCTGCCGAACGTGCCAGCCTGTTAGAATCTCCTTCAAGGAAATTGTCAAAGCTGTAGTTGGCATTAAGCTGTGATTCGATTTTTACGTTTCTTATTCCCGGTATGATAAAAGGGTTTTTAAGCTCCGGATTTTTGTTTTGCAAAGGTACATCAACCTCCTGTGGTTTAACAGGTGTACGATGGGCACTTGGTAACTGTTCGGTAAACGGTTGTTTGTTGCCGTAAACGTTCTCCATTTTAATTTTATAGAGTAACTTTGCACCGTTTCCAAGTTCTTTGGTTAGTGCAACCTTTAGTAGTTTTACATAGTGTTCTTCCAGCCATTCATAAAAGAATTTACTGGGTACCTGAATATAAAGAGCATTGTCAGTTAACTCTACCGCTCTAATCGGTTCGAACCAGGTTTTGTATGCCTGATCCTGAATATTGTCTTTTATGAACACCAGACAGTTTTCCCATACCGATTGCGCAGTTTTAGTCATATATCTGAAAATTAAATGTTTATTATTGGTTGTTTTGCAAAAGAAATGAACAGGATTTTACCCCTGTACGAGAGAACAAATATGTAAACAATTTTTTTTAAAAAAAAATGGTTTGCGTATTGATTTTTATAAAAAAATATTGTAAGTGATTTAAAAAAATATTAATACAAAATTAACGCTTTAAAAATATGAAAATTCATGAATTTAATGTAAGGGTGAGATATGCCGAAACCGACCAGATGGGTGTTGTTTATCACGGTAATTACGCGCAATACTTTGAAATGGGGCGTGTGGAATGGCTTCGAAATCTGGGACTTACATATAAGTTTATGGAGCAAAAGGGGGTAATGCTTCCTGTTGTTTCCTTAACAATGAATTACAAAAAACCTGCCCGCTATGATGATTTGTTAACAGTGCGAACTATCTTTAAAAAACAGCAATCGGTGAAGATAGAATTCGACTATGAGATACTAAATGAGCAGGGTGAGTTATTAACAACGGGTAACTCAGTTTTGGTGTTTGTGGACATGAAAACTGGACGGCCAATTTTGCCTCCGGATTACGTTTCAGAGAAAATGGATTTAGTTAAGATTTAACTAATTTTAACATTTCTCTTTTTAAAAAAAAATCAATTTGAGAAAGAACTTAAACTTCTTTAATCGCTATTTCATAGATACTGTTAAATGCTTCAAAAATCATTGAAGCATTTTTTTTTCGGGTACCAATTACAATTTCACAATCCATTTCCATTTTTTGGGAAACTATATCAAGGTTCTTTTCTTTTATAACGCGCATAACCTTGTTCATATTATGGTAACCGAATTTTATAACATAATGCACATCTATGGTTTTCTCTATTATCTCTGATGCTTCCAATGCCATTTGTGCCGATGTGCGGTAAGCGGAAATAAGTCCGCCCACACCAAGTTTAACTCCGCCAAAGTATCTTACAACGACAATTAATACATTGGTTACTTCAAAAGACTGTATTTGTCCGTAAATAGGCATGCCCGCGCTGTTACTGGGTTCGCCGTCGTCATTGGCACGGTAGTACAGTTTCTTTTCGTCTGTGCCTAACTGAAAAGCATAGCACCAGTGTCTTGCAGAGTGGTGTTGTTTTTTAACTTCTTCAAGCAGGGACTTAACCTCCTCTTCGCTGGTTACGGGAAATGCATAACCAAAGAACTTACTATTCTTTTCCTTGAACAATGTTTCTTCCGATGGGGCTGCGAGGGTTTTATAGGTGTCTTTTTCCAAGAGTTTAGCTAATTGCCTGCAAAGGTATTTTATATAATACGGAATTGCAAACTGCCTTAAAATTGAGTATACTTGTGTTATATGTTTAAGATATGAAAAGGTTGTTGGTTATGGGTTCGAAAGTATGCGAACAATCTCAGCCGGA
This sequence comes from Flavobacterium beibuense, assembly GCF_004151245.1. Lineage (GTDB taxonomy): Bacteria > Bacteroidota > Bacteroidia > Flavobacteriales > Flavobacteriaceae > Flavobacterium > Flavobacterium beibuense_A. Next base: position 71,327 of record NZ_JUIW01000009.1, read on the forward strand.
TTATGAGTGTAAGCATTTAGAATTGGATGGTTTTTGGTAGGTGCCTCAAAAGTTGTACGCAAAAAGGATAGGGTAATTGTTATAACTATGTAATTGTATGAGAATAGCGCATGTAAGTGATTCTAACCCGGAAGATTATTTCTTTTTATACATACCACTAAGGGATAAAATAAGATTTGAGTCAAAACTGATTGCTGAGGGGATGCAGTTTTATGTTGACGAAAAGTATACAATGCCTGAAAATGATGTGAGATATATTATGAAGAGAGAGGATTTTACTATTATTGAAACAATAATGAGCAGAATGAATATAAGGCTGGTTACTGATAATGAAGTTGATGAACGGCCTGTTAATATCAGTGTAGCTGCATTTTATTTTAAGGTTGCATTGGTTTTTATCTTAGTGTTTGTACTTGCCGTTCTCGTATTTGAGTTATTTTTTTCGGTATCCGCTATATAATTTTTACTTTTACATCATCACAATCAAAGCAGATGGATTCAATTTTAAAAGTAAATAACGTTGTAAAGCAGTATGGTGATTATACGGCTTTAAACAGCGTTTCATTAGAAGTTCCCAAAGGTAGTATTTACGGGCTGTTAGGTCCTAATGGTGCAGGGAAGACTTCCCTTATACGAATTATCAACCAAATTACTATGCCCGATAGCGGCGAGGTGTTACTGGATGGCAAAAGGCTTAATCCGGAACATATTGCCCATATAGGCTATATGCCTGAAGAAAGAGGTTTATATAAAACCATGAAGGTAGGAGAGCAGGCACTTTACCTTGCACAGTTAAAAGGCTTAAGCAAGCAGGAGGCAAAAAAACAACTGGAATACTGGTTTGAAAAACTGGAGATAAAAGGCTGGTGGAATAAAAAAATACAGGAGCTTTCTAAAGGTATGGCACAAAAAATACAGTTTGTGGTAACGGTGCTTCACCAACCCAAGCTGCTTATTTTTGATGAGCCTTTTAGTGGTTTTGACCCTGTTAACGCTAACCTGATAAAAGATGAGATACTGGAGCTTCGCGATAAGGGGGCAACGGTTATTTTCTCTACTCACAGGATGGAAAGTGTGGAGGAAATGTGCGATCATATCGCTCTTATCCATAAATCGAACAAGCTTATAGAGGGCAAACTTCACGAAGTTAAAAAACAGTACAGGACCAATACTTTTGATGTAGGTATTGCACCTTATAACTTCCAGCAGTTACTGGCAGATATAAGTACTAAGTTTAAAACGGAGCAGGCTGACTTTAAAACGCTTGATGATGAACTTAAACTAACGGTTACCCTGCCCCAGGGAGGTACCCCAAGAGAACTGATGCAGTATCTTTTACAGCATGGTGAAGTAACTTATTTTATGGAAAAGATACCTAGTGTAAACGATATTTTTATTCAAACCGTAAGTCAGAGATAATATGAGCCTATCCCTTATTATAAAAAGAGAGTTTAATGCCAAGGTACGCAACAAGTCGTTTTTAGTAATGACTTTTTTGAGTCCGTTATTAATGGTTGCCATGGGAACCCTTGTAGCCTATCTGGCAAGTGTGAATAATGACGAGGTTAACAAGGTAGCAGTTTATGATAAAGCCGATTTGCTTAAACCGGACTTTAAAAACTCAGAACGTACCATTTATACCGACCTGTCTGACCTGTCGCTGGATTTGGCAAAACAAAAAGCATCAGAAGGTTATATCGGCCTTATTTATGTGCCTGAGGTAGACAGCTTACCACAACTTGTAAACAAGGTAGAGTATATAACTAACGAGACTCCTAATCTTGAATTTGTAGGCGAAATTGAAGATGTCGTAGATAAGAAGCTTACCAATTACAATTTGAAAGTGCTTGGTTTTGATTCCGAAAAAATAGAAAAGGCACAAACCCAATCTAACATACACCTGAGTAAGTTTACGGGTGAGGAAACCTTTAAGGAAGGAAGCTGGCTTAAAATTATATTGGGAGGTGCATCGGGTTACCTTATTATGATGTTCGTGATAATTTACGGCAACATGGTAATGCGAAGTGTTATTGAGGAGAAAACCAACCGTATTATTGAAATCATTATCTCATCGGTTAAGCCATTCAGGCTGATGATGGGTAAGATTATAGGAACATCACTGGCAGGTATATTACAGTTCTTAATTTGGGCGGTAATAGGGCTAACCCTGTTTTTTGTGCTTAGTATGTTTGGTGTGGATGTTGGTGCAACATCAGCAAGGCCTGAGGCTGCCGAGGCAACTCAACAGGCGATGGAGGGGCTTCCGCTTTATGTTTCTGAGTTCTTTAAGTTGCCGTTGCTAACCATGTTCGTTTCGTTTATTATTTATTTTATAGGAGGGTTTTTCCTGTATAGCAGTTTTTATGCTGCCATAGGGGCTGCGGTAGATAGTGAAACCGATTCTCAGCAGTTCCTGTTGCCTATTCTCCTGCCACTTATGCTTGGGGTATATGTCGGGTTCTTTACTGTAATAAGCGATCCTAATGGTACTGTAGCCACAGTATTCTCCATGATACCGTTAACATCACCAATAGTAATGCTTATGCGTATACCGTTTGGTGTACCTATGTGGCAGATAATAACATCGATGGTTATACTGTTTGCAACCTTCTTTGGAGTGGTATGGTTTGCTTCAAAAATTTACCGTGTAGGTATACTTATGTATGGTAAAAAACCAACGTATAAAGAGATATTTAAATGGCTTAAATATTAAGCTGTTAAAAGCATAGTTTATAATCTGAAATCAAACAATCAAAAATAGAGAATGTCTAAAATACTGATAATAGAAGACGAAGCAGCAATTCGCAGGGTACTTTCCAAGATACTTGCTGAAGAAAGCGATTCGTATAAGATAGAAGAAGCCGAAGACGGGCAGCAGGGAATTGAAAAAATCAAGAATGATGATTTTGACCTGGTGCTTTGTGATATAAAAATGCCAAAGATGGATGGTGTAGAGGTACTTGAGGCTATAAAGAAAATTAAGCCGGAAATACCTTTTGTAATGATATCGGGTCACGGTGATCTTGAAACCGCAGTACAGACGATGCGTTTAGGTGCTTTTGATTATATATCTAAACCGCCTGATTTAAACCGCCTGCTTAATACAGTGCGTAATGCGCTGGACAGAAAGACGCTTGTGGTTGAAAACAAGATGCTGAAAAAGAAAGTAAGCAAAAACTATGAGATGATTGGTAGCAGCGAGCCTATCAATCTTATTAAAGATATTATAGAAAAAGTAGCGCCTACTGATGCCCGCGTACTTATTACAGGACCTAACGGTACAGGTAAAGAGCTTGTGGCACACTGGCTGCATGAAAAAAGCGAGCGCAATGCAGCACCTTTTATAGAGGTTAACTGTGCGGCTATACCAAGTGAACTTATAGAAAGCGAACTTTTCGGTCACGTTAAAGGGGCATTTACCAGTGCTGTAAAAGACAGGGCAGGTAAGTTTGAGGCTGCAGACAAAGGAACCATTTTCCTGGATGAGATAGGTGATATGAGCCTTCCGGCGCAGGCAAAAGTGCTGCGTGCCCTTCAGGAAAACATGATACAAAGGGTAGGTGCAGAAAAAGATATAAAAGTAGATGTACGTGTTATCGCGGCTACTAATAAAGATTTAAAAAAGGAAATTGAAGAAGGCCGTTTCCGTGAGGATTTATATCACCGTTTGGCAGTGATCCTTATCAAGGTTCCTGCGCTTAACGACAGGAGGGATGATATTCCGGAACTGATCAGCCATTTTTCCGATAAAATTGCAGGAGAGCAGGGTACATCGCGTAAACAGTTTTCCGATTCAGCTGTAAAACTGCTTCAGGAATATGACTGGACAGGTAACATTCGTGAACTGCGCAACGTAGTGGAAAGGCTTATAATTTTAGGAGGAAGCGAAATATCAGAAAATGATGTTAAGCTGTTTGCAAGTAAGTAATATATAAACCGTATAAACGGTATTTGATACAATGTTTTTAAAAAAGATATACGACAAGCTTTCAGAGGGAATTGAACTGGCAGGATTTACTGAACCTACCGAATTGCAGAAGGAAAGCTTTGGTACCATAAAAAGTGGTGCCGACTGTGTGCTTGCAATGCCCGATGGCGGAAGCAAAACCACAACTATTGTTATTAATGTGATACAAAAGCTTCAAAAAGCCTTTGAACAGTCGCCCCGTGCCCTTATTATGGTGCAGGACAAGGCTAAGGTGCTTGAAATGCTTGAGATATTTGAGACTCTGGGTAAGTTTACCGATTTAAGGGTATATGGCGTGTATGACCAAACGGACATAGACGAAGACAAAAACCAGATATCTATAGGTATAGATGTACTGATAGGTACTCCTAATAAACTAAACGATATGTTTAGTGGTGCAGGGTTTGATGTAAACCAGCTTAAGATGTTTATTGTGGATGATGCCGAGATTTTACTTAAAAACAGGCAGGAACCTAAAATAAGCAGGCTTTCTAACAGTATGGGTAAAATGCAGCGAATTTTCTTTACCGATATAATTACAGAAAGGGTTGAATTGCTTGCCGACAGAATTATGATAGAGCCCTACTTTTTTGAGTTTGATGATGAGGAAGGTGATGACGAGTAAAAATGAACACATTTAAGATTTATGAATATAAAGAAAAGGCTTCGGGCCTTTTCGGTTTTTTAAAACGGAAAGCACACAAAGTTCCGTTAGGGGAGATTGTTTTTCATAATGATAAAGTGCTTCTTGTGGGTAAGGAAATTCCTTTAGATGAATTGCGAAAAATAAATTTTCCTCTATTTCAGGATTATAGAGGCCGTAATGATGAAGGAAAGGTTTCTGATGGTAATAATAATGTGGTAGAGCTATATTGGAGTAACAGTGTAAAAGAGGTTTATTGTTTTGCATTGGAAAAACGCTACCAACTAAGAGATGTCAAACAACAGCTTATAGCTTATTATAAAGCTGGTAAGCTTAATTTTGAAAATCTTATACAAATTTTAGGGTTAGAAGATTACAACGCTGTTCAAAATTTTAAGAATTCACTTTCTATTGAGAGTTACTAACGGCACTGAAATAAAATCCGTAACTTTAAGTTTGAACATTAAACAAGTATTGTATGGCATTAGTGAAAATATATTCAGGAAGTGAAATAGAGGCAACACCAATTAAGCTTACTCTTGAGGAAGCTGGTATAAACCCTGTTGTAAGAGATAATATACAGTCGGCTACTGTAGCTGGATTTGGCTCTTTTGGTCAGGCTATGGAGCTGTATGTTGAAGAACATGAAGTGGAAGCCGCAGCCAAAATTGTGGCTGGGTTTAATAAATAATATTCTGTTATAATGAATCCCATATTAGAGTCCCAAAGATTGCTGTTTCGTGAGCTTTTGCCATCAGATGCAGAGGCGATGTTTGAATTGGACTCCAATCCTGCAGTGCATCGTTATCTGGGCAATAATCCGGTAACCTCAATAGATTTTATACATGAGGTGATTGCCAATGTAAGGGGACAGTACGAACGTAACGGAATAGGTCGTATGGCGGCAATACTCAAATCAACAGGCGAGTTTATAGGTTGGGCCGGGTTAAAACTGGAACACGATGTAAACGGTCATGATTCGTTTTATGATGTAGGTTATCGCTTTATAGAAAGATTTTGGGGTAACGGTTACGCTACCGAAGCCGCGCAGTTTTTTGTAGATTACGGCTTTACGGTTTTAAATCTGCCTAAAATTAATGCCAGTGCTATGGCCGGTAATATCGGTTCACGCAGGGCGCTGGAAAAGGCCGGATTAAAATATATTGAGAGTTATGAGTATCATGGAGGGGAGGAAGTGTTTTGGTATGAAATCCTAAATCCGAATATTTATGCTGAAAAGTCTTAAACTGATAATGATTGCATTAATTTCTTTTTTTACTGTAATTTATCTGCTGATAGTAACGCTGCTGTATTTTAATCAGGAGAAGCTTATATTTCCTGCGACCAAGCTGTCTAAGCAGTATGAGTTTAATTACGGTAGCACTTTTGAGGAATTGTATATTCCGGTAGAGGAGGATGTAAAACTTAACGGACTCCTGTTTAAGGCTGAAAATTCTAAAGGACTTATTTTTTACCTTCATGGTAATGGCGGCTGTCTTGATACGTGGGGCGATATTGCTGCTACGTATACCGATTTGGGTTATGATATCTTTATACTCGATTACAGAGGATATGGTAAAAGCGGCGGAAATATAGAAAGTGAAAATCAGTTTTTTGAAGATGTAAAAAAGTCGTATGCCGAACTGCTTAAAAGATATACAGAGGATAATGTTATTATAATGGGATACAGTATAGGTACGGGATCGGCAGCTATGTTGTCATCGCTTAACAATCCTAAATTGCTAATCCTAAAAGCGCCTTATTACAATTTAAGTAATGTAATAGACGGAAGGGTGCCGTTTATGCCTGAGTTTTTAAGAAAGTATAAATTTGAGACCCATAAGTTTCTTGAAAATGTAAACTGTCCGGTTTATGTATTTCACGGTACAAAAGACAAGATCATCCCTTATTCTAACTCAGAAAAGCTTAAAGAGGAGTTTCCTGATAAAATAGAGCTTACCACCTTAAAATGTACAGATCACCTTATAAACGGAAATATAAAAGCTTACAGGGAGAAACTGGCAGAAATACTGGATTAGTTTTTTGCTTTAGGATGCCTTTTCTTTTCAAACAGGTAACCTATAATCAGGCCTATAATTATCCAAAAGGGAATGCCTAAAAGTATTTTATGATAAGAGAGCCTTTCGCCGTCGATTATAGGAAAAATAATCATGGCTATAATGTAAAGCACTCCTCCCCATACGAGTCCGGATCTTAACCATTTTTTCATGACTTCTTTTTTTGCAGGTCGTTTTTCTTTAAGAAAGATACGATTATTCCTGCTATTGTCCAAAGAACAAGGTTGAAAAGAATGGTGTATAAATCTGTTTTATTGTTTGATACTCCTATAGCAGGCGCAACAAACGTGTGAAGTGTAAAAAGTATAGAAGCCCATATAAAGGCATATTTTGTGTATGGTTTCAATCTTAAGATTTTAGTTTTCTTGTTTTTGTTCCTGTTTGGCTTTTATAGCTTTTGAGATATATCCTCCAAATATACCTCCTGCAACAAGGCCAAGTATATTTATCAGGTTATATAATCCCAACGGGTTATTAAGCTCAAAAAACTCTACCAGAAACGGAAATACTATAAATTTCCAGATTCCCATCCATGCAAACAGGCATAAAGCTGCTATAATCCAATGTTTATTACTCTGCATTAAATTTGTTTTTTAGGTCCCCTTTTTCTTGAGAAATAACCAAACAGTAATCCGAATACTATCCATAACGGAAACATGAAAAGACATTTGTTAATGTCTATTTTTTCGCCATCCCATAATGGGAAACCTATGTTCATTATAAAGAACATGAATATTCCCCAGCCAATTCCAAATTTCACCCAGCTTTTCATAGTTTATTGATTTGGAGTGTTAGTGTTTTCTTTTTTTAAGGAATATTTTACCACAAAAAAGCTGGCAGCTATCCATATTGGTATGCCTATAATAACCCTTGTTAACAAAGGTACCTCATCGTTTATACCAAAAACAGGAAAAAGAAAAGTGGATATGCAGAACATCAGGACAAAAAATATGAGCCCTGATTTAAATTTTTTACTCATTGTTAATTGTATTTGTGGTAATGGCCAAATATATATAAACTTCTTAATCTAAACAAAACGTGTGTTGATTGTGTAATTGCCTAATTATCCTATCTTTGCGGCTTCAAAAAAAATACCTCTATGATAACTGTAGATGCACTTTCGGTACAATTTGGTGGTACCACATTATTCAGCGATGTTTCTTTTTCTATAAATGAGACAGATAAGATAGCCCTTATGGGTAAAAACGGAGCAGGAAAATCGACATTGCTAAAAATAATAGCAGGAGTTAACAAGCCTTCAACGGGAGCTATATCGGCACCTAAAGGTACTGTTATTGCTTATCTTCCACAGCATTTGCTAACCGAAGATAATGCTACTGTATTTGAAGAAACATCAAAAGCATTCTCGGGTATTTTTAAAATGAAAGGAGAAATTGATGCCTTAAACGAAGAGCTTACCGTACGTACCGATTATGAATCGGAAGAGTATTATAAGATTATCGAGAGGGTATCTGAACTTAGCGAGAAATTCTATTCTATTGAAGAGATAAACTATGAGGCAGAAGTAGAGAAGGTACTTATAGGTATGGGCTTTAGCCGTGCCGATTTCACAAGACCTACATCAGAGTTTAGTGGTGGATGGAGAATGCGTATAGAGCTTGCCAAGATATTACTTCAAAAGCCGGACCTTATCCTTCTGGATGAGCCTACTAACCACATGGATATTGAGAGTATACAGTGGCTGGAGGATTTCCTTTTAAACAGTGCTAAGGCTGTTATTGTAATATCGCATGACAGGGCATTTGTAGACAATATTACAAATCGTACCATAGAAGTTACTATGGGTAGGATATATGACTATAAAGCAAAATATTCTCACTATCTTGAATTACGTAAAGACCGCCGTGCACAACAGCAAAAAGCGTATGACGAGCAGCAGAAGATGATTGCTGAAAATATGGAGTTTATTGAACGTTTTAAAGGAACGTATTCTAAGACCCTACAAGTACAGTCGCGTGTAAAAATGCTTGAAAAACTGGAGATTGTTGAGGTTGATGAAGTAGATACTTCGGCACTTCGATTAAAGTTCCCTCCATCGCCACGATCAGGGCAGTATCCTGTTGTGGTAAACGAGCTTTCTAAAGCTTATGGCGATCATGTAGTGTTTAAGGATGCTTCTATGGTTATAGAGCGCGGACAAAAGCTTGCCTTTGTAGGTAAGAACGGTGAGGGTAAGTCTACCATGATTAAAGCTATTATGGGAGAACTGGAGTATGAAGGAGGCAGCCTGGAAATAGGACACAATGTACAGATTGGTTATTTTGCACAAAATCAGGCATCGTTACTGGATGAGAACCTTACTGTTTTTGAAACGATAGACCGTATTGCAGAAGGTGATATCCGTACCCAGATAAAAAACCTGTTAGGTGCATTTATGTTTAGTGGGGATGATACTACTAAAAAAGTAAAAGTACTATCGGGTGGAGAAAAGACCCGTTTAGCAATGATTAAGTTATTGCTTCAACCGGTTAACGTGCTTATTCTGGATGAGCCTACCAATCACCTTGATATGCGAACCAAGGATATCATTAAAGATGCCCTTAAAGCTTTTGACGGTACATTGATATTAGTATCTCACGACAGGGATTTCCTTGACGGACTGGTAACCAAAGTATTTGAGTTTGGTAACAAACGTGTTAAGGAGCATTTTGAAGATATTAAAGGTTTCCTTGAACTTAAAAAGATGGAAAACCTGAGGGAGATAGAAAAATAAACTATGGTTAAAAAATTCAGTACTGTAATATTATTGTTTTTAGGGGTTGTTGTTTTTGCCCAAAATCAACCAAAGCTACTTTTGAAAAAAGAGCTGCAAACTACTCCCGCAAAAATATCTTATAAAGACAGTATTGAAGTTTATAGTATAACTTATGCCAGTGACAACTTAAAAGTTAACGGATATCTTGTACAGCCTAAAACCCAGGGGCCACATCCGGTAATTATATTTAACAGGGGAGGTAACAGGGATTTTGGAGAATTGATTCTTCCTTATGTATATCGCTTTTTGGGTCTGTTGGCAAAAGAAGGTTATGTAGTAATAGCGAGCCAGTATCGCGGTAATGGTGGTAGCGAAGGGACTGAGGAATTTGGCGGTAGTGATGTTGATGATGTGGTTAACTTAATTGATGTACTTGCCGAAATTAAAGAGGCAGATACAACACGGATAGGTATGTATGGCTGGAGTAGGGGCGGAATGATGACTTTAAGGGCACTTACAGAAACCAATAAGATAAAGGCGGCTGTTGTGGGTGGTGCACTTTCTGACATGAGAGCCGGACTTGAAAGGCCTGAAATCGAAAAGGTGTACAGCGAGCTTATTCCCAATTATACAAATAATAAGGAAGCGGAACTTACAAAAAGATCGGCTATTGAGTGGGTTGATAAATTGCCAACAAATGTTCCCTTATTAATGCTTCACGGTAATGCCGACTGGCGCGTGAAATGTGAGCAGAGCCTGAAACTGGCTATTGAATTTGAAAAATACAGAATACCATACAGGCTTGTAATTTTTGAAGGGAGTGATCATGGTATTAATGAAAACAAAAGTGAAGTGAATAAAATGGTACTAAACTGGTTTGACCGTTTTCTTAAAAATAACGAGCCATTACCGGATATGAAGTATCACGGAAGATAAACCAAAAAGGCAGGATTTAATCCTGCCTTTTGTTTTTATTGTACCATATCTACAAGTCTTATAAACTCTGCCTTATACCCGTCAGGGTCCGGTTTTGAACCTTCTTTGGCAAGTTTAATAATGTCTTTAGAAGCTTTGTTAGGTATAAGTTTGGAATCCCTTAGCTTTAAACCGAACCATGCAACTGCGGCAGCAAATTTAAAGTCGCCCGATGCCTGTTCCAGGCTTACTGCTTTGTTTGGTATTACCTGTACAGTTTCTTTACTCTTATCACCATCCGGCTTTTTGTGCCTGAATTTAATGGTTGCCAGCTCATCACTATATTTATTCTTAGAAGCTGTTGGTTGGCTGTATTTTAAATCAGGTGCAGGATTGTAGTAATCACTTTGTACACCTGTTGGTATTATTTCATACAATGCTGTAACGGTATGTCCGCTGCCAAGCTCCCCTGCGTCTATGGCATCGTTAGCAAAATCCTCATCCCTTAGTTTACGGTTTTCATAACCTATAAGGCGGTACGACTGCACATGTTTCGGGTTAAACTCAATTTGTATTTTAACGTCTTTTGCAATGGCATACATACTGCCTTTAAACTCTTTCTGTAAAAAGCGGTCGGCTTCCTGCATATTGTCAATGTATGCATAGTTACCGTTGCCTTTGTCAGCAAGCGTTTCCATTTTAGAATCTTTGTAATTGCCCATGCCGTAGCCTAAACAGGTAAGGAATACTCCGCTTTTGCGCTTTTCTTCAATAAGTGTCTGCATATCCCTGTTTGATGATGCACCAACATTAAAATCGCCATCGGTAGCCAGTATTACACGGTTGTTTCCGCCTTTAATAAAGTGTTCCTGCGCTGTTTTGTAAGCCAGTTCAATACCTTCACCGCCGGCAGTACTGCCACCGGCACTTAGTTCATCTAAAGCCTTTACTATTTTAGTTTTTTCGCTTCCGCTGGTTGATGGGAGTACCAGTCCTGCAGCGCCCGCATATACCACTATGGCTATCCTGTCTTTTGGTCGCATTTGGTTAACCAGTAACTTCATGGACTGTTTTAGTAACGGTAATTTATTGTCGCTGTCCATAGATCCGCTTACATCGATAAGGAATACAAAGTTAGATGCCGGTAAATCCTCGGTAGGTATTTCAAGGCCTTTTAATCCTATTTTCAATAGTTTATGTTTAGGGTTCCACGGTGCGTCGCTGTATTCTGTATTTATGGAGAAAGGCATATCTCCTTTAGGCTGCGGATAAGTGTACTTAAAGAAGTTTATCATTTCCTCTACACGTACAGCATCCTTAGGTACGGTTTGACCGTTATTTAAAAAGCGGCGAACGTTTGTATAGGATGCATTATCCACATCAATAGAGAAAGTGGAAAGCGGTGTTACAGCCGGATTTTCAAACTTATTTTCCTCAAACATTTCATACTCTTCCTGATCAACGTGTATCTTAAACGGATCTGGCTGTTCGTTATCCAGTTCATCAGAAATCTCAATATCAGAGGTTCCGGTTTTGGTGGTTAGTATAACAACACCGTTAGCACCACGCGCACCATATAAAGAGGTAGCCGAGGCATTTTTAAGTATGGTAACCGAAGCAATGTCGTTAGCGTTGATGGTCTTTGCCGTTTCCTCATCTACAGGCATACCGTCTATTACATATAGCGGAGGGTTATATCCTCTAAACGTTGTAAGGCTTGTAATGTCTATAGATTTGTCGGCATCTTCCTGTACACCCAGTATTTGTCCCGGCAGGTTACGGTATGTTATATCGCTGCCATCGCTTATGTCATAAGTACCATTGCTAACATTAGGTGTTAATACCCCCGGATTGATAGTAGAGATAACCACTACGCCGTTAGCACCCCTGTTACCATATATAGAAGTTGCTGCCGCATCCTTATAAACCGCTATAGAAGTAATATCGTTTTGATTTAGGTTCCTGAATGTTTTTTCGTCTACAGGAAGGCCATCTACTACATATAGTGGTTCTACATTACTGCTTATACTTCCTATGCCTCTAAGCATGATTGTTTTGTCTACCCCTGGTTGTTCGTTAATTTTTACTCCGGCAACTTTTCCTTGTAAACTTTGGATAGGTACAGTGTTAGCTCTGTCCTCCAGAGATTCTGCCTGTATAGTTGCTACTGCCATTGCAGATTTATGACTTGTTACAGATCTATAGCTGGTAACTACCACTTCATCAAGTTGAGTACTTTTCGCAACTGCTTCTTTTTTTCTCACTTCAAGAGGTTTGAATTTTACTTCTTCTGTAACATTTCCTTTAATCCAAAACTCATCTTCACTTGATTTGCTATTCCAAACTCTTGCTTTTTGGGTTATAGATTCAAATTTTATAGAGTCTGTTTCGGAAGTATAAGTTGTAGTGTTTTCTTTTCCTATAACTACTTCAATTTTTTCGCTGTCCTTAGCGGTTGGGCTAAACGTTTCTTCTATTTTATCGTGGTCTATAGTGGTAACCTGTGTTTCGGGGTTTTGTTCCGGCAACTCAGGCGACGTATGGTTGTTAAAAAACCTTCCGCCTAATGCTAATAATATTAGCAAAGCAGCGGCTACACTACCATACCTCCAGTAGATGGCGCCCCTTCGTTTCTTTTTCCTGTCGAGCTTATCCTCAACGCGGTTCCATACCGCTTCCATTCGGTCAAAGCCTTTTTCCTCGGCTTTTCCGGCAGCATCTTTAAATTGTTCGTATAATTTATCTTGATTTTCCATAGCTGTTTTCATTTAGATAATAAACATTGTTTACTAAATCCTTTAGTTTACTGCGGGAGACATTTAATTGTGATTTTGAAGTCCCTTCTGTAATATTCAGCATTGCAGCTATTTCTTTGTGTGAGTAACCTTCTATGGCAAAAAGGTTAAAAACGGTCCTGCATCCTTCGGGCAGGTAATCGAGCAGTTTTAGCAGGTCTTCTTCCTCAAGCCCGGCCGATTGGGCTTGTGCAGGCTCTGCTGAAGCGCTCATGTCTTCAATATAAATATTAAAGTTCACCTTTCTTTTAAGCGTAAGCAGGCATTGGTTTATGGCTATACGCCTTGCCCAGGCTTCAAAAGCCCTGGTTTCCTTTAATTGGTCAAGCTTGGTAAAAATGGTATAGAAGGCATCGGCTATTGCCTCTTCAATTTCCACTTCGCTCTTTAAGTACCTTTTGCAGGTCTGGTATAGCTTAGGTGCCATATATTCATACACCCTGCGCTGAGCGTCGCGGTGCATTTTCCTGCATGCTGTTATTAGTTTTTCTTCTATCACAATTTGTCTCTTTGTTTATATAGAGCAGAAAAAACAGTAAAAGGTTGGGAGGGGATTAAAAAAGTTTACAGTATTCAGTTTTCAATAGTACTGTATAGTGAACAATGAATACTTGTGACAGGGACTATTTATCAATAGTAAGCCTGTATATGTCTGATTCGGTAGCATCACTGTCGGTGTCCTCACATAAAAGGAATTCCAGAGAGTTTCCGTTATCCTTATATAGGGTAATACCTTCAAACTTATTCCTGTCGGATATGGTTTGAGTAAATTCAACCGTCATGGTTTCTATATCCATCCTGCCTATAAGTGATCCTGCCACCTCACCATCAAGATAAGTGGAGTTAGAACTCTCTGCAGCGGCAATAAAATAAAGTTTATCCCCTACTTTAACAGCATCGGTAAAGCTGGCCTGAAATCCGTTTATTTTAGGCAGTTCTATTGGGTTGTATATAATCTGTACAGAAAACTCATTAATATCACCTTCCAGCGTAAATACCCCGTTTTGCTGAGACGGACCGTTACCTCTTTGGAAAAGATACCATATTTCACCATCATTAACCGCAGCTTCTATGTTAAAATCCTCCGGACTTATTTCGCTAAATCCCTGCATTGCCAGATACAGATAAATGGCATCAACGGGACCTTCTGTGGTTTTGGCCTGCATGTTGTAGCGTGTAAGGATGCTCCTGTTTTCTTTGGAGCCCGATCCAAAAATATACAGTTCGTTATTAAAAGCCGTTATGGCTTCATAATCGGGTTTGTCTTTTTTAGGTATGTTTTCAAGCGGGCCTGCGTAGTCTTTGGCTGCCAGGGAAATCTTTTCGGTTTTGTTTTCCTCTATATTATATTCATACAGCATATTGCTATTGTCGGATATAAGGAAAACCGAACCGCCATTAAAAAAAAGCCCCGATGCAGAGCCTATTCCCATAATGTGAAACAGCAGTTCCAGCTTAAACTTTTGCATAAACTTATGTTTTTGGTGTAAACGTATTATTGTTTAAATTCTTACATTTATATAAAGATATAACATTTTCTGCGCCATGAGTATTACTACAGATGACTTTAAAATTACAGGTACTTTTTCTATCGAAAATACTCCTACAAATATAGAGCTTGAACTTACAGCTAAAAAGAAAGTAAAGAAAATAGAAAAAACGAGTGTTAAGCTGGGTAAGCTTCAGGATAAGATGTATGCTAACAACAGGTATGGTGTACTTATCTGTATACAGGGTATGGATACTTCGGGTAAGGACAGCCTTATAAGGGAAGTGTTTAAAAACTTTAATGCCAGGGGGGTAGTGGTGCACAGCTTTAAGACACCTACACCTCTTGAACTGGATCATGATTATTTATGGCGTCATTATATTGCTTTGCCGGAGAGAGGTAAGTTTTCGGTATTTAACCGTTCTCATTACGAAAATGTGCTTGTAACGCGTGTGCATCCGGAATATCTCTTAAACGAGAACCTTCCGGGTATAGAAAAGGTTAAGGATATTACCGAGGGCTTTTGGGAAGAAAGATTTAAACAGATAAACAGTTTTGAAAAACACATTGCCCAAAACGGAACTATAGTTTTGAAATTCTTCCTTCATTTAAGTAAAGAGGAACAAAGACAAAGACTGCTTAGGCGCCTTGAAAAGGAAGAACGTTACTGGAAATTCTCGGCAGGAGACCTTGATGAGAGGGATTTGTGGGGTAAATACCAAAAGTATTATGAGGAGGCTATAAACAAAACTTCTACCAATCATGCCCCTTGGTATGCCATTCCTGCAGATGATAAAGAAACAGCCCGACTGCTTGTGGCGAAAGCTATTTTAAACGAACTTAAAAAGTATGATTTTCAGGAACCTGAAGTTAATGAGGATGTACTTGATAATATAGCTTTATACAGAGTAAAACTGCTTAATGAAAAGCCTGGAAATAAATAAAGCCTGTAACATCTCTGCTACAGGCTTTCAGGTTAGTTTACTTAGGTTATTGTATTAATTGTTTGGTGTTTACAATTTAAAGCCATAGGCTAGTCTTAATGCTATAATTCCTGAGTCATAATAAGAGTCAACATCCTCATATCTTACGCTAAGGTCAATAAAATCGTTGGCATATCCTACTCCAGGCGACCAGATAAAGGTTGTTTCATCATAACCATTTGTAACAGCAAAACCGGCACCGGTTTCTCCCATTACATAAAAAGGGCTACTGTTAATAAAGGCCTTAAAACCTGCCTTTACCGGAATAAAACCTAAATCCTTAAATTCGTTTTCCTTTGCAAAAAGATTAGTGAATCCAGTTGTAAGGGTTAGAGAGGTGTCCCGAGAAAGATCATATTGCAACCTTACATCACCACCTAGTGCAAAATTAAAAGCATCGTTGGTTACTCCTCCTGCATTAATACCAAAGCCTAAACGGAACCCCTGGTCATAGTTATTGTCAGTTATTGTTTCCTGTGCATTTGCTCCTCCTGCAACTAACAGTACGGCAGCAATTAAAAATCGTTTCATCAACTTCATATATTCCAGTATTATGATTATGAAGTAAAATTAACAAGGTTAATCTAATAATATTTTTAAGATAAAGTTAAAAATAG
This sequence comes from Flavobacterium beibuense, assembly GCF_004151245.1. Classification (GTDB taxonomy): domain Bacteria; phylum Bacteroidota; class Bacteroidia; order Flavobacteriales; family Flavobacteriaceae; genus Flavobacterium; species Flavobacterium beibuense_A. Next base: position 87,530 of record NZ_JUIW01000009.1, read on the forward strand.
TTTTATTTTTTAATAATTTAACTTTTATATTTTTAATAAACTGATTTTGAGGTTATTTGTGTTTATAGCCAAGCTTCTTCTTAATTTTGCAGAAAATTTGTAAAGTGAACTTTGCTCAATACACAAAAGAATTCTCCTATAATATAAGACTGGCTTATCCTGTAATACTGGGCATGCTTGGACATACCATTACCGGTATTATAGATAATATTATGGTGGGTAAGCTGGGGGCTGCCGAACTGGCTGCGGCTTCACTGGGAAACAGTATGGTGTTTGTGGCTATGTCGGTAGGAATTGGTTTTTCTACAGCAATTACTCCTATAATAGCAGAAGGTGATGCTGAAAAGGATACAGCCAAGGTAAGGACGGTTTTTCATCATGGCCTGTTCTTGTGTACATTGTTAGGGATAATGCTGTTTGCGGTAGTGTGGTTTGCAAAGCCGTTAATGCATCTTATGGGGCAACCGGATGAGGTGGTAAACCTTGCGGCTCCCTATGTGGACTGGGTAGCTTTCTCGCTGCTGCCTATGGTAATATTCCAGGGATACAAACAGTTTGCCGACGGGCTTTCGCTTACCAAATATGCCATGTATGCGGTAATAATATCTAATATCATTAATATAGTTGTAAACTACCTTCTTATATACGGTATATGGATATTCCCTAAAATGGGAATTGTTGGTGCGGCATTAGGAACAGTAGTGTCCAGAATATTTATGCTGGTATATATGCACTACAGTTTATATCTAAATACTAAGCTTAAAATCTATTTTACCGGTTTTACATTTGGTGAAATAAAAAAATCCATCCTTAAAAAGATTACATCTATAGGTGTACCTTCTTCTATGCAAATGCTGTTTGAAGTTGCTTTGTTTACAGGAGCGGTATGGCTTTCGGGATCTATCGGGGCTAATAGTCAGGCAGCAAACCAAATTGCGCTTAGCTTAGCTTCCATGACCTTTATGTTTGCCATGGGTTTAAGTGTAGCTTCTATGATTAGGGTAGGAAACCAGAGAGGATTACAGGATTATAAAAAACTTCAGCTAGTGGCACGTTCCATATTTTTGCTGGCAATTATCCTTGAAATAATCTTTGCCTTATTTTTTGTGTTATTTCACGATTACCTGCCTTTGTACTTTCTTAATATGAAGAATCCTGAACTGGCACTGGAAAACTCAGAGGTTATAAGTATAGCGTCTCAGTTATTATTGGTTGCTGCCGTTTTCCAGATTACAGATGGTATACAGGTAGTGGTGCTTGGAGCATTACGCGGATTACAGGATGTAAAGATACCAACCTATATTACCTTTATTGCCTATTGGGTTATAGGGTTCCCAATATCTTATTATTTGGGGCTGCATACCGAGCTGAAGGCTACAGGAATATGGATAGGGCTTTTGGCAGGGCTTACTGCTGCCGCAATATTTTTGTATATTCGCTTTCATATTCTTACCAAGAGGCTAATTGCTAATTCTGTTAGCAAAGCCGTGTAAGCTTTTTTAAGACATACTTTTATAAACAGATACTATGGAATTACCTAAATTTTTATTGGGAGACAATACAGATCATCCGGAAGATATATTCATTATACATCTTGATTATCCGCGGTTCATCATTAATCTTAAAGATGATGAGGTGGAATTTCTTGAAGAGCCTGAAGATCTTGATGAAAACGAACTAAACAGTGAAATGGAGAGCCTTATTGAGCAGGCTAACAATTTTTACGACAGGGAAATGGAACGTTATGAAAAGGAATAAAGTTTAGACTTATTTATTAAAATACTTTTCTAACAATATATGAGCGGCTGCAAACGGTGAAATTTCATTGTTTTGTACCGCTTTTTTGTTTTCTGTAAGCAGTTGTGCAATATCAGGCCTGTTGTAAAAACGATTCTTTAGCTGTTCATTTATGGTTTCGGTAAGCCAGTGGCTGTTTTGCTCGCTTCTTCGGGTATCGAAGTAATGGTTTTCTTTGGTAAGGGTAAAGTAGTCGTTCATTACATTCCATACATCATCAATACCGTCTTTAGTAACAGCACTGCATGTGGTAACCTTAGGTTGCCATCCCGATGTTTTTGCAGGAAAAAGATGAAGTGCCCTGTTAAATTCGGTTTTGGCCAGTCTGGCTTTCTTGATATTATCGCCATCTGCCTTGTTAATTATTATAAGGTCGGCCATTTCCATAATACCACGCTTAATGCCCTGAAGCTCGTCTCCGGCACCGGCAATTTTTAGTAATAGGAAAAAGTCTACCATACTATGTACGGCAGTTTCGCTTTGCCCTACACCTACAGTTTCTATAATTATGGTGTCAAACCCGCACGCTTCACATAAAATAATAGCTTCACGGGTTTTACGTGCCACACCGCCTAAAGTATCTCCGGATGCCGAAGGGCGTATGTATGCATTCTCGTCCTTAACCAGTTCCTCCATGCGGGTTTTATCGCCCAGTATGCTACCGTGAGATAATGAACTGCTCGGGTCCACGGCCAGTACGGCAACCTTTCTTCCTCCTGAGGTAAGATATTTGCCAAAAGCCTCAATAAAAGTACTCTTTCCTACACCCGGTACTCCTGTAATTCCTATGCGTACAGATTTATTAGCATAAGGCAGACAACCGGCAATAACCTCATTTGCTTTTTCAAGATGAGATGGGTTGGTGCTTTCTATTAAGGTAATAGCACGGCTAAGCGCAGTCTTATCGCTTTTAAGAATACCTTCAATCAGTTCTGCAGCGGTAGGTTGCTTTTTTCTTAGCTTGGTAATGTTTTCAATAGAAACCTTACTGATACTCTCAGGCTGGTTAATACCTTCTTTTTCGTATAGGGCGGTTTTATGGGTTTTAGGATTGTTCACTTTCATTTTCTTATACCGTAAAATTAAGCTTTTTTAGTCAATTTTTCCGATAGGACTTAAGATAGCTTAACGTAGAATTAGGCTGTAATTTTTTGAATCAAAAATTGTTTGTATTTAAAAATTAGATAAAAAAGAATTAAAGTATATATTTGTCTTTAACATATAACTACAAAACTACCACTAAAATTAAATGATTGTAACACAAAACAATACTTTTGGTTTTGTGACTAATAAGTTATTTTACTTATTAGCGATTGTTTTATTATTCATGGTGTCTTTTTATATTACTATAAGTTTACCAATGAATATTCAGGTTTTACAGTTTTTTCATCTCTTATATTTTAGTTTTTCAGCATTTGTGGTTATATTGCTTTTTAGTAAGAAATTTACTCTTATTTTAAGTAACCCCCTAACTGCCCCTGCTTATAATGGATAATGTTATTTTAATCTTTATTTGTCTTATACTGGGAGTTTTGCTTCAAAAACTGCGTGTATTCCCTGTTAATGGTCATGCAACATTAAACCAGTATGTTATATATATATCCTTACCAGCTTTAAGTTTATATTTTATACCTAAAATAGTACTTTCGGGAGCCTTGTTCTTTCCGTTGTTTACTTCCTGGATAGGCTTTGCTTTTGCTTATGTGTTTTTTACCGCTTTAGGTAAATGGCTTGGGTGGTCTAAAAAGCTAACGGGTTGCCTCATTTTAACGGGAGGATTGGGTAATACAGCCTTTATAGGTTTTCCTGTGGTGGAAGCCCTTTTTGGAAAACCGGGATTACAAACAGCAATTGTTTTAGATCAGGCTGGTACTTTTGTGGTTATGGCTACCTTAGGAATTGTAATAGCGGCTACACATTCGGTCAAAATGAAAGCTTCAGGGTCAGGACCCGGTGATATCCTAAAGAAGGTATTTTCATTTCCCCCTTTTATTGCTTTTTTGATTAGTGCCTGTATGAATTTATCGGGGTTTGATTTTACGGATGATATACAGTCAGTACTAATGAGTATTTGTCGCACAACGGCTCCGTTAGCACTTGTAGCTGTTGGTATGCAGCTTAAGATCGACAGGAAAAGCAAATACTGGAACTCGCTTTATATAGGACTCTTCTTTAAGCTCATTCTTATGCCTGCTATTATTTTTACTATCTATAAAGTCTTTCTTGGTGGTAAAGGATTGGCGGCAGACGTATCTGTAATAGAATCTGCAATGGGGCCAATGGTAACGGCAGCTGTATTAGCGTCGGCTTACGGATTAAAACCAAAACTAGCCGGTATGATGGTGGGGGTAGGTATACCACTATCCTTTATAACGATGGATTTTTGGTATTGGTTACTTCTTAATTATTAATAGGACTTAGTTATATTTCTAACAATCCATATTAATATTGTTTTTATTAATATATTTTGATTTTTTTTGTAGCATTTTCCTTAAGTTTATATATCCATCTAAACTCGGTTAAAATGTATAGAATTAAGCAATTAGCTGGTTCGGTTTTAGTGAAATTACTAAGATCAGCCAGACTGGTAGTTTTTGATACTACCAGTACCCAACTCCCCACAAAATTAAAGCCGGTACCTATTCCGGTAAAAAATAACAAATTCCCCCACAGATGTAATGGCAATTCCCCGCTTAACATTAAATAAGGAATTTAACTATGTGGATTTTTGAAACAACAAGAGAAAAAAAGTTATACAATTTTGTTCTTTTTTTAGTTAGAATTACAATAGCCTGCTTTATGCTTACACACGGGCTTAAAAAAATAGACCTCTTATTATCAGATGATCCTGTACAATTTGCAGATCCTTTTAATTTTGGTCCTGTTGTTACACTAACAATGGTAATTTTTGCAGAAGTAGTATGTTCTGCTTTGCTTATTATTGGTTTAGCAACCCGTTTGGTTGTTATTCCTTTAATTGTTACCATGGTGGTCGCGGTATTTATGATACACGGTTCTGATGGTTTTGAGCGTCAGGAGCTGGGAGGTATTTATCTTATGGTGTATGTAATGTTATTGGTTACGGGCAGTGGTAAATACTCTCTGGATCATGTTATATGCAGGAAGAACAGAAAGATGTTTTATTAGTACTTGTATATTTTTTTAAGGCTTGTTTTTATAGTATTTTTGACGTGTAATACATACACTAAAAACTATGAATACTGAGTCGTTATCAGATGAAATGATTGCCGGGCTTGAAACTATAGTCGGGCGGTCATTTCTTTTTTTAGATACAGATACCAGAAACCATTACGGGCATGATGAGACCGAAGATTATGTTTTTCCTCCTTCGGTTGTGGTTAAGCCGGGAAATACTGATGAGGTAGCTGCCATAATGAAGTTTGCTAACCAATATAGTATTCCTGTTGTCCCTATTGGCGGACGCACGGGGCTTAGTGGTGGAGCACTTAGTATTCATGGTGGTATTGGGCTGTCTATGGAGCGCTTTACCAATATAGATATCGATGAAAAGAACCTTCAGGCTATTGTGGAGCCTGCTGTTATAACTCAGGTATTCAGGGAGGCGGTTAAGGAAAAAGGATTGTTTTATCCACCCGATCCAAGTAGTCAGGGGAGTTGTACCATAGGAGGCAATGTAGCCGAGAATGCAGGTGGAGCCAGAGCCGTAAAGTATGGTGTTACCAAAGATTATGTGCTTAATCTGGAAGTGGTTTTGCCTATCGGTGAAGTTATATGGACAGGGGCTAACACGCTTAAAAACTCAACTGGATACAATCTTACCCAATTAATGGTAGGTAGCGAAGGTACACTTGGTATTATTACCAAGATAGTAATGAAACTACTACCGGATAATTCCCATAATATATTGATGTTGGTACCTTTTTTTAAGGCTGGGCAGGCGTGTGAGGCTGTTGCACAGATTTTCAGGGCCGGTATAGTACCAAGTGCCCTTGAATTTATGGAGCGCGATGCCATAGACTGGACACTTAGATATGTTGATGGTGTTAGTCTTGATATTAAGGATGAGGTAGAGGCACACTTACTTATTGAGGTAGACGGTAATTATCCTGATGTGCTTTTTGCCGATGCAGAAAAAATTACCGGAGTACTGGAACAATTTGAAATAGATGAGATTTTGTTTGCCGATACCGAAGACCAGAAGAATGCACTTTGGAAAATGAGAAGGGCAGTAGGAGAGGCCGTAAAATCAAATTCGGTATATAAGGAAGAGGATACCGTTGTACCCAGATATGAACTTCCAACACTATTGGCAGGAATAAAATCTATAGGTAACAAATATGGATTTCATTCGGTTTGTTACGGGCATGCCGGTGATGGAAACCTGCATGTAAATATCATTAAAGGTGACATGACCGACGAAAACTGGAGAACCGAAGTACCCAAAGGAATTCGTGAAATATTTGAACTTACTGTTTCTTTAAAAGGAACACTGTCAGGTGAGCATGGTATAGGCTATGTGCAAAAAAACTATATGGATATAGCATTTAATGATACCCAGCTTCAATTGATGAAAAGCATCAAGAAGATATTCGATCCTAATAATGTGCTTAATCCGGGAAAGGTATTACCCGATAATCTTGCGTAATTATTTCTTGCCAAGTAGCTTTCCGGCTATCTTGGCAATAGATAAGCCCTGTACCAATATGGAGAATACCACAACAAAATAGGTAATGGCTATAATGTCATTTTTGTAAGGAACATCATCTATAGAAAGTGCTAAGGCAATAGATACACCGCCTCTGAGTCCGCCCCAAACAAGAATTTTTATGGTGTTGCTGTTAAACTTCTTTTTAAACGGTATTATTAACGTAGGCAGCCAAATTGAAACATAACGCGCCAACAGTACCACAATTACACAGGCAAGGCCCGGTAACCAGTAATTGTTTATATCGGTTACCATTAAAAGATTAAAACCTATAAAAAGGAATAAAACGGCATTGAGTATTTCATCGTTTAATTCCCAAAACTTGTCAAGATAGTCTTTAGTTGTTGGTGACATTACTGATGTCTTTTTAAAGTTACCGATAATCAATCCGGCAAAAACCATGGTAAGCGGACCTGATATATGCAGGGCAGAAGCAATAAGGTAACCTCCCATAACAACAGCCAGTGTAATAAGTACCGATACCTTATAATCGTCTATTTTTCGCATGGCCTTAGCAGCTCCTATACCTAACACAACACCTAGTAAGAATCCTCCGCCGGCTTCCCTTAAAAATAACCATACCACATTAAATACAGTGGGTGTGTACTCATTATCCTGAGCAATATTTAATATTACGGCAAATGCTACGATAGCCATACCGTCGTTAAACAACGATTCTCCTGCAATTTTGGTTTCAAGCGATTTACGTACCTTGACTTCCTTTAGTATACTCAATACCGCAACAGGATCTGTTGGGGATATTAGTGCTCCAAAGAGCAGGCAATAGGAATAAGGTATGTTTAAATGTAAAAAAGGCGTGAGGTAATATAAAAATGTACCCACAACAAAGGTTGATATTACAACACTTACCGTGGAGAACACTATAATGGGTAATCTTTGTTCCCTAAGATCTTTCAGGTTGATGTGAATGGCTCCTGCAAAAAGCATGAAGTTAAGCATGGCTCCCATAAGGAGCTCGGTAAAATCAAACTTTGAGATAAGAGAAGATATGCGGTTAAGTGTATTAGGAAATACATTACCAAAAACTACCAGAAATATAGATACTGCCATGGCAATTACCATGATACCGATTGTTGAGGGCAGTTTTAAGAACCGTACATTAAAATAGGCAAAAAAAGATGCTAATACTATCAGTACTGAGAGAGAATAGTACAATTCCATAGGCTTATATAGATGCTAAAGTGGGGTGAAATCAGATTTTCTCAAAAATAAGGAAAATCTCTCTTGAGACCTATTTTTACAGGTGTTAAAAGGTTGTTTAATGTATAAGTTTAACAAAAAAGTCCCGCAATATAGCGGGACTTTTAATTTATAGAATAAAATCTGATTAGTCGTTAACCACAACCCATTCACCGGTTGCAAGAAGGCTTTCAGCCTTTTTGTATTTCATGGTTTCTGTTTTACCACTCATAACGTGTTTAATAGTCACGTTATCGTTACGGTTAATTTTAGGAGCATCCCTAACAATTGTTTCAGTAACCTGAGGACGGCTTTGGCTCTGTTGAGATACCTGGCGTGCCTGTGAAGCCATTTCATCTGTATTTAGAACGTCTTCCTTGCTTTCGGTATACTGTTCTTTTTGCTGAACCTGTTGTCTTGCGTCCTGTATTTGCTGAGCATTTTGAGATGGTAAGTCACCTTTGAAAAGGAATGATATTACATCTTTGTTAATGCTGTTAAGCGTTTTCTTGAACAGTTCAAATGCTTCAAACTTATAGATAAGAAGCGGGTCTTTCTGTTCGTGAACTGCAAGCTGTACCGATTGTTTAAGTTCGTCCATTTTGCGAAGGTGTTTTTTCCAAGCTTCGTCAACAATAGCAAGAGTAATGTTTTTCTCGAAATCGTTGATTAGCGTTTTACCTCCAGACTGATAAGCTTTTTCAAGGTTAGTAACAACGTTAAGCGATTTAACACCGTCTGTAAACGGAACTACGATACGCTCATACTGGCCTTCGTTGTTCTCGTATACGTTCTTAATAACGATAAAAGCTTCTGCAGCATTACGTTCGTTTTTATCGTGGTAAGCCTGGCTTGCCGCTTTATATACTTTACCTGTAATTTCCCTTGCGCTTAGTTTAGCAAATTCAGATTCGCTAACCGGAGAGCTGATAGAGAAGTTACGGATCAGTTCAAATTCAAAGTTTTTAAAGTCGTTAGACAGTTTGTTGTTTTCAGAGATAAGCTCGGCAACATCATACATCATGTTTGCAATATCCACTTTAAGTCTTTCTCCAAACAAAGCGTGTTTTCTGCGTTTGTAAACCACCTCACGCTGTGCGTTCATAACGTCATCATACTCAAGTAGACGCTTACGTACACCAAAGTTGTTTTCTTCCACTTTTTTCTGTGCACGCTCAATAGACTTGGTCATCATAGAGTGCTGTATAACCTCGCCCTCTTTAAGTCCCATTCTGTCCATGATCTTAGCAACCCTTTCAGAACCGAATAAACGCATCAGGTTATCTTCAAGAGATACATAGAACTGAGAACTTCCCGGGTCTCCCTGACGTCCTGCACGACCACGAAGCTGTCTGTCAACACGTCTTGAATCGTGACGCTCTGTACCAATAATTGCTAAACCACCTGCGGCTTTTACTTCCGGAGTAAGCTTAATATCGGTACCACGACCTGCCATGTTTGTAGCAATGGTCACTATACCCGGTTTACCTGCTTCGGCAACAATTTCTGCCTCTTTTTTGTGAAGTTTCGCGTTCAGTACGTTGTGAGGTACGTTTCTCATCTTAAGCATACGACTTAATAACTCAGAGATCTCTACCGATGTCGTACCAATAAGTACTGGTCTTCCTGCATTAGAAAGTTGCGTTACGTCTTCAATAACGGCATTGAACTTCTCACGCATTGTACGGTAAATAAGATCATGTTGGTCTTTACGTGCAATTGGCCTGTTTGTTGGGATTTCAACAACGTCCAATTTGTATATTTCCCAGAACTCGCCTGCTTCGGTAACGGCAGTACCTGTCATACCTGCAAGCTTGTTGTACATCCTGAAGTAGTTTTGAAGCGTAATGGTAGCAAAAGTTTGCGTAGCCGCTTCAATCTTAACGTTCTCTTTAGCCTCGATAGCCTGGTGTAATCCGTCAGAATAACGTCTACCGTCCATAATACGACCTGTCTGCTCGTCTACAATCATGATCTTATTCTCCATGATTACATACTCAACATCTTTCTCAAACAGGGTATAAGCTTTTAAAAGCTGAGTTAACGTGTGAATACGCTCGCTCTTAATGGTAAAGTCTTTGAAAAGCTCTTCCTTAGCTTCCGCTTCGTCGTCTTTAGAAAGTTTTTGTTTTTCTATGTTGGCAATCTCAGTACCAATATCCGGAAGTATAAAGAAATCTTTATCAGTATCCTGAGAAAGGAACTGAATACCGTTATCAGTAAGTTCTACCTGGTTGTTTTTCTCTTCAATTACAAAGTAAAGTGCCTCATCAATTTTATGCATTTCACGGTTGTTGTCCTGCATATAATGATTTTCAGTTTTTTGAAGCAGCTGTTTTACACCTTCTTCACTTAAAAACTTAATAAGGGCTTTGTTTTTAGGTAAACCACGGTGCGCTCTTAATAAAAGGAAACCACCTTCTTTAGTGTTACCTTCTTTAATAAGCTTTTTAGCCTCTGCTAAAACACCGTTTATTAAAGTACGCTGTAAGTTATAAAGATTGTCTACTTTAGGTTTAAGCTCGTTAAACTCATGACGGTCTCCCTGAGGAACCGGACCAGAGATAATAAGCGGTGTACGTGCGTCATCCACTAATACCGAGTCGACCTCATCGACAATGGCAAAGTTGTGTTTTCTTTGTACAAGATCGTTTGGCGAGTGTGCCATATTATCCCTTAGGTAGTCAAAACCAAATTCGTTGTTTGTACCATAAGTAATATCGGCAGCATAAGCTTTCCTTCTTCCTTCAGAGTTAGGCTGGTGGTTGTCTATACAGTCAACCGTCATACCGTGAAACTCAAATAAAGGTGCTTTCCAGGTACTATCCCTTCTTGCAAGGTAGTCGTTCACGGTTACAAGGTGAACACCGTTTCCTGTAAGTGCGTTAAGGTAAAGGGGTAAGGTAGCCACAAGGGTTTTACCTTCACCCGTTTGCATCTCTGCAATTTTACCCTGATGCAGTACAATACCACCTATCAGCTGTACATCGTAGTGAATCATGTCCCAGGTAATTTCCTTACCTGCGGCATTCCATGTATTAGACCATACTGCGTTATCACCTTCTATGGTGATGTATGGTTTGGTAGCCGAGAACTCAATATCCTTAGGAGTAGCCTTTACCGTAATAGTACTGTTCTCCTTAAAGCGGCGAGCCGTTTCCTTAACTACTGCAAACGCTTCCGGCAGTATGTCCATTAATACTTTCTCACTAATATCATATGCCTCTTTTTCAAGGGCATCTATAGATGCATAGATATCTTCTCTTGCATCAATATCTTCTGTTTTCTCAACTTCCTGCTGATATGAAGCTATTTTAGCGTCTTTATCGGCACGGGCTTCGCGAATCATATCTTTAAAATAGATAGTCTTAGCTCTAAGCTCGTCGTTAGAAAGCTGCGACAAAGCCTGTTCGTAAGTCTTGCTCTTACTGATTAAAGGCTGGATGGCCTTTATGTCCTTTTGCGATTTATCACCTACAAAGGCTTTTAAAATGCTGTTTATTAAACTCATTATTATATAATTACTTTTTATTTGTCTATGCTTAGGTACAAATTTAACCAAAAAAAAAGCCTCAAGAAGAGACTTTTCAATTGAATTTATTTTTCCTAGTATTCATCCTCGTTCCAAAGATAATCTTCGTCTGTCGGATAATCCGGCCATATTTCTTCCATCGATTCGTAGATTTCTCCTTCATCTTCGATAGATTGCAGGTTTTCTACTACCTCAAGAGGTGCACCTGTTCTGATGGCGTAATCAATTAGCTCATCTTTAGTAGCCGGCCACGGGGCATCACTTAAATAGGATGCTAATTCTAATGTCCAATACATCTTCTAAACGATTTAATTTTATGCAAAAATAAATTTTCTACTGAAAAAGTCAAGTAAAATTATGTTTATTTTCTGTAAAAAGTTAAGAACGTTTTTCGGGTGTCTTATATAGGTACTTAAAAGGGCTTTTTTAGACCTGTTTTGTATCTCTTTACTGTTTTAACCCTTTGGCAGACTAATACTTTTCCGGTATCCACTTCACTTCGTCGGCCTGTAAATCATGGGACAACTTTCGTGCCAGTACAAAAAGGTAGTCAGAAAGTCGGTTTAAGTATGTCAAAACCATCTCATCTGTAGGTTCCAGTTCACGTAAATGTACCGAAAGTCGCTCTGCACGACGGCAAACACAGCGTGCAATGTGACAATATGACACGGTGGTGTGCCCGCCCGGAAGCACAAAATGCGTCATTGGTGGCAGCTGGCTGTCCATTAAGTCTATCTCATTTTCAAGAAGTTGAATGTCGACTTCTGTAATTTTAGGGATATTAAGTCTTTCTTTTCCGTTTTTCAGGATCGATTTCTCGGGGTCTGTTGCCAATATGGCACCTAAAGTAAACAGCCTGTCCTGTATGCGCTCCAGTACTTTCTTGTAAAGCGGGTTCATATCCTGATCGCGGATAAGCCCAATATGTGAGTTAAGTTCGTCTACAGTACCGTAGCTTTCTATTCTTATATGGTGTTTAGGTACGCGTGTACCGCCAAAAAGTGCTGTGGTACCTTTGTCTCCTGTTTTAGTATATACTTTCATTTTGTATTAAAGTTGCTGAATTTCTAAGTAGCTTAGTCGCTAAGTTTTACTTTTGAGAGATGGATTGATTAAAATACTGATCACTTACAATTACCTGTGCGGATTAGGATTTACCCTGTCGCTTTCTATCACACCGTCCCTAAGGCGTATTACCCTGTGGGCGTAGGCAGCAATGTCTTCTTCGTGGGTTACTAATATAACCGTGTTGCCGTTTGCGTGTATCTCGTTAAAAAGCTTCATGATCTCTATAGATGTTTTGCTGTCCAGGTTACCTGTAGGTTCATCGGCAAGGATGATGGAAGGGTGGTTAACCAAGGCGCGTGCTACGGCTACCCTTTGACGCTGACCTCCCGAAAGCTGGTTGGGTTTGTGGTCCATACGGTCGTCAAGGCCTACCTGTGTAAGTACCTGTGTGGCACGTTGGGTACGTTCCGGTTTTTTGTAACCGGCATATACCATAGGCAGGGCTACATTATCCAGTGCTGTGGTTCTTGGTAACAGGTTAAAGGTTTGGAAAACAAAGCCTATTTCCTTGTTGCGTATTTCGGCCAACTCGTTATCGGTCATTTTGCTTACATCCTTTCCGTTAAGGATATAAGTACCTCCGGTAGGGGTGTCAAGACAGCCCAACAGGTTCATAAGGGTAGATTTACCCGAACCCGACGGCCCCATGAGTGCTACATATTCACCTTTTTCTATAGTTAGGTCTATGCCTTTTAAAACTTTTACAACTTCGTTACCTAACGGAAAATTTCTTGTAATGCCTTTTATATCGATAATTGGTTGTGCCATACTTTTATTTTGAGGCTTAAAAGTAAGGAATTTTTGTTGGAATGAATAAAAGGTGTGTTTAGATTATTGTTCCCTGAGAATTAGCCTTTTTGCTAACTCCTTACAAAAGCTGGTCAAACGGCTTGCTTTTTTTTCAATATCTTCTTTTGTTTTGAACTGGTTTCTAAATTTTTCGTTTAATTCTATCTTGATTTTATCAAGTCTGTCTTTTGACCCCTTAAAATTTAATGTTTTATCAAAAGATTTTAACTGATCAATAATATTTTTTTCGGTTGAAAAAGCAATGTCTTTCCTTTCTAAAATAATATTTATTGTTTCATTTAAAAAATCTATAGGGTATAAATCTTCAAGGGTAGAGTCTTCTGGTAAATCACTAAGAATGTCTCTAATGGTGAAAACATTTTCTTTAGAAAAATGATTTTTTAAATTTCTTATTATTTCTGATTTTTTTTGTCTTCCTATTTTATCATCATCAAGGATGATAATAGAATTAATTCTTTCTTCAGCAATTAATGCAGCAAAAGAATCTATCTTTGAGGCACTACTAGCATTTTTTATGATGTAAGATGTTGGTATTGATAGCAAAGAAAAACAATGATTAAAAATAGATTTGTCTCCAAAGCCTTCAACAATCAGTATATTCTCAGGAATTAATTCTTTGAATATGTTTAGTCCAAAAGCTTTTGAAATAACTTCATCGTCTGAAAAGTTTGTTGAGTTAGTTAATTGCTTTATAGTTGTTTTCTTATTTTTTTCTACTATAAAGTGTCTTTCCGGAGTATTAGTGTCAATTAGATAATGACTATGAGTTGCGACTATAACATGATTATTTTTACCTATTTTTAGGATTTCATCTCGCAAAAATCGTATTCCACTTGGATGTAGGTGTACTTCGGGTTCATCAAGTATTATAATGTTATTTTTTAACAGATTTGATTTATTTTCTGCTGATAGACTTAGCATTAAAGATATAAATTGTTTAAAACCATCGCTACGATGTTTCATTTTATAATATTTATGTTGCGTTGATAAATCTTCAACATGTACTTTGCAATCGTCTCCGTCAAATTTGATTTTAATTTTTACTTTATGCTCCTTCCATATTTTATTAATGTGGTCTGTTGTAGCTTTAGTTAGGCTTTCTTCTAATTCAGCTTTAAATTCATCGTATTCTAAAGCACGATTAATTGCTTCTTCTATTTGCTGATCGGTCGTGTAATTACAAATTCCAAATATGTTTTTTAAAGGTAATGAAGTTGAAGTGTCACTCTTAAAATTAATAAGTGATATTTTTTCATTGATAAGGTGTTCAGGAGTAGATTTCCAGTAAATTATTTTAGGAAAATCTTTTTTTAACCTCTCATTGATTGTGTCAATGAATAAAAGTTCAAAATCATCTTTGGTTAATAGTTTTTGATTTTGATTTAAATAAACTGCATTATCCTTTACAGTTACTTTTTTTATTTCTTTAACATTTTCAGAAGAATTAGATGTTTCAATACAGTAGTCATCCCAAAATAAATTATTTTCAAATTCTATGGCAAAATAATTTTCTATTTCATTCTTCTTGTCAAAGAAGATATTTCTATAAAACTTTTCAACTTTTAATGAATTTATTAATTCTGTTGGTAGTTTTATTTTTGCCGAAAAAAGTTTTAAATAGAAAGGAAATGTTGAATCTTGATCAATATTATAAAATACATCAATGAATTCATTGGTTGTAATGTCTCCTAATTTATAATAAGTAGTTTCAAATTCATGATTCTCAAATTGATGATTAACAGAGTTAATTGAATCTAAAATATTGCTTTTTCCGCTTTCATTTATTCCAACTAATATTGTTGTTTTACTTTCATTGCTTTTATTTCCATAACTATTAAGCTGTAATTTTAATTTTTCTATGCTTTTATAGTTTTCAATAATAATCTCTGTTAAATTCATAAGATGTGATTTTAAGGTAAAATTAACAAAAAAAATATGAATTAATTAAATAATAATTGCGTGTATTTACAATTTCTTTACATAAACTGCCTGTCTAACAAAATTTTTACTATATTTATAGTGTTGACAATCAGTATATGAAAAATCAATTGCTAATCATACTCTTCATTATTAGCATGCCGGCTTGCCTGGCACAGGAGGGCTATCCTGAGCCTCCCGATACCCATAAGCGCCTTTTTTATATTCAGCACAGTAAGAATCATAATACCTATGTGTACGACGCTAATTTTAGCAGCAGTACACGTATTAATGATTCCGATCCTATAGATGTATATCAGATAGATTACAAAAAGGACGGTACCCGTGAGGAGCTTACCGCACTGCAACGCAAAATGGCCTATGGTATTACCTTTAACAGGGTTGGCGAGAACCGTTTTGAGTTTACACTGGCTGCCTATCCCGAAAAAACACTTACGCTTGCACTTCATTCCGGGCATCCTGTAGTTACCGTAAACATAAACGGTAAGGATTTACAGCTGGAAAGAATGTTTTTACACTGCAACGCCCTTGGTACAGGGGTTTCTAAAATTGAGTTTTATGGTAAGGACTTAAAAACCAAAAAGAAGCTTACCGAAATTATGTACATCGGCAAATAAACCCTAAAGTCTAAATTTTGTAAAGTCAAAAGTTTGTAAAGCTTTATCAGGCTACGGTACTTTATGACTCTATTTATCTTCAAACTTCTACTTAATTTTAGTTAACTGTTTCTTAAAAATCTTAATAAATTGTTTAAGTGTATTAAACTATTCTTAATAATTTAGCTAAAATTTTGAATTGTCGTAAGCATGCAGTTACCTTTGATCTATCAAGTAACAAATAATCAAAACGACTATGAAAAGATTGAATCTATTATTAGGAGCTGCTTTAATCGCAGCAGGTATGACATCATGTAAAACTGACGGCGAACAAATGGCTGAGAAAAACATTGACCGTTATGAGTCGTATGTTGACTCAATAAGCCGTCTTGATGCTACAGAAAGAACGTCTAACTGGGAAGCAATTGATGCTGAATACAATGCTAGGCTTGCTGAAGCAGAAGCTGCACTTGCTGATGCTAAAGACAGCCAAAATGCTGAAACAAGAATTAACGACTCTAAAACAGAGTACGAAAATGTAAAAACTGAGACTCAAAACACTGTAAAAGAAACTCAGGGTAATGCTCTTATAGTATCTTACTTCGGTCCTGACAACATGGTTGGTAGCGACCTTAACTTTGACTGGGTAAACAAAGACAACATTCTTAGTGTTTACCAAAACTTTGTAGATACTTTTGAGAAAAATAAAGATACTTACTCAAGAGAAGACTTTGACCAGATTAAAGTTTGGTATGAGGCTCTTGACGCAAGAAAAAACACTGTTGAGAAAGAAGGTCTTTCTTCTGAAGACAACAATGCAATTGCTAAGCTTAAATTAGAGTTTGCTCCGAAATTTAAATGGGAGCGTATGACTGCTAAAGGCGAAGAAAACAAAGATGCTAAAGAAGCAGCAGAGTAATATGTAAAGGTTTTATATAAATTTGTGTTTGTGGAAAATGCCGGCTCTTGCCGGCATTTTTTGTTTTTATTGGGTAAAGTTTAACCCGTGGTTAACGTGTTGTTGTTTAGTGGTTTGGTAACTTTAGGGTAGTTAAACCATTAAATATTTGGTTATGCCAGGAAGAAAAAGCCCGGGGCCTCAGGTAAAGGATAAAGACCAGTATGAGGCACTAAGAGACAAAGGCTACAGTAAGGAGAAGTCGGCGCGTATAGCTAATAGCAAAGGTGCCGAGCATCGTGGCGGTAAGTCTAAAAAATATGAAGACCGCACTAAGCAGAGTCTTTATGAAGAAGCTAAGAAGGTGGGAATTGAAGGAAGAAGTAAAATGACAAAGGCAGAACTTGCCCATGCATTGCGCACAAACTAAGCTAATAATCCCCACAAATTGCGCACACCTAAAACAAGGTCCAGCGCAAAGGAACGGTAAGGGCGTATGAAAAAATGTTGTTTTGCCTGCCCCTTACGGAAAAAGATAAGGCCTAAATGATATGTGTCTACCGTGACCGTAACATTTGGGTCTTTTTTTATGGCTTCCCACGCAGCTTCCTTTTCAGGAGTAGCATGAGGATCTGTAAGTACAAAAATATTTTTTTCAGCTACATTTTCCAGAAGCTTATTAAATACCGGAAGGATGGTGTGTTTGTCATGTCCGCAAATTACACTCATGTCCAGTCCGCCCGGTACTGACGCAAGAGGAGAGAAGAACCATATTTGTGTTTTGGTTTTTTCTCCCGCTTCCCTAATGGCTTCGGTCATATCATGGGCGTTTTCTCCCATTATGGCGAGTTTAAACGACCTGAAATGATTAATAGTTTTAAAAAGAGTAGTTAGCGCCTGATTGCTGACACTATTATTGCTGATTTTTACTTTCTTGCCGAAATAAAAACCTTCGGTAACAAGATCAAACACAAAAGGGGAATGAACCCCATGTGCGTTTTTAGACTTTAAAAGAAATTCAAGGTATGACATCGTTCCCAAATTTAATAAAAATCATTTCACTTTAACGAGAGATTTTCACGGTATTGTATTACTCTCAAAATGACAGATAATATAGTTTTTGGTTAGAATTATTCTTCCATTTTTGCGCTTAACTCAAACCAGCGTTCGGTTTTTTCGTCAATCTTATTGAGTACAACCTGTAGCTCGTCGGCTTTTTTGGCGATGTCGGCATCGGCGACCTTACCTTCAGAGAAAAGCAATTCGATGGCTTCTTTCTCCCTTTCAAGGTCTTTTATTTCTTTTTCTATTTTCTGGTATTCCTTCTGTTCGTTAAAGGTAAGTCCTGTCTTTACCTGATTTTGTTTCCATGCTTTTTTATCAGCTGCAGGTTTTGTATCGTCTTTTGCAGGTTCGGCACTGTCTTCATAAGCGCGGAAATCACTGTAGTTGCCAGGGAAGTCTTCTACCTCACCTTCACCACGAAAAACAAACAGGTGATTTACAATCTTATCCATAAAGTAACGGTCGTGAGATACAACCAGTAAACATCCCGGATAATCTAAAAGGAATGCTTCCAGTACGTTTAGGGTTACAATGTCGAGGTCGTTTGTAGGTTCATCCAGTATAAGGAAGTTGGGGTTTTGTATAAGCACCGTACATAAATACAGGCGTTTTAGTTCGCCACCACTAAGTTTTTCTACAAAGTCATATTGTTTTTTACGGTCGAATAAAAAGCGTTCCAATAGTTGTGCTGCCGATATTGTTCTTCCTTTTGTAAGCGGAATGTATTCGCCAAACTCCTTAATAATATCTATTACCTTTTGTTCCGGTTTAGGATTGATACCTGCCTGCGTGTAATAGCCCAGTTTTATGGTTTCGCCGATAACAACCTTACCGTTATCCGGTTGAATGGTTTGTGTAAGTATATTAAGGAATGTGGATTTTCCGGTACCGTTTTTACCTATTATGCCTATACGTTCACCACGTTTAAAGTTGTAGTTAAAGTTATCCAGTATGGTTTTATCATTAAACTTTTTGGAAACGTTGTGCAATTCCACAACCTTGCTACCCATGCGCTCCATGTTTATTTCAAGCTCTATCTGGTGGTCTTTGCGACGGCTGTGTGCCTTTTCCTTAATTACATAAAAGTCGTCCTGTCTTGATTTAGACTTGGTTGTTCTTGCCTTTGGCTGACGGCGCATCCAGTCAAGTTCTTTAACAAAAAGATTTTTAGCTTTGTCTATACTGGCGTTTTCGGCAGCAATACGTTCCTCTTTTTTAGCAAGGTAATACGAATAGTTTCCTTTGTATTGATATAATTTTCCATGTTCAAGCTCAATAATCTCATTACAAACACGCTCTAAAAAGAAACGGTCGTGCGTTACCATAAACAGGGTCATGTTCTCTTTGGCGAAATAATTTTCAAGCCATTCAATCATTTCCAGGTCCAGGTGGTTGGTAGGCTCATCCAGTATTAAAAGATCGGGCTTATTAATAAGGATTATAGCCAGAGCCAAGCGCTTTTTTTGCCCTCCCGAAAGGTTTTTAACCTTCAGTTTTAGGTCTTCCATTTTTAGTTTAAAAAGGATTTGCTTGTATTGGGTTTCAAAATCCCATGCATTGTTGGCGTCCATGCGTTCAAACGCTTTTTGGTATGCCTCTTCGTCTTCAGGGTTTTCAAGCGCCTTTTCATACTGTTCTATAACTTTGAGTATATCGTTGTCTGAGGCAAATATGCTTTCCTCAATGGTAAGCTCAGGATCCAGATTGGGTTCCTGTGATAAAAAAGCCATCTTAATATCTTTACGGATAACAACCTGCCCGGTGTCGGGAGTGTCTTCTCCTGTAATTATTTTAAGGATGCTTGTTTTTCCTGTACCGTTTTTGGCTACAAAGGCTATTTTCTGGTCTTTATTGATCCCGAAAGAAAGATTGTCAAAAAGAGTACGCTCGCCAAAAGACTTTGATATGTTTTCTACTGAAAGATAGTTCACTGCTGTATTATTTTTTGCAAAAGTAGTCTTTTTGTATCATGTTTTGTCTTGAAACTTACTTTAGCTGTTATCTTTACCTTGAGGTTTATAAATTGTATTATATGTTTAAAGGCTTAAAAAATATATTCTTTCCTAAAAGGAAGAGAAAATATAAATGTCCGGAATGTGGGCAGTATCATCAAGACTGGCCCGCATTGTATTATGATGCTCCTATTAATTATTCGCAATTGCCTGTTGAAGATAAGGAAAGAATAGCTTCTTTGGATCGTGATTTTTGTGTTATTGAATACCCTGATCAAACCGATAGATTTATTCGTGTGGTGCTAATTCAAAGGGTGTATGATGGCTGTGAGGATTTACATTACGGATTATGGGTGTCTCTTAGTGAAAAGAGTTTTTTAGATTATAAATCTCATTTTGATTCAAATGATTATGAAGCTGTGTATTTTGGTTGGATAAGTAATATTTTAGAGGGGTATGATGATACTTTGAGTGTTCCTGTTGATGTGGTGTATAATGGAGGTAGCAACAGGCCTGAAATTATACCGCATAAAAGTTATTCTCATCCTTTTGTTGAGGACTACTATAATGGTATTGCTAAAAAAGAAGCGCAAAAGCGGGTTAATAATATTTTGCAGAGGTTTAATGATAATATTTAGTTTATTATATGGCAATATTTGACAGAAGCGTTCCACTCGGAGCGCTTTTTTTTTTAAGTAGAAATCAGACAAAAAGTCATATAAAGTGACATTTTGACATTAAAAAATGCATTGGAATAATAGTTGACTATTACTAAGCAAATGTTTGAAACTAAAAAATTAAAAAATATGAACTTAGTAAAACGTAACAACACAAACGGCTTTCCATTTGTAATGGATGAAATTTTTAAAGATTTAATGGGTGGTACACAGTATGTAAATAAAGTAACTGCTCCTGTAAACATAAAAGAAACAGAAAACAACTTCCTTGTGGAGCTTATGGCTCCGGGGTTGAAAAAAGAGGATTTTAATGTTGAACTGAACAACGACCTTTTAACGATTTCATCTGAAGTAAAAACAGAGAAAACGGAAGGTGAAGAAGGTAAGTTTACGCGCAAAGAGTTTAGCTTCTCTTCTTTTAAAAGATCGTTTACACTTCCGGAAACTGTAAATCAGGAGGCTATTACCGCTTCTTATGATAACGGGATCCTTAAACTTACACTTCCTAAAAAAGAGGAAGCGTTACCTAAAGAAAAGAGGTTAATAGATATTTCATAATGATTTGAGTTTAGTTGGTTTGAAAAGGGCTGTTCCATATGGAGCGGCCCTTTTTTATTTTTAAGTTAAACTATATAAGCTGATTAATTTATTATAAGCTTTTTAGTTGCTGTCTGACTTTGAGAAAAGACCTTTAATAAATAAATCCCTTTTGAAATGTTTTGAAGAGAAATAGTTCCTGTGTTAAGGTTATTGTGTTCCATTACAAGCCTTCCGTTTAAGTCAAATAATAGTACTTTATCCGGTGTGCTGCCATTTTCAAGGTTAATATGTAGTATATCAATAGCAGGATTTGGACAAACAGAAACCGTATTGCTTTCAAAACTTTCTGTGGATAAAGAGCAGTTTTCAACAAGTGCATAAGTGCTGTAACTGTGTTGTATTGTCCATTCAGAATAAGGCGACTGGTTGTTTTGGGCAGCTTCGCTATTATCTACTTCTATACAAACATATTGTTCTGTTTCAGGCGGTTCTATCATAATAAAAGCACTGATATCAATATGTGTATTGGTGTTGTTATTGCCGTTTTTGAGGTTTATATAAGTAACTCCGCCTGAAGCATAAAGTTCGCTAATGTTAGGGTTGTTGCTTAAATCGATTTCTGTAAAAGCATTAAAAGGCTCTACATCACCTCCTGAACTGATATCCAGATATTCTAATAAAGGATTGTTTGAAACATCCAGGTGTGTAAGCATGTTGTCCCTGCAATCAAGATATGTAAGGTTAGACATACTACTAACATCAAGTTCTCCTATCATCGTGTTGTGAATAGTGAGTTCTTCAAGATGTGTAAAAGCTTCAATCCCTGTAAGGTCTGTAATATAATTTGAAATTCCGTCAGGAGTTATATTAAGGGCAGTGATAGCTTCGGCATCTGCAGTTGCTATTTGTCCGTTTAATGTCCCGTCAGAATCTATTTCCATATCAATCAGCAATTGTTCAAAAACAGTGTCCGGAATGTTTGCTGTTTGTGCTTTTACTTTATAAGTACCGGATACAGATGCCATGGCTAAAATTAAAAGTGTAGTCTTTTTATTCATATGTAAGGTTTAGGTTGGTGCACTAAATATAGGATTTTTCTGTTAACAGGATTATCTTTTTATACAGGCAATCGAGAAATATCAATTCAATAATTATATTTGCGGCATGCAGTTATCGGTAATTATCCTTAATTATAATGTCCGCTATTTTTTAGAGCAGTGCGTGCTGAGTGTACAAAAGGCCCTAAAAGATATTGACGGTGAAATAATTGTAGTTGATAATAACTCTCCGGATGATAGCTGTGCTATGATGAAACAGCGCTTCCCTGAGGTTACACTTATAGAGAATAAGGATAACGCCGGATTCCCGAAGGGTAATAATATAGGTGTGGCTGCTGCAAAGGGTGAATACATCTGTATACTTAACCCTGATACTGTTGTCGCGGAAGATACTTTTAAAAAAGTGCTGGAGTTTGCCAAAAGCAAAACCAACTTAGGCATTATAGGTGTAAAACTGGTTGACGGCCGTGGTAACTTTCTGCCGGAAAGCAAGAGGGGAGTGCCTACTCCCTGGGTAGCCTTTACAAAAATAGCAGCGCTTAATAAGGCTTTTTCCAAATCATTGCTCTTTAATAAGTATTATGCCCAACATCTGAGTGAAGATGAGACAGGTGAGGTAGATATCCTGGTTGGTGCTTTTATGGTTATGAAGCGTGAGCTTTATCTTGAGGTGGGTGGTTTTGATGAAGGTTGTTTTATGTACAGCGATGATATTGATTTGTCTTACACGGTACAGCAAAAGGGAAAAACCAATTATTACTTTCACGAAACTACTGTTATACATTATAAAGGAGAAAGTACTGTTAAGGACGGTACATATATGAAGCGTTTTAGGGAGGCAATGCAGTTTTTCTATAAGAAACACTTTAGAAGTTCTCCAGTTTTTGATTTGTTTATGCGGGCGGGAACTTTGTTTTTTGCCCTAGCAAAACAAAAGAAAAAGGCCTCTGTTATAGTGCCGGATAGCTATATACTTTTGTCTGATAACGAAGATTTACGTACAGCTCTGGAACTCAGTCTTGAAAAAAAAGTGGAACGACATGAAAAAGATTTCGAAAAATTATTAATTTCGCAATCGATTTCGGTTTTGAATAGGTTTGAGGTGATATTTGACAATGAAACACTGGATTTTTTTGAGATAATTAAATTAATGGGGCTCTTAAAAAATTCAGGTCTTACTTTTAAAATAAAGCCGGAGGGAAGTAATTTTATTATAGGAAGTAACGACAGTAATGACAGAGGAACTGTAATTGTTATAAAATCCTGAAAAGTCTTAACGGTTTTATAAAGCCGTAACAAAACAGGACAAAACTGATTTTTTTTAGTAAATTCGCAAGCACAAAGATTAATTTTACCTTTAGGTTAACGATATGGCAAAATTTGAATTAAAATTACCCAAAATGGGGGAAAGTGTTGCAGAGGCAACAATTACAAATTGGTTAAAAAATGTGGGTGACCACATTGATGCTGATGAAGCGGTTTTAGAGATTGCCACAGATAAAGTGGACTCAGAAGTTCCATCTGAAGTTTCGGGAGTGCTTTCTGAAATACTTTTCCAGGTTGACGATGTTGTTCAGGTTGGTCAAACCATTGCTTATATTGAGACCGAAGGTGGTGTTGCTGTAGATGCTCCAAAAGAGGAAACAAGTGCACCAAGTGTACAGGCAGTAGAAAAAACTGTTGAGGCTGCTAAAGAAACTGCAACTGCTGCTCCGGTTGATTTTTCGGACTCAGATAAGTTTTTCTCTCCGCTTGTTAAAAATATAGCTAAAGAAGAAGGTGTATCTCTTGCTGAACTTGAATCTATTAATGGTACAGGTAAAGACGGAAGAGTTACTAAAAATGATATATTAGATTACGTTAAGAACAGAGGTTCTAAACCGGCTGCAGCACCTGCACAGCCAGCGCCTGCCGCTGCTCCTTCACCGGTTCCTCCAACTGCACAGGCTCAGGTAGCAAAAGCTGCTCCTGTATCTGTAAACGGACAGGACGAGATTGTGGAAATGGACCGTATGAGAAAGCTTATCTCAGGATATATGGTACAGTCTGTTCAAACTTCGGCTCACGTACAGTCGTTTATTGAGGTAGACGTTACCAATATCGTTAAATGGAGAGATAAGGTTAAAAACGCATTCGAGAAAAGAGAAGGCGAGAAGCTTACTTTCACTCCTATATTCATGGAGGCGGTTGCAAAAGCACTTAAAGACTTCCCTTTAATGAATATATCTGTAGATGGTGAGTATATCATCAAAAAGAAAAATATAAATTTAGGTATGGCTGCTGCATTACCTAACGGTAACCTTATTGTACCGGTTATTAAAAATGCCGATCAGCTAAACCTTGTAGGTATGGCAAAAGCTGTTAACGATTTAGGTAACCGTGCAAAAGCAGGTAAACTTAAACCGGACGATACTCAGGGTGGTACTTATACAGTAACTAACGTTGGTACATTTGGCAGTGTGTTTGGTACACCAATTATTAACCAGCCGCAGGTAGGTATCCTTGCTCTTGGAGCTATCAGAAAAGTGCCTGCAGTTATCGAAACTCCTGAAGGTGACTTTATCGGTATCCGTCAGAAAATGTTCCTTTCTCACAGCTACGATCACCGTGTGGTAGACGGAGCTCTTGGAGGTTCATTCGTTAAGCGTGTTGCTGAATACCTTGAGGCTTTTGATCCAAACAGAGATATATAATCCTGAATATTATAAATAAAAAAAAGCGGCTATTGAGCCGCTTTTTTTATTTGACTGAAGCAGGTTTGTAATATAAACTTGTAACCCCCGATTTAGAAGACCTTACTTCTATAAGCTCGAGGTTTAATCGCTGTCTGATATCCTGAAACAATGGCTTTCCGCCACCTAATACTACAGGATGAACTGCAAGTCTGTATTCATCAATAAGATTGTTGTTGATAAAATCTGTAATAAGAGATGCACCTCCAAAAAGCCAGATATCCTTTCCTTTTTGGTTTTTTATCTGATTTACTTCTTCAGCAATTTTATCTCTTATTATGGTATGTTCTCCGACATTGGTAAGTGTTGATGAAAAAATATATTTTTTCATTCTATTTATTTTATAATAAAAGTCTTTGAAGCCGCTTTCTTCTTCAGGTTGATAGTTGCCATATAGTTCATAGCTTTTTCGTCCGTAAAAGACACTATCAATTTCTTCAGGAAAAGTTTCCAGGAAATTTTTCTCCCCTGCTCCAATATCTGTATCCATAATACACCAGTCAATTTCACCATTTGGTCCTTCGATAAAACCATCCAGCGTAACAGCAAGATCTAGAATTACTTTTCTCATAGTTAAAGTTCGTTTATTACCTGTATTACATCATTGCGTCCCCAATGGTCTATATATTGTCCGTCCTTAATACGAACCATATCCATTACATTCATGGCTACCTGTTTTCCGGTTGGGGCATGGCCCATAATTTCTCCGGTGTGTTTTGCATGAATGGTTTTGCGGGTGCAAACAATGTCATTTTCACCTATCATTTCATGTATTTCTATTGTAATATCGGAGAAGCCACTATGTAGCATCCCGATAAAACCTATAAGGCCTTCTGCATTTTTAGGGAAAGCACCCGGAGCAGTATGGTTGGTAAAGTCTGTATGGACTATTTCTTTAAGTACCTCGGTATTGTTCTGTTCCAAAAACTCTCTGTTAAACCTTAGTACTATTGCTTTATTTGCTTCTATGTTCATTTTAGCTGGCTTTGTATTCTGCTACGGTATTAAGGTAGCGTTCGTTAATAATATTCATGTGGTGATGCACATGGCCTAACAGGGCATAGCCTACTGCTCTTGCGGAAACTGTGTCTTCTCCGCTCCCAAGGCAAAGCTGCGACTGCTTTTCTGTTAACCCTGAAAAGAATTCGATGCTGTAGTTGCGTATTACATTAAACTCTTCCAAAAGTTCGTCAATGTCATGGCGTTCCACTTCTGCGTTTTGTATATAGGCTTCGTGATTGGTAAATCCAAAAGGAGTTTGATTGTCTCCTCTTGATGCGGCCAATGCACGATACTGCATAATCCTTTCCACATAATTTATATGCATCAGTACCTGTTTTATACTCCATTTTCCTTCTGCATAGCGGTAATTTGCCATGTCGGGATTAATGTTCTTAAAGAAGTTATAGGTACAGTTTCTATCCTGTCTCATTAAATGTATAAGTCCGTCTTCTTTAGTGAGGCCTATATACGCTTCCAGTCTCGGCGGATATTCGCCAATAAGGGGTTTGGTGATCATAAATGTTGATTTTTTGATTGATGATTGTTTTAAACTAATTCTTCGCAGTTAAGTCCGTTAGCCCTGAAAAGGTTAATTACTTTAGTTGCGATTTCTTTGTTGCTTTCAATGCGAACGATACGGTCGCAATCCTCCGGGTCAAAATCTACTCGTAATACAGAGTCTATTGCGGCAAGTATTTTACTTGCGAATTTGATTTGTCTGTTGGTTTTGACGGAGGTTTTAAAAACAAACACTTTTTTCATAATTGTCGGTTTTTTGATGGTGATTGATGATGATTGTAAAAAGTACAGTAAATGTACAACACAAAAGGATAGGTGGGTTGTGCAAAACCTCAAAAAATTTTGAGGCTTTATTTTAAAATCATACAAAATTATCTCACAGGATATTACATAAATAATACCCGCGTTGACATTAGTGTTGACAATAGAAAGCCATATATATTCTGAGTCTTAAAGTAATTAATAATATGTCAGTAAGTGCAATTCCCTATCTTTGTAAAGATAAAAGTATAATTGGTGAAAACTTTCGGGGTAATAGTATTGGTTGTGGTGATTTTTGCATTAAGCACCACTAAAGTTGATGATAAAAGACTTACAGAAGATTTTCATCAGGCTATAGTTATGAAAGATACCAGTGACTGGGCAGAAATAAAGATGGATACATTAGGTATGGTCAATAAAATGGCTTATGCCGATACTGCTAATTTTATGAATCAGAAAATATATCCCTGTGCCCGATGCTTTTTAAGGCTGGAGGTGGCAGAAGCTTTAGAAAAAGCTAATACACAGGCTAACGCTAAAAACCTTAAATTGGTTATTTTTGACTGCTACCGTCCTTACGGCTACCAGCAAAAGATGTATGAAATTGTAAACAATCCGAGATACGTTGCACCGCCGGGCAAAGGCTCTAACCATAACAGGGGAGCAGCAGTAGATTTGTCTCTGGCTGATGAAAACGGTAATTTGCTTGATATGGGTAATGAGTTTGATGATTTTTCAAGCCTTTCCCATTATATATCTGATAAGATATCAGAAAAAGCACAAAATAACCGAAAACTGCTTAGGGGTATAATGACCGAAGCAGGATTTATGCCTTATGATAATGAATGGTGGCATTTTGATTACAGAAAGAAAAAATATGAGACTTCCGATTTTAGATGGGAGTGTAATGAACAAACACAACAATAAATAAAATGGAACTTAAACTGCACAGGCCTATCTGTTTTTTTGATCTGGAAACTACAGGTACAGATATTACTAAAGACAGAATAGTTGAAATAGCGATACTTAAGGTATACCCTAACGGAAATAAGGAGAGCAAAACCTGGCTGGTTAATCCGGAAAGGCCTATTCCTCCGCAATCCACAGCTTTTCATGGTATTGATGATGAAAAAGTAGCAAATGAACCTACCTTTAAAGACCTTTCCCATCAGGTATATAATATGATTAAGGATTCTGATCTTGCGGGGTATAATTCCGACAGGTTTGATATACCGCTTTTGGCTGAAGAACTTTTAAGGGCAGGTGTTGACTTTGATATGAAAAACAGGGTAACTGTAGATGTGCAGACTATTTTCCATAAAAAAGAAGAGCGTACCCTTAGCGCTGCCTTTAAGTTTTATTGCGGGCAGATACTTGAAAACGCACATAGTGCAGCGGCAGATACCAATGCTACTTATGAGATATTAAAATCGCAACTTGACCGATATGAAGATCTTAAAAATGATGTTAAGGAGCTTTCGGAATTTACGACCCGTAAAAAAGCAGTAGATTTTGCAGGTTTTATAGTTCTTGATGATGACGGGGAAGAGATATTTACTTTTGGTAAGCACAAAGGCGCAAAAGTGGAGAAAATACTGGAGCAGGAGCCGGGTTATTTCGGGTGGATTCAGAATGCCGATTTTCCTTTATATACTAAAAAAGTGCTCACAGCTATTAAATTGAGAAAATTAAATAATAAATTAGTATAAAATAATCCCCACAAGATAACGCATACGCATGAAGATAATATGCATAGGCAGGAATTATGCCAGCCATATAGAGGAGCTTAAAAACGAAAGGCCCGATGAGCCTGTTATTTTCCTGAAGCCGGACACGGCAGTAGTGCAAAAACAGTTTCCTTTTATTATACCGGAGTTTAGTAACGATGTACATCATGAAGTGGAAGTGCTCGTTAAAATAAATAAGGTAGGTAAATATATAGATGCTAAATTTGCTCATAAGTATTATGATGAAATAGGTTTAGGTATCGATTTTACCGCAAGAGACCTTCAGGCAAAGCTTAAGGAAAGAGGCCTGCCTTGGGAAAAAGCCAAAGCGTTTGACGGTTCGGCTGTAATTGGAGATTTTATTAAAAAATCAGAATTAGGATCGTTGGATACCATAAACTTTGAGCTTACCAAAAATGATGAGGTAGTACAAAAAGGCAATACCCAAAGCATGCTTTGGAAGATTGATGAGCTTGTTGCTTACGTTTCGCAATATTTTACATTAAGAACGGGGGATGTTATTTTTACCGGAACGCCGGAAGGTGTGGGTAAGGTTAATCCCGACGATGTACTGGAAGGTTCGATAGAAGGTAAAAAATTATTCAGGATACAGGTAAAATAATGGCTTTACACTATAATTTATCCAAAGTATATGCGATTTCCGATAACGATGTGGATTTTGCGAGGCAGATAATGGTACTTTTTACAGAAGAGGTTCCGCCGGAAATTAAAAACATAAGGCAGGGACTAAAGGAAAAGGATTATGAAAGGGTATACCATGCTGCACATAAAATAAAGCCTACGCTTGATATGCTGGGTATGGACCTTGCTTATGAAGATGTTTTGTCTATAGAGACATGGAGCAGGAGCGAGGGTAAGAAAAAGGAAATAAAAGAGGTGTATAAGAGTCTTAAGGAGAGGATAGACCATGCGCTAAAAGAAATAAAAAAAGATTACGGCCTTTAAGAATTATGAAAGCAGCAGTTGTTACCATTGGGGATGAGATCCTGATAGGGCAGATTGTGGATACCAATTCTGCTTTTATCGCAAAGTCTTTAGATAAAATAGGTATAGGGGTGGTTGAAATGCTATCCATTAGCGACAGTCGTGAGCATATACTGGAAACGCTGGAAACGCTTCAAAACAAGGTAGACTTGGTAATTATGACGGGAGGGCTTGGTCCTACTAAGGATGATATAACAAAAAAGACCCTTGCAGAGTATTTTAATGATGACCTTGTGACTGATGAAGCGGTTCTTATACATGTTGAAGAACTGATACAGAAGGTTATGAACCGTCCGGCTTCGCAGATGAATAAAGACCAGGCACTTGTGCCCTCAAGAGGTACTGTGCTGTTTAACAGGGTAGGGACTGCTCCGGGTATATGGATGGAAAACGAAAATACCGTTTTTGTATCCCTGCCGGGTGTTCCTTATGAAATGAAATACCTAATGGAGAATGAGGTTGTGCTTAGGCTTATTTCCAAGTTTAAAAGACCGTATATTCTTCATAAAACCATAAATACCTACGGACAGGGAGAAAGCCTTATTGCCGAGCGTATTGAAGACTGGGAAAACAACCTGCCGGAATTTATTAAACTTGCCTATCTACCAAGTCCGGGTAAGGTAAGACTCCGCCTTTCTGCAAGAGGTATTAACGAAGAATTTTTACAGGAAAGCATTAAGGAAGAATCCGAAAAACTAAAAGCTATAATAGGCGATATTATAGTGGGTTATGAAGAGGAAGAATCACTGGAAGTTATTTTAGCGAAGCTTTTAACAGAACATCGAGTTACTATAGCAGCTGCTGAAAGCTGTACGGGAGGGAGGATAGCACAAATGCTAACTTCTATGCCGGGTTCGTCGGCTTATTTTAAAGGAAGTGCAGTAGCTTATGCTACCGAAGCAAAAGTTAATATACTCAAGATAGACCAACAGCTTATAGATATATTTAGTGTGGTAAGCCCTAAAGTGGCCGAAGCGATGGCACTGCAGGCAAAGAAGATTTTTGGGACAGATTATGCTGTGGCAACCACCGGAAATGCGGGTCCCACAAAGGGAGATTCCGATGCCGAAGTGGGTACCGTTTTTATAGGTATAGCTACTCCAAAAGGGGTTTACAGTGAGAAGTTTGACTTTGGTCAGCCCCGTGAAAAGGTTATAGAAAGGGCGGCAAATAAAGCTTTGGAAAAAATTTATCAGGAAATTTTAAAAAACTGATTGATTATGTTTGTGTAATAGTTTTATTTTTTGTTACTTTGCACCCTGATTTTGAATAACGATATAAAAGCGATAAATAATGTCAAGAGTTTGTGCCCTTACTGGTAAAAAAGCGATGGTTGGAAATAACGTTTCCCACGCAATGAACAAGACTAAGAGAAAGTTTAGTGTAAACTTAGTGAAGAAGCGTTTTTATCTTCCTGAAGAGGACAGATGGATTACTCTTAGGGTAGCTGCTTCTACTATCAAGACAATTAATAAAAATGGTTTAGCTGCTGTTTTAAAAGACGCTAAAGCTAAAGGATTCATTAAATAATAATCCGTACCTAAATAAATATATAGCAAGATGGCAAAGAAAGGTAACAGAATCCAGGTAATTTTAGAGTGTACTGAGCACAAAGCTTCTGGCGTACCAGGAACTTCAAGATACATCACTACTAAAAATAAGAAAAACACTCCGGACAGGTTAGAGATCAAAAAATTCAACCCTATCCTTAAGAGAGTAACTGTTCATAAAGAAATAAAATAATATTACGTCATGGCAAAGAAAACCGTAGCATCGTTACAGACAGCTTCTAAAAGGCTAACTAAAGCTATCAAAATGGTAAAGTCTCCTAAAACAGGTGCTTATACTTTTGTTGAGAGCGTAATGGCTCCAGAATTAGTGGATGATTTTCTTAAGAAGAAATAATAAGTCCTAAACATATATAGAAAAGCTACTTTCAGTAACGGGAGTAGCTTTTTTATTTTCTATATTTACCAAAGGAAAAACGAGACTAAAAAAGCATATGAACTTCTTTAAAAAAATATTTTCTTCTGAAAAGAAGGAAACTTTAGATAAAGGTCTTGAGAAAACTAAAACTTCTTTTTTCTCTAAGTTATCTAAAGCTGTAGCAGGTAAATCTAAAGTAGATGATGAGGTACTTGATAATCTTGAAGAGATACTTGTATCATCTGACGTAGGTGTAAATACTACCCTTAAAATTATTGAGCGTATAGAAGAGCGAGTATCTAAAGACAAATACTTAGGTACTGATGAACTTAATGCAATATTAAGAGAAGAGATTGCAGGCCTGCTTTCGGAGACTAATACAGGAGAGGCTACAGATTTTGAAGTTCCGGCAGATAAAAAGCCGTATGTATTAATGGTGGTAGGTGTAAATGGAGTGGGTAAAACCACAACCATTGGTAAGCTTGCCTACCAGTTTAAAAAAGCGGGACATAATGTTGTGCTTGGTGCAGCCGATACTTTCAGAGCTGCCGCTATAGATCAGCTGCAGGTTTGGGCCGACAGGGTGAATGTACCAATCGTAAAACAGCAAATGGGTAGCGACCCGGCTTCTGTTGCTTTTGATACGTTACAGTCGGCGGTTAAGCAAAATGCGGATGTTGTTATTATAGATACAGCCGGAAGGCTTCATAATAAAGTAAACCTGATGAACGAGCTTACCAAAGTAAAAAGGGTAATGCAAAAGGTAGTGGGCGATGCACCTCATGATGTGTTGCTTGTGCTTGATGGTTCTACAGGTCAAAATGCTTTTGAACAGGCTAAACAGTTTACTGCTGCAACAGAGGTAACCTCACTTGCCGTTACCAAACTAGACGGAACGGCAAAAGGAGGTGTGGTAATTGGTATTTCAGACCAGTTCCAGATACCGGTTAAGTACATTGGTGTGGGTGAAGGAATTGAGGACTTACAGGTATTTAACAAGTATGAGTTTGTAGACTCTTTCTTTAAATAGATTAGAACTCAAATAAAAGAAAATCTGCTCATTGAGCGGATTTTCTTTTATTCTATAACAGCATTTATCTTTTGCCATAGGTTATTATCAAATCCGGAAAGCGCAAAGTTTTCGCCATCGGCAGCATTACCCATTCTTATTATCACCATCTTTTTTGATGGTATTACATAAATCTTCTGGTCATTTTTGCCTAATGCCATATACATATCGTTAGGGCCGGAAGGGATAATACTACCGTTAAACTCAAACTGTGTTTGCGGCAGGTGGTAGCTCTGTTTACCGTTAAGCCACCATAAGTAGCCATAGCCTTTATTGATATCCTGAGAGGTGTATATAGCCTCGTTAAAATAGGTTGTGTTTATTATTTGGGTCTCTTTCCACTCACCATTATTTAAAGCTAAGAGACCAAAGCGAGCCATACTTCGTGTAGTACTCCAGTAAACACTTAGGTCATCGCCACTATCTATCCATGCGCCGGTCATTCCTATAGGGTCCCTTAGTTTAGAATTGAAATAACCGCTCCAGGTTTGGTTCGTAGCCTGTGCCACAACATCCTGTAGTTTAACATAAACATTATGGTAGGCCCATCGGGTGCCGGCATCGGCAACATATTGCAGATTTTCGGGAGAAACATCATCTCCCAAAGAATCATCAAGACCGGAACTCATGGTAAGCAGGTGCTTACAGGTTATAAGGTTCTCTTTATCCAAATTAGCGCTTGTCCAGCCTGTTCCTAAATAGTCAGATACTTTGTTGTTTATGTCGATGAAATTTTCCTGCTGGGCAATTCCTGTTATTGTAGAAGTAAGGGTTTTTCCGGCACTTGCCCAATACCAGGGGGTAGTGGCTGAATGCCCGTCAAAATAGTTTTCCATTACAATCTTACCATTTACAAGTATCATAAACGATTTACTGTGTTTTTCTTCAAGGTATTGTAATAGCGCAGGTACTGCACTTTCATTCCAGCCTAATGAAGCCGGACTGGTAGTTTCCCAAACATCAGTATTGTTGTCAGGGAAATACATGCTTTCTTCAGGAGTAGGATTTGTATCCTGATTGTTGCTGTCATCTGATGAACTACAGCTAAAAAACAGTATACCTGTAAGTAGTAAAGGAAATAATTTTCTCATATAATTTTTTTGTTAGCTGATGCTAAAGATATTAAATACTTGTTTTCGTTAAACTACCGTTATAACATTTGATGACACTTTTAAATGATTAAATTTGTGCTAACCAAAACAAAAAGATATCATGAAAAAACTGTGCCTTTTTTTGCTAATGGCATTAGCAACTGTTTCCTGTTCTCAAAAAATTGAAGAGGCTGATCTGTATAAACTTAACGGATACTGGGAAATTAAGGAGGTTATAATGCCTGATGGAGGAGAAAAAGAGTATACAGTTAATCCTACGATAGATTTTTTTGAGCTGAAAGGAAAAGAAGGTTTCCGTCAAAAGGTAATGCCTCAGGTAGACGGTACATACAGAACCAATGAGCTGACAGAAAAGATTGCAGTAAGCGAAGAAGACGGTAAGACATACATTAACTATACTACCGATCATGCTAAATGGAAAGAGCAGATAATTGAGCTTGATGATGAGAACCTTGTTTTGAAAAATGAACAGGATATTGAATACCATTACCACAAACCCGAACCCTTTACTATAAAATAATGGCAAAACGACTAAACGACCACAGTTCACTTGGTGATGTGCTTAAAGAAATTATCCAGAAGAATAACCTTCAAAAAGGTATG
The DNA here is from genome assembly GCF_004151245.1 of Flavobacterium beibuense. Taxonomy (GTDB): domain Bacteria; phylum Bacteroidota; class Bacteroidia; order Flavobacteriales; family Flavobacteriaceae; genus Flavobacterium; species Flavobacterium beibuense_A. The sequence goes on from NZ_JUIW01000009.1 coordinate 121,304, forward strand.
GATAAGATTGATGTACGTGATGCATGGAAAAACCTTATGGGTAACGGGGTAAATAATTACACCAGTGAAATTATGCTAAAAGGTACTACGCTTTATGTGGCGTTGACTTCGGCAGTTTTGCGTGAAGAACTTAGTTTTGGGAAGGAAAAGATAGTGAAGATGATTAATGAGGAACTGGGAAGGGAAGTTGTAAAGGAAGTTGTTTTAAGATAAAAGAAAAAGCCGCTCATTGAGCGGCTTTTATATTTCAGTTCGTGATTATATTCTTAGAACTGCTCTCTTCCTGCAAAGTGGAAGTTGCTCTCGATAGCAGCGTTCTCATCGCTGTCTGAACCGTGAACCGCATTTTCACCTACAGATGTAGCATATTTTTTACGGATTGTACCTTCAGCAGCATCAGCAGGGTTAGTAGCACCAATTAAAGCTCTGAAATCTTCAACAGCATTTTCTTTCTCAAGGATAGCAGCTACGATAGGTCCTCTTGTCATGAACTCAACAAGTTCACCAAAGAAAGGTCTTTCTTTGTGTACTGCATAAAATGCCTGAGCATCAGCTAAAGTAAGTTGAGTTAATTTTAGAGAAACGATTCTGAAACCTGCTTCAGTTATCATAGATAAAATACCACCGATGTGTCCTTTTTCAACAGCATCCGGCTTAATCATTGTAAATGTCCTGTTTGTTGCCATAGTCTTTTTAAATTTGCTGCAAAAGTAGTGGTTTTTACATTAATAAGTTTAATAAATTATTAATGTTTTTTATTCTTTTTTACAAAACCACAATGTTAAACTCCTGCTCTAAAGGCTTTAAGTCGGCAAACAGTTTTTCGGTAAGCTTTCCGTCAAATTCAAGGTAAAATTGTGAAAAGTTGGCTTTACGTTCCTGCAGGCTCCTGCCCGGGAAAAGCTCATTTTGAAGTTGCGTAATGCGCTCCAGCTTGTCGGCATGGTTTTTCTTTTCTGCCCTAAGCAATTTCTTTTCCAGATTTTCAAGTCCTTTCAGCTGTTTTAGCTCCTGAGCTTTTACCGCTCCGGTAAAGGTAGCGTCAGTTTTTGCGGCCATATCATACAAATTTGCAAACTGCTGTTTTAAAAACTCTTTCTGTTCGCTAAAGTCAAGGCCTAGTTCAGAGAATTCGTGAGTCTTTTTAGTAACAAGCTCCTGCTGTTTCATAAACATATCGGTCCAGGTTAGGTTTAGCTTGTCCATTTTATCAGCCTGCTTTTGGGTAGCAAGTAATACCGAGTTACGTAACAGTAATATAGGGAAGGCAACCCCAGCCGACTCAAAATAGGTTTTTAATTCCAACCAATACGCCAACTCACCTCCTCCGCCTATATAGCACAGGTTAGGCAAGATAACTTCCTCATAAAGCGGACGCATAATAACATTAGGACTGAATTTTTCCGGATTTGACTCCAGTAAAGCCAGTATTTCTGCCTCGCTAAATTTAATTTCGGTATTGTTTACATAATAGGTGCCATCCTGTAAAATAATACGTTCCCTTATGCTATCCTCTAAATAAAACAGGTTTATTTCCCTTGGGTTCACCTGTATGTTGTAGTCTTTTAATAAATGTGCCGTTTCGGCAACTTTAGTATGTGATGTCTGATGTAAAAGCTCTTCCTTAACATGCGGAGCAAACAGTTTTTTGAGGCTTGGGCTGTCTCCGTCTACTATTACCAGTCCTGTGTCACCAAAAAGCCTGTTGGCCAGATAGCGGGTGGCATCTGTAAGGTTACTGTGTTTTATGTAGGCTTCCCTAAACAGCTCCTTTAACCATGATGCATTGTTTCCTGGGCCTAATTCTTTTTCAAAAACCTCAAGTACTGCTTCCAGTCCCAAGGTAGATAATCGGCCTACAGGGCCTGAACTTTCCCTGTTCCAGTTTATTTTCTTTTCCTTAAAGTTAAAGTAGTTAATCTCGTCAAAGTCATGATCTTCGGTAGCCATCCAGTAAACAGGCACAAAATTGTATTCGGGGTAGGTTTCGGCCAATTGCCTGCTCAGGTTTATGGCGCTTACAATTTTATATAAAAAGTAAAGCGGACCCGTAAACAGGTTTAACTGATGGCCTGTTGTTATGGTAAAGGTATTGTTCTTATTAAGTAGTTCAATATTTTGCTTTGTACTGTTGGATATATTGAATCCGACATACTGCTGTCGCAGGGCATTTACTATAACATTACGGAAATCACTATTGTAGTTTTGCTGTTTTTCCAGTGCCTGCTGCTTAAAGTTTTCCAGGGTAGGGAAGCGGTTGTATAACGGCTTCAGGTTTTCTTTTTGGTTAAGGTAATCAGTTATTAGTGGGGTAAAATATCCTGAACTTTGAAAGCTGATACAGTCTGACGGCATTGTAGTAAATTATTTTCCTGTAAAGTTAGCGAAAAAATAAATGCAAACTTTATATGCAGTTCTTACTAATAGTGCGTTTAAAGTTGGAGTAATTGTAATAAATAAAAAGCCATGATTGAATATCATGGCTTTTTTATAAAAACATTTTTAGTATTTTATAAACTTTTGGCTCGAAGTAATACCTTCAATCTTAATAAAGTATATTCCTGATTCTAAATTACTTATGTTTATATTTAATTCTGAATCAATAAAATGGTTGTATACTTCTTTAGCTGTTATATCTATGATTTTTAATTCCTTTTTATCTGTTACCTGATCTAGTTTTACTGTAATAATTTCTGATGCCGGGTTAGGATAAGCTACGATAGTGCCGCTTTGAATAGTATTTTCATTAACTCCCAAAGTTTCAGTCCCCAGCTTTAATAGATAACCATCTAGATACTGTACTCCATTAGTTGAAGAATTCATTATAAATTCTCCTGGCCCCGGATCAAAATCTGCTCCGGCAGTAAATCGTCCGCCCATAAATATCATATCATCATAAGGAATAATTTCTGTGATGCTTAATAAACCTCCACTTCCAAATTTATAGGCAGTTTCAAAGACTTTATTGCTATTAAATTTAATAACCAGAGGATATTGTAATGCATAATTATTACTTATCAGAAATTCATCTTCTGGATCAGGGTTTACATCTATTATAACTTCATATTCTAAATAACCCGACAGGTAAAAATTATTTTCCTGGTCAAAACTTATTGTATTAAGTTTTGGTCCGTTCCAGTCAAAATAATAAGGAATTACATCAATAAACTCACCCTCTTGAGATAACCATAGTATATACCTGTTATTATACATTTCTGAGGTTAGTATGTGTTCATTTTCTCCAGGATCTACATCAAAACTTCCTGCTTCAAAATTTCCTAAAATAGCAATGTCCCCATTTGAAGTTATTGAGAAATCACTGGCATATTGTTTTTCAAATTCTTTTTGCCATAAAACCTCTCCGTTTTCCGTATTTATATTATATAGGGTTTGTAAAGGATCCCATCCGGTTTGGTTTTCATTTTGTACATATCTGTTAACCAGAAAATTTAAATTTCCATCGGGTCTCAATATTACCTTTCTTAATATTGAACCATTTTCCTGGTCATCGGTAAAAGGTTTAGCCCATGTGATTTCCCCCTGAGAATCTATTTTGATAATAAAAGATCCATGACCAGGATAAGAGAGATCGAATTCAGGCTGGTTATTGTCTAAATGAATGGTGTTATAAAAATTTCCACATATATAAGCATTACCAAGGTCATCTATATCAATGCTAAGCGCTCCTAAACCAGAAGTGTTTTCTTCGTTTAGGTCATAAAGTTTTTTTATATATAGCAGGTTTCCGTCAGTATCATGTTTATGAATAATTTGTTTGTAAAGTGGATATTCACGTACTGCAATAATAGTGTATATATTTCCGTCGGGACCTACTTTTATTTTTCGAGCCTGATTGGAGTTGGAATAAACGTCGGCAAGTCCTTTTCCCCAAACAAAATTTCCATCGCTGTCGAGTTTAATTAAAAAAAGATCAGTATCATAATTATTAGTAAATGATGAAGAGTGGGTAAGGTTGTAAACCTCGGTACCGGGATCCAAATCTGTAGTTTGGTTTTTTGTTTCGCCTAAAAGGTAAATATTTCCTTCGGTATCAACGTCTATTGATTGCACGGTTTGCAAATAATCGCCACCTATTTGTTTAGCCCATTGAAATTGCTGTGCAGGTAATGAATTTGAAAAAAGGAAAAAAATAAAGATGTAAAGTATGTAAGTTTTTTTCATTGATGTAAAAATTAGCTCAAATATACTAAAAGCTTTATAAGTGAAAATACCAAAAATATCAACTATTTTTGCAGGCTAAACCATTACTGTTTTGAGTGCTAAAGTATTTTTAATAACGCCACCTTTTACCCAGTTAAATACGCCTTATCCTGCAACGGCATATCTTAAGGGATTCCTTAATACTAAGGATATACCCTGTTTTCAGGCCGATTTGGGTATAGAGGTGATTTTAAAGCTTTTCTCAAAACAGGGGCTTACCGATTTGTTTAACCGCATAGAACAAAATACTGAAATCCTAACTCCAAACTCACAACGTATTATAGCGCTTAAGGATGAATACCTTAAAACCATAGATGCCGTAATGCTGTTTTTGCAGGGTAAGAACCCTACGCTGTCACACCTGATATGCCAGGAAGATTTTTTACCCGAGGCATCACGTTTTGCACAGCTTGAAGAACTGGACTGGGCATTTGGCAGTATGGGTACGCAGGATAAAGCGAAGCATTTGGCCACGCTATATCTTGAAGATATATCCGACCTTATTGTAGACTGCATCGACCCGCATTTTGGGTTTAGCCGTTATGCGGAGAGGTTAGGGCGCTCTGCAAATTCGTTTGATGAGTTGTATGAAAGCCTGCAACAGCCCTATACTTATATTGATGAACTGCTGATTGATATACTGCATGAAAGGATGAGGGACGTAAACCCGATGCTTGTTGGTTTTTCGGTGCCGTTCCCGGGGAATTTATATGCAGCTTTCAGGAGTGCGCAGTACATTAAAAAGATATTTCCTCATGTAAAAATCAGTATGGGAGGCGGTTTCCCTAATACCGAATTGCGCTCTCTTTCGGATGGACGTGTAATGGAGTTTTTTGATTTTATTACGCTGGATGACGGGGAAGCTCCGGTAGAATGCCTTGTGGAACATCTTGAAGGTAAAAGAAGCCTGAACGAACTTAAGCGCACTTTTACATTGGTAGACGGAAAGGTAACTTATATTGATAATTCGGCCTGCAGGGATTATAAACAGAGTGAAGTAGGTACTCCTGACTATTCTGATCTATTGCTTGACGACTATATTTCGGTTATTGAGATTGTAAACCCTATGCACCGTATGTGGAGTGATGGCAGGTGGAATAAGCTAACCATGGCTCACGGCTGTTATTGGGGTAAATGTACGTTTTGTGATATATCATTAGATTATATAAAGATATATGAGCCTGTTGCCGCAAAGCTTTTGGTAGACCGAATGGAAGAACTTGTGGCTCAAACTGGGCAAAACGGTTTCCATTTTGTTGATGAGGCAGCACCTCCCGCCTTAATGCGGGAAGTAGCTTTAGAGATTATCCGAAGAAAACTGGCAGTAACCTGGTGGACTAACATCCGTTTTGAAAAGAGCTTTACTGCAGATTTATGCCGATTACTAAAAGCATCCGGTTGTATAGCAGTTTCAGGAGGACTTGAGGTAGCTTCGGACAGATTGTTGGAGCTTATACAAAAAGGTGTAACGGTGGCCCAGGTGGCTAGGGTAACCCGCAATTTTACCGAAGCCGGCATTATGGTGCATGCTTACCTTATGTATGGTTTCCCTACACAAACAGCACAGGAAACTGTAGATTCGCTTGAGATGGTGAGGCAAATGTTTGAACTGGGAATACTACAGTCGGGATTTTGGCACCAGTTTGCTATGACTGCCCATAGCCCTGTTGGTATGTATCCTGAAAAGTTTGGTGTATTAAAGGAAACCGAAGCGATAGGGGCTTTTGCCAATAACGATATTGTACACATAGATAAAACAGGAACTAACCACGATAAATTTAGTTACGGACTTAAGAAGTCGCTCTTTAACTACATGCACGGTATTTGCTTTGATTATCCGTTACAGGATTGGTTTGAGTTTAAGGTACCGCGTACTAAAGTGCAGCACGATTATATTTATAATGTACTGCATGAGGATGATAGTTTTACGGTTAAGCCTACCGCAAAAGTGGTGTGGATAGGAGGGAAGCCAGCGGTATCCTACTTTACAAAAAACAAAAAAGGCCGCACTTTTGAGTTAGCCGCATTTACTTTTCACGATAAAAAGGAGAGTTATACCATTCAGGTTAATAAGGAACAGGGCGAATGGTTGGTAGCATTACTACATCAAATTGCAGTAACTCCGGATAATAAGGTAACAGGATTCCAGCAGGTAAAGCAAAGCTACGAAGATGTAGGGCTGGAAGATTTTGAACTGTTTTGGTATAGTAAACCCGTAAACACTTTACGCGAATACGGGTTGCTTATATTGTAACTGTAATTACTTTTGTTTGTTTCTGTCGTCGATAATCTTCTGATATGATTTTTTCTGATCTTCAGATAATAACGGAAGGATTTTTTTATCAATCTCTTCACTTATCGCATTAAATTTATCTCTTAACACCTGGCGTGTATCACTTTCGTTGTTAGACAGCTCAAGTATCTGGTCTTTGTGGTCATCATAAATTACCTTAACAGCGGCTTTTTGAAAATCATCCAGCTTAAGTTCTTTGGCAAGATATTCAGACATTACTTCCGAAAGGTCTTTAGGCTTTTCATCCTCTTTCTTTTTAATCGCTTTTCTGCTTCTTTGAGTATCTATTCTTCGGTCAACACCGGGTCTGTAACCTGAATTGTAATAAGGGTCGTAACCGTAGCCGTACTGAGCCATGGCTTCGTGTCCTGTAAAAAGAAGAAAGGCAATAGCCAAAATTTTAAAATATTTCATGATGCAATACTTTATAATAAGGTCAAACTTAATGATTTTTTAAACAAAAAAGCTAAAGTTCATCAACTTTAGCTTTTAGGTATTATTCTGTAGCCATGTTTGCCGGTACACCATAAAGGTCAAACTCGGTGGCATCGGTAATCTTAATATCTGTAAACTCTCCTGTTTTAAGGTAAGTTAGAGAAGCATCAATAAGTACTTCATTATCCACATCCGGGCTGTCGAACTCAGTTCTTGCCACAAAGTGGTTTCCTTCTTTACGATCGATGATACAACGGTAAACCTGCCCAATTTTTTCCTGGTTAAGTTCCCATGAAATTTGCGACTGTATTTCCATTATTTCGTTAGCGCGTTGTTGTTTTACTTCAGCAGGCACGTCATCTTCAAGAAGGTAAGCATGAGTATTCTCTTCGTGTGAGTATGTAAAGCATCCAAGACGCTCAAAACGCATTTCCTCAACCCAGTTTTTAAGTATCTGGAAATCCTCTTCAGTCTCTCCCGGATAACCTACAATAAGGGTAGTTCTTATAGCCATTCCCGGTACCGTTTCCCTAAACTCTTTTAATAGTCTGGTTGTTTTTTCATAAGTGGTACCGCGACGCATAGACTTAAGTACGTTATCACTGATGTGTTGTAACGGAATATCTATGTAGTTACATATTTTAGGCTCACGCTTCATCAGTTCAAGCACGTCCATCGGGAATCCTGTAGGGAAAGCATAGTGTAACCTGATCCACTCAATACCTTCAACTTTTACAAGGTTTTCAAGTAGCTCGGCAAGGTTACGTTTTTTATAAAGGTCAAGACCGTAGTATGTAAGGTCCTGAGCGATAAGTATAAGTTCCTTAACTCCGTTTCTTGCAAGGCCTTCAGCTTCCTTAACCAGTTTTTCTATTGGTTGGGAAACGTGTTTCCCTCTCATTAACGGGATTGCACAAAAACTGCACGGACGGTCGCATCCTTCAGCAATTTTAAGGTAAGCGTAGTTTTTAGGGGTGGTAGTTAAACGCTCTCCTAAAAGCTCATGCTTATAGTCGGCTCCAAGGGCTTTTAAAAGTAACGGAAGCTCTGTCGTGCCAAAATACTGGTCTACATTAGGTATTTCCTTAACCAAATCCGGTTTGTATCGTTCAGAAAGGCATCCGGTAACAAATACTTTATCTACCAGTCCCTGTTCTTTCTTGTCAACATAATTAAGGATCATGTTAACCGATTCTTCCTTTGCATTATCAATAAAACCACAAGTGTTTATAACAATAATATTTCCTTCCTCATGTGCAGGCGCTTCATGGGTAACGTCTTTACCGCTTGCTTTAAGCTGGCCCATAAGCACTTCGCTATCATAAACATTTTTAGAACACCCAAGTGTTACTACGTTGATTTTATTTTTCTTTAACGATTTGGTTCTCATGTACTTGAAAATTGGAGTGCAAAATTACGCTTTTTATTGATAAACAGGAGTATATAGCGTTAAAATTTATGTGGAAAGGGCTATAAAATAAAAACCGCCTCTCTTTTGTAAGGGCGGTTTTTTTAAAGTAACTATGTAAGATGAAAATTTACAAATCCATAGAATATGAAACAGTAACATTATTGTTGCAGCTGTTTATTCTTGCAGAATCGGTTAATGCTGCGGTTAATAAAGGCGCAGCCGATTTTCTGTTAAAGTAAGAGTAGGTCAGGTCTAATCTGGAGCCTCGGAAGTTAAAACCTAAACCTCCGGAATATCCGGTAAGGTCGCCCATTGTATAACCATTTTTATAAGGACTTTGCTCAAAGCGGTAACCACCTCTAATACTTACACTTTTAATACGGTATTCAATACCAGCACGGAATTCACTTGCTAAATCCAGAGTGCTTCCAAGCTGGTCGTTAATCATGTCGTAACCCCTGCTTGTAAACTTGGTATTGCTATAGTCTTTAAGTGAGTAATCGATACTTATAAGTCCCGACTGCCCAAAAATATAAGCTAAGCTTCCGGTATATTTACCAGGTGTTTTAAGTCCGTAATCATCCATAATAAATGTCATTCCCGGATCGGTAACAACGCGGCTGCCATCATTTTGAACAATTATATTTTGTGTAATTTCGTCCTGAAGTCTGTACCATGTTGGAGACTCATAGGCAAGTCCTAAACGGAAAGCTTCGGTAACTTTGGCAATAGCGCCCAAGTTAAAAGAGAAACCTCCGCCGTATGTATATCTTTCGTTATTAAAACGGACAGCAGCTAAGCCTGTAGTTGGGCTCTGATAATCTTCATACACACTATAAGTCTTGATGTAATCGGTAAAATGTGCATTTAGGTTAGCTCCAAGATACAGCCAGTTAGAAAATTGTCCTGCAAAGTTAATGGCTACTTTGCCATTATATCCTCTTGTAGAAACACTGTTCTCATTATAGTAAGGTCCTGCCGGAACATTGCTGGAATAAGTAGTGTTATCCGGAGTATTTACATCGGGGTTAAACATGTACCCGTTATATCCTAAGTAAGCCTGCTGGTCTATAAAGTTCAGGTCTTCATAGTAAGCGTTATTAAGTGCGCTTAGCGGAATTCCTCCTTCATTGCCAATGCCGTTAGCGTATCGCAGGAAATACCTGTCTATAGAGTTGTTTTGGTTGTAACCTGCAGAGAAAATACTGTTGTCAAAATTATCGGTATTTTCATAGTTAAATGCTATAGCAAATTTTTTAAGAGTAGCATTTTCGTTAGAGTTATTAAAAACAAAAACAGCACCAAGTTGGTTTAATTCCAGTGAGCTGTCGTTCTTTTTTGTGTTTGTACCAAAGTAATTGGATTCGTTAGAAATATTAAAATTGGTTAACGAAACCGTACCTGTGTTGTAATTGAAAACTGCCGAACCTGCCGGATTTACATTAATGGCAGAAAGATCGCCACCCAGTGCTCCAAAAGCACCGCTTAACGCGCGGAAACGTGCAGTACCTGTAAGGTTACCTGTTGCATATCTTACAGCATCTTCAGGGGTATTGAGATCCTGCTGAGCATGTAAAGCTGCTGCAGTTAATGAAAAAGCAGCAAGGAATAGATATTTTTTCATAGTCAATTGATTTTGAAAAGCTCCATACTGTTTTGTCAAATAGCATGGAGCCGTATTATTGGTTAATTATCCTCTTCTTCCGCCGCCACCGCCGCCGGATCTTCCACCGCCACCACCACCGGATCTACCGCCGCCAAATCCGCCGCCTGAGCTTCTGGATGGAGAAGGGCTGTATGACCTGCTTGGTGATGAGCTACTTCTTGAAGGAGTATAATTATTATTGCTTCTTGTATTGCTTGAAGGAGTATATTCTCTGTTACTGCTGCTTCTGGTAGCTCTTGATGAGTTAGAGTAAGAACTTCTGTCGCTGGTGTTGTTGCCTCTTGATCTTACTGTAGAACTGTTTCTTGACATAGAAGATCTGTTAGGGGTATATGAAGAATTTCTTCCGGCTACATTGCTTCGTCCTGTTTGATAGCCTCTGCCGGCAACATTGCTTCTTCCTCCTACACCGTTTCTGTTTCCTCCATAAGCAACATTAGATCTTCCTGCGCTGTATGGGTAACGTCCGTTGTAGTCATTGTAGTAGTAAGCATGTCCATAAGGGTAATAGCCCCAGTTTCCGTAGTAGCCACCCCAACCATAGTATGGGTAACCCCATCCGCCATAGCCATAGCCCCATCCGATGCCAACATTCCATCCGCCCCATGAGTTCCATCCAAGGCCCCAGCCCCAACCGCCTCCATAGTAGGGATAGCCCCAACCGCCATAGCCCCAGCCATAGTAAGGGTAACCCCAACCACCATAGCCATAGCCGTCATAAACATTTACGGTTATGTTGTCTGGATTTTCACCCCAACCCGGGTAAGAGTTAGTTGTATATGCGTTGTTGTAATTGGTAACACTAACAACAGAGTCGTTTTGTGTAGTTGCATCATCATCATATACAGGGTATTCGTTCTTTAAAGATTCAAAGTAACCTTTATAGTTTGTGTTTTGTCCTGAAACATTTCCGTCTCTGTACTGTTGTACGTTTCCGTCATTATAAGTATAAACAGGATTGTTGTTGCTGTCACGGGGAACTGAACCATAAATACCGTCATTATAAGAAGAGGTGTTTTGGTAAGAACCGCACGAGACTACGGTAAGGGTCAAAAACCCTAACAAGGTATGCAGGGAGATTGTACGTAGTGTGAAGTAGTTAGTTTTCATAACGCTGCATTTTTTTTATTGTTGGACTAACAAAAATAGTTAGTTTTGCCAAACAGTTAGTAATATATTTTAAGAAAACAATATTTGTGCCAATTTAATTGAAATGAGTAAGAATTTAACTAAGCGATCAGAAGATTATTCCAAATGGTATAATGAACTGGTTGTAAAAGCAGACCTTGCTGAGAATTCAGGGGTTAGGGGATGTATGGTAATAAAACCATACGGCTATGCAATTTGGGAAAAAATGCAGGCAGAGTTAGACAGGATGTTTAAAGAAACAGGACACCAAAACGCTTACTTCCCCTTATTTATACCCAAATCTTATTTTAGTAAGGAGGCGAGCCATGTAGACGGTTTTGCAAAAGAATGTGCTGTAGTTACTCATTACAGGCTTAAAACAAGTGAAGACGGAAAAACGATAGAAGTAGATCCGGATGCTAAACTTGAGGAAGAGCTTATTGTAAGGCCTACTTCAGAAACCATTATATGGGATACCTACAGGAAATGGATACAATCGTACCGCGACCTGCCTATTCTTGTTAACCAATGGGCAAACGTAGTGCGTTGGGAAATGAGAACACGTTTGTTTTTAAGAACAGCAGAGTTTTTATGGCAGGAAGGGCATACCGCACACGCAACTAAGCAGGAGGCAATTGCCGAAGCTGAACAGATGATGAATGTGTATGCCGAGTTTGCTGAGAACTTTATGGCTATACCTGTAATAAAAGGGGTGAAAACAGCTAATGAGCGTTTTGCCGGAGCAGAGGAGACGTATTGTATTGAGGCTTTAATGCAGGATGGTAAGGCACTACAGGCAGGTACTTCGCACTTTTTAGGGCAGAACTTTGCTAAAGCATTTGACGTTAAGTTTGCCAACCAGGAAGGTAAACAGGATTATGTTTGGGCAACTTCTTGGGGTGTTTCCACACGCTTAATGGGAGCTCTTGTAATGACGCATAGTGATGATAACGGACTTGTGCTTCCGCCAAACCTTGCGCCTATACAGGTAGTGATTGTTCCTATTCACAGGAGCGATGAGCAGCTTGAAGAAATATCGGCAGAGGTTAAAACATTAATGGCTCAGCTAAGAAAACTTAATATTTCGGTTAAGTATGACGACAGGACTACGCATAAACCGGGATGGAAGTTTAATGAGTATGAACTTAAGGGTGTTCCTGTAAGAATTGCCGTAGGTCCAAAAGACCTTGAAAACGGAACTTTTGAAGTTGCGCGCCGAGATACCCTTACAAAAGAGGTAGTGGCTAAGGCTGATATCGCAAATTACATTCAGGATCTTCTTGAAAAAATACAATCTGAACTGTTTAATAAAGCTATTGAGTACAGAAATTCACATATTACTGAAGTAAATTCTTTTGAAGAATTTAAAGATGTTTTAGACAATAAAGGTGGTTTTGTAGCGGCTCATTGGGACGGTACAGGAGAGACTGAAGAACGTATTAAAGAACTTACTAAGGCTACAATCAGATGTATAGCTCTTGACAGGGTAGAAGAAGAGGGTAAATGTGTGCTTACAGGTGCGCCATCAAAGGGACGAGTGCTGTTTGCAAAGGCGTACTAAAAAAAATAAAAAATTTTTGTTTCAGCTATTGCGTAAATAAAAAATAGTTGTACATTTGCACCGCAATAATGAAACAAAAACGGTCCGTTCGTCTAGGGGTTAGGACGCCAGGTTTTCATCCTGGTAACAGGGGTTCGATTCCCCTACGGACTACGAAATTGAAGTTCTAATATTTTTTACTGAGAATAATCCAAAAAGGACTTCAGAGTAACAAAACAATGGTCCGTTCGTCTAGGGGTTAGGACGCCAGGTTTTCATCCTGGTAACAGGGGTTCGATTCCCCTACGGACTACAAATTTTATATAACAAGATATTTAAGTTAACAAAATGGCAAATCACAAGTCAGCTTTAAAAAGAATCAGAAGCAACGAAAAGAAAAGAGTGTTGAACAGGTATCAGCACAAAACTACTCGTAATGCTATTAAAGCAATACGTTTAGCTACAGATAAGAATGAAGCTTCAGAAAAATTATCTTCTGTTATTTCAATGATTGATAAGTTAGCTAAGAAAAACATCATCCACGCTAACAAAGCTTCAAACTTAAAATCAAAATTAACTAAGCACGTAGCAGCTCTTTAATAAGAGAATAACTACTTGTTAAGATATAAAATTAAAGCTCCTGGATTACCGGGAGCTTTTTTTGTTATGTTGTTTTTTGTTTCTTTTCACTAGCTTCAGCTATATCATCACTATCAGGTTTTTCACCGTGTTGTTCAAACTGGGCACCTTTGTCAAGCTGTAGGCTTACATATATAGGAAAATGATCTGAACCGCAGTTATTAAGCCGTTTCATGCATGCAAACTTAAAGTGCGGAGATGCAAATGCATGGTCTAAAGGGAACCGCATAAAAGGGTACTGCGCATGGAAGGTGTTAAAAAAACCTCGTCCTATCCTTGGGTCCAGCATACCGCTCATTTTTAAAAACAGTTTTGTAGTATAGCTCCATGCCACATCATTTAGATCACCCATTACTATTACCGGAAGTTTACTTTTTTTGCATAAATCTGCTGCAAGCAAAAGTTCCTTATCCCTTTCGGTAGATTGCATATTTTCGTTTGGTACCGGTGGTGTAGGGTGCAGTGCATATAATTGAATTTCTTCACCGCTTTTTAATAGTACTTTGGTGTGGATAGAGGGGATATCATCTTCTACCATATATTTTACTTCGGTGTTTTTAAGTTCCAGTTTGGAGTATAAGATCATTCCATATGTGTTTTCAAGCGGTACAAGTCTGTTGTAAGGATAAGTTTCTTTTAACTGCAATGTAGCATCAGCCCAAAAATTATCGGTTTCTATAAGCAGTACAATATCAGGGTCTGCCTTTTTTATTTCTGTAAGGCATCCCTTTGCATTACGGTTTTCCTGATATACGTTTGCAATCACTATATCTATAGTGTTAGCTTTATCTGTGCGTTTGGCTGTAAGCATCTGTTTTTTTGCAAGAGGCGTAAACGGCAATATATGATAAAGCAGGTAAATAATATTAAGGGATATTATAGAAAGTATAGTTGCATATTCCATTACCGGGCCATCATAATAAAATATTATTAGGACCATGCAGATAACAGAAAGAGTTAGCTTTTGCAGCCGCGGATAATCAAAAATCCTGAAAGTCCAGTAATCATTTCTTACAAGTGGTATAATGGTGAAGAGGATAATTAAGGCTGTGAAAATTATTAAAAAAGTATTCATTTATTAAGCGATAAGTTATGCTAAAGTACTGAGTTACTTCAAATATACTTATTTGCTTTTGTAATAAGAAGACTGTTAATTGTAATTTAACTAATGTTAATTTTAGGTGTGATAAAGATTATAACAATCTTAAGTGTCTCGTTTTTAGTGTTTTTTATATCAAAATAAAGTGTACCTTTGCAGCTTCAAAAAAAGAAAGATGGCGTCTATAAGAAACATTGCAATTATTGCTCACGTTGACCACGGTAAGACTACGCTGGTTGACAAAATTATGTACCATTGCCAGTTATTCCGCGAAAACGAGAACACAGGCGACCTGATACTTGATAACAACGACCTTGAGCGTGAAAGAGGTATTACCATTACTTCTAAAAACGTATCGGTAGCTTACAAGGGAACGAAAATCAACATTATCGATACTCCGGGCCACGCCGACTTTGGTGGTGAGGTAGAGCGTGTACTTAACATGGCTGACGGTGTATTACTTTTAGTTGATGCCTTTGAAGGGCCAATGCCGCAAACACGTTTTGTGCTTCAAAAAGCTATCGACCTTGGCCTTAAGCCATGTGTGGTTATTAATAAGGTGGATAAAGAGAATTGTACTCCGGAAGAAGTACATGAAAAGGTATTTGACCTTATGTTTGAGCTTGGTGCAGAAGAGTGGCAGCTTGATTTCCCTTCAGTATACGGTTCTGCTAAGCAAAACTGGATGAGTACTGACTGGAGAAACAAAACTGAGAACATAGAGCCGCTTCTTGATATGGTACTTGAGCATATTCCTGCTCCTAAAGTATCTGAAGGTACTCCGCAATTACTTATCACCTCTCTTGACTTCTCAAGCTTTACAGGTCGTATTGCTATCGGTCGTTTACAAAGAGGTGTCTTAACAGAAGGAATGAATGTTTCTCTTGTTAAGCGTGATGGTAAAGTGGTTAAATCTAAATTAAAAGAGCTTCACACTTTTGAAGGGCTTGGCCGTAAAAAAGTAGAAAGAGTTGAAGCAGGAGATATTTGTGCACTTGTAGGTCTTGAAGGTTTTGAAATTGGTGATACTGTTGCTGATTTTGAAAATCCGGAAGCATTAGCAACCATTGCTATCGATGAGCCTACAATGAGTATGTTGTTTACGATTAACGACTCTCCTTTCTTTGGTAAAGAAGGTAAGTTTGTTACTTCAAGACACATTAAAGAAAGATTAAGCAAGGAGCTAGAGAAAAACCTTGCGCTTAGAGTTAATGAGACTGACAGTGCTGATAAATTCATGGTATTTGGCCGTGGTGTACTTCACTTATCAGTTCTTATAGAAACTATGAGAAGAGAAGGGTATGAGCTTCAGATTGGGCAGCCACAGGTTATCATCAAAGAAATTGATGGTGTTAAATGTGAGCCTATCGAGGAACTTACTATCGACTTACCGGAAAACCTTTCTGGACGTGCAGTTGAGTTTGTAACTATGCGTAAAGGTGAGATGCTAAGTATGGAGCCTAAAGGTGAGCGTATGATAGTTAAGTTTATCATTCCTTCACGTGGTATCATCGGTTTGAGAAACCAGTTACTAACGGCTACAGCAGGTGAGGCTATCATGGCACACCGTTATTTAGAGTACCAACCGTTTAAAGGTGAGATTCCGGGACGTATCAACGGTTCATTAATCTCTATGGAGAACGGTAAGGCAATCCCTTACTCTATTGATAAACTTCAGGACAGAGGTAAATTCTTTGTTGATCCTAACGAAGATATCTATGAAGGTCAGGTTATTGGTGAGAACTCTCGTGGTGATGATATGGTTGTAAACGTTACTAAAACTAAAAAGTTAACTAACGTTCGTTCGTCTGGTGCTGATGATAAAGCAAGAATTATTCCTGCTATCAAATTCTCGTTAGAGGAGGCATTAGAATACATCCAGAAAGATGAGTATGTAGAGGTAACGCCTAAGAGCTTACGTTTACGTAAAATCTACCTGAATGAAAATGACAGAAAGCGTTTTAAAATCGCTTAATGATATAAATTGAAAATCCCGCCAATCGGCGGGATTTTTTTATGTTTTATTTCTAAGGTGTATTTATAATCCGAACTGAGCATCAAAACGGCCGTCTCTAATTTTAACCCGTTCTCCTGTAACAGGATGTTGCACATCAAACCAAAAAGTGCCGGAAACAATATAGTTTTCCATATCAAATTTTGTAATGGTTAGTTCGCCTGTAAATTCGTCATCTGTAAATGAGTTATAATATTCTGTTGGAGAAATGATGTAGGCAATTCCTGAATAAGCGTTACCGTCTTCTATTTTTTTAAGAATATAAGTCGAACCTTCTGTAATTGACAGGTTTTCACTTTGAATATACATGAATTGGGGCTGACCATTTTTATTTTCGCAACCAATGGCAAAATAATATTTCCCTTCAACAAGCTGATAATATGTGTTTGTAGGTGCTCCTTTAAAAATTTTCCCGTTTACATAACATGCAAAAATGTTTCCGTTTGTGTAGCAGGTGGTAATGAGTTATCAGTATCATCATTTTTGTCGCAACCTGTTAGGATTAAGAAAAATGATAAGAAGAGAACAGGCAAGGCATGGATAAAATTTTTATAAAAATTCATAATAATAATTTTTATAAAAATAGATAAATTATAGGTGTACTTGTTAAGCACCAATGATATAAAATAAAATCCCGCCAATCGGCGGGATTTTATTATTGATATTTATATTCTGTTTCTTTTTTCAGTATTCCGTTTTCAAATTCCTTTTTACTGGTAGGAAGTCCTGCATCGTTAAAACTATATTCATAAGTTGTTGCAAAGTTCAGCTCCGATTCAATTGATTCTCTAATAAGATATTTATCGGCTGTACTGTTTCTTTCTTTATTAAGGCTGTTTGCTCTTAATACATTGTTGGGCATATAGTGGTCTTTCCCGTTACGGTCATTTAAAAGTGCGCGATTATGTGTTTCGTCATACTCAAATGTTTTTAAAGTGATATCGTCGTTAGCAGAAACTGGATTTTTTCCATCAAAAATTATTTCATAATCTCCTACCTCCGAAACTTCTTTGTATATCAGCCCTTCATTATTAAGATAGAAGGTTTTTGTTGACGGGTCTGCTCCTGCACGGTCAGCAGTTATTGTATTGTCATTATTGTAGGTATATGTTATAGTATATTGTTCTGAAATATACTTACGTTGGTACTTTTGATGAATTAATCTATTGTCATTATCATAGACAAATGTAAAATTATCAATTCTTGACTGGCTGTTATTATAATTGGTAAGACTAAGTAATAAGCCATTTGAAAAATAGCCATATTTAGTTACGCCCGCTAAAAAATTTCCTGAACTGTACCATCTTATCTCTGTTATTTTTCCGTCTGAGTAATCATAATGACTGGATGATATAACAGAACCATTTTGATATTGTGTAACTTTCATTCCTGTTAAATTTGTTGATAAGTCATCTTTAGAACAGGATGTAATACATAATGCTATAATAGCTGATAATAAAAGTTTTTTCATGTTAAGGTGTTAAAGTTAAGGGAGCAAATATAAAATATTTATCACCTTATCATACTAAAATGTCCCTTAACTGTTCGTCCATCATCAAGTTCCACAACGTACCAATAATCAGTAGAAGGTAGTGGGTGGCCATTGTAGGTACCGTCCCAACCAGAACCTTTAGGGTCTATATTGGCTATAAGTTTGCCATAGCGGTCGTAAATGTATATAGTGCTGTTTTGATAAAATTTAAAATTCATACCAACAATATCCCAAGTGTCATGAACACCATCGCCGTTTGGAGTAAAGAATTTAGGTATGGATAGTATAGATATCTCCTTAAACACTACACCACAACCATTAACATCAGATACATATACAGTATGTAGCCCGGGTTCTACCTTCTCAAAGTGATTGGACTCCTGAAAAGGACCGTGGGGTCTATCTATACTGAATTCATAGGTTGTATTAACTCCTCCGGTTGGAGAAACATGAACGGTTACTGTATTGTTATCTGTAAGGTCTGTAATGTCAATATCTTCTATTATCGCAACGTCTGACGGAATAACTGTAAAGGTTTGCGTTTTAGAGCAGCCGTTTGCATTAGTCACTTCAACAGAAAAAGTACCCGAACGCGTTACCTGTATAGTAGGGGTAGTGCGTCCGTTAGACCACTCATAAGTATATTGTGCTCCTGTAATACCCGTACTTAATGTAACAGGATCACCCGTATTGGCACATATTCTTGCTTCGGCAGTATCATCTATCCCAGGAACACCCATTGTACCTATGGTAAACGTTGTTATAGCATAACAGTTTGTGTTGTTTTTGTTTTGTACGCGGGCATAAATGGTTTGAGGATCGGACGTGTTGTTATAGCTGTCCGGATTTAAAGCACCCGATGATAATTGCGCATTAGTTAACGATTCATAATAAAATACTTCATAATCCTGCGGATCCTGATTTCCTAAAATGGCATTTGTATTGTCGCCAAGTGTAAAGTTTTCTATACCATCGCTCCCTGTGTCACATTCTCTAAGATTATCGGCTGTATTGGCTACAGGAACTTCTGCAATAGTAACATTTTGAGAAAAGGTAAAACTCTCTCCCGTATATTCAATAATAGCTACCACATTATAAGTGCCGGCATCGGTATAAACGTGAGTAGGATTAATTTCTGCAGATGTAGGGCTTCCGTCACCAAAATCCCACTCTATACTGTCAAACTGATTGGTAAATGCAAGAGTAAATTCAGAAGTGTCACCAAGGCAGGTGTTTTCAATCTCTATACTGGCATAAAAAAAGGAGGTAATAAACGGTGGCAGTCCAAAAAAACAGCTTGTTCCGTTAGCTAATGTTATACCGTTTTGCTGATAGCCGCAGGCAGCTCCTGTTTCTTCAGGATTGTTAATAACATCCAGGTTTTGCGAGCTTACAACGGCACGGTAAATTTTACCATTAGGGCCTAACTGAAGTGTCCCGGATTGCGGAGTGTCTATAATAAAAATTTCTGACCCCGGAATATTAGTGGCTTCAAGATTATACTGATAAATTCCGCTAATAACGTTTGCCGTATCATAACATGCGTATAGCTTTTTACCTGATGGTGAAAATTCTACACCATAAGGCAATGTATTTTCTTTTATAAGTAACGGGTTAGATACCACTCCGGTACTGTTATTAAAATCATACAGGTATACCATACCGTTTGATTCTGACCCTCCGGTCTCTGTGCCTGCCTGCATGTGGGCAATGGCAAGTTTATTTCCTGTAGGCGATATTTTTAAACAACCTATGGCATTTCTCCTGTATCCTGAAGTTGGTATTACAGGTAATAACTGGCTTACTACAGGTGTTTCGTTAACCCCATCGGCATCTACTAAAAAAGCATAAAACCGGTCTATAAATTGTGTAATTACCCAGTATCCTGTACCGTCGGCATTTTTTACTGCGGTTATCTTTTCAGAACATTTGTATTTAATCTCGTCTATGATTGCAGGATTGTAGGTAACAAGATGTACATTTCTTGTTGTTATGTCTCCTTCACTCCCGTTGGCTCCAGTTACCGAAAGGTCTACTATAGAGTAGTTAAATCCATTGTTGAGTCCGTCGTCTGAAGCGGGAATAGTACTACCGTCTGCATATGGTCCTGGAAAAGGATTAGGGTAAGTAGCAGTATTTTCATGATGGGGTTCGTCTACAGTAAAAATGTAGTAGATGTTTGGGTCATCGGCTTTTGGTACTATAATACCCGATTGTGTACTGGAAGGGTCGCCAAGTAAACCTGTTCCGCCCAAGTAGTTTCCGTTTGGCATTATAATGTGGTTTTTATCCCAAACTGTGCGCCCGTCTGTATAAAAAAGTAAGTTGCCCTGTGCGTCCGAAATTGAACTACAGCCTTCGTTAGTTGTCATACTGCTGTCTCCTAAAGGGACAACAGAACCATCATCAAGAAAATGTATACCTGCATTATTGCCAAAATACCAGTAATTGGCTTCTTTTTGGGCAAAAGCAAATACTGTAAAAAACAGGAATAACAATACGGTGATTTTTTTCATAGCGGAAAAATATTTAACGGACTAACGTTAAATGATTTATAAAATTACAAAAAAAACTTACCTGACCATAGCAAAATGTCCCCTTATGTTTCTTCCGTCTTCAAGTTCAAGTAAAAACCAGTAATCTGTAGAAGGTAATGGCCTGCCGTTATACATGCCGTCCCAACCGATACTGTCTCCCCAAAAGCTGCTTACCAGCTTGCCATAACGGTCGAATATTGAAATTTTAGACTTAGGAAGGAAATAGATAAAGAAAACCTGCCAGGTTTCATGGATGCCGTCTCCGTTAGGTGTAAAAAACTTAGGATAATTAAGTAGAACAACCTCCTCGCTAGTCTCACTACAGCCATCTTTAGAACGGATATAGACGGTATAAACGCCGGGGATAAGATTACCAAAGTAAGGCATATCTATATAGTTTATTCCATCCAGAGAATATTCAAAGTTTTCCCAGTTAGCAATATCAATTGCTATTGCATTGTCATGCGTTGTAAAATCGTCTATTTTTATTGTGTAATCAATATCGGGTAAATGGGGTACACTAATAGTAAAGGAAACAATGTCGTAGCCTAGACAACCGTTGGTGCTTTCCAGCCTTGCCCAAATAGTTTGCCCTGTATAAGGTACGCTGTTTTGATGTACGTCGTTAAGAGGGTTGGTCTCATTTTGAGCATCTTCAAGAGAGGCATAATAGGTAACTGTCCTAAAATCTTCGCCGTTTTTTATAAGTGCATCATTAAGGCTTAATACAAATAGCTGAAATCCGTCTTCATCTCTGTCGCATAGCCATAAATCTTCAGGTTCTCCGGCAACAACAGGATTTATTATTTCTATCTCAAAACTTTCTGGTAAACTGTAGCATCCGGTTATTGTATTATATATCTGTATATATATAGTTTGCGGATTGGTAGTATTAGCATAGGCCTGCGGATTTGCAATCGCATTTCCGTCGTTAAGGTCATCCATGCTCTCGTAGTAGGAGAAAACAATATCCGTTTGATTGCCAGTAAACATATTTTCGTGGGTGGTGAGGTCAAACTCATTAGACTGGTCGTCTACACCGTCATCATCACACTGACTCAAATCTAAAACTATGCTGTCCGGATTATTAAATACAGGCAGAGGCATAATATTTATAGTAAATGATGTAATGTCGAAACAGTCAGGATTATTGGTTCTTTGCAGCCTAACCCATATTGTCTGGCTTGCATAGGCCACAATGTTTTGATAAGGTGTAGCTATAGGATTTACACCATTTAAGGCATTTTGCTGAGTTGTATGGTAGCTTATTACAGTATTTATATCTCCGTTTTGAATGAGAGTCTGGTTTATACTTAAATCAAATAACTGAAAACCGTCTACATTATCATCGCATAGCATGAGATTTTGAGGTGTGCCTGCTATTACTGATGATGTATTTATGATGAATGACTGTGTTGCAAAACATCCTGTATCGGTGTTGGTCATTCTTACATACAGTGTTTGCGGATTTGAAGTGTTTGTATAATTTGATGGATTTGCAATAGGGATATTGTTTTGCAGATCCGTTGCGGATGCATAGT
This sequence comes from Flavobacterium beibuense, assembly GCF_004151245.1. Lineage (GTDB taxonomy): Bacteria > Bacteroidota > Bacteroidia > Flavobacteriales > Flavobacteriaceae > Flavobacterium > Flavobacterium beibuense_A. The sequence continues at coordinate 143,320 of NZ_JUIW01000009.1, forward strand.
AAGCAAATGAAGCATTGGTTGCGCCGCCGGAAAGACTGTCTTCGTTAATGGTGAGGTCAAAATTTGTTAAGCCATCGTCTACACCGTCATTATCACACAAAGTGATTTGTGAAGGAGGTATTTCAAAAGTATATATGCTTATAGTAAATGCAGAGAGGTCAAAACAACTTTCTCCGGTTTTGTTTAGTCTGGCCCAAATAACCTCGTTTTCATACGGAACCTGATTTTCGTATAATGGACCTATGGCTCCGATGTTATTTTCGGCATCTTCCTGAGATGTAAAATAAGTTACCGTATAATCGAGCTCTCCTCCTGTAATGCCATCATCATTAACCGATAAATCAAATTCCCGGATACCGTTCTCGTTTGTGTCACAAAGTGTTATATCTTGTGAGTTTCCGCTTATTACGGGTATTTCAACATCAAACGTCAATACGTCATAACATCCGGTTATAGGGTTGGTCATCCTTAAATAAACGGTTTGTGTTGAAACATCACTAAAAAATTCAGCGGGATTAGCCATAGGGTTTTCACCTAAAGTCATATCATTCAAACTGGTGTGATAGGTAAGTTCAACATCCGTCTGGTCGCCTATAAACATTTCTTCATAAACGGTTAAATCAAAAGTTACCGACTGGTCATATACACCATCATCACCATCGCACTGAACAATGTTTAAAGGAATATTATTTGGATTTAAAAAAACCGGAACCTCATGAAAGGTGGCAGTCCCTGTCCATTCTATAGAAAAATTACTAAAGCCATGAGGGCGGTCTATTACAAGGTAGTAAATGTCGTCGTCCTCAACATCTACCCATTGTATAAATGCATTACCATCTTCATTGGGACCTTCAGAAACATCGATTTCAGTTTCATTCATCCCCGTTGTGTTATAACTAAGGCCGGCAGCATTAGGATTTGTTGTAGAACATCGTATAGGGTCTCCCAGATTACCGCATTCAAGATTAGGGCCAAAGAACCAGAAATCAAAGTCTACAACAAGGTTAGAACTCTCTGGAGTTAGTATAAAGCCTAACGTACCTCCGTCCTTTATCTGAATTTTAAACCAAACGCTGTGGTGCTCCTGACTATGACAATCGTTAGTGGCGGTACTAAGTTCCATTATATCGCCAACACCTTCGGCAGTAAGTCCATAATAGTCCATACCACCACAAACCATAATTGCGTCGGGGCAATCGCTTTGTGCCCAAACGGTAATATTAAAAAGAAAGAATAATAAATATGTAAATTTCAATTTCACAGCAGGAATGTTAAGCTTTTGGTAAATTTATATAAAATTTATAAAACCTTCCTGCTGTTTATGTTATAAATCTCTCTTTTTCAAAATCTTATAGGATAATGTTATAAATATGGTAATCCATGCTAAAACTATAACAATTTCATACCAGTGTACACCATAAAAACGTTCGTTTATGGCACCACTTACCTGACCTTCTATTGCCTTATATGATTTGAATTTAGTAATTGGCTCTTTTATAAGGTTATACATAGATTCCAGTGGCATGAAGTTAATTGCTGCCTGTAGTGACTTATCATCACTAAAGACCCATTTCATTAAAGAAAAATGGATTATTTTTTCTATTACATACCATAATGCAATAAAACCGATTGCAAATGCCGAACGTTTTATAAGCACTCCCGCAAAAAGACAGAAACAGAAGAATGCTACCAACTTTAAAAAGTATGTGAATACATAACCCATTTCCGAGAATACAATGGAAGCTTCAGTATAAGAAGAAAAGCTATATCCCAAAAGTATAGTAACAATAAATACAAATACTGTAGAGGCTGCCGAAAATAATAACACGGTAAGTACCTTAGAAGTCAAGAACTCTTTTTTGCTTAATCCGTCTATAAGGTTTTGTTTTAATGTTCCATATGTATATTCATTAGACATCATGGATACAATTATAAGCGCAAGGAAAATTTTAAGTATGGCGGCAATAAAGAAATTAAAATGCCATATGTAAGGAAAGTCAAATACTCCCTGATCGGCCAGTTTAATTTCTGCACCAAAAAGGGTAATCTTAATACTTGATATAAATGCTAAAAAGCTTAGTAGTACAAAATAAGTTATTATAAGTACTTTGCTGGATCTGTTTTTCCAGAGTTTTTGTAGTTCTATGGTTAAAAGTCTTTTCATGATGGCTTATTTTGAAGGCGATGTTAATTGAAGGAATTGTTCTTCCAGACTGTTCTGGCGTTTCACTAAATGGTTAAGGTAAATATTATGCCCTGCCAATTGCCTGTTAAGTTCTGCCGCTTCCAGAGGGGCTTTAAGATAAACCATAAGTTTACCTTCATTATCTTCAATCTTGTCTACAGCAGGGTGCTGTATAAGTATATTTTGCAGTTCTAAGTTATCATCTGCCTGAAGTTCAAAGAAACCTTCATTAGATATCATTCCGTTAACCGTACCGGTATATAAAACAACACCTTTTCTTAAAACAATAACATGTGTACAAACCTTTTCAACTTCATCCAAAAGGTGGGAAGCCAGGAGGATAGTTGTGCCTAATGATGCTATATGTCTTATTATATCCCTAATCTGGCGAATACCCTGTGGGTCAAGCCCGTTTGTAGGTTCATCCAGTATAAGTATTTCAGGATCGTTAAGCAGGGCAGAAGCGATAGCAAGCCTTTGTTTCATGCCCAGTGAGAAAGTCCTGAACTTACTGTCTTTCCTGTCCAGCAGTTCAACAAGAGCCAGTTTTTCATCAATTTTTTCTAATGGAGCTCCTTTAATTTTACAAACCAGTTTAAGGTTTTCGTAAGCCGACATGTACGGATAAAAATTAGGTCTTTCTATAATGGCACCTACCTTTTTAAGAGCATCGTGGGTTTCCATATTACCGCCAAACCAACTGTAGTTGCCGGATGTTGCATTTACAACGTTAAGTATTATGCCAAGTGTGGTAGATTTACCACTTCCGTTAGGGCCCAGTATGCCATAAACATTTCCTTTTTTAATATCAAAGGTTACGTTATTTACCGCATGTACCCTCCCGAATTTTTTATCCAGATTATTGATGGTCAGTATAGTTTCCAAAAGCTACTGTTTTAGGGTTATTGTTAATATGACGAACTGTCTACTTTTTTGTTACCCCTAAAGTTAAACTTTTTTAACAGAATGTTTATTCGTAAGGTACCACCTTAGGTTCGCCAATCTGGAAGTCGGGAAGCATTATGTCGTTGTTTTTAAAGCTGTTGGTTTTAAAAATATTGTCTCCGTTACCTGGTATAGTAGGGTAGAAAGCTAACGAAAGCTGGAAGCTGTTAAATACAAGGTAGTCATTAGTTATAAGCAGCCCTATGCCAAACTGAGTGTATACTTTACTTTTGTAAAGGTTAAGCTCTTCATCACCTATTACCCCCATTGTAAAATTAGCAAAAGGGTTAAGCCTAAAGCCAAAAACATCCCAAGGAGCATAACTTTGGGTTTGTAATTTTAGGGTGAACTTTTTAGTACCTAAAGGGTTAGCGCCGTTAAAGTCGGGTATACCGCCGTCACCACTAAGGTTTAGCTGATCTTTAATAATTGCGGCCCTGTTATCACCAAATACCAATATTGGCTGTATAAAATGCCTGAAACGCCAATTACCCCACTGCTTCATATTGGTAAAATAAAGCAAATCAAACCTTAGTGTGGTTTCCTGTGTTTTATCCTTATAGAAAAAAGAACCTACTTCGGCATTAATACTCATATATCCCCATTTGTAATAGTTACCAAAGGCATATCGTCCACCCAGATAAACTCTTCGCTGCCTGTTTTTATCCTGCATACCTCCGGTAAAGGAGTAAGTACGCCCAATGGGAATATCCTCAACGATATCATAATTAAATAGGAATTTATCCTGAACGAATTTACGTGATGTTAAACCTATACTTGCCATGTAAAGCTTTTCGTTGCCATAATAGCCTACGGAGTCATATTGGAAAAAAGGCTTTTCCTTATACTGCCTGTTATATAATCTGGCAGTTGTTACAAGGTTAGTTGTTCGGTCTTCTTCGGTAAAGCCTTTAAATATCTTAAAGGCATAACCTCCCCAAAAATCCTTTGCTTCCCATTTCATGTTTTGCATGGCATAAACACCGGCACTGTTAGGGAGCGAATCCCTTACCAGGCTTTCTTCCCACATAAAACCTCCTGCCCAGCGTGTATAGGCAGAGAAAAATTCTCTTTGCAGGCTAAATCTCTTTAAATAACTATCATCGGTATTTGTTTGGTAGGTGGCCTGTAGCTTGGTATAGGTATTCATTACATTGGGAACTGTATACTGTCCCAAATAGGCTGATTGCCCGGTTTTTAGTTCCTTGTCGAATTCATTTTTAAATTCGTGGCCTAAGCCAAAAAAGTTTCTCTCGGTTAGCTCAAAAGAAGTGCGTGATGAGGACGCCGATCCGTTAGGGATTAAACTCCAAGAGTCGAGTACCCGTATTTCCACGTCTACATATTCACTATTTCCTTCTATTGGTTTTGCTGAAATAATTACTCTTCTGGTATAGCGTTGTGCACGTATTAAACGTTCTGACTCCTCAACTAACAAGGAGTCTAAAGGCTTCCCTTCCTTAAAAAGTAAAAGATTCCTGATGGTCATTTCTTTTGTTTTTAAGTGGATGCTGTTACCGGTTCTTTCGGCCCAGTTAGAGGGTTTTCTAAGGGTATCGGTAATGGAGTTACCAAAAGGATCGAGGGTTACTATTTTTATTTTTCGGATAGTTTTACCGTTATATTTAGCAAAAGAGCTTTGCATCTCAGGAGCGTTTTGTTTAGTTTTTTTACGTGTGCCTGACGCTTCCTGCTCCCTTACCGGACGAAAGATAAGCTTGTGCATGAACTTTGTAAACTTTCTCTTTCTGGAATACTCCTGTATACTTTTGTACATTTCCTCTCTTTTTTGCTTAACGGTATCGTTTTGTACAGGAAGAGAATCTAATGTAGGAACGACCTGTGCAGCCATAGGTATAGCCACAAAAAATAAGGTTATAAAAAGAAGTAACCGTAATTTTTTGGTCATTTTCTGAGAAAAGTTTTACAATGAAAGTTATGAAATTAAAAGCTAATAAAACGCTAAAATTACCGTCAGCCGTATGTTTTACAATTCATTTAACAATAAAAAAAGAGGCTCGAGGCCTCTTTAAATATAACTGTGGTTATTAGCTTTTCTGTTCTTTGTTAAAGTAAACCAGATAGTAGTACATCTGCTTTTCCTCATCCCATCCTTTTTCTACAAATTTTTCTGCACTTTCAGGGTTTACAAAGTCCATTTTTATCTGGATGTTGGTATCCAGGTTAATAACGTTCTTTATTTTTTTACGGGCATCGGTAACCGCTGCATTAGCAATAGGGAAGTTAGTAACGTCCTCAATGCTGTACTTAGGAGCCTTTTCTACTTTATAGTTTTTAAACTCAGGTATAAGATCCGGGTTATCAAGTACCTCGTTAAGGAAATTGGTTTCTTCAAACTCATCGTTTTTAGCGAAGTAGTTTACAGAACGGTTCATAAACATTACTTCCTCTTTTTTGTCTTCTGCAGGAAGCACTACATCCTTAGCAAAATCCTGGCAGAATTTAAGGTACTTCTTAGTGATGAAGTTCTCATCCTGAAAAGCATCTACCGAAAGGAAGTGTTCCAGCCAGTAACGGGCATCATACCTGTTACTGTCTATAGTAAGTATTTTATAACCTTCCTCTTTCTTGTAGTTAAAGATAATACAGCCTTTATCAAGCTTATTAAGGTTGATACCCTGTTGTAATATGATTTCAAGGTTGCTGCTTTTTTCTTCAAACTGAAGGAAGTCGGTTTTTATTTCGCTTTTAAATACGGCTACAGCATCTACCACATTATTATCTATAGAAAGGTTAGTTAGGTAAGTAACATAAACCTCACCGTTTTTAATATGCGGGTGGTTAGATTGCTCAAAAAGATGCTTGGTTATTTTTTTAGAAACTTCATGTGCCTCGCTTGGGTTTGTGAATATTTCTGTGGCAAGGTTGTACATATCGTGGTAATCTAAATCCACATCATGGGCAAACTGAAAATAATTCTCCTCTTTATCCCTAAACGGCTTAAAGAAATACTCTTTTAAAAGCGGAGTTATCTCATCGTTCAGGCTGTATGGCTGTTCTGATAAAAATATAGCTTCGTTACGGCTTTTGTTTCCTACTCTGTGTACAGAAAGGGTTTCAATTTGTGTGTTAAAAAGGTTTATCATTTTATAAAGATGCTTAGGTTCTTAGGTACTTAGGTCCTGAGTTCTTGTTTTGATTTTGTTTAGTTTAATTCCACTGTCCGTCATCAAAGCTCATGTCGTCAAAGCTTTGGTCGTCATTGAACATGTCAAGATCATCGTCATCAAAATCATCCTCAAACTCCCCATAAATATCATCTTCATCAGCCGTAAACTCTTTATCCGGTGCGTTAGAAGGCATTTCTCCGTGAGAGAATAAAAGTTCAGGATAAGCAACACCGCTTTCAGGCTCTTCAATGGCACCAAGTTCCACAAAAAATGTCCACATGTTTAAAAAATCATAGACATAAATGATTTTTGTATTCTCACTGTCTAAAATTGAACTTAACGTATAATCTGCCATTGTTTTCATTTCTCCCGGCACATCACCTGCATCAAAAAGCGGAATTTCGTCTTCCTGAGCCCATTCGTCGTCACAGGTATAAAAAGAGCCCATTTCAAGGCCGTCAAAACCAAAAGCATTAACAATTGCATTGTGTAAATCTTCCAGCGTATCTTCTTCAAGGATAGCTATATCCCTAAAAATATCTTCCTCAGCATCAAGTATTACTCTGAATTTATAAACCATAGTTTAAGTGTTTTTTGTAAACCCCAAAGGTAAACCATTAATTCTGATTTTGCTTTTTGGAATTTTAGAAATTTTAGATATATACATATTTACAAACCACCTGCAAACTATTTTTCATACAGCTCAACAGGCAGATTATCAGGGTCTGAAAAGAAAGTAAATTTTTTCCCCGTAAACTCGTCAATCCTAACAGGTTCGGTCGCTATATCATTTTGGTTAAGCCATTTAACAGCTGTGTTTATATCATCGGTTTCAAAGGCTATATGTCTTAATCCGGCAGCTTCGGGACGTGAAACCCTGGCAGGCGGATTAGGGAAAGAAAAAAGTTCAATGGTATACTGTCCTTTTAGTGAGAGATCCAGTTTATAAGATTGCCTTTCCTGCCTGTAGTTTTCGGCTTCAATGGTAAAGCCCAATATGTTGGTGTAAAAATGTTTTGATTTATAGTAATCGCTACAAATTATGGCGATATGATGTATACGGTTAATGTTAAGCATAATTATTCTCCCTGTGTTATCCACCAATGGTTACCAAAAGGATCTTCAAATCCTGCCGAGTATCCGTAATCCTGCTTAACGGGCTGCTGTAGCGAAATGCTCTTGGACTCCATGGCTTTTTTATAAACATCATCTACGTTTGTAACAAAAATAAATGTACCCGAGGTTTTTTGTTTCCAGTTCTCATTACTGTTTGCAAACATTATTATGGCATCGTGTATTTTCAGTTCGCCGTGCATAATTGCCCTTGTATCCTGACCGGGTACTATCATCTGTTCTGTGGCGCCAAAAACATATTTGCAAAATTCCATGAACTCATAAGCTTTATCCAGTACCAGATAAGGCATTACCGGTAAATAGTTGTTTGGTATATTCATAATATAAAAAATTTAAGGCTCTGCTATAAAAGTAGAGCCTTAGTATGACAATTAAAAGTACTTTATAATTTTCTTTATAAGAAACGGTAACCCAATATCACATTTAGCGAATTATATTCGGAAGTCCAAACGGTGTAAGGGCCTAATATACTGTGGTCTAGAATGTAACGTGCCTCAATGCTATAGTTTTTAAAGCCATATCCGGCACCTAAAGCAAATGAGCTGTTTTTACCTATTTCCAGTTCGCTGTTGTTGTAGGTTATCTTAGAGTTACCCGTTAAGAAATTAAGATTGTAAGATCCATTTATAAAAACTTTTGAGTCGCTGTTAAAAAACATGCTATATCTTACACCAATAGGTACCTGTAAAAATTTATAATCGGTTTCTACACTATAGTTTTTGTTTTTATAGCTACTGTTGTAAAAGTTGTAAGATGGATTAATAAACAAGCTCCATTTATTGTTATTAAAAGGTAGTATATATTCCATTTCTGCCCCTATTGAATAAGTTTGTGAAGGCTCCATTTCAAAATTATAAGTTTTATTAACCGCATTTTTAAATGCGAAAGAAGTAAAGCCTACAGCAGGAGTGAACTTTAAGGTTATTTTGCTCTTGTTATGTTTTAGGGTATAGTTATTATTGCTTTCTCCGTTGTATTCGCTAAAAAGCTTCGTAAGAGAACTTTTTTTATAATCAATGTTTTTAAATCTGTTTACATTGTTTATCCTGTCTCTCATAAGGTTAAACAGTTGTTGGCGATAATTGTTATTTTCCTTAATCATGCCATCAACAACATATTTTTTAAATAAAAGTTGTGTGGCAGTTTGTTTATCACCTGTACCATAAAAATATTTAACGATATTCCCATCTTCAAACTGATAAAGATCTAAATCTCCTTCGAGTAATACTTTTAAGAAAAGGGTTTTCTTTTGCCATACAGGTTCCGATGTGACGTCCAGTTTATCTACATAATTGCTAGACAGTTCGATATCAAGAGTAAAACGTTTAAACTTATAACTGTTATCAACATTAAATTCTGCCACATTATTTACTGTTGCAGTTAATGATTCGCTATTTTCAGCCAGTTTGTATTCAAAATCAAGAGGGCTGTTTTTCCATGCCATGTCTTTAATAAGGCATGTTGTTTTTTCACCATTGTTGTTGATGAAGTATCCCTGCTTGTAGGTTATTTGAGAATAGGAAATAAAAGAAGTAAGAACTAAAAGTAAGGTGTAAAAGTTTTTCATGAAAGTAGTTGTGTAATTGCTGTTGGTTAATAATGGCGAAAGTATAAAATTTTGTTAAGAAATGAAATTACAGTTCATCCTTTAAAAATTACAGTTGGGTATTATTAATTATGAAAGGTGTAAAAGCCGTTGCAAATTTGCTCCATCAAAACAATCAATCAATTATGAAACGAGCAGTTATTTTTCTCTTTTTATTTACAGCAATCAGCCTTAATGCACAAAACGTAATAAAAGGTACAGTGCAGGATACTAAAGGCAGCCCGCTACCGGGAGCTAATGTTTATCTTGAAGGTACTTATGACGGGACAGTAAGCGATGAAGCAGGTAACTTTTCTTTTGAAACCACTACAATGGGGAACCAGACACTGGTAATAACCTTTTTGTCTTTTGAAAAAGTTACACAGGCTATTACTGTTGAAAACTACCAGCCACAAACATTTAAACTTCGGGAAGGTGTAAACACTCTTGATGCAGTAGTAATTTCGGCAGGTACATTTGCTGCAGGTGACAACAGTAAAATAACTGCCTTAAAACCTCTGGATATTGTTACTACTGCAGGATCGGCAGGTAATATAGTGGCAGCACTGCAAACATTACCGGGTACGCAAACCGTAGGCGAAGACGGAAGGCTTTTTGTAAGGGGAGGTGAGGCTAATGAAACCCAGACTTATGTGGACGGTATACGCGTAGCACAACCCTATGGAGCTACAACCAATAACCTGCCTACCAGAGGCCGTTTTTCTCCGTTTTTATTTAAAGGGATTACCTTTTCTACGGGTGGGTATTCGGCAGAATTTGGTGAAGCGCTTTCAAGTGTACTATTACTTAATACTATTGAAGAACCGGAGCAGGAACAAACCGATATCGCCTTAATGACAGTAGGTGTTGGGCTAGGTAATACCCAAAAATGGGAAAAGAGCTCTCTTAGCTTCAATGCAAATTATATAAACCTTAAGCCTTATCAGTGGATAGTACCTCAAAATATAGACTGGAATAAACCCGTACAGTCTTTATCGGGCGAGACAGTTTACCGATATAAATTCAATACAGGTATGCTAAAAGTATATGCCGCTTTTGATCATTCTGACTTTGATATCAACCAAAAAGATATTAATGAACCGGATCCGGTTAGGGTGGCCCTAAAAAACAACAATTTTTATCTTAACAGTTCATACAGTGGTACTCTTGGTAACGCATGGTCGCTACAAACAGGACTTAGCTATGGTTACAGTTATACTAATGTAGAACCCGCAGGTAACATGGTGGAGGATAAGGAAAACAGCTCGCATATTAAAATGAAGCTTAGGAAGAATTTCAGCAGTAGGTTTAAGTTAAGCTTTGGTGCCGACTATTTTATTACCAATTTTAATGAGGACTATAAAGAACCAACAAACTTTACTTTTAATAGCGGTTACAACAATTCTATAGCAGCCACTTATGCCGAAGCCGATATATTTTTCTCTAAAAACCTGGCACTTAAAGCAGGGGTAAGGGGTTCTTATTCTGAAATAGTTGATGAAACGGTTGTGGAGCCACGTGTATCATTAGCTTATAAGGCAGGTAAAAGAGGACAGTTCTCTTTAGCTTATGGTGATTTTCATCAAACACCAATATCAGATTACCTGAAGTATTTTAAAAGCTTTGAGTATGAAAAAACCAGTCACTATATTCTGAACTATCTGTATAATAACGAACGCAGGATGTTTAGAGCAGAGGTTTATTATAAAGACTATAGCAACCTGATTAAATATGATACCGATACGCCTATGTACAATTCTGTATACAATAACGGAGGAAAGGGATATGCAAAGGGTATAGATTTATTTTGGAGAGATAGTTATAATATAAAATATTTCGATTACATGCTGTCTTACTCATTTATTGATACCGAAAGGGATTACAGGAATTACGAGTATGCTGTTACACCAAGCTATGTGGCAAAACATAACTTCTCTGTAGTAACAAGATACTGGATAGATGATTTAAGATCGCAATTAGGAGTTACTTACACTTTCAATTCCGGCAGGCCTTATGATAACCCTAACGAAACTGAGTTTATGAACAGCATGACCAAAAGCTATAATAACCTAAGTGTTAGTTGGGCATGGTTATTAAGTCCGCAAAAAATATTATACTTTTCAGTTTCAAATGTATTGGGTTACGAAAATGTATTTGGGTACAATTATGCCAATACACCCGATTTAAACGGACAGTTTGCAAGACAGGCCATTACCCAACCGGCAGACAGATTCTTTTTTGTAGGCTTCTTTTGGACCATCAGTGATGATAAAAAAACCAATCAACTTGATAATTTATAGTTAGTTAACAGGATTTGGTAATTCAATGTAATCGAGATTGCCAAAGTCCTGTTTCCCGATAAAGGGAGTCCAGCGTTGTCCTTTTTGCAATTCAATTATTTTATCGGCAATTTCATATAGCTTTTTAGGAGTTTTATTCTCATACACATATATCCAGTTGATTGTGTCGTTTTTGGCTTTATAAAATTTAAATGAGGCTCCGTCAACAATATTTTCATTAGTATACACGGTATCATATTCAGCAAAGTTAATTTCTTTAATGATTGAGTATACAGAGTCTGTTTTTTCTTCCGTTAATACAGAATAGAAATAATCAACAGGAGAAGTTTTCATATAAATACTGTCTCCGGGTGTAAACTTGATGCTGAAATTAGCAGCATCAGTAGCAAAAGAAAACACAAACATATCAAAATCCGCTTCTGGTTTTTTCTCTTCTTTTTGGCATCCGGCAAGCAGCAGTAGGGCCAATAGGACGACTATCTTTTTCATATTAAGCAATTTTATCCCCGTTTCTTATTTCCCATTCCAAAAGGAAAAGGTTGTATAGCTCGTCAATATTGTGTTTAATATTGTTGTCAGGAATACTTATTGGCGATCCGTACATGGCATTGTTGCGTTTGCGTAACCATTTTTTAGTACCCGATGCCTTATTAATGTATACCTCAGGATTTTTAACATGTACTATTATAAAGCGGTGATTAAATACCTTCCTGATAGTGAATCCTGTAATGTCTTCCCACTTTATATGTCCTACACCTATACTTGTTGAATAATCGGTTATACCGCTTTCATCTACAATAACCGCAGGTTTATTATTCATAAGGAAAAGAAAAGCGAATACTGATAATGCTCCAAAAAATACGATAGCTGCACTGCCCACTACATTTTCCAGTCCGGGTAAAAATTTCATAGGTTTATCCAGAATATAAAAGCCGGCAACAACAAATAGTACTGAACCTAAAAAGGCAAAGAATAGCTTGGTCTTGTTCCGTTTAATTATTTTCTTTTCCATTGGTTTTAGTTAAAAGGTTTAAGAATGTTTTTAATACTTTGTATATAGTGCCCGCCAAAAGCATAGGCATGAAATAATAACGGATACAATTGGGTATAGGGCAGGCGCTGTTCCCAGTTTTTCTCTAAAGGATAAACTTCGTTGTAAGCCTCATAAAACTGAGGGGCAAATCCGCCAAACAATCTGCTCATACCTAAATCCATTTCCCTGTGCCCGCAATATACGGCGGGATCTATAAGTACAGTGTTATTATATTGCGAAATAATAAAATTGCCACTCCATAAATCGCCATGTAATAATGACGGAGTTTCGGTTGGGAAAATACTACTAAGTTCTTTGCTAAAATTATTAGCAGCATTTACTACATCTTCTCCAATCTTCCCCTGACTGTATAGAAGCCTTATCATTGGTAGTACACGGTAGTTACCGTAAAACTCTGCCCAGGTATTATAACTGGTGTTTTCCTGTAGGTAAGTACCCAGATAGTTGTCTTCGGCAAAACCAAAATGATTTTGAGGAATTTGATGCATTGTAGCAAGCTGTTGCCCAAATGTTTTCCATGCCTTTACGTTTGGGCTGCCCGGCGCTATCCACTCCAGTAATAAGTATTGAGTGTTCTCAAAATTTCCTGTGGCAATAACCTCAGGTGTTTTAAGTGTATTTGTTGCGGACAATGCTTTTAGTCCGTTGGCTTCCTTTTCAAAAAGGGCGGGGTAGTTAGATGTGCTGTTCAGCTTAATGAAAAAATCACCTTCCTGCACCTCAATATGGTAAGCTTCATTGATGTCCCCACCATGAACAGGAGATATCTTTTTTATGTTGAGATTAAGTTGTGATATAAGTTTTTTAGTAAGCATCAGGTAAAATTAATTAAAATAAACAACTCATCCCTGTTATTCTACAGTTCGGTAAAACACTTTTTATAAGGTGTTTTTTTGTTTGGATATTTGTCTCATCAAAATCAAACAATTATTAATTAAAAAACGAACAGTCATGATTAGATTAATTACAGTTATAGTTTTATTTGTGAGTAGTATGGTTAGCGCACAAAGTCAGTATGAAACAGGAATGCAAACAGCATTCGATCTTTGGGGGCAGGGTAAAAATTCAGAAGCTTCGGCAATGTTTGAAAGGATAGCCGCAGCAGAAAAAGACAATTGGATACCTAATTACTATGTAGCGCTTATAAATACGATTGATGCGTTCCAGACAAAGGATAAAGAAAAAGTAAACGCCCTATTAACCAAAGCACAGGACGCGGAGGATTTGGCAACACTTGTTTCGCCTGATAATCCGGAACTGATGGTAATGCAGGCAATGATACATACAGCCTGGATAGCCTATGACCCAATGACAAACGGAATGAAACTATCTGCAACGGTAAAACAGATTTATGCAAAAGCAAAGCAAACAGCACCAGATAATCCGCGTGTAGTGTTTTGTTCGGCAGAATTTGACATGGGAGGAGCAGCTTATTTTGGTCAGGATACTACACCTATGTGTGCTGAAATTGAGCGTTCTCTAACTCTTTTTGCTAACTTTAAGGCGGAAACACCTTTTTATCCTAGCTGGGGACTGGACAGAGCACAGCAAAAAGCAGCAGAGTGTAAAAAATAATAATATAATACAGTTAATTAGATGTTGGGGTTAGATAAGATAAGTTTGATATGGATAATACTTCCGTTTATTATAGGAGCAGTAGTTTATACAAAAATAGTAAGGCATAAAACAGGAGACCCTTTGCGGGATAGTGTTAAAAACCTGCAGGTTATGATTACTGTTTCCGGAGTAGTAATGGCAGTGCTTTGGTTCTCACTTCCCCCAACGGCTGTATTAGGGAGTTTTGGATATCCCCATGAAATTCAGGATATAAACAGTCAGGAAAAATTACTGGAACTGCTACAGGATTATAACAAGGCAATTCTAAGGACAACCGAAGTGGTTTACTGGTTGCTATTTATAAGTATGTTTTGGGTACTAACGGCAGTATACCAATTATTAAAGGTTTATAAGGATAAACTGGATAAGGAAACAGCAAAACAATATGAAACTACTAATTAAAGAGTTATTCAGGGTAATAATAATGGGCTGTATAATTTTTTTTATAGTCCTGTTATTTCTTATGGCAAACGGTAAATCGTTTACCTGGAACAGAGCGCTTTTAGTAAACTTTATGTTTGTTATGCTGTATAGCATATGTCTTTATACTGTTAACTCTTTAATGTTTAAGTTTTTTGACCGAAAGTATGGTAAGGGAATTATAACAGTAAAAAGGTTTGTGATTGGTGTAAGCAGTTCGCTTTTGGTATCTCTGGTTATAATTTTTATCCTGCGCGTTTTTGAGGATGTTGTGGTGCAGGGGTATACCATGGCAAGATTTATAAAGGAAGAAAAGATAGCAAACTATTTTTTAGCCTTTATAATAACCCTGATAGTTGATATAGGTTTTCATGTGTTTTATGTTTACAAGCGTTACCAGGAAAACCAGGTAAAAAAGCAAAAGATAATTGCTGGTACGGCTTCGGCACAGTTTGAAACCTTAAAGAACCAGATAGACCCGCATTTTCTTTTCAATAGCCTTAATGTGTTAAGTTCGTTAATAGAAGAGAATCCGGAGAACGCACAACGCTTTACCACTTCACTCTCTAAAATATACCGCTATGTACTGGAACAAAGGGATAAAGAGGTAGTAAGTGTACAGGAAGAGCTTTCGTTTGCAAAAACGTATATGAACCTTCTTAAGATGAGGTTTGAGAACAGTCTTTTTTATGATGCTCCAACCGAGCTGATAAACCCCGAAGGGAAAGTGGTACCACTATCGCTGCAACTTTTACTGGAAAATACAATTAAACACAATGTAGTAAGTCCCCAAAGGCCGCTACATATTAAGATATATGAAAAAGACGGTTACCTGGTGGTAGAAAACACACTGCAGAAAAAAGAAGTACTGCAGGACAGGAAAGGCGTTGGTTTGCAAAATATAGTAAACCGTTATGCCATATTAACCAACAGGAAGATGGAGATAGAGCAAACCGAAGAATATTTCAGGGTATACTTACCCGTACTAACAAAACAGGTATCGATTATGGAACCGGTATATTACAGTGATGAAGAAAATGATTATTACAAAGCCCAGAAAAGGGTAGAGGATATAAAAGGGTTTTACGGAAACCTGATGTCTTATCTTGTTATCATACCGGGACTTGGTATATTAAACTATGTTACCTCTCCCGGCTATTACTGGTTTTTGTTTCCGGCTTTAGGCTGGGGACTAGGTGTTGTAATTCACGGTTTTAATGTGTTTAACTTCATGCCTTTTTTAGGAAGGGATTGGGAAGAGAAAAAGATCAAAGAGTTTATAGATAAGGAGAAATCCAACAAATGGCAATAAGAATGAGGTATTACGACGAATTTGATAAGAATAGTGTTTTATATCAGAAAACCAAAAGAAAGGTAAGAGATCTAAGAGCTTTTTATATTCATCTTATTTGTTATTTGATAAGTATTGTTGCCTTGCTGGTGCTACTGGATCTCACTTTCAAGCCATTACTGTACTGGTTTTTTATAATAACAGCCAGTTGGGGATTAGGAGTCTTTTTAAATGCGATGAAAGTATTTGGCTTTTATCCTTTTTTAGGGAAGAAATGGGAGAAGAAAAAAATGAAAGAATTAATACAAAAGGAGAAATCCGATAAAAAACAATAGTTATGGATAATTTTTATGACAAATCAGAACAGGAAAGGCTATTGTACAGAAAAGCCAGAAAGAAAGTAAAAGAGCTTCGCGGGTTTTATTATCACTTAACCTGCTATATAGTAATAATGCCGTTACTAATTTTTATTAACCTTAGATTTAGTCCTGAGTTTTTATGGTTCTTTTTCTCGCTTATAGGTTGGGGGCTGGGGCTTGGTTTTCATGCCATGGAGGTATTTGGTTACAATCCGTTCTTAGGTAAGGGATGGGAAGATAGAAAACTGAGGGAACTCATGGAAAAGGAAAGACAGGATCGTGCAAAATATGAATAGCTATGAAAGATACCTCTGAAAAACAGCAGATAGATAAAGTGCATAAAAGGGTTGAAAGCATTAAGGGTTTTTACATGCACCTGGCGATATACCTAACAGTAAATATCCTGTTTTTTATATTTTGGTGTGTCGACTCCTGGATGCCAAAAACATTTTGGAAGCCTTCTTTTTTCATCATGATTGTTATAGCGGGTTCGGCAGTATTAGCCCATGGATTGTTTGTATTTGGAGCAAAATATATTTTGCCAAAAGATTGGGAAGAAAAGCAAATAAAAAAAATAATGTCTAAAAACAAAAAAGAGTCTTAAATCTAATTATGGAAAATTCATTTGAAGAAAGAGAAAGGTTAGAGCGTGCCAAAAAGAAAGTAAAATCTATTAAAGGGTTTTACAGGCACCTTACCGTTTATCTGTTTGTTAATGCATTTATATTGATATCACGTGCAATTGGTATGGAACCGGGTGAGGATTTTTGGCGATGGGGTACCTTTAGTACTGCCCTTTTTTGGGGTATGGGATTAATGCTTCATGCTGCCAGTGTTTTTGGGACTACTATCTTTTTTGGTTCAGACTGGGAAGAGCGCAAGCTTAATGAAATATTGGAAAAGAATAAGAAGACTAAAAAAGAAAACCGCTGGGAGTAACAATACAATCTTTTATAACAAATTAACCGCCAACCAATGAATGTTTTAATTATAGAAGACGAAAAGCCTGCTGCAAGGCTGTTGCAAAGAAAACTTCAAAAACTTAATCTTGAAGCAGGTACCATGCTGCACTCTGTAGAGGAAGCAATAGACTGGTTTCAGAACAACGAACACCCTGACCTGATATTTCTTGATATACAGCTTTCGGACGGACTATCGTTTGAAATATTTGATGCCGTGCCTATAAGCAGTGCGATAATTTTTACTACCGCTTATGATGAGTATGCTTTAAGGGCCTTTAAGCTTAATAGTATAGATTATTTACTAAAGCCAATAGATGAGGAAGACTTAGAAGTAGCTGTAAATAAATATCGCGAAAGGATTCCGGCAAGCCAGGAGTTTTCGTTTGATTTTAACCAGATAAAACAGATGCTGGTTAACCCTCTTGAAAAAAACTATAAAAAGCGTTTTACCATAAAAATGGGGCAGCGCCTTAAAATGATCAATATAGACGATGCCGAATGTTTTTACAGTGAAAATAAAGGCACGTATATCCATACTAACGACGGGAGGGACTATCTTCTTGACGGTACTCTCGAACAACTGGAAAGCGAACTGGATCCTTCAAAATTCTATCGCGTAAGCCGTAAGTTCATAGTTTCGGTAAATGCAATTAAGGATATTGTGATGTATACCAATTCCCGCCTTAAACTGGTCCTGAACACCTATAATGAAGATGAGGTAATTGTAAGCCGCGAGCGCGTTAACGATTTTAGGGAATGGTTGGGATAACCACATAAAAAACTGTTCTGCAAATCATCTTCTGATTACAGAACAGTTTCAAAATGTGTAGTTTCCTAAAAGGAAATAAGCTTACTCAAAAACTGATAAAATCTCCTTTTTGGCTTTACCTAATTTCTTTTCCAGCTTCCCCCACATTTCATCTTCTTTGCCTTCTTCATACATTAGATCATCGTCTGTAAGTTCGGCATATTTTTGTTTAAGTTTTCCTTTAAACTCATTCCAGTTCCCTTTAATTTCTTCTTTGTTAGGCATAGCTTTTTTATTTTAAGTTGTTTTTTATTTAGCATAAAGTTACCAACTTAATATTTTTAATACCAGAGGTTTAGTACAACTTTAACCCCGCCTTAAAAGTATGTGAAAGCTTTAGTATACCTGTTGAGATACAACCTTTTTTCTGGTAGTTTCCAGCCAAAGGTAATATTGTATACCAAACAGTATAGATGCTGTTACTAAATGTATAGTTTGAGATCCGAATGGGAAGTCAAGGTAATACATTGCAACACCCGATGCTATTTCAACCAACAGCAACAACATAATCCAGTTTATTTTACTGTAGCCAAGATTAAGCTTTTTATTACGAACGTATAGCCATAGGTTAACACCAAAAACAACAAAAGAGAAAGTCCTGTGAATATAGAATGTTACTTCAGGGCTATTAAGAATCATGTTCATGTTGTCGTAGCCCAAAGACTTTATCTGCTCGTCAACAAACTGGCGTACCTGTGTACCTAAAACAACCTGAATCATAGTAAGCATAATAGATACTACCAAAAGGGTTTTAAACAGTTTATCCTGCTTAAAGCTGCCCGCATTTTCTTTAGCCTTGTGCAGTATGTATAAAATAATACCCACAATTACTAAAGCCATAACCATGTGAATGGTAATCTTTATGGGGTTTAGTACTGAATATACCACTGTAGCCCCTAACCATGCCTGAAAGCCCATTAGGAATACGGTAATCCAAGAAAGAAGTATGATGTTTGTTTTCTGTTTGTTGTAGACAACTAAGGCCATTATAGCCATTATAAATACAGCTAATCCTGCCAGGGCTCCCACTAAACGGTTTACATATTCAACCCAGGTATGAAAAGGATTAAACTCAGCATAATCGTGTTTGGTGTATGCTTCCCAGTTACCTTCGTTATAACTCTCGCCTGTAGTAAACGTTTCTTTTGCAACCCAAAGTTTCTCATCCTTTATAATGACCTGTCCTTTATCAAATTCATGGTTAGGACTCCAGGTAAGCTCGGTCACGTCGGTAGGGGGTATGTAATAGCCAAAACATCTTGGCCAGTCGGGACACCCCATACCCGAACCTGTCATACGTACTAAAGCACCTGCCACAATTACAAGGTAAACCAATACCAGGGCAGTTTTTGCAGTTTTTATAAAGTTTAGTTTCATTTTTCTTTGAGTTTCAAAATTTCTGATTTACAAAGTCGCAAAGTTACTTTTAGTACGGTTTGGCTTATATGATTTATATCATGTACAAGCTACTCTGCTGCTCAGTTATTTTTTTATTAACCCCATCTTTTTAGCCTTTGCCATCATAAAGTCATGTGCCGCCTGATATTCGTTAGGTATTTCACCTTCAAGTATGGCTTCTTTGATAGCTTCCTTAAGCTGGCCTATCTCACGGGAAGGCTTCAGGTTAAATATTTCCATAATCTCTTCGCCCGATATAGGGGGTTGGAAATTACGTACATGATCTCTTTCTTCAACCTCTACTATTTTTTGTCGTACTATCTTAAAGTTATTGTGGTACTTTTTAAATTTCTGAGCATTTTTAGTGGTGATGTCTGCTGCACAAAGTGTCATCAGATCATCCACGTCTTCACCGGCATCAAAAATCAGCCTGCGTACTGCCGAATCTGTTACAATATCCTGAGCCAGTACAATAGGGCGGGAGCTAAGCATAACCATTTTTGCCACATATTTCATTTTGTGGTTTAATGGCATGTGCAGCCTTTCAAACAACCTCTTTACCATTTTCCCTCCAAGGAACTCATGCCCGTGGAATGTCCATCCGTGTTTTTTGCTGAATTTCTTTGTTGGTGCTTTACCTATATCATGCAGTAATGCTGCCCAACGCAGCCAAACATCGTCTGTATTCGGAGCAATATTATCTACTACTTCCAGTGTGTGGAAAAAATTGTCTTTATGGGTTTGTCCTTCCACTTCTTCCACACCCTGTAGTGCGGTAAGTTCAGGAAGAATAATATGTAATAATCCTGTTTCATGAAGCAGTTTAAAGCCTATAGACGGCACAGGTGTCATCAATATCTTATTAAGCTCGTCTACAATACGCTCTCCTGATATTATTTTAATACGTTCCTTATTCCTGCTTATCGCTTTCAGTGACTCTTCTTCTATCGTAAAGTCAAGCTGTGCGGCAAAGCGTATGGCACGCATCATGCGCAACGGATCATCCGAATAGGTAATATCGGGGTCTAAAGGTGTGCGTATAATTTTATTTTTAAGGTCTTCAATTCCGTTAAAAGGATCTACAAGCCTACCGTAGTCATTTTTGTTAAGTGATAATGCCAGTGCATTAATGGTGAAGTCCCTGCGGTTCTGGTCGTCTTCAAGTGTACCGTTTTCAACAACAGGGTTGCGACTTTCGCTGCTGTATGATTCCTTACGGGCACCTACGAACTCAATATCTATAAAGTCGCCTTTCTTTTCTTCAAAACGAAGCATGGCTGTACCATAGTTTTTAAAAACCTGAACTTTAGGAGTGTTAGGCAATAGGGAAGAAACCTCTTTTGCCAGTGTAATACCGCTGCCTACAGCAACGATATCTATATCTTTTTTAAAGTCCCTTTTTAAAAGAAAATCCCTTACGAACCCGCCTATTACATAACTTTCTAAGTTAAGTTGGGCAGCGGCCTGTGAGGCGATTTCAAATATCCTGTTATTTAGAGCTTCTTTGTATGAAGTATTATTTTCCATTAAGGTCTTATCACTTTTACCTGTAAATCGTTGCCAAGCTTGATAATTGTAGAGGGCTTTGCGGCAACTTTATCATGGTGCAAATTTACGATATAGTCTACTCCGTCCAAAATATGATGGTCTATTTCTTTAAAAGAATTAGGGGTTGGCATCCCACTTATATTGGCAGAAGTGGAAACAAGAGGTTTTTTCATGCGTTCCATAAGCTTGTAGCAAAACGGTTCTTTTACCAGGCGCATACCTAAAGTATTGTCTGATGCTACGATATTCTTAGCTACATTTTTCGGGTTGTCCAGTATAAGTGTAGTAGGCTTGTCTGAAAGATCCAGTATTTGCCACGCCACTTCGGGAATTTCATTAAACACATTGTAAAGCATGCGTTCGCCATTCATAAGTACAATCATACTCTTGCTTTCCTCACGTTGCTTTAGGGCATATATCTTCTTTACGGCCTCCTCATTTGTAGCGTCGCATCCTATTCCCCACACGGTATCGGTAGGATAAAGTATAATGCCTCCGTTTTTAATTATCTCATAGGCATTGTGTACCTCTTCATTTATATTATCTGTGCTCATGGCTAATTTGAATAACTGTTTAAAATGTCAACAATCTTTTTTATTTCTTCATCGGTAAGTACGGGGCTTATTGGTAAGCTCAGTACTTCATTATGTATCTGTTCGGTTATCGGGAAAGATAAATCACTGTATTCCATATAAGCTTCTTGTTTATAAGGAGGTATTGGGTAGTGGATAAGTGTCTGCACGCCATTCTCAGATAAATATTTTTGCAGCTTATCCCTGGTTTCAGTGCGTACAACAAACAAATGCCAAACATGTTCGGGATTTGTTATCACTGAATTGACTTTTGGCAGGATAATATCCCCGTTGGTAATATTATCAATATAGTATTGTGCTATTTCCCTGCGTTTTTGGTTTTCGGTTTCAAGATAATTAAGCTTTACCGAAAGCACGGCAGCCTGTATTTCGTCCAGTCTTGAGTTAAGTCCCTTATATCGGTTTACATATTTTTGCTGCGAACCGTAATTAGCCAGTGTGCGTACGGTTTTTGCCAGTTTATCATCATTAGTGGTAATAGCCCCTGCATCGCCTAATGCACCAAGGTTTTTACCCGGATAAAAACTGAACCCGGCAGCATCTCCCAGATTTCCTGTTTTTGTACCATTCCAATTAGCGCCGATGGCCTGGGCATTATCCTCTATAATTTTAAGGTTATGTTTTTTTGCTAATTCTGTTAGCACATTGCTATATGCCACCTGACCATACAGGTGAACAATCATTATGGCTTTTGTCTTTTCGGTAATTTTTTCTTCAATTAGTGAAAAGTCTATATTGTAAGTATCGATGTCGGGTTCTGTAAAAACAGGTACAAGCCCGTTATCTGTAATACTCAGTATTGATGCAATGTATGTATTTGCAGGCACTATAACTTCGTCTCCAGGCTGCATTATGCCAAGCTCTATATAAGCCTTAAAAATAAGTCGAAGTGCATCCAGCCCGTTAGCGACGCCTATGGCATGGCTACAGCCTATGTAATTACTAAGCTTCTCTTCAAAAGCCTTGACTTCTTCACCTAATAAATACCACCCGCTTCTAAAGGTTTTAAGCAGGCGTTCCTCTATTTCCTGCTGATGTTGCAGGTTTATTTTTTGTATGTCGAGGAATTTTATCATTGATTAAATTTTATATAAAAATACTATTAATCCTTAATATTGAGTAGTGTTTTAACCCAGTTTTCCTGACTGTACTTTTTATAGATATGTTCCGGAAGCTCCTCATAAGGCGTGTTTAGAAATTCTGAAGGCAGTGCTTTTGTTTCCGTAGTCCAGATAAAAATATTATTTGGGTTGTAAAAATCATAATCCTTTACATCAGGATTGGTGGTAATCAGTTTTTTGCCAAGTCCCATGGCTTCATATACCCTAAAGGATAGCCCGCGTTGTATATCCTTGTGTATATCAAGTATAATACGGGATTTTCTCATGTACTCTTTTGTTTCATTAAAAGAGATGTGTTTGTCGATAAATTCAACCGATTTTGGCGCATCCGTAATATCGGGTAATGTTTCGGCATACTGCTTTATCACTACTTTTTGGTTTTGGGCTTCCAGTGCAGTAGCTATTTTAGCTATAAGCGGATATCTTGAATCGTATGACGCCAGAAAGAAAAGGTCGTAGTCATAATCGGTTATCCTTTCCTCGTGGAAGTAAAAATTAGTGATAAGGTTAATGTTATAATCTTTGGCATCTTTAGGCTCAAAGGTAAATGCCTCATCAAAATACTGTATGGTATGGGCTGCAGGGATATGGTCAAACGAATCCCAGTAGTAGGCTACACTATGACTGGCTTTTTGAGTCAGTTTTTTTAAATGCTGAGGTAATACCAGTTCGGCAGAAATCATTACCAGATAATCATAATGAGCTTCCAGTCCGTATAGGTTCTGTTCACTGGCCTTAATTTTTTTAAGGTTTTTGTTCAGGAATATTTTGAACAGAAAGTTTTGTACTTTTTCCCATGTATTCCTGTACTTGTAGTTTTTATATAAAACAGTGGTTACCTCACACCCCGAATATTTTTTGAATCCCTCTTCAAAAACTTTATAAAGGTCGTAGCGTCCGTTACTTAAAAATAATAGTTTCTTTTCCATTTATATAGTGTCACCTTTTTCAAAAAATACAGTATTAACCCAGTTGTCTATAGTGTATTTATAGTATATGTTTTCGTCTAACGGCTCATAAGGCGTTTCAAAAAAGGAAGCTTCAATTATAGGATTGTCAGCATCTACAATCAGTATATTATTCGGATTGTAAAAATCATAATCCTTTATGGTTTTGTTAGTCGTTATCAGTTTCTTTTGGTAGCATAAGGCATCAAATACCCTAAAGCTGAGTCCGGTTTGGTTAACCCTCACAATATCTACAAAAACCTTTGCATCACTCATGTATTCATCAAGCCTGTCCAGCTTTATAATATCCCTTTGGTGATTAATATTAATGTTAAGGCCGGCGGGTTTATGTTTACCTACCAGTATAAAGTTATAATTTATGTTTATGATGTTAAGTCTGTTTGCTATAGCGTTAAGCGTCTGCAGCCTTTCATCTATTGAAAGTATCATAAATGCCCCATAAGTAGCTTCATTAGGCTGCTGTAACGGTTTTTTGTCCATATAGATATAGTTGCTTATTGGCGAAAAACCGTATTGTGCAACATCATCACTGTCAAAAGATAATATTTTGTCAAAAATATTATCAAGCAAATGGTCTATAGGGTAGCGTTTGGAGCTGTCATACAGATAAGCAATATACTCTTTAGTATAGTTCTTTATTTTTTTGTGAATAGCTACAGGTATAAGTTCCGGGTTAATAACCAGTATTTTGTCCTGTGTACCTAACTTATTAAGCTCATTTAAAATATATTGGTGCTGTTTTATCTTTTTTATATTCCTCTTTAAAATAACTTTACTTAAAAAATTAGTAACCTTGTGTAAAGGAGTCGGATATTTATACTTAAACTTACCGGTATTTATATGATGTGCCTCAATATTTTTGTCTTCAAGTGTTTTAATGATGTGATTGTCATATTCCCAATGGTCAAAGCTTATAAGACATATTTTCATTATTAATAGTGTTTAAAGAGAGGCTTAAATTCATAAATTACTGCAAAAATATTGTTTTTAACTGTGTATTTGATTAAAAAATAATAATTTAAAACAAATTATGATTCCATTATTATTTTGGTATTTTTGCCCACCTTAACATTTGTAGGCAAGTTAAAAATATGTTATTATGAAGAATATTCACGTTGGATTTCTATTGTCATATGATTATGAGAAGCTCAAACTGGCTATTCCTCCAGTGTATAAGGGAGCCGACAGGATTTTTATTGCGCTCGATGAAAATTTTAATACCTGGTCAGGAAACAAATTTGAGGTAGATCCTTCTTTTTTTAAATGGATAGAGGAGTTTGATGTTGATAATAAAATTGAGTTTTATAAAGACAACTTTTATATACCTACCCTTAATGCCATACAAAATGATACACGTGAAAGGCATTTATTGGGACTAAAAATGGGTATAGGCAACTGGCTTATTCAGGTAGATAGCGATGAGTATTTTATAGATTTCGACCGATTTGTAAAAAAACTTAGAAAGTATGACAGTTATCTGGATAATCCGGAAAAGCACCCTATACAGTTTGCCGGTTTCCATATTAATTTATATAAATATCTCGAAGACGGGCTGCTTTATGTAAATAAACCTACTAAGTTATTGTTGGCAACTAATTATCCTAATTACAAAAATGCCAAGAACACAAAAGAAAGGATAATATATCACGATACTTTTATTCTGCACGAAGGGCTTGCCAGAACCGAAGAGGAACTTGAGCTTAAATTAGCTAACTGGGGGCATATGCACGAAATAAATATGACTTTCCTTGATAAATGGAAAATGGCTAATAAAGATAATTACCATACAATTAAAGATGTTTTTTATCTTGACCCGGGAATATGGAAAGAGTTAGGCTACTTACCTACTAAGTCGCTTACAGATTTAAAAGAATTTGTTGCTAAAGATGAAAATCTGCAATTGTCTAAAACAAAACTGTTCTTTAAAAACTTCGGTCAGTGGTTTAAACATTCCAAAATTAAAAAGCCAGGCTATAAACCTTATTACGAAAAGTATTTTAATGATTAAAACAGGTTACTAACCTGTTTTTTTATGGCTAATTTGTTGCTATTTTCTGTTTTAACTTAAGTGAATCTAAAAGTGGTGCGCCTTTTAGCAGAAGGAAAAACACAGGCCAGTTTTTAGGTTTAAAAATACTGCTGAAAAAATATTTGACAAGCAGAAACAGCAATACCGAAAAATAACCTGCCATGCCATAGTGTTTGCGCATAGTATAAAGCAGCGAAATGCGCAGCTCCTTTTTTATTGCTATCGTTTTTCCGGTACTTGCCCCGTGATAGTGAATAAACTCTGCCGAAGGGATAAGGTATGCATATTTGCCATTTGCCTTTAGGCGTTTGCATAAGTCGGTCTCCTCATAGTAAAGGAAGATGTTAGTATCAAATCCACCTGCTTCATTAAAGTCTACTGAACGTACAAACATAAAGCTACCCGGAATAAAATTAACCTTTACTGGTTCGGTATACTTTTTTTTACGTTTAGGATAGTGCTTTGGGTTTATTTTCTCAAGAAAACTGCGTCCGAAAATTTCACGGGCTGGTGAGGCAAAGTGATCCAGTGAAATCATAAAGTCATCATTTGGTTTGAACGATTGCCCGCCTGCAATACCAATGTCACTGTTTTTTTCAAAATTGTCTTTTAATATGCTAAGACAGTCATTTTTAAATAATGTGTCGTTATTGATAAAGGCTAGGTATTTTGCGTTTGCATGCTGGACACCAATCATGTTTCCTCCGCCAAAGCCGGTATTAATTCTGCTTCTTACTAACTGAATGTTAGTGAAGTCAATTGCCTCACATGTCTGTTTAAGATTTTGGTAATCCTGATATTCAGAACAATTATCTACGATTATAATCTGATAATTTAATGTGCCGGAAGTATTTTTAATTATCGATTTCACACAATCGGCAGTAAGCGTTCCTGAGTTATAATGGATAAGTATAACTGCTATATCAAACATATATGAGGGTGTTTTTGGTACTGCAATTTATTCTTTTTGTAAAGTAATAACAAAAAAAACAATAGTTTTGCAAAAGCCCGTTTTAAAACATGATTATGCGTACTTCTTTATTAATATCTACTTATAACTGGCCACAGGCCCTGCAAGTGGTTTTTAAAAGCCTTAAAGAGCAAACAGTACTTCCTGATGAGGTGCTTATTGCCGATGACGGCTCTAAAGAAGAAACGAAATTGCTTATTGAGCAGTTTAAAACTGAGATAAGCATACCTGTAAAACACTTTTGGCAGGAGGATAATGGTTTCAGGAAATCCAAGATACTTAACAAGGCAGTTGCGGGCAGTGACTGCGACTATATTATACAAATTGACGGTGATTGTATTATGCACCGCAATTTTATTGAGGACCACATTAATGCGGCAGCACCAAATATGTATTTATACGGAGCTAGAGTGAATATACTTGAAGGTGCTGTAAAAGAGGTGTTGGAAAATAAGATTACCTCCTTTGGTTTTTCATCCAAGCTGATAAAAAATAAGACCCGTAGCCTGCATATTCCTTTTTTGGCCGGTATGTATAAACCTCATAAAGAATACTCAGATAAATTCAGGGGATGTAATGTGTCTTACCGGAAAAATGATTTTATAGCTGTAAACGGCTATAATGAAAGTTTTGAAGGTTGGGGCAGGGAAGACTCCGATCTTGTTATTCGTATGGGTAATAATGGTGTTATGGCAAAAAGGCTGCGTTATGCGGGTATTGTTTTCCACATTCACCATAAGATAAACTCACGGGACAATTTTGAGGCAAACGACAGGATACAGCAGGAAACGATAGAAAAGAAAATAATACGCTGTGAAAAAGGTATAGATCAGTACCTGTAGTTTGTTAGTCTACTTTCCTGTATTTCATCCATAACTGCAGGTATCGCTTAAATACCGAAAATGAGTGTATATAAGCCAGTATAAAGCCTTCTTTTCCGTCAAGTATACCAAGCCTGTAAAAATATTGCCAGCAAAAACGGTAAAATGGCCTGAAAAGAAAGTGATAGGCATTTGGTCTTACTTTTTTGCTGTACAGGTTCTCTGCCTGTAGTTTGCTGTACAGGTTTAGCTTACCGTTATAATTGTCAAAGCTTTTGTAGCTGTAATGGTCAACTTTTTCCTTTAGGGTAGATACTTTTCCTTTGGCAGTTATAACCTCATGAACCAGCCCTGTATATTTGCAATGTTGTTTATTAAATACCCTTATGGCCTTATCGGTTCTCCATCCCCCAAAGCGTATGTGCTTACCCATAAAGTGGAACTTACGTTTAACAAAATAAGCTACAGATCCGTCATTACTGGTAACTACCTGTTTTATTTCATTTTCAAGGGAAGGAGTAACAATCTCGTCAAGGTCAAAAAATAATATCCAGTCGTTTGATGCCTGCTCAATGGCAAAGTTTCTTTGGCTGGAAAAGTCCTTAAACTCGTTTTGGATGAATTTTACATTTAAATGTTCTGCCAGTTCTTTAGTAGCGTCGGTACTAAAAGAATCCACTACAATAATCTCGTCTGCAAACGATAAACTCTTCACATATCTATTTATATTGTCTTCCTCATTAAAAGTAATAGCTAGTGCGGTTATTTTCTGACTCAAATTATTTTGTGGCATAAAATGGTATATATTGGCAAATGTAATAATTTTACACAATTAAAATTTTAAAAAATAATGGCTAAATTACCAGTTTTAATGTATCATAACGTGTCCGCTTTCAATGAAAAAAGCAAAGGACTGACAATTTCGCAACAAAAGCTGGAAGAGCAGTTTAGCTATATCGCATACAAGTATACTACTTTTCATTTATCCGAACTCGAAAAAAATAAAAATATTCCTGATAAAAGTATGGTTATAACTTTTGATGATGTTACGGTAAATCAGTTGAAGTTTGCCGTGCCCTTATTAAAAAAATATAACCTTAAGGCTACGTTCTTTATACCGTTTAATTATGTGGGTAAATCGGACCTGTGGAATAAGGGTTCAGAGCCTATTATGACCGTAGAGCAGCTCCAGTCTTTAGACAGCGAACTGATAGAACTGGGTTACCACTCTTTTATGCACAGACGCTATGCCCAAATGAGTGATGAGGAGATTAATGAGGATTTTAAAAACTGTAAGGAATTTATCAGTCAGAATAACCTTGAGGTATATCCTGCCGTGGCTTATCCTTATGGCAACTATCCTAAAAAAGAACCTGCTAAATCGCACTTTAGGCAATTGCTGGAGCTAAACGGAATAAAAATAGCTCTTAAGATAGGTAATCGTATAAATGTTTTTCCGTTAAAGGAAAAGTATGAAATTCAACGTATAGACGTAAAAGGGGAAGACAGCCTGTTTAAGTTTAAGCTAAAACTAAAGTTTGGTAAGCTTAAATTATTTTAGTCCTCTTTGGAGTAAAAGCAGCTTTGCATAACGTGATAAAACCCCATAGGCATTAATGCTTGCCAGTGCAAGTCCCGGTATACCATCTAAAAAGCCTCTTTTAATTATGTAGGTATGAAAAAAGCGGTACATCGGCTTAAATACCAAGTGGAAATAAGTAACTTTTTTTCCTTTTTTGAAACCCATGCCTGCCTGAAACCATGCATAAGAATCCTTTTTTTGCAGCCAGTTAAAAAAGCCTTTATAGGTATAGTGAACCATAAAGTTTTTAAGTTCGTCTATACTGCCGTTTACATTTAGTTTTTCATGAACATCTCCGGTAAACTTAATGTCCTTGTTTCTTACGAGTCGGGTTACACGGTCAACCTTATGGTATAAAAACCTGTTCATGTAAAAATGCAGGAATTTTATTTTATATCCTTCATGCTTAGGATTGGCAATAGTGTCCAGAATTTCAAACCATAACTTTTGTGTAACGCGTTCATCGGCATCCATAAACAAAATCCAGTCTCCTGTAGCATAAGGAAGGGCAAAGTTTTTTTGTGCTGAAAAGTTATCAAACTTCCTTTCTATAACCTTACATCCCAGTGCAAGTGCCTTTTCTTTAGTGCTGTCGGTACTGTAAGAGTCAATAACAATAATCTCGTATGCTTCCCTTACCGATTTGATTGCATCTGCTATGTAGGCCTCTTCGTTATATGCCGGGATAATTACAGAAAGTTTATTCATTAGCTATGGTGGGTTTGAATTTCACAAAACTAAAAAAAATTGAATTATCTTTGCGGCATGATGCAAAAGAATATTTCTGTAATAATTAGTACTTATAATTCGGTAGAATGGCTGAAGAAAGTACTATGGGGTTATAACACTCAAACCTATAAGGAGTTTGAGATGGTTATTGCAGATGATGGGTCTCGTGAAGACACCAAGGAGATGATTGATGCAATGAGGGAAGAGGTTTCTTACCCTATAATTCACGTTTGGCACGAAGATAACGGATTTCAAAAATCGCAAATACTTAATAAAGCACTTCTTGCCTGTACTACTGATTATGTTTTAATGAGTGATGGCGATTGTATACCGCGTCCTGATTTTGTGGAGCAGCACATCAAATATCGTGAAGAGGGATACTTCCTTTCGGGAGGATACCATAAACTGCCGATGGAGCTTTCTAAATCACTTAGTAAAGAGGATATCTACTCAGGCAGGTGTTTTGATGTGGAATGGCTTAAAAAGAACGGTATGTCTGCTTCATTTAAAAATAATAAGGTAGATGCTATGGGTATTAAAAGCGCCCTGTTTAATATGTTGACTACTACTAAACCAAGCTGGAACGGACATAACTCATCCGGTTGGATTAAGGATATAAAAGCGGTTAACGGTTTTGACGAAAGAATGCAGTATGGCGGACAGGACAGGGAACTGGGCGAAAGGCTAGTTAACTATGGTATTATACCAAAACAGATTCGTTACAGTACTATATGCCTGCACCTGGATCACCCAAGAGGCTATGCCACACCGGAATCGATAAACAAAAACAGATCGATAAGGAAAGTGACCCGAACCGAGAAAAGAAAATGGACAGAATATGGCATCGTTAAATAACGATGCTTTTTTTTGCTCTATAGATTGTTTTTAAGAAAAGTATCCAGCTCTGGCAGTATCATTTCAGGGGTTAGCTGTTTATACAGTTCGTGAGGATCTTTCTCTATTTTTTTGCGTTGCTCGTAGGTAAAGCTGTCATACAAGTTAGGCTTCATTTCCAGCAGATGTACACTTTTATGAAACTTTCCGTCCTCAAAACTGGCCCAGTGTGCCTTGTTTACATAAGGGGAGAAAATAGTAAATGTTGGCTTGCCTAAAGCCTTGGCGATATGTACCGTTCCACCTTCATTTGCCACAAGGGCATCGGCTTGGTACATTACCTTTATAAAATCACGTATGGTTTCCGGGTATACGTCAAGTATTATATTCTCTTTGTATTTGCACATCTCATAAATCTTCATGGCCTCCTCTTTTTGATGAGGTGCGTAGTTAAAGAAGATGTATACATTGTAGTGTTCGGCTATAAAGTCACACATTTCCGCTACATACTCATAAGGCATCGATTTTTGCGGAGTACTGCCTAAAACACCCAAAACTATAACTTTTTTGTCACTATACTTATTTAGCCAGTTTTCTTTTTTCTCTTCTTCCGAAAGGAAAATATGTGGCTCATAATCTATAGGTTCAAAATTACCTGCTATCTGTAATAGGTGAATACGGTCTTCTATGGCTTTGCCGCAAATGTGGTTGCCTTCCTTAAGCGGGCGGGTAGGGTGGGTGTAATACCCCCAATTGCCCAGTTTTTTACGGCTCTTGTTGCCGATTGTCATTTTAGCTCCCGAGAATTTACAGATTATCCTGCTTTGTGTTTTTGAGTAAGAGTCAAAAATAATATCATATTTTTCAGCTCTTATTTGTTGTATGGTTTCTAAAAGCACAGGGAATTTTTTAAGTTCTTTTTCCTTAACCGAAATAAACCTGTCAATGTTAGGATTGTTCATCACCACACCCTCAGTAAAATCATAGGCCATAAGGTGAATTATACTGTCGGGGTATTTTGCTTTAAAATTATTGGCAATTACCGATGCGATTAAAACATCGCCTATACGCTTATTTTGGATAATAAGTACTTTCTTCATACAACTAAATCTATTGCAAAGTAATACTTTTTTTCTACTTTTAAGGCAAAATTATCCTATGCCTTTAAACATCTACACCCATCCCGATTATGCTTCCCAAAAAGACTTAATACTCAATTTGGTACAGCAGTTCCACAACGAAGGGGAAATGCTCGTTAAAGGCTCACGAAACATTATAAAAACCAATTTTTTAGGAGACGAAAAGGTCAATTTAAAGTACTTTAAAAGGCCTAATGCCATGAATTCGGTAGTATATTCGTTGCTAAGGCCATCTAAAGCGAGGCGCTCGTTTGAGTATGCCCAATACCTTTTACAGCACGATATACTCACTCCGTTTCCTATTGCCTATATAGAAGAACGTACCGCAACAGGGCTAAAAGAGAGTTTTTACATTTGCAGGCATATAGATTATGACTTTACCTTTAGAGAACTTATACACGACCCCATGTTTGAAAACCGAAGGGAGATACTGGAACAGTTTACTGAATTTACCTTTAAGATGCATGAAAGCAGGGTTAATTTTTTAGATCATTCGCCGGGTAATACATTAATTGTGAATAAGGGTAATGCACAATATGATTTTTACCTGATAGACCTTAATAGGATGAAGTTTGAGGATATGGACATTGAGACCCGTATGGATAACTTTAAAAAGCTTTGGCCGTCACGCACTATGGTAAAAATTATTGCCGAAAAGTATGCAGAACTTAGCGGACAGCCGGCCGATAAACTTTACGGTATATTGCTTGGTAAAACACTCGAGTTTAAACGAAAAATAACCAAAAAGAAATATCTGAAGCGCAAGCTTAAGGGTAAAAAGAAATAAAAAAAGGGACTGCTTAGCAATCCCTTTTAGTTTATATATAATATTTATACTGCTACGTCATACTCCCTTAGCGCATTGTTAAGGGATGTTTTTAAATCTGTGGATTCTTTACGCTTACCAATAATAAGTGCACAAGGAACCTGATATTCACCTGCAGCAAATTTTTTGGTATAGCTACCCGGTATTACCACACTGCGTGCAGGTACAATACCTTTCATTTCTACCGGAGTGTCTCTTGTAACGTCAATAATCTTTGTAGAGGCAGTAAGGCAAACATTAGCTCCTAATACAGCTTCTTTCTCTACTCTTACACCTTCTACCACAATACATCTAGAACCTATAAAAGCACCATCTTCAATAATAACCGGAGCAGCCTGTAATGGCTCTAATACACCGCCAATACCTACACCGCCACTAAGGTGAACATTTTTACCTATCTGTGCACAGCTACCTACTGTTGCCCATGTATCTACCATTGTACCTTCATCTACATAAGCGCCAATGTTTACATAACTAGGCATAAGGATAACACCTGAAGAGATAAAAGCACCGTGACGTGCCACTGCATTTGGTACCACACGAACACCTTTTTCGGCATAGTTACGCTTTAAAGGCATTTTATCGTGGTATTCAAAAATACCTGCTTCCAGGGTTTCCATTTTCTGGATAGGGAAATACATAACCACTGCTTTCTTAACCCATTCATTTACCTGCCATCCGCCTTCAACAGGCTCTGCAACCCTAAGTTTTCCTGCATCAAGCAGTTCAATAACTTCACGAATCGCACTGGTAGTTGTTTCTTCCTGTAACAGCGCTCTGTTTTCCCAGGCCTGCTCTATAATGGTTTGTAAGTTGCTCATTTTAAAAATTTATTTTGTGCAAAGATAATAATAGGCTTTTCAATACTAAAAGCGAATAAACAAATATCACAAACTAATCACATTCTATTAAATTATTGGTGGTTTCACTATCTTTATATATCATTTGAATACTATGAAAGACAATTTTTCCACTCAGGCAGGTCAGTATGCCAAATTTCGCCCTTCCTATCCGAAGGAAATGATTGAATATATAGTTTCGCAGGTTAACAACAGGGAGCTTGCGCTTGATGTAGCCACCGGAAACGGACAGGTTGCAGCACTGTTATCAGGGTATTTTGCAAAAGTTTTTGCTAATGATATTAGCCAAAAGCAGCTTGATAATGCTGCCAAAAAAGAAAATATAACTTACAGTGTGAGTTCTGCTGAAAAAACGGAGTTCGATTATAATAGCTTCGACCTTATAACTGTTGCACAGGCTATACACTGGTTTGATTTTGATGCTTTTTATAAGGAAGTATACCGCATATTAAAGCCTGATGGTGTTTTTGCGGTAATGGGTTACGGGCTACTTTATACCAATGCAGAAGCCGATAAGATACTCCGCTATTTTTATGAGGATATAACCGGGCCGTATTGGGATCCTGAGCGACGTTATCTTGATGAGAACTACACAACAATACCTTTCCCTTTTAAAGAGCAGGAAGTCCCTCAGTTTGTAAATGAGTTTACATGGGAGTTTGAGCAGCTTACAGGGTATTTAGAAACATGGTCGGCAGTGCAGCATTATATTAAAGAGCATAATACAAATCCTGTTGATATTATAAGGGATGAGCTCAAAGAAGTTTGGGGAAAAGGAGATAGAAAGGTTTATTTTCCTTTACTGTTAAGGGTAGGGCAATTAAAATGATATATTTGGGGAAAATATTAAAAAATGAAATTAAAGGTGTTATTCTTTTTTATGATTACTCTTTCCTGTTTTGCCCAACAGGATACTTTGTCTACACAAAAATTTGATGATTTTGTATCTGTAAAAATGCAGGGTGAAATAACAAAAACGGATAGTATACTTGGTATGTATGACATGAAATCGAGAACCGCTTTATTTGAAGGCTCATATTATGTTTTTCAAAAATTGATAATTTTAAATTCAGAAGAAGAAGGTATAATGCCTGGTGATGAGGAAAGTCTTTATAAGTATTACGGGTATATGAGTAAAGGATTTATCAATACCCTTGAAGCTAATAGCGGGTATAAGCTAATAGATACAACCCGGGTTGATATTCAGGGTTATAAAGCTTTAAAAATAAGAGCCGGGTTTAAAAAGAAGAAAGCTGTAGAGGCGATTTTTTTAGTACTTGGAACTGCAAATTATATTATTAGCTATACTAATCAGGATGAGTTTAATGAAAAAGAGAAAGAGATTTTTTTTAAAAGTATCTCAATTTCAGAAAATAATCCAGGGCAGTTTACGGGCGTGTCTTCTGCATATAGATTAGGAGAAATGTTAGGTGAATTGTCTGCTGTTTTAGTTATAATTATAATAGTTGTTGTTTTGGTAATTCGTTCTAAAAAGAAAAAATAGTATGTCAAGAGTATTAGCTATAGATTACGGTCAAAAAAGAACAGGTATAGCAGTAACCGATGAAATGCAGATTATAGCATCAGGATTAACTACTGTTGATACCCCAAAACTAATCGACTTTTTAAAGGATTATTTTGCTAAAGAAAATGTAGGAAAAGTTCTTGTTGGAGAACCAAAACAGATGAATAACGAGCCTTCGCAAAGTGCGGCCATGATAAACGATTTTGTACAGAAATTTAAACTGCAATTTCCTGATATGGAATTAGAAAGGGCTGACGAACGCTTTACAAGCAAAATGGCTTTTCAAACCATGATAGACAGTGGTCTTAAAAAGAAGCAACGTCAAAATAAATCTTTAATTGATGAGATTTCCGCAACAATTTTGCTTCAGGATTATTTAGTGAGAAAAAAAATATAACTTTTTGTTGGCTTTTAATAAAAATTAAGTTTAACAAAAGACTGACGTTGCTTTATGATAGTTTTTTGACGGATTCAAAGTAACTTTGCACTCTCAAATTTTACGCAATGTCCACTACAATACAATACGAACCGGATGTGGTTCTTATTGGCGCAGGAATTATGAGCGCCACTCTTGGTATGTTTCTTAAAGAACTTATGCCGGAGGTCAAGATAGATATTTATGAAAGGCTGGATGTGGCAGCTGCCGAAAGTTCTGATGCATGGAACAATGCAGGAACGGGGCATTCTGCCTTTTGTGAACTAAATTATACCCCAGAGCTGTCTAACGGCTCTATAGATACTGCAAAGGCTGTAAAAATTGCCGAATGGTTTGAAGTATCAAAGCAATTTTGGGCTTACCTGGTAGAAAAGAACAGAATTACTAACCCTGAGGATTTTGTGAGGAGTATTCCGCATATGAGTTTCGTTTGGGGTGAGGAAAATGTGGAGTACCTTAGAAAAAGGTTTGAAGCATTACAAAAATTCCCAATCTTTAAAGGGATGGAGTTTTCTACCGACAAGAAAACCATAGAATCATGGATGCCATTAGTAATGGAAGGCCGTGACGAAAAGCAGCCTATTGCCGCTACTAATATGAAGATAGGTACCGATGTGAACTTTGGCGAACTTACACGCGATATGTTTGCATGGCTGTCTCAGCAGGAAGGGGTAAACATACACTATGGCCACGATGTTAAAAGCATGAGACGTTCAGGTCTTGGCAACGGCAAGTGGAAACTAAAGATAAAGAACCTTGAAACGGGTGATAAATTCAGACAATACACCAAATTTATATTTATTGGTGCAGGAGGAGGATCGCTTCACCTGTTAGAAAAGGCTGATATCCCTGAAGGAAATGGTTTTGGAGGTTTTCCTGTAAGCGGACAGTGGCTTAAATGTGTAAACGAAGAAGTAATTAAAAAACACCATGCAAAAGTTTATGGTAAGGCATCAGTAGGAGCACCGCCAATGTCGGTTCCTCACATTGATACCCGTATGATAAACGGTAAGAGAGAGCTTTTATTCGGACCATACGCAGGTTTCAGTACTAAGTTTCTTAAGCATGGTTCTTATTTTGATTTACCTACTTCAATTAAAGCAAATAACATAGGCCCTATGCTTGCTGCGGGTTACCATAATATGTCGCTTACCAAGTACCTTATCGAGCAGGTAACACAATCTAAGGAAGACAGACTTGAGGCGTTAAGAGAATACCTTCCTGATGCAAAAATGGAAGACTGGGTTCTTGAAACTGCCGGACAGCGTGTACAGGTTATCAAGAAAGATGAGGAAAAAGGAGGTAAACTTGAGTTTGGTACAGAGGTTATAAACAGTGCTGATGGCTCGCTTGCAGTGCTTTTAGGAGCATCTCCGGGAGCTTCTACAGCGGTTTCTATCATGCTGGACCTAATGGCACGTTGTTTCCCTGAAGAGGTGGCTTCTGCAGAATGGCAGGCTAAACTTAAAGAAATGATACCTTCTTACGGACAGTCGCTTAACAATAACGAAGAGCTGCTTAAAGAAGTAAGAGAACATTCTGAGAAGATGTTAGGGCTTGAAAGCCTTGATGAAAAATAGAAATTCACAGTTGCAAAAAATCCCCATGTTTTCATGGGGATTTTTTTATTTATTAAGTTCCAGCTGTTTTGTTGCCTTCACGATTTTTTCCGATAATCCGTTAAGCCAAACCAGTTGCTCTATTATAAGATGGGCTTCTTCAATTTTAAGACGGAATTCTTGTTCATCAGTAATATGGTTTTCCTTTAGCTCGCGGGCCCTCAGGTTTTTCAGTTCTATAAAACGCAATGCCAACTCCTCCTTGTCAGAGATATATGCAGCCTCGGCCTGCATATCTATCGTTAAAAGTGTTACGGCATGATCAAGATTCTTAATAACCGCATCGACCACTACGTTAAAGGCTTCGGAAGCTTTAGAGGTTTTGTGTGATTGTATATAAGTACCTAATGATGCCAGTGACGACAACAGGGTGTGGTTAAGTACGGCCAGTTTGTACACCTGTTGTACCTGTTTCTGTTTGGACTTAGGTTCCTGTATCATTCTCTGGTAAGACGACATAAGGTTTCCTAACTCTACAAAGGCACTTTTTCTGGCCAGTTTATAAGAAGTAGATACACTTCCTTTCTCATTATAGAAAACAGATATCTGATTAAGATAATCCCTGTTAGCTTCTATAGATTTCTTGATGTACATAGGCAGGCTTAAAAATTCCCATGCCGGCCAAAGGAAATAGTTGGCTATAAAGGCAAGGGTTGCTCCTATGGCGGTATCAAACACCCTGTACTGTATTACTTCCCTAATGTTAGGGGTAAGCATACCGTACAGGAATACCACATATATGGTTACAAAGGTTGCACCAATACTATAATTGATAGAGGTAAAGGCAAGCCCAAGTACCATAGCGGTAATGGCCAGTACAGCAATAACAGATGTACTCTTAATTACACTAAGTAGGGCGAAAGCTATTATACCGCCTACAACCGTGCCTATAATCCTTTGGAAGGAACGTTGTTTTGTAAGCCCATATCCCGGGCGCATAATCACTATAATGGTAAGTAATATCCAGTACGGGTTTTGCAGCTTAAGTACAGAACTGCATACAATGCCGATTATAAAGCCTATTATTATAGTAAGTGTTAACCTTAGTGAGTGCCTGAATATGGTAGACGACATGCTTAGGTTTTCCTTTAGTATCCTGAAAGGGTAATATTCCGGTGTAAGGAATTTTTGAAGGTCCTTGTCCCTTTCTTTTATATCCTTAAAGTTAATTGTTGTGGTAAAAGCACGCTCTATTATCTTGATTTTTTCAACCTGCTTTTCAGCATAGTGAAGCATGTTAGACAGCATCCATACACCTTCGGAGGCTTCTTCCTCGTTCAGTGCGTCACGATAGGATGTTATAGCCTTGTCTACGCTTTCTAAATCTTCTATAAGGTTGTGTTTGGAAATATATTTCTTTCTGTTTTCTATGCTTTTGGCAATCTTTTTAAGTGATGCACCTAGATTGTAGGCAAGGTTTTGGTAAGTATCCAGTACTTTGGGATGCTCACTGAATTTATTTTGCAGCTTACTGTGGTCAAACGAGGTAGAAAGTGCTAACTCTAATATGTCGACCAAAGAAATAAAAACCAGCAGCATTTTACGGTTACGATTTGAACTACCCGCATTAGAACGGTTGCGGATAAGTATTTCCCTTAAACTCTCGTGTATGGTGTTTATCTCGACCTGCAGGTTAAGCTGTTTTTCTATTATACCTTCCCTGTCGGCGTCCTTGTCCCAAAGGTCTCCGCGAAGCTTCATGTATTTAGCGGTAAGCTTAAGGCATTCTACCATTTGTAGTTCGGTATAGCGGTGCGGACTTACCAATTTAAATAAAACGGATATACCTGTATATATAAGTCCTCCGGCTAGTGATAACCCTGTATAAAGGGGAATGTCCCAACCTTCACGCAAGTGCCCTGTAGATAATGCAACAGCCAGTAATCCTGAGAAAGATACCATGGTAGCCCTTTGTCCATAAACCGAAATCATCGACAGGAAAAAAATAATTGCTACGGCAAATGGATAAAATAACCAGGGTATAGGGTGCAGAAGGCTTACCATTAATGTACATCCCGATACGATAAGGGTTGTAATAAGTAATCCTCTTACTTTGTGCTGTAAATTGCTGGGAATATCGGCAGGATAAGTTAAGAAGGCACCCAATGCTACTGCAATACCGTATTCAAAATAACCTAACTGAGAAAGTATAACAAGCGGCATGGCCGAAGCTATGGTTACTATAACTGCTTTAGTAAAATTAGTGCTGTCTGCAAAGCGTCTTAGTTTCTCGATCATGC
This sequence comes from Flavobacterium beibuense, assembly GCF_004151245.1. Taxonomy (GTDB): domain Bacteria; phylum Bacteroidota; class Bacteroidia; order Flavobacteriales; family Flavobacteriaceae; genus Flavobacterium; species Flavobacterium beibuense_A. Next base: position 182,349 of record NZ_JUIW01000009.1, read on the forward strand.
GCTGTAGGATGGTTTTGCAAAGGTACTAAATGCTTTATTCATTCTATTTCTTTAGGAGTCAATTCTCACAAAACTTTAGCATTTTCCATTATAAACGGCTTATAGAAGGGAGTATCGTTTTTATTTATTATTTTTGCGCTCAATCCAAAATAAATTAGGGATAAGATTATGGTATTACCGATTATAGGATATGGCGATCCGGTTTTAAGGAAAAAATGTGTTGATGTGGCTCAGGACGATCCAAACCTTAAGCAAATAGTTGCTGATATGTATGAGACGATGTATAATGCTTACGGGGTAGGGCTTGCAGCGCCTCAGGTAGGGCTTGGTATAAGGATTTTTGTTGTTGATGCCAGTCCGTTTGCAGAGGATGAGGAGCTTTCTAAAGAAGAGCAGGAGCAATTAAGTAATTTCAAGAAAACATTTATAAACCCTACTATCCTTAAAGAAGAAGGAGAAGAGTGGGGCTTTAACGAAGGCTGTCTGAGTATTCCGGAAGTTCGTGAGGATGTATACCGTCACGAAAGGATTACGATAGAATATTATGACGAAGACTTTAATAAGCATACTGATGTATTTGACGGACTTGCAGCCCGTGTAATACAACATGAGTATGACCATATTGAAGGTATACTTTTTACCGACAGGATTTCGTCGCTTAAAAAGAGACTTATTCAGAAAAAACTGCAAAATATAATGGAAGGCAAAACAAGACCTGATTATAAAATGAAATTTGTTGCCAAAAAAGGCAGATAATTTTTGTTTTTATGACCAAAGATTAGATATTTGTCTCCCTTTAAAAAAAAATTAGAACAATGAGCATCGAAAAAATATTATCAATTTCAGGAAAACCGGGTTTATATGCCCTTAAATTACAAACACGTACAGGCTTTGTTGCCGAATCTCTTTCAGACGGTAAAAAAGTAACTGTAGGTTTAAGAAGCAATGTTAGCCTTTTATCAGAGATATCTGTTTATACTTATGACGGAGAGGTTCGTTTAAGTGAAGTATTCAGAGCTATCGCTGCTAAAGAAGATAACGGTCCTGCAATTTCTCATAAAGAAGATAATGCAACCCTTACTGATTACTTTAGGGAAGTACTTCCTGAGTTTGATGAAGACAGGGTATATGCTTCAGATATCAAAAAAATACTTAACTGGTATAACACGCTTCAGGCTAAAGGTCTTGTTTCTAAAGATGAGCCTGCTGCACAGGAAGCTCCGGCTGCCGAAGAAGTTAAATCAGAAGAATAAAAAGTTATCTTACTAAATTAACGAAGTCCTGTCGCTATCCCATAAAGCGGCAGGATTTTTTTATTTTTAGGAATCTCCTAAAATAGCTTTTTATAAACCCTTATCTTTGTTTAAAACATACTATTTATGAATACAAGACAGCAGCAATTAGAGGCTTTTAACAGGTTACTGGATATAATGGATGATTTAAGGAAAAATTGTCCTTGGGACAAAAAACAGACCCTGCAAAGCCTGCGCCATCTTACTATTGAAGAAACCTATGAGCTGGGTGATGCCATTTTGGATAACGATCTTCAGGAGGTGAAAAAAGAACTGGGCGATATTTTGCTGCACATTGTATTTTATGCCAAAATAGGTAGTGAAACAGGTGATTTTGATATCGCCGATGTAGCTAACGAAATATGTGAAAAACTGATACACCGCCATCCCCACATATATGGTGATGTAAAGGTGGAGAACGAAGAAGAGGTTAAGCAAAACTGGGAGAAGCTTAAGCTTAAGGAAGGAAAAAAATCAGTACTGGAAGGCGTGCCTAAAAGCCTGCCGGCACTTGTAAAGGCAAGCCGTATTCAGGATAAGGCAAAAGGAGTTGGGTTTGACTGGGAAGAACCGGAACAAGTTTGGGAAAAAGTACAGGAAGAACTGCAGGAGCTCCACGATGAGGTACAGGGCAGCAATCAGGATAAAATTGAATCGGAATTTGGTGATGTATTGTTTTCAATGATAAATTATGCCCGTTTTCTTAATGTTAACCCTGAAGATGCCCTGGAGCGCACCAATAAAAAATTTATAAAACGTTTTACCTATCTGGAAAGTAAAGCCGGTGAGTTAGGAAAATCATTAGCCGATATGACCCTGGCCGAAATGGATGTATTTTGGAACGAAGCCAAAAAGTTGTAAAAGGATAGTGTCTATTTATAAAAAACAAAAAACCTTCTCAATTTGAGAAGGTTTTTTGTTTTTTAATTATCCTGTTGGATATTTCTTATCTGTTTAAGCTTTTCTTTCCAGGTTTTAAGCTCTTCCTTATGGCGCTCAATGTTTTTGTTAATCTCTTTTATAAAAGGATTGTCGGCCTTAGCATTAGAGATGAACTGAATATTATTTTCAAGCTGGAGGATTTCGCTGTTTACTTCGTCAATTTTACGCATAATGAAAATCTGTTCATTTTCAATTCTGCGCGAATCGTCGCTGTCTGCCAACTGCTCTAAACGGTTACTGAACTTAACCATCTCTGCATCTTTCTTAGAAAGGCTTAGTTTGTCAAATAGTGCATCAAGAATCTTATTGAATTTACCTTCAATATGGCGCCTTGATTGTGGTACACGACCGATGTTTTTCCAGTTCTCGATGTGTTGTTTAATAGCATCAAGGTCAGTTTTATGATCGCCTGTAAGCTCAAAGCTTTTAAGGTTGTCAAGATATTCTTTTTTCTTGTCAAACGCATCAATTTCCTCTTTGTTGGCTTCGTTTCTTACAGCATGCAGCCTGTCAAAATAATGGTTACATGCAGCCTTAAATTCTTTCCAGACCTTGTCAGAATACTTTCTTGGAACATGGCCTATCTTCTTCCAGTCTTCCTGAATCTGTTTCATTATAGGAGTGGTTGCATTAAAGTCATCACTGTCTTTTAATGATTCAGCTTTTTCAACAAGAGCCATCTTTTTGCCAAGATTATCCTGCTGTTCTTTTTTGATGTCCTTATAGAAAGCGTTTTTGTTAGCGTTAAAATCCCTAACGGCACCTTTAAAGGCTGCCCAGGTATCTTCGTTAACTTCAATAGGTACTTTACCTGCTTCAAAAAATGCAGTCCTTAAAGCCTCAACTTTTTCTATTTGTCCCTGCCATGCATTGTGAGAGCTTACTTTTTCTTTAGCAATCTCTTCAATTCTGGCTATAATCTCTTTTTTGTTTTTAAGGTTTTCTTCTTCCTTCTCTCTTACCTTAGCATAAGAAGCCTCGCGTTTGTCGTGAAGTTGTTTTGTAAGGTCGCTAAACTGGTTCCATATCTCTTCGCGGTGTTCACGTGATACAGGGCCAATTTCTTCTTTCCATATTTTGTGAAGCGATTGTAGCTCCCTAAAGGCTTTGTTTATGTCTTCTTCCTGAAGCAATTCTTCAACACGAGCAATAATCTTTTGCTTTTGCTCAAGATTGTGTTTAAAGTCTAAGTCTCTTGCTTCCCTGTCAAGGTGAAGGTGGTCATAAAAACGCTCTATATGAAAATGGAAGTTATTCCAAACGTGGTTGTATTTGTCGCGCGGTATAGGCCCCGCATTTTTCCAGCGTTCACGTATGTCATTTATATGCTTAAGCGCATCACTTATGTTTTCGTCTCCGTCTATAAGGTTCTTAAGTTCCTCAATAAGTGCAAGTCTGGTTTCAAGATTACCTTTAAGGTCGTTTTGAAGTCTTTTATAGTGAGCGTTTCTTTTTTCTCTGTATTGGTTGTAGTAAGCGTCAAACCTGTTTTTTAAAGGAAAATGATAATCAAAGCCCGATGTGTCGCCATCATTATCATGGCTATATTCATCTCTCTTTTCTTCAATCAGGTGATTGTATTTTGAGTAGAATTCTTTTTTTATTTCCTCAACATGATCTTTAACAGACATTACTTTTTCATGAGCAACGAGTTTTTCCAGCTCATCGGTAAGTTTCTCCATTGAAAAAGCTTCATAATTCTGCATAGGTATATCGTGCCTGTCAGCAGCAGAATCATCTTCACTGTCTTCAGCATTAGAATCTTCTATTGCTTCAACGGCTGTTTTTTTCTTAGGTGTGCCATCTTCTTCCAGGCCTGCGTTTAGCACTTCTTGTGGTGCAAACGGCATTTGTCCTTCGGTTTCATGAATGTCGCCTAACTCATCAAGGCCTTTGTTTTCGGCATTAGGTTCGTTGGCCAGTTCATTTTTGTTTATAGCACTGTTCAGTTGTTTTAGTTCCTGTCCATCTGCATCATGCAGGTTATCATTCTTTTCTTCTAACATTTTTTAAATGCTTAAGGTTTATATTGCGCTTTACACCCGAAAGATAGTAAAGCCTCTTGTAAATTCAAAAAAAAACAGGATTTTATGTTAAATATAGTCTGTTTTTGAATATTTAGTTAAGTTTTTGATTATAAAATGATTCCGTTTATTTGAAATATTATTTATTCCAGATTTTCCATGCTTTCTCTGCCTGGTAAACAAGCATCTTGTAACCGTTTGAAGTTGTGGCTCCATGAGCTGCAGCTTTCTTTAAAAAGGCAGTTTCTTCCGGATTGTAAACAAGATCGAAAGCAATATGCTTTTCGGTAAACAGGTTGTAGTCTAAAGCCGGATACTCGTTTACATTAGGATAGGTGCCTACAGGGGTGGTATTGATAATAATCTGGTACTCATCAAAAATTTCCTTATCAAGGTCATCATAAGAAAAAATGACATCTGTTGCTGTTCTCGAAACAAAATCGTATTCAATCTTAAGTTTCCTTAACGCATAGGCTATTGCTTTTGATGCCCCACCGGTACCCAGTATCAATGCTTTTTCGTGGTGTGATTCCAGTAATGGCTTAAGCGCTTTTTTAAACCCGAAATAATCCGTGTTATATCCTTTAAGCTTACCTTTTTTAGATATGGTTATGGTATTAACTGCCCCTATAATACGTGCCGTTTTAGAAAGTGAATCCATCATAGGGATAATATCTTCCTTGTATGGTATTGTTACATTCAGGCCTTTAAGTTTTTTGGTTTCGTCCAGGACATTTCGAAGTTCACCTATGTATTCCAGATCAAAATTCTGATAATAACAATTATCCATCTCTTTTTTAGTGAACTTGTCATTAAAATATTTAGCGGAAAAAGAATAGCTTATTCCCCTGCCTACAAGACCATATATTTTTTTGGACTTCGATTTCAAAATACCCTTCATTTTTTAGTTGGCTCAATATAAAAAAACCTGATAACAAAGATTACTATTTCTTTGTTATCAGGCTGTATCTTAATTGTTAATTTATAGCACTTATTTAGCTCTGTTCTTTTTAATGGTTTGCTGTACCGCTTCAGTATCCCAAATGGTAGGGAAGAATTCCTCAAGCAATACATGGTTTTTGTAATTAAGCCTTAAACCATTACTAAGGTGAAATGTACCTTTATCTTCCTGATGCTGTAAAAAGTACAGTCCGGCAAGACGGTATTCTATTTCATACTCTTCCGGGAAGTACTCGGCAGCCTGTAATAAAGTAATAATAGCTGTTTCATACTCTCCTAAGAACTGAAGCGTGTCTGTCCAGAATAACCATGTGTCAAGTTGGTAATCACCATATTCAACAGCCTTTCTGTAACCTTCTTCTGCTTCTTCATGAAAATTAAGCGCTTTGTTGATTACAGCATAGCGTTTCCAGTAAAGCTTGTTCTCATTATCTATACCTATAGCCTTGTTAGCGTAGTATAGTGCTTTCTGGTAGTTTTGACGACGGATATAAAAATCAGTAATCGCAATCCATGCCTTGTCTAAAAGCGGATCCTCATGAACGGTTTTAAGATAAAACTTAAGAGCTTTTTCATGATTGCCCAAACGCTCATAACATTTTCCTACACGTAGTAATGCAAACGATGTTGGGTCATCCAGCTCCATTGTTATGTTGTAACAGGCGATAGCTTCTTCATAACGTTTAAGCTTTTCAAGGGTTTTTGCTTTTTCAAGAAAAGCACCAAGAAAGCTTTCGTCTATAAGTGTGGCATATTCAAACGCCCATAAAGCTTTTTCAAAATTGTTTACGGCAAAATACTGGCGGCCTAACTGGTGCCATGCCACATCGCTGTATGGGTTTCGGTCTATAAATCCGTTAAGGAAATCAATTGCTTCAAGGTTTTGGTCTAAAAAGTCAAAGCAATACACTACATTGTATAATGCAGAGTGGTCTTCAGTATCTTCTTCAAGACACTTTATAAAACTTTCTTTTGCCTGTTCCAGGTTATCCATAAACAGGTACTCCATGCCAATAAGTGAATATACGTCGGCATAATCATCAGTATACTTAAGGGCAACATTTAAAAGCTCAACAGCCTTGTCGTGCTGATCCCTTTTAGAATATATATTGGCTTTTTGGATGTAAATTTCTTCGTTTGTAGGTTCGATTGCATAAAGGTCGTTTAAAAGCCTTTCGGCTATATCGAGCTTGTCATCGAACACTAAAAGCTCAACCTGTACTAATTTTAAGCCTGTTGATTTGGGATGCTGTTCCAAACCTAATTTTAAGGCCTTCTTAGCTAAATTAATTTTTCCGGTATCGAGATAATGAAGTATAATATCTTCAAACTCTTCGGAGTCAAAGAAGAATACTTTGTTGGTTTTCAACATCGATTCGAACTTTGATAAGGATAAACTGTGATCTTCTTCTTCGTGACTCAAATTCATACGCCTAATAGTTTAATAATTATCCTTCTTAAAGTTACGAAATGTAACACTAAATAAGAATATGTGTCGATTTGTTTTGAACAATTTAATTAACAATTTTAATCCTGTTATTGTTCTGCTAAAATCTCATTTAATACTTCAATAATAATGCCACATCCTTCCTTAATCTCTTCATTTGAGATAGTTAGCGACGGTGTAATTCTTATGGCACAGCCTTCAAAAAGCAGCCAAAATAAAATAAGCCCTTTTTCCTGGCATCTTAATATTACTCTGTCAGTAATATCAGGTCTTGGCGTCATTGCGGCCAGCATTAACCCTTTTCCGCGCACCTCGGTTATAAGAGGGTGAACGAGCAATTCTCTAAAGAGTTTTTCTTTTTCCAGTGCCTGTGCCATTATGTCTGTTTCTGTCAGTTCCTGTAAAGTAGCCAAACACGCAGCTGCAATTACCGGATGTCCGCCAAATGTTGTTATGTGCCCTAGCTTAGGGTCGTGACTCAATAGGTCCATCATTTTTTCTGAAGCTGTAAAAGCGCCTACAGGCATGCCGCCACCCATGCCTTTACCCATAACAATTACGTCGGGAACAACGTCATAGTTTTCAAAACCGAACAGTTTTCCTGTACGGCCAAACCCGGGTTGTATTTCGTCGAGTATCATTACGGCACCTACTTCGTCACAACGCTGTCTTACTTTTTTAAGAAAATCGTTGTGAGGCTGTACAAATCCTGCACCTCCCTGTATGGTTTCCAGTATTATACCTGCGGTTTTTGTGGTTATCTTTTGCAGGTCTTCCTCATTATTAAATGTAATGAAGTCCACATCCGGAATTAATGGCCTGAAAATCTGCTTGCGCTCTTCAAATCCCATAACGCTCATAGAGCCCATGGTATTGCCGTGATAGGCATTATAGCAGGAAATAAGCTGACTGCGGCCTGTAACTCTTCTGGCAAGCTTTAAAGCGCCTTCGGTAGCCTCTGTACCCGAATTGGTAAGGTATGTTTTATTAAGGCTGGGAGGGAGGTTTTCTGCTAGCAGCCTGCACAATTCCGTAGCGGGATGTTGTGCATACTCCCCATATACCATAACATGCGAGTATTTATTCAGCTGATCTATAATCGCATTGTTAACCCTTTGGTTTTGGTGGCCAAGACTTGTGGCCGAAACACCGGCAACAAAGTCAAGATAGGCTTTGTTGTTAGTGTCATATATATAGGAGCCTTTGGCGTGAGAAACTTCCATTCCTAACGGGTAAGGGGAAGTTTGCGCCTGATACTTAAAAAAATCGTTGATCATTGTGGTAACTTTTTAGAGATGCCGCTTATTCTTTTGTTACAGGAGGCTTGGGCTTAGGATTGTTCTTGTCATAGTCAAGTGTTTCCTGAAGTACTTCCATAGGTTTTATTTCCTCCTTTTTCTTTTCTTCGCTTTCTTTTACTATCTGCTCGTGCAGTTCCTGCTCTTCCGGAGGGAAAATATCCTCTTTGTTTTTTATCCTTTCATCGCCCCGCCATTCAAATCCCCTGAACTTTTTTACGTTCTCAGGAAAATCTTTTTCAGGATATGTGGTTCCGTCAACAGTAGTATACGATATAGCATTAACCAGCTCGTTGTCTTCAAATATCATTCTTATCTTGCTGCTTTTACTTTTGTCGATACCTATTAAGTCTTCCTTGTCATAATTGTATAATATCTTTTCGGTATTCTTTATAAGGTCTACAATGTGTAGTTTATTGTCTTTAAACTTACCGTAAAGATTTAGTCCTTTTACCTGATTGAAATTAGGGTTAGACGGATTCTTTCGGGCAGATATGGTGTCTAACTGAATAACAAAAGCATTGTTGAGCACCTTTAGGGAATCGAGTTTTTCGGTTTTTGTGTCGGAAATGAGGTGCATAACATCACCTGTAAGCTGGCTTTCTCCATTCCAAATTACTGGTCTGCCAATAAGTTGGGTAAGCCCTGTTTTTTCTGATGAGTGGATAGAATCACACTTACCACTCATGTCTACTTTATAGAAACGGGCGTTGTTATATCCTCTTACAATTCTTTCTCCTTCTTTACCAGTAATAACTATTTGTTTTGCATGGGTATATAGCGAGTCTTTTTCCACCAGAGTAATCACTTGGGCTCTTTTGGTAAGGAAAAGGGAGTCCTGTTTTTTGTATACTTCGGCATAATGTCCTTTTGCTATAAACTTGTTTACAGTATCGGTTACCTTAACGTTGTTGGTGGCAGAAGAAAAATCTCTGTTCCTGTCATAATAAATGCTGTCTCCTCTAATAATCTGGGTGTCGTTCTTTATATAAGAGTTGTCCAGCAGGTGTGCAAAGTTCTTTTTGGTATCATAAAAACCGTTCTCGGTATAGATATAGTTTTCTTTACTCGTTATTGTAGACGGTCCAAAAACATAAGCATGTCCTGAGTTTGTATAATAATCAAGATGATTTGATTTTAATACATATTTAGGATTAGTAAGTGTAACAGCTGTTAAAAACTGGTATTTCTTTTGGTTTGCATAAAACCTTCCTGATTTACTTTTAAGGGTGTTCTCTCCACTAACAATAGTGCCGTATGAGTTGTAATAGGCCTCCTGTTTATTTCTGTCAAAATAAATAGTATCTGTTGATAGTGTCATATCCGGTGAACGCATAACCACCTTGCCTGAAGCATAAGCGAAGTTTTTGTTTCCGTTATACTCGGCATATTCACTGTTCATATGAAGAGTGTCCCCCTGGTTAAATCTTACATCACCAAAAGCTTTCAGGTAGTTTTCGTTTTCAAGAATATAGGCTTTGTTGCACCATATTTTAGAGCCGTTGTGTTCTACCTGCACATTACCTGCAAGGAGTACAGCGGCACCAGGTATATCTTTTTGGTTTCGGTCTGTAAAGTCTGTATGAATTATCTTGATCTTATCCTGAGCAAATATTGAGGTATTGCTAAGTATCAAAAGACAGATAATAGTAAAAAACAGTTTTTTCAAGGTGTAAAAATTTGATGCAAATTTACGCAAAATACAATACAATAGGTTAGGTGTTTATAACTGTTGGGTAAAAGCAATAACCGAACCAAAGTGTATAAAAAAAGCGCTTTAGTTTCCCAAAGCGCTTACTGTATTATTTTGTTATCGTCTGAGTCCTGTCCGGTCCTACCGAAATAACTTTGATAGGCACTTCCAGTTCTTTTTCAATAAACTCAATGTATTCCTTAAGCTCTGCAGGAAGTTCCTCATAAGTAGTCATTCCTGTAAGATCAGCTTTCCAGCCTTTTTTCTCAACATAAATCGGCTCAACGTTTTCCGGCTCAATGTTATACGGAAGGTGGTCTATTTCCTGTCCTTTGTATTTGTAAGCTGTACAAACTTTTAGGGTATCAAATCCTGAAAGGACATCACCTTTCATCATATAAAGTTGGGTAACACCATTAACCTGTACTGCATATTTAAGTGCAACAAGGTCTAACCATCCGCAACGTCTTGCACGTCCTGTAACAGAGCCAAACTCGTTACCAACTCTTGCCATAGTAGCGCCTACTTCATCAAAAAGCTCAGTAGGGAAAGGTCCGCTACCCACACGAGTAGTGTATGCTTTAAAGATACCAAAAACATCTTTAACCCTGTTTGGAGCAATACCTAAACCGGTACAAGCACCTGCAGCAGTAGTGTTAGATGAAGTAACAAACGGGTAAGTACCAAAGTCTATGTCAAGAAGCGATCCCTGAGCACCTTCTGCAAGGATAGATTTTCCGTCTTTAAGTGCTTTGTTAAGGTATTCTTCGCTATCTATAAATGTAAGTTCTTTTAATGCTTTAACAGAAGCAAAGAACTCCTGTTCCATCTCTTTAAGATCATACTGAAGGTTTACATCATAAAACGCAATCATCGCCTCGTGCTTATCAGCTAAAGCTCTGTAACGCTCTTCAAAATCAGCTAATTCAATATCACCGATACGGATACCGTTTCTTCCGGTCTTGTCCATATAAGTAGGACCGATACCTTTTAATGTAGAACCTATTTTTGCCTTACCTTTTGAAGCTTCAGATGCAGCATCAAGTAAACGGTGTGTAGGCAAAATAAGATGTGCTTTTCTGGAAATAAGCAGTCTTGTTTTAATATCTATATTAAATTTTTCAAGGCCCTCCAGTTCTTTTTGAAAAACAACCGGATCCATAACTACACCATTACCAATAATGTTGATGGAGTTTTTATGGAAAATTCCTGATGGGATTGTTCTCAAAACGTGTTTTATACCGTCAAATTCAAGAGTGTGCCCAGCGTTTGGCCCTCCCTGAAAACGGGCTATAATATCATATTTTGAAGTGAGTACGTCAACAATTTTTCCCTTGCCTTCGTCGCCCCATTGTAATCCAAGTAGCAAATCTACAGTCATTCCGTATTATTTGTTTGTTTATATTATGCTGTTATTGTCGTGTTCTTTACAAAATAAAAACCAACCTCTTTATTTAGGAGTTGGTTTGCCAATGCCGTATTTTACTGCAATTTAATTTTCGGCTGCAGGCTGTTTTTTCTGGCCGTAAAGGTATAAAGAATGGTTATGAATTTCAATACCAAATATTTCCTCTATGGTTTTTTTTATGCTTTGTATCCTTGGGTCACAAAACTCTATAACCTCTCCTGTATCAGTCATGATGATGTGGTCATGTTGCTTGTCGAAATATGATTTTTCGTAGTGTGCCTGGTTTTGGCCAAACTGGTGCCTCCTAACAAGACCACTGTCTAAAAGAAGTTCTATGGTATTGTATAGCGTGGCACGGCTTACACGGTAGTTTTTATTCTTCATTTTGATATAAAGCGATTCTATATCAAAATGTTCCTGGCTGTTGTATATTTCCTGAAGTATGGCATAACGCTCAGGGGTCTTGCGATGTCCCTTATCCTCAAGGAACTTCGTGAAAACATTTTTTACAATCTCCTGGTTTTTATTTTCTTCCATCAGTTTGTGAATCAAAGTGCAAAGATAAGCTAAATTTTGTGAAGTAAAAGGTTATTGATTAAAAGTGATTTTACTCTTATCATAAATTACGGTTTCGTTTCTCTCAAAGGGAGGAAAAGCCACATCAGAAAACCACGTTTGACTTATTTGTATATTTTCTTCAAGCTTTTTCATAAATTCATCATACCAGGGTGTGTCTTCATGTATGCTGAAATATTCATCTGTTTCCAGTTCAATGGTAATATATATGCAGTCTACAGTTATAAGGTCTTCCTTAAAAGCGATTACTCTGCGTATGTCATTCCAGTTAATGTGTTCTTCATTGAAACTAAATCCACTTTCATGATAAGAAAATGGATTTATAGGTTCTCTATGTTTTTTAGTAAACCACATTAATTATTAGGTATCCTGGTCACTTTGTCAATACCGTCTATCTTCTTAATGTTTTCCATAAGTTTTTTAAGAATAGTATTGTTCTGAACGATTACCGAAACCTGCCCGTTAAATATGCCGGCATTACCGCTAAGGGAAATACTCTGGATATTAACATGCATGTTGTTTGAAATTACCTGTGTAATCTCGTTGGCTAGCCCCAGTGTATCCATACCTGTAATTTTAAGGGTAGCCTTAAACTCTTCCTGAGATGAGTCTATCCATTTTGCAGGCATAATACGGTAAGCATAATTAGATTGTAGCCTGATGGCATTAGGACAGTCTTTTTTATGAACCTTTATCCCTTCGTTTATGGTTACAAAACCAAATACATCATCTCCCGGAATAGGGTTACAGCAGTTAGCCAGCTTATAATCCAGTTTGTCCTGATCTTTACCAAAAACTAACAGGTCATAGTTCCTGCTTATCTCGTCTTTAGTTACTTGTTCCTGCGGTACATTTGGCGTACGCTTAATTTTATTACCCTTAAAGAAATTCATAAAGGTATTGCTCTTAAGCGCGGCATAATCCTTAAGCTGCTGGTTATCTATAGTACCAACACCCACACGGTAAAACAAATCAAGACTGGTTTTAAGCTTAAAGTAGTTTACCAGCTCGTTTACTATGGTTTCGTTAAGCGTTACCTTAAGATGGCGCAGTTTACGGGTAAGCAGTTCCTTACCTTCCTCGGCAATTTTCTTGGTACTCTCGTTAAGTACGTTCTTAATTTTATTTCGGGCACGCGATGTGGTTACATAATCTAACCAGTGCGGATTAGGCTTTTGGTTAGCCGATGTAATAACCTCTACCTGGTCACCACTGTTAAGCACGTGGTTTAACGGTACAAGCTTACCGTTTACACGGGTACCTCTTGTTTTAACCCCAATCTCTGAGTGTATACTGAATGCAAAATCAAGTGATGTGGCTCCTTTAGGTAACGATTTGATGTCTCCTTTAGGGGTAAATACATAGATTTCCTTAGAGTAAAGGTTAAGTTTAAAGTCCTCTACAAAATCCACCGCACTTCCTGATGTGTTTTCAAGTGCTTCTTTTAAAAGGTTAAGCCATGTTTCAAGCCCGTGTTCTTCACCTCCCACACCTTTGTATTTGTGGTGGGCAGCATAACCTTTTTCGGCAATTTCGTCCATACGCTCACTACGTATCTGTATTTCAACCCAGCGGCCTTTTGGCCCCATAACAGTAATGTGCAGGGCTTCATATCCGGTAGATTTAGGTGAAGATATCCAGTCTCTTAAACGGCTAGGACTGGGTCTGTAATGATCGGTAACTATAGAATATATTTTCCATGCCAGGAATTTTTCTTCCTGTGGTGGTGCCTTATAAATAATGCGCAGGGCAAACTTGTCGTAAACTTCATCAAAAGTAACACCCTGAGCCAGCATTTTCCTTCTTATGGAATAGATGGATTTTGGCCTTCCCTTTATAGCATAGTCTATACCTTCGCCGTTAAGCGAATCTTTAAGTACATCAGAAATGGATTTAATGTAAGCATCCTGTTCCTCCTTGCTTTCCTTCATTTTACTTACAATGTCATTGTAAATATCCGGTTCGGTATATTTAAGGCCCAGATCTTCCAACTCAGTCTTAATGTTATATAAGCCCAGGCGGTGTGCCAGCGGAGCATAGATATAAAGTGTTTCCGATGCTATTTTTGCCTGCTTGTAGTCTACCATAGACTCCATAGTCTGCATGTTGTGCAGCCTGTCGGCAATCTTAATAAGTATTACCCTCACGTCATCATTAAGGGTAAGCAGCATTTTACGGAAGTTTTCTGCCTGTATCGATATTTCCTGATCGGTTTTAACCTGTGCTATTTTGGTTAGCCCTTCAACAATCTGAGCAATTTTAGGATTAAACATCCTCTCGATGTCTTCAACAGTTAGGTCGGTATCTTCTACAACATCGTGCAACAGGGCAGAGGCAATAGAAGTTGCACCCAAACCTATCTCAGCAGCTACAATTTTTGCAACGGCAATAGGGTGGAAGATATAGGCTTCGCCCGATTTTCTTCGCTGGTCCTTGTGCGCGTCTACTGCTACGTCAAAAGCTTTGCGTATCAGCTTCTTGTCCTCTTCGGTAAGTATCTGGTAACTGATTCGGAGTAGTTCCTTATATTCCTTGGCAATTGCCTTATTTTCCTGTTCTATATCTATCTCTATCATAGTCCTGTACAATATGCTTAAAAATAACTAAATAAATTAACATCTGCAATAGGGTTGCCATCACAATATCTGATAATTCAATAGCCTGAATTTATAGTGTTTAACGGCAATACCTGTTTTTCAGTCGGGTGTCTGCACCTGTTACTTTAGCCAAAAAATATGCCATTCCTGCAAATGGTGTAAGCAGGTAAAAAAAAGGGTTTTTTAAGTGGGTATCGCCCCATTTTAAAAGCAATGCCGCATAAAGTGGATTCTTAGGTGTCTGTCTTTTGGTTGTTTTACCATCGTTTACCAATCCAAACAACGATTTTATAAAGTTTTCAAAACCCGGCTGTCCCTTTCGCAAAATGATCCTGAAGATTATTTCTTCGTTGGTATCATTAAAAAAGCGGTGTACCGTACCTATAGGCACCAATCTGTTTTCTCCCGGTTGTAGGTGAAGATCTTCTTTTTCATACTGTAAACCCAGCAAGCCCTTAACTGCAAAAAACTCTTCTGTAAATTTTTTGTGGTAATGGGGCGGATTGCCTCCTCCCGGTTTCAGACAAACTTCCAGATGCGAATATTCGCCATTGGTATCGGCAGCGCTCTCCAGTATTTTGGTGTATTCCCCGTTTACAGGGTTGTAATAGGCTTTGGGCTCGGGCATTATTTGCAGCTCTCAATATAGGTAATAGAGTGTAGTTTTCCGTTTTTGAAATTAAAGTTCCATTCGTAGTTTTCCGAAAGGTCACGCGGAAAAATAACCACACTTTGGTATTCTTCTCCGGTCAGGTCATCATAAACGTCTTCCACATATTCTGCCTGTTCAGGGAAAGAACGGCGAAAACTTTTAAGGCTGGTGGTATGGTCAAACCAGTCGTCATCAATGGCAAAGTACATAGCCTTGCGAACAGAAAAGTCAATACGGCTGAATTTAAGTGTGTTGTCTTTTTGCAGTTCAAAACATATCCCTTTGTAGTAATAAAGCTTTACTTCAGCTTCAGCTTTCTCAGCACAACTGTAGGCGTAGCCATCTATTATACTATCGGCTTTTTTATATCTGTCTTCAAATTCTGCCAGTGATAACGATAGTTTTATCTTATCATTAATGGAAGCTTCTTTCCATGAGATACCCTCATTTTCCTGAGCTGACATAGTAAGGCAGAAAAGAATAAATAAAGCTAATAATTTTGAGCGCATAGTAAAAATAGTTACTTCTCAAAGATACAAATACTATTCAATTACAGGTTAAACCCTCTTTGTCTTTTGGCTTCAAAAATAAGTATGGCTGCAGCGACAGATACATTCATAGAATCTATCTCGCCCTGCATGGGGATAATAATATTTTTGGTAGACGCATCCCTCCATTCCTGAGTAAGCCCAGTGGCTTCGGTTCCTACAACCAGTGCGGTTGGAGCAGAGTAGTCCTGTGTATGGTAATAAGTTGAATCCTGAAGCGTAGCACAATAAATGGCAATTCCTTTAGATTTAAGAAAATCTATAACCTCCTGTGTACTTGCAGTAGCAATTTGGTTAGTAAAAAGGCAGCCTACGCTTGAACGTACAATATTAGGATTGTACATATCACTTTTAGGATTGGCAATAATTACTGCATCAAGGTTTGCGGCATCGGCAGTACGTAATAAAGCCCCTAAATTACCTGGCTTTTCGGTAGCTTCGGCCACAAGTACAAGCGGATTGTCACCTAACTGTAGATCCTCAAGGCGTAAAGATTTTGATTTGGCAACTGCCAAAATCCCTTCGGTAGTATCGCGGTAAGCCAGTTTTTGATAGACTTCCCTGTTTATTTCGGTAAGATTAGCCTGCCTTCCTGCCAGTTGTTTAACCTCTGCCTCGCTAATCATTTCAGGTACAAAAAGTACCGATTCCAGTTCATAGCCGCCTTTTGTCGCAAGCATTATTTCGCGCTGGCCTTCTATTAAAAAAGTACCGCTTTGCCTGCGTGCCTTAGCTTTTTCCTGAAGCTGCACTAACGATTTTATAAACGGGTTTTGAGTACTGGAAATCTGTTTCATATTAGCAGTCGTATAAAGCAGCAAAGGTACAAAGTATAAGTATTACAAAATACCCCTTGCTTTTATCTCCAGATATTTGTTTATACTTTCTATGGTAAGGTTCTCCGGCTTGGTTAGTACAGAGTAGATACCATATTTTCTAAGCTCGCTAACAATAAGCCTTTTTTCAAAAGCAAACTTCTCAGCTATTACCTGATCATATATCTCCTGAACGTTTTCGGCTTTTTTCTGTACAAAAGCATCAAGCTCTGTATTCTCAAAAAATACAACTACAAGCAAATGGTTTTTTGCTATTCCTTTAAGGTATGGAAGCTGTCTTTTAAGGCCGTCCATAGTCTCAAAGTTTGTGTACAGCATTATGAGGCTCCTGTGATTAATATTTTTCTTAATGTCTCCATATAGCGTACTGAAGTCACTTTCAAAAAAGTCGGTGCCTACATTATACAGGTTTTCCATTATTTTCTGCATCTGAGAGTTGCGCCTTTCAGAAGCTACACGGTTTTCTACTTTTTTAGAAAAAGTAAACATACCGGCCTTATCCTGTTTTTTAAGGATTACGTTAGAGAGTACAAGTGTAGCGTTAATGGCATAGTCTAAAAGGCTAAGGCCTTCAAAAGGCATTTTCATTACACGCCCCTTGTCTATAACCATATAAACGTTTTGAGACTTCTCATCCTGAAACTGGTTCACCATCAGCTGGTTTTTCTTTGCTGTGGCTTTCCAGTTTATGGTACGTATATCATCTCCCGAAACATATTCTTTTATCTGTTCAAACTCCATGGTATGACCTATACGTCTTATCTTTTTTAACCCGTATTGCATTAGCGTATTGGAAAAAGCCATAAGGTCGTACTTTCTTAATTGGATGAAAGAAGGGTAGGTGGGTACCATTTGCCCTTCATCAAAAGAAAATCTGCGGCACGCCAGTTTAAGCGGAGATGTTACAAACACATTTAGTTTTCCAAAGTGGTATTCACCCCTTTCTACAGGTCTTAATGAATATTCAAATATGTCTTCCTTACCGGTGCTTAAATTTCTTTTTATTTCAAAATTACGTATCTGGAATTGTAAAGGAATCTCGTCTATAACCTTTGCAGACACAGGAAATGTATAACCACTGGTAATACTCACCGTAACCGGATTTTCGTCACCATTAGAAAATTTTTCAGGTGTATTTCTGGATGCGCTGAATTTCTGATTGGTAAAAAGCATCAGGAAATCGATGGCAGTAAACCCAAGGAAAATATAAAACAGCAACCACGCCACACGGTACAGTGCAGGGTAGAAATATGCGAGTATGAAGACTACCATGAGTCCTGAAAACACATAGAAAAAGAAATTGTTAAGATATATTTGTTTAAGCCACTTCATTAACGCGGAATTTCTACACTGTCAATTATCTGTTTGATTATCTGCTCGCTTGTAAGTCCTTCCATTTCTCTTTCAGGAGCTACAACAACACGGTGCTGTAATACAGGTACGGCAGAATCTTTAATGTCATCAGGAGTAACAAAGTCCCTTCCTCTTAGCGCAGCATAACCTTTTGCCGCATTAAGTATTGCTATAGAAGCACGCGGAGAAGCCCCTAAGTAAAGGAAAGCGTTATCACGTGTATTTGCCACTATTTTAGCAATGTATTCTATTAGGTTTGGTTCTATAACGATCTGTTTTACCAATCCCTGGTATTTAATGATGTCTTGCTGAGAAAGTATTTTTTTCACATCCTGCAGCTTCTCCTTGTTTTGAAGTGCATTTTCTCTTTGTAGTATAGAAATCTCCTCTTCAAGCTTAGGATAATCAATAGTTATCTTGAACAGGAAACGGTCAAGCTGTGCTTCAGGCAGGCGGTAAGTACCTTCCTGCTCAATAGGGTTTTGGGTAGCTATTACAAGGAAAGGTGATTCCATTAACTGAGTTTTTCCTTCTATGGTTATCTGTCTTTCTTCCATTACTTCAAATAAAGCAGCCTGAGTTTTAGCAGGCGCCCTGTTAATCTCATCAATCAGGATGAAGTTTGAAAAGATAGGCCCTTTCTTAAAGTTGAACTCAGACTTTGAAAGATCGAATACCGAAGTTCCTAAAATATCAGACGGCATAAGGTCTGGTGTAAACTGAATCCTGCTGAATCCTAACGTAAGGGTTCTTGCCAGTAATTTAGCAGTAATTGTTTTTGCAACACCCGGTACACCTTCAAGTAATACGTGGCCGTTAGACAGTATGGCTACAAGCAGCCTGTCTATCATTTTGTGCTGGCCAACAATTACATTGCCTATTTCTTCTTTAACCTGTGCAATACTGTTTTGTAATTCGGTTAAATCAAGCCTTGTACTAAAGTTTATATTATCACTTTGAGTGTTTGTATTTGTTGTATCCGGAGTAAGGTTTTCGGTGTTTGTAAGGTTCTCCGGATTGTTTTCTGCGTTATTGTTTTCGAATGATTCCATTATAATCTTAGATTTTCGATTGCTTTATTTATTTCTATTAAGTCGGCTTCGGTGCTGTCAAAATTATGCCTGTGCCTTTTTATCAAACTTACGGCTTTTTCAATATCTTCTACAGGCTTGCCTGTTTTTTGGTGAAGTTTTTCTACAAAAGTGCTGTCAAGGCTGTAAGTATCTATAAGGTAAACAGTTCTTATATGTTCAAGGAAATAGATAATTTTCTTATCTATAATGGTATGATGGTTCCTTTCCTGGAAATAAAGGTTACCTATGGTTTTTGTAAAATCTATGGTAGTGTTTTTAACCGGAGGTACTATAGGTACTATTCTTTGTTTTCTCCTTGCATTGAATATCATGAATATCAAAATTCCCAAAAGGCTCAGGTAATATGCATTCTTTAATGGTTGCTGAGACAGTATATATCTTATAATAGAGTTGCTTTGTCCGTTATTAAAGAAAGAATGCGAATACCAGTAAATATTTTCCTGAGGCAGGTATGATATGACATTTTCGGCATATGTATAGTGTTTTCCCCTAAGCAAATGGAAATTAGTAAAAACTGCGGGCTGTGTATGTAGTATAAAATAACCATTGCCGTAGGCTACCTTTATAAAGTTTGCCTGCTTAGTAGTTTCATTTACTTCCTGATACCCTAATACTGTAGTGTTTAAAGTGTCAATCTTATTAAAATGGAAAAAGCTTATCCCTTCGGAAAGCGATTGGGTTTTATAAGAAAGTTTCTTGTTTGCAAAAGTTAAAGGTATAGAATCCCTTTTGTGATATCCTGAAGAGGTTCCTATCTTAAGGGAGTCTAATATCACTTCTGGAAAATCTTTCATACTAAGGAAAACGGTATTACCGTATTCTGCAAAGTACAATAGTTCCTGTGCCGACTCTATATCGATGGAGTTATATCCTTCAATATTGATAAAAGTTCCGGTTTCGGTATAATCACTTACATCATAATCGTAAAGCGCATTTAAAAACTCATAAGGTGTTTCTGAGAATTTAGTTACTTTATTGTTTTTAAACAGCGTTTTAGATTCCTTATTCATTACATAAAGGCCTAAAGGAATCTTTTCATTGGTTTGGTAAGAGGGTGTCCAGTCTATAGACTTTGGCCCAGCGTTTTCTGCCCAGATAATAAGTGTTATGACAATAACAAGCAATACGCTACATATAATAATTGGTTTCTTCATATTACAGCGTATTTAAGGTTTTAATAAAAGCTTTTTCGGCTTTAGTAAAAGCTTCTTCATCTATTGCAAATTCTCCATACCATATATATTCGTATACATAGGACAGGTATTCAAAATCTTTTCTCAGGCCAGGGTTATTAATTTCATACAGATAGTCTGAATTGGTCTTATCAGGATGCCATTCTATAATTTCCCTGTAGGTTAGCAATTTTAGTAACCATAGGTAGTAATAGCGTGTTGCCAGCCTGTAATCACCTGTTTGTTTGGTTTCGTTAATTAGATCCTTAAAGTTAACCTGAGCGAGATCTTCGCTCATAATCTCATTAATTGATATCTTTTTGCCCGAACGTTTAAATATCCAGAAGATTTCTTTACCGGCAATAGATGAGGCTACAACATAAATCACAAAAATGATAAGTATGGCAGCAACTAATTTAGTTATTATTTCTCCCCAGCTTATTCCGTTCTTTTCTTCTACAGCTTCTTCATCTGAAGGCCCGAAAATGCTGTCCAGCAAATCTCTTAACCATTCTAAAAATCGGTCCCATGCCGTTTTAGGTTTAGGTTTTATTTCATAAATAAATTCATCGGCCTTATAGCGCTCTTTAAAGCCGGGTTCAAATTCCCTTTGTGTATAGTTAACGGTATCAGAAACCGATAGAGCTACTTCTGTTGTTACAGAAACAGAGTCATTTACGGTAGCCTGACCCGATACCAATACAGGGAAGCAGATTAAAACAATATAAATAAGCAGTTTATTCACTTTCGCCTCCTATTAAATCTATTTGAGAATGAAGAGAATTGTTTCCTTTTTCTTCCTCATTACTATAGTAAATCATTCCCTGGCCTATTAAAGCCAGATTTGTTATTGCAAAGCTTAAAAGTACAGAGAAGATTGTACCTATTATGGAAAGAATACTTATGCTCTCGTCAAACATTTCAGGGTTAGCCTGGTCCAGTAATGTAAAGGTTCCTATTAGTCCCGGAAGAGCGGTAACACAAAACATAACAGCAAAGACTATAATACCCATTATAGCAGTTGCACCCACATTTTTCCAAAAGCCGTTAAGTACCATAGTGAACCCATTACCCATAGAGGTAAAAAAGCCATTATCTTTAGTTAGGTTGTCATAAAAAGAAAGCAGTACCCAACTGGCCATGAAAGACCCCATTACAGCAAATACAAAGAATCCTAAAATAGAACCGAAAAGTCCTAAAGCAGCAAATATAAGCCCCATAACAAAAGCTGTTATAAAGAATACCAAGAATGTTAATGGAAGGAAAGAGATAAGTGAAGCTATAGGGAAAAGAATTATTTTTCCCAGCTTAGCCTTCAACAGAGCTACCACATCTTTAGTTTCCGGAGCATCTTTTTCCTGTATTGCCTTTAGGTAGAATACCGCAACACTATAACATACAAGAGATAGTACTATGAAAAGAAAATAAGCTAAAGCCCCTAAAATAACAAACATGCTTTTACCTATCATAGAAATTGTTCCTTCGGTATAACCTAAAAAGAACTTAGCTAACAAAAATGTAACAAGTGATATTACCAGTAATATACTGCCGCTTATAATAAAATAGCTTTTAAGATAGTTTTTGCCGTGTGTCTTAAAAAAAGAGAAAGTATCATTAATAAGAGCACTAAAATTACGTTGTTTATATAGTTGAAACATCTTTAAGGTGTGTTTTTTTGTAAACCCAATAAGGGTATATTAAAAAATAAAATGATATTAACGATAATGTAACCAGTATTATGGCAACACTAAGAAAATTAGGCATATCGGGTGAATAGCGGGTTATAAACCCTTCCAGTATACCTGCCATTATGGTAAAAGGCATGGTACCTATTACTATTTTCAGACTGTTTTTTATTCCGATTTTTAAGGAAGCCATTCTTGAATATGTTTTAGGGAACAGTATAGACGCCCCTA
This sequence comes from Flavobacterium beibuense, assembly GCF_004151245.1. Taxonomy (GTDB): domain Bacteria; phylum Bacteroidota; class Bacteroidia; order Flavobacteriales; family Flavobacteriaceae; genus Flavobacterium; species Flavobacterium beibuense_A. The sequence continues at coordinate 204,157 of NZ_JUIW01000009.1, forward strand.
ATACCAAACCGGCAGCGGCCTCTATAACCATAGCAAAAATTTCCATAGAACCGTGTATCCATATACCGCGTACACTTTCCCAAAACACGCCATGCTCATAAAAGAAATACTGAAAAGAGCCCAACATGATACAGTTTGATAGCAATACATAGCCTGTGCCAAGGCCTCCAAAAGCCCCCAGTACATAAGATGTAATTCCTACTCTTAGGTTGTTTAGGGTAATGTAAAACCACATTCCCCAGTTACTACCATCTTTATAAACCGCAACAGGGTTGCCGTTTTCTATGTTTTCCAGAGTCATGTTTACATAACCGTCTCCTAAAATAAGCCTTACAAAACTACCATCGTTCATGGCCGATAAAACGCCTATTCCGGTGAATATAAAGAACATGATAAAGGCATAAAGTACATATCTCCTGTATTCGTAAACAATAAGTGGTACTTCGGTCTTAAAGAAACTTATAAACCTATTGCCTTCTTCACGTTTGGTCTTATAAATTTTTTGATAGGTAATTGCAGCTAAATGATTTAGATAAGTAACTGTCTTACTTTTAGTGTAATAGGTTTGAGCATAAGAGAGATCGTTAACTAAATGTATATACAGGCTGGCTAACTCATCAGGATTTTTTTTAGCTTTACCAAAAATAGCCTGTTCAAATTCAAGCCATTTTTCTTTATTTTGTTTTATAAATGCTGCTTCTCTCATAGGGAAGCTAAAATAAAAAAATATGTCAGAATTATCCATAACCACAACACAAAATGTAAATATAAATTTTAACACGGCCTCTGTTGGCGAAAGGATACTGGCTTATCTTATTGACTTTGTTATTTTTATAGCTTATTACATTATAATGTATGGGGTTTTACATGCCGGAGACTGGTATCAGGGAGATGATCGTGCAGTAAACGCAGCTATAAACGGACTAATATCTTTACCGGTGTTGTTTTATGCACTAACTCTTGAAAGCCTTTTGGAAGGACAGACAGTAGGGAAGAAGGTTTTAAAAATTAAGGTGATTAAAATAGATGGCTATCAGTCGGGTTTTATAGACTATGTGCTTCGATGGATTTTCAGGATTATAGAGGTTACACCGCCACTAAGCTTTATAGGGCTTGTTATAATGATAGTGAGTAACAAAACCCAAAGATTGGGAGATATGGCTGCCGGTACAGCCGTTATAGATCTTAAAAACAAAATTACAATAGACCATACCATACTTAAAGAGCTTAAGGACGACTATGTGCCTACTTATCCGTTAGTTATCAGACTTAGTGATAATGATATGAGGATTATTAAAGAGACTTATGAAACAGCCGTTAAGAGTGCTGATTTTGATGTTATCAATAAACTGGAATATAAGATAGGGGCAGTTACCGGAATTAAATCGGTTTCTAAAAGCCCAATGGCTTTTATTGATACTATTATAAAAGACTACAACTACTATACACAAAAAATGTAATGTTTTTTTACCTCATTGATGTTTTTGGGACTATGGCATTTGCCATATCCGGAGTTTTAACCGCGCTTAATAAAAAAATGGATCCTTTTGGGGTTTTTGTTATTGCCTTTGTTACCGCAGTAGGCGGAGGAACCCTGCGTGATGTTTTGATAGGAAGGTCGCCTGTAGGATGGATGAGGGATCTTAATTATGTATATGTAATTATTGCGGGATTCTTTTTGGCGGTTATTTTCAGGAAAAAACTGGACAAGCTGCGCACATCGCTTTTCTTTTTTGATACCATAGGCCTTGGGGTGTTTACACTTATTGGCTTGGAAAAAGGTTTGGAAGTAAACCTGCATCCTGTAATATGTGTGGCACTGGGTACCATGACAGCATGTTTTGGCGGAGTAACCAGGGATATATTGTGTAACGAGATTCCTGTAATATTCAGGAAAGAGATATATGCCACCATCTGTATTTTGGGAGGCTGTGTTTTCTTCCTGCTAAAAGCACTGCATGTACCCGACGGATTACTTTATATACTTACATCGGGAGTTATTATAGCTACGAGGCTTATGGCGGTTGTGTTTAAATGGTCACTGCCACCTTTAAGCAGGGATTAATCTTCAATAAGATACATTTCCTGCAGCTGATTTATTACCACAGTAAGTAAATGGTAAATGGTTTCCAGTTCCCTAAAATCCTTAATGTCTTTCTGGGTGTTATAACATAGCTCATATAGGTTTTCGGGAGCTTTTCTGTTCCAAAAGGTTTTGCTGTTAGACAGAGTTATATAGATATACTTAAAGTTTTCAATTTCATTTCTCACTTCAGGAGTTCTTAATAACTGCTTTATTTTAAATCCGTCATTACTTTTTACGATATACTTTTCATCAAATTCAGGATTGCCTACAAGTATATCCTGCATCCCGAAGTATTTAGCAATAGTTGTAAAAAAATTGCTGTTGTATACCTGAAATATAAAATCTTTCTTCAAATAAAGAAACGCTGTTACTTTTGTGCAGGTCTGGCTTGTTTCGTCTCCGGTAGTGTAGTTTTCAAATACAATTCTGTTTCCCTTGTAGTTCTTTTCTACTTTTGAGGTATGCCAAAAACTTTTTTTTACAAATTCTCCCTGTATGTGTTCGGCAAATTCCTGCCACTTTTTTGTATTCATGATAAAGTGTGTTTGTGCTGTAAGAGTTCATTAAGGCCTTCTTTCTCGAAAAGGATACGGCCTATTTTAATATCGCTCCATCCCGGTTTAAGCTCATAAGTAAAAGCGGGAGTACTTTCTTTAAGGTTGCAGTCTAAGTAATAGGTTGCTATACTTCCGTCCTGTATCTCTTCCATTTCGGTAAGCTGGTGGAGATGGCTCGAAACAAAAAACAATGAGTTTTTAAAATTAAGCAAGCCTTTTAGTGTGGTTTTACTTATTTCAAGGGCATCATCAATATTGGTTCCTCTGAATAGTTCATCAAAAACGGCATAATGCGGTTTATCTGTACCCGACAGCTCTACCACTTTCTTCAGGTTTATAATCTCGGTCATGAAATGGCTGTAGCCGCTTTGCAGGTCGTCGTTGAGATTGATAAATACCGATATATTATCATACTTAGGTATCTTCGCTCCCTGTGCCGGTACTGCAAAGCCTATGTTGCCCAAATAAATGCAAATACTGATTGCTTTTAAAAGTGTTGACTTGCCCGACATGTTAGGGCCGGTAATTAGTATTACATTGTTATTTGCCTCAAAGGAGTTTTTTACAGGATTAGCCAATAACGGATGATAGAATTGGGTAAGGGCTACCTGTTTCCCGGTTATTTCAGGAAAGACAAATTTATGTTGTCTTATTCCTTTTGCAATAGATATATAGGCTTCAAACAGGGTATAGGCATCCTGAAAAGCTGTTATTTCCTTTTTTCTCTTTTTAACCGAAATAAGATTGATAATCTGGATGATGTGCTTAACCCCAAACTTATTTGACCTGATAAGGTTTTCATAATAATCCAGTTTAAAGCTATTTAAAAAATCATCAATTAGCCTTATGTCGTTTTTGTACTCTTCAGGGAAAGGGGCTGTAACAATCCTTTTTATATAATGGTTGTGCAGCCTGTGAAAAAGCATGATAAGCTGTACACAACGGCTACGGTAATCAGAATGTTTCTGTTTGGAGAAATGAAGTTTTAACTTTAGCCCTTTTTCAAGGAATTCCTCATCATCAAAGCTCTGCAAAAAAATGTAGACCTGCCTAAAGTCTATACGGGAATAAGAATAGGTTTCAAAAAGGGAAATATTTTCCAGGAAACCCTTTATAACCTGCTGTCTGTAAAGTATTTTTTCTTTTGTTTCGAGAGGCTTAAGCAACAGGCTTTTTACGGTTGCCTTAGCGTCGTCGTTTAGCGTATAATTAAAAAGGTTGAGGATGTCCTCATTAATACTCAGGTCTTTAATTTCCATCGGGTGTGGTTTATTTGCTTACATATACCCAGCCCACAATAGGTTCAGGGTAATCAGGATCATTTAGTTCCAGCACAAAATAATAAGTGCCTACCGGTACGGTATTATTGTCAGAACCTACTTTTTCTTCGGTAGCAACCCCGTCCCAGTCTTCCATACTGTGATCGCCTACCCATACAAGCCTTCCCCAACGGTTATAAATTTTCATTTTAAAATTGAGAAATATATTTCTAAGTCCTCTTACAAAAAATGTATCGTTTATACCATCGCCGTTAGGGGTAACATAATTATAGGTTTGCGGCGGACAGTTCTTTGTATACAACAAAAATGATGCTATAGTGTAACAGAACTCATCATTTAAGCGAACAAAAATTTCCTGAGGGTTAGTTGTAGTAACAAAACCTGTAGTATTAGTTATAGGATTAACACCCTGTTCTGCATCCTGTTGGGTAAGGTAGAAATTAACCGTATCATCAGGGTTATTTTTTAATGACTGTACGTAATCAGAAAAATCAAAAGTACCCAGTCCGTAACCTTCATTACAGGAGATAATATCTTCCAGTCCTGTAATAGTTGGTGATGCAACTAAAGATACAGATATAGTATATGTATTGTTTGTTTCGTCTGTTTCCTGTATTATGCCTGTGCCATCGCCTGTATCATCTACTACAAAGGTCAGTTCAAAATCCATAGGCAGGGCATCAGGAATGGTAAGTGTTATAGTACCCTCTTCGCTGCCATCTATAGGGATATTCAGTAAGGTTTCGGTATATTCTATAAACTGTCCGTTTGCGTAGATAGATATTGGTGTTCCGGCTGGCAGTATATCGTCGCTGTCTAAATTGTAAACAGTATAAGATACTTCAATTATCCTGGAGTCACAGGTTTTAACCACATCATACGCTGTTATGGTTGCATCGGGGAAAAGGCAGTCTACTGCATAAAGAAAGAATGAGCCAATGGTATAACAACCGTGCTCATCCTCCAGTCGAACAAAAATTTCCTGTGCAGGTCCGTTTGATGTATAATTCTCCGGATTGGTAATATGGTTAATATCATTATCGGCATTATCCTGTGATGTATAGAAACGAACAATATCCGTTGGCAAATTTTTCAGGTCTTCTTCATAAGCCGAAAAATCGAAAATACCAATACCGCTGTTATTAGCAGTTTCACAAACAGTTATGTCTTCCGGTTGCTGTAGTGGAGGAGACACCCATCGTGTTACATTAACCGTAAAGGAATTATTGTTTTCATTGGTTTCGGTAACGTTTCCTGTTCCGTCTCCGTTGTCATCCACCACAAACACCAGTTCAAAATTAACAGGTGTATCGGGAGGGAGGTTTATGGTAATAGTGCCATTTTCACTACCATCTATAGGTAACTCCGTTTGAGTTTGCGTATTGCCAACCAAAACGCCATTTGCATAAATTGATATGGGAGTTCCTGCCGGGAGCGGATCGGTACTGTTTGTGTTGTAAACGGTATAATCTATATCAATACTTAGCGAATTACATTGTTGTCTTACATCGGTAACTTCAATAGTAGCATCGGGCAGCTGGCTGTTAAGCTTGGTTATAATGGCATTTACCATTACAAAATCCTGTGCTGATTGCAGGCTTATCTCTGCCGATTCATCACCAATCTGTATCATGTTCTGGATATTATAAATATCAAGATCCATATTGTACATATCGCTGGCTCCCGTAACACTATTAGTGCCGTTAAAGGCGTTATTTGACGGGTTTAATGGTGGATTGCCCAATACGTTTCCGTTAATGGAAAGTATTTCATTGTTAGCGATATTAGCATCGCCTTCCCAGGCAATAAAGCCTATGCTTGCCCCAATATTGTCTATTACGTTAAGACTGGGTAGAGTAATATCTATAGATGTAGGGACAAACTGTAGCCCATCATAAAGATTAAGTTGGTTTAATGGGAGATTTTCATTTTCATAAACAACAAAAATAGCCCACCCTCCAAAATTTGTCCCGTTTTGACAATACAGGTTAGAGGAAGAAGGGACATCATTATTAATTACATCAGTAAGATCAAGCTCAGAAACCGTATAGGTTCCGTTACCTGTGGTTTGAACCAAAGAGGTAACATCAGCAAACGCACTGAAAAAATCACGGGGAATTAAATCGGAAGTACTAACAAACACCACAGGAAAAGTACGTGTTGCCACTACATCCTGTCCGTTAAGTTGTATTTCAAAATCACCCGTACCTGAACCTGCCCAATAAAGATATGCCTTAAGTATCTGGTCATCCGGATTTAGGTTAAGCTCAGCCGAAGATGAGGTTAATATGCTACAGTCTAGCCCGGCACCATTAGGGATAGGGTTGAGTGTATTACCTACAAAAGTAAAATCATATTTTCCGTTAAACTGCTCGTATAATTCAATATCTACCTGACTGTATAGCGATGGTACAGCAAACAACATTAAAAAAACGGAGAGTAGTTTTATTTTCACGGCATATTATTTTTGCTTAAAAATAGAAAATATTTGATAAAGCTGTCTTTTTTTACTTAAATGTATAACAAATACAGCCTTTTAGATTATTAAACCTCATAAATTCCTTATGTGACGGATAATTTTCTATTTTTACCAGTTCAAAAGAGAATTATGAGCCATATATTTTTATACTTCGATCCCGGTACAGGCGCTTTAATAGTGCAGCTGCTTGTTGCGGTTGGAGCTTCCATAGCTTTATTTTATAAAAGGATTACCACAAAAATAAAATCTGTTTTTGGTAAAAAACAGGAGCAGGACCTAATGGGAGATATTGATATAGAAGACAAATCTGATGCAGACACAAAATAGGCATGCTTCTTCGTTCAGGGATCCGTCGGGATATATTTTTACAGACAATGACACTGTATTAAGACAGGTAAATCCTGTTTACTTTAAGCAATATAATTCGCTTAAAAATAAAGGGTTTTACGATAAGCTTTTTAAAGCAGGTCTTCTTATTCCTCATCAAGAGGTAAAGGCCGACGACAAAGGAATTGTAATTAAGCCTGAAAATATTCCGTTTTTTTCTTATCCCTACGAATGGAGTTTTAATCAATATAAACATGCTGCTTTACATACCTTAAAACTGCAGAAATACTGTATTCAAAACGGTTATTCACTTAAGGATGCCACAGCATTTAATATTACATTTTACAAAGGAAAACCTGTTTTTGTAGACAGCCTTTCTCTTGATTTTTATACAGATGGTGAGCCGTGGAGGGCTTACAGGCAGTTTTTAATGCACTTTTTCGCCCCATTGCTTTTGGCAAAATATCATGGTAATGATATGCTTAAACTGCTTATGCAGTATATTGATGGTATTCCGCTGGATAAGGCTGCAAAAATGTTACCTTTTAAATGCAGGTTTAGCCCGGTTATTTATACCAATATTTATCTTACGGCTAAGTATGATGCCAGATATAGTAATAGCGTTGGTGCAGAAAAAGAAAGGAAAATAAACATTTCTAAAGAGGCACAAATCAAAATATTAGATTCACTCTACAATTACATTAAAGATCTTGAACTTAATGAAAAGACAGAGTGGAAAGACTATTATACTATAACCAACTATGATGCTGAAGCTTTTGAATACAAAAAAGATTTGGTAAGAAAGTGGTATGGAGGTATAAATGCTTCTAAGCTTATTGACTTTGGTGGTAATGACGGTACTTTTTCACGAGTGCTTAAGGATATGGCAAAAGAAATACTGGTAACCGATATTGACCCAAATGCTGTAGACCAAAATTACCTACAGGTATTAAAAAACAAAGAAAGTAATATACTCCCGTTGGTTAGTGACCTGGTAAATCCGGTTCCCGGAATAGGACTTAACAATGCCGAAAGGGATTCGTTACTGGACAGGATTAAAAAAGGCAATTATGACGTAGCTATGGCACTGGCCCTTATACACCATATATCGCTTACCGGAAATGTACCGTTTAGCATGTCGGCAAAGCTGTTTGCTTCGTTAACGCCTTATCTTATTATTGAGTTTCCGGATAGAGGTGACTCTTGGGTAGATTTCCTTTTAAACAGTAAACGTGAGTTTAAGGGACATTTTGACGGTTATAACATTACAGATTTTGAAAAAGAGTATAGTGTATATTTTGATATAGAAGAAAAACAGCTTATCCCTAATACAAAAAGGACGATGTATTTACTAAAAAGAAAATAAACATGATTGAAAAACTAAGGCAAAAGATTCTAGATTTTATCAATTCTGAAAAGGATACTCCCATACTGGCGGGATTTAGCGTAGGCTTATACCTGCTTTTATTCTATTACTCTAAGAACTTCGCTTTAGCTAATTCATTAGTACAACTTTCATTATTTGCGGCATTTTATATACTTATACCCGTTACGGTTTTATTTGTGGGTTACAAGATTCTTCCTCTTGTAAAACTTGGCGATTATAGAAGAAACTTTCTGTTCGTTGGGATGCTGGGCATGTTGTTTTACTTTATTTTTGACCTAATCGTTTTAAAGTTTACCGAAAAAGGTACGCTGTTGCTAATAATAATAGCAGCATGGTTTATATCAAGAAAATATAAAAAATATTACAAGCTTTTTATCATACTGCTTATTTTCCTTTCCTTTTTTAATCTGATGCAAATTTTAAGGATTGTTTTCTCCAAAGTCGATAAAGAATGGCAAAAACAACCTGATAATATAGAAATGGCAGTTTTTAAGAAGCGACCAAACATTTATTTCATTCAGCCGGACGGATATACTAACCCCGTAAATTTTAGGGATAGTATTTATAATTTTGACAATACTGCCTTTTGGAGTTATCTTGATAAGGAAGGCTTTAAGTTGTATGAAAATCAAAGGTCTAATTATTATTCTACGTTACTTTCCAATTCCTCAATGTTCTCTATGAAACATCACTATAGTGCAGCCGATATTGAAAAATACAGGGCAAGGGAAATAATAGTGGGAGATAATGCTGTACTACGAACACTTAAGAATAATAACTACAAGACTCATCTTATAAGCGAAAAGCCTTATTTAATAATGAACAGGCCTGATTTAGGATATGATTACTGTAATATATCTTATTCTGAAATACCTATTATTAAGGATGGTTGGGTTGATAATTATGATGTTTTTGAATCGCTTAAAAAGAATACTGAAAATATTAGCAATGAAGGTAACTTTTTCTTTATTGAAAAATTCACTCCGGGGCATATAAGTGTCTATCAGCGCCCAATAGCTGAAGAGCAGGCAATACAGGAAGAAAAGGACCAGTATCTTAGCGGAGTTAAGGAAGCTAATATATGGTTAGAAAAGGTTATAGTTTATCTTGAGGAAAAAGACCCTGATGCAATAATAATTATTGGGGCTGATCATGGTGGTTTTGCAGGTTTTGCCTATAGTTTGCAGTCCAGTTACAAAACGACCAATAAGTATAAAATAAACTCTATGTTTGGGGCATTGCTGGCAATAAAGTGGAATGATGCCGGAGCTGCTGCTTACGATAAGGAACTGAAAACGAACGTGAATATTTTCAGGGTATTGTTTTCTTATCTGGCTCAGGATAAGTCTTACCTTAATAATTTGCAGGAAGATGCGAGCTATTTACGCCTTAAAGAGCCCCCGGGACTTTATCTTTATATAAACGATAAAGGAGAACATGTATTTGAAAAGATAGAAAAATAAGCATGTACAGAGTTGAGAAATATACGGTTGATTATTATACACAATGGAATGATTTCGTAAACAGTTCTAAAAACGGTACGTTTTTGTTTCATCGTGATTTTATGGAGTATCATAGCGACCGTTTTACAGATTTCTCATTACTTGTATTTGAAAATGATAAGCTGGTAGCGCTTTTTCCGGCTAACAGTAAAGACGATATAATATATTCCCATCAGGGGCTTACATATGGAGGGTTTCTGTTAGAGAATAAAACAGGAGGAGAAAAAACAGAGCAGATTATTAATGTTGCCTTTGAATTTTTGAATGAAAAAGGATTTAAAAAAGGTATTATAAAACAGATATTGCCCATATACCACAAATATCCTGTTTTTGAAGCTGATTATGCTCTTTTTAGGAAAGGGGCTAGTATTATCCGCAGGGATATGAACCTGGCGATTGATTATTCGTTTCCGCTTACAATTTCTAAAAGCAAAATGAAACATTACAGGAGGGTAAGCAGTTTGGGAATGGAGATAAAGCAGGATAATAACTTTAAAGGTTTTTGGAAAGACGTTCTTGTTCCAAGACTTGAAAAGAGACATAACACAAAGCCTGTACATACTATTGAAGAGATAGAGTTATTGCAAAGCCGTTTTCCTGAAAACATATTTCAGTATAATGTTTATTATAATGATGAGATAGTAGCAGGAATAACCCTTTTTGATTCAGGAACAGTTGTAAAGTCGCAATACGGTGCTACTACCGATAAGGGCGAAGAGTTAAGAGCGTTGGACTACCTTTTTATAACCCTTATTGAAAAGCTTAGTAATACGAAGCGTTTTTTTGATATGGGTACAGTTACAGAAGGAAACGGATATAATGCCGGATTACTTAAACAGAAAGAAGAACTGGGCTGTAGTGTATATGTCCAGGATTTTTATGAGGTGACAATAACTGAATAGCTCTAAAAATTATTTGGAATTTGAAGTTAATCAATAAGATAAAAGGCAACCCTGTCATTAAGGTTTTTTCCCTTAACTCACTTAGTGTAGGGGTAAGGTTGGCAGGAGGTGTAATAATTTCAAAAATCGTAGCTCAATTTTTAGGACCTGCAGGATTAGCGCTTGTAGGTAATTTAAGAAATGTACTTTCCATAACCGATTCAGTTTCTACACTTGGCTTTCAAAACGGTATTGTTAAGTACGTGGCTGAGCATCAAAAAAACGAAAATAAACTTAAAGAGATTTTAAGTACTGTTTTTTTTGTTTTGTTAGGAGTAGTAGCAGTATTGAGTATCATTGTTTTTTTTGGTGCCGGCTATTTTAGCGAAGTATTTTTTAAGGATGCAGCTTATAAATGGGTCTTTAAAATGATAGCCTTTGCTATGCCATGGTATGCAGGGAATATATTTTTAATTTCTATATTAAATGGTTTAGGTAATTATAAAAAAGTAATAAAGGTTAATATTTCGGGAAATGTTTTTGGGGTATTGCTTTCGGCTGTACTTATTATTTACCATCAGCTTAGTGGAGCGTTAATAGCTGTAGCTCTCAGCCCGGCTTTACTTTTTATGTTTTCCTTTATTATGATAAGAGGAGAAATATCCCTTATAACTTTTATCAGGAGGCCTTTTTTTAAGGCTACAATGCTTAAAAACCTGTTTTATTATAGTTTAATGACTCTTGTTACCATAGTAACAGGTACAGTGCTTACATTGTATATAAGAAATCTTATTATCAATATGTACGGAGAGATTGAGGGCGGGTACTGGGAAGCGGTGAACCGCTTTTCTTCCTATTATCTTATGTTTATTTCCACTTTACTAACAGTTTATTTTTTACCAAAGCTAAGTACGGCAATAACCAAAAGAGAAACTAAAACTGTAATTTACAGTTATTATAAAACTGTGATTCCGCTTTTTGCTGTAGGACTTTTTCTGATTTTTTTTTTAAGGTATGTAATTATACAGGTTCTTTTAAGTGATGAGTTTTTACCTGTTGGCCCACTTTTTAAATGGCAGTTAGTAGGGGATTTTCTAAAAGCCTGTTCTATTATTTTGGGATATGAGTTTTTTGCCAAGAAAATGACAAAGGCATTTATAGCAACTGAGATTTTTTCATTTGTAACACTGTATTTATCTGCAACATACTTTATAAAGCAATATGGTGTAGAAGGCGCAGTAATGGCGCATGCCTTTACCTATGCTTTATACTTTGTACTTCTATTGATGGTATTTAGAAAGAAACTTATTTAAGTACTCCACACCTCAATATATTTTTCTGCGATTTTAATATAGTTATGCTCTTTCTCTATAAAAACTCTGGCTCTTAGGCTTATCGCTTTTATTTCATTTGGATTTTCAATAAGGTAAGATAGTTCGTTAACAATTGCCTTTGTATCGGGTAATGCATTTATTGCTACTCTCTCTGTAAGATTATATTGCTGGGTAAACTCGGTCTCTGCACCTGTAAAAACTACTTTTCCTTTTGCCATCGCCTCTAAGGCATTATACCCCTGGTCATAACCATAAGTTTGATCCAGTAAAATATGTGCCCTGTCATAGAGTTTTATGTATTCGTTATAAGGTACGTTCTCGGTAATTATAATCTCTACTTTGTCTCTGTATTTTTCCTGTATTATGGTTAGAGCTTCTTCAAAAAAGTTGATTCCCTTTTTTATGTAGCTCAATCGGTTAATACCTAAAAAGATAATAATCTTATCGGTTATTTCCGGTTGGTTATACGTTATAGTGTCAGTATTTATGGGGTTAGGGATAAAATGGGTCTCATATCCCATTGCTTTCATGGGTATTTCATAATCCAAATCTGAAGTTACTATGCAAACGGAATTGTTTTTTACCCATTCAAAAAGTTTTTTATAATTGGGTTTGAGATATTTTAAAGAGTATTTAAAATAGTTGGCCGGGGCTTTCTTCTGCAGATAAGGGGTAAGAATGGAATATTTAAGATCTCCGTTAAGGCAATATTCTATAATAGGGGTGTCGTCACCACAAATTAGCAGACTCATTTGCCTGTTTTGCTTTAAGAGCTTTTTGTAGAGTTTTAACGCCTGCTTAGGCTGTGTTTCAATAGCATCGGAATTAATTAGCTGAATATGATCAAAACCTTTTAACTTATGTAGTAGCTTATTAAAACGATATCCTTTTTCAGTCTCCTCTAAATTGTATCCACTTAATTTGTATATAAGATTTTTGAATTTTCTCAAAAACCAATAATCGTTAAAAAGCTTTGGATATATTGAGTAATCGGTATTGAATTTTTTAAAACTGTCCCCTGTTCCTACTATAATTACTTCATGGCCTAAAGTGGTTAACCCTTCCTTTAAGGAATTATGAAGCCTGCTGTATTCGCCAAGTAAAAGTATTTTCATTAGTGAGTAGGGAAATTTTTATATTTGTGTAAATATATAAACAATTGCAGGAAGGTTTTAAAAAATCGGATATTGAAATTTTGGTCTCTACCATGAACCGGAACTCTCTTGACTTCTTAAAACCGATGTTTCCTTCTCATTTCTCTGATTATTCTATACTGGTTGTTAACCAGACAAACCAGGACAATTTATTGCAGTCTGATTATCCAAACGTAAGGGTAATTAATTCTTTTGAAAAAGGACTCAGTAAAAGCCGTAACCTGGCCCTGGAAAATACAAAAGGGAAGCTATGTGTTATAGCTGATGACGATATAAAATATAATGATGATTTTCAGGAAAAGATACTTAGGGTGTTTAATGAAAATCCTGATACTGCAATTGCTGGCTTTAGGGTTGTAAATCCCGAAGGAACTGTGTTTAAAAAATATCCTAAAGCAAGATTAATAAACCCTGATATATTACAGCTTTTAAGTATAATGTCGGTAGAAATGGTGTTGAATAAAACAGTTATGCATGATGAAGCGAAGTTTGATGAAAGGTTTGGCTTAGGTGCTCAGTTTACAATGGGGGAGGAAGGAGTCTTTGTTTTTAGCTTAAAAAATCAAGGGTTTAAAATTATAATGGAACCGGAGGTTTTGTTGCAGCACCCTAAAGAGCATACTAATTTAAAAATATCAGTTTTCGAAAAGTATTATATACAGGGTGCTTTTATATATAAAATATTTCCTAGGAATTATTTTAAATGGTTATTTGTTAAGATATTTTTTGACCTGAAACAGGGAAAAATTAAATTTGGAGATATAAAAACTGCATTAAAGGCTGCTGCGGAGGGAAAAAAAGACTTGAATCAATTATGAAAACCGATATAACAATTAACGATTTACAGATAATTTCATTACCAAGAATTGAGGATAGGAGGGGTAACCTTTCAGTAATTGAAAAAGATATTCTTCCTTTTGAATTCAAAAGGGTTTATTATTTATATGACGTTCCCGGTGGTGCAGAAAGGGGAGGACATGCTCATAAAAATCTGCAACAGTTTTTAATAGCTCTTAGTGGCAGTTTTGATGTGGTATTGCATGATGGTAAAAATGAAACAACTATAAGTCTTAATATTCCAAATAAAGGATTGCTTATACCTAAGGGTATATGGCGTGAGCTTAAGAATTTCTCATCGGGGGCAGTTTGCTTGGTTATAGCCTCTGAAGTATACCTTGAAGAAGACTATATAAGGGATTTTAATGAATTTCTGGAATTCAAAAAATGAAACTTTTATATATTACAACACGTATTAGCGGGGCAGGGGGGCTACAAAGGATATTGTCTGTAAAAACGGATTATCTTGTAAAAAAGGGATATGAAGTAGTAATAGTTGTCACAAATGCTGATGATGATGAAATGATATATAATTTTAACGATAGGGTTGAAATCATCACTATTACACCTAATCGTAATAAACTACATTACTTTAATTCATATAAAAAACATATAAAAAGCCTAACTGATAAAATATCTCCTAATATTGTTATTGTATGTGATAATGGTTTTAAAGGGTTTTTGGTACCTCTTATACTAAAAAAAATACCTCTTATTTATGAACGACACGGTTCCAGACTTTTAGAGCTTGAAGAAACGGGGCGAGGAATACTGAAAGCTATTAACAGAAAAGTCAGTTATTATTTAACTGGATATATGGCTTCTAAATTTGATAAAATTGTTGTGCTTAATGAAGCGGCAAAGAAAGAGTGGGGTTTTAAAGACATCGATGTAATACCAAACCCTTTATGGTTTAAGGTAACCAATCTTTCTCCATTAGATGAAAAAATTGCTATAGCGGTAGGACGCCATGTTTATGAAAAAGGTTATGACCGTATGTTTGAGATATGGAGTAATGTAATAAAAGAACATCCTGACTGGATATTAAAAATATATGGAAAGGATAATCCTGATTATGATATTAAGGCTTTGGCAGAACATTATAATATAAGTAAAAATGTAGTTTTTGAGCAACCACAATGTAATATCATAAAAGCATATCAGGAAGCCTCTATATGTTTACTTACTTCGAGATCGGAAGGCTTTGGGATGGTTTTAATCGAAGCTATGGCCTGTGGCGTGCCATGTGTTGGATATGATTGTCCTGTAGGACCTTCTGATATTATTGAAGACTGTTTAAACGGCTATCTTATACAGGATGGAGATAAAGAGGCTTTTGCAGAGAAGCTGAACCTTCTTATAGAGGACTATAAACATAGACAATTATTAGGTGTTTATGCAAAAGACAGTGTTAAAAGGTTTGAATTGAATAGTATAATGGATAAATGGGAAAGTTTATTTAAAAAACTTTCTGAGAGACAATTTATTTAATTTTTAGCAGTAATTAAAATGTTTTCTTTTTTTAAACCAAGGTAGTTATCTTCTTTGTATTCGTTTACAGAAACCGAAAAACCTGTTTTTTCTAGTCTTTCTTTCAATCCGTTAACGGAATATACCCTTACATGATCGTCCTGTCCAAAATGGATTTCGCGTTCTTCGGGAGAAGTTATGCTAAAGTCTTCATAAATATCTCGGTCTTTAAACGGTGTTTGGATTATACATTTTCCTTTAGGCTTTAAAACCCTGTAAAGTTCACTCATGGCTTTACTGTCATTTTCTATATGCTCAAGAATATGATAGCATATTATCAAATCAACTGATTCATCTTCCAAATCGAGGTTAGTTATATCGAAACTATATTTCGCAAAAAAGTTTCCGGATAGGTCTGTGCTCAGATAGTTTATGGAACTATTTTTATTTAATTCTCTATAAACTGATCTGGAAGGTGAAAAATCAAGTACGGTTATCCCTTTATCAAGAAAACCACTATTTAGGAGGCTTACTAACCTTCTGTCTCTGGCAAGGCTACCACAGTTAGGGCAAAGTATATTATTGTTTTCAAGAACTATAAACCTGCTAAGTTTTTTATGACATATACCGCATTCATGTTTATCTCCGCTATATATTGTAGCATAAGCCCTGCGTAAAGTTAATTCATAACGAAACAAGGTTTGTTTTGAGATAAGTTTTGAGATAAGTTTTTTAGCAAGCCTGTACATTAATTAATCTTTTAAAGAACAAATATAACCCAGTCTATATAAGTCAAGACTTAATAGGTTAGGTTTTTTGCGGAAAATAAGTTTTTTTAAAAGAGGCTCAGTTATTTTAAATCCAAATGAAACTAAACCGGTTAAATGATATTCCTTTAGGTTTTTATAATGCTTTAAAAGGGAATTTACCTTTTCTATGTTCTGTTTATCTGCTAAAAGCCTTTTTCGGATGTCCACAGACTCAAGGCATTTTTTAAAAAAGGTTTCATTGTTTTCAAGCCCTAAGTGATAAATAGGGTTGTCAATATGCAGCAAAGGTACTTTGTTTATATAAAGGTTATAGGCAAAATAAATATCTAGTCCGTAAATGTTATGGTTTTCAGGGTAATTGTTTTTTAGAAAAGTTACTTTATCAGTTAACAGATTGCCCGAAAAGACAGAGCTGTATGGTGACAGGTTCCTTTCTTCAGCCATTTTTTCCTCCCTGCTTTTCCCATACCAGTATCTTAAAGAATTTTCGTCTGAATATGAATTTTTGAGATATTCATAACCTCCTAAAATAATGGGAGCTTCATTAATAACGTCAATGTAGTTTTTTATAAAGCTATCTGATACAGGTATAACATCGGAATCTAAAAATAGTAGTTTGCTGTAAAGTGCTGATTCGGCAAGAATTTTACGGGACTCTGTACGTCCTAAATTAATTTTGTTTTCAATGAACCTGCAATTTATAAGTTCGGTTTGCGTCTTGTTTTTTTCTAAAAACGACTTTTCAGATTTATCATCTATTACAACTATCTCAAAAGGTATATTTAAAGAACTAGCCTCAGCGTATATCTTTTGAAGAAGAAGGCTAATATCATAATTATATACAGGGATTAATATGGATAGCATAAAAAGAGTTTTAGCAAAAATAATAAGATTACGTTAGTCTAAACCTTTTTCCAAAAGTAAATAGTAAAACAACAATCATTAAAAACTCAAAAGGGTAGCTAAATCTTGAATTACTACCGTAAGTAACCATAGCCTGTAATATAGATGCAGCAAAAATTACTGTTGTAATAATAATTACAGTAGTGATTTCTTTTTTACGGAAAAACTGTACTATATGATAGGGTATAAGTAATACAAAGATTAGCTTAATTAAATAGAGCAAAAAGCTTTGTGCCAACCATAAAAGGTTTAATACCTGATTGGCATGTGGTACTTTAAAGCTTTTATAATTCCAGTAAATGGAGGTGTCCCAAAAATCTCTCCATGATACAAACATCTGCTTAGAATAGTCAATAGGATTTTTCTTTATTGTTGCTTTACTGTATTCACTTAATTTAGCAGAAAAGTCGGGCAGGTAAGATAATTTGGTTATACCCATAAGTTCCGGCCCGGCAAACCAAATGGTCATGGCTACATCTTTGTCTGCAGCTATAATTTTTTCTCTGTAATCGGCATAAGTATCACCTATTTCTTTATATTCTTCAGGACACTTTTCGGCAAAATATACGCAGTTTTGGGCTATGTTAATTCCCCAAAAAGTTGTTGAAACAAAGTAGCCGGTATTAACCTTATTTACATATGACCAACCTAAAAAAGAAACCAGAGGGAAGATAAGTAAAGTAAGGCGAATATTGATGATTTTTGAAAAACTGAAATTCTTCAGGGTATAAAATCCGTAAATTAAAAACGGCAGGAAGATATAGAGCGGTTTTATAAGTATAAGAAAGCCTATAAGCAGGCTTAATATGATGCTGTTTTTTAGTTTATACTCTGTATATAGTCCTTTTATAATAAAGTAAAATATCAGTGTAACAAAAAACAATGTAAAGCTTTCTGTCAGGATATTGGTTTCATAAAAAATTACATGAAGCAAGCTGTTAAATAACAGTGTTGTAATTAACGATGTTTTAGTTGTAAAGTTTAGTAGTCGTAAAGTTTTATACTGGTAAACGGCATTTATAGTTCCTAAAACAAACTGAAGAACTACGGCTACAATTAATGAATTTCCGCTAAGAGCAAGAAGTATAGGGTACCCGGGACTGTGTGTTCCCAGATAACCTTGCAGACTAAAATTGGCTAAGCGTTCTGCCAGTTCTGTATATCCTGATGAATCGGAAAAAATAGTTATGTTTTGATAAAGCAATACAATAATCAGCCTGCTGATAAAGCAAAAAGCGATAATAGTAGCAATAGGCTTTTTAGTGAGGTTATTTACTATATTACTTATCATAGACGAAGTATATTTTTACAAGCTGAAAAAGGAAGCCCAATAAATCTTAAGGTTATTTTGCTGTCTCCTCTTTCTGTCCATATGCTAAGGCCGTATTAAAATATCTAAATGGTTTTTTAAGCAATTATGGTTTATATTGCACACACTGGGTATAATACATAAGGGCTTTAAGTATAGGTTTGCTGGAAATGGGTTGCAAATGCCCTTCCTGAATAATGCCTGTAAGAGTTGCGGGCTATATCGCTGCCCAGTTTTTTCCGCCGTTCTTTTTCAGGTCTAAAGCAGTTGAATTAGAATTTGGGACGCTAAGTTCATTAAGGATTAAAAATGTATTGTCAGAGCTATCGTCATTAACCAATAAGAAATCACAGTCGGCATTACTAGTAAAAGCCTGTGTAAAAGTATATCTTTCAATTCTGGACACTTCGTTGTAGAATGGAATAGTAAGCGATAGCTTTTTGTCCATAATTATACCGTTCGTTGTACTACCTCAAAAAGGGTACCGCTATCACATTTAAGCGTTTTGGAAGGAAACTTCATCAGCAGGGCATAATCGTGTGTTGCCATGATAATGGTTTTACCATTTTGGTTAATCTCTTTAAGCAGCTGCATAACCTCTACACTGGTTTGTGGGTCAAGGTTACCGGTTGGCTCATCAGCAATAATAACTTCGGGGTCATTAAGCAGGGCACGTGCTACAGCAACCCTTTGTTGTTCACCACCGGATATCTGGTGAGGCATTTTGTGTATGGCATTTTTCATGCCTACCTTATCAAGCACCTCATTTATCTTTACTTCCATTTCCCTTTTTTCACTCCAACCTGTAGCTTTAAGTACAAAAAGCAGGTTGTCAAAAACAGTCCTGTCCGGTAGTAGTTTGAAATCCTGAAAAACAACACCTATTTTTCTCCTTAAATAAGGAATGTTACGTTCTTTAAGTTTCGCGAGATCATAGTCTACAAAAGTGCCGTAACCTTCCCTTAGTTTAAGGTCGGCATATAGGGTTTTCATAAAGCTGCTTTTCCCCGATCCTGTTTTACCTATTATATAGATAAATTCACCCGGATAAACATCAAGGTTTATATCGGTAAGTACGGCATTATTATCCTGGTATACATTTACGTTTTTTAACGATAGAACGGGTTGAGACATAGTCTTTGTTGTTTATTTGGTAAAAGTAATAAAGTAAACGGTTTTATTCAAAAAATTATTCTTTTTGCAATATACAATTTAACCTTTTCTATACATGTATCCATTTTATTAAAGTAATACTAAAACTCTTTATTTACGCGTTAAATAAAAATAAGAATTGATATATTTGGCTACCCATAAAATAAAAAACCAATATGCGCAAACTAAACAGGTTACTATTATTTTCAGTACCGTTTTGTGCCCTTAGTCTATCGGCACAGCAATCTAAAATCTACACAAACGACCTTAAAGACTTTGATAAGGCTGTTACCTTATACAACGAAAAGGAGTATCAGGCTGCCCAGATTCTTTTTGAAAAAACCAAGAGTACTAACAGTGAAATGGAAGTGCAGGCAGACTGTGCTTACTACATAGCAAATTGTGCCATAAGACTGGAGCAGATGAATGCCGATATGCTTATGGAAAACTTTGTGGAAGATTATCCTACCAGTACCAAGCAAAATCAGGCTTACATTGAGGTGGCGGGTTATTACTTTAATCAGGGTAAATATCCTCAGGCTTTAAAATGGTATGACAAAGCCGATGAGGCTTCCATGTCTAATGCCGACAGGGAAAGATATAACTTCCAGAAAGGGTATAGTTTTTTTAATGCCGGCGACAAAAAGCAGGCAGAAAAATACCTTAACAAGGTAGTTAACTCAAAAGAATATGGTTCTCAGGCAAAGTATTATTTGGGGTATTTGGCTTATGAGAGCGATAACTATAAAAATGCCAACGAGTATTTTGAGCAGGTAGAAGATCAGGACGAATACAAAGAGAAAATGTCCTATTTTCAGGCTGACATGAATTTTAAACTGGGGAATTTCCAAAAAGCTATCGATTTAGGCGAGCCGCAACTTGCCAAATCAAGCGCTATGGAAAAATCCGAACTTAATAAGATAATAGGGGAGAGTTACTTTAACCTTAAGCAATATGATAAGGCAATTCCTTATTTAAAAGAATATCGTGGCAAAAAAGGAAAATGGAATAATACCGACTACTATCAGTTAGGGTATGCCTACTACAAGCAGGGAGATTATGAAAATGCCATTGCGCAGTTTAATAAAATTATAGACGGTAATGATTTTGTAGCTCAAAACGCTTATTACCATTTAGGAGAAAGTTATCTTAAAACAGATAAGAAACAACAGGCACTAAATGCGTTTAAAACAGCATCAGAAATGGATTTTGATGCTAAGATTCAGGAAGATGCCTATCTAAACTATGCTAAGCTGAGTTACGAAATAGGTAACCCTTATCAAAGTGTTCCGGAAGTGCTTAAGGCCTTTATGGATAAGTATCCGCAAACTCCTTTTAAACAGGAAATACAGGGGCTACTTATCGACTCTTATATTACGTCAAAAAATTACAAGGAGGCGTTAACGCTGCTTGAAAAGAACAAGTCGCCTGAAAACAGGCTGGCTTATCAGAAAGTGGCTTTTTATCGCGGACTTGAATTATATACAGACGGTAGTTATCACGATGCATTAGACCTGTTTAAAAAATCTATTGCAGAGCAGCGTGACCCAAGGTTTACTGCCAGAGCTACTTTTTGGAAAGCGGAAACCGAGTACACATTAGGTTTGTTTAATGAAGCCTTATTAAGCTTTAAGCAGTATACAGGTTTTAATGAGGCTGCATCTACGCCTGAGTACAAGCATATAAACTATAACCTTGGATATACTTACTTCAAACTAAAGGAGTATGAAAAGGCTGCAGAGTTTTTCCAGAAATATGCCGATGCTGCTAAAGACGATAAGGTAAGGCTTAACGATGCTTATCTGCGTTTGGGAGACAGTTACTTTGTTTCTACAAAATACTGGCCCGCAATGGAAGCCTACAACAAGGCAATCGACATGAAAGGTATTGATGCCGATTATGCTTTCTTTCAAAAAGGTATCAGTTATGGTTATGTAGGCAGAAATGAGAAAAAGATTGAAGATCTTACCAAATTTGTACAGTCGTATCCTAAATCTAAATATGCTGATGATGCATTGTATGAACTGGGTAATACTTATGTAACCGAAAAAAATACAACAAAAGCCCTTCAAACGTATGACAGGCTTATAAGTGAATATAAAAGCAGTTCTTATGTATCTAAAGCAATGATGCGTCAGGCACTTATTTATTATAATGCAGAAAACGATAAACAGGCGCTTGATAAGTTTAAGAAGGTAGTTGCCGAATTCCCTAATACTCCTGAGGCTATGGAGGCTGTAAGTACGGCTCGCCTTATTTATGTAGACAGCGGAAGGACGGAAGAATATGCAGCATGGGTAAAAACACTTGATTTTGTTGATGTAAGCGATTCTGACCTTGATAATACAGCTTTTGAAGCTGCAGAAAAGCAATACCTTCAAAACAATACTAAAGGGGCCATATCTGCACTAACAAGTTATTTGGCACAATTCCCTAACGGCATATCTGCATTAAAGGCAAACTTCTACTTAGCACAGTCGTACTATGCAGAGAAGCTTGAAAACAACGCGGTGCCTAATTATGATTATGTGATTTCTAAATCAAGAAACGAGTTTACAGAGCCATCACTGGCAAGGCTTGCAGAAATACATCTTAAGAATAAGAACTATGAAAAAGCGCTGCCGGTGCTTAAGAGATTGGAAACAGAGGCAGATTTTCCTCAAAATGTAACTTTTGCACAGTCTAACCTTATGAAGTGCTACTACGACCAAAAAGACTATGCTAATGCGGTTGTGTATGCCGATAAGGTGCTTGCAAACAGTAAAACAGAAGACAGGATTAAAAGCGATGCACAGATTATCATTGCACGTTCGGCCATTAAGACCAATAATGAGGAAAAAGCAAAAGCGGCTTACGCTAAACTGCAAACCATAGCTAAAGGTGAGTTGGCAGCAGAAGCACTTTATTATGATGCTTATTTTAAAAATAAAGAAGGTAAGTATGACGCTTCAAATGCGGCAATACAAAAACTTTCTAAAGACTATTCGGGTTATAAATATTTTGGCGCTAAAGGCCTTGTGGTTATGGCTAAAAACTTTTATGGCTTAAAAGACAGTTTCCAGGCTACTTATATATTGGAGAGTGTAATTAAGAACTTTACAGATTATCCTGATGTAGTGGAAGAGGCAAAAGCCGAACTGAACAGGATTAAAGGAGAAGAGTCTAAAACAAACTCATCCATCCAAAATTAAGTATAACCAGCCTTTTAAAATTTAGTTATGACAATCAGATTTCAATATAAAATAGCTTTTGTTTTAGCCCTGGCAGGTTTTCAGGCAGCCACGGCCCAAAAGAAAGACGAGAACATAGGAACCGAAGTGGTAAATGTGGTTAAACCATATACACCAACAATTTCGGATGCTTTTAAAGTAAAGGAAACTCCTGTAATGGAGGATGAGGATAATGCTCAGAAAAAAGAGATTGAATACAATATATTCTCTTTTCCTGTTGCCTCTACATTTACCCCTGCAAAAGGTAAAGCGGCGGGAGTAAAAAGGGCTAAAAAGGAAACAGCCTTTAACAATTATGCGTCATTAGGTATAGGTAACTATGGTACTATTAATGCAGAACTTTTTGTTACCGAAAACCTTAACCGTAATGAGTATGTGGGAGGTATGCTTCGTCACATATCTTCACAGGGAGGTATAGATGGTGTTGTGCTGGATGATAAGTACTATAACACCGGTTTAGACTTAACTTACGGTAACAGGCAGAAAGATTATAGCTGGAATGCCGATATGGGTTATCAGAACCAGGTTTATAACTGGTACGGATTGCCATTAGAATATCAGGTGTTTACTGATGAGGAAATCGCTGCGATAGATCCTAAGCAAACTTATAATACGTTTTATTTAGGAGGCAAGATAGCTGCAGAAGATAGTTTCTTTAGGGATGCTTCGGTATTATATAAGCGTTTTTGGGATGGATATGATTCAGCAGAAAACCGTTTTTATATAAAGCCTTCTTTAGATATCGATGTGCTTGAAGAGAAAATAAAAGTTGACTTTATTGCCGATTATGTAGGTGGTACTTTTGAGGAAGCAGATTTTTTAACTTCTCAAATAGATTACAGTTATTTTAACTTAGGAATACAACCAAGTGTGCTTTTCCAGAGCGATGATTTATCGGTACAATTAGGTGCCGGATTGTTTTACAGTATAAGTAAGCTGATGGGTGAAAGTGATAACAAGTTCTATGTATATCCGCAGGTTAAGGCATCTTACAAAGTTGTGGGCGACTTAATGATTGCTTATGCAGGTGCTGAAGGTACATTAAAACAAAACTCGTATGCCGATTTTGTAGACGAGAATCACTTTTTAGCGCCAAACCTTATAATTTCGCCAACAGATCAGCAGTATGATATTTATGTTGGTTTAAAAGGTAAGTTGGCTAGCAATGTGGCTTATAACATACGCGGTTCATACATGAATGAGGATAACAGAGCGTTCTTTATGAATAATATGATGAGTATGCCTCAGCCTCAGCCAGCTGAACCACGAGCAAATTACAATTATGGTAATTCATTCGGTCTGGTATATGATAAACTGCAAACGGTAAGTTTCTTTGGTGAGCTTAAGGCCGATATCTCTAAAAGCGTAGCTTTTGGTGTAAACGGTACATTTAGCAGTTATACTACAGAAAATCTTGATGAGGCATGGAACCTGCCGTCAATGCAGATAGGTGCTAACCTTGATGTGGATATTACTGAGAAATGGTATGCTGGTGCTAACGTGTTTTTTGTAGGTGAAAGAAAAGATTTTGTTGCTGTAAACAATCCTGAATTTGTAGATCCGCTGGCTACAAGTGCAGTAGTAACATTAGACAGCTATTTTGATGCTAATGCTCATGTAGGGTACAGGTATAATGAAAGGCTTACAGGTTTCTTGAAACTAAATAATATTGCAGGACAAAACTATCAGAAATGGGTTAATTATCCTGTACAGGGGTTTCAGTTCCTTTTAGGGGCATCATACAAGTTTAATTTCTAAGGATAAGAAATAAAAAATACATGTAAGGCTATATGGGAGTAAATCCTGTGTAGCTTTGCTGCTTTATAAGGGATAAGGGATATATGAAAGAATTAAAACAAAAGGTTTTAAACTACTATAAGCAACAGGTTCAGGATAAGGAAGACGCTTTCAGGGATATGATAGATGCCCTTACAGAAGGAGCCGCTAACGACGCGAAGGGATCGGCGGGGGATAAGCATGAAACAGCCCTTTCAATGATGCACCTTGAACAGGAAAAACTGAACCATAAGCTAAAGGAAATCTTGGAACAAAAATCAGTATTGGATAAAATAGAACCTGATACTGTTTCTTCAAAAATTATATTGGGGAGCCTTGTAAAGGCAAATAATATGTATTTGTTTTTAAGTGCTGCACTACCTAAAATAGTGGTGGAAGGTACTGCCATTTTTGCACTCTCGCCTCAGTCACCGCTGGGGAGTAAACTTTTAGGGAGTGAGAAAGGAAATGAAATTGAAGTCAATAATACAAAATATAGTATCGAAGAAATTGCTTAAATAGCAAAAAGGCATGTTATAAAATGAAAAAAAGCTACCTGAAGGGGTGGCTTTTTTTTAAATCTGTAATCTGAGAACATATAATTTTTACTTTTTACTTTTAAAATTGTTTTAATTAAATTCTTTTTCTTTAAAAATGTAAGTTGAAATTTATTTTACGTTTTTAAAATGAAAGTTAAAACTCAAATTTGTCTTATATAAAGCAACTTAAAACAGTTGAATGAGATAAAAACAGAAGAGTATGTGCGGAATTTTAGCAATTATCGGAAGAGGAAAAGATGAAGCTCTTGTTAAGCAGCTTTCTAAAAGAATGTCCCATCGCGGGCCGGATGAAAGTGATCTACATGTAACAGAAAACGGGCATATATTAAGTCATGAGCGGTTATCCATAATAGACCTTAATACAGGTAAGCAGCCTATACAGGGTACTGATAAGGCGTGGATGGTGCATAATGGTGAAATATACAATCATCAGGAACTTAGGGATACAGTGCTTAAAGGACATACTTTCAGGACGCATTCTGATTCAGAGGTTATAGTGCATCTGTATGAGACGTTTGGTTATGATTTCTGTCATTTACTGGATGGTATGTTCGCTTTTGTTGTTGTTAACGGCGACGATTATATAGCAGGGCGCGACCCGCTTGGGGTAAAACCATTGTATTACGGACTGGATGAAAGAGGAAGAATCTATTTTGCTTCTGAGATGAAAGCATTGTCCGATCAGTGCCAGACGTTCTCTACTTTTCCTCCGGGGCATTATTATACCCCTCAAACAGGGTTTGTAAAATACTATAGGCCAAAATGGGAAAATGCTGCCAATGCCGTTGAAGAAGTGAATTATGAGGCAATAAGACAAACGCTTACCCAGGCTGTAGAAAAAAGGCTTATGAGCGATGTTCCTGTTGGGGTATTGCTTAGTGGTGGGCTTGACTCTTCGTTAACGTCATCCATAGCGGCAAGATTAATGAAAGAAAAAGGGCAAGTACTCCATTCGTTCTCTATAGGTCTTGATGCTAATGCTCCCGATACTGTTGCTGCAAAACGTGTGGCTGAGTTTTTAGGTACACAACATCATGAAATATATTTTACAATAGAGCAGGGTATAGAAATACTGGATAAGCTTATATGGCATTTGGAAACTTATGATGTTACTTCTGTAAGGGCGAGTACGCCTATGTACTTCCTTTCCGAAGCTATTGCTCAAAAAGGAATTAAAGTAGTATTATCGGGTGAAGGGGCAGATGAGATTTTCGGGGGTTACCTGTATTTTCGTAATGCGCCTTCTGAGGCCGATTTCCAGAAAGAAACAATAGAAAGGGTACAAAAGCTCTTTACGGCCGATTTACTGCGTGCAGATAAGTCGACAATGGCTCATGGCATAGAAGCAAGGGTTCCCTTCCTGGATAAGAAGTTTCTTGAGCTTGCCATTACCATAAAGCCGGAAGAGAAACAACCTAAGACTTATGATGGCATAGAAAAATACATTTTAAGAAAGGCTTTTGATACTCCGCAGCAGCCCTATCTTCCGGATAGTGTGCTTTGGAGGCAAAAAGAACAGTTTTCGGATGGTGTAGGTTATAACTGGATAGACACCCTTATTGAATACTGCTCTAAAATGGTGACCGATGAGGAAATGGAAAGGGCAGAAGAGCGTTTTCCGTATAACACACCTGCGACTAAAGAGGCCTATTATTACAGGTCGGTTTTCAGTAAGCATTTCCCGCAGAGGAGTGCTGCGCAAACAGTTAGGAAATGGATTCCTAAATGGCAGGAAAACACCGATCCAAGCGGTAGGGCAAATGCGGCACACATTATGGCCGATACCGCTATAGCACAAATGAAATTGGAAGTTTAAGATAATTTCAGATTTTTTTGGAATTTTAGTTTGTTTGTTTGTAAGCGCCACGCATTTTTGCGTGGTGTTCTTATTTTTGGTTATTGCTAACCGTTTTTTAATTAGACTAATAGCATTTTATTAGTGTTTATATTGCTATTCGTTAGTATTGGCATAAAAATTCAAAATTTAATAACTTGTTAATAACTTAGCTGCTAAATATGGTGTTTTGGTAGTAATATCCCTCCTGTTTTTATATATTTGTTCGTTAACTTAAAATTTCATTAAGAATACAGATTTTATGAGCGAAGAGGTAAAGAAAAACAATTATTCGGCAGACAGTATTCAGGCCCTGGAGGGAATGGAACACGTAAGGATGCGTCCTTCCATGTACATTGGAGATGTGGGTACAAGAGGTCTACACCACCTTGTATATGAGGTTGTAGATAACTCAATTGATGAGGCACTTGCCGGACATTGTGATACTATCTATGTTACAATTAATGAAGATAATTCCATTACTGTAGAGGATAATGGCCGTGGTATACCGGTTGATATGCATAAAAAAGAAGGTGTGTCTGCTCTTGAGGTCGTAATGACCAAGATAGGTGCCGGAGGTAAGTTTGATAAAGACTCCTATAAGGTATCGGGTGGTCTACACGGTGTAGGTGTATCGTGTGTTAATGCACTTT
Source organism: Flavobacterium beibuense (assembly GCF_004151245.1). GTDB lineage: Bacteria > Bacteroidota > Bacteroidia > Flavobacteriales > Flavobacteriaceae > Flavobacterium > Flavobacterium beibuense_A. The sequence goes on from NZ_JUIW01000009.1 coordinate 231,638, forward strand.
CAGATCATCTTAAGGCTACAGTTTTCCGTGAAGGAAAAATATATGAGCAGGAGTATGAAAGAGGTAAGGCTATTTATCCTGTTAAGCAGGTAGGGGAGACCGATAAAAGAGGTACTACAGTAACTTTTAAACCGGATTCTACCATTTTTACACAAACTACAGAGTACTCTTATGATACACTTGCTGCACGTATGCGTGAGCTTTCTTTCCTTAATAAAGGTATTAGTATAACGCTTACTGACAGAAGAGAGAAAAATGACAAAGGTGAATTTTTAGGAGAAACTTTCCATTCTCAGGAAGGTTTAAAGGAATTTGTTAAGTTTCTTGATGGTAACCGTGAGCCTATTATTGCCAGCGTTATCAGTATGGAGACAGATAAGGGTGAGGTTCCTGTAGAGGTGGCATTGGTTTATAATACCAGCTATACAGAGAATATTTTCTCTTACGTAAATAATATTAATACACATGAAGGTGGTACCCACTTATCGGGCTTCCGTAGGGGGTTAACCAATACCTTAAAGAAATATGCCGATTCATCAGGGCTTTTAGATAAGCTTAAGTTTGAAATATCAGGGGATGATTTTCGTGAAGGTTTAACAGCGATTATATCGGTAAAAGTTTCTGAACCTCAGTTTGAGGGGCAAACAAAAACCAAATTAGGTAACCGTGAGGTAGTGGCACCTGTAAGTCAGGCGGTGAGCGAAATGCTTGAAAACTATCTTGAAGAAAACCCTAACGATGCTAAAATCATTGTGCAAAAGGTAATATTAGCGGCACAGGCACGCCACGCTGCTAAAAAAGCCCGCGAAATGGTACAGCGTAAAACTGTTATGGGTGGCGGCGGATTACCGGGTAAACTGTCTGACTGTTCAGAACAGGATCCTGCAAAATGCGAGATATTCCTTGTGGAGGGTGACTCCGCAGGTGGTACTGCAAAACAGGGACGTGATCGTAACTTCCAGGCTATCCTTCCGTTAAGGGGTAAAATACTTAACGTAGAAAAAGCGATGCACCACAAAGTGTTTGAAAATGATGAGATTAAAAACATCTTTACCGCACTGGGTGTTACAATAGGTACTGCAGAAGACAGTAAAGCGCTTAACTTAGAGAAACTTCGTTACCACAAAGTAGTTATCATGTGTGATGCCGACGTTGATGGTAGCCACATTTCTACACTTATCCTAACGTTCTTCTTCAGGTTTATGAAGGAACTTATAGAAAACGGACACGTTTATATTGCTACTCCGCCGCTTTACCTTGTTAAGAAGGGTAATAAGAAAGAGTATGCGTGGAACGATGCTCAGCGTGATATGATTAATGAAAGAATGGGTGGGGGAGCAACTATTCAACGTTATAAAGGTCTTGGAGAGATGAACGCAGAACAGCTTTGGGATACTACTATGGATCCTGAGTTCAGAACGCTTCGCCAGGTAAGTATTGACAGTCTTGCGGAAGCAGACAGAATATTCTCGATGCTTATGGGTGATGAGGTTCCGCCAAGAAGGGAATTTATTGAGAAAAATGCGGTTTACGCTAAAATTGACGCGTAAGCTTATTAGTAAAATATCTGCCAAAAAGGGGGTGTCGGTAATGCGATGCCCCTTTTTATTTTTAAAATAGTATTAATAGATAAATAATGCTGTAATATTGATAATTTGATGTGTTTTAAATGGTTGGTTTTGCTATATTTGTTAGGAACAATAACTTTTTTTGAATTAACCAATCTAAAAATATTATACTATGAAAGTAACAATTGTAGGTGCCGGTAATGTGGGCGCTACATGTGCAGACGTGATTTCTTACAGAGGAATAGCCAGTGAAGTGGTTTTATTAGATATTAAAGAAGGCTTTGCAGAAGGTAAAGCTATGGATATAATGCAGTGTGCTACCACTACCGGATTTAATACAAGGGTTTCGGGAAGTACAAACGATTATTCTAAAACTGCAAACAGTAATGTGGTTGTTATAACATCAGGTATACCTAGAAAACCTGGTATGACACGGGAAGAGCTTATAGGTATTAATGCAGGTATTGTAAAATCGGTAGCTGATAACGTACTTAAATATTCTCCTGATGCCATAATTGTGGTTGTGTCTAATCCAATGGACACAATGGCATATTTAACCCTTAAGGCTACAGGATTGCCTAAAAACAGGATTATTGGTATGGGAGGCGCTTTAGATAGCTCTCGCTTTAAATATTACCTTTCTCAGGCGTTAAACAAACCCTCAAACGATGTACAGGGTATGGTAATTGGCGGACATGGCGATACAACCATGATTCCGTTAACCAGAATTGCATCATACAATGGTAGCCCGGTATCAGATTTTCTTTCTCAGGAAGTTCTTGATAAGGTTGCTGCCGATACAATGGTAGGTGGTGCTACATTAACAGGGCTTTTAGGCACTTCGGCATGGTATGCCCCGGGAGCTTCGGTAGCTTATCTTGTAGATAGTATTCTTAACGATCAAAGGAAAATGATAGCTTGTTCGGTATATCTTGAAGGAGAATACGGGCAGAGTGATATTTGCATGGGGGTACCATGTATAATAGGTAAAAACGGAATAGAAGAAATTGTAAATATTAATCTTGACGAGAAAGAAAAGGGATTGTTTGCTAAAAGTGCCGATGCTGTAAGGAGCATGAACGATGCTTTGAAATCGGTATTAGCATAACATTTTCTTAATATATCATAAAAGACTGCTTTATGCGGTCTTTTTTTTGTGATATAATTAGCAAATTAATTGGTTAATCATTTGGAGAATTATATATTTGCTCGTTTTTAAAAAATGGAATAATTAATTTTTAGTACTAATGCAGAATAAGGGACTTATTAAATTTTTCGCAATTATTTTAGCGGCAGTAAGTATTTATCAGCTTTCATTCACATTTGCTTCTAATAAAGTTCAGGACGATGCTAAGGCATTTGCTAACGGCGATTCAACAAAAGAATTGGCTTATCTTGACTCAATAGGCAAAGAGGATGTTTTTCTTGGTTATACTTACAATCAGGTAAGAGACAAACAAATTAACAAGGGTCTTGACCTTGAAGGAGGTATTAACGTTATCCTACAGATATCTGTAAAAGATATCCTTAAAGGTTTAGCTAATAATACTGACAACGCCGTTTTCAACAAGGCTTTAGAAGTTGCTACAAAAGAGCAGCAGGGTAATCAGGATTATCTTGACGCGTTTTTTGTTGCTTTTGAAAAAGAGTCCAAAGGTAGTATACAGCTTTCTTCTCCTAAAATTTTTGCTAACAGAAACTTTAGCGAAGTTAAAACCAGCATGACTGATGAGGAAGTTAAGGCTCAGGTTAAGAAAAAAGTTAGCGATGCTATCGACAGTGCATTTGGTGTACTAACAAAACGTATAGATAAATTTGGCGTTGTACAGCCAAACCTTCAAAAACTTGGTCAGTCAGGAAGAATTCTTGTAGAGCTTCCGGGTGCTAAGGATATAGACAGGGTTAAAAAATTACTACAAAGTACCGCTCAGCTTGAGTTTTGGGAAGTTTATAAGTTAGACGATCTTGCTCCTTTCTTAGGTCAGGCAAGCCAAATCTTACAAGAAACTGAAAAAGCTGAAGAGGCTAAAGCAGAAACAAAAGATACTGTAAACTCTTCTTTAGAGTCTCTTTTAGTTGATAAGGCAGAAGACTCTGCAGCAGCAAAAAAAGGTAACAACCCATTATTTGAAATATTCCAACCTGGTTTCCAGGGAGGTCCTATAATTGGTATGGCAGCTACAAAAGATACTGCTAAAATCAATAGTTACTTTAAAAGATCAGACATCCGTGCTAACCTGACAGGTGATTTACGTTTTGTACGTTTTGCTTGGGGTAAAGAAAGTAAAGCTAATCCGGGTGTTGTAGAGTTATATGCTCTTAAAGGAAACAAAGAAAACCTTGCTCCGTTAAGCGGTAGCGTTATTACTGGTGCTAAAGATGATTTTGACCAGTTAGGTAAGCCTATCGTGTCTATGCAAATGGATGCTAAAGGTTCAAGAATTTGGGAAGACTTAACCCGTAAAGCATACGAAGAGCGTGGCAACATCGCTATCGTTCTTGATAACGTTGTTTACTCTGCACCTACAGTCACTACAGGAGCTATTTCGGGTGGTAACTCTCAAATCTCAGGTTCATTTGATGTAACTGAAACAAAAGACTTAGCTAACGTACTAAGAGCGGGTAAACTTCCTGCATCTGCAGATATTGTACAGTCAGAAGTTGTTGGTCCTTCATTAGGTCAGGAAGCTATCGATAACGGTATCACTTCTTCATTAGTAGGTTTACTGCTAATCTCTTTCTGGATGATATTCTACTACGGTAAAGCGGGTTGGTATGCAAACCTTGCTCTTGCAGTTAACTTACTTTTACTGTTTGGTGTACTTGCAAGCTTAGGTGCTGTGCTTACATTACCTGGTATTGCCGGTATCGTATTAACGATGGGTACTGCGGTAGATGCTAACATCATTATCTATGAAAGGGCTAAAGAAGAGCTTAGAATAGGCAAGACACTGGGTGAGTCTATTAAAGACGCGTTTAGCTGGAAAGGTGCTATGTCATCTATTATCGATGCTAACGTTACAACATTCCTTACCGGTTTAGTACTATTAATATTTGGTACAGGTCCTGTAAAAGGTTTCGCAACTACACTACTTATAGGTATACTTACCTCTCTGTTTACTGCTATCTTCATAACAAGAATTTTGCTTGACTGGGCTGCAAACAGAAGCGGTAACCTTACTTTCAATACATCAATTACTAAAAACTGGTTTACTAAGTTTGACTTTAACTTCCTTGCTAAAAAGAAACTTGCTTATGTTATTTCAGGTATCCTTATTGCAGGTAGTTTCGTATCGTTTGCTGTAAACGGACTTGATCAGGGTATTGACTTTGTAGGAGGGCGTACTTTCCAGGTTAAGTTTGAAAACAAAGTATCTGTAGAAGAAGTCAAGTCTGTTTTAAGTGATGCTTTTGGTAGTGCAGTTGATGCAAAAGTATTTGGTAGCGAGAATCAGTTAAGAATAACTACTAAATATAAAGTAGATGCTCACGGTGTTGAAGTTGATAAAGAAGTTAACCATATACTATATGATAATCTTAAGAAGTTCTATACTACTGATATTTCTTATGATAAATTCGTAAACTCTTATGAAGGTAAGGAGCTTGGTGTACTTCAGGCTTCAAAAGTGGGTCCTACCATCGCAAAAGATATCAAGACTAACTCTTACTGGGCTGTACTGGGTTCATTAGTTATTGTATTCCTTTACCTAATGATCAGTTTCAGAAGATGGCAGTTTAGTTTAGGTGCTGTTGCAGCGGTAACTCACGACGTTATCATTGTATTAGGTATCTATTCTGCAGGGTATGCTATAGCTCCTTTCCAAATGGAAATGAACCAGCACTTTATTGCAGCTATCCTAACGGTAATTGGTTACTCATTAAACGATACGGTAATTGTATTTGACAGGGTAAGGGAATACCTTGGTGGTAATGTTAAAGGTGACTTTAACAGTATTGTTAATCACTCTATTAATACAACCCTATCAAGAACTATTAATACATCACTAACTGTAATAATTGTATTACTTATCATGTTTATATTTGGTGGTGAGTCTATCCGTGGATTCGTATTCGCAATGCTTGTGGGTATTATAGTGGGTACTTATTCATCACTATTCATAGCTACTCCTATCCTTGTAGATACAGTTTCAGCTAAAGACAAAAAAGCTGTTGAAGCGGCACACAACACGGCTGAGTAATAGTTTTTTTACAATTATATATAAAACCTGCCTGATTTTCAGGCAGGTTTTTTTATTTCTAAAAGAGATGTTAGCGCTGTGGCTATTAAGCAATTTTTAGCCTATATTAGCGTTAAAATTTAAAAGATAAATATTTTAAGACTTAATTCTCTATGGTAAACATTCAGAATGCCGCCGATAGTTTGGCAGTGGCTCAGGAAGCTCTATTAGATGAGCAGGCAACAGAAAAAACATTATCTATTTGGGAACTCCTAACAAGCGGCGGACTCGGAGGACAGATCATTATGATTGTTCTTGCGGTTCTTTTGTTTGTGGCAATTTACCTTTATATAGAAAGGATACTTGCTCTTAAGGCAGCCTCTAAAGAAGATAAAGGGTTTATGAACCAGATTAGGGATCATATTACCCACAGACGTTTTGACAGCGCTAAGCTTTTATGCCAGCATACAAACACTCCGGTATCAAGACTGGTAGAAAAAGGTATATCAAGAATTGGCAAGCCGCTAGAGGATATTAATACAGCGATTGAAAGTGCAGGTAAGCTCGAGATATATAATCTTGAAAAGAACGTGAGTATATTGGCTACTATTTCGGGTGCAGGACCTATGATTGGTTTCCTTGGAACCGTAGTTGGTATGGTACTTGCATTCCATGAGATAGCAAGCGGTGGCGGACAAATACAAGTTGATGCTCTTGCCAGTGGTATTTATACAGCAATGACAACTACCGTGGTTGGTCTTATTGTAGGTATTATAGCTTATATTGGTTATAACCACCTGGTAGTGAAAACAGATAAGATTGTAAACCAGATGGAGGCCAACGCAGTTGATTTCCTGGACTTATTAAATGATCCGGTATAATTATGAATTTTAGAAGCAGAAACAAAGTAACTCCGGAGTTCAATATGTCGTCAATGACGGATATTGTATTCCTGTTATTGATATTCTTTATGCTTACTTCTACAATGGTTACTACCAATGCTCTGGACATTAACCTGCCAAAGGCAAAAGGTAAGACCGAAAATAACCAGAATGTATCGGTAAGTATAAATAAGGATTTGGAGTATTTTATAGATAAAGACCCTATAGCAGAAGAAGCTCTTGAAGGAAGACTAATAGAACTGTTGGCGGGGCAGGAAGGTAAAGCTATTGTATTGCGTGCCGAAACAGGTGTGCCTATTGAAAAGGCGGTAAGCGTAATGGATATAGCTTACAGAAACAAATTTAAAATAGTATTGGCAGTTAATCCTAAATAATAGGAATAATGAAGTATTTGGAAACAGAAAACGAAAGGAAATCATTTGCAATAACAGTAACGATATTTGCGATACTGCTTATTCTGTGCTTTTTCCTTGGTATGAAGTATATGGATCCACCCCCTGAAAATGGTATTGCCATTAACTTTGGTACTACTGATTTTGGTCAGGGCGATATCCAGCCTACCGAACCTATACAGTCGGCACCACAGCCACAGCAGTCGGTTCCTGAGTCAAACCCTGTTACGGAGGAAGTAGTTACTCAGGATGTAGATGATGCTCCGGTTATTAACGATACCAAACCTAAAAAGGAAACTCCTAAGCCTACAGAAAAGCCTAAAGAGACTCCTAAACCACCCACACCTTCTAAAAGTACTACTGATGCCTTAAACAGTCTTATAAACGGACCAAAAAGCGAAGGTAAGGCAACACAAGGTCAGGGTGACAGTAATCAGGCCGGTGACCAGGGTAAAATAGACGGATCACTTCAGGGAGGCTATGGTAACGGAGGAAAAGGTACTGTTGGTACAGGTAACGGTAACTATCAGTTAGGTGGCAGGAATGCTATAGCTAAACCACAGCCTAAGTATTTGTGCAATGAACAGGGTAAGGTAGTGGTTGAGATTTCTGTAGACCGTTCCGGGAGGGTAATAAGTGCTAAGCCGGGAGCGAGGGGAACCACTAACAATGCAGCATGTTTATTAGAACAGGCAAAAATAGCAGCAATGAATACAACATGGGAGCCTGATTCTGACGCTCCGGACAAACAGATAGGTAAGATTATTTACAATTTTACATTAACGGATTAATTGAGATAATATATAAAATAAAAAACCCCGCAATTGCGGGGTTTTTTATGATTTACTCTGTAATTAAAGAGTTTCTGTTCTTTTCTTAGCTGTGAATATCAGGTAGAAACCTACTAATATAAACGGTATGCTTAACCATTGTCCTGTAAGCAGGATAGGGTTTTCTCCTTCAAACCCTCCCTGGCTTTGTTTAACAAACTCCACTACAAAACGAACTGTCCATAGTAATACGAGGAATACCCCAAATATAAGTCCATGCTGTTTTCTTGAGTCTGTTTTCCAATACATGTAATAGATAATGGCAAACACAAAAATGTAGCAAAACGCTTCATATAGCTGTGCAGGATGCCTGTATGGTATTGCAGCAAGATTTTCAGAAAATTTAGGATCATTCTGAATCATATCATAAGCCTTGTTGTAATCGTTGGTTTGGGTAAGCTTCATGGCGTCAGCCTTATCGAGATACTTTTCACCTCTTATAAATTTAACTGCTGTTGGTAGATCGGCAGTGGTTTCGCTACCTAATATCTCAGAGTTGATAAAGTTACCTATACGGATAAAGATACCACCGCTTGTTACGGGTATTACAATGCGATCAAGCATCCATAATACAGGTCTTTTGATGATTTTTTTGCTGTAATAGAAAATAACAAGTATGATAGCTATTGCAGCTCCGTGGCTTGCAAGTCCGGCAAAACCTGTAAATTCAAATTTTGGGGTTGTACGGAAAGGCAGGAACACATTAACGGGATCTTCTCTGAATAGTTCCGGTTGATAAAATATTACATGCCCTAAGCGGGCACCTATCATGGTGGCAACTATGGTATATATAAAAAGTTTATCCAGTTTTTCCATGCTTTCGCCCTCGCGTTCAAATATTTTTTTCATTACGAAGAAGCCAAGGCCAAAGGCTACAACCCACATAAGGCTGTAATAACGAAGCAGAAAGAACCCTAGGTCTATACCTTCGTGCGGATTCCATACAAAGCTTAAAGCGTGTGTCATTTTTATTGGTTTAATTTCTGTAAAAATAAATAAATGTAAAAGACTGCCAAGCCTTAAAATCGTTAATTAATGATTATGGTGGCATTTTCTTTCAGGAACCGGATCATATCCGCGGCCTCCCCATGGGTTACAGCTTACAATTCGCTTAATGCCAAGCCACCCGCCTTTAAAAAGGCCATGTATCTGTAAAGCTTCAATAGTGTATTGTGAGCAGGTAGGGGTATAGCGGCATGCCGAAGGCAAAAAAGGAGAAATAGCGCCCTGATAAAAGCGTATTAATAAAATAAAGGGCGCTATTATTATCTTTTTAAATGTCAATGTATTATTGTTGAAGGGTAAAGGTTGTGCCTTCCTTACTGTCCTTTAGCTCAATACCAAGCTCTGTAAGCCTGTTTCTTATAAGGTCAGAAAGGGCAAAGTCCTTGTTGGCTCTCGCTTCATTTCTCATGCCAATAAGCATGTTTACCACACCTTCAAGTTTATCATTATTATTAGAAGCTGCCTTTTCATCAACAAGTCCCAATACTTCATAAACAAAAGAATGCATTGTGCTGCTTAGTGAAGCAAGGTCTTCTGCTGTAATGGTTTCTTTACCATCCTTTAACAGGTTTATGTATCTAACGGCTTCAAATAGCTGTGCTATTAATATAGGGCTGTTAAAGTCGTCGTTCATGGCATCGTAACATTCCTGTTTCCATGCGGTAACATTAATGCTGGATATGGCAGAAGTTGTAATGCCCGGTAAAGACTCTATTGCTTCCATAAGGCGGTTAAAGCCTTTTTCGGCAGCAATAATAGCATCATTACTAAAGTCAAGTACACTACGGTAGTGTGCCTGAAGTATAAAGAAACGGGTTACCGTGGGCGAAAAAGCCTTACTTAATATAGAGTTGTTTCCTGAAAAGATTTCTCTTGGCAGGATGTTGTTTCCTGTAGACTTCGACATTTTCTTACCGTTAAGGGTAAGCATGTTGGCATGCATCCAGAAGTTTACCGGCGACTGACCTGTGCAGGCTTCGTTTTGGGCAATTTCACACTCATGGTGAGGGAACTTTAAATCCATACCACCACCATGAATGTCAAAATGATTGCCTAAATATTTTGTACTCATAGATGTACACTCTAGGTGCCAGCCCGGAAAACCGTCTCCCCATGGAGATGGCCAGCGCATAATGTGTTGTGGCTCGGCTTTTTTCCAAAGTGCAAAATCCTGAGGGTTTCTTTTTTCATCCTGTCCGGAAAGGTCGCGGGTATTGGCAATCATATCTTCAAGATTCCTTCCGCTTAGTTTTCCGTAGTGATTGGTTTCATTAAACTTAACCACATCAAAATACACCGAACCGTTAGATTCATAGGCATATCCGTTGTCTATTATTTTTTTGATAGTCTCAATCTGTTCAATAATATGTCCTGTCGCTGTTGGCTCAATGCTTGGCGGCAGGTTATTGAACATTTCAAGAATCTGGTGAAAGTCTACCGAGTATTGCTGAACAATCTCCATAGGCTCCAGTTTTTCTATCCTTGCTTTTTTTGCAATTTTGTCTTCACCATCATCAGCGTCATCTTCAATATGGCCTACGTCAGTAATATTACGTACATAGCGTACCTTAAAACCTAAATGTTTCAGGTAACGGAAAACCAGGTCAAAAGAAATAAATGTTCTACAGTTACCTAAATGTACATTACTGTATACTGTAGGACCGCAAACATACATGCCTACGCTACCTTCATGTATAGGTGTAAACACTTCCTTTTCTCCACTTAGTGAATTATAAATTTTTAAAGCCTGGTTTTTATACAACTGCATATGGTTAAATTGAATCCGTTAGTAACGGTATAAAAATAATAGGATTAAAATTGTGTGTCAAGTTTTATGTAATCTAAAAACTCTCTGCGAACATGTTCTTCCTTAAATCGTCCTCCAAATTCAGAAGTTACGGTGCTGCTCTCAATATCGCGAATACCTCTTGAGTTAACACAAAGGTGTTTAGCATCGATAACGCAGGCAACATCTTCTGTTTTAAGAACCTTTTTCAGTTCCTCCACAATTTGTATGGTAAGTCTTTCCTGTACCTGTGGCCTTTTAGCAAAGTAATCCACAATTCGGTTCATTTTAGAAAGTCCCACAACCGTTCCGTTAGATATATAGGCAACGTGTGCACGTCCTACTATAGGTAACAGGTGGTGTTCGCAGGTAGAATAGATTGTAATATTTTTTTCTACAAGCATTTCACCATACTTATATTTATTTTCAAATGTAGATGATCCCGGTTTTCTTGTAGGGTTAAGTCCGCCAAAAATCTCTTTTACAAACATTTTGGCAACTCTGTTAGGGGTGCCTTTCAGGCTGTCATCTGTAAGGTCCATACCAAGTGTATTTAAAATACTCTCAACATCTTTTTTAATAGCTTCTATTTTCTGGTCGTCACTCATTTCAAAAGCATCTGGCCTTAAGGGTGTAGCCGCGCTTGTAGCAATATGGTTATCTCCTATATCGTCTTTTAAATCTTCGTTAGCAATCATTGATACAATAATTAATATATACTTAAAAAAGTCAGGTGGCAAAGATAGTTATAAAAGTTGATTTTAAAGGCTGTAGCTGTTAGCTAATTTTTGTATTGCTATTTATAATGCTTCATTTACCAAATTACTGTTTTGTGTTATGTTTGTAACAAAACTGCTTAAATCTTCTTTTCTTTTAGCTAAAAAATAAAGTTTTATAAAAAAATTTAAAACAGGGTAGGGTGTAGGGGGTAATAACTGTTATATATAAGCGTTATATTAAAAAAAAGTAATTTTTTTAAAGTAGTGCTTTATTTTTGTGTAAATTTCGCCTTTTCAAAAAACAAGTTAGAAAAAATGAGAAACAAGTACCTTTTATTAATACTCTTTATGAGTATTGTATGCTTTAAAGGTTTTTCACAAGCTCCAGGATGTCCGGATGTTAGTGTTTTTGCACCGGCCCCTTTATGTCATCCCGGAGAATGTACAGAATTAACCGCAGATTTTTTTGATACGGGAGCAACCACATCTTATGATGTATCTTCAATTACTTATGCTCCTCCTTATCCTTTTATCGGAGGTACTCAGGTATCTGTAAATACAGATGACGTATGGTCTCCTATGGTAACATTACCGTTTTCGTTTTGTTTTTATGGTCAAAATTATACACAGGCTCTTATAGGGTCTAATGGTGTTATTACTTTTGATACCACAAACTTTTCAGCTAACGGTGGATGTCCATGGTCCTATACTCAATCTGTACCTAATACAGGTTTTCCTATAAAAAATGCTATTTATGGTGTGTATCAGGATATAGACCCGAGTGTAGATAATGCTTTTGCGAATCCTAATATTAACTACGCTATTTTAGGTAGTGCGCCTTGTCGTACTCTTGTGGTAAACTTTTCTGAGGTTGCTCAGTTTGGATGTACTACAGATGCTACTGTTGGTGCACAAACCTCACAAATAGTATTATATGAAACTACAAACGTAATTGAGGTTTATGTACAAAGAAGAGTTCCTTGTACCAGCTGGAATGGCGGTAGAGGTGTTATTGGTGTGCAAAATGCCGGTGGTACCGAAGGGGTAACTCCTCCGGGACGTAATACAGGTAGTTGGACTACAACTAACGAGGCTTGGCGCTTTACTCCAAACGGACCTTCTAATGTTGTTTTTGAATGGCTTGATGAAAATGGTGTGGTTGTAAGTACAGGTACTACTTTAAATGTATGTCCTATGGTAACTACCGTATATACTGCACGTGCAACATATACTCCATGCGGAAATAATCCTCCTGTAGTTAAAACTCAGCCTGTTGTTGTTGAAATTGACGAAGTTGAATTAGGTGAGCCTGAAGATTTCGTTATCTGTGCGGTAAATCCTCCACCTTATGTTTTTGACTTGTCCCAAAATTCACCCCTTATTAGAATGGGTGGAAACCAGTTTCAGTATCCGGTAACATACCACCTCACAGAGGAGGACGCGGAAGAAGGTTTTGATCCTATCATTCCGGATAATGCATTTTCTACAGATACTAGTGTTACTATATATGCCAGAATGGAAAATGCACTTACTGGATGTTCAAACACAACAAGTTTCGAAATAATTATAGCTGAAGCTCCTGTTGCAGGTCAGCCTAACGACCTTAATCTTTGTGATGATGATGGTGACGGTTTCGTAATGACCGATCTTACCGTTCAAAATAGTGATGTTCTGGCAGGATTAGACGAGAATGCATATACTATAGCTTATTTTGAGTCCCTAGTTGCTGCAAACGCTAACACTCCTGCTATTGCAGATCCTCAAAATTATAATGCTGAAGAACGTACTATTTTTGTTAGAGTTTCAACTTTAGGTGATGATACTTGTTTTGATATTACCAATTTTGATATAAATATTACCGAATTACCAAATGATGTGGTTAGTCCTGCACCAATGGAAATTTGTGATGATAATCCTAATGATGGTACGGCATCATTTGATTTAACAGATGCTGTTAATGAAATTATTGCTGCTGAACCTGGAATGACACTTGATATTACAGTTCACCAAACTCAGGCAGAGGCTGATGCTGGTACTAACCCGCAGAATTATCCTGCTTATGTTTCAGATAGCCAGGCTATAAATCAAACAATATACTTTAGAGTTAAAGAAGCAGGTTCTTCTTTAGCAGGTTGTTATGTAGTGGTTTCAATGGACTTAACTGTTAACCAAAGCCCTGCTCCACCTGCCCCTATCACTGACTACGTTT
>NZ_JUIW01000010.1 GCF_004151245.1 Flavobacterium beibuense
AAGAGCACGCTAAGAACAGACGCTCAGAATTTGTGATCGTGAAGAAATAATTTTTCATTTTATTATTTATTACATAGTTTTTAAAGCCCTGTACTTAGTGCGGGGCTTTTATTTTAAAACCTTTCTTCAGTTAATTTTAAATCTTCAATAGTGCGTATCATAAACTGGTACGTAGTGCCATATTTGGTTAAAATGCCCCTAACCTTACCACTATTTTCAGGGACAGTATTTCCTCCAAATGTTGCAAAGCTGCTGGTACGGAAAATCAGTGTATTTCCGCTTTCATCAGTAAGCAAATAATTTGTTCCTCCGCCAATATCATTATCGGCATCATAAAACGCCTGTCCAATAGCATCATCAGTAAATTGAATGTTGTTTATTTCCACAAGTCTGTTTAAGTAACTGTCATCCTGAAGTTCAGTTATAGAAATATGCTGAACCATTGTTTCTTCATCAACCACGGTACACGAACGGTTAAGTATCGAGCTATATTCGTAAGCGGAAAATCCTGTTATGGTAGCGAAACCATTGTAAACAGAAAGATTACCTATTTGAAGTGAACCATTGTAATTTCTGTAATAAGTGTTTTCAAGTTTAATTAATATTTTACGTCCCGGTTCGTAGCTCACAAAAGTGGATGTCGCATCAACAGAAGCATTAAAACCAAACAATCCGTCTGTCGATTGAAAAGAAATGGTCTTATAAAAGTTACCGTTTTCATCGCTTGAGGTCACATAAGCTTCGATAATATCATTGGCAGTATATTCCTGAATATTTCCTGTTGCGACAATATCCTGAGGCTCTATTGTTTTTACCAATGAGGTTTCTGTGCATTCCAGATTGGGAATATTATAATCATCATCGTTTATGCAGGATACAAGAGATAATGTAAGCAGTAAAATTATATATTTTTTCATGATTAGAAGTTGTAATAGATATTTAGGTAAAAAGTACATCCGTAGCTGTAAAAATATTTGGGACCGAATGAAGGCGTGCCACTGGAAACATCCTGATTCAATTGCCTGTAATTGGCATTACGTGCCTGCTCATAGCCTCCGGTTTTATAAATACTATTGAATACGTTGTTTACACTGGCAAAAAAGCCCAGATAGGTTTTCTTCTTAACCCGCCACGATTTTCCGCCTACTATATTCATCAGGAATATATCATCAAACTGTTCCTGTTTAAGAAGTTCCTTCGCTCGTTGCTGAGTGGATTCGGGAAAAGGAAATCCGTTTGCATCCTGTGGGTTTTTAAAGAAATTATCTGTTCGTAACAGTGCAGAAATATCAAGATAGCTTCCGGTAAGGTAATTGGCATTAGCGCCAATCCACCAATATTTAGGATCTCTGTACTCAAATCCTAACGAACAGGCCTGCTGTGGCATTCCCGGGAGTTTATAGTTTTTAAGTTGTGATTCCCCAAAATTTGTAGTGGGCGAAGTGGCTGTATTGGGAAGATTTACTTCCTGTTGTAATGAGGCAAAGGCATCATTATTTACATATACTGTTGGGTTGCTGCTGTAAGTATACTGACCGTAAGCAAAGCTAAAAAGGGCTTTTAATGTTGTGTTGAAACTGTACTCAACACCCAGCTCGGTTCCCATCATTCTTTTATTTAAACCTATAACGGTTTCTGCTATAAAAGCATTAGTTTCTGCATTCTCTCCCTGATAGATGCCCTCTGCAAAAAAGAAAGATGTTTCGGTAGTGTTATTTATCTGAGTATAGAATGCCGTAAGCCTGGCTTTGAGTTTTGGAATTCTGATTATACAGGCAGCATCTACAGAAGCAATATTCTCAGCTGCTATTTCCGGAACTATAGTGTTGTTCAGCCGGGCATTGGGGAAAGTATTGCGTAGAGCAGGCGCTTTTGTCGTATAAAGGCCGTTTACAGCAAACATTAACCTTCCTGTTAATTTGTATAATAAACCACCTTTAAAACCGAAATTATCAAACGATACTTTTTCGCTCTTGCCAAAAGAGTTATTGGCATAAATACCATTTCGGTACATGCCTTCTCTCTGATAGTCTGAACGGGAATAGCTTTGTGAAAGATAAAAATCGGTTTTTTTATACAGGAATTTAAACTGTGTAAAAGCATCGGCCTGAGTTGCATATAGATTGTAATTGTAGCCAAAGGTATCGCCTACGCCAACAGTCCTGTTTGGATTATTAAGATCGGATTGTGCCTGATTACCGGTAAAAAAGGGGTCAATATCGTTATAATAACTGCCACCCAGTAAATCCAACAGTTTTTGATAATTGTGTGATTTTAGTTTTTTAAATGAAACACCGGCATTAAAAAGAATATTATTTGATAACTGCGATTGTAATATGGAGTTTACGGTTAATGTCCTGTCATCATTTCTATCCTCATATAAAACATATTTGCTTACATCGGCAACACGCCCGGTTTCAATATTATTACTGTTTGTTACCGCACGGGTATTGGCAAGATACATGTTGTTCCAGTTAACCTGCGGGTTTGCTGTAAAACTTTGCAATGCCTGCTGGCTTAATGCCATATTTTCGGGGCTGTTGCCTGTATACACACCGCCCAGTCCTCCCGGTTGATAAGCCTCCTCAGGTACTGATGAAGGGTTGTTATTGTACTGCGAATTATAATAGCTGGGCAGGTTGCGATAAAAAGCTGGATCGGGATTGGCGACATTCTGAAAATCGATACGGCTGTTGCCTATTTTACCAAACTGATATGCTATGTTAGACTGAAGGCTGTTATGGCTGTTTATTTTGTAATAATGGGTGAGCATGAGTATCGGCTCTTCAATATCAATATCGCGTGAATTCCTTTTCCTGTCATTTTGGTAACCCCAATAAG
The DNA here is from genome assembly GCF_004151245.1 of Flavobacterium beibuense. GTDB lineage: Bacteria > Bacteroidota > Bacteroidia > Flavobacteriales > Flavobacteriaceae > Flavobacterium > Flavobacterium beibuense_A. Next base: position 2,842 of record NZ_JUIW01000010.1, read on the forward strand.
AATTATATTTTTCACCCATAAGATTTGTTACTTCCTGAGTGTTGGCAGAGTTTTTACCGCGGCTGCTTTGGGCATAAATTCCCGTAAAGTTAAGGCCGTGGCTATCATTAAGCGTTTTTTCCACACTTACAAAAAGTGAGTTGCCGCCGTAATCGATTCCCTCAAAATTAGCTTCTTCTGCCCATCTGAGTGAAGCGGAAATTACATAGGCAATTCCTTTTTTATTCATCCCCGAAGCATAGGTTGCCATAGTGCGCCAATTGTAGGATGTATTGGTAGAAGTAAAGGAAATTCTTGATCCTTTTCTGAAAACCGATGCACGGGTATTAATCTCTTGAGTACCTAAAAGTCCACCGAAAGTATAATCGGATGCTGTGGTGCCTAAACTAAATTCCTGATTTCGGGTCGCATCATTAAGTCCGCTCCAGTTGTTCCATTGTGGCCGTCCGTCACTTATTTTATTCATCGTCACCCCGTTTATCAATGTGGTGGCATACTGGCTTTCCAGTCCACGGCTTTTATATCGTGCCTGAGACCAGTTATAGGCAGCAGCCTGTTGCAGTACATCTTTTGAGGCCTGTAATAATCCTGAAGTATTATCGGAAACAATGTTATCGTTTAAATCATCTTCGGTAAGGGTAATAAGACTGAGCTGCTGTTCGGCTGTAAGGTCGGATTCAAGAAGGGTTATTCCCAAGTCCATTTTCCTTTCTGGCACAACGGTTAGGTTATAGGTCTGCGAAATATATCCGCTGCTGCTTATTACCAAAACCTGTTTTCCTGCAGGGACTTCCAGTATAAAAACACCTTCGGAATTCGTAATTGCCGTCTGGTTGGTGCTTTGTAATGTGGCTATTGCATTTTCTATGGGGTTGCCGCTTTGCATTTCGAGCACTTTGCATTGTACGAGTGCCGTTTGCTGTGCATAACAGACAATAGAGAATAATATGAATAAAAAGCTGGCATGCAGTTTTTTCATTAGTAGGTAAGGTGCTTGGTAAGTAATTTCTTAAAGCTGTAAATATAGATTTTTTGCCAATAAATTTTAACTTTGAAAACAAGCTTGTTTTAAATTTTACTGAATGAGGAGAAAAATTACTATAAGCATTTTGGTTTTATTTTGGTTTTCCTGTGTTTTTGCACAAGGAGAGAAGAAGTATATGGTACACACCGTAGCTTTTTACAATGTGGAGAATTTATTTGATACCATAAACGACCCCAAAACCAACGATGAGGAATTTCTCCCTAATGGTGACTACTACTGGAATACGGAAAAATACCAGAAGAAACTGGATAATATTGCCGCTGTGCTGGCAGACATAGGTAAGGAAACCAATACCGAACCGCCCAGTATTATAGGACTTGCCGAGGTGGAGAACAGGATGGTATTGGAAGACCTGGTAAAGAACACTAAGCTAATAAATACCGGCTACGGTATTATACATTTTAATTCGCCCGACAGAAGGGGAATTGATGTAGCGTTGCTGTATGATAAGAAAAAATTCAGGCCCGAGAGTTACAAGAGTATTCCTTTAGTGCTTACTCTGGATGAAAAAGGAAGGATAGTGGATTCGCCCGACACACTAAGCACCGTAAAAACACATAAATATTTTACCCGAAGTCAGTTGCTTGTTTCCGGATTGTTAGACGGGGAAGAATTTAATTTTATTGTGAGTCACTGGCCGTCAAGAGGGGGAGGAGAAAAAAAAACCAAGCCCTACAGGGATGCGGCTGGCAAGCTTAACCGAAAGATTGTAGACTCCCTTTTTGCCATTAACCCACAGGCTAAGATTATAACCATGGGCGATTTTAATGATGGTCCGTACAATAACAGTGTGCGTAAGGAACTCGCTGCAAATGACAGAAGGGAGCAGGTAAAAACGCAACAGTTGTATAACCCAATGGGAGATATGATTAGAAGCGGAATGGGATCTGTAGCCTATAGGGACAGCTGGGATATTTTTGACCAGATTATACTCTCCGAGCCGTTGATACATGATGATTTTTCCTCTCTGGAATTTTGGAAAGCAGGAATTTATAACAAAACATACATTACACAAACCAGTGGAAAATACAAGGGCTATCCGCTTAGAACATGGGATGGGGTAGTAGGCTACAGCGACCATTTTCCTGTTTTTATATATCTCATAAAAGAAATGTAAAAACATTTAATCCTGTTTTTCATTTTGCGTACCTTAGTGTAAAATTTAAAAAGCCTTATCATGGGAGCCATGAAACCATTTAACCTTAACAAATGGATTGACGAAAACCGCCATCTTTTAAAACCGCCTGTAGGAAACAAAAACATCTATCCGCTTTCTGATGATTATATTGTGATGATAGTTGCAGGGCCTAATGCCCGTAAGGATTATCATTATAATGAAACCGAAGAGCTGTTCTATCAGCTGGAAGGAAGGATTAAAGTAATTATTCAGGAAAATGGAGAGCGTAAGGAAATGGAACTTAATGCGGGGGATATTTACCTGCACCCGGGTAAGGTGCCGCATTCGCCTGTTAGAAGTGAAGGGTCTATAGGTCTTGTGGTGGAAAGAAAACGTGCAGGAAGAGGCTTTACCGACGGGCTTTTATGGTTTTGTGAAAACTGCAATAACAAACTGCATGAGGTGTATTTTGAACTTCATGATATTGAAAAGGACTTTTTGCCTCATTTTGAACATTTTTACAATAATGAACAACTGCGAACCTGTAAAAAATGCGGTACAGTTATGGAAGCCGACTCAAGATTTACAACTAAAAGGTAGTATTTGTATTTTGTGATATCTAATTTATATCAGTTTTTTAAGTGACTGTCAAAGTTTATACTCTGAATAGTAAAAACTTATTTTAATCCTGATTTTTATAGCCTCCTATTACTATTTTATAAACAAAATGCCACTTTTAATGATTAAAATTAAAAAAGGCATATATTTGTAAAATATAACATTTAAAAGCATAAAAGTTAAAAAATGGCAACACTTACTGATCAGTTTGGTATTCAGGAAGCCCTTTCAAAACTGGGCATAAAGGAAATAAACAATGGTACATCAACAGGGAGTAACAGTTTCGCTAACGGCGAGATTATCGAATCTTACTCTCCGGTAGACGGTACCCTTATTGCAAAAGTAAAATCTTCTACTAAGGAAGATTATGAAGCAGCTATGGTAAAAGCACAGGAAGCTTTTAAAACATGGAGGCTTATTCCTGCACCAAAAAGAGGTGAGATTGTTCGCCAGATGGGTGAAGAACTTCGTAAATACAAAGAGCCGCTGGGACAGCTTGTTTCTTATGAAATGGGTAAAAGCCTTCAGGAAGGTTTAGGTGAGGTTCAGGAGATGATAGATATATGTGATTTTGCAGTAGGTTTATCACGTCAGCTTTACGGACTTACAATGCATAGTGAAAGGCCAATGCACCGTATGTATGAGCAGTACCATCCGGTAGGGATAGTAGGTATTATATCTGCATTTAACTTCCCGGTAGCGGTATGGAGCTGGAACTCGATGCTGGCTTGGGTATGTGGTGATGTTTGTGTTTGGAAACCAAGCGAAAAAACTCCATTATGTGGTATCGCATGCCAAAATATTATACAAAAAGTATTAGAAAGAAATAATGTTCCCGAAGGTGTTAGCTGTTTAATAAACGGCAGGGAAAACGGAGATCGTATGAATACTGACAAACGTTTACCGTTAGTATCGTTTACAGGTTCTACACGTGTGGGCCGTCATGTATCTAAAACAGTTGCAGAGCGTTTTGGTAACACTATCCTTGAGCTTGGAGGAAACAATGCCATTATAGTGTCTGAACATGCTGATCTAAGCATGGTACTTGTGGGCGCTGTGTTTGGCGCAGTAGGTACTGCAGGACAACGTTGTACTACAACAAGAAGGCTTATTATTCACGAAAGTATGTATGATAAAACTATTGATGTACTTAAAAATGCCTACGGCCAGTTAAAAATAGGTAACCCTCTTGATAGTAATAATCACGTAGGGCCGCTTATTGATAAGGATTCTGTAAAGAATTATCTTGAGGCAATTGAGAAAGCAAAAGCAGAGGGCGGTAAAGTAATTGTTGAAGGCGGTGTAATGCAGGGTGAAGGTTACGAAAGCGGATGCTACGTTAAACCATGTATTATTGAGGCTAAGAACAGCTTTGAGATCGTACAGCACGAAACATTTGCCCCAATACTTTATGTAATGAAATATACTAACCTTGAGGAAGCTATTGCAATGCAAAATGATGTTCCGCAGGGTCTTTCATCTTCAATCTTTACTCAAAACATGAGAGAGATGGAACTATTCCTTTCTCAGGCAGGGTCTGATTGTGGTATTGCCAATGTAAATATAGGTACTTCGGGTGCTGAAATTGGTGGTGCTTTTGGTGGTGAAAAAGAAACAGGCGGAGGCCGCGAGAGTGGTTCTGATGCATGGAAAGCATATATGAGAAGACAAACCAACACAATAAACTACGGATCTGAACTGCCATTGGCACAAGGTATCCGTTTTGATTTGTAATTAAATTTGTTAAGTTGTTATGTGTAAAAAGGCTGCCAATTGGCAGCCTTTTTTTTATTTTTTAATCCATAAGGTGTCGGTAAAATAATGCCTGCAATCCATAAAATTCTTAACTACTTCAAATCCCGTTTCTTTAGCTAACCCTGATATTTCCTCAAGGCTGAATTTCTTTGAAAGCTCTGTCCAGATCATTTCGTCTTTGTCAAAAGAAAATTCAGTGTCCAGTACTTTACTGTAAAATCGTTGCTTTTTAAGGCTTATCAGGTATGTATGTACTTCGCCGTTTTCGGGGTTGTAAAAACTGTAAAAGTCAAACTGATCCAGGTTAATATCGGCATCCAGTTCAGTATTTATCCTCTTTAGAAGGTTCATGTTAAAAGCTTTGGTAATACCGTGCGGATCGTCATACGCTTTTTGAACAATACGAGGGTTTTTTTGCAGGTCCATACCCATAAGCAGCATGTCTCCCTTTTTCATTCCGGCATTAAACTTTTTAAGCAGTTCGGCAGATTCATCGTGCAGGTAATTGCCTATGTTTCCTCCCATAAACAGAAAAAGGTTTGGGGTTTTTGTATCCTGCATATTTTCAAGTACCTCAAAATAATCGCCTGTTTGAGAATTCATTTTTACTTCCGGCAGTGCCGATGTAATGTTCTTTTCCAGTGCATCAAGCGCTTCCTGAGAAATATCTATCGGGATATAAGTAAAATCGGCACCTTTGTCCAGAAAAGCTTTCAGCATCTGCCTTGTTTTCATTCCGTCTCCAGACCCGAATTCCACAATATTAAACGGACCTTTAAACTGCAGTGAATCCAGTATGTGGCCCGATTGTCCTGTAAGTATTTCAAACTCACAGCCTGTGGGGTAGTACTCTGGCATTTTCATGATCTGCATAAAAATACGGCTGCCGTTGTCGTCATAAAAATATTTAGACGGGATATATTTTTCTTCTGCTTTAAGCCCTTCCAGTATGTCTTCTGCAAAGGCGGTAAGTGTGCTTGTGTTCATTTTTTATCGTTTTGCCAAACGGATACCGGTAAACTGCCAGCGTTCGTTTGCGTGAAAAAAGTTTCTGTAAGTAATTCGGCTATGGTCTTTAGAAGTAGCAGAGGAAGCACCTCGCAAAATCATCTGATTAACCATAAACTTTCCGTTATATTCGCCTATCGCCCCTTCGGGTTTTGCAAAGTGAGGATAAGGCAGGTAAGCGCTGTTTGTCCATTCCCATCGTTTCCCCCAGTCCAGTTGAAGGGCAGCTGCTTCCCACTCAAACTCCGTAGGGAGGCGCATTTTTTTCCATTCCGCATAAGCCCAGGCCTCATAAAAACTGATGTGTGTTACTATAGCATCCGGATTTACTTTTTGCAGTCCTGCCATCGTAAACATGTGCCACTCGTTATCTATTTTATGCCAGTACAACGGAGCCTCAATATGGTTTTCATTTACCCATGCCCAGCCTTCGTCGTGCCAGTAATTAAAGTTTTGGTAGCCTCCGGCATTAATAAAGTCCAGATATTCTGCATTTGTTACCAGTGCCTGAGATATTTCAAATGCTTCAAGGTATACTTTATGCCTGCCGTGCTCGTTATCAAAACTAAACCCGTCACCATTAAACCCTATTTCATAGATTCCTTCGGGAAAAGAAATATATCCCGATTGACTATTCTCCTGATTCTCCCATTCAAGGTTTTCGTTGTAAACAGGGAACAGCGGGTTACATCCCAAAATGTATTTTATATCGGTTAGCAATAACTCCTGGTGCTGTTGTTCATGGTTAAGGCCTAGTTCCACCAGTTCATGAACCTGTGGATCCTTGAGCTGTAACAGCAACTGCATGTGCATATCAATGTAATTGCGGTAATCGTATACCTCAGAAACGGTAGGACGGGTTATGTGCCCGCGTTCGGCTCTAAAAGTGCGATTGCCTACCGTATTGTAGTAACTGTTGAATAAAAAGCAGAAGTCCTCGTTGTAAACTTTATAGTCCGGCAGGTGTTTTTTTAATAGGAATTCCTCAAAAAACCAGCTGCTGTGAGCAAGATGCCACTTGGGGGGACTCACAAAATTTACGGGTTGCGGTATATAATCCTCTGTAGTAAGAACACTGCAAATATCTTCTGTTCTCTTTCTTATATGGTTGTATTTGTCAATAATACTCATGGTTGTAAATCAGGTGTATAGTACTAATTTACGAAGAATGTTTACAGAGGGTGTTTTTAAAAATTGTTTTAACCAAATTATAACACACGTTCAAGTACTCTTTTCCAGTAAAATATAGGACTTTATATGTATATGTTTGTGTATTAGTTATTTATTCTAAATTTAAATAAAGGAGAAAATTTTGTTTATTAGGAAATTACTTTACATTTGCAGCTCGAAACGAAAAAATAACAGAAAAAAATAATAACAATGCGTTTAATAAAATCTACATACCAAAACGATCTTGCAGGAAATTTCCCTGTAATGGTGCCGGGTTTTATTGCGCACAGTTTTTTTAGATAGTCTGACAGCAAATCTATAATACGCAAGCCCGGAACTGAAAAGCTCCGGGCTTTTTTTATGCAATGAAAAAATGTAACGACAACATACAGATAATCAGCAACCAGTCATGGACAGGTACTGTATTTTTTGAACCGGATAATTCCTGAAAGGAGGAATAGTACCTTTATATTAGGTAAGCCCGGTTCTTAATTGAATCGGGCTTTTTATTTAAGCAAAGATTTAAAAAACAATAAATGATTAGAATCACAACAACAGGCATCACCTAAAAGTGCTGCCGTAAAGCAGTAAAACTATGGAAACACAAGTAACAATGGCTATGGCAGCTATGGAAGTAAGGGCGACAGGTTTTGTTGCCATTGTAGAAAGGGCCAGTAAACAGCCGCAGGATCTTATTGGGAAAGGAACGACAATAGAAAGTGCTATTTGTTACTATTTCTCAACAATGAGTGCCGTTAACCATGTTTGGAGAAGGGAAACCTTTAAAGGTATACTTATTCACATATACAGTGAAGGTTGTTATACCATGCTAAGAAACCCTGAATTTATAGGGGTCTTGGCAAACATGAGTTTTTTTGGTAATAAGATGGTTAGGAGTGTTGATGCCTGGAAAAAAGAAGGCTTTACGGCAGAAGACCAGTTAAAGAATTTTGTAAAACACTGTTTCGCACAGTATGATGTTCCTGAGTTTATGGTAAATGCTTTTGGCGAGGAGAACAAAGTACATATGTTGTGGTATATCCAAATGGGTAGGGGAGACAGTATTAAGAAACTTAGTGGTTTTCCTGTTACGTTCACAGCTAAAATGGCTCACGAATTCAGGAATACGCCAAGCGATATGTCTCTAAAAAAAGCCATAAGGAGGGCGCAGGCTTTAGGTTTTGGCGCTGAAAAACAAAGGGCTGAACTAATTGCGTGGTCTGCTTTGAGTGAAAGTTTTGAAAACGAAACCTTCAGGACAGCATTGGTGAAGTTTTTTGCTACTGTAAAAGGTGAGATTAGCCTGGATGTGTTTCAAACGGTTTTAGAATATATATTCTACATGAGAGTCCAAAATGCTACATTCGGCATGAGAGGCAGAACATGGGACGCTTTATTGAGGCAAGCGGTTGAATGGGAAAGGGAGATGTTGAAGAGAAAAGTTGCGGAAAGCTATAACCAATGGAAACCAGCAGCAATAACTAACTTTTATATTGAGGAAGAAGATGTTGTATTTAGCATTGTACAGTTAACAAACTCTGAAGCAATATATGAGGAAGGTTATGAGATGTCTCACTGTGTGGCCGATTATACAGATGCTTGTGCAGGTGGCGAATCGGCTATTTTCTCTTTGAGGAAATTTACTCATGAAAATAGCGAGTTTGAAAGGCTTGCTACCATTGAAGTTGATGTTGTTGCTAAAGAAATAGTTCAGGCACAGGCCAGGTATAATGAAATGATTAGTGAAAAAGCCAATGAGGTGATTATTAAATGGGCCAAACAGGAAGGGCTTTCTGCTGATTATGATTTTTATGTACCTATACATAATGAGCCAATGCAGATGCATATCGAGAATTATGAACCTTACAGAGATGCAGGTTTTAAGGAGTCAACAAGTGAAAGGGATATTGCCTATATAATAGTAGCTGTTATTAAAATCTTGTGGCTTATTGCTAAATGCAGTCAGGCATAATAATATGCCTGGCTTAATTTAAAAAGTAAAAATTATGGCAAAATTAAAATTAAGAGGTAAAGACCTCATAGATATAGGATACCCGCAAAATAAATCAATAAGTATTGCAATAGCAGCTATGCTTAAACATTATAAGCGGGAGCCTAAAGAAAAAGTGCTCAGGATGCTTAAGGAAGTCCTCCATGCTCCTGAGCAGTTTAAACAGGATGGCATATTCGGGAAAATAGCCGAAACACTTACCGATGTAAAGAAAACCGAATTCAGGAAACTGAATGCTAACCGTGCACCGTTTACCATTTTTGGTGAAAATGAGATTGAAAGCAGTGCGAAAGATCAGTTATATACGGCCCTTAAACTGCCTGTATCTAAAGCGGGTGCTCTTATGCCCGACGCGCATCACGGTTACGGTTTACCTATTGGGGGTGTACTGGCTACCGAAAATGCGGTAATACCTTATGGCGTGGGGGTAGATATTGGCTGCAGGATGTGCCTTAGCGTGTATGATATTAAACCTTCGTTTATAGAAGGGCATAAGGATAAGTATGTAAACATACTTGAAAAGCAAACTCGTTTTGGTATGAGTGAAGTGCATGGCAGGCCCAATGATCATGAGATTTTTGAAAGGAGCGAGTTTAAGGATATTCCTTTTGTAAAGAAACTTAAGGATAAGGCCTATAAACAGTTGGGGACTTCGGGCGGAGGTAATCACTTTGTGGAGTTTGGTATCATTGAGGTAACATCACAGGATGATGTGCTTAAAATACCTCCCGGGCAGTATGTAGGAGTGCTTTCCCATAGCGGATCAAGGGGGCTTGGTGCCAACATTGCCAAGCAGTATACTTATCTGGCTATGAAGCAAACACCACTGCCTAAGGAAGCGAAGCATTTGGCTTGGCTGGATCTTAACACGCATGACGGACAGGAGTACTGGCTGGCCATGAACCTCGCCGGAGATTATGCCTCGGCATGTCACCATGATATCCATAAAAGGATAGCAAAGGAACTAGGAGCAAGGCCTCTGGCTATAGTGGAAAACCACCACAACTTTGCCTGGAAGGAAATAATTGATGGGGAAGAGCTGATAGTACACAGAAAAGGAGCAACACCTGCCCAAAAAAATGTACTGGGTATTATACCGGGCTCTATGACCGCACCTGGTTATATAGTAAAAGGCAAAGGAAATCCGTTGTCGCTAAGTTCGGCATCTCATGGTGCAGGCAGGGTGTTATCGCGTTCTGAGGCAAAAAGGACACTTACGCGAAGCGACCTTAAAAAGGTACTCAACGACTACGGGGTTACGCTTTTAGGTGCAGGAATGGATGAAGCTCCTATGGCTTATAAGGATATTACCAAAGTAATGGCTAACCAAACCGAACTTATAGATGTGATAGGAATGTTTATGCCAAAAATAGTCCGAATGGACAAAGGATAAAATTAATTGCTGCAAAGCAGCAAAAAGACAATAACAATGGGAATTAGTACCTATGAAGTGATGTATATCCAGGCATTGGATAATTACCCTTTTAATGTGGAAGAATGTATAGAAAAACTGCAGTATGTAATTGCAGCCGATGATGAGCATGCGGGAGCGCATTGCCTTATGGGACTTATTTATGAAGAGCAGTTAAAAGATTATAAGCAAGCCGAGTACTATTACAGGATGGCATTGTACCTTGATAGGGATTATTCTCCGGTATATAGTCATCTGGCGGGGCTTTTAATAAATTTAGGAAGGCTGGAAGAAGCACTCGCAATTATAGATGCGGGATTAAGAGTTCCCGGTATCGATAAAGCCTCTATGTTATATTATAAAGGCTTGCTGTATGAAAAGTTTGAGATGTATGCTACGGCAATACAGTATTATACTGATGCTAAAAAGGTATGTCTTAACAATAGTTTTATGGATACTATGGATGAACATATAAAAAGGGTTAAAACCAAAAAAGGAATGGATAAAAAGTCTGAAAAAAATAAATCAGACAAAAAGCAGGAAAAGAAGAAAAAACAAGAACTTTCCTGATAGGTAAAAGACGGCTCGTAGCCGTCTTTTTTATTATTAATTCCTTCCGTTTTCCTCTGGATAAAGTTTGTATACCGGGTCACTCTGCCAGTATTCCTTAGTATCGGCATCCATTATGGTAAGCGGGCCCTTAAAAGCGGCTCCGGTATCAATATTCCATACATTGGCTTTGTTTATAGGAGTGGTTTCGCCTATACGGGTTACCGGTGTATGGCCTATGAAAATTTCTTTATACAGGGTGAAACGTTTGGGGTAAAGCGGGTCATTCGGATCCATAGACTTGTCTAATGCCAGTGCGGTTTCCCAAAGCGTCCTTTCCCAATAGAACATTTTGCTGAAGTATTCGTGCTTTACGCCATTAAGATTGGTAAATCCTGCATGCACAAAAAGACGGTTGTCTTCGTCAAGATAATAATCTTCCAGGCTTTCCAGAAAAAGTATGTGAAGCTGTTTCTTTTCCTCGCTTACCTTCAGGTAAGAAGCTGTGGTTACCTGTCCGCCATGCATAAACCATTGTTCGGTATGTTGCCCTGTAACCAGCCATTTTAAAAGGAGGTCGTCATGATTACCCCTCATAAAAATGCAATGGTATTTTTGCTTTAGCTGGATAAGAAAATCTATAACTTCAGGTGATTGCCCCCATCCGTCTACATAATCTCCTAAAAAAATGAGGTGGTCATTTTCGGTTACCGCCGCCCGTTCCAGTATTTGTTCCAGTGCCCTGTAAGCACCATGTATATCACCAATTACAAGTGTTCTGCTCATTTTACAAGTTTACGAAAAATACAGGATAAGAAAATTTAAAATGAATATAAAACTGGAGTGGCTAATATAAATAAGTAAAAAATGTATTTTAGTGCCTTAAACTAAAAACCACATAATGAAAACAAAAATCCTTACCTTATTTCTGGCGATTTCGCTGGGATGTTTTGCACAAACTGATGTCGAAGGCTTTGAAAGTGAAGTCTTTCCACCCGATGGCTGGACTATGTATGACAATGGATCAGGATATATGAAGTTTTGGCAACAAACCTTTCCGGAAAATCCTATTTTGCCTTCTTATGAAGGAGACTATGCCGCTTTTATAGATCGTGAAAATGTACCTAATATCAATGATGTTCCACAAGACTGGCTGGTAACTTCCTTAAAAACAGTTTTAGGAGACAGCCCTGTTGTACATTTTTATTCCAGACTTACTCTACAGGGAGATCAAGGGAGTGTATATAGACTTATGATAAGTACTGATTCTGATCCTGGAAATCTTGATGCTTATATTACATTAAAGCAGTGGTCTGAATTTGAAATCAATCCGGTACAAGCTGAATATAATGAAATATATGTTCCTGTGCCTTTAGAGTTTGTAGGGCAACAGGTTTATTATGCTTTTGTAATGGAAGCTGATTATGGAGACAGATGGTTAATAGATAATGTATCTTTTGAGGAAGATTATTGCGGACTGCCTACTAACCTTAATGCGGTTACTACAACTCCTAATTCTGCTACTTTAAGTTGGACAGGAGGAAATGAGTCACTTTGGGAAGTTGAGCTTCTTGGTTCAGATGAAGTACCTGCTAACGAAGGAGTGCTGGTAAATCAAAATTCGTATACTGTTGAGGGATTGGCTGCCGGGAATTATGAGTTTTATGTAAGAGCGGTATGTTCTGAAACAAACATAGGCTTGTGGTCAGGGCCGTACAATTTTGAATTGTATAATGGTATTGAAGGTATTGTAAGTTTTGACAGTGATAATGACAAAGAATGTGACAGCGGACTGGAAGGTGCTGAAGTAATACTGATTATAAACGATGGCGAACAACAATACACTACTTATACAGATAATACGGGGTATTACAGTTTTTATCCGCTATTCTATAATTCAGCAAATGTAAGTGTAAGTGTTACAGCTCCGCAAAATTTCAAAGATATAGATCCGGTAACAATGTTTGTTGATTTCAATGAACAGCCGGATGTGAACATTGATATGTGTTTTAATAAAGTAAGGCCTATACCTTGTTTTATTGATTTGACAAAAAGTATAAATCAAGATACTAATATTCAGCTTTCTTTATATCCTAACCCGGCAACAGACAAGTTGTATTTTAACATGCAAAACAATGAGCAACTTAAAGCTGTTGAAGTATATGACATAAACGGTAAGCTTTGTTTTAAACAAGATAATTTACAGGGAAGTATAGATATACAATCCCTTAAATCAGGCTTTTATTTTATAAGGCTTACCACGGAAACGAAAACAATAAATCAGAAGTTTATCAAGAAATAAAAAGTAAAGAGGCAGGTTAAAACCTGCCTCTTTATTATAACAGAAAGGTAAATATTGCGAATTGTTAAAGTTTTGTATTTTAGCAGTAAACCAATTAAATTTTTTTGCTATGAAAAGAAAACTCCTTACCGCTTTTTTAGGGTTATCCCTAAGTTGTTATGCCCAGTCTCCTTATGTTGAAGGCTTCGAAGGCGAAGTTTTTCCACCAGAAGGCTGGACTGTTTATGAAAATGGTTCGGGCGTTTTACATCACTGGAAGCAGATCATTATTGATGCAAATGCTATCTATCCTCCTTATGAAGGTGATTATGCCGCTTTTATTGAGAGGGAAAATGTTCCTGACACTGGTCTGATACCAATAGACTGGTTAGTAACACCATTAGTTACTGTACCTGAGGCTAATCCTGTTTTACATTTTTATTCCAGACAAAGCCTTGCAGGAGACCAGGGAGGTAATTACAGAATTATGATGGCCAGCGAAGGTGCCGAACTTTCCGATCTAAACTCCTTTACGGTTGTTCAAAGCTGGACAGAACCTGAGCTTAATCCTGTGTTTTCTGAGTATAAAGAGGTATATGTGCCTATACCGTCAACATTTGCAGGGCAAAATATATATCTCGCTTTTGTGATGGAAGGTGATGAAGCTGACAGATGGTTAGTGGATAATGTATCTTTTGCTTCTTATTGTATACCTCCGGATAATTTAAGCGTTTCTGCTATTACCTTAGAATCTGCTACTTTTACATGGTCAGCGAATAATGCAAGTCAGTGGGAAATTGAAGTGTTACCTTTAGGTGCTGCACCTACCGGTGAAGGTGTTATCGTTGATGAAAATATTTATACTGCAACTGAGCTGGATATGGGTGAGTATAGGTTTTATGTAAGGGCAATATGTTCTGAAGCGTTGCAGAGTTCATGGTCAGGCCCGTTCTATTTTGATATTTTAAATGGCTTTGATGGTGTAGTAAGTTATGATAGTGACGGGGATGAAGTGTGTGACAGTTTTATAGAAAATACAGAAGTGATTATAACCATAGGTAGTGAGCAATATTCTGTTTATACAAATAATCAGGGCTATTATAGTTTTTATGGTATCTTAGATGCTGTGGCTACAGTTTCCGTTCAAATAAATGCGCCTAATGGATTTAGTGATGTTCCTGTTTATGAAGATACATTTGATTTTACTTCTGATGAGGATTTTGCTGTAGATTTTTGTTTAGAGCAGCCCGAAGCAGTTACAGATTTAAGTGTTACTTTGGTTCCCGTTAATCAGGCAAGACCAGGATTTATTGCAAATTATCAGTTATTGGTAACAAATAATGGTTCTGTATCAATACCAACTGCTACAGCTACAATTGAATTTAATGATGTTAGGCTGGACTTTGACAGTTCTCCCAATACATCATCTACTCTAAGCAGTGATGTTGTGAGTTTTGGTTTAACAAATTTGGACGCTTATTCAACTCAATACATTCCGGTTAATTTTTCTGTATTGCCTCCGCCCGAAAATGAAGGAGGAGCGTTTATTTGGTTCTATAATAATGTAACGGTTTTTGAAAACGAGAGTACTCCCGCAGACAATAGCAGTAGCCTTGAACAGGTAATGGTAAATTCATTTGATCCTAATGACATAACAGCACATGAAGGATCTGTTGTTCCGCTTGAAGCAATGGTTGAATGGATGCATTATACTATCCGTTTTCAAAATACAGGAACTGCTGATGCGATAAATGTAAGGATTGAAAATACCCTTGACGATAATTTTGACTGGGATACATTTGAACCCTTGGCCTCGAGTCATGATTACACAGTTTTAAGACATGAAAATGTACTGGAGTTTAAGTTTAATAATATTCATCTTCCTGACAGCACTACGGATGAACTGGGCAGCCATGGTTTTATAACTTACAGGATAAAACCAGGTACATCGTTAACTGCATTGGATACTTTTGAAAATACGGCACGCATTTATTTTGATTTTAACCCAGCTATTATAACTAATACAGCCATTACCTATTTATCTGTTCTTGGGAATGAGGAATTTAATGCTGCTGAGTTTGTATTGTATCCTAATCCGGTAACAGAAAGGCTTTATATAGCTTCACAAAGCGGAGAGAATATTGCATTTGCTGAAGTGTATGATATAAACGGAAAACTTTGCCTTAAACAGGATAGTTTACAGGGCAGCATAGATGTACAATCGCTTAACTCCGGGTTTTATATTATAAAGCTCACAACAGAAACAACAACAGTAAACTATAAGTTTATTAAGAAATAAGAAGAAAAGCAGGTTTTAACCTGCTTTTTTTATGCATATTTCATTTTGCGTAGTACGCGCATTACCTCTTTAAAGGAAACATATACAGCAGGGTCTTCATGAGCTTTTAAGAGTGCTTTTGCGTCTATTAGCTTTTGTTTTGCATCTTCAAAACCGTTAAGATAACAAATCATAAAAGTAGAAGGCAGGTTGGCCATATCACGCTTTTCCCTTTCAGATAATGGTGTACCCTTTTCCAGTTTATGCAGCAAAGCAAGATTGGCGTTGTAAATATGATACATCATTTTGCGGTTATACTGCGGAGGGTCAAATAACAGGTTTGAATTTATCTTATAATAACCATTGTCATGAAAATGAATACTTACTTCTTCCAGCGGATAATAACTGGTCTTGTCATTAAGCCCTAACGATACATATTCGGTAATGGAAAAAGTATCATCTGTATAATCAATACTTACTTCATCTAAGGCTGAGTAAAATAACTTTACCTGCTCATTAATAAGCTCTATATCTACACGGGAGTAATATGTTTTTCCCTTAACCACTTTCTTATTGCCTGCCCAGCATACAATAAACAATTCCTTAAACACTTTATAACCCGAGGTCATATCCTTATGCCGGGTATTTAAAAAGTCCAGGACACCTTCAAGTGTATGGGCTATACTGTTACGGGAATTATTTTCTATATCAATAACCGTGGCTGTATTCTGGTAGTTTAGTGAAGGCACTTCCTCCACAGGGGTCGAGTTACTTCCTAAACGAATAAATATGGTGCCGCCGGGTATAGTATAGATGTTCTTTTTGAAATAAGATATCTTGTTGTTGGGCTTAATGGTTACCAGTCCTACTACCTTGTCCTTTGGTAAATGAGGAAAAGGTACGTTCTCATACTGTATTCTTGGCGGGTTTTCTAAAAACGCATTAACCAGGTTTTGTATACGGCTGTCGTCATAGAAATCGGTACCCGATATTTCATTATCATGATCCTCAACACCCACAACAATATAAGAGTTGTTAGACGGGTTGGAATTTGAAAGTGCACAGATGTGCTTAACAAATTTTGCCTTTCCTTCTTTAGTATGCAGATTAAGCTGGCGCTTCTTGTCATAAAAACTGCTCTCATCATTGTGAGCAAGCAGGTTTTTGATAAGAAGGCGCTTATTAATCATATTTCTTAAACTTTTTTATGCAGAATTGTGGCGCTTGCCTGTGCTGTAGGTAAAACAAGCAGATCGGCAATATTTACGTGGTAAGGCCTTGTTACCACAAAAGTGATAATATCTGCAATATCTTCGGCTTTAAGCGGGGCATAGCCCTTATAAACATTTTCGGCACGTTCCCTGTCTCCTTTAAAACGTACTTCAGAGAATTCTGTTGCAACGAGTCCCGGGTTTATTGCTCCCACGCGTATTCCATATTGATTTAAATCCATACGCATGCCCTGGTTTATGGCATCTACCGCATGTTTAGAGGCACAGTACACATTACCGTTAGGGTAAACTTCTTTTCCGGCAATAGAGCCAATGTTAATAATGTGTCCGCTGCGACGTTCCACCATTCCGGGAATTACCTCTTTAGAAACATAAAGAAGCCCTTTTACGTTAATGTCAAGCATGGCATCCCAGTCATCCACATCGCCATTTTCAATAGGGTCAAGGCCGTGTGCATTACCCGCGTTATTGATTAGTATATCAATGTTTTTTAAATCTTCGGGAATGGATTGTATAGCTTCGGCTACGGCTTCTTTATCCCTTACATCAAAGTTTAGGGTATGAACCCTTGTAAGGGGCGAAAATTCATCCTGCAACTCTGCCAGGCGTTCTTCACGTCTGCCGCAAAGGATAAGCCTGAAATGGTTTTTTGCAAAATAAGTGGCCGTTGCACGGCCTATACCGCTGGTAGCTCCTGTTATTAATGCTGTTTTCATAGTGGTTACATTAGTTAGTATGTTGTTTGTTAAGGTACTTTATTCCCCATACTTTCTGTCCAGATGGCAAACCAGTCTTCCAGTTCCAGTTCAACTTCGGTTGCTTTCATTTGATTTTTAAGCCTTTCAGGACTGGTTGATCCCGTTACCGGAATGATTGCTGCAGGATGCCTTAGTATCCAGGCCAGTAATATTACATCGGCAGTAACTTCATATTTCACAACCAGTTCCATAAGCAGTTTCTTAAGGCGCTGGGTTTGTTCTGTGTCTTCTTTAAAGATGCATCCAATAGGGCTCCATGCTAATGGTTTTATATTGTTTAGGGTCATGTAGTCCAATGATCCGTCAAGCATAGGCTCGTAACAGGTAGCAGAAAACTCTATCTGATTGCAGTAAACCTCGGTACGGGATTTAATCAGTTCTGTTTGCGAATTGGTAAAGTTGGAAACACCAAAATATCTTATTTTTCCTTCTTTTTTTAATTTTTCTACAGCCTCTGCAATTTCATCCGGATTCATCAGCGGGCTAGGGCGATGCAACAGTAAAATGTCCAGATAATCAGTTTCCAGATATTTGAGTGATGCCTCAGCCGAGTTAATAATATATTCTTTAGAGTAATCGTAGTGTTTTACCTTGTTATTGCGGTTACCTATTGTATGTTGTATTCCGCATTTAGAGATGATTTGTACATTCTCCCTTTTTATACCGCTTTGAGTGAAAGCCTTTCCAAAATCGGCTTCGGTGGTGTATCCGCCATAAATGTCGGCATGATCAAAAGTGGTTATTCCGTACTCGATGCAGCTGTGTATCATTTCTGCCATTTCGGCAGTAGTAAAGCTCCTGCTCCAAACACCCCAGTTCATGGCTCCTGCTATGATGGGAGATAAATTAATATCCATAAGTATTTAATAAGATTTTTAGTGTGATAAATTTACACTTTTATATACTTTATTTGGGCAGTACCCGTTTTAATTGCTGCTATTTTTATTGAATTTTTATTTGTTTCAGGCTAAAATTATAAAAACAATTAGCTGATTAAGAGTTATGTTGGTATTTTGATGCAGCATTAACACTATGTTAACAACAAAAATTGAATTTCGGCAATGAATTTGTAATGTAAAAAAAGCTTATTAACTTCACATTTCTAAACTCTATATAATATGGAAGAAAATACTGCCGCTTTAGACATAAGGGCAATAAATGAGAAAATAGAAAGAGAGAGTGCTTTTGTAGACCTGCTTGTTATGGAAATGAACAAGGTTATAGTTGGGCAAAGGTACATGATAGAACGTCTTTTGATAGGACTTTTGGGTCAGGGTCACATTTTACTTGAAGGTGTGCCGGGACTTGCAAAAACCTTAGCTATTAACACCCTTTCGCAGGCAGTACACGGATCCTTTAGCCGTATACAGTTTACACCCGACCTGCTTCCTGCCGATGTGGTGGGAACGATGATCTACAATATAAAACAAAACGAATTCAGTATTAAGAAGGGGCCTATTTTTGCGAACTTCGTGCTTGCCGATGAGATTAACAGGGCACCTGCAAAAGTGCAGTCGGCATTACTTGAGGCCATGCAGGAAAAGCAGGTAACCATTGGGGAAGAAACCTTTAAACTGGAAAAACCTTTCCTTGTAATGGCAACCCAAAACCCGGTAGAGCAGGAAGGTACTTATCCGTTACCGGAAGCACAGGTTGACCGTTTTATGCTGAAAGCGGTTATTGATTATCCGAAAATTGAAGACGAGCGTCAGGTGATTCGTCAGAATCTTGCCGGCAGTTTTGATAAGGTAAACCAGGTGGTAACACTTGAGCAGATCTTAAGGGCACAGCAGGCCGTTCGTGAAGTATATATGGACGAAAAGATTGAGAAATATATACTTGACCTGATTTTTGCAACCCGTTATCCTGAACAATATAACCTAAGTAGCCTTAAACCGCTTATTAGCTTTGGTTCATCGCCAAGGGGTAGTATCAACCTTGCACTGGCTGCAAAATGTTATGCCTTTATCAAGAGAAGGGGCTATGTAATTCCGGAGGATGTCAGGGCAGTGGTACACGATGTACTTCGCCACAGGATTGGAATTACTTATGAAGCCGAGGCAGAGAACATTACCTCTATGGACATTATCAATAAGATAGTGAACCAGATTGAGGTGCCATAGTAGTAATAAAGTCAGATGTCATAAAGAGGAAAGCCTACAGGCCTTTATGACTTTAAAAACTTTAGACTTTACACTGCAAGATTATGGATACAAAAGATATATTAAAAAAGGTACGTAAAATAGAGATTAAGACCCGAAGGCTGAGCGATCATATCTTCTCGGGTGAATATCATACATCCTTTAAGGGTCGTGGTATGACCTTTAGTGAGGTGCGCCAGTACCAGTTTGGGGATGATGTAAGGGCTATAGACTGGAATGTAACAGCCCGTTATAACGAGCCTTATATCAAGGTTTTTGAAGAAGAGCGCGAACTTACCATGATGCTTATGGCAGACGTGAGCGGTTCGGAAAGCTTTGGAACCAAAAGCCAGTTTAAAAGGGAAATAGTTACAGAGATTGCTGCAACTATGGCTTTTTCGGCTACACAAAACAACGACAAGATAGGGCTTATCCTTTTTTCAGACCAGATAGAGCTTTTTATCCCGCCTAAAAAAGGAAAATCACACGTACTGCGTATTATCCGCGAGCTTATTGAGTTTGAGCCCAAAAGTAAAAAGACGGATGTGGCACAGGCGCTTAAATTCCTTTCTGGTGTGCTAAAGAAAAAAGCAATTGTTTTCCTTATCTCCGATTTTATGGCAGCCGATTATGAGCACACGCTGAAAATAGCGGCTAAAAAACATGACATTACCGGAGTAAGGGTTTATGACCCGAGAGAGGAACAAATGCCAAACCTTGGGCTTGTAAACATGACCGATGCCGAAACAGGGGAAACCCTGCTTGTAAATACAGGTTCTAAGCAGGTAAGGCTTGAGTATGAAAAATACTATCAGGATAAGGTAAAATACTTTAAGGAAACCTTTAGCCGATGTGGCGCAGGCGCGGTAAGCACGCGTGTAGACGAGTCGTATGTTACTAAGTTACTGGGCTATTTTAAATCACGATAGTTTAGGTTGATAATCATGATAAAGATGACCAAAACAAAATTATATACGTTTTTGTTACTGCTTTTTGCGGTTACCGTTTTCGGGCAGCAAAAGCGGTTAGAAACCAGTATAGATTCTACCAAAATAAAAATCGGGTCGCAGTTTAACCTTACTTTAAAAGCTACTGTCGACAGTACTTCTGCCGTTGGTTTTCCCGAAGGAAAAACCTTTGGGCAACTGGAAGTATTGGAATCCTATCCGACAGATACGATAAAGAAAGGTGCGCTGTATGAACTGATAAAAAAATACGGACTTACACAGTTCGATTCCGGCCGTTATGTGGTACCGGGACTTCCGGTTATTATAGACGGCGAGCCTTTTCAAAGTGATTCACTTGCCATAGAGGTAACCAATATAAAGGTGGATACCCTTAAACAAAAAATGTATGACATTAAGGATGTTGCAACTGCCGATTCTAAAATGAGTTGGCTTTGGTTATACATCTTACTAGGGATAGCGGCAATAGGTGTTGCAGGCTTCTTTGCATACAGGTATTTTAAAAACAAGAAGGTAGAACCTAAACAGGCACCGGTTGTATTTAAATCGCCTATAGAAAAAGCAACCATTCAGCTTAGAAACCTTGAAAGCAAAGAACTTCTGCAAAAAGGAGCCATAAAGGATTACTATAGCGAACTTACCGATATTGCCCGTACTTACATTGAGGAAGCTATCCATGTACCTGCAATGGAAAGTACCACAAGCGAACTTATTGAAGCCATGAGGCAGGCGGTAATGCGTAAAAGGATGTCGCTTAGCCGTGAAACTTTTGAAGAACTGGAAAGGGTACTTCGCACTGCCGATATGGTGAAGTTTGCAAAATCCAAACCTATGGAGTTTGAAGTGGCAGAAGACCGTAACAGAATAGAAAAAACCATAGTGGTTATCGATAAATCCATACCTGAAGAAAAAGAGGAGGACGAAGAGCACACACTTGCCTGGCTTGAAAAACAGCGCCAAAAGAAAGCTAAAAGAAAGCGAAATATCATTATTGGAGGTTCTATGGGTTTAGTGGTGGCGCTTATCGTTGGCTTCCTTGTGTTTAAGGGAATGAGCTTTATCAAGGATAACTTTTCTCCAACCAATGAACTCTTAGAAGGGCAATGGGTAAAAAGTGAATATGGTAACCCTGGTGTGATAATAGAAACACCAAAAGTGCTGAAAAGGCAGAACACCGAAAAAATGGTGCCTAAAGATGCTGCTGCCATTGTTAAGGATATGGAAATATTCAGCTATGGTATTATGTTCAGCAACTTTAATGTTATGGTTTCTACTGTGAGTTACAAACAGCAGGTGGATATTAAACTTGATATGCTTTTTGATGATACTGCCAAGCAATGGGAAGCCATGAAGGTAAAAGATATACTGGTTAAGCAGGAAAGTTTCAGTACTGCTGACGGCGCTGAAGGTTTAAGGGCTTTTGGAAGTATGGTTATGCCAAACCCATTGAGCGATGATGGAGTTAAGTACGATTATGAAATACTTTATTTCAAACAGGCTAACGGAGTACAACAGGTAACCATGGTGTACCCGACAACCGATGAATATGCACCAAAAATAGTGGACAGGATTAAAAACTCAGTCGAATTTAGAAAACGTACTCAACAATGATGAAAGACGTAACATTTTTACATCCGGCATTCTTTTGGCTGTTCACATTACTGCCTCTGGCAATAGGCTGGTACATATGGAAAAGAAGACAACAAACGGCAACGTTAAAAATAAGTTCGTTAAACGGGTTTAAGGTTAAGCCATCACTATTGGCAAAAATAAAGCCTGTACTGTTTGCTTTCAGGTTACTGGCATTGAGCGCCATGATAGTGGCACTGGCAAGGCCCAGAAGCGTGGATGTTGACAGCAAGACAAAAACCACTCGTGGTATAGATATCGTTATGGCGATAGACGTGTCCGGAAGTATGCTTGCAAAGGATTTGAAACCTAACAGGCTTGAGGCACTTAAAACTGTGGCGGAGAAGTTTGTGGACGAAAGACCTAACGACCGTATCGGTATAGTTGTATATGCAGCCGAGAGTTACACTAAAACCCCTGTTACCAGCGATAAGGAACTGGTTAAAAGTGCAATTGAATCGGTTAATTATGACGATTCCGTATTACAGGATGGTACAGGTATAGGTGTAGGGCTTGCCACGGCCGTAAACAGGCTTAAGGAAAGTAAGGCAAAAAGCCGCGTAATAATATTACTTACAGATGGTGTAAACAACTCCGGATTTATAGACCCGAGGATGGCTGCCGATATTGCTAAAGAATACGGAATTAAGGTATATACCATTGGGTTGGGTACTAACGGCATGGCACAAATGCCTTATGCAAGAAGAGCAAATGGCGAGTGGGTTTATCAAACCATGAAAGTGGAAATTGATGAAGCACTTATGAAAGAGATTGCCAAGAAAACAGACGGACAGTATTTCAGGGCAAATTCCAACAGTAAGCTGGAATCTATTTACCAGGAAATAAACAAGCTTGAAACAACCGAGATAAAAGAGCTTAAATATTATAACTATACCGAAAAGTACAGGCCATACCTCTGGTTTGCTTTCGGGTTATTATTAGTTGATGTTGTAATTAGAAAAACGGTTTACAGAAGTTTTATTTAATATGTACGAATTAGACGAGTCAAAATATTTGTATTTGTTTGCGGTACTGCCGGTTTTATTACTGCTGTTCCTGTTTAACCTATACTGGAAAAGAAAAAAACAGCGTGAGTTTGGTGATGATGAACTCGTAAAAAAACTTACGCCCGAAAAATCGATTTTTAAGCCTGTATTAAAGTTTGTAATATTGCTGTTGGCTTTATCGGGTGTTATAATTGCACTGGTAAATCCTAAAATAGGCACTAAGACCGAAACGGTAAAACGTGAAGGTATTGATATTGTTTTTGCGATAGATGTTTCTAAAAGTATGCTTGCTGAAGACGTAGCCCCTAACAGGCTGGAAAAGGCAAAGCAGATTGTATCGCAAATCATCAATCAACTGGGAACAGACAGGATTGGTATTATAGGTTATGCGGGTAGTGCTTATCCGGTATTGCCTATAACGTCTGATTACAGCGTAGCAAAAATGTTCCTTCAGAACATGAATACCGATATGGTGTCTTCTCAGGGTACAGCATTAAGCGATGCTATACAGTTGGCAACTACGTATTATGATGATCCGCAAACCAGCAAACTGCTTATTTTGGTGAGCGATGGTGAAGATCATGGTGAAGGCTCTATGGAAGCCGCAGAAAATGCTAAAGATAAAGGCATTAAGATAATTACCATAGGGGTAGGTACCGAAAAAGGAAGTACTATTCCCATTAAGCGAAACGGTATAACCGAAAGCTATAAACGTGACCGCGAGGGTGAGGTAGTAATTACCAAAATGTATCCTGATGCACTTAAAACCATTGCCGATCAAACAAAAGGCGGTTATGTGTATGGAGGGAATACAAGGGAAGTATCGGAATATGTAAAAAAGGCATTGGATAATATTGAGAAAACTGAGTTTGAAGCTAAAGAAATAGCAACTTACGATTCGCAATACCAGTGGTTTTTAGGGGCAGCCTTTTTGCTGCTGTTTCTGGATGTTTTCCTTTTAGACAGGAAAACGGCATGGATAAGGAAGTTGAACCTTTTTAATGAAAAAGTATAAATGAAAGGATTAGTAACATACAGCCTGCTTTTATTTTCGTTAGTCGCTTTTTCTCAGCAAAAAGGGGACAAGGAAAACAAAGACAACAAAAAAGATGTATACCTTTCAAAAGGTAACAGTCAATTTGCTGATAAGGAATATGTGGATGCTGAGGCCAACTACAGGATATCTCAGTCTGATTCACCTACAAAATCGGCAGGGGCTTATAATTTAGGTAATGCCATATACAGGCAGGGTAAGGTTGAAGAGTCGATGTATGCCTATCTTACGGCGATAGAAACAGCCGAAAGCAAGAAAGACAAGCACAGGGCCTATCATAATCTGGGCAATGCCCTTATGAAGGTTAAAGACTATCAGACGGCTGTTGAGGCATACAGGAATGCATTAAGAAATGATCCTTATGATGAGGAGACCCGTTATAACTTTGCCTTAGCAAAAGAAATGCTTAAAAAGAATCCGCCGCCACCGCAACAAAACAAGGATCAGAATAAAGATCAGCAGGACAAGCAGGATAATAAAGACAATCAGAATCAGGGCAATAATAACAAGGACGAGAACAAAGGTAACAACCAAGGAGACAAGGACAATAAAGATAACAAGCAGAATAAACCTGACGATAAGAAAGGTAACGGACAGGATAAGGAAAAAGGAGACGAGCAGAAAGATAAGGGAGGCCAACAGGACAAGGATAAATCTGATAAGGATGGCCAAAATAAGCCCGGTGGTGGAGATGAAGGAAACCGTGACCAGGAACCTGCGGAAGGCAGCCCATCCAAACAGCGAATGGAAAACCTGCTTGATGCCATGAACAACGAAGAAAAGAAAGTTCAGGATAAGGTAAATGCCAAAAAAGTAAAAGGCATGCCGCCCCAAAGACAGGAAAAAGACTGGTAAACCCCGTTTAAACGGATACTTATTTGAAAAATGTTATATTATTCAGAGTAAGGAATTGACAACGATGAAAAGATACATCTTACTGATATTTTTATTTTTAATACAGGGTATATATGCCCAGGACGTTGAGTTTAAAGCCGAACCCAGCAAGACCAGGCTGGGCGTAAATGAGCGCCTTAGGGTTAGCTTTACAATGAACAAGGATGGTGATAACTTTGTGCCTCCTTCCTTTGATGGCTTCAGGGCACAGGGACCTATGCAAAACATAAGGAATTCATGGGTAAACGGTAAGCATACCTACAGCAAGAGTTACGATTATATACTTACACCTACTTCTAAGGGTGATTTTACCATAGGGCAGGCCAGCATTGAAATAGAAGGTAAAATATATAAAACGCTACCGATAAAAATATCGGTGGGTGATGCTGTTAAAATTCAGGATCCTTATGAAGCGGCAAGGCAAAGTGCTACAGAGGGGGTACATCTTGTGGCTGAGGTTAGCAAGACTAATCCGTATGTGAATGAACCTGTAAGTGTGGTTTACAAACTGTACGTGAGCCAAAGCAGCGATGTTACCAATTTCTTTGTAAAGGAAAATCCGAGCTTTAATGACTTCTGGAGCCAGACCGACAGGTTCGACCCTCAGCATCTTACCATAGAAAAAGGTATGTATAACGGTGAAATGTACCGTTATGTAGTGCTGCAAAAAACAGTATTGTATCCGCAAAAGAGCGGACAATTGGAATTAGAGCCTCTGTTGGTTAATGCTACATTGCAGGTGCCTACCGGACGCAATCGTTTTGGTATGGTAAATTATGTGTCTGAGGATAAATTGTTGTCTTCGGGTACAAGGACCATAAACGTTAAACCATTGCCTGAAACAGGAAAGCCGGATAATTTTACAGGGGCTGTAGGTAGTTTTGACTTTAGTGTAACGCCTTCTAAAACCAGCCTTGAAACAGGAGAATCATTACAGCTTGATGTAACCGTTAGCGGTAAGGGTAACCTAAAACTGTTCACACTGCCTAAACCGATTGTGCCATCTGCACTGGAAATGTATGACCCGGAGCACAAAGAGAATGTGAATGTGCCTATAAGCGGGATGACAGGTAAGATATCTGATATTTATACCATAGTGCCTCAAAACAGGGGTAAGTATCCTATTAACCAGCTTTCATTCTCTTATTTTGATCCGTCTACAGGAAAATATAAAACAATAACTTCTAAAGATTTAATGATAGAGGTTACGGGAGATGCTGTTGCAACCACTACACCTGCTGCGACCGCAGGAACTCAAAAGCAAACAGTGGAATCTAAAGAGCAGTTCCGTTTTGTAGATCTGGAAACAAAACTTGTGCCTAGGGAAAGGGATCATTTCTTTGGCTCAACGCTGTTTTATGGCCTGTTAGCGGCGCCATTCCTTATAATACCGCTAATTGTATTAGGTAAGAGGAAAAAAGAGGCTTACGACAGCGATGTTGTGGGTAATAAGATACGACAGAATAACAGACTGGCTAAAAAATACCTGTCGGCTGCTAAAAAACAGCTTGGCAATAAAGAGGAGTTCTATGTGGCACTTGAAAAAGCCCTGCATAATTTCCTTAAAGCTAAACTGAATATCGAAACTTCTGAAATGAGTAAACAAAACATTCAGGAGTTGTTACTGAACAGAAAAGCGAATCAGGAAACGGTAGCTGATTTTATCAGGATAATGGACAGTTGTGAATTTGCCCGTTATGCACCGTCATCGGGTGCGGCAATGCAGCAGGATTATGAGAGTGCGGTATCGGTAATAACAGCATTGGAAAAACAGGTGTAATGAAAAATATCACCTTCATACTGTTGTTGTTTTCTTTGGCATCCTTTGCTCAGACCGATTACGTTCTTCCTAATGAAGAGGCTGTTTTTTCTTTTCAAACGGAAAAAGGGAAACAGATGATGTTGGCTAAAGATGTGGATGATGAATATATGGTATATCGTTTTGGTACCGTAAACAAAATTGAACTGGAGAGTAAAAGGGAGAAAACGGCTGATGGTTTTTCGGGATTTAAATATTCCGGATATGCACGCCATGGAGGTCCTGAAAACGAAGGGATGATGCTTGATTACCTTGCTTTTACTAACGGGGATTATAAATATGTTATATATAAAACATATTATTCAGTACCTGATGAAACAGCTGCCGGAGTAAAGGTTTATAGTTTAAAATCGGATGAACTGATTACCGATATTAAGGCTGATAATGTGACTGTGAAAGGAACGATTCATATTTTTAGGGATAACGGACTGATTAGCTACGATGAAGAAAATATTCTTTATGATTAAGTTGTTAGAAAGAATGAAAAAATTAGCATATATAGTATTGTTTTTTACGCAGCTTATGGCTGCGCAGTCGGCATTTGATAAAGGTAACGAGCAGTACAGGGAAGGGAAGTATGAAGAGGCAGCTCAAAGTTATGAAAGCATACTCGAAGGGGGCGAGGAATCGGCAGAGGTGTATTTTAACCTTGGTAATGCCTATTACAAGCTTAACCAAACGGCTCCTTCCATCTATAATTATGAAAAGGCACTGCTTTTAAAACCTAATGACAAGGATATAAAAGTTAATCTTGGTTTTGCTCAAAAAATGGTGATAGATGATATTCAGGCGACACCAAAGGTGGGTTTTTCAAAACTGTTTTATGGTTTGGTAGGTATCTATCATTATGACACCTGGGCCGGGATAGCGGTAGGCTTTGCTTTTGGTGTACTGTTGTTTTTTATTGGTTACTATTTTGCAGGCTCAACCCTTTTAAAAAGGATGTTTTTTGCAGGTATATTACTGTCTTTGGTCGTAATAGTTATCAGTATTGTTTCGGCAACTTTTGTAAAGACAGAATCCTCTAAAATGAGGCCGGCTATTGTGTTTAGTGAGGTGGCATCTGTAAAAAGTGAGCCTTTAAACAATGCGCCCGATGCCTTTATACTGCACGAAGGCACAAAGGTAAATGTGGTTGAGGTATTGGATAACTGGAAAAAAGTAACCCTAGCCGACGAAAGTACCGGCTGGATAAAAGATAATGATATTAAAGAGCTGAAGGATTAAGCACTTTGTTCGTTACTGAAAACTTCAGGTTTTTCCTCCGGCATTTCCTGATCCTTAAATTCCTGAAACCATTCTTCAAGAACAGGGAAAATAGTATTGGACACTTCCAGCATCGGGTAAAAGAAAATGGATTCTTCCAGAGTTTCATCCTCTGCAAAAATGTGGGAGCTGTTCATCTTAAGGAAAAAATTAAGCGAAACGCTTACTATCAGTACCATTTTAAGGAAACCAAATACCCCGCCCAATATACGGTTTAGAAGCCCAAGGCTTGCGAAGTCGGCCAATTTGGTAAAAAACTTTGCCAGTAGTATTATGCCTACCACTACGGCTACAAAAGTGATTAAAAATGCAGTTATGGATATATAGCGGGGTTCCCAGGAAACATGACCGCTTATAATATCGGCTATAAAGCCTGAAAACTTAAGGGCAATAAAAATACCTGCAATTAGTGAAACCAATGATGCCAGTTCCACAAAAAAGCCTCTCCATAGCCCTTTTATAAGTCCGTACAGCAGCAGGCCGCCTAATATGATATCAATAACACTCATTAAAAACAAAGTTAGCAGACTTTAGTTATAATCCAAATAGCGAGTATGCACATAATTAATCGGCAAGTAGTTATCTTTGCCATCTAAAACAGAAAAATGTCCAGAGACGAACAATTAAAATCACGCTGGGAACAGCTTGTAAATATATTATCAAACCGTTTTGCCGATGGCGAAACACTTGACCTTGATGCAATCATCTATCTTATAGGGGTGCAGGAACTGGGTAAGTTTAACCGTAAGTTTAAAAAAGACGAAAAGTTAAACCTTATGCACATAGCCATTTGCAGGCTTTTAGAGCCTTATGGTTATTATGAATTTGACTTTTTTGATGAAGACGGCTGGCCGCACTATACCGTTAAGGAACAGTTACCGCCATTAAAGGCAGGGGAGCAGTCGGTTTTAATGAAGGGAGCCATTGTAGAGTACTTTTTAGAAAAGGGTCTTATTTCTTAAAGTTTAATGGTATTACATTTTTAAAATACCTAAATTTGCACACTTTTACTGAATAACGATGATAGAGAAGATTAAAAGTTATATTGCTGAGGCCGAAGCTTTCCAGACACAAAACAAGGAAGAGCTTGAGGCATTCAGGATTAAGTTCCTGAGTAAAAAAGGTATTGTTAACGACTTTATGGCTGAATTTAAAAATGTTCCAAATGAACAGAAAAAAGAATTCGGGCAGGTAATCAATGCTTTTAAAACAGCAGTACAAAATAAGGTGACCGAAATTCAGGATGCACTGGAGAGCAAAGAGGATGCTAAAGGCATTTATGGCGACCTTACACGTCCTGGAGAACTTTTCCAGGTAGGATCACGCCACCCAATATCCATAGTAAAGAACCAGATAATAGATATATTCTCTAACATCGGCTTTAATGTTTCCGAAGGTCCGGAAATTGAAGACGACTGGCATAACTTTACGGCACTTAATCTACCGGAATACCATCCGGCAAGGGATATGCAGGATACCTTCTTTATCCAGACGAACCCTGATGTACTTTTAAGAACACATACATCATCGGTACAGGTGCGTTATATGGAGAACAACAAACCGCCTATCCGTACCATTTCTCCGGGAAGAGTATTTAGGAATGAGGCTGTTTCTGCACGTTCACACTGTATTTTCCATCAGGTAGAAGGTTTATACATTGATAAAGATGTTTCGTTTGCCGATTTAAAGCAAACGCTTTTATACTTTACAAAAGAGATGTTCGGTAAATCAAAAATACGCCTTCGCCCGTCGTACTTCCCGTTCACGGAGCCAAGTGCGGAAATTGATATTTACTGGGGATTAAAAACAGAAACCGATTACAGGATTACTAAAGGTACCGGATGGCTTGAAATAGGCGGTTGCGGTATGGTAGATCCTAACGTGCTTACCAACTGTGGTATTGACCCGGTTAAGTACAACGGTTTTGCTTTTGGTATGGGTGTGGAAAGGATAGCCATGCTGTTATATCAAATAGGTGATATACGTATGTTCTATGAGAACGACGTACGTTTCTTAGAACAGTTCAAATCGAATATATAATTAAAAAAGGCAGCTTTAAGCTGCCTTTTTTGTTAGTCTATCTTTTTTATGATATAATCACTTTGGTCGCCCTGTTCCGGATTACCAAACTTATCCAGCATTTTAAGGCTGTGTTCCTGGACTTTAAGTTTTTTATGGTCGCCGTTAGCATCAAGGGTAATAACATTTCCGGAATCATCCCATGTAAAGGTTCCTGTATATTTATTGGCAGTTTCCTGTTTTTCAAGATACTTTAGAGAAAGTGCATAGGTGTTGTTATCATTAAGCTGAATATCAAACAAAAGGCCCGGACAATCGCCACAAGGCAGGGTGTCGCTGTATACTCCCGGCCAGTCTAGAGCGTTCCTGCTGGTATCTCCTACAGGGGTATCGGTTGTAACTGTTTCTGTATCAGTAGAATCTGTAGCTATTTGGTCATCCGATGATTTTTCTCCATTTTTGCATGCGGTAAACGCCAGTAATGCCAAAATCGCTATAGCTGAAATTTTTTTCATGGTGTTTTTGGTTTTTTGTAATGTTTAATAATTGATTTTAGAGAATTTAAAGGTAAGAAAATGAAAAAAGATATTAAGATACCGGTAGTGGAAAATGTGTATATGGCAGTAATGCAGGAATGGAACGACGATTTCATGGAAAAAACCTGGTATGCTTATCTTATTAACGATAGTGATGATAAACTGGAAACGGTTATCGTAGTTTCTAATGCAACCGGAGTTATAGATGGCGAAGAGCGTAAAACATCTATGATGCGCCATGCATTTATGGAAGTGCCGGCAAACTCAGCCATAAAGGTAGAGATGCTTGAAGAAACCGTATTACAGCTTCACAACAGCTTTATGGTTACGTTCTTTAAGAACAATATGCTGTTTGATAAGAACTATGTATTTATAGCAGGAACCATTAACGAAGAAGATACGGTTGAGTTACCTGTAATAGCTAAAGAAGGTATATTGGTTAAATAATCTGTAACTAAGTTATTGATATAAGCAGCGCCTATTAAGGCGCTGTTTTTTTGTTTTTAAACAGTAAATTTTTCATCTTTAGCAAAACATTTTAGCAAAAAATGAAAAAATCATCATTACTGTTATCGCTGCTTTTTACGGTAGCTGCATTTTCTCAGTCTCAAGACTATGCAAAATATGTAAATCCGTTTATTGGTACCGGAGGACATGGGCATACCTTTCCGGGCGCCACAGTGCCATTCGGAATGGTTCAGTTAAGTCCTGATACCCGTATAGATGGCAGTTGGGACGGTTGTGGCGGCTATCATTATTCCGATAGCGTAATTTATGGCTTTTCGCATACGCACCTTAACGGTACAGGTGTTTCTGATTTTGGGGATATTATGCTAATGCCTACTATGGGTGAGCCTAATCTTGATGCCAAAGACTACTCATCAACATTTTCTCATGATAATGAAACAGCTTCGGCAGGTTACTACGCCGTAAAGCTTGATGATGATAACATACAGGTACAGTTAACGACCTCCACAAGGGTGGGGCTGCATGAATATACTTTCTCTAAAAAGGGCCAGGCTAATATCATACTTGATCTTAACCATCGTGATAAGCTTATTATGGGTGAGGTAAGGGTAATTGACAGCAAAACCATTGAAGTGCTTAGGGAAAGTTCGGCATGGGCGCGTGACCAGTATGTTTATGCCCGAATAGAGTTTAGCGCACCTGTAAAGGTAACGGCAGTTAATAATAATGCTTTTGCTCCTGCAAAAGTGACCGACAGGTTTTTTGCGGGTTCACTACTGGCAATAAGCTTTAGTAAAGATGTAAAGAAAGGGGAGAAGATTTTGGTTAAAGTAGCCTTATCACCAACGGGTTATGAGGGTGCTGCCAAAAACATGAAACAGGAAATGCCTAGTTTTGATTTTAAGAAAACAAGAAAAAAAGCTGAAAAGCTTTGGAATAAGGAACTTTCTAAAATTGAAGTGACATCTGATAATAAAGAGAAATTAAATATTTTCTATACGGCCTTATACCATACCATGATGCAGCCTAATATTGCTATGGATGTGGATGGTATGTACCGTGGGCGGGATAATGAAATTCATAAAGCGCAGGGGTTTGATTATTATACGGTATTTTCTTTGTGGGATACCTTTAGGGCGGCACATCCGCTGTATACTCTGATTGATAAGAAACGCACAGCTGATTTTATTAATACGTTTTTAACAGAGTATGAACAGGGTGGTAGGCTGCCTGTGTGGGAACTGGCCAGTAATGAAACCGACTGCATGATTGGGTATCATTCCGTTTCGGTTATGGCAGACGCTATGGCTAAAGGTATTAAAGGTTTTGATTATGAAAAAGCTTTTGAGGCTGCCAAACACAGTGCTATGCTGGATCATTTAGGGTTAGAAGCCTATAAGAAAAACGGATTCATAAGTATAGATGATGAGCATGAAAGCGTTTCTAAAACGGTTGAATATGCTTATGATGACTGGTGTATTGCACAAATGGCAATGATGCTGGATAAGACCGATGAGTATAATTACTTTATGGAACGTTCACAATACTGGAAGAACATTTTTGATCCGGAAACAGGACATATGCGTCCTAAAAAGAACGGTGGTTGGGATAAGCCTTTTGATGCACGAGAGATAAACAACAATTTTACCGAAGGGAACAGCTGGCAGTACACCTTTTTTGTGCCTCAGGATATAGAAGGCCTTATCGCTGCTTTTGGAGGTAAAGATAAATTTGAAGCCAAGCTTGACGAAATGTTTAGTCTGCCGAGTAAAACTACGGGGCGTGACCAGGCAGATGTTACAGGGCTTATAGGGCAGTATGCTCACGGTAACGAACCTAGCCATCATATGGCTTATCTGTATAATTATGTGGGCAAACCGGAAAAGACAAAAGAAAAAGTACATTACATACTGGATGAGTTTTATAAGAACTCACCGGACGGACTTATAGGTAACGAAGATTGCGGTCAGATGAGTGCCTGGTATATATTGAGCAGTATTGGCCTGTATGATGTTACACCCGGAGATAATTACTGGCAAAAAAACGAGCCGTATTTTTCTGAAGCTAAAGTCCACATGGAAAATGGTACAACTGCTGTTATAAGAAAATCAAATTATAAGGAGGATTTAAAAGTATTTGACCCAATAGTAGGTACTCAGACAAAAGCATATGATAAAATTATACCTGTTCCGGTTATTGAGGCTCAAGGGAAATCGTTTAAGGATTCTACTATGGTTTCTTTACATGCCCCTTTTGGTGGAAAACTTTATTATAATTTTGAAAGAGAGTCGGCAATTAAAGAATACAAGCAACTATTAACGGTTAAAAAAGGTTGCATGCTAACGGCTTATGCCGAAAATGATATGGGAGGAAGAAGTAAAAGTGTATCTGCCACATTCATAAAAAAAACAAATGATTATACCATTGATATTAAATCAAAGTATAACAAATTATATCATGGAGGAGGGGCAGAAGGTCTTATAGACGGAATAAAAGGAACTACTAACTGGCGTAAAGGTGACTGGCAAGGTTACCAAGATCAGGATTTTGAAGCGGTAGTGGATTTGCAGGAGGAAATGCCGATAACGTTAATTGAGGCAAGTTTTTTGCAGGATAGCCGTTCGTGGATATTGATGCCCGTAAAAGTGGAGTACTACGTGTCTAATGATAACAGGGACTTTACCTTAGTAAAAACCATTGAAACAAAAACAGATGCAAGGCAGGATAATGTGATTGAGAATTACATAGCACATCTTAATAATGTTTCTGCAAGATATGTAAAGGTAAAAGCCTATAATTTCGGGACATTGCCACAATGGCATCAGGGAACCGGAGGGCAGGCCTTTATATTTATTGATGAAATAACGATTAACTAATAAAATTAATAAGATGATTAATCGTCATCTTCATCATCATTATCTTCTTCAAAATCATCATCGTCATCCTTTTCTTCACGTTCGCCGGGAAACATAAAGGATATTATAACGGAAACAGCCAATATACCGCCCACTACCATAAGCGATACCGGAGACGATATATGGTAAAACGGACTTATAAGCATTTTTACCCCGATGAAGGATAGTATAACGGCAAGGCCATAGTGCAGCTTGCTGAACATATACATAAAGTTGGCCAGTAAAAAATATAAGGCCCTTAATCCTAATATGGCAAAAATGTTAGAAGTGTAAAGGATGAAAGGATCATCGGGAGCGATAGCAAAAATCGCAGGGATGGAGTCTACTGCAAAAAGAAGGTCGGTAAATTCAATAACCGTAACCACCACTAATAGCGGAGTTGCTATGCGTACACCTTCTCTAATTACAAAAAAGCGGTCTCCCTCAAAGTTTTCAGTAACTTTAAAGAAACGGTAAACCAGTTTTGCACCCGGACTTTTGGAAAAATCTTTATTTTCGTCGTCATCTTCATGAGCACTCCACGATTTAATGCCTGCAAAAAGCAAAAAGAAGCCAAATAAGGTTAAAACTACGTTGATGCTTACCATTTGTCCAAAAACTTCCATTTCGGGCAAATATGTCATGTTTATAAGCTCTACGCCTGTGAATATAAATATGGCACGGAAAACCAATGCACCAATAATACCCCAAAACAAAACTTTGTGATGCAGGTGCTTGGGTACATTAAAGAACCCGAATACCATAATAAACACAAAGAGGTTGTCTACCGAGAGGGCTTTTTCAATCCAATAAGCACTTTGGAACTGGGCAAACTGCTGGAAGCCCATAAGGTAATAAATTACCCCGCTAAAGGCCATTGCAAGCGATATCCATACTACCGACCAAGCTAACGCTTCCTTATTGCTTATTACATGGCTTTTTTTGTTAAACACACCAAGGTCTAACAACAGCATAATAACGACAAGAATAGTGAACCCGGTTAAAATACCCGGATGGTTAATCAGGTGGTCATGGTTCATGGCTACTTAATTTAATCGAGTTTATCGGTAAGTTTTTTAAATACCTGCTTTGCATCTTTACCTTCATATAAAATGCTGTATACGGCATCAATAATAGGGGTTTTTGCTTTGTATTCTTCATTAAGGTTATAGGCACTCTTTGTGGCATAATACCCTTCTGCAACCATGCTCATTTCCATCATGGCCGATTTTACGGTATAGCCTTTACCTATCATATTACCAAACATCCTGTTTCTTGAAAAAACCGAATATCCTGTAACCAGAAGGTCGCCCAGATAAGCCGAATTGTTTATGTTACGTTTCATTCGGTGTACCTTGCGTATAAATTTCTTCATTTCCCTTATGGCATTACTCATCAAAAGGGCCTGGAAATTATCTCCATATCCTAAACCGTGGGCAATACCCGCAGCTATGGCATAAATGTTTTTAAGCATGGCAGCATATTCTGTACCCACTATATCATCAGATATTTTGGTTTTGATATAATAGCTGTCAAGCCTCTTTGCCATTATTTTGGCTTTCTTTTGGTCGCCACAGGCAATTGTCAGGTAAGAAAGCCTTTCAAGCGCAACTTCCTCTGCATGGCAGGGACCTGTTATAACACCAATGTTTTCGTATGGAATGTCGTATTTCTCGTGAAAATGTTCGCCTACAATAAGGCTTGTTTCCGGTACGATACCTTTAATGGCTGAAAAGATAACTTTCCCTTCCAGGCTTTCGGTAAGTTTTTCAAGCTCTCCGCTTAAAAATGCCGAAGGGATGGCAAAAATTATATAATCTGCATAGGCTACCGCCTCATTAATATCGTTAGTAAGCTTCAGTTTCGCATTATCAAACTCAACAGAGCTTAGATAATTAGGATTGTGCTTCTGTAGCCTTATATGCTCGATGGCATAGGTGCTCCTCATATACCAGGCAATTTCATTTACGTTTACACAAAGCATCTTTGCGATTGCCGTAGCCCAGCTTCCACCACCTATTACAGCGAACTTGGGAGTATCGTTCATTTTAATTGTTTGTTTTACAAAGCCCAAATGTACTTAAAAAATACAGCATGTGCCAATGGGTTTTTATGTTAGCATATTATATAAAGGTCATATTTTTAAATATTAACATATTATTATGCCAATTTGATACAATTTAAAATCTTTAGGGGCGTTATTCTATAGAATTTTGTTCTAGACGAAGTTTACAACAAGGTTAGTTAAATTTTTTGTTTTTGGTGTTTTAAAAGGCATTCGGGTCAAGCCGGAATGCCTTTTATTTTTTAATAGCTCATCTCTACAATCGCCTTAACTTTTTCGGGCGTAACGTTTTGGCGTTCGCCCAACCCCTTCCAGCCGCGCTCTTCAAAACGTTTTACTATAAAGTCGGCTGTTTTATTATAATCCGATGTATAATTAGATATCTTGGTTTCCATGCCCATTGTATGGAAAAACTGTACTGTTTTTTCTATAGCCTGCGTGGCAGCTTCTTCGGTGTCGGTTGTGGTAATACCCCAAACCCTGCGGCCATACTGAGCCAGTTTGTCTTTTTTGGTATCAAACATTACCCTGTACAGGTTAGGGCCTATTATTGCCAGTGTGCGGGCATGGTCTATTTCATACAAAGCGGTAAGTTCATGGCCTATCATGTGTGTGGCCCAGTCGGTAGGTACACCTTTTTGTATCAATCCGTTAAGAGCCATGGTACAGCACCACATAAAATTGGATGCCAGTTTATAATCGGTTGGGTTTTCTGCCACATCCGGACCAATTTCTATAAGGGTTTGAAGTATACTTTCGGCAATACGATCCTGTAACAATGCATCGTGCGGATAGGTTAGATACTGTTCCATCACGTGTGTGTAAGCATCTATTACTCCGTTTTGCAATTGCCTTTTAGGAAGCGATGCGATAACTGTTGGGTCGCAAATGGAAAATTGCGGAAATACAGCAGGCCCGCCAAAAGAAAGTTTTTCCTGTGTTTTTTCTATGGTTACAACGGCTCCTGAATTCATCTCGCTTCCTGTTGCAGGAAGAGTTAATACGGTGCCAAATGGCATGGCATTACCTTCAATTCGTATTCTTTTTATCAGAATGTCTACAGGGTCGCCTTCAAAATTAACGGCAGCCGAGATGAATTTCACTCCGTCTATTACCGATCCTCCTCCTACTGCCAGTATAAAGTCCAGCTTTTTCTCACGGATAAGCTCAACGGCTTTCATTAAGGTTTCATAACGCGGATTGGGTTCTATACCTCCAAACTCGGTAATGTCATAACCTTTAAGGGCTTCAGTTACCTGAGTATGAATGCCATTTTTAAAAATGCTGCCTCCGCCATAGGCCAAAAGGACTTTTGCATTTTGCGGGATAAGTTTGGATAATTTAGCGATTTGTCCCTTGCCAAACACCAGGTTGACAGGGTTATAAAGTTCGAAATTTAACATGATTAGAAAGTATTTTACCCAAAGGTACGAAATACCCTAAAAATTGTCGATAACGAATTGTTAAGTGTTTAGTCTATTTATTTCTTATAGAAAAGATTATGATCTATATATTCCCAAACTTTTTGCGGAAGTAACGGCCTTATATCCTTACTGTCTTTTATACTGTTTCTTATAAAAGTGGAAGATATTTCTATAACAGGGGCATCTATCCTGTGTATTTTAGGATTGTTGATGAGCTCTTCGTTAGCTATTTCGGTATTAATGCGCGGATATACATAAATATCGTGGTTTTGCAGAATTATCTCATAGTTTTTCCATTTATGCAGGGAGTTAAGGTTGTCTTCGCCCATAATAAGTGAAAATTCATGGGTTGGGAACTTTTCCTGTAAGTGGACCAGAGTGTTAACCGTATAATTAGGCTGTGGCAGGCGGAACTCTATATCGGTAGGTTTTAACCTGTCATAACTTTCTGTGGCAAGAAAGGCCATCTCCAAACGATGATGGTCTTCAAGTAATGTGCTTTTCTTTTTAAGCGGATTGTGAGGGGTAACCACCAGCCATACCTGATCAAGATTGGTAAACTCGGCCATGTGGTTTGCAATTATCAAATGCCCTGTATGTATGGGATTAAATGTCCCGAAGTACAATCCTATTTTCATTTTAATCAAATTATTGAGCGTAGGCCGTACCATATTTTTCGGCCATACGTTTCATAAGCATTTTATTTTCCATGCTTACGTTATTTGCTTCAGAAAATTCGCGCCCGAAGCAGTTTTCGGTATTCATTTTTTGTTTTTCCTGCTGTATATATTCGCTGGTAGCCATTATAAATTTTGCGGGATTTCCTGCATAGACCGAATTGTCAGGAATACTTTTGGTAACAACAGAGCCTGCACCTATAATTACATCATTTCCTATAATTACACCGGGTAAAATAATGCTTGAAGCACCTATAAAAACCCTGTTTCCTATTTTGGTGTTCTTAATTTTTGTGTAACCTAAAAATGTCCAGGTACTTGCATCATGTGCTAATATATGAACTCTGGGAGCTAAAGTAACATCATTGCCAATTTCTATATGCCAGGAATGAGAATCGTCTATAATGCAGCCTGGTTGAATATTGCAACGCTCGCCTATAGTAAAGCCTTTTTTGGTCAGTTCCTCAACCATATTGTATGTACGAATGCCTAACAAGCGTTTTATTTTTGGTTTCGCCCAATTGATAAGCTTTCGTTTCATATAGGTTAAGTATTTACTTTATAAACTCCTTTACAAGGTTATAAGCATCCTGTTTGGCAGTGTCAAGGTCATAGTTTTTTATAATTGTATCAAACTGTGGTGAAGTAGCCAACTCTACCGATGCCTTTGCGATACGCATGTTTATCTTGTCTTCGCTCTCTGTAGAACGGTTTTTAAGACGTCTCTTCAGTTCGTCAATACTTGGTGGTTTTACAAACACTGCAAGGGTTTCTTCGGGAAATTTCTTTTTAATGCGAAGTCCTCCGGCAACGTCAATATCAAAAATTACGTTTTTGCCCTGAGCCCAAATGCGCTCTACCTCGCTTTTAAGTGTGCCGTAAAAATTATCACGGTATACTTCTTCCCATTCTACAAAATCCTCCTGCTTAATATGTTTTTTAAACTCCTCAAGCGATATAAAGTAATAGTCTTTTCCGTTTGTTTCGCCATCTCTTGCACTTCTGGTTGCTGCCGAGATTGAGAATTCAAGGTTAAGCTCGGGCTGCGCCAAAAGGTGTTTTACAATTGTGGTTTTGCCTGATCCTGACGGAGCGGAAAATACTATCAGTTTGCCTTTATTCATTGTGTATGCTTACGGTATTACCGTTATTATAAAATATTTAAAACCTGTTCTTTAATCTTTTCCAGCTCATCCTTCATTTGTACTACCAGCTTTTGCATTTGTGCATGGTTGGATTTAGAGCCCATAGTGTTTATCTCACGGCCTATTTCCTGAGTAATGAAACCTAGTTTACGTCCGTTTGCCTCATTTCCGGCAAGGGTTTCCATAAAGTAATTAAGATGATTTTCAAGCCTTACCTTTTCTTCGGTAATATCCATCTTTTCAAGATAATAGATAAGCTCCTGTTCAAAGCGGTTCTCATCTACATTTACCTCAAGTTCCTTAATGGCATTACGAAGCCTTGTTTTTACATTCTCTATGCGTTCGCCGTCAAGCGCTACGGTTTCTTTCATCAGGTTAAGGATGTTAGATACCCTTACCAGGAATTCTTTTTCAAGCGCGATACCTTCCGATACCCTGAAACTTTGTATGTTTTCCAGAGCCTGGTCTATAACTCCCTGAATGCTTGCCCATTCGCTTTCGTCAATTTCTTCACGCTCTGTTTTAAACGCATCCGGCATACGTACGGCCATTTTAAGAAGTTCGGTTTCATCACCGTTTACCACTTCTTTCATCTGGTTTATGTAAGACCTTACGATAGGGATATTTACCTTTGATGAAGTCTCCTCAGCAGTAACCTCTACAAAAAGAGAAAAATCAACTTTTCCTCTTTCCAGTTTTTGGGCTATCTGGTTGCGGAGCTTTAATTCCATTTCCCTGTATACCGATGGCATTCTTACACTAAGGTCTAAGCCTTTGCTGTTTAGGGATTTTATTTCAACGGTAATTTTTTTTGTGGGTAGTTGTAAAGAAAACTTTC
The DNA here is from genome assembly GCF_004151245.1 of Flavobacterium beibuense. Classification (GTDB taxonomy): domain Bacteria; phylum Bacteroidota; class Bacteroidia; order Flavobacteriales; family Flavobacteriaceae; genus Flavobacterium; species Flavobacterium beibuense_A. The sequence goes on from NZ_JUIW01000010.1 coordinate 42,916, forward strand.
CAAAACCCGTCATAGATTGTATCATACAAAAAAATTTGTGCCACAAAGTTAATTAAAATTCACGAACGGTGAGGTAAGGGGTTAAATATCCCCCAGACCGGCTTTAGTAAGTACCGGTTTCTTGGGTGGTGCGGTAACAAGGTATACGCCTGTAAAGATTAGGATTGCCGAAAAAATCTTAACCGGATTAAGGGCATCCTTACCCAAACTTACGGCAAATATTGTTGCAAACAAGGGCTGAAGGTAAATAAAAACAGCAACCGTTGTTGGTTTAAGCTCTTTCATGGAGAGCAGGTTAAGCAAATAGGTAAGGAAAGTGGAGAAAATAACCACAAATCCAACTTTTATCATGATACTTGTTGGCATAACGTCCCATTGTACTTCGCTTAGTTGCTGCCAGCCAAAAGGTAGTACCATAATGAACCCGAAAAGGTATATCCATTTTACAAAAGCAAACGGACTGTATTTGTCCATCAGTTTTTTGACTATAATAAGGTAGAGTCCGTAAGAAACGGCATTTACAAACACCAGAAAATTTCCCCAAAGTTCATTTTCTCCGTTGCCAATGGATTTGCCGTATAGAATAAGCAGTACGGTTCCTATGAGTCCAAGAACTATTCCGCCCATTTTTTTACCCACAATTTTCTCTTTCATTATAGCAGCGCTTAAAAGAAGCACTATCATAGGAGTGGTAACCATAAGTACCGATGCCATTATGGGAGATGTTTGGCTAAGCCCTTCAAAAAAAGTAAGCATGTTAAAGGCTACACCAAAAAAAGCTGCGGCTATAATGCGCGGAAAATCTTTTAATGCTATTTTTTGTTTGGTGGCAAAAAAAGCAATCAGCCAAAAAAGGACGACAGATCCTCCCACACGCAATGCGATAAACCCAAAAGGTTTTACAAAGGCAGGCATTACATCTTTAGCAATAGTAAAAGTTACCCCATATATAACAGATACCATTGTGGCAGCTGTTAAGGCAAGAAGGCGTTTATTCATTGCTTAAGTACTCAATGGCAGCAGTTACATTTTTAGGGCTGTTGCCTACAAATATATTGTTGTTTGCAATAATAACCGGACGGTTTAAAAAAGTATAATGCTCCAGTATGTATTGCTTAAGGTCATTCTCGGTAAGGTTAATGTCCTTCATGCCACGCTCTTTATAAAGCTTTGCCCTTTTGCTGAAAAGCTTTTCATAGCTTCCTGCAAATGCATACATTTCCTCAAGCTGCTTTACTGTAATGGGTTCCTCTTTAATGTCCTGTAAAACAAAACCATCGGTATTAGGTAACGATTTAATTATCTTTTTACAGGTATCACAGGTTTTAAGGTAGTATATCTTTTTCATATTATGTTTTTATACTTGTTTGCAAAAGTAAGCGGTTTTATAAATAAGGATATAGTACTTTTATAAAAAAATAAATTCTACTAAAAAAGTAGAGTAAAGACTATTAATAAAACAATGGATATTTCTGATTTAAATATAAGGGAACAGCAGCTAATAGGAGCTTTATGTATTATCTCCTTTTGTCAAAAATATGAGATATATCATGAAGATATTCAGGAGTTCGCGGATCATTTATTGAATATACTGATTGCAGATAATTTGCCTGACTGGGAAGGCGAAGGGTTAAAGTTGGAAATTATAGGAAGGGGAGAACCTGTGTCACAGTCAGTTGAAAATAGTATCCCTCTAAAACTTAGAGATGATTTTCAGAAACTTGTAAATAATGCCTCTGAAATTGGTATTGTCGATATGTATGGAGCCAATACTCCCGCTCCTTTTTGGGCAGCTCAGCAATGTACGGCAATTTTAGCTAAACATAAGATAGAAGTTGCATTGTCTCAGGAGTTTTTAAATGATACAAGTACAGACAGGTGGGGAGAAGTTTGGGATGCTGAAAAGTTTAATGATTTAAAGAGATATTTACAAAGATATAAACAGGATAAACTTATATAAATTAATCAATGGAAACCACTTTTAAAATAACCCGTACCAGCAGGGAGATATATGCAAAATGGCTGGAAAAATATTCGTTAGAGCAGTTAAATAAAATACCTCAGGGCTTTAGCAATAACCTGATATGGAATATAGGCCATATTGTGGTTTCACAACAATTATTGGTTTATGCAGGGTCTTACCAGCCCATGATGGTAAGTGAGGAAATGCTCGCCAAATACAGGAGAGGCAGCAAGCCTGAAGGCGATGTAACACAGCAGGAAGTAAATGAAATAAAAAATCTTCTGTTTACTACAATAGAGAAAACAGAAGATGATTATAAAAAAGGTTTATTTACATCATATAACGAAAGGACTTCCGAACTTGGATTTTTGCTTTCTTCAACAGAAATGGCTATCGACTTCAATAATTATCATGAAGCCATCCATTTAGGTATAATGATGCAGATAAAAAAGTTTATTTAAGTTTTAAAAAACTCATCAATTTCGCTATAGGGTAAAAAGAGTTCTTTTTGCCCTTCGGCGTACGATGATATTTCATACGAATTGTAAAAAAGCAATAACCCGTTTTCCTTAAAGAAGATATTTAACGGAAGCGCAAACTTGTCGTCTTCAAATAAAAGGCCGGTAGCATTTATCGATTTGCCTGCCGGGATTTTAAATTTCTCTCTGAATTTCTTTTCGGCATATTGCCTAAAAGCGCTTACATCGGTAAAAATATCTTCATACTTAAGGCTTTTACCTGTTTTTGCGTCAAAAATTAAAGACCTGTTGCCTTCATACCCGTGAGCACCACCTGTAAAAGTATAGTTGTTAAGTTTTATGTTTATAATACTGTCGGTCTTATAATCTACAGATCCGATTATTTTAGCCTCAAAGCCCGTCATTACATCATCTGGGAACTCCTTTTTCAGTTCTTCATACGATCCCATAAAGGAAGCCATAAGGTCTTCATAGTTTGCCGCTTTATAAGGTGTTTCGCCAAAGTAAACTATTCCTCTTACAGTATTAAATACCTTATTGTTAATGCTGTCTGCCACCACAGGTACATTTTCAGCCTCGGGAACTTTTATAGAAACACTAGGGCAATAATCATCACATGGCAGTGATGTTTTTTTATAGTAGGTTTTTGTAGTGAATGCCAGTACAGGGGTTTCCTCGGTTAGCGGTTCTTCATCATTGTTTTTCTTGTCCTTGCCACAGCTAAAAAGCATAAATGCGGCTAATAGTAAGGTTAAGTGTTTTGCCATGTTAATAATGTTATTGTTTTGCAAAAGGTTAATATCCTTATACAGGGTCAACTAAATTACAGTAAATTTGCCTACTGTACGGATAAAGAATATTTAATTATATGAAATTTAACACAAAAACCATTCATGGCGGACAACACCCTGACCCTTCTACAGGAGCAGTAATGCCGCCGGTATATCAAACTTCTACTTTTGCACAAAAAAGCCCGGGAGTACATACAGGATATGAATACAGCCGAGCTGCCAACCCTACAAGAACAGCACTTGAAGATGCTTTAGCAAGCATAGAGAACGGTGTGCGCGGACTTGCATTTTCATCGGGTCTTGCAGCGACCGACTGTGTAATGAAACTGCTTAAGCCTGGTGATGAGGTTATCGCTATGGACGATCTTTATGGTGGTACTTACAGGATGTTTACAAGAATTTATCAGGATTTTGGTATCAATTTCCATTTTGTGGATATGAACGATATTGATAAATTTAAGTCACTGATTAATGAAAAGACGAAGCTGGTGTGGGTAGAAACCCCAACAAACCCGCTTATGAAGCTTGCCGATATTGAGGCAATCGCTAAAATAACCAAAGAGAAAAACATTCTTTTTGCGGTAGATAACACTTTTGCAACGCCGTACCTTCAAAGGCCTCTTGATATGGGTGCCGATATTGTTATGCACTCGGCTACAAAATATCTGGGCGGGCATAGTGATGTTATTGCCGGTGCACTTATAACTAAAGATGAGGCACTAGGCGAAAAACTACACTTTTCTCAATTTGCAACAGGAGGTACCTTAGGTCCTCAGGATTCTTATCTTGTATTGCGCGGTATTAAAACCCTGCATTTAAGAATGGAGCGCCACTGTGAAAACGGAGAGAAAGTTGCTAATTTCCTTAGCAGCCATCCAAAAGTTAAAACGGTTTACTATCCGGGGCTTGAAAGCCATCCTTTCCATGAAATTGCCAAAAAGCAGATGCAGGGCGGTTTTGGAGGAATGGTATCATTCACTTTTGAATCGGGTAAAAAGGAAGACGCAATTAAATTCCTAGAGAGTGTTAGGGTATTTACACTTGCTGAATCGTTAGGAGGAGTAGAATCTCTTGCTAACCACCCGGCTTTAATGACACATGCATCGATTCCGGAAGATAAAAGAAAGGAAATTGGTATTACGGACGACCTTGTGAGGCTTAGTGTAGGGGTAGAGGATATAGAAGATTTACTGGAAGACATACGCCAGGCACTGGGTTAAGAGCTTCATTTTTAAATGTTTTTGGTCTTAAAAGCATAAAGTATTTGAAATCAAAACCCTAAGTGTTTTTTTAATAGAAAAATGTATATTTGCGCCGTTAACGAAAACGTTTTCTTAAATATTAAAAACTTATAATAATTATGAGTGGAAGCATAGAAACTTTTATAGATTCAGTTTCAAAAAGAAACCCAAATGAGCCGGAGTTCCTGCAGGCAGTAAGAGAAGTTGCCGAAACAGTTATTCCTTTTATTGAGAACAACCCTAAATACCAGGGCAAAATGCTTTTGGAAAGAATGGTTGAGGCAGAGAGAGTAGTAATGTTTCGTGTAAACTGGCTTGACGATAAAGGCCAGATTCAGGTAAACAGAGGATACAGGATACAAATGAATTCGGCGATAGGCCCTTACAAAGGAGGTCTTCGTTTCCACCCATCTGTAAATCTTAGTATTTTAAAATTCCTGGCGTTTGAGCAAACATTTAAAAACAGCTTAACCACATTGCCAATGGGCGGTGGTAAAGGTGGTTCTGATTTTGATCCTAAAGGAAAATCTGATAACGAAATCATGAAATTCTGCCAGAGCTTCATGACTGAGCTTGCAAAACACATAGGTCCTGATACAGACGTGCCTGCCGGTGATATAGGCGTTGGCGGACGTGAAGTAGGTTACCTGTTTGGCCAATACAAAAGATTAAGAAATGAATTTACAGGAGTACTTACCGGTAAAGGTATCACTTTTGGAGGTTCATTAATCCGTCCGGAAGCTACAGGTTACGGATGTGTATACTTTGCACAGAGTATGCTAGCTACAAGAGACGAAAGCTTTATCGGTAAAACGGTAGTTATTTCGGGTTCTGGTAACGTGGCGCAATATGCTGCTGAAAAAGCAATGCAGCTTGGAGGTAAAGTAGTTACTTTCTCAGATTCTTCAGGGTATATTTATGATACTGAAGGGTTTAACGAAGAGAAACTGGCTTATGTAATGGAAATTAAGAACGTAAATTACGGAAGAATAAGCGAATATCTTAACAGGTATCCTGAGGCTAAATTTGTTGCCAACGGTAAACCTTGGGAAGTTAAGTGTGATGTTGCATTACCATGTGCTACACAAAACGAACTTAACGGTGAAGAGGCAAAAATGCTTGTAGAGAATGGTTGTCATTGTGTGGCAGAAGGTGCTAACATGCCTTCTACGCCGGAAGCTGTTGAAGTTTTCCACAAGGCAAAAATTTTATTTGCCCCGGGTAAAGCGTCAAATGCCGGAGGTGTTGCTACTTCAGGACTTGAAATGTCTCAAAACTCACTTCGTTTAAGTTGGACAAGAGAGGAAGTTGATGAAAGACTTAAAGGTATTATGGCTAACATCCACGCTTCATGCCTTGCTTATGGTACAGAAGAAAACGGTTTTATTGACTATGTAAAAGGAGCTAACATTGCAGGCTTTGTAAAAGTTGCTGATGCTATGCTGGCACAGGGAGTAGTATAATAATTACCCAAATCAAATATTTAAGAGCCCTTCAAAGTTAAATGAAGGGCTTTTTTTATAAAGGGTATACAAAAAAAAGGATAAAAGCGTTTTACCTATATTTGCTGTAAATTATCATTAATGAAAAGGGTTTTTGCCATACTGCTGTTTTTAACTTGTTCAGTGGCTTTTTCACAGGCTAATCAGCTGTGGAAGAGTTATTTTTCCTATAATCGTATTATTGACATTACCAATAGCCCAAGCAGGGTGTTTGCAGCAGGCGAATATGCTGTTTTTTCAAAGAACGTACTAACTAATGATTTAAGTACATTTACATCTGTAGACGGGCTTAAATCGGAGTCGATTACAGCAATATACCACAGTAATGCATACGGCAAAACACTTGTGGGTAACTCAAACGGTTTGCTTATAGTTGTTAATCAGGACAATTCAATACTTAATGTTATAGATATAGTTGAAGAAACTACAATAGCTCAAAACAAGAAGAAAATAAACGGAATTTATGAATATGAAGGAAAAGCTTACATATCCTGTGATTTCGGTATCTCAGTATTTAATCTTCAGACCCTTGAATTTGGAGATACTTATTATTTAGGTCCTAATGGTGCCGAAATACCTGTACAGCAATGTGCGGTTTATAATGGTTATATTTATGCCTCTACAGCTGAAAACGGTATAAGAAGAGCGATTTATACCAATCCTAATCTTAATGATTTTAATCAGTGGAGCGAGTTCACTCCGGGGCAATTTACAGGAATAGCATCTTTTGCGGGTAATTTATTTGCTTCAGATAATTCTGGTGTTGTTTACAGGCTTTTAAATGAATCCTTTTCTTTTTTTGCACAATTTCCCAGTTCGGTAAACGAATTAAGGTCTTCAGGGGGATATCTTATAGCTATGGGTGGGAATGTTATAAATATATACAATGAGCAGCTTATGCACATGTATACCATTAATTATATTCCCGGGGAATCGCTCAATTTTACGTGTGCTACTATCTTAAATGAGAAGATTTATATAGGTACTTATGAAAAGGGTGTGTTTACAAGCTTTTTAAATGATTTGAATTATTATGAAAATATAACTCCTGACGGACCCTTACAAAACAGCATTTTCTCCTTAAAAATGGCTACTGGAAATCTTTGGGCTGTATACGGAGGATATAATTTCTATTACACTCCGGATTATTCGTTAAATGGTATAAGTAAACTAACTGAAAATGGTTGGTTTCATATATCGCCTTCGGATGTTTTAGGAGCCCGGTCTCTTTCTGCCATTACCGTTAACCCGTCAAATCAAAATCAGGTTTATATAGCCTCACATCAGTCAGGATTATTAAGGGTGAATGATGATGTGCCTGATATGTTGTATACTAATACTAACACTGGTCAAAATGGTTTACAGGCAATAGGTAATAATTCTATTAGGGTAAACGGGCCTGCTTTTGATAAAAACGGAAATGTATGGGTAACGAATGCTCTTGTTGATAAGCCTTTAAAGAGAATGTCTTCCGGAGGGCAATGGGTTTCCTATAGTTTTGTGGATGTTACTTCAGCTCCTTCATCCGATAGTTACGGAAAGATGGTTATAGATAAGAACGGTACAAAATGGGTTCCTACAGTAAATAACGGAATTGTGGCGTTTAACGAAACCCTTGGTAACAAGTTTATAGTAATAGATGATAATACGGGTAACTTACCTACTTCTTATGTAAAATGTCTGACGATTGACAATCGTAACCAATTATGGATAGGAACTATAAGAGGATTAAGGGTACTTTCAAGTGTAGAACGTTTTGTAAGTGAAAACCAGCTAACCACAAACGCAATTATAATAATTGAAGACGATCTTGCCCAGGAATTAATGTATGAGCAGGTTATAAATGAAATTGAAGTAGATGGTTCCAATAATAAATGGATAGCCACTGCAGGTGCAGGAGCATTTTTGGTATCGCCAAACGGACAGGAAACCCTTGCACATTTTACAAAGGATAATTCGCCTTTACCTAGTAATTCTGTTTATGATATAGAAATTAACGGTGTTACAGGAGAAGTTTTCTTTGCTACAGATAAAGGCATGGTGTCTTATTTAGGGACATCTACAGCTGCCGAAGATAACCTTAATAATGTTTATGTGTTTCCTAATCCCGTACGCCCGGGGTTTGAGGGAGAAGTAAACATTAGCGGGTTAATGAATAAGGTAAACCTTAAGATTACGGATATAGAAGGTAACCTAGTGTATGAAACTACTTCACAGGGAGGTACAGTAACCTGGGATACTACTGCTTTTGGTAAGTACAGGGTAGCTTCGGGTGTTTATATGATATTTATATCATCTGAAGACGGCACTCAAACCAAAGTGAAAAAGGTAATGATTATAAGAGGGGAGTAATAAGGTGCTGGTAAAAACAAAAGCCATAGTGATAAGCTCACTTCGCTATCAGGAAAAAAGCCTGATCGTGAAGTGCTTTACCGAAAGTGACGGACTAAAATCCTATTTTATAAGGGATGCTTTCTCTACCCGTAAAAACACTCAGAAAATAGCTTTTTTTCAGCCGCTTAATATATTGGAAATAGAGGCTGCACATAAAAATAAAGGCAGCCTGGAATATTTTAAGGAAGTTAAGCTGGCACATCCGTATTATACCGTCAATACCGATATTACAAAAACTACCATTGTTATCTTTCTTTCAGAAATACTGCATCACTGCATACGCGAGGAGGAAAAGAACGAAAGCCTTTATCATTTTCTGGAAACAGCACTTTTGTGGTTTGACAGCCATGATGAGGTTGCTAATTTCCATTTGATACTTATGATGGAAATAACAAAATTCCTGGGATTTTTTCCGGAACGCCCTCAAAATGAAAACGACTTCTTTGAAATGACTGAAGGGGTTTTTACCCCATATCAGTCAATAAGCTGTCTCTCTATAGAGGAAACGAATCTTTTTAAAAGGCTTATACAGTTAAAACTGGATAATAGTATAAAAAGTTTTCATGTAAGCGAACGCCAGACGTTGCTCAAAATACTTTTAGATTACTACGCTTTCCACCTGGACGGCTTTAAAAGGCCAAAATCGCTTGATGTACTGAAGGAAATATTCAGTTAATCACAATTCCCTTCAGTGTCGCAGCTTTGTCCTTTAATGGTCTCAAAATTGTTTTTAGGCTGTGTTGCCTGCCATTCTTCAAAGGCTTTATCCAACGTCTCGGTAAATGCCCTGCTTTCCTGAGCTCCGGAAACGGCATATTTTCGGTTAAACACAAAAAAAGGTACTCCGCGTATGCCTAACTGCTGTGCTTCGTTTATATCGGCAACAACATCGTTGGCAAACTCACCGTTATTCATTGCATCAGCCAGTTTATTTGCGTCTAGGCCAAGTTCTATGGCAAGAAGCATAAGTATTTGTGCATCATCAATATTTTTTCCTTCTGTAAAATAAGCCCTGAAGAGTTTTTCCTCTGCCTCATTCTGTTTTCCGTATTTTTTGGCAAAATGTAAAAAACGGTGGGCGTTAAAACTGTTAGCCGGTATGGCACGGTCAAAATCATAAATCAATCCTGCCTGGGCAGCCATATTGGTTACATAATCGTTCATGCCTTTGGCTTCTTCCAGGCTAATGTTTTTATGTTCGGCTAAAAATTGATGTATGTTTTTTGTCGGGTCTGTTTTAAGTTCAGGTGAAAGCAAAAAGCTTTTCCATTCTATCTCTACATCATTCCTGCCTTCAAAACCGGCAAGTGCCTCTTCAAATCTTCTTTTGCCTATGTAGCAAAAGGGACACATAATGTCACTCCATATTTCTATTTTCATCACTCTAAAATTAGACCGAGTTAATCACAAAAACTATACCTGTTAGGCTTTTTACACTCCTTATTTGTTGAAATTATGATATGCGACTGTTCTTTTTTGCCGTTTAAAGTGTTGTTCATAAAATCTACCACCGTTTGAGGGTCTTTACTAAACAGCTCGTCGCTGTATTCGTGTCCGCCATTGCAGTAGGTAACAAGTTTTATGTTGCCGTCAAGGTCAATAATATGATTGTAAATGGAGTAGGAGCCAAAAAGCATTAGCCAGCCTGATGCGTTAGTAGGGCAATAATGGTGGGCGGCTGTACCATAAGGAACCGTTGGGTCGCAACTACCATGAAAAAGAAGTGTAGGTATTACAGTTTCTTTTGTAATAAGATTAAGATCCATAATGGCTCCTGCACCGGATATTACCCCCGCATACTTAAAATTGTCAGGAAGTTTGTCAGGATAAATGCTCATAAGGTCTCTGTTCCAGTAAGCCGCATGCAAAACGGTTTCTGCTCCCGCACTGCTCCCGGAAATGAATATTTTAGAAGTATCTATATTGTATTTTTCACTGTTCTTAATAAAGAAAAGGGTGGCCTGCCATAGTTGGTTTGCAGCTATTTGAAAAGCCTTTACTTTTTCGGATAAAATGCCGTCGCAGCTAAATTTTTTGTCTTTCATGTACAGGGTGTAGCTTATTGATGCTGCCACATAACCCTGAGATGCTGCGTGTTTTGCTATGTGGTGCCCCCATTCACGATTGCCTACTGCAAAGCCACCACCATGTACGTGTATAAGTAAGGGACTTTTTTCTTTTCCCTGTTTTTTAGGCAGGAAAAGATCCAGTTCCAGCTTGGTTGAATCGTTTACAAAATAGGTTAGGGTTTTAAATTCCTGTGCTTTTGCTGTAATGGAAAGTGCCATTACAAACAGCATTAATAGGTATTTTTTCATGATTTAGATACGGTTTGGTACAAACTTACATAAATATGAAAATCAATGAGAAGATGTTAACTAAAAAAGCCTCCGGTATTACCGAAGGCTTTCAATAAATCTGATATTTTTAGTTCTTAACTACTTTTATGGTTTTTGAGCTTTTTGTGCTGGTATTAATTTCAATAAAGTAGATGCCGGAAGCAGTATCATTTAGGTCAATGCTCATGTTTTTAGAATTGTTAAACGCCAAATTTTTAATAAGCTGTCCGGTAATGTTGTATACGTTTACATCTGTTTTTCCAAAATCTTCAGTTCCTGATATAGTAACTAATCCGTTTGTTGGGTTAGGATACAGGGTGAAATCTTCGATTGTAAAATCCTGATTTTGCAGTTCCCAAAGGCATTCACCTTCTACCATTACAGGTGATGTTATTACATCTCCATTTAAGTTAAAGCCTAATGTATTATCATAGTTATGACCCCATACCCATAAAGATCCGTCTGTTTTAAGCCCTACTGAAAAATCTCCGGTGCCATAATAATAAACCCACTTTTCTTCACTTTCTACCAGGGTAGGGGAGTTTTTACTTTCAGTTGTACCGTCTCCCAATGCGCCATTGGCATTATAACCCCATGTCCAAAGAGTTCCGTCACCTTTTATTGCTCCTGCAAAATAGTCTCCCCTATCAACGCTTTTCCAGGAATCTATTCCTATTTGTACAGGTGTTTGCCTGAAAATATTTGTACCGTCGCCTACGCTTCCGCTGTTATTATGACCCCAAGACCACAATGTTCCGTTGTTTTTTATAGCTGAAGCGCCAAATCCTCCGGCCGATACCTGTATCCAGTTGTTGTCTTCTCCAATTTGAATTGGCGAAACAACAGGTGTATTGGCTCCGTTAGTAAGGGGTAAATTGCCATTATTTCCCCATTCCCATAATGTCCCGTCAGTTTTAAGGGCAAAACACTGTGTAGTGGAAGCTTCAATTTGAGCCCAGTCGGTATCAGTACCTACCTGCGTAGGGACAATAGTTTGTGGAGTAGAAGTGTCAAGAGAACCATTTCCTAATTCTCCGTTTCCATTGCTTCCCCATGTCCATAATGTTCCGTCTTCTTTAATAGCTGCGCTAAAAACATTTCCTGCAGAAATAAATGCCCAGTCATTATCGGTGCCAATCTGTATAGGTGTTGGGTTTGGATTTGAAGTAATTTCATTGTTACCCAGTTGTCCTGAATCATTACGGCCCCATGCCCATAAGGTGTTATCGTTTCTAAGCGCTAAAACATGTCCGTTTCCGGCTTTTATTACTTTCCAGTCGTTATCGTTACCTATTTGTATAGGTGTAGTGACCTGTTCATCCGCACCTCCCACCTGTCCGGAAGAGTTATCTCCCCAACCCCAAATAGTACCATCCGTTTTAATGCCGACAGTAAAACTGCCTCCTGAATCCAGCTGTTTCCAGCATTGTGCGTAAATATTGGTAAGGAATAATAAAGCAACTGCTAAGAGTAGATTTTTTTTCATAAAGTAAGGATTAATAGTGGTTTATAAAGATACATTTTTTTTAATATGAAAACTTCCAGATATAAACCTCCGGAGGCTCCAAAAAGACAGGATATTTGGGTTATGTTAGGTTGTCAAAATTTAGACTTCTTATTTTCAGGTAATAAAGGATTAAGAAGTTGTCCGGTATAATTTTCAGGGAATTCTTCCTGTATGCCATAGGCTTCAGGCTCATGAGGCGGGCAGTAATGGGTTCCGAAAATAATATCCATTAGCGGGCTGATATTGGCATAGTTTCCTGCATCCCTGTCAAGGCTGTGATGCCAGTGATGCAGCTCCGGCGAACCAATAATGTATTTTAACGGACCTATATTGAGCCTTACATTACTATGTATGTATATTGCCCATATACCGCGGAAAGCAATTAAGAGTGCAAGGGAATTAAGATCGAACCCCATAATAAAAGCAGGAAGGTTTATAAGGCCTATAGTGTAAACCGAGTCTAAAGGATGTTCACGATGTGCAGCAAGCCAGTCTAAATGTGGTGCACTATGGTGTACTTTATGAAAGCGCCATAAAAAACCAACCCTGTGCTGCAGGCGGTGTCCCCAATAAATAAGTAAATCGCTAAAAAATATAACCTCTGCAGCCTGAAGCCAGAATGGTTGCGACTGTATTGCCAATTTTATTTCGTGAGGGGTTATACCGCCAATCCAATGCGAAAAATATTTTAGTAAAAGAAGTACAAGACTATTCCAAAGAAGGTATTGTCCTAAAAAGAAGCATAGGTCGAGTTTCCACTGTTTACGGAAAATCTTTTGACCCTGTTTTGCAGGAAATACTTTTTCCATTGGTATAAAAACGAGGGAAAGGAATATAAAGCTTATTCCGGCTATGGATAATAACTCAGGAAAATTCATGGTTTGGTCTTTTTATCCTGTATCTCTTTCACAGTGTCAGCTGTTTTTTCCTGTTTCGTTATTATAGCTGTTTTTGAGCCCAACATCAATAGTTTTTTTCTTAGTTCTTCTTTTTGCTTAACTGAGTCTTGTTTAACTGAATCTTCCTCAATCCTTTTAAAAGGTAATTTTTTCGGGACATAAGTCTTCGAAGAACTCATTATAATAGCATCGACAGAATCTTTTTCTGCCTGTGTAAGGCTGTCTGTCTGGTTGCTGACTTTTCCCCCGTTTGGGCTACCATTAAAATTCATGTTGCTTTTTGAGGAATACCCCGACTGGTGATATACAAATGCTGTTATCCCGCAAAAGAAGATAAGGAGGGCTGCTGTTTTAGGTAGAATTTTATTTTTCATAAGAGTAAAGTGTGTATGGTAAATATAAATATTTTAATGATAACGTTTGAGTTGCCCATATTATGATACAGATGCCCGCCTCTCAAAAAAAAAATCATTACATTCGCAGATTGATTTTTTAGAATGCTATTGTAATGAGTAATAAGTTTGCTGAATATAAGGGTCTAGACCTGCCAACAGTTGCTAGTGAGGTCCTTGATTTCTGGAAGAAGGAGAATATTTTTGATAAGAGCGTAACTACCCGTGAGGGTAAGCCTCAGTATGTGTTTTTTGAAGGCCCGCCTTCGGCAAACGGATTGCCGGGTATTCACCACGTTATGGCACGTGCCATTAAAGATATTTTTTGCCGTTATCAAACCCAAAAAGGGTTTCAGGTTAAGCGTAAGGCCGGGTGGGATACTCACGGACTGCCGGTTGAGCTTGGTACCGAAAAGGAACTTGGCATTACTAAAGAAGATATTGGCACTAAAATTACAGTAGAAGAATATAACGAAGCCTGTAAGCGTACCGTTATGCGTTATACCGACATATGGAATGACCTTACCGAGAAAATGGGTTATTGGGTGGATATGGAAGATCCGTATGTTACCTATAAGTCAAAATACATGGAATCGGTATGGTGGTTACTAAAACAGATTTATGATAAAGGCCTTTTATATAAAGGCTATACCATACAGCCTTATTCGCCTAAAGCAGGTACAGGTTTAAGTTCGCACGAGGTGAACCAGCCGGGTGCTTACCGCGATGTTACCGACACTACAATTGTTGCTCAGTTTAAAACTATATCCGATACCCTTCCGGATTTGCTTAAAGGATTTGGTGATGTAGATATCATGGCCTGGACCACTACACCGTGGACCCTGCCAAGTAACACGGCTCTTACTGTAGGGCCTAATATTGATTATGTATTGGTTAAGACTTTTAATCAATATACTTTCCAGCCTACAAATGTAGTGTTGGCTAAAAACCTTATAGGTAAGCAGTTTGGTAAAAACTACTTTGAAAGTGAAGATGCTGCCGACTTTGAAAACTTTAAGGAAGGCGACAAAAAAATTCCATATAAAATACTGGCTGAAGCAAAAGGTAAAGACCTTGTAGGTATTCGCTACGAGCAATTACTTCCTTTAGCACTACCATATCAAAATCCTGAAAATGCATTCCGTGTAATTTCGGGAGACTTCGTTACTACCGAAGACGGTACAGGTATAGTTCACACAGCTCCTACTTTTGGTGCTGATGATGCCAAGGTGGCAAAAGAGGCTAAGCCGGAAGTACCGCCTATGCTTGTTCTTGATGCAAACGGAAACCCGGTGCCATTGGTAGACCTTCAGGGAAGGTTCATTCAGGGGCTTGGAGACCTTTCAGGCAAGTATGTAAAGAATGAGTATTATGATAAAGGGGAAGCGCCTGAAAAATCAGTTGATGTAGAGATTGCTATCCGCCTGAAAGAAGAAAACAAAGCCTTTAAGGTAGAGAAATATGTTCACAGTTATCCGCATAGCTGGAGAACTGATGAGCCATTACTATATTATCCGTTAGACAGCTGGTTTATTCGTGTTACGGATGTTAAGGAAAGAATGTTTGAACTTAACGAGACCATTAACTGGAAGCCTAAGGCGACTGGTGAAGGACGTTTTGGTAACTGGCTTAAAAATGCTAACGACTGGAACCTTTCACGTTCACGTTACTGGGGTATCCCACTTCCTATATGGAGAACAGAGGATAAGACCGAAGAAATGATAATAGGCTCGGCAGAAGAACTTTATAATGAGATAGAAAAAGCTATCGCAGCAGGTGTTATGAGTGAAAATCCGTTTAAAGGATTTGAGCCGGGCAACATGAGCGAAGCAAATTACGATCTTGTGGATCTGCATAAAAATGTGGTAGACAATATTACACTG
Source organism: Flavobacterium beibuense (assembly GCF_004151245.1). GTDB lineage: Bacteria > Bacteroidota > Bacteroidia > Flavobacteriales > Flavobacteriaceae > Flavobacterium > Flavobacterium beibuense_A. The sequence continues at coordinate 58,306 of NZ_JUIW01000010.1, forward strand.
ATATCTCCAGGCGGTAAGCCAATGAATCGTGAAAGCGACCTTATTGACGTTTGGTTTGACAGTGGTGCCATGCCTTATGCACAGTGGCACTATCCTTTTGAAAATAAGGAGCTGATAGATAACCACGGTGCTTATCCTGCCGATTTTATTGCGGAAGGTGTAGACCAGACAAGAGGATGGTTCTATACGCTGCATGCTATAGGTACACTGGTATTTGATCAGGTAGCTTATAAGAATGTTGTAAGTAACGGACTTGTACTGGATAAAAACGGGCAGAAAATGTCTAAGCGTTTAGGTAATGCTGTAGATCCGTTCGAAACTCTTGCAGAATATGGTCCGGATGCTACACGTTGGTACATGATAAGTAACGCTAACCCGTGGGACAACCTTAAATTTGATATTGAAGGTGTGGCCGAAGTAAGACGTAAATTCTTTGGTACACTATATAATACATATTCGTTCTTTGCGTTATATGCCAATATTGATAATTTCAGCTTTGCTGAGCCGGAAGTTCCGTTAAATGAAAGACCGGAAATTGACCGTTGGATATTATCAGAGCTTAACACGCTTATTAAGGATGTAGATAGTTTCTATGCCGATTATGAGCCTACAAAAGCTACCAGGGCGATATCTGACTTTGTTCAGGAAAACCTTAGTAACTGGTATGTAAGATTATGTAGAAGACGTTTCTGGAAAGGGGAATATGCCCAGGATAAAATTGCGGCTTACCAAACACTATATACGTGTCTTGTAACCGTTGCTAAGTTAAGTGCGCCTGTAGCTCCGTTCTTTATGGACAGGCTTTATAAAGATTTAACACAGGCTTCACAAAAAGAGACGTTTGAAAGCGTACATTTGGCCGATTTTCCTCAGTATGCTGATAACTTTGTTGATAAATCGTTAGAAAGCAGAATGGAAAAAGCGCAGACAATTTCCTCTTTAGTACTTTCATTAAGGAAAAAAGAGATGATTAAAGTGCGCCAACCGCTGCAAAAGGTAATGATACCGGTACTTGACGCGAAACAGAAGAGCGAAATAGAGGCCGTTTCAGAGCTTATAAAAGCAGAGGTGAATGTAAAGGAAATAGAACTTATGGACGATGCTTCGGGTGTTTTAGTGAAGCAGGTTAAGCCTAATTTTAAAGTTCTTGGACCAAGGTTTGGGAAAGATATGGGTCTGATTTCCAAAGAGATACAAAATTTCTCACAGGAACAGATTAATGAAATAGAGAGGAACGGAAGCCTGAATGTTGTTATTTCGGGAAAAAGTATTACTTTAACAAACGAAGATATTGAGATTTCTTCGCAGGATATCGAGGGCTGGTTAGTGGCAAATTCTAATGGTATTACAGTAGCGTTAGACATAACCATAACAGATGATTTAAAGAAAGAAGGCATAGCCCGCGAACTGGTAAACAGGATTCAGAATATCAGAAAAGATTCTGGATTTGAAGTTACCGACAGGATAAAAGTTTATTTAAAGGACAACGATACGCTGGAGCAGGCTGTAAAAAGCAACGAAAGCTACATCAAGTCGGAAACCCTTACGGATGAACTTATATTCAACGAAGAGATTGAAAATGGTACAGAAATTGAATTCGATGATATAAAAACACTAGTATTAATTTCAAAATAATTGAAATATGGTAGATGAGCAGCAAATAAGATATTCGGATGCGGACTTAGCAGAGTTTAAGGAGCTTATTACTAAAAAGATAGAAAAAGCAAGAGCTGACCTTGACTTAATTAAAAGTGCCTATATGAATGATTTAAATAACGGTACTGATGATACATCACCTACTTTTAAAGCATTTGAAGAAGGCAGCGAGACTATGTCTAAAGAAGCCAACTCACAGCTTGCTATTCGTCAGGAGAAATTTATTCGTGACCTGAAAAATGCCCTTATCAGGATTGAAAATAAAACCTATGGCATTTGTAAGGTAACAGGTAAACTGATAGGCAAAGAAAGGCTTAAGCTTGTTCCGCACGCTACCATGAGTATCGAGGCAAAAAACATGCAAAGATAAATTTTGATAAAAGGGCTGCTTTTAGCAGCCCTTTCTTTTTATTTTATCACCTTATTTAAACTTTTAATCCGGATTTAAAACCCGTATCCGGATGTGCTTTTTTAGGTTTATTTACTTATAGTAAACCTTTTTGCATTCTATTAACTAAGTTTAGGTAATTATTATTTAATAATTTCATTTATTTTTGCGGGTAAATTTTAAAATAGAATGTCTTTAAAAAGAGCTTATCTTATTGTTATCCTTATACTGATTATAGATCAGGTGTCTAAAATTTATGTAAAAACTCATTTCAGGCTGGATGAAGATCTTCCGGTTATGGGATTAAACTGGTTTAAGATACAATTCATTGAAAATGAAGGTATGGCCTGGGGAGCTGTTATTCCCGGTACTTATGGTAAGCTGATACTAACACTTTTCAGGATAGTGGCTGTAGGCGGTATAGGTTACTGGTTATATGATTCTGTAAAGAAAAGATATTCTAATTATCTTATAGTTGCCATATCCCTTATTTTGGCAGGAGCTTTCGGTAATATTGTTGATTCTGTTTTCTACGGGCTTATTTTTGATTACAGCAGTGAAAGTCACGTAGCTACTGTTTTTTCTGATAAACCGTACGGTACACTATTTCACGGTAAAGTGGTAGATATGTTTTACTTCCCGATATGGAGAGGACATTTGCCTTCATGGCTGCCGTTTTGGGGCGGTCAGGATTTCCTTTTCTTTAATGCCATTTTTAACGTTGCCGATGCAGCTATCTCTGTAGGAGTAGCAGTTCTTATCCTCTTTAATAAAAGGGCATTTGCAAAGCCGGCAGGCGTTACAGAATAATTCTAAAAAGTATATATCCTGTTTGGGGTAACACAATAATCCAGCACCATATCGGTGGGGTTAATGTCGTCTATTTTTTCTTCGGCATCAAAAAAAGATAGCCCTATTTTTATTACATCACTTTTGCATTTTGCCAAAAATCGGTCGTAAAACCCTTTTCCGTATCCTGTGCGGTGTCCGTTAGTGTCAAAGGCAAGTAAGGGGACAAAAACTACATCTATTTTATTGTCGGGTACTTCCAGTCCGTCTACAGGTTCAGGAATGCCATATTCATTCTTTTTAAGACGTGTATTGTCGGTAAGCAGATAATGCGTCATGCTGCAGTCTGCAAAATCAGATTTTGAGACCACGATTTCCTTATCCTTTCCGGCAAGAATCTGGAGTATGTATTCGGTTTGAATCTCCGTATGTTCTTCTATGCTTAAAAACAAGTGAAAATAAACCTTATCCCATATATCAAGCTTTAAAAGCATGTTGGCAATAGCCAGGCTTTTGTCTTCGGTTTCTTCTAGGGATAAAGCACCACGAAGCGCTTTGTATTTTATGCGTAGTTCTTTTTTGGTCATTTTAATGCTTTTGGGTAATATGGAAAATGGCATCGCCCTGATATACTATAGGTCCGTCATTTGCATTAATGATGTAGCCTGTATTAGGAGCTTTTACCTTATGTTCAAATTTTCCGAAAGGATCGGTTATATGCGCAATTACTTCTCCTTTCTCCACAAACTTTCCGGCAGAGCAATGTGCTTGGAACATGCCTGAATATTTGGCGCGAACCCACCCCGATCTTTCAATGTATATACTGGGTGCCGGTGCTTCCTTAGCCTGTTTTTTAGGGTTAAGCATGTTAAAATGTGCAAGGAAACGTTTTGCTCCCCTTACGCCTTCCTGGGTAATGTCGTTATTGATGTCTAACGATTTTCCTCCTTCAAACAAAAGCATTTTTACTCCCAACCTGCCGCAGGCATTCCTGAAAGACCCGGCAATATTTTTGGAGTATAAAGTAAAAGGCGCATTAAATATGTCTGATAGCTCTTTAAGCTCGGCATTATTAGGCACTATGCGTATTTGTGCCGCGTTAAATCGGCTGGCACCACCAGCATGAAAATCGATGCAATAATCTACATGAGGGATTATCTCATCCAGTAGGTGAGAGGCAAAGCGGCTTGCAAGCGATCCGTTCTTACTGCCGGGGAATACCCTGTTTAAATCGCGTCCGTCAGGAAACTCACGTGTCTTATTCACAAACCCGAAAACATTTATTACCGGCATGCAGATAATTGTTCCCCTTTTGGGCTTGTTTATTTTTCGCACTATTATCTGGCGTACAATTTCAACACCGTTTATTTCGTCACCATGCAGTCCGGCAGAAAAAAGTACTACAGGACCATCGGTTTTTGCCCGTTCCACGATAATAGGGACCTTAAGTTTTGTCATGGTATGCAGGCGGGCAATTTCCATATTTATGGTTTTGCTTTCGCCGGGTAATATGGTTTGGCCCAGTATGGTAATGTCTTTGTGTTTTGCCATAGTTATGCAGAAAGGATAAAAATATAAATTATGCTGCATATTATGGCAACAATAGCCTTATTTTGAAGTTTAATGTAATGATTTGTTTGTTAACTTTGTTACATGCAAACGCCGCTGGAATTACAAATACAAACCCTGCCCGACAGCCCCGGTGTTTACCAGTATTATGATAAAGAAGGGAAACTGCTGTATGTGGGCAAGGCTAAAAACCTGAAAAAAAGGGTTTCATCATATTTTAATAAGGTACACGAAGTAGGTAAAACAAGAGTAATGGTTAAAAAAATTGTAACCATTAAGCATATTGTTGTGCCTACCGAGAACGACGCCCTGCTGCTGGAAAACAACCTTATTAAAAAGCATCAGCCACGCTATAATGTTATGTTGCGTGATGATAAGACCTATCCGTGGCTTTGTATTAAGAATGAACCTTTTTCGCGCATTTTCTCTACCCGTAAAATGATAAAGGACGGATCTGAGTATTTTGGTCCCTATACCAGTTTTAAAACCGTACATACGCTACTGGATCTTATTAAGGAACTGTACCCGCTTAGAACCTGCAACTACGACCTGAGTGCTGCCAATATAAAAAGCGGTAAGTATAAGGTTTGCCTAGAATACCACATAGGTAACTGTAAAGGACCCTGTGAGGGTTACCAGTCACTGGAAGAGTATCAGGGTAATGTAAATGCGGTAAGGGAAATACTTAAAGGAAACTTTAAGGAGAGTCTTAAGGATTTTAAAAAACTGATGCACCAACATGCAGCCGATATGCAGTTTGAAGAGGCACAAAAAATAAAGGATAAAATAGATGTGCTGGAAAACTACCAGTCACGTTCAACCGTATTTAATCCTAAGATTTCAAATGTAGATGTGTTTACCATAGTTTCAGATGAAACCATGGCTTATGTAAATTTTATTCAGGTGTCGCATGGGGCTATTATCCGTTCGCATACCATGGAAATAAAGAAAAAGCTGGATGAAAGCGATGAGGAACTGCTTGAGCTGGCAGTTGTGGAACTTAGGGAACGTTTCGGGCTTAGATCCAGAGAGATATTACTGCCTTTTGAACTTGACCTTGGAGATAATGTAAAGGTAACAGTGCCTAAACTGGGAGATAAGAAGCAAATATTAGATTTGTCTGAACGTAATGCCCGTTTTTACCGTATGGATCAGCTTAAGCAGATAAAGATTGTAGATCCGGACAGGCATACTAACCGTATTATGGCGCAGATGAAAAAAGACCTTCGCCTGCCGGAAGAGCCAAGACATATAGAATGCTTTGATAACTCAAACATCCAGGGTACTAATCCGGTATCTGCCTGCGTTGTGTTTAAAGACGGAAAACCAAGCAAGAAAGACTATCGTCATTTTAATATAAAGACTGTTGAAGGTCCCAACGATTTTGCTTCAATGGAAGAGGTGGTTTACAGGCGTTACAAGCGTTTGATGGATGAAAACGAACCATTGCCGCAGCTTATAATTATTGACGGAGGTAAGGGTCAGCTTTCTTCTGCACTAAAAAGCCTGGATGTGTTAGGATTACGCGGAAAAATCACTATATTGGGAATAGCGAAAAGACTTGAGGAAATCTTTTATCCGGGCGACTCTGTGCCACTTTATCTGGATAAGAAATCGGAGACTTTAAAGATTATCCAGCACCTTAGGAATGAGGCACACCGTTTTGGTATAAATTTCCATAGGGATAAGCGTAGCAAAGGTGCTCTTCAAACGTCTATGGAAAGTATACCAGGTATAGGCGAAAAAACTATGGTTACGCTTTTAAAAGAATTTAAATCGGTTAAAAGGCTTACTGCCGCTTCTGAAGAAGATATTGCTAAAGTGGTGGGGCCGTCTAAAGCTAAAAAAATTACAGAATTTTATAAAAATAAGTAAGTAATGAAACGACCACTCCTTCTCCTGTTATGCCTTTTATCGGTCCATTTAATAATGGCGCAGGAAGAGGATACCTTACAACCCAAAAAGCCAAAAATAGGAGTGGTGTTGAGTGGAGGTGGTGCTAAAGGGCTTGCCCATATAGGTGCCCTTAAGGTCCTTGAGGAAGCAGGTGTGGAAATATCCTACATAGGCGGTACCAGTATGGGTGCTATAATAGGCGGATTGTATGCCTCGGGCTATAGTGCCAAACAGCTTGATTCCATTTTTCAGAATGTGGATTCCGATGCTTTACTTCGTGATTTTACTCCCAGGGGTTCCAAAAACTTTTTTGAGAAGCGTAATGATGAGATTTATGCATTAACCCTCCCGTTTAAAAATTTTAAACTCGGGTTTCCCACAGCCGTATCTAAAGGGCTTTATAACTATGCTATTATAAACCGCCTTACTAATCATGTAAGGCATATAAGGGATTTTGACAACCTTCCTATTCCTTTTGTATGTATTGCAACAGATATTGAGACAGGAAAAGAAGTGGTGCTGCATCATGGGGTGCTACCCGATGCTATACTGGCTAGTGGTGCATTTCCTTCGTTGTATTATCCTGTAGAAATAGATGGCAGATTACTTATAGATGGAGGTGTTACCAATAACTATCCTGTTGAGGAGGTTAAGAAAATGGGAGCCGATATAATTATAGGGATTGACGTACAAGACGGCCTTAAGTCCCGTGATGAAATTAAGGGTGCCACTGGAATTCTGGTACAGATAAACAACTACCAGATGATTGAAAAGATGGTGAAAAAACGTAAAGAGACTGATGTGTATATAAAACCTGATATTTCAGGCTATTCGGTTATTTCGTTTGATCAGGGAAGGGAAATTATAGATGAGGGCGAAAAGGCGGCTATAAAGATGTGGGATACTATAAGAAAATACGGTTCAGGCAGACCAATTGTAAGAGAGAATCCAAAGACTGAAGATACACTAAATATTGAATATATTAAAGTAAACAGTCTTAAGTATTACAATAAATCATATGTGGTGGGTAAACTTAGGATTAAAGCAGGATCAAAAGTAACATACAAAAAGCTTGATGAGGGGATAAGCAGCCTTAATGCCACTCAAAACTTTAATGCTATATCTTATTGCTTTGATAAAGGAGCAGATGGGGCAGATGTGCTTAATATGCATTTAGAAGAGAACCCCATTAACCGCTACCTTAAATTTGGATTGCATTATGATGGACTTTATAAGAGTGCTGTACTGGTAAATCTTACCCAGAAAAAACTTCTGTTTCAAAATGATGTGGCATCGCTGGATGTTATACTAGGAGATCATTTCCGTTACAATTTTGATTATTATCTTGACAATGGTTTCCATATCAGTTATGGTTTCCATTCCAGATACAGTAATTTTAACCGTAATATTTCTGCCGAATATAACGAAGGAGAGTTTTTAAGAGCATTTGGGGTTAATGCCCTTAATCTTGATTTTACCGATTTTACAAACAGGGCTTATCTTCAAACCATTTTTACTCAAAAATTCCTGATAGGTGGGGGTGCCGAGCTGAAGCATTTAAAGATTCAGAGTGAAACGGTAAACAGTGCCGATCATATTTTTGATGATAGTGATTACTTTTCACTTTATGGTTATTTGAAGTATGACTCTTATAATAACAAGTATTTCCCTAAAAAAGGGTGGTATTTTTCAGGAGAGGCAAAAACATTCCTGTTCTCGTCTGATTATAACGAGATTTTTGGACGTTTCAGCATCTTTAAGGCCGATATGGGTATAGTTAAGGAAGTTTTGCCTAAATTATCCATAGAGCTGCGAACAGAAGGCGGATTTACCGTTACAAGCGATGCTACGGTACCTTTCTTTGAATTTATTTTGGGAGGATATGGGTATTATATGACCAATAACTTCCGACACTTTTTCGGATATGACTTCCTAAGTCTGTCAGGAGATAGTTATATAAAAGGTACGGCAACCGTGGATTATGAAATTTTCAGGAAAAACCATATCAACTTTACGGCAAACTATGCCAATATAGGGCAGAGGATTTATGATGAGGGTAACATCTTCTCTGTACCTCAATATTCAGGTTATGCTTTTGGTTATGGTATGGAAACCATCATAGGGCCTATAGAGATAAAACACAGCTGGTCTCCAGATACCAGAAATCATTATACCTGGTTTAGCGTAGGATTCTGGTTCTGATATAAAAGCCAAAGGCAGGATTAATTATCCTGCCTTTGTGTTTCATCGTCATTTTCTGAGTAGGAGTCCGGCTCCTGTTTTGGTTTTGTGGTCAAAACCTTATAGAAAAAATATGCTGTTATGGCAGTCACAATTCCCTGTGCACATACCATTATTATAATTGCTTCTGTTTTCATGATGTTGCCCTCCCTTCTTTAACGCGTTTTAAATAAGCTCTGTAAACTACCACACATATAAAGATAAATAAAGTTATCAATAATAGCCTACCCAGCGTTTTATACATTACATTGTTTGTAAACTTTCCTTCGGCAATTTTGTCTTTTGGTTTTACAACATCACCTTTCTTCACTACTGTATGCTGGTCACCTTTAAAAGAATATGTTTTAAAGTCGGTATACTTTACGGTGGTTAAGCTGCTTTGTGCTTTGTTAAACACTTTTCTTTCATTGTCAAAAGCAATTTTTACAAAGTTTGGTGTAACGGAATCTACTACACCAAATTCTGCCGTACTGCCATAGCTCTCTGCATAGTAGGCATCGGCAAACCATTCCTTATTATTGGTATCTTCATCAGTAGCCTTATTTACCATGTCCGGTACACTTGCAATAAGTACCCATCCTAAAAGGCCTGGCGTTACAACAAGTATGATATATTTAAAAATAACAGGTACTTTAATATCGGCACCAAGATTAATTTCTTCCCAACCTCTTTTAATACCGAATATCCATGCAAATAATATTGTCTCAAGGAAAGCAAACACCACAAGGCTTACAGTCCCTGCCCAGTAGTCGTATTCATCAAATACACCTTCCTTAAAGAAAATCACCGTTGGTAATCCCATTATAAGCGCAATAAGCCCGAAAGACCATGCACCTTTCTTGTTTTTCCAGCCAAACTCATCGCGCATAAAGCCTATCCATGGTGTACCCATAGCCAGTGATGAGGTAATTCCGGCAAAGAACAGTAATCCGAACCAGAAGATTCCGGCAAAAATGGCTAATACATCGCCCCATTGCTGGAAGAGGTAAGGCATGGTTTGGAATGCCATACCAAAGCCTGCATTTTGAAGTACCCAGTCAAGACCAAGGTAACCTGCTGCGATAGGTATTACTATAGAGCTACCCAGTACAACTTCTACAAATTCGTTCATGAAACCTGCAGAAACTGCATTTAAGGCAATATCGTCTTTAGATTTTATATAAGCTGCATAGCAGTGAACAGTACCCATACCTACAGATAAGGTAAAGAATATCTGTCCGGCAGCGGCGAGCCATACTTTAGGATTCCAGAGGGAATCAAACTGTGGTGTCCATAAAAAGTTAAGTCCGTCCCATGCATTTGCATTAGGGAATAGGGCAGAAGCACCGTCTGTGCCTAATGATAAGCCTTTAACAGCCAGTACAATACCAAATAAAATAAGTAGCGGCATACCTATTTTGGCTACTTTTTCTATACCACCAAGACCTTTAGATAATATGTAAGTATTTAAAAGTAAACATATGATGTAGAAAACAACCGCTTCAAAAGGTATTCCTGTTGTACTTTTTGCTATTGTGGTATAGGTATCAAAAAATCCTGCAACATCAGCCTGATTCATTCCGTTGAAAGTTCCCGATACGGAATGGTATACATAAGACATAGTCCAGGATTCGATATAACAATAATAGGAAGCGACAGCAATATTGGTAAAGATACCGAAGACGCCAATATATTTCCATATTCGGCCTTTAGCCATGGTGTCAAGAATATAAGGGGTACTGTGGTTGCCAAACCTTCCGCCAAAACGGCCTGTAGACCATTCTATAAAAAGTAGCGGTATTCCCATTACCACAAAACATACAAGGTAAGGTATTATAAATGCTCCACCTCCGTTTTGCACTGCCTGTACAGGGAATCTTAAAAAGTTACCTAATCCAACCGCATTACCTGCCATTGCCAGAATTAAGCCTACCCGTGAACCCCACGATTCTGCCTTCGCTGCCATAAAGGATATTTGTTTTTTGGTTTATAATGGCTTCAAAGATAGAAAAACAAATAGAAAAGTAAAGAAAACGTAAATTAAATTAAAAATCCGTAAAGGCTTTTAACATAAGTGTTTCACTTTTAGTAAATGCATAGAAATGAGTGCAGGAAATTCTTAATCAATAGTTGATTTGTCACTATACTTAATTTTTAATTGATAATGCCTGGTTATTGTAAATATTGTCTAATAATTAGGGCTTAAAATTAAATTTTTCCGATATTTGTCTAATGAATTCAGCTTGGACAGATTTATTAAGTCACCTTAAATTCCTCATCAAGAGGAATCCGGAATGATCCATATTAATGGTGTACCCGTTTAATATGTTTAATTAATAAATTTCAATTATGCCTATATATCATAAATTAGGGGATTTCCCCCAAAAAAGACATACGCAGTTTGAGAAACCAAACGGAGGGCTTTACTATGAACAGCTTTTCGGGACAGAAGGTTTTCACGGGCATTCTTCATTACTGTACCATGTACAGAGGCCTACTCAGGTAAAAGAGATTTTAAGGTCTTATTCAGTTGAGCCGGAAATTGCTATAAATAAGAATATAAAATCACTACTATTAAAAGGATTTGAGCTGCAGCCTAAAGATGACTTTCTTGAAAGCCGTACCGATATGCTTGTAAACAACGAGTGTATAATAGGTCTTGCCGCTCCAAGAAAATCGCTTCGCGAATACTTCTATAAAAATGCCGATGCCGATGAGATGCTATTTATTCACAAGGGTAAAGGTAAGCTTCGCACTTTTATGGGTAACATTCCTTTTGAATATGGAGATTACCTTATTATACCTCGCGGTATGATTTATCAGATAGATTTTGAAACCAGCGATAACCGCCTGTTTTATGTAGAATCTACCAGTCCTTTCTATACGCCTAAGCGTTACAAAAACGCAAGCGGACAGCATTTAGAGCACTCTCCTTTCTGTGAAAGGGACTTTAAACTGCCTGAAGAGATTGAAACATATGATGAAAAAGGAGATTTCCTTATCAAGATAAAAAAAGAAGGAATGATGCATGAGGTTGTTTATGCAACACATCCTTTTGATGTTGTGGGTTGGGATGGTTATAACTTTCCTTACGGCTTTAGTATTCATAACTTTGAGCCTATTACCGGTAGAGTTCACTTACCGCCGCCAATTCACCAAACGTTTGAAACTGCCGGATTTGTGGTTTGTTCATTCTGCCCAAGGCTTTATGATTACCACCCTAAATCTATACCGGCGCCATACAATCACAGTAATATAGATAGTGATGAGGTGCTTTATTATGTAGACGGTGACTTTATGAGTCGTAACAATATAGAGCAGGGTCATATTACACTTCACCCTAAAGGTATCCCTCACGGTCCTGCGCCGGGAGCTATGGAGCGTAGTATAGGTCAGACCGAAACTCAGGAGCTTGCGGTAATGGTAGATACTTTCCGTCCGCTTAAAGTTACTAAGGCTGCTATGGGTCTTAACGATGGCAAGTACTACAAATCGTGGGTAGAATAATTTTTAAAACTAACAGACAAAACAAAAACATCTCCTTTTAGGGGAGCTTAAAATACTTTTAGACTATGAGCAAAGAAGTAAAAAGCGTAGAATACGGCTTAGAAAAAATATTTGAAGGAGCACAGGATTTCCTGCCTCTTTTAGGTACAGATTATATTGAATTTTATGTGGGTAACGCTAAACAGGCAGCTCATTATTATAAAACAGCATTCGGATTCCAGTCTCATGCTTATGCAGGACTTGAAACCGGAATGAAAGACAGGGCATCTTATGTGCTTAAGCAGGATAAAATCCGTTTAGTATTAACTACCCCTTTAACAGCAAATTCTCCGCTTAACGACCACATTGTAAAACATGGCGACGGTGTTAAAATTGTTGCACTTTGGGTAGAGGATGCAAGAAAATCATTTGAGGAAACTACTAAGAGAGGTGCTAAAGTGTACATGGAGCCAACTGTTGAAACAGATGAGTTTGGTGAAGTAGTGCGTGCCGGTATCTACACTTATGGGGAAACTGTACACATGTTTGTAGAGCGTAAAAACTACAAAGGTGCTTTCCTTCCGGGATATAAAGAATGGAAGTCTGATTACAATCCGCAGCCAACAGGTCTTAAATATGTAGACCACATGGTAGGTAATGTGGGTTGGAATGAAATGAATACCTGGGTTAAATGGTATGAGGATGTAATGGGCTTTGTTAACTTCCTTTCGTTTGACGACAAACAAATACATACTGAGTACTCTGCGCTTATGAGTAAAGTAATGAGTAATGGTAACGGTAGAATTAAGTTCCCTATCAATGAGCCTGCTGAAGGGGCTAAAAGATCTCAGATTGAAGAATATCTTGATTTCTACGGAGGTCCTGGTGTACAGCACATCGCCATAGCTACTGATGATATAATCAAAACAGTAAGTGATCTTAAAGCGAGAGGTGTTGAGTTTCTTACGGCACCACCACATGCTTATTATCAGGAAGTGCCAAGCCGTCTTGGTGAGCACATGAGCATAATGAAAGAAGATATTAGTGTTTTAGAGAGCCTTGGTATCATGGTTGATGCTGATGAGGAGGGTTATTTATTACAGATTTTCACTAAACCGGTTGAAGACCGTCCGACACTTTTTTATGAAATAATTCAAAGAATGGGAGCAAGAGGCTTTGGTGCAGGTAACTTTAAAGCTCTTTTTGAGTCAATTGAGAGAGAACAGGCATTGAGAGGAACGCTATAAAATAGCATTAAAATTTCACTATTGATAATTTTAAACCATCATTAGACTGTTTTTTTGAGGAATATGTGTTAAAGTGAAAATTTAACAAACGAATTTTCAATAAAACTCAATACATTTGCACTCGCAAAAAAGGAGGTATAGTTAACTCACTTTTTGTAAAGTAATTTTTCATAATTTATAGTTTTTTGGTTGGTTAATAGCATAAAAACCCGGTCATTAATTTTGACTGGGTTTTTTTGTTTATTATTTTTGGAACGAATATTGCAAAAATACAGTTGTAAAAACACCAAAATTTAGAAAATTGCTATGAAAAAGTTAATGACAGTTCTTTTGTTCTTTACAATCTGTAATGTCTTTTCCCAAAGTGCCTTTTCCACGGGCGAGTATTTTAAGTTCCGTATTCACTACGGAATCGTAAATGCCGGTTATGCCACTCTTGAGGTAAAGGATGCGGTTAAGAACAACAAGAAAGTGCACCATGTTGTGGGCAAGGGTTATACCACGGGTATGACAAAATTCTTTTTTAAGGTAGAGGACAACTACCAAAGTTATTTTGATAAAGAAACCGGCAGGCCTTATCAGTTTGTAAGAAAAATAGATGAGGGTGGTTATACTAAAAACCAGGAAGGCTTTTTTAATCAGGGTAACAATACCGTTACGGTAAACGATTACAAGAATGATACTAAAAAAACATTTACTGTTCCTAATAATGTACAGGACATAGTGTCTGTGTTTTATTATTTAAGGAATCATCCCGACGTGAGCGATCTTAAGACGGGAGAGTCTATTGCAGTAGATATGTTTTTTGATGATGAGGTGACGAAGTTTAAGTTAAAATTCCTTGGGCGAGAGGATTTAAAGACTAAATTTGGGACCGTTTCTGCAATGATATTCAGACCCTATGTTCAGGCTGGTCGTGTATTTAAGGAGGAGGAGAGTTTAACTGTTTGGATTTCAGACGATGAGAACAGGATTCCTTTGCGAATTAAGGCCGAATTGGCTGTGGGTTCACTAAAAGCAGATTTAGATGAATATAAAGGGCTTAGCCACTCTTTTAAAATAAAATCGAAGTAAAAAACAAAATGGATATTACACCCGCAATAAAGCAACAGCTTGACGAACTTGATGAAAAATTTAAGGCCTTAAACCAAAAGACCGAAACCCATTTGGAGGGACTTCGTTGGGCCAAGCCAATTACTTATTGGGATTACATTCAAACCGATGCATTATTAAACCTGCAGATCCAGAGAACTACACTGCCGGATGAAATGGTTTTTATTATGTATCATCAGGTAAACGAGCTGCTGTTTAAAATGATATTGTGGGAAGTGGAACAGCTTTGTCATACCGAAAAACCGGAAACAGCTTACTTTACAGAAAAGCTTATGCGTATAAGCCGTTACTTTGATATGCTAACCACTTCGTTTACCATTATGGGAGACGGTATGGAGGTAGACCAGTACATGAAGTTCAGGAATACCCTAACACCGGCAAGTGGTTTCCAGAGTGCACAATACCGCTTAATTGAATTTGCTTCTACAGATCTTATAAATCTTATAGATTACAGATACAGGGCTACCATAGACAGGAACACCCCTTATGAACATGCATTGGAGCACCTGTACTGGCAGGCAGCCGGTAAAGATTATAAAACCGGAGAGAAATCATATCTGTTAAGCGAATTTGAGAAAAAATATAAAGGTGAGTTCCTTCGCTTTATGGAAGAATACAATACCATAAACATCTGGAGGAAATTTAAGCAGCTGCCGGAAGAAGCACAAAATGATGCTAAACTGGTTAAAGCTATGCGCCATTATGATTATACGGTAAATGTAACCTGGGTTATGGGGCATTACAACACTGCAAAGAAATACATTGAGAGTGTTGCAGGACCTCAGGAAGCCACAGGGGGAAGCGACTGGAAAAAATATATGCATCCTAAATACCAGAGAAGGATATTTTTCCCTGAACTATGGAGCGAGGAGGAATTAAAGCACTGGGGAGAAAACGTATAATAACCGTATAAAACATCAAAATTGAGATATCTTACTTTCATATTATTATTAACTACTTTAATTGCGTGTAACGACAAAAAGGAAGAGGAAAAGATACCAGAACCTGTAGCAAAAAAAGAGGTTAAAATAATAAAAGAGTTTGGCTTTGTGGTAGACAGCTTTCAGGTAGTACATGACACTATAAGGAGTGGCGATACTTTTGGAGCATTACTTGCAAAACAGAATTTTGATGCGGTAACCATACATAATATAACTCAAAAAATAAGGGATACGTTTAATCTAAGGGATATACGTGTAGGTAAACCCTATACACTTTTTAAAGATAAAAACGCACCTAACGATCTTAAGATATTTGTTTATGAACCTGATAAGCTTAGTTATTATGTAGTAGACCTGAGGGATTCGGTTGTCGTACATAAAAAGAAACGCCCGGTAACGGTTAAGCGCAGGATTATTGCGGGAGAGATTGAGGGTTCGCTTGCCGGAACACTAGATAAAGAAGGAGTAGGGCCGGCAGTGGCTCAGGAACTTTCGGAGATTTATGCCTGGAGTGTCGATTTCTTCAGAATACAAAAAGGCGATAAGTTTGGTGTCATAATAAACGAAACATACATTAGTGATACCATTTATGCCGGTATTAAAAATATAGAAGCGTCTTTCTTTGAATATAAAGGAGATAAAATATATGCTTTCCCTTTTAAGCAGGATACCCTGGCAAAGACCTATGATTATTACGATCAGGAAGGTAAAGCGCTAAAGAGTATGTTCCTTAAGGCACCCCTTAAATTTAGCCGTATCAGTTCACGCTTTTCACCAAAGCGTTTTCACCCGGTACAAAAAAGATGGAAAGCCCATAACGGTACCGATTATGCCGCACCTACAGGAACACCTATCATGGCTACGGCTCATGGTGTTGTAGAAAGGGCAGGATATACATCGGGTAACGGTAACTATGTAAAAATAAAGCACAACAATACGTACTCTACACAATACCTGCACATGTCTAAGATTTTAGTGAGAACAGGACAAAGGGTAAGCCAGGGGCAAATTATAGGTAAGGTAGGTAGTACAGGACTTGCAACGGGACCTCACGTTTGCTACCGTTTCTGGAAAAATGGTGTACAGGTAGATGCGCTTAAGCAGAAGTTTACCAGCTCTGAACCTATGAAGAAGGAGCACATGCCGCGTTATGAAGCTTATATGCAGCCTTTAAAGAAAGAACTTGACAGTATCTCAAACCTCAAATTTAATAATAATAAGTAATGGCAATGGAAAATATCAATCCGACAGGTACCGCAGCCTGGAAGGAATTACAAAAGCATTATGCCGATATGCAGAATGCTTCCATGCAGGAGATGTTTGCCGCTGATAATAACAGGAGCGAAAAGTTCCATATTCAGTGGAATAACTTTTTAGTAGATTACTCAAAAAACATCGTTAACGAACGAACTTTAGACCTTTTAGTAAAACTGGCAGGCGAATCGGGTCTTGCAGCAGCAATTGACAGCTACTTTGCAGGAGATGCTATTAACAGGACAGAAAACAGGGCAGTGCTTCATACCGCATTAAGAACACCGCAAACTGCAGATGTAAAAGTTGATGGCGAGAACGTAATGCCGGAAGTTTTCTCGGTAAAAAGTAAAATTCAGGAGTTTTGTAACGATATTATAAACGGAACCCGTAAAGGATATACAGGAAAAACATTTACCGATGTGGTAAACATTGGTATAGGTGGTAGTGACTTAGGTCCTGCTATGGTTGTGGAAGCTTTGGCTTACTATCGTAACCATTTAAATGTACGTTTTATATCAAACGTAGATGGTGACCATGTAATGGAAAGCCTTAAAGGCCTTAATCCTGAAACTACACTTTTTGTAATTGTATCTAAAACCTTTACCACTCAGGAAACACTTTCTAATGCACAAACGGTAAGGGAATGGTTCCTTAAATCAGGTTCGCAGCAGGATGTGGCCAAACATTTTGTGGCTGTATCTACCAACATTGGTAAAGTTACCGAGTTTGGTATTGATAAAAATAATATCTTCCCTATGTGGGACTGGGTAGGCGGACGTTTCTCTTTATGGAGTGCGGTGGGTCTTTCCATAAGCCTTTCTGTAGGGTTTGATAATTTTGATAAGTTACTGAAAGGAGCTCATGATATGGACGAGCATTTCAGGACAGCACAGCATGATAAAAACATTCCGGTAGTACTTGCTTTACTAAGCATTTGGTACAACAATTTCTTTGGTGCCGAGAGTGAAGCATTAATACCTTACACCCAATACCTGCAAAAACTAGCTCCATACCTGCAACAGGGTATAATGGAAAGTAACGGTAAGAGTGTAGACCGCAATGGTAATACGGTAGATTACCAAACAGGTACCATTATATGGGGAGAGCCGGGAACTAATTCTCAGCACGCTTTCTTCCAGTTAATACACCAGGGAACGAAACTTATCCCGACTGATTTTATTGGTTTTGTGGCTCCGTTACATGGAAATAAAGACCATCATGATAAACTGATGTCTAACTTCTTTGCACAAACAGAGGCATTACTTAACGGTAAGACGGAAGCTCAGGTTGAGGCAGAGTTTGCCAAACAGGGTATAGATGGCGATAAAGCTGCATTTTTACTCCCGTTTAAGGTATTTACAGGTAATAAGCCTACAAATACCCTTTTGATAGATAAACTTACTCCGGAAGCTTTAGGATCGCTTATAGCATTATATGAACATAAGATATTTGTTCAGGGTGTTATATGGAATATCTTTAGTTACGACCAATGGGGTGTGGAACTAGGAAAACAGCTTGCTAACTCTATCTTAGATGAGATCAATTCAGGAGACGTAAAACAGCACGATAATTCTACTGAATTCCTGTTAAAATACTTTCTTAAAAACAGAAAATAACACATTGTAACTTCAATAAGTTATGTATAAAACAAAAGCCCGAATTAGTATTCGGGCTTTTTTTATGCCTAATTCAAAAAAATCGGGTTACTATTCTGCAAACAAAAGTTTTCTTCAAAGTAAACGGGTAAAAGGTTTTTTTAACTTTTTTTAAACTAATAGTTTTCTGATTATCAATATATTGTAAATATGTATGTATTTAATAATTGCTTAACCTGAGGTTAGAGGTAAAATACAAATTTTGCGCTCAAACTTAAACACACGCGTAAAAATGAAGAATTTTAAAACCTTTTTATTCACTTTTTCTATGCTTATGCTTGGAGTAGTTGCATTTGCACAGGAAACTATTACAGGTACAGTTATCGATGGCGACACTAACTTACCTTTAACTGCAGCTAACGTTTTTGTTAGAGGTACATCGGAAGGGACTACAGCTAATGTAGATGGTGTATTTACACTTAAAACGAGCAAAACTTCGGGAGATCTTTTAATCTCTTTTATTGGTTATGAAACCAAAGTTGTTCCGTTTACAATTAATGCGGGACAAACACTTAATATCGGTTCTATAACACTACTTACAGATTCTGAAGAACTGGAAGCCGTTGTTATAGTAGGAGCCGGGGTTATTGATATGGAGGAAGACAGGAAAACTCCTGTTGCCGTATCTAAAATAAGCTATAAAGAAATTCAGCAGAAATCAGGAAGCCAGGATTTTCCTGAGGTTATGAAAAACACTCCTTCTGTATACGTTGCGAGTCAGGCAGGAGGTTTTGGTGACTCAAAAGTATATGTACGTGGTTTTGACCAGACAAATACTGCATTCTTATTAAATGGTCAGCCAATAAACGGTATGGAAGACGGTAATATGTACTGGTCTAACTGGAGCGGTATGACAGATGTTGCCAGCTCAGTACAGGTGCAAAGAGGTCTAGGTTCTTCTAAGCTTGCTATTTCATCTGTGGGTGGTACGGTAAACATTGTTACCAAAGCTACTCAGTTAAGAGAGGGTGGTTTTGCGCAGTCTACAATAGGAAACAACAATTTTATCAAAAATACGGTATCATACAACACAGGTATGATGGAAAACGGATGGGGTTTTAGTGCCCTTCTTACTAAATGGAGTGGCGACGGATACAACCGCGGAACTTATGGTGAGGGGCAAAACTATTTTATATCTGCAGGATATAAAGCAAATGAAAAACACCTTTTCAACTTCCTTATTTTTGGTGCACCACAATGGCATGACCAAAACTTTACTAAATCTATCTCAAGTTATTTAACTAACGGTAGAAAATATAATAACAATTACGGTTATTATAATGGTGATTATATGTCAGAAAGAAGAAACTACTATCATAAACCGGTAGCTAACTTTAACTGGGACTTTACTATTAATGATGCAATGCAGCTTTCCACAGTATTATATGCTTCATGGGGTCGTGGTGGCGGAACCGGTAACTGGGGTAGCGGTAGAGTAAGAACTGCAGACGGTCATGTTGATTTTGATGCTATTGCAGAGAACAACGCTGCTCTTCCCGGAGCTATAGGTTCACTGGGTAATGGTGCTTATGCAATTCGTAACTCGGTTAACAACCATGCCTGGTATGGTTTGGTTTCTAACTTTAACCATAAAATTACAGATAATCTTAGCTATAATGCAGGTATCGATTTAAGGACTTATAAAGGAGATCACTATAGAACAATCAACCATTTCTTAGGTCTTAGCGGATGGGAAACAACTGATAATGCACAATATCCAGGTGGATATATTGTAACAGATGCATTTAGTGCAAAACCTTGGAGCTCTTTATTTGATAAAGCAGATGACAATCAAAAAGTAAACTATGATTATAGTGAAAGAATTAGCTACGGAGGTGTTTTCGGGCAGGTTGAATATGCTACAGATTCTTTCTCTGCCTATTTTCAGGGAGCTGTTTCTACACAATCTCATATCCGTTGGGATAGATTTGGTTATGTAGAGGCTGAAGAAGAATCTCCTAAGGTAAACAATACAGGTTTCAATATTAAAGGTGGTGTAAGCTATAACATTAATGAAAACCATACTTTCTTTGGTAATGCCGGTTATTATTCAAGACAGCCATACCACGATAATATCTACCTTAACTTTGGTAACGATGTAAATCCATTAACTGAAAATGAAAAGGTAACCGGTCTTGAGTTAGGTTATAAATTAAGAACCCAGTTTATAGATGCTAATGTAAACCTTTACAGAACGACATGGGAAGATCGTGTAACGACAACTTCAGATGAAGATGAAATTAGTGGGGACAGAATCTATTATAATAACTCCGGTGTGGTACAATTACACAAAGGTATAGAGATTGATTTTGCAGCACATCCGTTTACATTCCTTGATGTTAAAGGTTTCGGATCTTTTGGTGACTGGACTTATGATGATAACATTTATCAGAGAACTTTTGATCAGAATCAAAATCTTCTTGATGAAGAGGTTGTTGAGATAGAGGGTGGTAAAGTAGGTGGAGGTGCACAAACTACTTACGGATTTGGATTAGTGTACAGAGCTACAGGAAGACTATCTGTTGATGTAGACTGGAGAAACTACGATAATCTTTACAGTACTGCCGTAGTAAAAAATAATATTGAATTACCTTCTTTTGATATTTTTGATGCAGGAGCTACTTACAAGCTTACATTCCCTGAAACGTCTTTAACATTCCGATTAAATGTGAACAACCTTTTTGGAGAAGTTTATATGTCTGAAATGACATCGGCTAATCCGGTTGAAGACGGTGATGATTCATACAAAGGGATTAATGTTAGTAACAATGTGTTCTTTGGTAACGGTACTACCTGGAACTTTGGTATGAGATTTAATTTCTAATTATACAGCAGGATTATTTAATTTCACCGAACCCCGCTTTAAGCGGGGTTCATTTTTATGACTTATGCAATGATAAAATTCCTATTTTTGTAGGAACAAAAACTAACTTTATGTATCAATCTGTTTTAGACTTACACTCTTACTGGGCTTTTGCCGTGCTTGGACTTTTATTAATTGCAGTTTTAAATGCTTTTGCAGGTTTATCCTCTAAAAGGGTTTTTACACCAAAAGACAGGAAAATATCAATGATTGCACTTATATTTTCGCATATTCAGTTATTGTTGGGAATAGTGCTTTATTTTGTTTCCCCTTATTTGCAAACAGCTAAAGAGGCCGGTATGGGAGCTGTAATGAAAGACAGTACATTAAGATTGTATCTTGTAGAGCATCCGCTTACCAACATTATAGCAATTGTACTAATTACTATAGGTTGGTCTAAACATAAAAAAACAGAAGACAGCCAGGCTAAGTTTAAAAAAATTGGCTGGATGTATGCAATAGCATTCCTGCTTTTACTAAGTAGAATTCCATGGAGTGCATGGTTATCATAAAAATATTCAGGCCGCAAAGCGGCCTTTTTTATTTTGTGGCATTTAATTTGCTGCAAAGGCATAAATTTTTTGTGTATGAAGAAAGGAGTAATTTTTATTGTCGGGATTTTTGTTTTTACGGTTGTATCGGCTTTTTCAGTTTTAACTGAAAAGAAAGTTTTTGTGCTGGGTAATCAGCCTGCCTCATTAAACGATACGGTTGTTCCTGTTTTAAAGATGTATAAAACAGATGTTCTTGCCACTTACTACCACGATAAGTTTAACGGCAGAAAAACAACCAGTGGAGAACGTTTTGATAATACTAAATATACTGCGGCACACAAAAGCCTTCCTTTTGGCACTGTTGTAAGGGTAACAAATGAAAAGAACGGAAAATTTGTAGATGTTAAAATTAACGACAGGGGGCCGTTTAGCAAAACTCTGGAAATAGATCTTACAAAAAAGGCATTTATGGAAATAGTATCCAATAAAAATTCAGGAACCGCTAAGGTTAAAATAGAAATAATTGAATAGAAAAAACCGGCACTTGTGCCGGTTTTTTTTGTTAAAGAAAATTTAACAAAAAAATAGTTCGATTGGTTCGGTCTCAGCCGAACTAAATTTTATACATTTGTTCAAAATTTTATAAAATGTCAGATTTAAGCAAGGATAGGGATGAGCTGGTGGAGTTGTTTGGCATCCATTTCGAGACACATTATAATTTGCCTCCGTTGGCAGGCCGTATTATGGGTACGCTTATAGTAGACTGTAAACAGGCAATGACTTTTGAAGCGCTGGTTGAAAAACTTTCCGCAAGTAAAAGTTCTATTTCCACAAATCTTAACCTGTTGCTTAAAATGGGTAAGATAAGATACTATACTTTACCGGGTGACAGAAAAAAATACTTTAAACCGGCACCATTTAGCGAAAGGCTGGAGAGCTATGTGAAAATGGTGGAACAGGAAAAGATACTGGTAGATAAAATGTTGTCGTATCGTGAAAGAACAGCTTCATGCCCTTTAGAACGTTTTGACCTCACTCACGTACAAGCCTATAAGGATCACGTTTTTGAAATAGGCAATCTTTTAGAAAAGACAATTGAACAGTTTAAACAGATAGAAAAAGAAAGAATAGATCAATTTAATTCAAACATTAATAATGAGAAATAAATCATTTTTAGGAGCAGTAGCCGCCATGTTAATGGTAACGGCATGTGGAAAAAAACAGGAGCAGGCACCACAAATGGGCCCTATGCCTTTTCCTGTTCAAACTATTTCACAACAGGATGCTGTTATATATGAGGAATACACTGCTAACCTTGAGGGTCAGCAAAATGTTGAGATAAGGCCAAAAGTTACCGGATTTATCCAGAAAGTTTATGTAGACGAGGGTCAGGAAGTTAAAAAAGGGCAGCTTTTATTTAAGCTGGAAACCCAAACCCTGAGCCAGGATGCTGCAGCTGCAAAAGCAAATGTAGATGCTGCACAGGTTGAAGTAGACAGACTTAAACCTCTTGTTGACAGAAAAATTATAAGTAACGTTCAGCTTGAAACTGCTAAGGCTAAACTGGCTCAGGCTCAGGCAAGCTATAGTTCAGTGGCAGCAAATATAGGTTATGCAACCATTACATCTCCGGTAAACGGAGTTGTAGGAGGGCTTCCGTATAAAGAAGGTAGTCTTGTTAGCCCTACAATGCAGGATCCGCTTACTACAGTAGCAGATACTAAAGTAATGCGTGCCTATTTTACAATGAACGAAAAACAGATGCTTGATTTTACAAGAGAGTTTGAAGGAAATTCATTAGCTAAGAAAATTGCTAACACACCGGATGTTAATCTTTTATTGGTTGATGGTTCTGTGTATGAGGAAAAAGGCCGTATTAGAACTGTAAACGGTTTAATCAATCCGCAAACAGGTACTACCGAGTTCAGGGCAGAATTCCCTAACCCGCAAAGTATATTAAGAAGCGGGAGCAGTGGTGTTGTTCAGCTTCCTATACAAAAGAAAAATGCCATACTGGTTCCCCAAAATGCAGTTATGGATATGCAGGGTAAACAAATGATTTACATTGTAAATAAAGATAATACAGTAAAATCGACAATAATACAGGTGGCCACTACTTCAGGACTTAACTACATTGTTACGGACGGATTAAACCCCGGCGATGTAATAGTTGTGGAAGGCGCTACTAAACTTAAGGACGGGCAGCAGATTGTGCCTCAGTCTAAAAAAGAGGAAGCTGCACCTGCACAGGCTGCCGATACAACTGCTTCAGCAAAAAAATAAGAAGTTACTCCGCATAAAATAAGATAAACTATGCTAAAAACATTTATAGAAAGGCCGGTACTAAGTACCGTAATTTCGATATTAATCACCATATTGGGTATTTTAGGGCTTATGTCGCTGCCGGTAGAGCAGTATCCTGAAATTGCCCCTCCTACCGTTCAGGTAACAGCTACCTATACGGGAGCGAATGCCGAAACGGTACTAAACAGTGTTATCGTACCGCTGGAAGAAGAGATAAACGGTGTGGAAGGGATGACGTACATGACCTCTTCTGCCGCAAACGACGGTACAGGTAAAATAAGCGTTTTCTTTGAACTGGGTACTAATCCTGATATTGCTGCGGTAAACGTACAAAATCGTGTGGCACGTGCTAACAGTAAACTGCCTCAGGCGGTATTGCAAACAGGGGTTACCACAGTAAAGAGTCAAACCAGTGCGCTTATGTTCCTTTCACTGTATTCCACAAACAAGGAATATGATGGTACTTTTGTGCAGAACTACGCAAAAATTAACCTTGTACCAAGCCTGCAAAGGGTAAAAGGTGTAGGTCAGGTAAACGTATTTGGTGCAAGGGACTACTCTATGCGTATATGGATAGATCCTGAAAAAATGTCTGCCTATAACCTTTCTCCAAAAGATATTCAGGCAGCGCTACAGGAACAGAACGTAGAGGCAGCACCAGGTAAATTTGGAGAAAATGCCGAAGGTATCTATGAATATGTAATAAAATACAAAGGCCGACTTTCTACCACAAAGGAGTATGAAGATATTGTGGTTAAGGCAGTAGGTAACGGAAACTTTTTAAGACTTAAGGATGTTGCTACGGTAGAGCTTGGAGCGTTTAACTACGGTTCTAAGAACTTTGGTATGGGTAACGAAGGTGTTGCTATTGGTATATTCCAGACATCGGGATCAAACGCTAATGATATTATTGATGAGGTTAACACCATTCTTGAAGAAAGTAAAGCGAGTTTCCCTGAGGGTATTAAATATGTGATACCATACAATACAAAAACATTCCTTGATGCATCTATTGATAAGGTAAGCCATACATTAGTTGAAGCTTTTATACTGGTATTTATCGTAGTGTTTCTTTTCCTTCAGGATGTAAGATCTACATTAATTCCGGCTATAGCGGTTCCGGTTGCTATTATCGGTACGTTCTTCTTCCTGCAATTGTTTGGCTTCTCCATAAACCTGCTAACGCTGTTTGCATTAGTATTGGCAATTGGTATTGTAGTGGATGACGCCATCGTGGTTGTAGAGGCGGTACACGCCAAACTCGATGAAGGTGCCAAATCGGCTAAGGAGGCAACCCTTTCTGCCATGAGTGAAATATCAGGGGCTATCGTTTCCATTACTCTTGTAATGTCGGCGGTATTTATTCCGGTATCTTTCCTTAATGGTCCTTCAGGGGTTTTCTATAAGCAATTTGCCATAACACTTGCCGTATCTATCTTAATTTCGGCAGTAAACGCGTTAACGCTGAGTCCGGCACTTTGTGCGCTTTTCCTTAAACCTCATGATGAGCATGAACACGGTAAAAAGAAAAACTTTAAAGACAGGTTCTTTATAGCTTTCAACGCCGGTTTCGACTCTATGAATAACAAGTACAGCAAATCACTTGGGTTCCTTATAAAAAGAAAATGGGTTGGTGTATTAGGGCTTCTTGTATTTACAGGTATAACCTATTTCCTTTTCACTACAACCCCTACAGGATTTATTCCTAATGAAGACCGTGGTATAATCATGGCAGATATTACCATGCCTCCTGGAACGACATTGGAAAAGACCCAAAAGGCAGTAAATCAGCTGGATTCAATATTAGTTTCTATGCCAATGGTAGAAGCAAGGATGAATATTGTTGGGTTCAGTTTACTTAACGGTATCAATGGTAGTTCTTACGCTTTCTCTGTAATCAAGCTTAAAGACTGGAGTGAAAGGACAGAAGACAACCAGTCTGTAGATGCTATAGTAAAAGAATTGTTTGGCCGTACCGCCGGATTTAAAGATGCAAGGGCATTATTCTTTACACCTCCAAGTGTACAGGGATTTGGTACTGCCGATGGTTTTGAGTTTAAACTTCAGGATAAGGGAGATGACGACTGGACAACAGTAAGTAAAGTTGCTAATGAGTTCCTTGCTGAGTTGTCTAAAAGACCGGAAGTACAATATGCCATAACCAACTTTAACCCTGGCTTCCCGCAATATCAAATGGATATTAATGTGGAAAGGGCTAAGGATGCGGGTGTATCGGTTAGCGATATATTCAATACCATGCAGGGTTACTACGGAGGTCTTTATACAACAGACTTTAACCGATTTGGTAAACAGTTCCGTGTAATGATACAGGCAAAACCGGATTCAAGAGCGGACGAAAAATCGATAAACAATATTTATGTACGTAATGCAGCCGGACAAATGGTTGCCATTAGCCAGTTTATCGACTTTAAGAAAATATATGGTCCGGAAGCTGTTGCCCGTTTCAACCTTTTAAAAGCGGTTAACGTAAACGGTAAGGCAAATCCGGGATACAGTTCAGGTGATGCTATTAAGGCTATTCAGGAAGTAGCTGCTCAACACCTGCCTAAAACATATACTTATGAATTTTCGGGTATGACCCGTGAGGAAATCCTAGCCGGTAACCAGCAGATGGGAGTATTCCTTTTAAGCTTAATATTTGTGTACTTCCTTTTAAGTGCGCAGTATGAGAGTTATATCGTTCCTTTATCGGTTATCCTTTCTTTACCTGTGGGTATAGCGGGAGCAATTGGCTTTGTTAAGCTTGCAGGTATGGAAAACAATATTTATTTCCAGGTAGCACTAATAATGCTTATAGGTCTCCTCGCTAAGAACGCTATCCTTATTGTAGAATTTGCCATCCAGCGAAGGCGTCATGGCATGAGCCTTGCCGAATCGGCTATTGAGGGTGCTAAGGCACGTTTAAGGCCTATCCTTATGACGTCGTTTGCATTTATACTGGGACTTTTACCACTTGCGCTTGCTAACGGGGTAGGTGCTGTAGGTAACCGCTCTATAGGTATGGGTGCCGTAGGAGGTATGCTTATTGGTACCGTATTCGGGGTATTTGTAATACCGGTACTGTTTGTAATATTCCAGGGACTTCAGGAAAGGATATCAGGCGGGCCTAAGCTAGTGGAAACAGAAAATAAGGAAGCATAATTATAGTTTCAGAAGAAAATGAGAAATTTAAAAATATACAGAGTAGTTCTTTTGGCAGGTGCAGGATTGATTATGCAGTCCTGTCTGGTTGCCAAAGACTACGAAAGGCCGGATGTTAAGGCAGAGAACCTCTACAGGACAGAGGTAGTGGCTCAGGACAGTACATCACTTGCAGATGTATCGTGGGATAAACTGTTTACAGATCCAGTTTTGCAGCAGCATATAAATAAAGGCCTACAGAACAATTTTGACATAGGAATAGCTATACAGAACATTAATGCGGCAAACGCTTATTTAAAGCAGGCTAAAGCAGGTTATTTTCCGTCTTTAAACGGTACAGCAACCCTTACTCACCAGGAATTTGCAAAAAACAGCCAGTTTGGTAGTTTTTTCAACGGGTCGCTGGACCAGTACCAGTTAAGTGCAAATCTTTCGTGGGAAGCCGATATCTGGGGTAAGATCCGTAGTAATAAGCGTGCAGCTAATGCTACCTATTTACAGACTATAGCGGCTAATCAGGCAGTAAAGACTAAAGTAATTACTGATATAGCTAACACCTATTATCAGCTTTTAGCGCTTGATGCACAGTTAAAAGTGGCAGAAGAAACGCTTATTAATCGTAATGAGAGTGTTGATGCAATTCTGGCCCTAAAAGAATCAGGGAGTGTAAATGAAGTTGCCGTACAGCAAACGGAAGCTCAAAAATATGCTACAGAACTTATTATTGAGGATGTTAAGACCAACATAATACTGATGGAGAATGTAATGAGTATTCTTTTAGGTGAAGCTCCTCATGCTATCGAAAGATCTACGCTTGAAGAACAGGTTTTAAATCCTGATATTAAACTGGGATATTCTGCTTCGCTTCTTAAAAACAGGCCTGATGTAATTGCAGCCGAATATAACCTTATCAATAAGTTTGAGCTTACCAATGTGGCAAGGGCAAACTTTTATCCTCAGTTTACTATTACGGCAACAGGAGGTTTACAAAGTATTGATGTAAGTCAGTGGTTCAGCGCCAATTCATTGTTTGCTAATATAGTAGGCGGACTAACTCAGCCTATCTTTAACCAAAGACAGATAAGAACTCAAAACGAAGTGGCTAAAGCCAACAAGGAGCAGGCTTACATACAGTTTGAACAGTCGTTAGTTAATGCCGGTAAAGAAGTATCGGATGCATTAGCACAATACAATAATGAAACCAAGAAACTTACTATAAGAGATAAGCAGGTTGAGGCTCTTAGAAAGGCATCTGATTACTCAGATGAGTTACTTGAGTACGGACTTGTAAACTATCTGGAATCATTAACAGCTAAATACAGTGCGCTAAATGCCGAGCTTGATTTAGTTGAAAATAAATATAGGCAATATCTGGCCGTAATTAACCTTTACAAAGCGTTAGGGGGCGGATGGAAATAATATAATTTGGGGTAGTCCGGATTATTTGATTAATTGTTTGTTTTATGTAAAACCGTCTGATAAATTTATTTTATCGGGCGGTTTTGTTTTTTTAATAAAAAAAGCTCAACAAAACTTAAGATTTTGTTAACGAAATTAGAAGAATGGCAAAAATGATAACCTCCTCATTTTGTGAATGTTTTTAATATACATTTGTTTCGAACAAACAAAATTACTACTATGGATTTTATGCTGATGGCTACAACTGCTTTCCTTATGGTTGCGTTGTTTTATGCAAGTAATTCTTTTGAAGACGCCCATATGCGTTCAAGCCGCAAACGTGCCCTGATACTGTTTAGGGAGAATAGGGAAAACAGTCTTAAATTTTATACTGAACTTGAAGTTTATGTAAGTAAAAATGATATTTGGTCTTACAATGCTTTTGAGGATACCGATATTACTTTTGCAGAGCTTATTGATACTCTGAAGGAGAAACATGATATCGAATATTCCGACAAAGCAGAAACAGAAATTGAAAAAACCAAATTCACCCGTACCCAAATAGAGGACTGCTTAGAAAGGCTGGATTACGAACAGGAGTTTATTACTTCTCTTGAGTCTAATATACAATTCAGGAATATAAACTTTGAAAAGCAGGATATAGCTTAAAAAAGAGCTCTGAATACTTCTATTACTATTGCTAAGGCAGCAATGCCTATTACGAGATGTAAGAGGCTTTGTCCTGAAGTTTTCTCTTCCTGCAACCTTCCGTTTTTGCGTAACTGCGTTTTTAATCCTATAGTTGAATTGATAACGAATGAGGTAATAAGCTCATAAGTGTCATTGTCAACTGTAAATTCATGACGTGTACCAAAAATTGAAGTCTTTTCTGAAACGACCTTACCGTTATAGGTTACTGTTTCTTTTCCCCAATCGTTATTATAAAAAGTAATGGCTGCTTCGCCTACAGTAAAATCTAAAGTTGTCATAGGTTTTTGTTAGGTGTTTTTACAAAACTACAAAATTGGGCAGGATTATATCTTCTGTTAATGTTAGTAATATTTTCTAACAACTATAAGAAAATAATCTTATAGTTGTTATCTTAGCATAAAAGCAGGAGGGTATTATGAAACAGGAAATAAAAGGGCAGGGAGCGGTTGCCAATGTGCATAATCACTTTGAAAAGAACCGTTATGATAAGTCTATTTATGATGATGACTTTGAGGAAAAGGTGGTTAAAACACAGATACAGACGATTTTCCCTAAAACAATAGTTAACAAGGTAAAAAGCCCGGATCTGGCAATGGCTTATTCAATGAATCCGTATCAAGGCTGTGAACATGGCTGTGCTTATTGCTATGCCAGGCCAACACACGAATACTGGGGTTATAGTGCAGGAGTTGATTTTGAAAGAATGATTCTCGCCAAGAAAAATGCACCGGAATTATTGGAACAGTTCTTTAAAAAGAAGGGATACAAACCAGAGCCAATTATGCTTTCGGGTAATACAGATTGTTACCAGCCTGTAGAGCGAAAGCTTAAAATAACAAGAGCGCTATTACAGGTGTGCTTGGAATACAGGCATCCGGTAAGTATACTTACAAAAAATGCCTTGGTAACCCGTGACATAGACATACTTACCCAACTGGCAGAAAAGAACCTTGTTACGGTTTCATTTAGTATCCCTACAATCAATGAAGAGTTGAGAAGAAAACTTGAACCACGTACATCATCTGCCAAAACAAAAATGCAGGCTCTTGAAACCATCTCAAAAGAAGGAATTCCGAGCCATGTAATGATTGCGCCTATGATCCCGGGACTTAATACTATGGAGATACTGCCTATTGCTGAAGCAATTGCAGAAAAAGGAGCTTTAGGATTTGGGTATACACTGGTGAGATTAAATGATACAGTTGAGCCTGTTTTTATAGAATGGCTGGAAGAACATTATCCTGACAGGAAAGAAAAGGTTCTTAACCAGATAGCATCGCTTCATGGCGGCAAACTGGGTGAAAAAAGCGTTGCCAAACGAAAGGTGGGTGAAGGTAATATGGCACAGATGATACATAATACCTTTAAGATTGCGAGGCAAAAATATTTTAAGGATAAAAAGATTCAGCCTTTGGCAACTCATTTATTTGACGGCACAAAAGGCGAGCAGCTCAGGCTTTTTTAATTATATCGCTTATTATCATGTCGGCATGAATGCGGGAATTTTCAATAAACCATTTATGGGTTTCCATTCCACCGCAAACCACACCGGCAAGATATAATCCGTTAACATTGGTTTCCATTGTATCGGGATTGTATTGTGGTATGCAGTTTACGCCTTCTATGTTTATACCAGCCTTTTTAAGGAAATCAATATCCGGCCTGTAACCTGTTAGCGCCAATACAAAGTCATTTTCTATGGAAACAGGGCCGTCCGGAGTTTGTATGTCTACATAACCGTCTCTTATTTTGGTGATGTTGGAATTAAAATAGGCTTTAATACTGCCTTCGGCTATACGGTTTTCCACATCGGGTTTAACCCAATACTTTACCCTTGGGTTTATTTCATTTTTGCGGATTACCATAGTTACTTCGGCTCCTTTTCGCCAGCACTCCAAAGCAGCATCTACCGATGAGTTGTTGGCACCCACCACAACTACTTTCCTAAAGGCATATTCATGGGCCTCTTTGTAATAGTGACTTACTTTTGGCAGGTCTTCTCCCGGAACATCCATGTAAATTGGAATATCATAAAATCCGGTAGCGATTATAACTTTCTTTGCTGAATAGATTGCCTTGTTTGTAGTTACCTCAAAAGCGGATTTATTCTTCTTAACAGCTTCTGCATTTTCAAACAGGTTTATTTTAAGCCTGAAGTGACGCTGAATATTGCGGTAATATTCAAGAGCTTCCTGCCTGCCGGGTTTAGGAGCAATGCAGCTAAAGGGAATATCGCCTATCTCTAATCTTTCGGCAGTAGAGAAGAACGTCATGTATAGAGGGTAATTAAACAAACTGTTTACCAGAGAACCTTTTTCAATAACGATATAATTAATGCCTTCACGCTTTGCAGCTATGGCACAGGCCATACCTATGGGGCCTCCGCCAATGATAAGCAGGT
The DNA here is from genome assembly GCF_004151245.1 of Flavobacterium beibuense. GTDB lineage: Bacteria > Bacteroidota > Bacteroidia > Flavobacteriales > Flavobacteriaceae > Flavobacterium > Flavobacterium beibuense_A. The sequence continues at coordinate 89,853 of NZ_JUIW01000010.1, forward strand.
CATAATTGGTTTTTATTTCTTCCATGAAGTATAAGGGTTATTGCTTAGGTAAGCATTGTAGTATCGGTTATCTCCGGTAACTTCTTCGCCCAGCCAGGAAGGTTTTATAAAATTTTCATTTTCATCGTTCAGTTCAATTTCGGCAAGAACCAACCCGTTATTGTCTCCAAAAAACTCGTCAACTTCATAAATATGTTCACCATACGGAATTTCATAGCGCACTTTGTCAATACTACCGCTTTCACAAAGTTGCAAAAGCTGTTCTGCTTCGGCAGGCGTAATCTCTTTTTCCCATTCCATTCGCGTAGTGCCACTTTCGTTACCTTTGCCTTTTATTGTTAAATACCCGTTTTCGCCTTTTAAGCGCACTCTAACGGTTCTTTCGGGGTTAGAGCTAAGATACCCCTGTACAATTCTTTTGTGGCCTGTAGCCTCGTTTTTAAAGCTATTATTCAAAACGAGGAATTTTCGCTCAATTTCAATCATAATCCGATGCTAAAATTAACTGCAAGGTAGTGAAAATATGAAGTGCTATTTGTATTTTTACGCAAGCATAGTAAATCCTGCTACTGTTTTTATGAGATTTAGAAAACCCCGACCAAAAGCCACACTCGAAGAATTCTTCAAAATAAACTTTGAAGAAAACAATCTTTGGGAATATAAGGCAGATGAGGTTGACCTGCTTGCCGAGCTGGTAGATATCATAAGGCCTAAAGATCTTAATGGTGTCTATTCGGTTGATATAAGCAATCTTATAAAGTTGCTCAGGGAGAATGAAAACTATAGCGCGGGATTTTCCAAATACCTGAAAGGTATCCTTAAAAATAAGAGGTTTAACAAGATACTTACTGATGCCGGAATACTTACCGATGCTGACTTTTTCTATGAAGTAAGAAAAAGGATGTTTGCAAAGCTGATACCCGATCAGCCGAAAAAGGATACTCTTGAATATGTTTTAAATCAGGTATTCTTTGTGAAAACCGATCCTATCTGGATAAGAAAGATTCCTTATGAGCAAATTGAGTCCCTTTTCGATCTTGTTAAGTTCAGTTCCATCTATACTTCGGTGGCTGCAAAAAGCCCGTTGGCCGAATTGCTTTTTGCTATTGACGCCCTTATCCATAGGATTGCAGGGCGTGCCATGGAAAGCGAAGTGATTAAAATGGTTCCCGAATACGAAAACCTCGAAAGTCCGTTTCTGGAATTTCAAAAGGAATTTGCACTGCTTACAGAAAAGCTTATAAGTGAGAAAAATAATTTTTTGGCACCAAAAGATCTTGGATATAAACAATTACTTATACTGCATAAACAATGTTTGGAGTATGTACAGCTAGCTTTTAAGAACAGTGAGAAGTACGGCATATCGTTAAGGGTAAACCAAAGTCTTTTGCGTATTAGGCAACAGCTTTTCCGTTTACAGACATTACTGCCTTTACTGGTACTTGAGGATGCAGATTGTGCCCGTAAAAACAGTATTAAGTTGTCTTTTGACCTGATTGAGTACAATTGTGATAAAACCAATGTAAGAAAGCTTATAAGCGAGAGTACTCAGCTCTTATCTTATGAGGTAACCCAGCATACCGCAAAAACAGGTGAACATTATATTACCAAAGACAGAAATGAATATTTCAAAATGTTCTGGACTGCTGCCGGCGGAGGTATAATTGTTGCCTTTGCCTGTATAATAAAGGTTTTCCTCTCTATGATGGATAACAGTGCCTTTGGTCATGCATTTTTCTACAGTCTTAATTATGCTTTTGCCTTTATAGGTATTTACCTGTGCGGTTTTACCCTTGCTACCAAGCAGCCGGCAATGACAGCTTCAGCACTAATTCGCGCGCTTGAAGTAGGGCGTAAGTCTCAGGGAGTGGATGAAACAGAAAAACACAAAGCTTTTGCCGAATTCTTTGCCAGGGTATTCCGTTCTCAGTTTATTGCTTTTGTAGGTAACGTATTGTTTGCATTTCCGGTAGCATTATTGGGTATATGGCTTATTGACGAAGCCTTTAACTATAACCTTGCATTAACCAAATGGTATAAGCTTATAAATGATTTAAGTCCAATACATTCGCTGGCGATGTTTCATGCGGCTATTGCGGGAGTATTCCTTTTTCTTTCGGGGATTATTGCGGGAAGTGTTGCTAACAGGGACAAGCATGAGCAGATGTATTACCGTATACAGGAACATCCGTTATTAAAATTAAGTTTGGGCAGGGTAAAAACCAAAAAACTTTCTGAATGGTATGAAAAGCGCTGGGCGGGTATTGTTTCTAATTTTTGGTTTGGTGTTTTTATGGGAAGTACAGCTTCCATAGGGATATTCCTGGGACTAAATATAGATATACGCCACATTACGTTTGCCAGTGGTAACCTTGCGTTAGGTATATATGGTGCAAATTATAATGTATCAAACGCCATGTTATTCTGGGGTGTTTTTGGTATAGGTATTATTGGGTTAATCAACTTCCTTGTAAGTTTCGGGCTTTCCATGGGGCTTGCCTTCCGTTCCCGTAATATCCCAATATCTGAGGTAAGGCCAGTAATAAGTTCCATCTGGAAACACTTTAAGCACAAGCCGGCCTCATTTTTCTTTCCGAGTTTAAGAAGCGAAAACAAAACCTGATTTTTGGCCAATAAGCATTAATTTTACCGTATGGAATTGCCGTTACGCAAAATAATCCATGTGGATATGGATGCCTTTTATGCCTCTGTTGAGCAGCTTGATAATCCCGAGTTGCGTGGTAAGCCTGTTGCTGTAGGCGGAGGTTCGGAAAGGGGAGTGGTTTCGGCAGCGAGTTATGAGGCCCGTAAATTTGGTGTTCGTAGTGCCATGAGCGGGTATCTCGCAAGAAAGCGATGTCCGGAGCTTATTTTTGTAAAACCCCGTTTTGACAGATATCGTGAAATTTCCCAACGCATACGTACTATCTTTCTGGATTATACTGATTTGGTAGAGCCGCTCTCGCTTGATGAGGCTTATTTAGATGTTACCAAAAACAAAAAAGGGAATCCGAGCGCAAGCCTGATAGCTCAGGAAATAAGGAAACGTATTTTTGAAGAAACCGGATTAACAGCATCGGCAGGAGTATCTATCAATAAGTTTATAGCAAAGGTCGCCAGCGATTATAACAAGCCTAATGGGCAAAAAACCGTTAACCCTGATGAGGTGCTCGATTTTCTTGAAAATTTACCGATAGGTAAGTTTTATGGGGTAGGTAAGGTAACTACCGAGAAGATGTATCAGTTGGGTATTTTTACGGGTAAGGAGCTTAAGGAAAAGAGCGTTGAATATCTTACGGAGCATTTTGGGAAGTCTGGGGCGTATTATTATCATGTGGTTAGGGGAATCCATACCAGCGAGGTAAAACCCGACAGGATTGTCAAATCTGTAGGCACAGAGCATACTTTTTTTGAGAATCTGGTATCGGAGGTTTTTATGCTGGAGAAACTGGATGATATAGCAAAAGAACTTGACAGGAGGCTGCGCAAAAAAAAGATTGCCGGAAAAACCATTACGCTTAAAATTAAGTACAGCGATTTTACCGTACAGACACGAAGTAAAACTCTTCCTTATTTTATTACCGACAGGGCTCTTATTATTGAAACGGTAAAAGAACTTCTATATCAGGAAAAGCCAAAAGATTCGGTTAGGCTTTTAGGTATTTCCCTGGCAAATTTAAATACCGATGTAAAAGAAGGCGAGAAGAAAACCGTGGTTGCAGTTCAGTTAAAGTTTGATTTCTGATTACATCAAAAAAAAGCCACCTGTAAGGTGGCTTGCTTTTATAAAGATTTATTAGTCTCTGCTTGATAGTTTGGCAAGCAATCTTAGTATTTCAAGATATAACCAAACAAGTGTTATTAATAAGCCCATTGCACTAAACCACTCCATGTATTTTGGAAGACGTTTTTTAGCACCCTGCTCTATCATGTCAAAATCAAGAAAAAGGTTAAGTGCAGCAATTACAATTACAAAAACGCTTATACCAATACTCATTAAAGAGTTTCCGTGATGTACAGGCTGCCAAGAAGTGAATAATGAAAATATCCAGCTGATAAGATAATAAGTAACTATTGCAAAAGTTGCTGCAACCACTATAGATTTAAATTGCTCTGTGACTTTCACTACTTTAAACCTGTATAACAAAAAGCAAACAATAAAGGTTACAAATGTACCCAGTACAGCCTGCATTATTATTTCAGGATAATAATATAAAGCGAAAACGGCAGAAATACCTCCTATAAACATACCTTCAAAAAGGGCATATGCCGGAGCCAGGTACTGTGAGTAGTTTGGTTTAAAAGATGCAACTAAAACCATTGCAAACCCTATTAATCCTCCGGTAATTGCAACGACATAAGGATTTTGGCCGATATTAATCATGTACCATGTAAAAAAAGAACTCGCCAGCAGTACAAATAACAGGATAAAACTTTTATTAATCGCGCCGTTTATTGTCATGGTGTTATTGTAATCAATAATTTCCACAGGGCGGCCTTCTTCATCAAAAACAGTGGTTTCTACAGGCTTGGTAAAAGATTTGTTCTTTAAAAACGGATTGTTAGATTTAAGGTTCATTTGTGTGTGATTGTTTTTCTTCAAATATAAATATTTTCCATGATAAAAAATAAAGTCCGTTGTTAAACGGACTTTAGATATATTTTTAAAAGGATACTATTAAATTTCAGATACCCTTAATGTGTTTACCATACCTTTTTCTACAACCGGCATAGCTGCAAGGTTAATAAGCATGTCTCCTTTTTCTACATAGCCCATTTCTTTAGCAACAGCATTTATATCGTCTACAGTCTCATCTGTACTTAAGAACTTATCGTAATGGAAAGCATTAACTCCCCATAAAAGGTTCATTTGCGTTAGTATCCTTCTGTTTGAAGTAAATACAAGAATATGTGCGTTTGGTCTCCATGCAGATATCTGGAAAGCAGTATAACCACTGTTGGTTAGTGTACAAATCGCTTTTGCTTTAATAACATTTGCCATTTGTGCAGCGTGATAACAGATAGATTTTGTAATAAAACGTTTAGTTCTTACCTGTGGTGTGTTTTGAGGTACTGTGATAAGTGGAGAATCTTCTACAGCCTCAATAATCTGAGTCATTCTCTCAATTACCTGTACCGGATAGTTACCTACAGATGTCTCTCCTGAAAGCATTACTGCATCGGCACCGTCCATTACTGAGTTTGCAACGTCGTTAACCTCTGCTCTGGTAGGAGTAAGGCTGGTAATCATCGTTTCCATCATTTGTGTAGCGATAATTACAGGGATACGTGCAGTTTTAGCGCGGTTAACCAGTTTTTTCTGGATAAGTGGGACTTCCTGAGCAGGAACTTCCACACCAAGGTCACCACGGGCAACCATAAGAGCATCACAAAATGCAACAATCTTATCGATGTTCTCTACGGCTTCAGGCTTTTCGATTTTTGCAATAATCGGAATTTTATAGCTTGAATGCTCTGCAATAAGATCCTGAAGTTCTTCAAGGTCTTTAGGAGTTCTTACAAATGAAAGAGCAATCCAGTCTACCTCTTCCTTAATGGCAAAAATAGCATCTTTAATGTCTTTTTGTGTAAGCGCAGGTAACGATACTTTAGTATTAGGAAGGTTAACTCCTTTTTTAGATTTTAAAGGTCCGCCCTGTATAACGATAGCTTTTACTTCATCAACTCTGTTAGTTTCAAGAACTTCAAAAATAAGTTTACCGTCATCAAGTAATATTCTTTCTCCCGGATTTACATCGTTAGGGAATTCTTTGTAATTCATGTATACCTTTTCTGCAGTTCCAAGTACATCTTCTGCAGTAGTAAAGGTAATTACATCACCTCTGTTTACAACTACATCTTCTTTCATAACACCTACCCTTAGCTTAGGACCCTGTAGGTCGGCAAGGATAGCGGTATTATAACCGAATTCGTCATTAAGGCTTCTTATAATGTTTATACGTTCTTTAACGTCAGTGTAATCGGCATGTGAAAAGTTAATCCTGAAAACGTTAACACCTGCATCAATCATTTCTTTTAATACTTCTCTTGTGCTGCAGGCAGGTCCCAGTGTAGCTACAATTTTAGTTTTTTTTCTTGTTGGCATTCTTAAAAAATTAAATTGTTTTTCGATTTTAGTTTTTGATGGTCAATTTTATAAGCGGTGGTTACATGGCGTATTTTAAGGAGCTTTTCTATGAGTTCCTCCAACGCTAAATGGCCACAAATATTTTCTATTTTTATAATGTAATCCACTTTCTTGAATTCCGGTAATAGGAAGACATTAGTGCTCACATCGAGTCCCGCAGCATCAAACAGAGATATGTTTTCCTCTTGCTTGCTCACGATGGTGTTTTTGTTTTCTATAAGGTTCCAGGTAATGTCTTTATCTATATCCTCATAAATAAATCTTGAAAAACAGCTTTCACCTTCCTTTACTTTAATACCTATATTTTTAGGGCTTTTTTCCAGAAGAATGGATAGTTCACGATTAATGAAATAAGCAAGCCTGTAATCTTCCAGTGAAGAGTGTATGGCAATCAATTCATAATCGATTGTTACAAAATCATCAATCAGCAGTTTGTGAATAGCCATTATTATTCAAAATAATAAGTCGTAAATATACTACTTATAAATTACAAAAAACAGTCTTAAAATTAAGTTAACGGTAAATTATCAACGAAAACGTTATAGTTTAGTGTTAAATTGATCTATTTTTTGTTAATTTTTTCCTGAAATGCAAAATAGGCTCTTTGGGATGCTTTTTCTTCTGCTTTCTTTTTTGAAGTAGCTCTGGCTTTAGCAATAACTTTGCCGTCTATTTTTAACCGTACACCAAAATATTTTACACCTTCGTTACCGTTGTCTTCAAAAACATCGTAGTGAAACTGTTTCTTTTCTTTTTGGCACCATTCAATAACCAGGCTTTTGTAACTTATAACTTTGCCTTCAAGTTTAGGAATATCAACATAGGGAGCTATAACTTTCTTATTGATAAACTTTTCACAATAAGAAAACCCTCTGTCAAGATAGATAGCCCCTATAAAGGCTTCGAATAGATTTCCGTGTATATTTTCACCAAAATGCTGAGTAGATACTTTGCTTTCTACCCATTTGATAAGGTTTAGATCGCGGCCCAACTCGTTGAGGTGTTCGCGACTTACGATTTTAGAGCGCATTTTGGTAAGGTAGCCTTCGTCTCCGGTAGGTACCTCGTTAAATAAGTGTGCAGCAATAACCGACCCTAACATGGCGTCTCCTAAAAATTCCAGACGCTCATAGTTGACAGGGCTACCGTTTGCATCGGTTTTGTTTGATGAGCGGTGTGTAAACGCCCTGCGATAGTGTGATAGTTCTATTGGATTGAAACCCAGTAGTTTTCTCATTTCTTCAAAAAAAATCCCGTCTTCTTGAGAACGGGATTTATTGAATATTTTTTTTATAATACCCATCCCGGGAAAATTATATTTCCAGTTTTTTAACCAAAACGCAGGCATTGTGACCTCCAAAACCAAACGTGTTGCTTATAGCTACTTTTACATCTCTCTTTTGAGCTTTGTTAAAAGTAAAGTTTAGTTTAGGGTCAATGTTCTCGTCATCAGTAAAGTGATTGATGGTAGGAGGAACAATACCGTGTTTGATAGAAAGTATTGAAGCAATAGCTTCTATAGCCCCGGCAGCACCAAGAAGGTGACCTGTCATAGACTTTGTTGAGTTAAGGTTAAGGTTGTATGCATGTTCTCCAAACACTTCAAGAATTGCTTTAGATTCTGCAATGTCTCCAAGTGGTGTAGATGTTCCGTGCATGTTAACAGCGTCTACGTCTGTAGGCTGTAATCCTGCATCCCTTAAACAGTTTAGCATAACATTTTTAGCGCCAAGCCCTTCAGGGTGTGGTGCTGTTATGTGGTGTGCATCGGCGCTCATTCCGCCTCCGCCAATTTCGCAGTAAATAGTTGCGCCCCTTGCTATAGCGTGCTCATATTCTTCAATAATAAGTGATCCTGCTCCTTCACCAAGTACAAAACCATCACGGTCTTTGTCCATTGGCCGGGAAGCTGTTTTAGGGTCATCATTTCTTGTAGAAAGCGCGTGCATAGCATTAAAACCACCCATACCGGCAATGGTAACGGCAGCCTCACTACCTCCGGTAACCATAACATCTGCATGGCCTAAACGAATGTAGTTAAAAGCATCTATTAAAGCGTTTGTTGATGATGCACAGGCAGAAACCGTAGTAAAATTTGGTCCTCTGAAACCATATTTCATAGAAATGTGGCCACCTGCAATATCAGCTATCATTTTAGGAATAAAGAACGGATTGAATTTTGGTGTACCGTTACCGGCAGCAAAGTTCATTACTTCTTCCTGGAAAGTCTCTAAACCTCCAATGCCTGAACCCCAAATTACACCTACTCTGTCTTTATCCAGTTTATCAAAATCAAAATTGGCGTCTTTTACAGCCTCATCGCTCGAAACAATGGCATACTGAGCGTAACGGTCCATTTTCCTTGCTTCTTTTCTGTCTATAAAATCTTCTACCTTGAAATTTTTTACTTCGCAGGCAAATTTTGTTTTGAAGTTAGTCGTATCAAAATATGTAATAGGGGCAGCACCGCTAACTCCGTTGATAAGTGCATTCCAGTACTCTTCAACGTTGTTTCCTATTGGTGTAAGGGCGCCTAAGCCGGTTACTACAACTCTTCTTAATTTCATAAGTTAAATTTTATAGTTTCAAATTATAGAACAATACCCATGCGTCTCTTTTTAAAAATAGTAAGAAAACATGGGCATCAGGATATATTTATGAAAGGAAAATCCCGTTCATTTTCAAAGCGTAACGCAAAAATTGGTAAAGCAATAAATAAGAACATCCATGTATCAAATACATGGATGTATATTATTTATTATTTTTTTGCTTCTTCTATGTAAGAAATAGCCTGACCAACAGTAGAGATGTTCTCAGCCTGATCGTCCGGAATCTGAATGTCAAATTCTTTTTCGAACTCCATGATAAGCTCAACAGTGTCTAATGAATCTGCTCCTAGATCATTTGTGAAGCTTGCTTCTGTTACAACTTCGTTTTCGTCAACACCTAATTTGTCTACGATAATCGCTTTTACTCTTGATGCAATGTCTGACATAATCTTTAATTTTAGAATTTAAATTGATGGCAAAAATAAAAAACTTTATTTTAAAACCATGTTTTACTAAAAAAATTGACTACTAAAATAAAAAATTAATTTCACAAATTTGCCAGAGAGCCTTTATTTTACAGTTTATTATTCTTTTTTTTGCAGTGTGAAAAAAAATTAAAAAAGGTATGAAAAACATAGTACTTTTTGCTTCGGGAGGGGGGTCTAACGCCGAAAAGATCATGGAATACTTTGCGGAAAAGGAGAATTTTGATGTAGTTGGACTGTTTACTAACAACCCAAATGCGGGTGCAATAGACAGGGCAAAAAACTATAATGTACCTGTTTTTGTATTTAATCGTGAGGAGCTTAACAGCGATATTGTACTGCAAAAAGTGCAGGCTTTAAATCCAGACATTATAGTTTTAGCCGGTTTTTTGTGGAAATTTCCTTCAAATATTATTGACCAATACCCTAATAAGGTTATCAATATACATCCGGCATTGTTGCCTAAATATGGAGGTAAGGGTATGTATGGTATAAATGTACACAGGGCAGTTCTTGAAAATAAGGAGAAAGAAAGCGGTATTACCATTCATTATGTAAATGATGATTATGATGAGGGTAATATAATATTCCAACAGGCTATTGCTGTTGAAGAATGCCTTACCCCCGAAGATGTTGCGCTAAAAGTGCTATCACTGGAGCACGAGTATTTTCCAAGAATTATTGAAGAACTTTTGCAGGGCTAATTTGATAATTTGCTTCTGAAGCTCTCTTTACATAATCAACCAAATCCACTAAAAAATGGCATATCAAATACATATATACACTGATGGCGCAGCCAAGGGCAACCCCGGGCCGGGCGGTTATGGTGTGGTTATGGAGCAGGTAGGTACCGGTTATAAAAGGGAGTTTTATGAAGGCTTCCGGCTTACTACCAATAACCGAATGGAGCTGCTTGCTGTTATTGTGGGTCTTGAAAAATTAAAAACTCCCGGAATGGCCGTTCTTGTAGTTTCCGATTCCAAGTATGTGGTAGATTCGGTTACAAAAGGCTGGGTTTTTGGTTGGGAGAAAAAAGGTTATGCCGGAAAAAAGAATCCCGATTTATGGAAGCGTTTCCTTAAAATATACAGGCAGCATAAAGTAGATTTTAAATGGATTAAAGGGCACAACAATCATCCGCAAAATGAGCGCTGCGACCAACTTGCGGTTATGGCTTCGCAACAGCCTGTGCTTAATATTGATGCTTACTATGAGGCAGAAGGGGAGAAGTTGCTTTAAAATTGAGCTCTAAAGTTGTCAAGCATTTTGATATAATCTTCAGTACAAAATTTATATGGTGCTACTTTACTAAGCCACTCCACAGTTGATCCTGTTTTGTTGGGGTCCCACTCTTTTGTCTTGTCAATGCCTATCTTTTTCCAATGAATTTGTTCTCCAATATTGTATATTTCGGCGACAATTAATGTGCATGAAAAATCACAATCATCAGGACACATGAGTATTGGGCAAATTGATGATGTGTTTTTGAGAGGAAGTATTCGGTTCCATACTACTTCTTTTTCAGATTCACTTTGTATAGAAGGGCTTAATGTAGGAATAAGTCCTTTAAACGATTGTGCCGGATAAAGCTCTTCAAGCTTTTCATCCAGCCAGTAGCTATCAATGTAAAAGTTTAGGAAATCAGGATATATTTCGTAGTCGCTTCTGTCTAACAGGCTCTTTATGTTATTTGTTGCAGATTCCATTTTGTTAACTCCAGCTTATGATTAGTGTTACTAAAGTATCTTTTATTTTTAATATCCCGCCCATTGCTCCTTTTTCTCCGTCAATGTTATAAATTTTAGTTTTTCCTATTTCTTTAGCAGGTATTTTTTTAGTTTTTCACTTTTCTCAATCTAATTTTCTATTTCACTTTTGCCCGTAGTAAATTCAAGAATATACTGTCTTGTAAAAATGCTTCCTTTTTTGGAAACTTTTATATCTTCATTGTCAAAGGGCAATTCGGTTAACCCGCCCCATTCTAAAGTGGTTTTTATTACTTCGTCTTTTTGCCAGGGGAAAACAATGTTTGAAAATATAAATAGATAAACAGTAAGTATGCTGAAAGTAAGTAAAATAGAAAGGATTATAAGGAGTTTTTTCATAGGTGTTGATTTGTAGTAAAAATAAAAAATCCGCTACGTTAATTTGTAGCGGATTGTAGTATTTGTATATTTTTTTTAGCTGTTAAAGGCTTCTTCTAGTTTAGCAATATCCAGTTTTTCCATTTCCAGCAGGGCATTCATCATTTTTCCGGTTTTGGTCTTGTCAGAGTCGCTAAGTAGTTTGTAGAGTACTTTAGGTACAACCTGCCACGATACCCCATACTTATCTTTAAGCCATCCGCATTGTTTTGATTCAGGATTCCCTCCTTCGCCAAGTTTGTTCCAGTAGTAGTCTACTTCTTCCTGGTCTTCACATTTGATGATAAAGGAAACCGACTCGTTGAATTTAAATAGCGGGCCACCATTCAATCCTACGAATTTAGTGCCGTGTGCCATAAACTCAATTGTCATTAGTGCTCCCTCCGGCATACCGTGAATTTCCTGTCCTTCTTTTCCATATCTAAAAGTGCCTAAAATTTCACCATCACTAAATATTGAGGTGTAAAATTTGGCAGCTTCCTCTGCATCTTTTTCAAACCATAAATTAACAGTAAGCGGCTCTTTGACTGAATTTTTCATAATATTTTTATTTGACTGATTTTAAGAATATTACAAAGTTATATGTAATGATTTACCTGTAAAGGGTGCATAACGGACAAAGGATGGGGCATATCACGACAAACTATAAAAAATCCCCTTGATTACTATAAATGAATTTTATGGACAAATTTGCTGTTATCCAACTAATGAAGTATCTTTGCACCTTCATTTTTAATCCTGTTTATGAATAAATTACTTATTGTAGGTTCAGTTGCTTTTGATGCTATCGAAACACCTTTCGGTAAAACCGATAAGATACTGGGTGGCGCGGGCACATACATAGGGCTTGCATCTTCATTTTTCAAAGTACAGTCGGCTATTGTTTCAATTGTTGGGGAAGACTTTCCACAGGAATATATCGACTTATTTTCAAACAGGGGAATTGATGTTTCGGCTATCGAGGTAGTTAAGGGAGGTAAGACCTTTTTCTGGAAAGGGCGTTACCATAACGATCTTAACTCAAGAGATACACTGGAAACGCAATTAAATGTATTGGGCGATTTTCAGCCTATAGTTCCTCAAAACTTTAAAGATGCCGATGTGGTTATGTTAGGTAACCTGCATCCGCTTGTACAGATTAGCGTTCTTGACCAAATGGATGCAGCGCCTAAGCTTGTAGTGCTTGATACAATGAATTTTTGGATGGACTGTGCGCTGCCGGAACTTAAAGAAGTTATTAAACGTGTAGATGTTATAACGGTTAATGACGAGGAAGCAAGACAATTGACGGGAGAATATTCGCTGGTTAAGGCGGCTGCTAAAATCCAGAAAATGGGCCCGGAATTTGTAGTAATTAAAAAAGGAGAACACGGCGCATTGCTGTTTCACGATAAGCAGGTGTTTTATGCACCGGCGCTTCCGCTTGAGGAAGTGTTTGACCCAACAGGAGCAGGCGATACTTTTGCAGGAGGGTTTGCAGGTTATATAGCGCAAAGCGAAAACCTGTCTTTTAAGAATATGAAAAACGCGATTATTTATGGTTCCACTCTCGCTTCTTTTTGCGTAGAGGAGTTTGGTACACAAAGGATGGAACGCCTGCAGAAGGAGGAGGTATTAGACCGCCTGCAACAGTTTAAGGCTTTAACCCAGTTTGACATCTCGCTGGGACTTGATAACGAAGAAGAGTAAAAAATACTAAGGCCTCACTGTGGGGCTTTTTTTAATAAACACAACAATACACAACTATGAGTGACGCTTTAAAGCATGAATGTGGTATAGCACTATTAAGATTACGTAAGCCTTTAGAGTATTATAAAGAAAAATACGGAACGGCTTTTTACGGAGTGCAGAAAATGTATTTGCTGATGGAAAAGCAGCATAACCGCGGCCAGGACGGTGCAGGATTTGCCAGCATCAAAATGGATTTAAAACCGGGGCAGCGTTACATAAGCAGGGTACGTTCTAATCAGCCGCAGCCTATACAGGATATCTTTATGCAGATAAACGGAAGGATTAATGAGGAGATGGCTGCTCATCCTGAATATGCTGATAATGTACAGTTGCAAAAAGAAAATGTTCCTTACATAGGCGAAGTGTTTTTAGGACACGTAAGGTATGGTACTTTTGGTAAAAACAGTATAGAGAGTGTTCACCCATTCCTTCGTCAAAATAACTGGATGCACCGTAACCTTATCGTTGCGGGTAACTTTAACCTTACTAATGTTAAGGAGCTTTTTGACAGCCTTGTAGAATTGGGTCAGCATCCTAAAGAACTTGCCGATACGGTAACGGTTATGGAAAAGATAGGCCACTTCCTTGACGAGGATGTAATGGAAATCTACCAGCAGTGTAAAAATGAAGGTTATACAAAACAGGAAGCCTCGGCAGTAATTGCAGAAAGGCTTAATGTTGCTAAAATACTTAAACGTGCTTCTAAAAAATGGGACGGCGGTTATGCTATGGCCGGTTTAATAGGACACGGTGATTCATTTGTAATGAGAGATCCGGCGGGTATCCGTCCGGCATACTACTACCAGGATGATGAAGTTGTTGTAGTGGCTTCAGAAAGGCCGGTTATCCAAACTGTATTTAATGTTCCTTTTGATGCTGTACAGGAGCTTACTCCCGGTAACGCAATTATCATTAAGAAAAGCGGTGAGACAAATATTGAGGAAATTATTCCTGCACTGCCTAAAAAATCATGTTCTTTTGAGAGAATCTATTTCTCAAGGGGTAGCGATGCCGAGATATATGAAGAGCGTAAAGAACTGGGCCGTTTAGTATTGCCTCAGGTTCTTGAAGCTATAGACAGTGATACAGATAATGCTGTATTCTCTTACATTCCAAACACAGCAGAAACTTCTTTCTTTGGTATGGTAGAAGCCGCTCAGGATTTCCTTAACCAGAGAAAGAATGATTATATACTTAACAACAGGACCACACTTACAGAAGAAACTCTTAAAGAACTTCTTTCGGTTAAGATACGTACAGAGAAAGTGGCTATTAAGGATGCTAAGCTAAGAACCTTTATTACAGAGGATAGCAGCAGGGATGATTTAGTGGCTCATGTTTATGATGTTACTTACGGTGTTATTAAACCGGAAGATAACCTTGTAATTATTGACGACAGTATCGTTAGGGGTACAACGCTTAAAAAGAGCATCATAAAAATGATGGACAGGCTAAATCCTAAACGAATTGTTGTAGTGTCTTCTGCGCCACAAATAAGGTATCCGGACTGTTATGGTATAGATATGGCTAAGTTAGAAGGCCTGATAGCCTTTAAAGCCGCTCATGAGCTTCTTAAGGAAAGAGGGATGGAGCATATCGTTGAAGAAGTATATAAAAAGTCGAAAGCACAGGAAAACCTGCCGGATGATGAAGTAGTGAACTATGTAAAAGAGTTCTATGCGCCATTTACCGACCAGGAGATATCAGATAAGATTGCCGAAATGTTAAGTTCAGATGATATAAATGCTGAGGTAAAAATTATTTTCCAGAGTGTGGAGAACCTTCATAAAGCGTGTCCTAAGAATTTAGGGGACTGGTACTTTACAGGTGATTACCCAACTCATGGAGGTAACCGTGTGGTTAACAGGGCGTTTATAAACTTTTATGAAGGGAATGATGCAAGAGCCTATTAATTAGGTTCTAAGGATGCATTTCGTCGATTTTTTGAACTTTTTACCCGATTTTTGATTAAAAAACTTGCAAATTATCGAAGGTAGTCTTAGTTTTACGGCAAAATAGCATTAGTAAATTAATTTTTACGGTATTTTTGGGGGCAAAGAAGGGGAACTATGTTCCCCTTCTTATTTTTTAAAAACATTTAAATCGTTTAATTTATAGCTGATTACAGCAAAAAAGGGAACTCATTTGAGCTCCCTTTTTCTTTTATTTAAAAAATAAATATTAATAATTATTTAATGCTTATTTTTCGTTAGCGTAACGTCTTGCAACTTCTTCCCAGTTAATAACATTAAAGAAAGCCTCAATATAGTCAGGTCTTCTGTTCTGGTAATTTAGGTAGTAAGCGTGTTCCCATACGTCAAGTCCAAGTATCGGGGTACCTCCGCAACCCACTTCCGGCATTAATGGGTTATCCTGGTTAGGTGTAGCACAAATATCAAGTTTACCTCCTTTGTGTACGCACAACCATGCCCATCCTGAACCAAATTGAGTAGCAGCAGCCTTAGCAAATTTTGCCTTAAACTCAGCAAAAGAACCAAATGCTTTTTCAATAGCAGCTTCAAGCTCACCTGTAGGCTCTCCTCCTCCTTTTGGAGAAAGTACCTGCCAGAAAAGGTTGTGGTTGTAGTAACCTCCGCCATTGTTTCTTAAAGCAGCATTAGACATGTCAAGGTTGATAAGGATATTATCTATCGTTTTTCCCTCAAGATCAGTTCCGTCTATTGCGTTATTAAGGTTGGTTGTATAAGCATTATGGTGTTTAGTATGGTGTATTTCCATAGTGCGTGCATCAATGTGAGGCTCCAGCGCATCATACGCATAAGGAAGTTTTGGTAATTCAAAAGCCATAATATGTCTAAATTTAAAAGATTAATATTAATTTTAATCCAAATTTAGAAATTTTAAGCTTTATAATGAAATAAGATTTTGTTATAATTTCTCTTACTAAATACTAAATCCGTAAAATAACTTAGTGAAAAACACAGCCTTTTCAATATATAATGCTTCTGCAGGTTCAGGAAAAACATACATGCTTGTAAAAGAGTATCTTAAAATCCTGTTGCGTGCTCCTACAGATGATGCTTATCGTAAAATTCTTGCCATAACCTTTACCAATAAAGCGGTAGAGGAAATGAAGAGTAGGATTATTACTAACCTTTCGGAGTTCTCAAAAGACGAACCTGATGTAAAGGCCGAGGCATTAATGAAGAGTCTTTCTGTAGAAACTGGCTTATCATTAGCTACCATAAAAGATAAGTCGAGAGCCATTATTAAAAACATAATACACAATTATGCTTCTTTTGATATTTCTACTATAGACCGTTTTACCCATAAGGTAATACGTGCTTTTGCACACGATTTGAATCTTTCGGTGTCTTTTGATGTTTCGCTTGAAACCGAAAACCTGTTACAGGAAGCGGTTGATGCCATTATTGCTAAAGCGGGAGAGAATGATGTGCTTACAAGTTTATTGGTAGACTTTTCTGTAGATAAAACCGATAATGATAAAAGCTGGGATGTAACCTATGAGCTTTTTGAAATAGGTAAACTGCTTATAAACGAAAACAATCGTAATGAGGTAGTCCACTTTAAGGATAAGCCTATTGAGGAGTTTTTGTTTGTAAAGGAAAAACTGCGACAGAACATAGCAGAACTTGAAGTCGAAAGCAAAGCTCTGGGTGATTCTCTTTTTGTTTTACTGGAACAAAAAGGTATAGACTTAAAATCGTTTTCAAGAGGTACATTTCCTAATCACATAGGTTATATACAAAAAGGGGAGCTCAAATCGACACATAAAAAATACCATGAGCCGGAAGATATAGCCGTAAATAAAACGGCAAAAGATAAAGATATAATTGATTCCGTTTCAGTAGAGTTGCTCAACATGCTTCAAAAGGTGTATAGGAACTATGAAAAGAAAAGCTTTTATGAAGCGTTCCTTAAAAATATTACCCCCTTATCGTTACTTAATTCTATAAGTCAGGAACTGGATCGCATACAAAAAGAGCAGAATGTACTTTCCATATCAGAGTTTAACGCCATTATATATAAAGAGATCCAGAACCAGCCTGCTCCTTTTATTTATGAAAGATTAGGGGAGAGGTACAGGCACTTTTTTATAGACGAGTTTCAGGATACCTCACAAATGCAATGGCATAACCTGATACCTCTTATAGATAACTCATTATCTTCTGAAGATATGGGGGTAAAAGGTTCACTTATGATAGTAGGTGATCCTAAACAGTCTATTTACCGATGGAGAGGCGGTAAGGCCGAACAGTTTATTGAACTGAGTAAGGAGTTTAACCCTTTTTCAAATCCTGATAAGGAGATTATAGAGTTAGGCCAGAATTACAGGAGTTATAGCGAGGTGATTAATTTTAATAATGAATTCTTCTCATTGCTCTCGGGAGAATTTGAGGATGCCGATTATAAAGATTTATATGCCAATCACAGCAAGCAGGAATTTAATGATAAAACCGGAGGCTATGTAAATATTTCGTTCCTTCCCGAAATACAGCAGGATGAAGAGACAGAAGAAACTCCCGATAAAAATGAGCTATATCTTGAAGCTGTTTTACAGACAATACAGGAAGTAAAAGAAAAAGGATTTAAGTACAGGGATATTGTATTACTTACCCGCAGGAGACAGCCGGGTGTACTGCTTGCCAATTTTCTGACCGAGAATAAAATCCCGATTTTGTCTTCAGAAACATTGCTTATAGAAAATGCGGCTGAAGTAAAGTTAATTATCAACTTATTACGCTATCTTAAAAGCAATGTGAATAAAGAGGCTAAAGCCCATTTCCTTTATTTTGCAGCCAATAGTCGAGGCTTAGGAGAAAGAACACATGATTTTATTGCCGAAGGAATGGAGCAGCCTACGGAGCAGGCTCTTGAATCCTGGCTGGAAAATTATGGAATAAGTATCTCATTTAAGAATTGTAGGAAACGATCGCTTTATGAAGCGGTAGAAACTATTATAGATGCCTTTATAAAGGAAAAGGGGAACCAGTCGTATGTACAGTATTTTCTTGACCTGGTGCTTGAAAAAGATGTAAGGGCACAATCAGGTATAGCCGACTTTCTGGAATATTGGGATAACAACGGGTCAAAATTCAGCATACCTTCTCCGGAAGGAAATGATGCTGTAAGGATTATGACTATCCACAAATCAAAAGGTTTGGAATTTCCGGTAGTGATATTCCCTTTTGCAGAAGAGGATTATGCAAAATCGCCGCGTGACAAAATGTGGCTTGAACTGGATGATGAAACACTGGGTTTTCAAAAAGCACTTATTGATAGTAAAAAGGAAGTTGCCGAATATGGAGATAAGGCTTCAGAGCTGTATATGATAAAGTCGCAGGAAGAAATGCTTGATAACATTAACATCCTGTATGTGGCATTAACAAGAGCAGAGGAGCAACTGTATATTATATCTAACAGGAACTTTACTTCTAAAGGCGAACTGACCAATAACATGTCATCTTATTTTATAAAATACCTGATGCAGAAAGGTGTTTTTGATAACCGTATAGCCCGATATGAATTTGGTAGTCCGGAAAAAATATCCGGAACTAAAGAATATGTTTCTAACCAGCAGACTATAGAAGTGGTTAAAGAAAGGTTTAGTCCGAGGGGAGTGAAAATAGCCCAAAGAGAATCCCTTATGTGGGGAACACATCAGCTTAAGGCAATTGAGTTTGGTAACGTAATGCACGAAATATTATCGTTTGTGCATACAGCCGATGATATAGAGCTTGCGATTGTAAAAGCAATAGAAGCAGGGCTTATTACAAAACTGCAGGAAGAAGAAATTAAACAAAGTTTGCATGCTATTGTTCAGCACGATGAACTTAAGGAATTTTTTGCTCCGGATAGTATTGTGTTTAATGAGCAGAACATTATCAGGAAAAATATTCAGAACATTAAACCCGACAGGGTAACCATAAAAGGTAATAAGGCATGGCTGCTGGATTATAAAACAGGAGCACATACATCACGCTATGAAACACAGCTGGCAGAGTATGAAAAGGCATTGGAAGAAATGGGTTATGAGGTGGCTAAAAAAGCATTGGTGTATATATCAGAAAATATAAATGTGGTACATTTGTCGCATAATTAGTGTCTCCTCAACACTTTTAATAAAATAACTAACAAATTATGTACGGAAAAATTAAAGAGTATTTAGCTAAGGAGCTGGAAACTATCAAAGAAAACGGATTATATAAAAAAGAGCGTATTATAGCTTCACCTCAGGACGCTGAAATTACCCTTGAGTCAGGACAAAAAGTATTAAACTTTTGTGCGAACAATTATCTTGGGCTTTCATCTCACCCGGAGGTAGTTCAGGCAGCTAAAGATGCTCTTGATACTCATGGATTCGGTATGTCTTCGGTAAGGTTTATTTGCGGTACTCAGGATATACACAAAACACTGGAGCAAAAAATTGCTGAATTCTACGGAACGGAAGATACTATTCTTTATGCAGCAGCCTTTGATGCTAACGGTGGTGTTTTTGAGCCGCTTTTAGGTGAAGAGGACGCAATTATTTCAGACAGCCTTAACCATGCCTCTATTATAGATGGTGTTCGTTTATGTAAAGCGGCACGTTACCGTTATGAGAATAATAATATGGAAGAACTGGAGCAGCAGCTTATAAAAGCCAATGCAGAAAACAGAAGGTTTAAGATAATTGTTACCGATGGTGTTTTCTCTATGGACGGACTTGTAGCTCCGCTTGATAAAATATGTGACCTTGCAGATAAATATGATGCCATGGTAATGGTAGATGAGTGTCACGCAGCAGGCTTTATAGGTGCTACAGGTAAAGGTACCCTTGAAGCTAAAAATGTTATGGGCAGAGTAGATATTATAACCGGTACGCTAGGTAAAGCGCTTGGAGGTGCTATGGGCGGTTATACTACAGGTAAAAAAGAAATTATAGAAATGCTTAGGCAGCGTTCAAGACCATACTTATTCTCTAATTCTTTAGCGCCTTCAATTGTAGGGGCTTCTATAAAAGTGTTTGAGCTTTTAGGTAGGAATACAGAATTAAGAGACAGACTTGAGTGGAATACCAATTATTTTAAAGAAGGTATGAAAAATGCCGGTTTTGATATTATAGACGGAGACTCGGCTATTGTGCCTGTTATGTTATATGATGCAAAGCTTTCTCAGGTAATGGCCGATAAGCTTTTAAAGAAAGGTATTTACGTTATTGGTTTCTTCTTCCCGGTTGTCCCTAAGGAAAAAGCACGTATCCGTGTACAATTATCGGCTGCTCATACAAAAGAGCATTTGGATAAGGCAATTGCTGCTTTTACGGAAGTTGGCCGGGAATTAACGATAATTTAACTACATTTTAGGCTTATAAGTAGGATAATTTTTAATAAATCGTTTTGTTAGTATTACTTAACGAGCTAAATTTGTTTACTATAACCTATTTGTAATTAAATAAAAAAAGTATGAAACATCTTAACAAACTAATCGTCGCTGCATGTATGGCTGTGGGCTTTAATGCACAAGCGCAGGACGAGAACAATCCATGGGCTGTTTCCTTTGGTGTTAACGCAGTTGATACAAGAACAAGTACTGCTGACGATTTTGGAGACAGATTCAGCCAGTTCTTTGATGCGAAAGACCATTGGAACATTCTTCCGTCAGTATCTTATCTTAATGTGTCCCGCTATGTTGGGTCAAATCTTTCTGTTGGTTTAACCGGTACAGTAAACAGAATTGATAAACTGGTAGAGAGGGATGTAAACGGAAACCGTATTGTAACAAATCCTGGCGATTTGAGCTATTTTGGCCTTGACGCTGCAGTTAAATACAGCTTCATGAAGCCGCTTAACTCTAAATGGTTTGATCCTGCACTTTATGTAGGTGGAGGCTATTTATGGTGGGGAGATGAAAATACTGGTACTTTCAACTTTGGTGCTCAGTTTAATTTCTGGGTAACAGAAAATGTAGCATTCACTCTTCAGTCAGGTTACAAAAAATCTTTTGCTGACAGAGTTGAGGTTCCGTCACACTTCCAGCACATGGCAGGCTTAACGTTTAAGTTTGGTGGAAAAGATACTGATAAAGACGGTATTTATGACAAAGACGATATGTGTCCTAACGAACCGGGTCTTAAACAATTCCAGGGATGTCCTGATACAGATGGAGACGGTATCCCAGATAAAGATGACCAATGTCCAAACGAAGCAGGTACTGCTGAGTTCCAGGGATGTCCTGATTCAGATGGAGACGGTATAGCTGACAGAAGCGACGCTTGTCCGGATGTTGCAGGTCCTAAAGAACTTAATGGTTGTCCTGATGGTGACAGCGATGGTATAGCTGATAAAGACGATAAATGTCCTACTCAGGCTGGTCCTAAAGAAAACGGAGGTTGTCCTTGGCCAGATTCAGACGGAGACGGTGTTCTTGATAAAGACGATATGTGTCCGGAAGTAAAAGGTACTGCTGCAAACCGTGGTTGTCCTGAAGTTACTGAAGAGGTAATGAAACAACTTAATGACTATGCAAGAACTATCCTGTTTAACAGTGGTAAGTCAACGTTTAAAGATGAGACTATGCCGGTTCTTGAAAACATGAAAAATATCCTTAAAGAGTACCCTCACGCTAAATTCAGCATTGAAGGTCACACTGACAGTGATGGTAGCAACGCGCTTAACCAGACGCTATCTGAAAACAGAGCTGCTGCTGTTAAAACATATTTAGTTGAGCATGGTATCGATGCAGGAAGATTAAGATCTGTTGGTTTTGGTGAAACTCAACCAATTGCTTCTAACAAAACTGCTGCTGGTAAAGCTCAAAACAGAAGGGTAGAAGTTAAATTAATCAAGGAATAATTTACTTTTCCAAAATAAATAAGAACGCCCCGGTTTTTCCGGGGCGTTTTTTTATTTTTATGGCATGGCACAAAACACCTTTCTTGATAAGCTAAGCGAAAAGATTGTACATAGCTATCCTGATAAGCTTCAGGATATTGTTATTGTTCTTCCTAATAAAAGGGCAAAGGTTTTTTTACTGGAGGCCTTAAAAAGGCAACTGGACAAAACTGTTTTTGCTCCCGAAATTATTAGTATAGAAGATTTTGTGCAGAATGTATCGGGTATAAGATCGATAGATCCTATCGAACTGTTGTTTGAATTTTATGCTGTTTACTTAAATATAACTGAAAAGGAGAAACAACAGCCTTTTGAGAATTTTGCAAATTGGGCAAAAACACTTCTTCAGGATTTTAATGAAATAGACCGTTACCTGCTTAATCCAAAACATGTACTGTCTTACCTAAAGGATATAGAGGATATTAAACACTGGTCGCTGGATTTACAAAACAGGACCACAATGATTGAGAATTATCTTGAATTTTGGAACCTCCTGCCTTTATATTACGATTCGTTATACAATCACCTGTTGCAGAAAGAAACTGGCTATCAGGGGCTTATTTATCGTGAGGCAGTAGGTAACATCAATCACTTTTCTAATGCCTTTAAAAAACATAAGCTTATTTTTTCAGGGTTTAATGCCCTTAATGCCGCCGAAGAAAAAATTATCAGGCATCTGCTTTCGGCCGGGCAGGCAGAAATATATTGGGATATAGACGAAACCTTTTTAAATGATCCTTACCATGATGCGGGGCTTTTTGTAAGGCGCTTTAAACAATCCTGGAGGGAGTACCATACACAAGCGTTTGAATGGATTGCTAACGATTTTAGCAAAGAGAAAAATATTAAGGTTATTGGTACGCCCAAAACCGTGGGGCAGGCCAAAATAGCCGGACAGATCATTGAAAAACTCCAGTCTAAGGGGCATAGTCTGGATAAAACGGCTTTGGTACTGGGAGAGGAAAATATGCTTATCCCAATGCTGTATAGCCTTCCTGCAAGTGTAGGGAGTCTTAATATTACCATGGGGTACAGCAGTAAGAACAATCCTGCGCAATTACTTATTCAAAAACTGTTTAAGCTGCATACTAATGCTATAAACCGTAACGAGAAAAGCTATACGCTTTACTATCGTGAAGTACTTGATATTCTAACACATCCATTGGTAGAGCCGCATACCGGAGCTGCGAAACTGGTTGAGACTATCAATAAAAACAATATCACCTTCTTTTCCTTAAACAAGCTGTTTGAAATTCAGGGAGAGGCCACACCTTTTTTTAATCTGCTTTTTGAACGATGGGATAATGATGTAAAGGCGGTGCTTAACCAACTTTCGGAAATACTGCTTACGCTTAAATCATTTATGGGGAATGATGACGAAGAGGAAAAGATAGCCAAGGCCTTTTTATATTCGGTATTTAAGGTAATCAATAAGCTTATCAATTATGCCGAGGCACATCCTGAAATGAACAGCCTTACTGTGCTTTATACGATTTACAAGCAGGTTGCCGAACTGGCAGAGGTGTCCTTTGAAGGAGAGCCGCTAACCGGACTGCAGGTTATGGGGGTGCTTGAAAGCCGTGTGCTTGATTTTGAGAATGTGATCATCACGTCTATGAATGAAGGGAAGTTTCCGTCAGGAAAAACACAAAATTCATTCATTCCCTATGATGTGAAAAGGGAACTGGGACTGCCAACATATAAGGAAAAGGACGCTATTTACAGCTACCACTTTTACCATCTGCTTATGAGGGCAAAAAACGTATACCTGCTTTACAATACCGAAAGCGAGGGGCTTGATGCCGGAGAGCGAAGCCGTTTCCTTACCCAACTTGAAATAGAAAGAAAACCACAACATAACCTGCAAAGTACCATTTATAATGCTTATTTACCTGATAAGGCTTATGAGCCTATGGTGATACAAAAATCTGAAAAGGTTATGGAAAGGCTTAAGGAGATAGCTACTGGTAAGGGCTTTTCGCCATCGGCATTAACAGGGTATATTCGTAATCCTATACAGTTTTATTATCAAAGAGTACTGCGAATCCGTGAAGTGGATGAGGTAGAAGAGAGTATTGCGCTTAATACGTTAGGTACTATTATACACGGTGCTCTTGAAGAACTATACAAACCGTTCCTTAATAAATTCCTTACCGTTCAGGGTATAGACGACATGAAAGCCTTAGCCGACGATGAGGTTATGCGTCAGTTTGTTTTGGTTTATAAGGAAGGCGAGATTAAAAAAGGGCGTAACCTGTTGGCTTTTGAAGTTGCCAAACGTAACGTGCATAATCTTTTAAAACTGGAACGAAGACTTATAGAAGAAGGCGATGCGGTAAAAGTACTGGCATTGGAACAGACTTTTGAACGTACACTGG
This sequence comes from Flavobacterium beibuense, assembly GCF_004151245.1. Taxonomy (GTDB): domain Bacteria; phylum Bacteroidota; class Bacteroidia; order Flavobacteriales; family Flavobacteriaceae; genus Flavobacterium; species Flavobacterium beibuense_A. The sequence continues at coordinate 114,143 of NZ_JUIW01000010.1, forward strand.
AAGACAGCAGGCTGCCTCACCCTGTCAAAATATCAGGTAATATAGACCGCATTGAGCAACGTAACGGAAAAATAAGGATAGTTGATTATAAGACCGGGAAGGTAGAGAAAGGTAATCTTGTGCTAAAAGCATGGGACGGACTACCATTAGATATTAAGAACGAAAAGATAATACAGCTGCTTACCTATGCTTTTATGTATGAGCCTAATGCAAATGGTATGGAAACCGAAGCCGGTATTATATCTTTCAAGAATATGAAAACAGGCTTTATGAATTTTAGCTTTAAGGATGGTTTTGACAGAAGCGCACCTGCCTCTAATGTTATTGATAGCGATACTCTTGGAGAGTTTAAAACTCAGCTTGTAATCCTTATTAAGGAAATTTTAAATCCCGATATTCCGTTCGAGGAAAAAATGGATTAGTATTTATTTATGTTTTGTCAATAGATTGTTCTGAAAAACTCTAAAAGATCTCTTTGTAAATCTTTCCTGTCCTCAATATGAGCCATATGCCCGTCGGGATAGGTAATAAGCTTTACGTTGGTACCGTCAAGCTGGCTTAGGCTGTCCTGATAGTTCATAACAGGATCTTTTTTACCTAAAACAAGCAGTATGGGGTAGTTTGCGGTATGTAAAAGCATTTCCCTGTCCTTTCTTACCTTCATACCTTCCAGTGCGGCTACAATGCCCTGTAAAGGGGTTTTTAAAGCTTCGTTGCGTATCGCTTCAATCTCCTTAATTAATCTATCACGATTCTCCTCGCTAAAAAGATTGGCAATAGCCAGGCGTACAAAGTTGGTGTAGCTTTGCTTTACCGCTTTAATTGCCCTGTCACGGTTTAGTTTGCGTTCCTCACTATCGGGACGTGATGTAGAATTTTGCAACACAATACCCTTAACCATATCAGGATACAGCTCTGCTATGGCCAGTGAAACATAACCTCCCATAGAGTGGCCCACAAAAACAGCTTTTGTAATATTTAGTTCCTCCAATACGGCATAAACAACATCAGCCATATCTTCCATGGTATGTATGTAGCCTATACAATCGGTTTGGCCATGACCTAAAAGGTCTATGGTTATAACACGGTAGTATTTTGAAAACTCCGCTACATAGTGTTCCCACATCGTACTGTTTTCTAAAAAGCCATGCAGCAGCACGATTACTTTTCCGTTTCCAGTGTCGGTATAGCTAACAGCCGCGTTTTTATAATGAAGATGTTTCAAGTTTCAGGTTTCAGGTTAACCCCTTCTTCTTTGTGTTTAAGAGTGTTCCCCTCTTGAGAGAGGCTAGGGGTGTGTTGTTGCAAAAATACTCTATCTCTATAAAAAAGGCTAAGCAAATTTTTGTTAAATAGTTATCTTTGAAATACTAACACACCTTTCTATGAATAGACTTGTTATTATAGGCAATGGTTTTGATCTTGCACACGGTTTACCAACTGGGTATTGCGATTTTATTGATTGGTATTGGGAGAAGGTCATTGAGCATTTTAAGGGATTGGTTAATTCATCATATTCTGATAATTTAATAGAAGTAGATTTTTATTTTAAAAGTATAAGTAGAAAAATTTCTGAAGTTGACTATAAGATTGTAAAAGATTATTCGAGTTTTAAAAGTTTTATAGAAAAGTACAGTGAGGCTTATGAATTAAAATATAAAGATAAACATGACAGGTGTTATTTAAAATATAATAATTCTTTCTTTGAGAATATCTGTAGTAAAAGGGAAATAAAGAATTGGGTAGATATTGAAAACGAGTATTTTAAAATTCTTAAAGTTTTAGTGACTCCAGATCAAACTGTTAAATATTCAGGAGATATAAAACAACTTAATCAGGAGTTTGAACAAGTAAAAAATCTTTTGGAAAATTACCTACATGAAAAAATTTATAAGGGATACGATTTTACTATTCATAATAATAAAATCAATCAAATTTGTGAACTATTTAATGTAATGAATAGATTTACAGACTGGAACAAGTTTCGAGAAGAGTTTTCAAAAAGTGATAGAAAAGAGATTCAGTCTTATTATAATAAGCTGAAAGAATATAATTTAGGTGAAACTTATCATATATCAAATTTTATAAGGTCACAAGAAATTGAGATTGAAAATCTTTTTTTGAATTTTAATTATACTTCTACTGTAAAATGCTACATGGATAATATGCGTAATTCAAATGCGAATTATTATGGTACGAACACATTGTTACATATTCATGGAGAATTAAATAATCCTAAAAATAAAATGAATTTTGGTTTTGGCGATGAGATGGATAATGATTATAAAAAGATTGAGGATAAAGATGATAATGAGTATTTAAGAAATATAAAATCATTTCAATACCTGCAAAACCCTAATTATCGTAAACTTTTAGATTTTGTTGAGAGGGATAAGTTTCAGGTGTATATCATGGGCCATTCTTGTGGGTTATCGGATAGGATTTTGCTTAATACTATATTTGAACATCAAAATTGTCGATCTATAAAATTGTTTTTTTATCAAAATGGAGATAAAGACAATTTCACAGATATAATACAAAATATATCCCGTCATTTTAATAAAAAGAAAATGATGCGTGAAAAAATTGTAAACAAAACGCTTTGTACGCCTTTGCCGCAAGAAATAAGGTTTAAAGAAAAAAATAACGGCTCACGATCGTGAGCCGTTTTATATTTTACACACCCCTAGCCCCTCTCAAGAGGGGAACTGGGTGCTGTGACTGAAAACTTATTTACACATTCATCAGGCTTTCAATCTCATCAGCCTCGATAGGGATGTTGCGCATCAGGTTAAACGGCTCGCCGCTTTCCTGAATCACTACATCATCCTCCAGGCGGATACCAAAGCCTTCCGCTGGGATATAAATACCCGGCTCTACGGTAAATACCATATTAGGTTTCATTGGTTCAGCCAATAACCCATAATCGTGTGTGTCAAGTCCCAGATGGTGAGATGTACCATGCATAAAGTACTTTTTGTAGGCAGGCCAGTCAGGGTTTTCATTCTGTACATCGGCTTTATCTATAAGGCCAAGTCCCAAAAGTTCCGAAGTCATTATCTTGCCCACTTCCACATGATATTGTTTCCAAAGCGTACCCGGAACCAGCATTTTAGTAGCTTCGTCCTTAACGCGTAATACGGCATTGTAAACGTCTTTTTGTCTTTGTGTAAAACGTCCTGATACAGGTATGGTGCGCGACATATCGCTTGAATAGTTGGCATACTCGGCACCTACGTCAAAAAGTATCAGTTCGCCCTCGCGGCATTGCTGGTTGTTTTCCACATAGTGAAGTACATTGGCATTAGCACCCGAAGCGATAATTGGTCCGTAAGCAAAACCTTTAGATCGGCTACGGATAAACTCATGGATAAACTCGGCCTCAATTTCATACTCCATAACACCCGGTTTGGTGAAAGAAAGCACGCGACGGAAACCTTTCTCGGTAATATCACACGCTTTTTGTAAAAGGTCAAGTTCCTCACTCTCTTTAATAGAGCGCAGGCGTTGTAATATAGGATTGCTTTTTGCTACCTGATGTGCAGGATATTTCTCTTTCCACCATTTAATAAAACGGGCTTCGCGAGTCTCTGTCTGTACAGAAGAACGGTAGTGCTCGTTAGTATTTATGTACATGGTGTCGCAGTACGTCATAACTTCAAAAAGCACTTTTTCAAAGTCCTGTAGCCAGTATACACTTTTAATTCCCGATACCTCAAAAGCACGCTCTTTTGTTAGTTTTTCACCTTCCCAAACGGCAATATGTTCGTTGGTTTCACGAAGGAAAAGTATTTCGCGCAGGTGCTCATACGGAGCATCCGGACAAAGTAAAAGTATGCTTTCTTCCTGATCAACGCCACTCAGGTAAAATATATCGCGGTGTTGTTGAAAAGGTATGGTGCTGTCGGCACTAATAGGGTAAATATCGTTAGAATTGAATACCGCCACGCTTTTAGGTTTCATTTCGGCCGTAAACTTTTTACGGTTCTTAATAAACAGGTTGCGGTCTATCTGATGGTATTTCATGATATACTGGTTTTTTAAAATTTTGAGTTTCAAAAATACTAAGATTAAAACGAAATAATGTTAAAGCAAAGAGGTAGTTTTTTATATTTACTAAAAATAATGGCTTCATTATGAGAAAAACATATTTGCTTTTGGCCACATTCTTTTTTGCTTCGGTTTCGGCTTTTGCCCAAATGAGTAAAAAGGAAATGGAAAACCTTAAAACGGCACAATATGCCGGAAAATACAGTTATGATAATGGCGAGGGCTATGGTGAAGGAGAAGTTATAGTGTATCCGGAAAGTGATTCAACCATTTTGTTTTACATACAGCTTCAGGCGGGCGAGCCTTCTTATAATATGGGCGATTTATGCGGCAGGGTAACCCTGACAGACGGTAAAGGGATTTTTGAATTCAAATCGGATTATGCCGATGAGGGCTGCAAATGGAGTATGAATTTTGCCGATAATAAGCTGGTTATAGAAATTATAGATGAGCAGTATGAATGTGGTTTTGGATATGGTGTATATGCCGATGGTAACTATAACCGTAAAAGCAACGCCATACCGGAATACTTTGTAGATTTTACCGATACCAAACAATATTTTAAAAAGCTAAAGCTTGAGAAATAACTTCTAAAAAATAATTAATGTTAATACAAGAATTATTATTAAAAAAATCAAGCAACCTAACCCCTTGTTCTTTGGTTTATTAATTTCTTTAGGAGTTTCTTTTTTTTCTATAACTTTTCTTTTGTCTATAATTTTTATATCGCCAATTTTCTTTGCTAAAGCATAATAACTATCGTTAATATTTACTTGTAAAATTATTATATCATTTGCATGAATATCGGATTCAAGTCTGCCAACAGTAATTTCTCTGTTTACTCTTAGATTTGATATTAATGAATTTATGCTTTTTGAATTTACTTCATGTATACTTTGGTGGATTGAAGCTTCTAATTGTATACCGCTATGAGTTACATAATAACAATTTACAATTCTTAAATTTAAAGTTTTAGAAGAGATGTTTTTTATAAAGATTTGTATGAATGGGGTATAGTCTGTTTGTATGACTTTTTCAATCCCAATCTCTATAAATTCATTTTTAGAAAATTTATTATCTGAACTATTTAAAAATTCGCTTATATCCATAGTTCAATATTACTAAAATATTTTACAACTACTCCACCCACTTATAATATCTTGCTCCCACCAGATTTGGGTTCTCTTTTTCTATATAATCCAATACCCATTCGTTGCGGGGTTGCAGTAAACTTGTTTTCTGTTCTTTTTTGTGTAATGATACATAATCCTCAAACGCTATTTCCTTACTAGTGGAAAGCGTTTCAAATAGTTTTACAGTGGTGACAGCTTCTTTCCATCCGCTTTGTATGGTTCCTTCAAAGACTTTAGATTTCGATCCGCTGCCGTATGCCAGGAAGCCAAAGGTTTTTCCGGTAACATCAATTTCTTTTTCCACAAACTGACTCAAAGCCGATAACAACCCCATAAATACCGAACCTGTGTAAAGGTTACCTATAAGCGAAGAAGCAGGTTCTGCAGGTTGCAATTTTTGGTTTACAAATTCCTTATATGCCTCACTTTTACTTATATCTTTCAGTTTTGTTGCATAGTCGGGGTCATTTTGCTGTGCTAAAGGTTCCGCTGCATCAATAGCAAATATTTCACTAAACATCCTGCGGCCCTGATAAGCGTAGGGAAGGTGCATAATTATGCTTTCCCATTTTTCGTATAAAGATCCCTTTATGTTGTTTGCTTCCTTAAACCTAAAATAAGCTTCACGAGTTCGGTCGGTATAACAGGTGTTAGAGTACTGGCCGTCAAATACGGGTTGGTCTTTGTGTATTTCAATTTCGGCTTCCAGATTGCCAAACCATTCGGTATTGCTGTTGTTGCCTGTTATGGCTTCTTTTTCAATTGTACGGTAAGGTTTAAAGAAGTCGAAAACACCTTTGGTGCTTACTGCCCAGTTATGGTTAAAAGCTATTATTTTTGGGTTAGCGGTAATCAGCATAGCCAATGCACCTGCGCCCTGAGTATATTCGCCTGTCGATTCCAAATCATATTTCGCAATGTCGCTGGTGATGACCACTGCTTTCTTTTCAGGATTAAGTCTTATATAATCAAGACAATTTTGAAGGGCATCCACGCCCCCTATGCAGGCAAAAGTAAAATCTACCGTATCGCAGTTGGAAAAGCTGCCTTCTCCATATAACTGTTCCATAAGTGAAACCACAAAAGAGCCTATAGGTTTAGAACTGTCTATACCGCTTTCGGTACCTACATATACTCTTGAAATTTCCTGTGGATTAATGTTGTTCTGCCTAATCAGTTTTGTAAGTGCGTTGGCAGCAAAAACAACAGTATCCTGATGCACATCAGGTAATGTCATTTTCAGTAATCCCAGTCCTTTTTCAAGCTTTTCTGGGTCAATGTTTCTTGCATTTGCAAGCGTTTTTATGGGCAGGTGCAGTTTTGCTATATCAAATGCGATAGCATCAATTCCGGTAGTCATTAATAATAGATTTGGACAGTAAAATTAGCATAGCTAACGCACAAAAAGGAGATAAAAATGTATCAAGAAGTGATTTTTGCGGATTTATGAAAAAAATGACCTGAAAATTTACAATGTAATAATCAAAAAAACGCTCATTATACTGTAATTTAGTGCCGTTCTAAAAAACTGTGTTGTATGAAAAAATTACTCACTCTGCTATTGCTTTTGTCTTTAGGGGTTAAGGCTCAGGATAAACAGCCGTATCAGCTGTATACTAAAGAAGGAAAAAAAACTACTTATAAAAAGCTGTTGAAGGAAGCTGAAGGTGCCGATGTGGTGCTTTTTGGAGAATACCACGATAATTCGCTTATACACTGGCTACAGCTTGAGTTTACCAAAGACCTCTCTACAGAAAAATACCTGGTACTTGGTGCAGAAATGTTTGAGGCCGATAATCAAAAAGAACTGAACCAGTACCTGGCAGGTGAAATCGATCAGAAAGCATTTGATACTGTGGCAAGGCTTTGGAGTAATTATAAAACCGATTATAAGCCTATTATTGATTATGCAAAGGCTAATAATATTCCGGTTGTCGCTACCAATGTACCAAGAAGATATGCCAGTCAGGTATACAAAAAAGGTCTTGCATCTCTGGAGGAACTAAGTGATGAGGAGAAGAAATGGATTGCACCGCTGCCTATTGCTTATGATGGCTCTTTACCGGGTTACCAAAAAATGATTGAGATGATGGCAGGGCACGGAGGAGCTTCGGGAGAAAACATGCCAAAAGCACAGGCAATAAAAGATGCTACCATGGCTTATTTTATTACTCAAAACCTGAAAAAGGATTATGTTTTTGTGCACTTTAACGGTACGTATCACAGCGATAATTTTGAAGGCATAAGCTGGTATCTTAAAAAAGCGAAGCCTGAACTTAAAATTGTAACCATATCTGCAGTTTCGCAAAAGGATGTCGCAGAACTGGAAAAAGACAACAAACAAAAAGCCGATTTTATACTGGTTGTAGACGAGGATATGACCAAAACGCATTAATAGTGCGTTTTAACAAAACGTAAAATTCATAATGAGTTTACAGTTTTGTTATATTTTTTAAAGTTATTTAAGGTTGAAAAGATATTTCATAAAAAATAAGTGAAAAAACCGCGAAAAACATGTCTACTTTAAACTGATTATAAATTAGGTCGCAAAGGTTGTAGTTATTGTGTTTTAACTTTACTTTTGTATGATTTTTTTAAAAACTATTTTATTTAAATACTATGGCAAAATCTGCACTATTAAAGTCGTCGCTTGCAAAAAAATACTGGATGGCTTTGACAGGTTTATTTTTATGTTTGTTCTTAATAGGGCACTTACTAGGTAACCTTCAATTGCTTTCTACAGGAAAAGATGCGGCACTTAACTTCAACAAGTACGCGTTATTCATGACAACGAACCCGGCAGTAAAATTACTGTCTTACCTGACTTACTTTTCTATTCTTTTTCACGCTGTAGACGGAATAGTGCTTACAGTGCAAAACAAAAAAGCAAGGCCGGTAGGCTATGTTAAGAACAGTGCTTCAAGCAACACTATCTGGGCTTCAAGAAACATGGCTGTTTTAGGTACTTTAATCCTTGTTTTCATTGTTACTCACATGACAAACTTTTGGGCGGTAATGCATTTTGATAAGAAAATGCCTTTACAAACGGTAACTATCGAGTCTGAAGTTATGCCGGGTATGCCACCACAAACTCAGGAAATGTATGTTACTGTAGAAGGTTCTTACATACCGGTTGCTGCTGTAGAGCAGGGTATGATCTCTATCCAGAACAGAACTGAAGTTTACAGAACAGATAATAATCTTAAAATAGCTCACCTATACAAAGACCTTTATAAAATTACTGTAGAGTTCTTTAAAGATGCTAAATGGGGATTAATCGCAACTATACTTTATGTATTCTCTATGCTGGTTTTAGCATTTCACCTTTACCACGGTTTTGGTAGTGCATTCCAGTCTCTTGGATTAAATAATCCAAAATACAACCTATTGATTAAAAATTTCGGAAAAGCGTTTGCTATAATAGTACCACTGTTGTTTGCCGTAATTCCGGTTTATATTCACTTTTTTCTAAAATAAATCAACATCAATACTATGAAGTTAGATTCTAAAATACCAGAAGGGCATATATCAGAAAAATGGACTAAATACAAAGACCATTTAAAACTGGTTGCTCCAAACAACCGACCTAAAATTGATGTAATTGTTGTAGGAACAGGTCTTGCGGGAGCTTCTGCTGCTGCTTCACTTGGTGAAATGGGCTACAACGTAAAAGCTTTCTGTTTTCAGGATTCTCCACGCCGTGCACACTCAATCGCTGCACAGGGAGGTATAAATGCTGCTAAAAATTATCAAAACGATGGTGACAGTATTTACCGACTGTTTTATGATACGATTAAAGGAGGAGACTACAGGGCTCGTGAAGCAAACGTTCACCGCCTTGCCGAAGTTTCCGGTAATATTATAGACCAGTGTGTGGCTCAGGGTGTTCCGTTTGCACGTGATTACGGCGGACTTCTTGATAATCGTTCATTTGGTGGGGTTCAGGTACAGCGTACTTTTTATGCTGCAGGACAAACAGGTCAGCAGTTATTATTAGGTGCTTACTCTGCGCTTTCAAGACAAATTGGTCTTGGCCGTGTACAAATGTATAACCGACACGAAATGCTTGACATAGTAAAAGTAGATGGTAAAGCACGTGGTATCATTGCACGTAACCTGCTTACAGGTGAGCTTGAAAGACATTCTGCTCACGCAGTGATTATAGCTTCAGGTGGTTATGGTAACGTATACTTCCTTTCTACAAATGCAATGGGAAGTAACGTAACTGCTGCATGGAAGATCCACAAAAAAGGAGCTTACTTTGCTAACCCTTGTTATGTACAGATTCACCCAACATGTATCCCGGTTCACGGAACAAACCAGTCTAAGCTTACTCTTATGTCTGAGTCACTTCGTAACTCAGGACGTATTTGGGTTCCTAAAAAGATAGAGGATGCTGAAGCTATCCGTGCAGGTAAATTAAAACCAACACAAATTGCTGAAGAAGACAGGGATTACTATCTTGAAAGAAGATATCCTGCGTTTGGTAACCTTGTACCTCGTGACGTTGCATCCAGAGCTGCAAAAGAGCGTTGTGATGCCGGATATGGTATTGAAGCAAATGATACAAACGAAGGTGTTTACCTTGATTTCTCTTCAGAGATTATCAATAAAGGTAAACAGACTGCTTATGCTCAGGGTAATCATAATCCAAGCGAAGAAGAGGTAATTAAACTTGGTAAGCAATGGATTGAGGAGAAATATGGTAACCTTTTCCAGATGTACCAACAAATTACAGATGAGAATCCGTATGAAACCCCAATGAAAATCTATCCTGCGGTACACTATACCATGGGTGGTGTTTGGGTTGATTATAACTTACAAAGTACAATTCCGGGCTGTTTCGTTGCGGGTGAGGCTAACTTCTCAGATCACGGAGCTAACCGCTTAGGTGCTTCTGCACTAATGCAGGGTCTTGCAGATGGTTATTTTGTACTTCCTTATACAGTTTCTGACTATCTTGCTAACGACATCCGTACAGGTAAAATCTCAACTGAATTACCAGAGTTTGCTGAGGCAGAGAATAATGTAAAATCTCAAATAGATAAGTTCCTAAACAATAACGGTTCTAAATCGGTAGATCATTTCCATAAGAGACTTGGTCACATCATGTGGAACAAAGTAGGTATGGCACGTAACGAACAGGGACTAAAAGAGGCTATTCGTGAGATAGACGAGCTTAGAAAAGAGTTCCACGAAAATGTTTATGTTCCGGGGGCTGCTAACGAGCTTAATACGGAGCTTGAAAAAGCGCTTCGTGTTGCCGACTTTATGGAACTTGGTCAGCTTATGGCTATGGATGCATTACAGCGTAATGAGTCTGCCGGAGGTCACTTTAGAGAAGAGTATCAGGATTCTGAAGGAGAGACACTTCGTGACGATGTTAACTTTAATTTCGTAGGTGCCTGGGAATATGGTGGCAGCGATATTAATGCAGAGACACTTCATAAAGAAGTTCTTAATTATGAGTATATTAAAATTGCCGCAAGGAACTACAAATAAAATTCAACAGAAATGGCTTCAAAATCTATAAATATAAACCTTAAAATCTGGCGTCAGAAAGATGCTAAATCTAAAGGACAAATAGAGACTTACAAACTTGATAATGTTTCTACTGCCAGTTCTTTTCTTGAAATGCTTGATCAGCTTAACGAACAGCTTATCAACGAAAGAAAAGAGCCTGTGGCTTTTGACCACGACTGCCGTGAAGGTATTTGCGGTATGTGTTCATTATATATTAACGGACGTGCACATGGTCCTGCATCTAAAGTAACAACATGCCAGCTGCACATGAGATCTTTTAAAGATGGTGATACTATTTATGTTGAACCATGGAGATCTAAGGCTTTCCCTGTAGTGAAAGACCTTATTGTTGACAGAAGTGCTTTTGACCGTATCCAGCAGGCAGGTGGTTTCGTTTCTGTAAATACTTCAGGACGAACTATCGATGCTAACGCTACTCCTGTTCCTAAACATGACGCAGACAGAGCTTTTGAAGCTGCTGCATGTATTGGTTGTGGTGCTTGTGTGGCCAGCTGTAAAAATGGTTCGGCTATGCTTTTCGTTGGTGCAAAGGTTTCTCAGTACGCTTTATTACCACAAGGTAAAGTTGAAGCTACAGAGCGTGTACTTAACATGGTAAGACAAATGGACGATGAAGGATTTGGTAACTGTACTAATACAGGGGCTTGTGAGGTTGAGTGTCCTAAAGGAATATCTCTTGAGAACATTGCCCGTATGAACAGAGAGTATCTGTTTGCAAGTGTAAAATAAGAATCAGTTCTTATCGATATAAAAAAAGCACCCGATCAAGGGTGCTTTTTTTATTATTCATTTTCCTGTGTTTCTTCTGCCTCTTTTGCGATGCCTTCAAGAAAAGATACAAAGTTGTCTTCATGGTTTACGTTAAGCTTTTTACGAACCCTGTAACGGGCATTTTCCACACCGCGAAGGGAAATGTTAAGCAGGGGAGAGATTTCCTTATTGGTAAGGTCCATTTTAACGAAGGCACAAAGCCTTAATTCCCTTTTGGTAAGGGTAGGGTTTATCTCCTTAAGCCTCTCAAAGAAATTATGGTGTACTTTCTCAAAGTTAACATCAAACACTTCCATGTACTCTTCTCCAATTTTATGCTGGTTCAGCTTTTGGAACATCTCTAATATTTTCTTACGGGAGTCGTCGTTCTTAACGCTTTCCTTTAATTGCTTCAGGTCGTCTGTAATCTCAGAAAAGATGTCTTTTTTACTTGCAAGCAGCATGGTATAGTTAGCCAGTTCCTTACTTTTATTGAGTACGTCTTCTTCTAGGTGCATTTTGTCGAGGCTCATCTGTTCTTTGTCACGTTGCAGTTTTAACTGCTCAAGTTCCAGTTCCAGTAGTTTTTTTGCTCTCTGTGCCTCTTTTTGGCTTTTTAGATGGTCTCGTTCCATGCGGTTGCTTATATAGCGTATAATGGCAAATAAAAGTACTATAGCGGCAATTATATATAAAATGTAAGCCAGAGTGGTTTGATACCATTTAGGTAATATGGTAAAGTTATAAACGGCTTCGGTGCCCGATAGTCCGGCAGTGTTGCGGCTTCTTACCTTAAATTTATAATTGCCCGGCCTTAAGTGGGTATATTCCTTATAGGCAATGTTTTGCCAGTTAGACCAGTTTTTATCTACATTTTCCAACACATAGCTATATTGTACTTCGGTACCATGTGGCATTTTTGGTGTGGCAAACTCAAAGCGCAATATATCAGTTTGGTTGGGTAATGTAATGGGTTCGCTTTCGTTAGTGGTTAGCGGAAGCAACTTCAGTTCCTGATCTTTGGAATAGGAAATTTGGGTTAAAGTTGTGTTTATCCCGTTACTGTTCTTATTGTTTTCTATGTTGTATAAATACAGTCCTGTAGTGGTGCCAAAAAGGATAGAGTTTGAGCTTAGGCTCACAATGCACTCCATTCCCCTGTTAAAGCTACCTTTAAGGTTAAGGAAAAGATCTTTGTGAAGGGTAGGGTGTTTTTCGTCGGTAAAAAAGTAGCCTGCCTCATCATCCTGTACAAACCAGGTTTTGTTTCCGTACTGGGTTAGTTTTCTTGTGTTTTTTGTGCTGTCCAATATGGAGTTTAGCTGTGCATGAGGGATAAACTTATTCTGGGCAGCATCAAACCTATAAATGCCGGTATTAGTAGTAAAAACTATCTCGTTTTGCCAACGGGTCAAGTTTACGTTAAAAGAAGAACCAAGTCCGTTTTTATTGGTAAAATGGTCTACGGAACTAACCCTTTGATAAGACGGATTGATTCTTATCCTAAAGACACCTTTATACCCATGACATACCCAGTAAGTATCCGGTTCATCGGAGGCAAGTATGTCTCTTGAAGATTCATCAAATCCTGTAATCTTATTGTGTAGGATCCAGTTGCCTGAATTGTTTTCAAGAAGGTAAATCCCATTATAGTGTGAGGCCAGGTAAAATCCTTTCTTGTTTTTTACAGGTGTGACTTTCCAAAAACCACTAACGCCACCTATTTTTATAGCCTGTCCGTCCTCTATTTTAAATAATCCGTTATCATGCCCCACAATAATATCGCCTTCCAAAAGCTGTAAAGACCATGCCTGACCGTGCAGGTTAGGGACTTTTTTAAATTCCGGTGCCATCGAGTTAGAGTTTTGGCTCGAGTAATATACTCCCTGATTAGTTGCGAGGTAATATATTCCGTTATGTAACAAAGCATCGTAAACAGATGCCTTATTGAAAAGGTAAGTATAAGGTGATTTAAAGTCTATAAAGGCAAGGCCAATATTTTGCATGGCCCAAACATTATTTGAAGCGGTTTTATAAAGTTGATGTATAACAGCATCCTGAAGGTTTTGAAAAACACCGGGTGTTTTAAGTACTTCACCCTTATTGTTTATTACCAGTATTTTGGAACTAAGCGTGCCAAGGAAAATAGCATCTGAAGAATATCGGATAGCAGATATAACCTGATCTTTAGGCAGGTTGGTGAAAACATTGTTTAAAAGCTGCATTTTTCCGGTTTCAGGATTGGCATCATAGATATTACCTGATTTAACCGATACCAGTAGTTTATTATTGGCAGCGGGTAATATAGCAGCAATTTCCTCATTATTAAATTCATCGGCAGTAAATACCTGAACAAGTTCACGTCCTTTACTGTCAAGTTTTAAGAGACCGTGGTTTGCATCCTGAATGTAATAGTTATTACCTGCAAGATTAGAATAAATAAAAGAGGTCGAGGCAGGAATATGGGTTGCCGTTTTTCCGGTAATTATAATCAGTTCATCAAAAGCACGGCAAAGTATCTTATTGTTTAGCGAATGTATCTGCCATATGTTCTCAATGTTTTTGCCTTCCAGTTGAAGGTCTTCAATTAATGACCTGTAAAAGTATCTCCCGTTGGAGTCCTTCTGTATTGTGCCTATCTCATTATAACCACCGGCATATATAGTGTTGTTCGGAGTAGTTAGCAAACTGCGAACCGAAGAATTATTAGGCAGGTTTATTTTTTGCCAGTGTTCACCGTCAAAAATTATAACACCATCATTGTTGCCAAAAAAAATGGTTCCGTCCCGGTCTTCACACATAGCCCAAAACTGAGGGTCGGCATTAAAATCATTCCGGACGTACTGTTTTATCTTTCCGGAAAATGCCTGAAGTGCAGTGTCCTGGGTTTGTGCAAAAAACGATAAATGAAAAAAAATGACTGTTAAAATGTAAAAAATGTTTTTTTTCATGTGACGTGTTAAGAGTTTGTCATCGTGTTGTTAAATAATAACATACGAAAACGATGTAAAAATAGCTTTTTGAGGCCAAACAAAGCTATTAAAAAGATTGAAATTAGCAAGAAATATTTTTACATAAAAAATTGTCTTGTAGTTTTTTATAAAAAAAAAGTAACTAAAAAAGTAGTTAGTTTTCCTAAATGGTGTAAATAAAGTGTATTCAATTTTTTATAGGATACATTACATAATTATAATTTGGCGTCAATCAAAATTAAATCGAAAACGATTTCGGTTTTGCTAAAATTATTGTTTTCTCAATTTGGCCGTTTGGGAATACAAAAATGGAAAGTAAAACATTGTTTTTCATTAGTTTAAACTTAACTCTAACTTACAATCTATGAGATTCAAAAACTACTTAATTTTATTAGTGTTGTTTTTTTCGGCAGCAGCCTTTGCTCAGTCAGGGCAGGTAAAAGGTACTGTTAAGGAAGAAGCAGCCGGCTTGACCCTGCCGGGCGTTAATGTACTGGTTAAGGGTAAAGAAGCTAATACATCTACAGATATAGATGGTAATTTTACCATACAGGCTGTACCGGGAGATGTTTTAGTATTTACTTATATTGGCTATGCCACACAGGAAGTTTCGGTTATTGATAACAGGAATATTGATATCACACTAACCGAAGATGCTACCGAACTTAATGAGGTAGTAGTTGTGGGATATGGTTCACAAGCCAAAAAAGATATAACGGGAGCTGTTGCCACTATAGATGGTGAGAAGTTTGAAAACCGTGTAAACAACCAGGTTAGCAGCCTTATGCAGGGTCAGGCAGCCGGTGTTCAGGTTATCTCAAACTCAGGTAAACCAGGTGGAGGCTTTAGTGTACGTGTTCGTGGTACAAGTTCAATTACAGGAGGTAGCGACCCTATTTATGTAATTGACGGAGTTGTAACTTCTGATACGCGTTCTCTTAACCCAGCTGATGTAGAGAATATTTCTATACTTAAAGATGCTTCGGCAGCTGCAATTTACGGTTCTCAGGGTAGTAATGGTGTTGTAATCATCACTACTAAACAGGGTAAATCGGAGAAACCGGTTATTACCTATGATACTTATGTAGGATTCCAGACTGTATGGAAAAAAATTGATGTTTTAAACGCAGCTCAATACAGGGATTTAATGGAAGAGATGGGTAGAAATACTAACTGGGATTTATATACTGCCGATACAAACTGGCAGGATGAAGTGTTCCAGACAGGTTTCTCTAACAACCAACAGGTGTCTGTATCCGGTAAATCTAATAAAACATCTTACTACATGTCCGGTGGTTATGTTAACCAGGAAGGTGCTGTAAGAAGTGCACAAATGAAGAGAAAAACATTTAAAGTAAACCTTGACCAGGAAGTTACAAACTGGTTAAAAGTAGGTACTCATTTTAACTATGTTGATTACAATGATGTAGATGTTACAGATAACTCAGCTGTAAACCAGGGGGGTGTTATCCTTGGGGTATTAACTACTCCACAAAATATAGGTATCTATAATGAGAACGGTACTTTTACAAGTAACCCGTTCCAGGATTGGGAAAACCCAATTTCAAGTACCGATGCAGCACAAAGAGGCTATAGAAACCAGAGGGTTTTCGGTAATGTATATGCAGAAGTTGAGTTCTTAAAAGGATTAAAATACAGATCTGCTTTGGGTATTGATTTCAGTAACGCTAAAAGTGATTATTTCCTTGATCCGTACCGTACAAGCTATGGCCGTGCTATGAAAGGTATCAGCCGTTACCAGACATGGTTAAACAATTACTACAATTTCGAGAATACATTAACTTACAACTTTGATGTAGAGAAACACCATTTTGAGGCTCTTGTAGGTACAGTTTACCAACAATGGCGTGCAGAAAACAGCAGTATTGAAACAAGAAACTTTGCCGGCGATGCTATTACAACTCCAAACGGAGGTTCCCAAATTGTAACTGCTACTGCAGACAAAACAGAGCAGGTTAACTCTTCGGTTATTTCAAGACTTAACTATTCATTTGATGACAGATATTTATTAACAGCAAACTTCAGGGCAGATGGTTCTACAAAATTCGGACCTAACCAAAAATGGGGTTATTTCCCTTCATTCTCTGCAGGATGGAGAATTTCTAACGAGGAATTTTTCTCAGAAGTTACAGCAGTTAACGATTTAAAATTAAGAGCAGGTTGGGGACTTGTTGGTAATGATACAGGTATTCCTAACTATGCATGGTATGGTACTGTAGTGCCTGGATCTAACTATCCTATTGGTGGTGTTACTCAGCCTGGTAATTATCCGGGAAGAATTCAGAATGAAGACCTTAAATGGGAAGCTTCTGAGCAGCTTAACATCGGTATAGATGTGGCATTGTTTAATAACAGAATACGTTTCTCTGCCGATTACTACAAAAAAACAAGTAACGACCTTTTACTTGATGTGCCGATCCCAAGAGCTACAGGATTTAATTCTGCACTAATGAATGCAGGTGAAATTGAGAACAAAGGTTTTGAATTTGCAATAAGTTCTGTAAATATGGACGGCGAGTTTAGATGGACAACCGACTTAAACATGTCTTTCAACAGAAACAAAATTACCAGCCTTGTAGGTGAAACTATCTCTACAGGAGGAGTTGCCGGAAGAGGAGATGCAGTTCGCCTTGAAGAAGGCCAGCCTGTAGGAACATTCTACGGTTATGAGTGGGGTGGAGTAGATCCTGATACAGGTGATGTATACTATATAGGTGCTGACGGGCAGCCTACATTTAACCCTACAGATGATGACCGTAAGATTATAGGTAATCCAAATCCGGATTTCATTTATGGTGTTACTAACAATTTAAGCTATAAAAACTTTAACCTTAATATTTTCTTCCAGGGTTCTCAGGGTAACGATATTTTCAATGCTACAAGAATTGAGACTGAAAGTATGATAAACTCTAAAAACCAGTCGGCAGCAGTATTAGACCGTTGGCAGCAACCAGGTGATATTACAGATATCCCGAGAGTTTCAACAGATGGTAGTATAGCTAATTCAAGAATATCTACAAGGTATATAGAAGACGGTTCATACTTAAGGCTAAAAGCAATAACATTAAGCTACAACTTCACTAAAAATGTTACTGATAAAATAGGTCTTAGTAATTTAAGTATCTATACAACAGGAGAAAACCTGTTTACCATTACTAATTACAAAGGATTTGACCCAGAGGTTAACTTCGCAGGTAACAGTACACAGGTATACGGTATAGATTATGGAACATACCCTCAAACAAGAAATATAATTTTTGGTATAAGGGCATCACTTTAATTAACAGAACAGTATTATTATGAAAAATAAGAAAATAGTTTTTTCACTTTTATTGGCAGGTTTTTTATTCACTGCATGTGAAAACGGCCTGGATGATACACCTATTTCCCAATCCATAAAAGATAATGCCTATACATCGGGAGACCAGATTGAGGCAGCGCTTACAGGGGTGTACGAATCATTCCAGGGTAACGATTACTATGTATGGGATCATGTATTATTTTCTGATGTTCGTTCAGACAATCACTATGCAGGAGGAGATAATCCTGAGGTTTTCCAGATAGAGGCAATTAATGTTGAAACGGCAAACAGCAGGGTGCTTAATGCATGGGGAGCTATATTTAATGCCATTGCAAAAGCAAATGTGGTATTGGAGCAAACACCAAACGTAACCCAGCAAATAACAGAGGAAAGAAGAGAGCAGATAATGGGTGAGGCTTATTTTTTAAGGGCTTATCATTACTACACACTTGTTAGGTTATTTGGAGGCGTGCCAATCTTTACTGCGCCGGTCAACTCAGCAGATCCTTCGGTTACAAGAAGGCCAAGAAGTACAGCTGAAGAAGTTTACGCTCAGATAATAGAAGATTTAGAGACAGCAGCTTTAATGTTGCCTGATACATATGGTGATGATGCAAGCGTAAATAAGGCCCGTGCAACTAAAGGTGCAGCCTATGCATTATTGGCAAAAGCCTATGCTCAAAAACCTAACCCTGATTATGGTCAGGTAATAAGCTATGCAAACATGGTACTTACAAGCCCTGCAGGATATAATCTTATGGGTAGTTATGCTGAACTTTTTGACGGAAGCCACTACAACAATATTGAGTCTATCCTTGAAGTACAGTATTTAGGAGGTAACGAAGGTTCTTGGGGACCACAAATGCACCTGCCGCCATCAATAAGCGGTGATACATGGAGAAAGTTTGTTACTCCTTCTCATGATCTTGTTGATGCTTTTGATTCTGAAGGTGATGATATTCGTAAAAATGCAACCATACTTTTTGAAGAAGTAAGCTGGATAGATGAGTACTGGGGTAACGCTTCAGGAAGCTCAGTTCCTTTTGCTTATAAATGGAAAAATGCAATGGGATGGGCAAGTTCAGACCATATTTACCTACTTCGCTTATCAGATATAATCCTTCTAAAAGCAGAAGCTCACAATGCACTTGGTGATATTGCATCTGCAGAGACAGAAGTTAATAAAGTTAGGCAAAGGGTTAACCTGCCTGTACTTACGGCAGCACAAACAGCTTCTACAGCTGTTATGAAACAGGTAATATTAAAAGAAAGAAGACTGGAGCTTGCTCAGGAAGCACACCGTTGGGACGACCTTGTTAGAAATGGTGTTGTAGTAGAGGTTATGAATGCCGTTGATGATATAGATTTAAGAGATGATCAGCCTGTAGATTACAATATGGATGAGCATGAAATCTTCCTGCCTATACCTCAACAGGAAATAAGCAGAAACCCTAACCTTGAGCAAAACCCGGGTTATAATTAATAAAAAATGATATTATGAGAAAAACGCTCTTACTTTTAAGCCTAGTCGGTATGTTTTGGTCATGTTCAGATAATGAAGATGGGCCGGTAACACCGCCGCCGCCAGCCCAAAATAACGGTAATGTTATAGGCAGTGCTAATGTATGGGTAACAAACGGCAGTAAAGAAAAGCTTTTAAGCGGGCAGCCTTCTCTTAATATTTATGATAATAATGCGACCGACTATCCGTCAGTTTCAGTTGATTTCTCTCAGCAGTATCAGGAAATTGACGGTTTCGGTGCCGCATTAACAGGTTCATCGGCTTATGTTATCAGTCAGATGAATGCCACTCAAAAGGAAGCATTGTTAAAAGACCTGTTCAGCGAACAGGAAGGTATAGGACTTAGTTATTTAAGACTTACCATAGGTGCTTCTGATTTTTCCCTACAGGATTTTACTTATGATGACATTCCGGCGGGAAGTACTGATCCGAATCTGGAACAGTTTTCCATTGCTGAAGATGAAGCTCATGTAATCCCGGTGCTGCAGTCTGTATTAGGCTACGCTCCCGGTATTAAAATAGTGTCCAGCCCGTGGAGTGCTCCGGCATGGATGAAGGATTCCGGCAGCCTTGGCGGCGGAAGTTTAGACCCGCAATGGTATGGCGCTTATGGTGATTATTTTGTTAAATACATTAATGCTTATGCTAACCACGGTATAACCATTGATGCTGTTACACCACAAAATGAGCCGTTACACGAAACCGGAGGTTACCCTACAATGGGAATGACCGCAACAGAGCAGGCCGAATTTATAAAATCCAGCCTAGGGCCTAAGTTTCAACAGGCAGGGCTTGCCACTAAAATTATTGCTTACGACCACAATTTTGATCAGGCATCTTACCCGATGAATGTTTTGGGAGACCCTGAAGCTACCCAATATATCGATGGTTCTGCATTTCATGCCTATGGCGGAGATGTTTCGGCTATGAATCAGGTACATGCAGCCTTTCCGGATAAGAATCTGTATTTTACTGAAGTTTCGGGTGGAGAGTGGAGTACTGATTTCTCCAGCAACCTAAAATGGAATATTGGTAATATTTTTATTGGTACTACCAGAAACTGGTCTAAAAATGCCTTGTTATGGAATCTGGCTTTAAACAGTAATCACGGACCTACAAACGGTGGTTGCACTGATTGTCGCGGAGTGGTAACTGTAAGCTCATCAGGGCAGGTAACAAAAAACGTGGAATATTACTGTCTTGCCCATTTTTCAAAATTTGTGAGGCCGGGTGCAAAACGTGTTAACTCGTCCAATTTCGACAATTCCCTAAATATAAGAAATGTAGCCTTTATAAATACAGATGGTTCTAAGGTAATGGTATTGCTTAATGAATCGTCTCAAAACAGGACTGTTTCTATAGTAGTTGGGGAAACCAAAATAAATTATTCGGTAGAAGCTAATTCAGTAGCGACTATCGTATGGCAGTAAGCCGCATTTATCAAACATTTACAATAATAAAGTAGTGCTTGTTAAGCACTTTAATAAGATTATGCATAAAAAAAATACCTCACTGAAAAAGATTACTTTACCGCTTTTAGGCCTGGCTATGCTGGCCGGATGCGGATCTGCAGAAAAGAAAAATGATGCCGAACTGTGGCTAACCATGCCAGATAAATCGGTTGTTTTTCAAAAGCAGGAAAACTTTTTAATCAATCAATCAGAAAACCAAAACGTAATTACAATTGATACCTCAAAAACCTATCAGGAAATGGATGGTTTTGGGTATACACTAACCGGAGGGAGCGCTAAGCACATAAGCAATATGAGTGAGCCTGAAAGGGAAAAGCTTTTACAGGAGCTATACGGTACCGGTGAGGGTAGTATTGGGGTGAGCTACATCAGGATAAGCGTGGGAGCGTCTGATCTTGATGAAAAGTTGTTCTCCTATAACGATCTTCCTGAAGGGGAAACCGATGTAAACATGGAAAAGTTTGACTTAGGGTATGACAAGCAATATCTTATTCCGGTTTTACAACAGATAATAAAAATAAACCCTGATATTAAAATTCTGGGATCACCGTGGTCGCCTCCGGTTTGGATGAAGGATAACGGAGATACAAGGGGTGGAAGCCTTAAGCCGGAATTCTATCCTGCTTATGCCAACTATTTTGTAAAATACATTAAGGAGATGAAAGCTAACGGTATTACAATAGATGCCGTTACCGTACAAAATGAGCCCTTACATCCGGGGAATAACCCGAGTCTTTTAATGTTGCCTGAGGCACAAAAGGAATTTGTAAGAGATCATTTAGGTCCTGAGTTTGAAAAGAACGGGATAAAGACTAAGATCATAGTTTATGATCACAATGCAGACCGTCCGGACTATCCCATCACTATTCTGGATGATCCTGAAGCAGCAAAATATATTGATGGTTCTGCCTTCCATTTGTATGGTGGTACTATTGATGCGGTTTCTAAGGTTCATGACGCGCATCCGAATAAAAACTTATACTTTACCGAACAGTGGGTAGGGGCTCCGGGCGACTTTGCCAAAGAACTTAACTGGCACGTGGAAAATCTTATTATAGGCGCGCCGAGAAACTGGTGTAAAACGGTACTGGAATGGAATCTTGCAGCCGATGAGAACCAACAACCGCATACCGACAGAGGTGGTTGCGATCGTTGTCTTGGCGCTGTTACTATAACCGGTGATAAGGTAACAAGGGAGCCGGCTTATTATATAATAGCACACGCTTCAAAATTTGTACGTCCGGGCAGTGTAAGGATAGACTCTAACCTTATAGACGGACTGCCTAATGTAGCTTATAAAACACCGGAAGGGAAAGTTGTGGTTATTGTACAAAACACATCAGGAGAAGATAAAGCAGTAGCAGTAAATGCGGGAGCTAAAAATGCAGCGTTAATGCTAAAAGCAGGAGGTGTGGCAACGCTTGTACTGCAATAATATAAATCAAAGGGTTTGGTGCATGCAATCCTTGTAAAATGTTAAATGTAGCCTTAAAGAGTATATAGTTTTTTGTGAAAGCCTTAATTAAAGGCATAAGGATAATAAAGCTGTCCGCAATCTATAACAGTCAGGTATGCACTAAACCTTTTTGATGTTTAATTATAAAGAGATAACATAACTTTTTGTGCCGCTATTTTAAAGTAGGAGCTACATAATTGCAGGGAGTGGAGACCCTCCAATGATGACTTTACAATATTGGTCTACAGCTTAAAATGAGTTCTCATTTAAAGAATAGTTTATGTTTAGGTTAGTTACGGGAGCCGCGCTAAAAGCGCGGCTCTTTTGTTTTGTTTGCAGGAGTGATGTGCTATTTGTACTTTTAGTAAAAATAACTACGATGAACATAACCCTTCTACAAACGGCTTTGCAATGGGAAAACCACGAGGCAAACAGGCAGAATTTTACCAGGATAATAAACAGTATAGGTGAAGAGACCGATCTTGTTGTGTTGCCTGAAATGTTTGCAACGGGATTTACCATGAAACCGGAATTGGTCGCAGAAGGTATGGAAGGTGAAACGGTGCAATGGATGAAAGCTCTGGCTTCTCAAAAAGGTTTTGCCATAACAGGTAGCCTTGTAATTAAAGAAGAAGAGAATTATTATAACAGGCTATGTTTTGTGTATCCTGACGGTAGCATTAAAACCTATGATAAGCGCCACTTGTTTACCCTTGCGGGAGAGGATAAAGCCTATACACCGGGTAGTGAAAAGCTCATTGTGGAATATAAGGGCTGGAAGATATGCCCTCTGGTGTGTTATGACCTGCGTTTTCCTGCTTTTTCCCGCAATCTGGAGGATTATGATTTATTGCTTTATGTGGCTAACTGGCCTTCGCCAAGAGTACAGGCGTGGGATGCCCTTTTAAAGGCACGCAGTATAGAAAATATGTGCTATACAGCAGGTGTTAATAGGGTGGGTCAGGACGAGAACGGACACAATTATCCGGGGCATTCTCAGGTGTTAGATTGTTTAGGCAATGAATTGGCAATGGCATCAGGAGGCGAAGAGGTTATTACGCTATCGCTGGATAAGGAAGCCATGATGCAAACCCGAAAAAGATTTGGTTTTCTAAACGACAGGGATACCTTTACTATGGTAAAGTAATTGTTTCGATGGCATCCCAGTTTTCCCTAATGTCAATTTCCTTAGGCTTAATACCTTCAAGATAATAAAAGACTTCTTCAGGCTGGCGTTTTTCCAGATAGTTTCCGCTATCCCATTCGCGGTTACCGTTGTCGTCATATATTACCCTGACAGAATATTTATCGGCAGGAATGGCATCAAAAGCAATTTCATTGGCCTGACTTTCATTTTCTATATAAGCAGTTCCTATTACTTTGTCCTTGGTGTTAAAGATTTCCAGTATAAGAGGGAAACGGTTTATATTGCGCAGGTTAACGCGCAGGTTTCCGTAGTTAGAGTAAAGCTTTGTACTTACGGTATAGCTTAAAGTATCGTTTTCCTTTTCGTAAAAATCTTTAAGTGCTCCCGGTAAAAGTGTAAAGTTGTATTTTTGTTCTTCCTCTTTTTTAAAGTCAAATACAAGCTGTTGCTTTAGCTCATCATACTTAGTAGTATAAGGAACCGCTATCGAGTCCTTATTAATGAGTGCAATTTTGGTTGTGTCTATTTTTACAAGCGGTGTGCTGGCAAATATGGCAAACTTATCCCTGAAGTGCAATGTTCCTTTTTGAACCGCATCCACGCCAAGTGAATCGGTTGCTTTCATTTCTTTGGTTTTTACAACAAACTCCCTTACCGAATCATTTTTTCTTATCGAAACCAATAATGAATCGGCCACACTGTTAATGTCTCTTGGTGTCCATATCTGCAGTGAATCCTTTTCGGGAACCTTAGAGGTAATGGTTTTTATAAGTTCTTTTGTTGCTGCGTTTTTTACTTCTATGGAGACATCTCTGCCATCGCCTTCATATCCTGCAAAATAACGATTTGATGATGCCTGTACAGGTTTAAGTGCTTTAAAAGGCTTTTTCTCCATAAAGAGATTAAGTTCATAAAGCGAATCGTTAGGGATTGTTATGGGCTTATCAAGAAATGCAATCTTGTCGGAAGCAGGGTCAAATTTGTAATTGTTGTTTTTGTCTTTTAACGCTACAACATAGTACCTACCTTCCTTAAGATTTTCCAGTTTGTAATTTACCATGCTGTCTAGTGTGTTGGTTATGTAGCGTGGTTTTTCGTTATATACTATAGAGTCATTGTAGGTATCATTAGCCTCATAAAGCATAACCGTAACAAAATTGTCAGGTTTCTTTTCAAAAGCATCCTTTATTTTCCCGCCTAATGTAAGGGAGTCTATATAGGTTCCTGTAGAGAAAACGAATTTAAACTGTGAGTAAGGGTTACCTTCATTATTGTCGGTAATACTCTGCCCGAAGTTAAAACTGTAGGTTGTGTTGTCCTCAAGAGTATCTTTAATTTTTATGCGTATGTATTTGCTGGCACTCCCCATTGGGTAAATGGTAGGTGTGTTTTTCATTGGGGGTGAAATGATAAGCTGTTTGCTTATATCCTTTACCTTAATGTATTCGCTAAAGTTTATCAGAATCTCGTTGCCCTTAAATTCGGTAGACATATTGTCAGGGGTGCTGTATACCAGTACAGGAGGTATGGAATCTTTTGGACCACCGGTTATAGTTCCTCTTTTGGCGCAGCTATTAAGCGATAAAAGGGATATGAATAAGGCAAGTGTGATATAAAGCAGAAATCTGTTCCTGTACATATAGTATTCTTTAACAGCACAAAATAACAATTATATTTAGTGTAAATAAAATGTTTTTGTAAAATTTAAGTATGTGCATAAGCAATAGTAACAATGCTTAAGCGGCTTCCCGGTATTTTAAGCAATGCCCTGCCGCAAGCCTCGAGGGTAGCACCTGTGGTAATAACGTCATCAATTAATAAAAAGTGTCTGTCGTGGTGTGCTTCGGTATAAGAAACTTCAAAAGCAGAACGTGTAATCTCTGCCCTGTCTGATAATCCTTTTTTAGTTTGGGTCTTTGTATAGCTTTCCCTTAGCAGGATGTTCTCGTTATAGTTTGCGTTTAAACCTTTTGCCAATGCCCTGCCAAATTCGGTAACCTGATTATAGCCGCGTTCCCTTAGTCTTTTCTTATGCAACGGTACGGGAATAACATCGGTAACCGACTGTAATGCTTCTTTTTTTACTAAATCGCTAACATACAGTTCTCCGGCAAGTCTTCCTACCTCTTCATGTCCGCGATACTTAAGGTTGTGAATGAGCTGCTGTACTATGCCTTCCTTGTGGAAATAGAGGAGGGAAGAAGCGTGCTCCAATGGCAATCTGCCGTAAAACTTATTATAAGTTTCATTTTCAGGGTTAAGATGGTGCTGTGTGTAAGGCAGCTCATGCCTGCAGGTGGTACATAGTACAAATTCGCTATCTAACAGCGTTTCATTGCAGCCTGAGCAGGTTTTTGGGTATAATAAGTTGACTAAACTTTTGAACATGGTGTGGTTAACACAAAAAATATTTTGATTTAGGCTAAAGATAATAAAAGAGGGCATTTATATATACAATCGCTTTTTATATTTTTGCACCATGGCAAAACAGGAAGATATTTTTAAGAATGTAATTTCGCATGCTAAAGAATACGGATACATATTTCCGTCAAGCGAAATATATGATGGATTAAGTGCTGTGTATGACTACGGTCAAAACGGTGCCGAACTAAAAAAGAACATCAGGGAATACTGGTGGAAATCAATGGTGCAGATGCATGAGAACATTGTGGGTATAGATGCCTCAATATTTATGCATCCTACAACGTGGAAAGCATCGGGACACGTAGATGCTTTTAACGATCCTTTGATTGATAACAAGGATTCCAAAAAAAGATACAGGGCAGACGTTTTAATTGAAGACTATGCCGAGAAGCTTAACCAAAAAGCGCAAAAAGAAATAGACAAGGCAAAAGACCGTTATGGCGATGCCTTTAATGAGGAAGAGTTTAAGGCTACCAATGCACGTACTAAGGAGTACCTTGAAAAGAAAGATGCTATACTTAAGCGTATGGCTAACAGTTTGGAAACTGAAAATCTTGCCGATGTAAAGGCGCTTATCGAGGAGCTTGGTATTGCCGATCCTGAAACCGGTTCTAAAAACTGGACAGAGGTACGTCAGTTTAACCTTATGTTTGGTACTAAACTGGGTGCAGAGGCTTCTACTGCAATGGACTTATACCTTCGCCCGGAAACGGCACAGGGTATATTTGTAAACTTCCTTAATGTGCAAAAAACAGGAAGAATGAAAATTCCTTTTGGTATTGCACAAACAGGTAAGGCTTTCCGTAACGAGATTGTGGCAAGGCAGTTTATTTTCCGTATGAGGGAGTTCGAACAAATGGAAATGCAATTCTTTGTTCGCCCGGGTGAGGAAATGAAATGGTATGAATACTGGAAAGAAACAAGATTAAAATGGCATAAATCACTTGATCTTGGTGAAGAAAACTATCGTTTCCACGACCATGAGAAGCTGGCTCACTATGCTAATGCAGCTGCCGACATTGAGTTTAACTTCCCGTTTGGCTTTAAAGAGCTTGAAGGTATTCACTCAAGAACCGATTTCGACCTTAAAGCACACGAACAGTTTTCCGGTAAAAAGCTTCAGTTCTTTGATACGGAGCTTAACCAAAACTATGTGCCTTATGTGGTGGAAACATCAGTGGGTCTTGACAGGATGTTCCTTGCGGTATTCTCAACTTCATTAAAAGAAGAAACTCTTGAAGACGGTTCTACACGTACCGTACTTAGCCTGCCGGCTGTACTGGCGCCTACTAAAGCGGCTGTACTTCCGTTGGTTAAGAAAGATGGATTACCGGAAGTTGCCCGTGAAATTATAGAAGACCTTAAATGGGATTTCAATGTGGCTTATGACGAGAAAGATGCAGTAGGTCGTCGTTACAGAAGACAGGATGCTCTTGGTACTCCATTCTGTATTACGGTAGACCACCAAACGCTGGAAGATCAAACGGTAACTATCCGTCACCGTGACACGATGCAGCAGGACAGGGTAAAGATATCAGAATTAAGAGGTATCATCAACGAAGAGGTTTCGGTAAGAAACTGGCTGATGAAAATGAAATAAAAGAGAAAGGCTCCCAATTGGGAGCTTTTTTTATAGTATTGTGTAAGAAAATATTTTATATTTGATTGTTTAACAATACTTTGTATGGACAAAATAAAATTGAGTCTTTTTGATGTTTTTGTGTATATCCTTCCAGGATCAATAATTCTGATTAGTATTGATTTGATTAAAAATCCACATGAAGATTTTGCTACTTATGTTTTTAATTCCTCTAAAGATTTTAGTCTTTTTCAAGTAGCAATTTTACTTTCCTTATCCTATTTGTTTGGATTTCTGAATCAATATATTTCATATGAGGTTTTTAAATTTCTTGCTAAAAGGATATGGAGAAAAAGACTTACAGGAAAAGAAACAAGTATTGGTAAGTTAGAAGATAAGATTACATTAATACGACATTTTTCCCCTCAAAACTTTAATATCTTAAACATGTGGCTAGTTCTCAGGGGAATGTGCTATAGTTTATTCGTGGCTTTGTTGTTCCTTTTTTTAGTGGATTTATGTAGGGCTGTTCAGCTTAATTGCTTTTTTGAACAGTTACTTAATTTATCAGTGCTGCTCATTTCATTATTGTTATTTCTTAGAAGGTCCGTTAGATTCCATGAATGGGCTCATGGAATTATTAATAACTCAATATCACAGATGAGTGAGTTTAATAAATCATGATTAGTATATGAAATTATATAAGTATTATCCAGATAATGTGAATTCCTTCAAATCACTTTCGGTTCGTGGACTTTGGTGTCATTATCCTGATAAAATGAATGATCCTGCTGACTGTTTAGGGTATTTGGATAGAGATATTGCAGAGAAAGATATAAAAATTTTTAAAGACTATTTTTTAAAAAGTAAAAGCAATGACTTTACAAAAATAAAAGATTTTAGTAAAGATAAAATAGTCGATTTTCTCAATAAAGTAAGGAAAAAAAATATAGAGAAATTTGCTTTTTGCTCTTTAAGCGAAAGCTTTGATGATATACTTATGTGGTCACATTATGCATCATCACACAGTGGCTTTGTAGTTGAATTGGATTTTGATGAGTCACAGATAGATCATCATTTTCAAAAAGTAAATTATACTAATGTTCTGCCTGGATTGGATGTGAATAAAATTGCAAAATTCTTATGTGATGAAGATAATTCTGTAAATTGTTTTTTGGAAGACATTTCCTTAAAAGCGGAAGTTTGGGGAAACGAGAAAGAGTGGCGCATTTGGCGAGATAAACCATCATACTTTCACTATGAGAGATATAATATTAAAAATGTTTTTTTTGGTGTTAATTCAACTATTGAAACTAAATCTATTGTTGCTAAACTTGTAGGAGAATTAAATAAGGATGTTTTGTTTCATTTTATGAAGTTTAATCATAATCCTATAAAATTAATATATACTAGTTAGTAATTTTATATCTCATGTACTTATTGCTATAAACCGCATTTGCCTCCTAAACTTATGTTCATAGTAAACCCTTTCTTGTTATTCCATTTGCCTAAAGAAAATCCGTCGGAGGCGTCAGAGTGTGAACCATTGTTGTATGTATTTATGAGAGAATACTCTTCAGGGTGTTTTTCAGCATATACTGAAAAAATATTTTCAGTTGAATGTATTTTTGCTCCCTGAAAATATAGACCTGTGTGATTTTTATTGTAGTCAGATTTAAAAAGGTTGATGCAAAAGAAAAATCCTTGGTTTGCAGCGGTTCAGGTGTTTTTTCTATTATAGGTACTTCTTGTTTTTTCTCTATATCTGAAATCTCTTTTTTCTGGGCATAGGCGGAAATCGTTATAAGAAAAAGTATTAATGGTAAAGTTATCTTTTTCATTTTGAATAGTTTTACTATAAAACTAAAGCTTTTATTTCAAAATAAAAAACAAAGGGATTGTATTAACAGATTATATAATAAAGTAAAAGCTCCCAATCGGGAGCTTTTTATTAAGGTCTGTCATTGCGAACGAAATGTAATGGAGTGTGGCAATCTCTTTTTCAGATTGCTTAGTCGTGCCTCCTCGCAAAGACGGATGTTTATTGTTCGTTATTCTCGTTACTCAAAGCATTCCAGCCTCTTGCCTTTAGCTGTATTTTTGTGTTGGCACGTGTAATAAGGTGTATGCCTTCGCTTTCCTTTGTCATGTGGCCTATAACCGTAAAGTTAGGGTTGCCTTTAAGCTTATCGTAGTCATCCTGCTTAATGGTAAACAGTAACTCATAATCCTCACCGCCGTTTATGGCAACTGTGGTACTATCTATATTAAACTCTTCACATACATTTATAAACTCAGGGTCAAGCGGGATTTTCTCTTCATACAGGTTACATCCCACACCGCTGTTCTTGCATAGGTGAATAATCTCCGATGAAAGTCCGTCAGAAACATCAATCATCGACGTAGGCTTAATTTCAAGCGCTTTTAAGAGCTCTTTTACGTCTTTGCGTGCTTCGGGCTTCAGTTGGCGTTCAATAAGGTAGGTATAAGCGTCTAAATCGGGCTGGCTGTTAGGGTTTACCTTAAATACCTCTTTTTCCCTTTCTAAAACCTGTAACCCCATATAAGCAGAGCCTACATCACCCGTTAGTACTAACAGGTCGTTATCGTTAGCGCCGTTGCGGTACACTATCTCTTCGGCATCTGCCTCGCCTATGGCGGTAATGCTTAAAATCATTCCTTTTTGAGACGAAGTGGTATCACCGCCCACAATGTCTACATCATAAACTTTTGCCCCCAGTTTAATACCTTCATACAGTTCTTCCAGTGCTTCTACCGGAAAACGGTTAGATACTGCTATAGAAACCGTAATTTGGGTAGGTTTTGCATTCA
This sequence comes from Flavobacterium beibuense, assembly GCF_004151245.1. Lineage (GTDB taxonomy): Bacteria > Bacteroidota > Bacteroidia > Flavobacteriales > Flavobacteriaceae > Flavobacterium > Flavobacterium beibuense_A. Next base: position 144,346 of record NZ_JUIW01000010.1, read on the forward strand.
TGGCACAAATGTCACTCACGTTTACCACCACGGCTTTGTAGCCCAGGTGCTTTAACGGAACATAAGCCAGGTCAAAATGCACGCCTTCTATAAGCAGGTCGGTAGAAACTACTGTTTTCTTATCCTTAAAGTCAAGTACGGCAGCATCGTCGCCTATACCGGTAAGGGTAGAAGGCTGTTTTATTTCTATGTTCTTTGTAAGATGCTCTATAAGTCCGAATTCGCCCAGCTGACCTAAATCAGTGCGTTGTTGGTTTTTATCTTCAATCATTTCTTTGAGTTGCTAAGATGCAAAGGTACGAAGTTTCAAAGAAGTCGTAAAGCGCTATAGCTTTAAACACATAATTCAGGGTTGTAAGGTTCTGCCTCCTCAATATCCTGCCAAAAGGTAATTACCTCTTTAAGGGTTTCGGTAAGCTGATTAAGATCCGGTGTTTTATGAAAATAGCCCTGTACATTGCGCTTAAAGGCCTCTTCTATGGTATAGCCATTGCCAACTGTGGTAAAAAATATAAAAGGTTTGGTCTTTTGGGTAAGGTAGGGATCTTTACAAATGGCATCGCGCAGTTCGAACCCACTCATTTTAGGCATATTGATATCGGAAATCACCATAAAAGGGTTGATATGCTTCTGTTCAAGATAGGGAATAGCTTTGGTACTGTCGTTTATAAAGATCAATTCGTTAGGCAGGTTAAAACTTTTAAGGACTTCTCCAAAAATTAATATATCGTCCTCGTCGTCTTCAATTATAACTATGGGGCCTTCTTTTTTCATGATTCATTTATTTAGCGCTGCAAAAGTAAAGGGCCTGGTTTTTAAACCCATGCACATTAGGCTTTTGCTAACATAAAAGAGTCATAAAGTTGCGTTGTCCTGTTCTTAGGAGCTCACTGGTACGTTATCATTGCGAGGAGAAACGACGTGGCAATCTGTTTTAAATGATGAATTTTAAATTTTGAATGAGATTTCTCCTGTCGTCGAAATGACAGTATAGTATGGAACGATTAAATCGGACCCGATAACGCAATATAAGCCAGCAATAAAAATAAATAGAAGGATATAAGTGCAGAAATAACCCCTATGCCTATGTATTTGTAACCTTCCGTTCTAATCATCTTTATTCCTGTAGTTAAGCAAATAAGTGAAATAAAAATAAAATAATAATAACCAATATAATCCACTAATACAGACAGTGCTATGATTGCTATAAGCGTTGGAATAAATCCCAATACTATGTAGGGGAACTTGTTCATATATGCAATATAACAAAAAACCCGATGCACATGCACCAGGTTTCTCTATACTAATATCTCAATTCTCAATACTGAGATTAATCATTTAATTTAAGTACTGCCATGAACGCTTCCTGTGGTATCTCTACGTTACCTACCTGGCGCATACGTTTTTTACCTTTTTTCTGTTTTTCAAGTAGCTTACGCTTACGGGAAATATCACCACCGTAACATTTTGCGGTTACGTCCTTACGAAGGGCTTTAACTGTTTCCCTCGATATTACCTTAACCCCGATAGCTGCCTGAATAGGAATATCAAACTGTTGGCGCGGTATAAGCTCCTTAAGTTTTTCACACATCTTTTTACCGATGTTGTAAGCGTTATCCTCGTGGATAAGAGCCGAAAGGGCATCTACCGGCTGTGCGTTAAGAAGTACATCCAAGCGTACAAGCTTAGAAGTACGCATACCTATAGGGTGGTAGTCAAACGAGGCATACCCCTTAGATACTGTTTTTAACCTGTCGTAAAAGTCGAATACAATCTCAGCAAGCGGCATATCAAAAGTAAGCTCCACACGTTCTGTTGTAAGATACGTTTGGTTAGTAATCAAACCACGTTTTTCTATACAAAGGCTCATTACGTTTCCTACAAAGTCGCTCTTTGTAATAATCGTGGCCTTAATGTAAGGTTCCTCTACGTGATCCAGTTTAGAAGGCTCCGGTAAGTCCGAAGGGTTGTTTACTATAATTGCATTTTCAGGATCTTTCTTAGTGTAGGCATGGTACGATACGTTGGGAACAGTAGTAATTACGGTCATGTCAAACTCACGTTCCAAACGCTCCTGGATAATCTCCATGTGAAGCATTCCTAAGAATCCGCATCGGAAACCAAAACCAAGGGCTGCCGAACTTTCGGGAGCAAAAACAAGGGAAGCATCATTTAACTGAAGCTTTTCCATCGAGTTTCTAAGCTCTTCATAATCTTCGGTGTCTACCGGATAAATACCCGCAAATACCATCGGTTTTACGTTCTCAAAACCGGCAATCATATTTTGGGTTGGCGTTTTAGCATCGGTAATGGTATCACCCACTTTTACCTCTCTTGCTTCCTTAATACCCGAGATAAGATAACCTACGTCACCTGTTTTTATCTCCTGTTTAGGAACCTGGTTCAGCTTAAGCGTACCAATTTCGTCGGCAAAATATTCTTTGCCTGTTGCCATAAACTTAACTTTTTGTCCTTTGCTTATAGAACCGTTGATTACCCTGAATATAACTTCAATACCACGGAAAGGGTTATAAACCGAGTCAAAGATAAGCGCCTGTAACGGCTCTTCCGGATCACCTTTAGGTGCCGGTATTCGGTCAATAATTGCTTCTAATATTTTGTCTACCCCAAAACCGGTTTTACCGCTGGCAGGAATAATGTCTTCAAGTTTACAGCCTAAAAGGTCTACGATATCGTCACTTACCTCTTCCGGATTGGCGCTTGGTAAGTCTACCTTGTTAAGTACCGGAATAATTTCAAGATCGTTTTCCAGCGCAAGGTAAAGGTTAGATATTGTTTGTGCCTGTATGCTTTGTGCAGCATCTACAATAAGTAAAGCTCCTTCACACGCGGCAATGGAACGCGATACCTCATAAGAGAAGTCTACGTGGCCAGGAGTGTCGATAAGGTTAAGGGTGTATTTTTCGCCATTATGCATGTAATCCATTTGTATGGCATGGCTTTTAATGGTAATACCCCTTTCGCGCTCAAGGTCCATATTGTCCAGTAACTGTGCCTGCTGCTCGCGTGCAGTAACAGTTTGTGTGGCGTCTAAAAGCCTGTCGGCCAGGGTACTTTTACCGTGGTCAATGTGGGCAATAATACAAAAGTTCCTAATATTCTTCATCTTCGTTCAGTATCAGTTTAATATACCTTTTGCCCAGTATTCGTGTAAAATATGCGGCCTTTAGTAAAGGTAGTGAATTAATCGGCAAATATAGTTAAAGTTAGCAAGTTGCAAAGCAGGATTTTCTAAATAAAAAAGCAGCACATGCTTTAACCCATGTGCTGCAACTATAAGGGGGGATTTAGGTTACCAACGAATGCTTTATTTCTGTTCCTTGCTTTAACGGATGGAGGCATATCCATCATCGGGTTTTTCAGGAAATACATTCATTGATATGAATGTATACGAAGGAAAATTGTTTATGGTTTTCCTCAAAGTTGAAAAAATAAAAACCGGACATGCCATGGAGGGAAGACACGTCCGGTTTAATATGTAAAATTTAGCTGTTTTTTATACCCTTAAAATTCCATTGGGGGCTTATGGCGTTTTAAAGATGGCGCAAATGTAATACGCTCGTTTCTATTATCATAAAAAAATATAATTGTTTTTATTTATGGTGTTATTGGGTTTGCTTATGGTGCTTAATTCCCATATCGTGAAAATGTTGTAATTTTGCACAAAATGAAGAAGATGGTTAAGATTGGTAATATAGAACTGCCTGAATTTCCACTGTTGTTAGCTCCTATGGAGGACGTGAGCGATCCGCCATTCCGCAGGTTATGCAAACAGCATGGTGCCGATTTAATGTATAGCGAGTTTATCTCATCTGAGGGGCTTATTCGTGATGCGATAAAAAGCCGCCAGAAGCTGGATATATTTGACTATGAGAGGCCTATAGGGATTCAGATATTTGGGGGAGACGAAGAAGCTATGGCTATGAGTGCCAGAATAGTGGAAACGGTAAATCCGGATATAGTTGATATTAACTTTGGCTGCCCGGTAAAAAAGGTGGTTTGTAAAGGTGCGGGAGCCGGGGTTTTAAAGGATATAGACCTTATGGTGCGCCTTACCAAAGCTGTGGTAGACAGTACCCATCTTCCGGTAACGGTAAAAACCCGTTTGGGCTGGGATGAAGATTCCATTAATATTTATGAAGTGGCCGAGAGGTTACAGGATGTAGGTATTAAAGCCTTAACCATACACGGGCGTACCCGTGCACAGATGTACAAAGGTGAAGCCGACTGGGCTCCTATTGCTAAGGTGAAAAACAACCCCCGTATAAATATTCCTATTTTTGGTAACGGAGATATAGACAGTCCTGAAAAGGCACTTAAATACAGAAATGAATACGGACTTGACGGTATCATGATAGGCCGTGCGGCTATCGGGTATCCGTGGATATTCAATCAGATAAAACATTACTTCGCAACGGGCGAACACCTGCCGGAACCAACTGTTGAAGACCGTGTGGAAGCAGCACGTAATCACCTTAAATGGTCTATAGACTGGAAAGGTGAAAGAGTAGGGGTGTTTGAAACACGCAGGCACTATACCAATTACTTTAAAGGTATTCACGGCTTTAAGGAATACAGGCAACGAATGGTATCTAATGATAAACCGGAAGATGTATATGCCGTGTTTGATGAGGTACTTGAAAAATTTGCCGATTATAAAATGGTATAATAAAGCATTACAGATAAAAAACGAAAAGGCTCAGCATTTGCTGAGCCTTTTTTATACCTGTACTTTTTTCCACTTTCCTTTTTTAAATAAGGCCATACTGGCAATAGTCATGGCGGTTTCTGCAATTGGGATGGCTATAAAGACACCTGTAGGGCCAAGATTAAAATGCTTGGCAAGCAGGTAGGCTAACGGAATTTGCAATACCCAAAAACCAAAGAAGTTTACCCATGTTGGTGTTTTGGTATCTCCCGAACCGTTAAATGCGTTAATAAGCACCATGCCTATTCCGTAAAATATATATGCCGAACTTAATATCATAATTGCTTTTACCGCAATGTCGTGCACATGGGTGTTGTTGGTAAAGAACCACATGAACTCATCGGCAGCGACAAGGGTAATAATCATAATGATACCCATGTAGATAGCATTGAATTTAGCGGTTACCAGTACCGATCTTTCTGCCCGGTCTACCTGTTGTGCGCCCAGATTTTGTCCTACCAGTGTTGCAGCGGCACCACTAAGTCCCCATGCCGGAAGCATAAAGAACATCATGATACGTAAAGCACTCTGGTATCCTGCCGAGCCTTCATCACCACCAGTAGTGGCAACCAACTGGGCTAAAAATATCCAGCTGCATGACGCTATAACAAACTGGAGTACGCCCGGAGCAGCAATCTTTACCAGGTTTCTTATCTGTTCCATATTTGGCTTAAAGTAAGACAGCACTACTTTCAATACGCCTTTTCCGTTAAACAGATTGTATAACTGATACAATACACCTGTGCTACGTCCTATTGTTGTGGCTATGGCTGCACCCGTAAGTCCAAACCCTAGCACGTTAATAAATATAGGACAAAGTATAATATTACAAATGTTGGCAATCCAAAGGCTTTTCATGGCTATGGCTGCATTACCTGCACCACGGAATATACCATTAAAAAGGAATAACAGCATGATAACAAAGCTTCCGCCCATCATAATGCGTACAAAGTTGGTTCCGTAAACGGCAGATGCTGTTGAAGAGCCCATCCATACCAGTATTTCGGTAGCATAAATAAAACCGAAAACCGCAATAATAAGATTTACGGCAACAGCTACTACTATGGCCTGCATACCGGCCCTTGCGGCTGCTTCGGGATTTTTCTCACCTATACGCCTTGCCACCACTGCTGTGGCAGCCATACTCATACCTATGGCTATGGAGTAGATTATTGTAAGTACCGATTCCGTAAGGCCAACGGTTTGAACAGCAAAACTGCTGTTTTCCAAGTGCCCCACAAAATAAAGGTCTACCAGCGCAAAAACCGATTCCATCATCATTTCGAGCATCATTGGAATGGCTAAAAGCAACACACCCCTACGGATACTGCCAGTAGTAAAATCTATATTTTCCCCTTTAAGAGATTGTTGTAATAATGTATAAAAGCGTGACAATGCACTGCTTCGCTGTGCCTGCTGTGTCATAATATTTCGAAATAAATTGTTATAAAAAAAGAATATAAAAATGAAGAGAGGCATTAAAGGGTTAATGCTTCATTCACTTTAAAAGTCAGCGGTGGTATTTTTGCCTTAACGTGTTAAAGCAGCAAATAACTTCATATTTCTATATGCTTTGAACGGCAAATATATATTAAAAATGCAATCGTTAAGTAAAAAAATTATGAATTTTCAATCAGCTTGCGGTTTACCCTGCCTGCTGCTATCCTGGAAGCTAAGTAACCCAGTATGAATAAAGTAAGTAATACGATTACAATATTCAGGATATTAAACTCTACCGGGAAAGGAAGGGTAGGAGTTATGGTTATCAGGCTGAATTTCATTTGCAGCAGTACGATGATACTTCCTAAAAGGAGTCCGGCAAAAGCGCCCAGAGCGGTAATGAAAAGTCCCTGATATAAAAATATGTTTCTTATGCTTCTCACCTCTAGTCCTAAGCAGTACAGTGTTTTGATGTTTTCTTTTTTGTCAAGTATCAGCATTATAAGTGCTCCCGCAAGGCAGAAAAGGGTTAACACCACTACCAGTGAACAGATAAGATAAGTTATCAGGTTCTCTGAATTAAGCATTTTGTAAAGCGAGTCGTTTAGCTGTGCCCTGTTTTTTACAACAGCATTCTTGCCAAATATGGTAATCAGCTGTTCCTTAACATTGTCTTCCGAAGCATTAGGTGCAAGTTTGATTTCTATAGCAGTAACCTGATTGGGTTTAAACTGTAACAGATTTTGTGCAATGCCTAAATCGCAGTATACATATTTGCTGTCTACATCATCGTTAATGGAGTAAATACCAACCGGAACCAATGCCGACTTGTTAAATGCGTCATCGGGGCTGTTTAAAGGACCTTTTCCCGGTTTTGGCACATAAACTTCAAGCCTATGGCTAAAAGAGGAAAGACCTAATGATAGCTTGCTAACAGTGCCAATGCCTACAACACATTGTGTGGTAAGCGGCGTTGCCCAGTAACCCACAACCAGTTGTTTTTCCATAGGGTTTACACTGGTAAAAAGGCTGTCGGTTCCTTTAAGAAAGGCTACATGTTCTTTTTGATCGTAATAAAAAAGTACACGTTCCTCTACTACTTTGGTATAAACAGTAATGCCGTTAATGGCTTTTAGTTTCTTTTCCTGTTCAGGGGAAATAACAAACGATTTGCCTACGCTGGTTGTTATCTTAAGGTCGGGATCGGTAGCGTTTGTAAAAGAAAGACTGAAGTTTTTCAGTCCGCTAAATACCGAAAGGATGACAAAAAGAGCTGTGGCGCTTACTACAATACCCAAGGCAGCAATTACGGAAATAATATTTACCGCAGTGCTTTTGCTTCTGCTAATAGTATACCTTCGGGCAATGTAGAAAGGAAAGCTCAATTTAAGATTTCTTGCGTTTGTCTAAAAGTTCAGGGTTTTTAATTGGGTTGTTTTCGCCTTTAAGTTCCTGGTCAATTTTTTCAATCTGGTCAAGCGAATCGTCTATATAGAAAATAAGATTAGGTACTTTTCTAAGCTGCATTTTTACGCGTTGCGATAAATCGTGCTTAATAAGTGGTGTGTTAGATCTTACCGCAGCAAGAATTTCACCACCTCTTTCCGAAGGGAATACGCTAATGTAAACCTTTGCTATAGAAAGGTCTGAAGTAACATTTACTTTAGATATAGAGATAATAAGATTGCTGATGCCATTTTTGCGCACCTCGCCCTGTAAAATGTCTACAAGGTCTTTTTGCAGCAGGGTGCCTATTTTTTTTTGCCTGTTCGTTTCCATAATGCAAAAGTACAGAAAGTTTTACAAGTTGAGCCTTTATTTTTTAAGGCTTGTCATTATGCAATTTCCTGACAAAGCTCTACAAGCACGCCATTTGTGCCTTTAGGGTGTAAAAAAGCAACAAGCTTATTGTCGGCTCCTTTTTTAGGAGTTTCGTTGAGTACGGTAAAACCCTCTTCCTTTAGTCGGGCAATTTCGGCAACAATATCTTCTACGTCAAAAGCGATGTGGTGTATACCTTCTCCCTTTTTCTCTAAGAACTTTGCAATAGGACTGTCTGGGTTTGTAGCTTCCAGAAGTTCAATTTTGTTAGGGCCGTTCATAAAGAAAGAAGTCTTAACGCCTTCGCTTGCCACTTCTTCCATTTTATATGCCGGAGCGCCAAAAAGTTTTTCAAAAAGCTGGTTGGATGCCTCTAAATCCTTAACTGCTATACCTATGTGTTCTATTTTTCTCATTGTGTATTTTCTTTAAAGGAGGTAAAGATACTTTATAAAACAAAAAAACCGCAACTCTTTTGAAGTTGCGGTTGTGGTCCCACCTGGGCTCGAACCAGGGACCACCTGATTATGAGTCAGTGTCTATATATTTTTCTTTCTTTATAAATACTTGCCAATAGTTTCTTTATCAAAGAATTAAGAACATTGATATTTGTGTTTATTTTCTCTTCTTATCATATGTTTTTTTTGAATGTTTAACCTATGTTTAACCCTTTGTTTTAGTGTGAAGCCTCACAATGTAAAACTCTGTAGTAAGTATCATTTGGTTCTCCATTCATGTAATCCTCAAAGTATACATGAACACCATCAAGATTACAATCTGTAGTATCTGAGGGTTCAATATACCCTTCCTGAAGCTGGCTGCCTTCTATTAAGGTATAATAACAGTTACAACTTTCATTGTCTTTTTGGCTGTCATCTTCTGAAGAGCAAGCTGTGTAGATGAAGGCACACAGAAGTATGCTCAGTAATAATAATTGTTTTTTCATGGTTTGTTTATTTAATTAATATTGGTTGTAGTATTCCATCAAGTACTTGTATTCATTTTGAAGAGATCTCTTAACTCCTGCATATATTAAAGTTAATGCAGGAAATAAAAATCCACATAATACCCATAACCACTTACTGCCCTTATTATACTTTGTCAAGTCATAACATACTTGAGTAGCAAAAGCTCTATTAACAAGGTTAGCAATAAGAAGTATAATAGAATAAGTTTGATATTCTTCAATTGTAAAACTATCTATTAGGTCTTGATCAATAGTCTTTAAAATCAAGATTACAAGTAATATTAATACTCCATACAAAAGAGTTAAAAGCTTAGTAAGTTTTATTTTTTTATACAGTTTTATATTATCATCATTTACATCTTGATTTATCTTTTTTTGAGGTAGCTCATTTAACTTTGTTTTCTTATTTACAGCAAGCTTATCTCTATACCCTCCTCCTATAAGAGTTCTTATCTCTTCATCAGTCTTAAAAATTAATAGATATATACTCAATCCTATTAACACAATACAGCTTACTACTATACTCTTTAAAGAAACATCTATACCAAGAAGCCCAACATAATACTCTGATAAGGACATTGAGATATGATTTTTTTCATAATACAGGAACAAACTAATATCATAAGGCTCTTTAGTAAGGTTTGATATGACAAGTAGTACAATACCTATTATTATTAGCACTACTGGGATTTTCTTTTCTTCTAGTTGTATCATAATTTTATATAGTTAGCATATATGTTAACCAACAAGACAAAAATAAAGCAAATTTTGAGTTGACATAAAAATCAACTTAAAAAAGTGAAAGATTACACTCTACATAAAAAAGTAGGAAAGCGAATTCAGCAAATTAGAGATGAGAAAAACATCTCTCAGCAGGATTTAGCTGCAAGGTGTAATTTTGAAAAAAGTAGTATGTCCAGGCTTGAAGCAGGTAATGTTAATGGCACATTATCTACCTATGAAAGAGTTGCTAAAGGTTTAAATGTGGAAATTGTGGAACTCTTTAAATTTAAAGATTAATCTTTTGGCTATTAATATTAATCTTAAACCTTCTTCATTTCTAAAATTTCATAAAATAAAGCAATGTTTAACCTCTCTTACACATTCAGCTTAACAAACCAAATTCGGAGAAGCTATAATATCCTTCTTTAGTGACTATTAAGTGATCTATTAGTTTAATATCTAATAATTCTGAGGCTTTTTTTATTTTAGCTGTGATAGTTTTATCTGATTCACTAGGAATTAAAGTGCCACTTGGATGGTTATGAGCTATGATGATATTTGAAGCATGACACTTTAAAGCTACTGCAAACAAAAGCTTTATATCTACAACTGTACCACTTACTCCTCCCTTTGATAAATTATAAACTCCTAAAACCTCATTAGCATAATTGAGCATCAATATTTTAAATTCTTCCTGCAATTCTAATGTGTCAATATTCCAAGAACCTAGGAGTACTTGAAAAGCTTTTAAACTACCTGTAATTTTTATTTTTTCACTAGTATTATTAAAGTATGATACCTTTATTTCAGCAACTTTGTTTTCCATAATCTTTATATTAATAGCCAAAACCTGAAATAACAAGTTCTGGCTATTTAATTTACTCTGCATTAACAAGAAGATTATTTTTTACAGTTTCTTTTTCTGTCCTACCTTTCATGAACTCATCAACGGTAGTTTCTGATTTCTCAGGACTATATTCCTGCTTAGAAACTTCTTCAGGTTCATATTCATACCTGTGATGTAAAATGATTGTTTCTCCGGTATCCCTAATGGTATATTCATAAGGTTCAGAAGATACTTTCTTAATAGCTCCCGCGATATCAGTACCTATTAAAGCCTGACATGTTAATTCATCAAAGGTTGATGGAATAGTGGCCTTCTTAGCCGTTGCATAAAAACTTCCTGTTACCTGAGATTTTACCATCTCCATTCCTCCCTGTAATTCCAGTACAAAAAACTTTTTACCTTCATCTGAAGTTCTTTCTAAATAATTAATAATTCTTACCATGACTTTCTGGTTTTTATAGTTAATAATCTTAATTAGGCAGAAACATTTTTGTTTCCTAAGGGATGGGTGGGGGTATTGAGTTTTTGTTTTGGAAGGGGGGCTATTTGTATAAGGTAGATTGCTTATTTATCATAGAGTAAAATATTTTAGAAAAAAATTTTCGCAACACTTTACTATAAAACCTAACAAAAAGTTAAAATACTTATCTTTAAGTACTATTTAATAATCTAAATAACCACACTTTGAAATGGAAGAAACTACCACTATGGGTAAAGGTGTTGCCTATGACCATACTTTATTTAAAGACAAACACTATTTTGCTGGCTATCTTAATCTTGCAGTAAATAACATTGAGAATGTATTCAAAACAGTATATAAAAATCGCTTTGATATTAAGCAACATAATTTATACAAGATATTAGATTCTCTTGATGGACAAATATCAGAACCTGATTATATTGAGAGAGTTAGTTTTCTTAAACAATATTTTCCCGTTTTACACTATCTAGACTTACATCCTGATAATAAAAGGTTTACCAAAGAAGAGGATAAAGTTAAAGCAAGAAGAAGATATTTAATTAACAACTTACGATTATTAATTGAAACCTTAAGTAAGCTTAGAGATTTTTATACTCACTATTATCATAAACCTTTAAGCATTGAACAAAACACTTTTAGTCTTATAGATAACATCTTTTTAAATGTTGTTATTGATGTAAAGAGACAAAAGAAAAAAAATGATCATACCAGACAGCTTTTAAAAGATTCCCTAAAAGAGGAAATGGACATTCTATATCAAAAAACAAAAGCAAGTCTAAAAGAAAAACAGAAAGAAAACACTCGTATTAAACTTGATAGTGAAACTATAAATAATACTATTTTTAATAATTCTTTTAGTCATTTGATTTATAGGCGAAAAAAAGCAGATAATGATATTTTATCTGCATCATGTAAATCTGAATACAAAGGGGAACCAACTGAGAATGGTATAAATGTTTCTGTAGATGGATTATTATTTTTCCTAGGAATCTTTTTATCAAGAAAAGAAAGTAACGACTTAAGAGGCAGAATAAAAGGTTTTAAAGGAACTGTGATTAAAGACCTTCCTGACTTTCCAAATGAGAAAAACAATAGTCTTAAATTTATGGCTACACACTGGGTTTTCACTTATTTAAACATAAAACCCATAAAACAAAAGTTAAATACTAATTTCTCCCGAGAAACATTGTTACTTCAGATTGTTGATGAGCTTACCAAAATACCTAATGAAATTTACCGCAATTTATGTTTTAAAAAACAACAGGAATTTGTAGAAGATATAAATGAATACATTAAAGAAGGGGATGATATAGACACGTTAAATAGCTCAACAGTTATACATCCTGTAATTCGAAAAAGGTATGAAAATAAATTTAATTATTTTGTTTTAAGATACCTTGATGAGTTTGTAAGCTTTAACTCACTGCGATTTCAAATATATTTAGGTAACTATGTTCATCATATCCAAAGAAAAAAACTATCAGGAACTGAATATGAAACAGAAAGAGTCATTAAAGAAAAAATTAATGTATTTGGAAAATTATCAGAAGTAAGTAATATTAAAGGTGATTATTTTATTCAAAATAATCCTGATAATGAAGCTTTAGGTTGGGAAATTTATCCTAATCCCTCCTATAACTTTACAGGTAACAACATTCCCATATACTTTGACATTAATGATCAAGATAAAGAAAAAATAAACGAATATAAATCTATAAGAAATTTCTCAGAAAAGAGAATACTGAGAAAAAAGAATAAAAAGAATAAGCAAGAGATTTTTGATTTAATAAATAATACGCTTACTACACGAGTATTTACTGCTGAACCTACTGCTATTCTATCTCTTAATGAATTGCCTGCACTTTTATATACAATCTTATGTGAAAATAAAACAGCAAGTGAAATAGAAAATTTATTAAGACGTACATATCTGAAAAGATTAAACACTATTAAAAACTATCAGCCAGGAACTTTGCCTCAATCAAAAATAACAAAGAATTTAAACAAAAGCACCAATCAAGAAAGTTTAGATGTCTCCAAGCTTATAAAAGCAATGAAACATGAGATAAGTATTAGTAATGAAAAGCTTACTCTAATTAAAAAAAATCAAAACGAAGTTAAAGACACATCACATAGAAGAAAGTATGTTTTTAATAGTAAAGAATTAGGTATAGAGGCTACTTGGCTTGCCAATGACTTAAAACGTTTTATGCCTAAAAAGGTAAGAGAAAATTGGAAAGGGTATATGCATAGTCAACTACAAAATTCAATAGCATATTACAGCCAAAAGCCAAAAGAGGCTTTATCAATACTTTCATCAGTATGGAACTTTAATGATGATAATTATATTTGGAATGAAGGTATCAAAAAGGCTTTTAACGAAAAGGAATTTGAAAAATTTTATTGTAAATACCTAGCTAGCAGAAACAAAACCTTAGAAAAACTAAAAGAGAATTTAGATAATCTTGAATACAAAACCGATAAAAGGAAACTAGATAAGTTTATTAAGCAGCAAAACCTAGATTGTCTTTTCCATATAAGGACTTATACTATAGATAGTACTCAGGAACAAATTAACAAACTGCTTGCAAAACCCTTAGTTTTTCCAAGAGGTATTTTTGACAGTAAACCTACCTTTGTAAAGAATGAAAGTGTAACTGAAAAGCCTGAATTGTTTGCAGATTGGTATACCTATACATACAAAGAGCATCCTCTTCAGGAGTTTTATAGCTTTACAAAGGATTATGAATGTAACTTTAAAAAAGAAAAACTTACCGTAAAGGAATTTGTAAAAAATCAAGAACAATTAAATCCTGAAGAGCAACTAAATCTTTTTAAACTTAAAGAAGATCTGTCTATTAAATGTATAAAAAACCAAGATCTTTTTCTCAAACTTGTTGTAGATAATATATATAATAAAATCTTTGAATACAATATAGATATATCATTAAAAAACCTTTATATAAGTAGGAAAGAACGCATAGCAATAGGCTTAAAAGCTAAAGAACTGAATCAAATCAATGATAGTTATATTTGGGGTAAAACAATCTTATATCAAGACAAACAGATTAGAGAAACAAAAGTACAACTAAAAGATATAAATAAAATTAAACGTTTTTTAGAAGAAGATAAGGTAAAGCAAATTTTAAGCTATGATATAAATAAACAATGGGAAATAGAAGAATTAAAGTATGAGCTTTATATTAAACCCAACTCTTATGAAGTAATAAGAAGAGAAAAACTATTTAAGGCTATTCAGGAGTTTGAAAGTTATATTTTAACGATTAATAACTTTGATGGTTCAAATCACCCTTCTATATTAGAATATAATAGTAACCCTAGGTTTAAGCATTATGTGGTAAATGGATTATTATTAAAAAAAGGACTTGCAACAAATGAAGAAATAGAATGGTTATTAGCTAAAGGGCAGAAAGAGTTTAACACATTTGATAAAAGTATTGTTGAAAAACCTGAAATTATACAAAAAGCTTTTTTACTTGTACTTATAAGAAATAAGTTTGCCCATAGTCAATTACCTATTAAAGAATACTACGAAATGATTAGAAGCTATACTAAGAACATTGAAAACCTGAACACAACTGAAATAATATTCCAGTTCACAACAAACACTATTAATGAATTAAAAAGGTAAAATTACACTTACAGTAGGGTAAGTAAAATATTGAAAATAAATACATTAAAGATTGTGACTGTAACTAATCTTAATTTGAAAGGTATTCACAACAGTCTGTTGTTTTCTGCTTGTTGCCATTTAGTTGTAACAGACCTTAATTTGAAGAGTAATCACAACTTGTGCAAAGTTATATTAATATGTATTATTCTTGTAACAGACCTTAATTTGAAGGGTATTAACAACAGTACACGCTTCTCTCTGTGCTTTAGCTATGTTGTAACAGACCTTAATTTGAAGGGTATTCACAACTTACTATTACTTTTTTTAGTCTGTTGTTTTGTTGTAACAGACCTTAATTTGAAAGGGATTAACAACTTTATTGTTTTATCTACCTATAGGGGTAGGGTTGTAACAAACCTTAAGTTGAATGGTATTAACAACAAAAAAGGCTTACAGAAATGTAAGCCTTTTAATTTAAGCACTAATTAATTCGGGTTCGGGTTCCCTTAATAGTTTGGCAGAAGCTTTATCAATGTCCTCATCTTCAAAAGCTTTTAAATAGGTTTGTGTCATCTGTATGTCATGATGCCCCATAGCCTGACTAATTATATCAGCCCCTTCTCCTGCTTCTCTTAAGTTAGTTGCAAAACTATGTCTGGCTACATAGCTTGTAACTTTTTTAGTAATCCCAACAGTTTCTGCTATAAGCTTCAAGTCTTTATTAAACTTTTTCAGCTTCTTCCCTTTTCTTTCCTCAATCTGTTTAGGTCTTAAATCATTTCTCAGGAGTATAGGAAAAATATAGCCTGTAATTCTATTCTCTAATCTATACTCATCTAAAATCTGTTGAACAGGTTCAAGTATTTTAATCTTAAAGTTCCCTTTTGTCTTAGACCTTGTATAAACAATATAATCCCCTTCTATATTACTCCACTTAAGCTTCATCATGTCATAAAAGTTCATTCCTCTTGTATAATAAGAAAAGAGAAAGAAATTTTTTGCCTCCCTCAAATGAGGATGTTTTTCTACATTTAGGTTTTCTATCAGCAATACTTCATCCCTAGTTAATGCCCTCTTAATTCCTTTTCCTTTTAATTTTGAAATTTTATAAGCAATAAACGGGTAAGCATCTTTTTTTACCACTCCTCTTCTTATAGCATCATTAAATAAAGTTCTAATATCTCTCATTCTAACAGCTATACCCCCATCAGTACCTCCTCTAGTTCTTAGATAGTTTTCATACTTTTCTAATAGCTCGGGAGTAATTTCTCTAAACATAAGTTGTTTGTTTTCAATGTATCCAAAGAAAGAGTTTAATGTGCCTTCATATGTTCTTGCACTGCCTGTTCTTCCTGCTAATTCAAAGTTTTGTATCTTTTCTAAGATAAAGTCTCTCACAGTAATATTTTTATCCTTCTGCCCTCTAAACCTTTTTTCAAACTGAGCTAAAGTAAAGTCTACTTTTTCTAACTCAAATTCATCTATTATTTTCAGGGCTTCTTCTTTCTTTTGCAATAGAATTCGGTTTCTTACCCTATAGTTTTTATCCGACTTTTTTAACTCTCCATTAGCCTCATCCCAGTCTTTTTTAAGACACTTAAAGGGCAGGCTAATAATCTTTACTTTTCTGTCTTTTATTATTCTTAATACTATAGGGTATAAGCCTTCTGTAGTAGGTTTATTTTTTAGTGTAATTTTTATTGTTGCCATTTTATATTATATCTTATATAGTGTAAAATCTTTCACTTTTAGTTATTAATCAAATACTCAAATTTTTCCTGTAGACTATTAAAAATCATATTTTTTGTTTCTAATAACTTATGCTTTTCTAATAGACTGTCAAGCTGATGTTTTTTATTATATCTGGTTGTTGAGCCTTTCTTTTTTAAATGAACATTCCAGTATAAAGGATTAGTTAATTTATATAGCTCAGCTAAATCTGATTTAGGCTTTACAGAGTCAAAATCATCAATAATCCTCATCTCTGCATATCTTTTTAATAGATAACTAAACAAGTTTCTTAACACCTCTTTACATTTAAGATTTTCTAATGTATCTACTCCTAAAGACGTTAACAAGTGTTTGTTTTTGAAAACAATTTCAAACCTTAGAGTATGTTCTTCACTCCCATACTGTAATTGTTTATCATAAACCTTTATCTGATATTGTGCATGTACGAATCTTTTTAATTCTCCTCTACCAGCATACTTATTATTTTCATTATGAAATGCTTCTTTATGCATCAAGACATTATCTTTTATTATTTCTTTGGCCGGAACATCAACATATATGTTTAAACCAAATTCCAAGCGAGTTATAGACGCAGTGCTAGAAGTTGGCACTTTTTCAGACAGAGTATCAATAGTATTCACTAGATTACAGTAAGTAAAATCATTGTAATTATGTTTACCTTCATTATTTAAAATATTATTTAGTATGTGAAGTGAGTGTTTAATCTCCGCTGTATTTTCTCTTACAATAATCTCCATATTCTCCAAATTGGCTTTAATAGGATATCTACCTTCTTGACTTGCAAGCCGTCTTATCTCATAAGCTTCTGGGAAGTAAACAGGATTCTTTACTACTTCTTCAATCTCCTGCTTGTTGTGATAGTACAGTCTTATAAAATCAACCATCCTTATTTAGTTTTAGCTAAATAATTTTCTACTTCAGAACCCATTTCAAAAACAGAAAGAACTTTACTTCTTTCAATCCATTCTTGTAAGCTTTCTTTTTTAAAGTATATCTTCTTACCTCCTGGTTTGTAATAAGCTATTTCATTGTTACTTGTAAGCTTATATATTGCTGATAATGAAACCTGAAGATATTCTGCTGCTTCCTCTATGGTAAAGAACTCTTTGCTCAATAAATATTGTCTTTTTACTATAGACTCTATTTCAATTAATTTATTAATGATAATTTCCATTAAGATTTGTTTTAATGGATATGCGCATATCACTGTTAATAATGAAGCAAAGAAAGTGTACAAAAAAACCTCCTATCACAAAGTGTAATGGAGGTGTAAGTATAAGTGTAAGGTAAAATGTAAGGTTACTATTTTAGATACTTCAGCTTTAATAAATTTAGCTTTCTATCAATCCTATCAAAATATTCTTTATTTCTATCAGAACCGCGAGATAGTGCAGCATACAAATCTGTGCTTTTTAAAAGCTTTCCCTGCTTATTATAGAAAGAGCAACTCTTTTCTATTGTCACTGCATTTAAATTGTCAAAAAAGGGTTCTATTTGCTTTAAAAAGTATGCTACTATAGGGTTAGATTTATTAAAAGTAAGTTTTAAAGCTTCATCAGGTTTCAAACAAGTAAAAACACTGTAAAACATTTCTTCAGGTATCTCAACATCATCAATTAAACCTAATTCATAACCCACCTCATACAAGTCCTCAAAAAAAGTATTTTTTAAATCTTTATATTGAAAATAAGAACTGCCTCCATACTTTGTTAAAACATTAAATAAAGAATGTTTTTGCTCTGGATAAATTAACCTTAAATCTTCTATTAAAGAATATAGCTGCTCTGATATTTTATTAAAGTAGAAAGTGTCTTTAGTTTTAGATTTCTGATAGAGTACTTTTAATTGACTAAAGCCTAAAGCTAAATTAATAGCTTCTTCTCTTGAAAAGTAATCTAAAAGATCTTTTTTCTTATCAAGGACTATAGTAATGAAAAACTTTTCTTTAGTTATCTCGTCATAGCTAAATTGAGCATTAGGACCATCTTCAAGCATTTCCGTTTTTAAATAACAACTATGCTCTGTAATAAAAATATAACCTTCTTCTAGTAAATTATTATTATTGTAAAATGAAGATATTAAATGATTGATTCCGTCAAAGAATAACAAATCATTAAAAAAATTAAGAGGAGATATGTCTTTGTCCATGCAAGCCTATTTAACATCAAATATAATAATTGTTTGACCTATGTTTAACCCGCATAAAAAACAAAAGGCCTTACATTTCTGTAAAGCCTTTTAAAAACTGGGTGGTCCCACCTGGGCTCGAACCAGGGACCACCTGATTATGAGTCAGGTGCTCTAACCAACTGAGCTATAGGACCAGTTTTGAGGTTGCAATATTACTACTATTTTTAATTCAATGCAAATAAATTTAAAGGATTATTTTGTAAAACCGGATAATAAATTTTTATATCCTGATAATGTGAATTTTAATATTTGATAATAATATTCGATTTTGAGTTATAACTGAAAACTCAATACTGTTAAAAATGAGCCTTGTTTTTTAACAGTTAATTCTGAATTTTAATAATTCTATGGGAAAAACCTGTAAATGAGAATATTATATTTGATACTTAAACACATTACTAATTAAAACCAAACATTATGAACGTGAGATTGCTAAAAAACGCTCTATTCGCAGGACTGTTTGTAACTGCGCTTAGTTTAACTTCATGCGGCGAGAAAAAGGATAAAGACGCTGATATGGAAAATATGGAAAACCATGATGAACACATTGAAGATGTAGATGTGGATGTGGATGTTAATGAGGATACTGTAAAAGTAGACGTAGATACCGTTATGGGTCCATAATCTGGATATGAAATTAATAAGAAAGCAGCCAATGGCTGCTTTTTTTTATTCCTGAAGAAAATGTTCAGAAATTATATTCCATTGTTTGGTGTCGTGTTTAAGTAAATAGAGTCCGTTTACTTCAAACGAGCGTTTGTATTCCTTTTTTTGATATACCTGCCAAGCCTTTGTAAATTCTTCATGCGATAAATCCCTGTAAGCAACCGTCATGTGAGGGCTAAAATCATTTTCATGATAATGCGTACTTATTTCGGGGAAATGTAATGTGATGCTTTTAATAAGTTCTTTTTGTAGTGATAAGAGCTCCTGAGAAACTTCAGGTTTTACATATATTACAGGTGCTTTGCTGTTATCAAAACAGCCAAATCCGTTTAGGTTTACAGTAAAGTTTTGTGATGCAAGAGCAAGGCTTCTAAACCAATCCAAAAGTTTTTCTTGGTCTTCCTCATAAAGTTTAAAAGGAGCTTTAAGGGTAATATGTGGCATTGCCTTAAGTGCCTTTTTACTGTTGTAATGGTTGGCAAAATCAGTTTTAATAGCAGTAACTTCTTCGCAAATTGTTTGCGGAGGGATTAAAGCTATAAAGTAAAGGTTTTGAAAATCCATTGTTTTATTTTTTCAAATATACCTATTCCATTAAACACAAAATACAGCTCCTTGTGAGAGCTGTATTTAAAAAGTAGTTTTTGACACAGATGCCGGAGGCAAGGTGTGTCAGGGCAAAAATAGGGTAAAAAGTTTTTTAGCAATTATATTTTAACACTTGAGTGTTCCTGTTTATTTAGTTTTTAATTAATCGTACGATTTTTCTTTCTCCACTTTCTTTTTTCAGTTCAAGCATATATATTCCCGATTCGTATCCTGAAAAATTGATGGTTGTTTCACCTGCATTCATAGCTCCGGTTCCTACAACACTACCCAGTACAGAATACAGTGTATACTCAAGATTAGTATCGGTGCTTATTGTAAGTATGCCGTTAACCGGGTTAGGATATATCTTTGTTTCCGCAAAAGCAAAGGAGTCAGTCTCTAAAACAGCTTCAATATCAATGCAGTAAGTCTGGCTGCCACATTCGTTTGTTACGGTAACGCACACACTGTAGTTTCCTGAATCGCTGAAAGTATGTGAAGGATTCTCTTCACCTGAGGTTGTTTCATCCCCAAAATCCCATTCTATAGTATCATATCCTGATCCGTTGTAGGTAAATGTATAGGCTAACTGGTTTTCACTGTCCTGTTCAAACCCAAAACTAGGTTGAGGTAATGCACAATTACAATTATCGGTTCCGTATTTTGCTAAAAAGAAATCTGTTCCCGATGATCCGTTTACCAGTGTATCATCACCTACATATAGAAAATTTCCAAACCTGCCGCCTACATAGTAGTTGTTAAAACTGTCGGCAGCGAGGCTTTGCCCGTAGTCATAATAGCCCAAGTTGCCTGTAATGTTTGTCATTTCTATAATGGTTCCGTCGTTTTTGTTGAACCGGGCAAAGAGCACGTCATAACCCTGATTGGTTTCAATGGCTAACTCTTCGCCCTGCCAACTTATAACTCCATAGCCCGTGGTAACTGCTACTTCATTATTATTTATTGTTATACCATAACCCTGACTGTTTGAATTTTCGGTAGAAGCATTGGTTTCCCATATTCCTTCTCCACTTTCACTTATTTTTACTAAGAAGGGTGCTGAACCCGTAGTTTCATAGTTAAAAGTCAATCCGGCAAAAGTTTCACCATCTCTTGCGCCTCCTGTTATGTATATGTTATTTAGTTCGTCTATTGTTAAGTCGTTCAGGTATCCTCCAACTTCATTGCTGCTTTCCAGCTTCCATAAAAAGTCTCCTTCACTATTAAAACCTGCCAGATACATATTGTTTGTAATAGTTTGACCTCCCACAGTAATTGTACCCTGAGAATCTTTTCGTCCGGCAATATAAAAGTTACCGGTGTTATGGTTTCGTACTAATTTATATGTTGGGAAAACGCCAGTAAATTGAATATCTGGTGTAATGGCTTCTGTAAAATTACCGTTAGTGTCATACTTTAAAATAAAAAAGTTATCCCCTTCAGTAGTGTTTACAAAACTTCCATCGGCATAAGTGCCCGGTGGTAGCATACATAACCAATAGGTATTACCCTGAGCGTCTGTTTGGATATCTGCCCCTAAGCTGTGGCTCACGGCTTCTGCTAAAGTCACATCTTCAGATTGTGGCATCTTTAGCCATTGCATTTCGCCTGTGTTGTTGTATTTCAAAAGGAAAAGATTTCTCTTATGCTCATCAGGATTATTAGGATTACCCTGAGGTAATATGGTGTCGGTGTCAAAATGAACCGGATAATTTTGTGAAGTACGATATACAGTACCACCTACATAGATATTACCCTGAGCATCTGATTGTAAATTTTTGATAAAGTCTTTATCGCCTCCTCCAATAACTTTAGACCAGCGAAAATCGCCACTACAGCTATAGCTTGCTATAACATAGTCACGATTGCTGCCGGCATCATATGGGGTAAGGTCCATATCCTCAAGATGTAGTCCGTTACGGCCTACAGATGCTAAAAAAAATACATTTCCATCGGCATCGGTAACTATAGATTCTGTTTTTTCATCACCCTGAATCTCATTATTGCTTCCTCCGGCAATACCCCATTGCCAGCTTTGGGAATGTGCAGAATAAGACAGTGCGAACATGGCGATTACAAGTAGTGTGTTAAGTGTAAAGTAGTTCTTTTTCATAAAAATTAAGTTTATGTTGAGCAATTTCTATAATGACAAAAAGCCGGCAGTTTTACTGCCGGCCAATTGCATTATAATAGTTTTAATGTATTATAAGGTTTTTCTGCATAAGCATAGTACCGTTTTCTTTCATAACTATTATGTATTGACCTGCTGCCAGTCGGCCCAGGTTAAAGTTCCATGTTCCTTTTTGTTCTGTAGGAGTATAAGTTTCCAGTAGAACTCCAAGAAGGTTGTAAACCTGAATAGTTTTTTCTGAATCTGCAAAAGCATAACTGTAGTTCATAGCTACATTTTCTTTAGCAGGGTTAGGAGCAATAACTAAGTTATAGCCTGTTACTTCTGCGAAGTTATTTGTATCAGCTGCCTCAGCCGGTCTTTCTCCTGTACATCCAGGTAATTCAAGTCCAATTTTAACTCTACAGGTTTTGCCATCAATAACAGTTTCAAACATAACAGTTACAAATCCTCCAGAGAATCCGTTTAATGGAATCAATTGTACAGGATATGCTGCTTGTCCCGGATTAAGCGTAATTGATGAAGGAACAAATATGCCTTCGTTGCCAGGCAGTGTTAAAGTTGTTTGAACCGGTATACCATAAGCGTTGTAGATGTCAAATAGTACGTTATAATAACAATAACCATGATCATATACAGGCTTAAGATCTTTTACTCTTATCTCAAACTCACAACCGGCACACTCTTCCTGTTCAATATTTACCTCGTTACTAATCCTGTCACAGTATCCGTTGTTAAGAACAAGCTGATAAGTACCTGCTCCAGGATATGCCACAGGCTGATTAGCAGCAGGGGAATTTGAGCCCGAATTTATTGCTGAACCATTGTATAGCCAATGCCATGAAGGGAAAGAATAAGGGTCAGTGCCTTGCAGGTAAGCCGTTTCTAAGTCACAAAGTGTATAACAGCCAGCCGGCACATTCCATAAATAAATTACAGGGTCTTTAGGAACATCAATTTGCGCTGTGCTGGAACAACCATATTGGTTTGTAAAGCGCACCTGATATGCACCTCCCTGAGTTACGTTTATAATGTCAGAGTTTGTATTAAAGCTATGTTCTCCATTACTCCAGTTAAATGTACCTATTTCACCAGCTGTAGCTATAAGCTTAACGGTATATGGATCACAGTGAACATTAGCTATCATAATGGAAGGGGCACTAGGTATAGGTCTTACAGTTACTGTATGGGTATCTGTAGTTGTGCAATAGCCGCCTACTCCGTTAGGAGTTTGTACTGTAACCGTATAAGTGTAGGTTGTTATAGCACTTGCAAAATCTGTTATAGTGTTTGTTGAGCCTACAACATTTCCGTTTTTGGTCCATGTATACAGAGTTCCTGTAGGTCCAGCAGGAGTTGAAAGACCAAATCCTTCGTTGTAGCAAATTTCATCCGGTCCTGCAATTTGGGCCGGAGTTGGTTCTACAAAAGTTACAGTTACAGGGTTATCAAGCCCAATTTCTTTATAACAGTCATAATCCCCGCTTACAACTACCCAATAACTACCAGGCTGAGTGATATTGAAGGTATTTACGGTAGTTGTCCCTACCACTTGGTTTCCTTTCATCCATTCAAAATTAGTTGGCATTGGTGTGCTTAAATCCGGAGTATATGTTAACGTACTTGTGCTGCCTTCGCAGGCTACTAACGGATTTGCCGAAATAGTTCCGGAAAGGTTATTTGCCTTAACTTCTATAGGGTCATGATAATAAATATCAGTACAGCCGTATTGATTTTGTACCCATACTTTAATGTGGTAATCATCTACATCGGTATAAACCTTAGTTGGATTTGGCTGTAAGTTACTTGAACCGTCCTCAAAAACCCACTGATAAGTTAATCCCGGTTGAGGATTATCTAATGCTAGTTCAAAAGGAGTGCCCTGACAGATTTCCGCCGGTATAGTAAACGTAGCGTCTGGCATATCCGGAAGATTTATTGTTATCGGGCTTGTACTGCATGCAGGATACCCACTACCTTGAATGATAAGTTGTAAAGTATGATTACCCGGAGCTAAGTTAATAGTATAAGAGTTAGCCGGGCTGTTAGATACAGTGCTGCCATCTACTATAAACTCATAATTCTGCATAGGAGTAAGCGGATGGTAATTAGAGTGATCTAATAGGGTAACGCTATAATCGCCTCCTGTACCGCAGGTAATATTATATCTTAGATCTGGCATGTAAGGCACCAGTACATCATAGTATTTATCTACTACACAACTACCGTATATTGCTCTGTAGAATATTCTGTATGTTCCTGATTCACCAAATGTAAACTGTGCTGATGTTGAACTAACTGAAGATACAGATAATGCGGCTGGTTGTGAGAACCACTGATATCCCGTAGGGCTTCCTGAAGCACTTGCAGTTGCAGAAATAACACCACAGTTATTTGTTCCGAATACCGTTACTGTTGGTTCCGGAGTTATGGTACAAGGTGTTACATTACAGTTACCATTGTATCTTACTTTATTAGTAACCGTAGTACAATAACCATTGCTTACCTCGGCATAATACTCGCCGTATCCTAAACCTAAGGCACCAAGGTCTATACTAGGCACGCCCGAGGTTATAACATTGCCATTATGATACCATATTACACTGGAAGCACTTCCAAAACCTCCCTGAATATTTACAGTTAGTATATCATCTATAGCCGATTCAGGACATACAGAATAAGTACCACCCGGAGTAATACTGGCTACCGGTGCAGGTATAACCGTAATAGTGTGGAATATTTCTGCCGGCATTGGGCAGCCGTTAGGGTTTTGTATTGTAATATGAACAGTATAGTTGGTGTTGCCACCATTTGTATTGTCATAAGAATAAATGATAGGTGCCAGTGGATTAGTACTGGTATATGGTGTAGAACCATCACCAAAATCGCATATAACAGTACCTGTTGTTACACCTGTCATTGTTAAGGTAAAAGGAGTATCGGCGCATATAGATGTAATAGGGTTAACTAATGATACCGGAGGAGTTTGTACAATGTCTACGTAGAAAAACTCTTCATGTGGGATACCACATTTTGTAACAACTAATTTTATCTGCACGCCGGTTGCTGATTCCTGATTCCAAAGAATTTCTACCTGATTGGTTCCGTTTCCTGTGCTAATACTACCTCTGTTTGAAGGAGTTATACTCCATGAGTAGAATTCACCATCGGTATAGTTTGTTTGGTATGTGGCATAGCTACTACCGCAAACAACATTATCTCCTATTATTGGTGCATTAACAACCGGTGCAGTTACTGTTTTTATAACATAATCTGACGGACAGTTAGGGTCGGTAGAATTTTCTCTCCTTGCCCTTACTTCATAAGGCCCTGCTCCTGTAAACGTAATATTTACGCTGTTGCCAGTATTGCTGCCGTTAATTGTACCGTCTGTTGGATCTATATCCCAGGTTATTATGGTGCCAGGAATGTTGTTTGTTACCGAGTAGGTTTCGGCGATGCCCGGGCATGCTGTAGATGGTCCTGTAATAGCAGACGGAGTTTGCTCTTTATTTCTTATTACTATTGATATCTGACTTGGCCTACAGAAGGTAGTTCCGTTAACTTTTAAAATATAATTTCCTGCTTGTGTAAATGTTTTTGTAAATGTATTTCCACTTCCGGTTTGTGTGCCGCCAGGTCCTGTAAGTGTCCAAGAACCTGTGTAGCCATTACTTAGCTGATAAGTTTCTGTGCTGTTTATACACATAGCGGTATCACCGGATATTTCTGCTTTTGGCTTAACGGTAATTTGTATCTCTGCCGTACCTCCACAGTTTAGTAATGTGTTGTTGTAAGTTGCACTTAAAGTTATAGTGCCGGCAGACGTAGGTGCTGAAACTACCACTTCGTTAGCAAGAGGCGTATTTATTAAAGTTGCGCCTGTTCCGTTTGAGGAGATAGTCCAATTGAAATTAGTTGAAGGCCATTGTGGCAATTTGTATATGTTTTGTTCGCCAACACATATTGTAGTATCACCTAAAATTGTGCCTTTACTTAATATTACAGGGACTTTTATAGTCGTTACGCCTGCACATTTAATGTCGCAACCTGTGGCATCAAAGCTTACATAGCCAAATCCTGACTCGTCTACATTATCCCATACTACATCAATGCTTTGTCCGTAAGGTTGTGGCGATACAATATGTCCACCATCTACATGCCAGTTAAAGCCTACATTAGCACATAATTCCCCTACTTCATTGCTAACACTATAACTAGCTGTTGCACCATCGCAGACAACTCCGGGACAAACGATCTCAACGCCAGGGAATTTGTCTACCTTGATGTCCGTTTTGAAGGTGCTTGTGCAGTTACAGGCATTTGTTACGGTTAAATATACCGTATATGGACCGTCTTGCTGATAGGCATGTACCGGCTCAAATTCTGTAGAAGTTGTATTGTCGCCAAAATCCCAAAAATAAGAGATAAGCTCAGTACCTCCCATATTATCTGATAGATTAGTGAAATACAGATCCTGATCTATACAGGCTTCAATGGTTTGCCCGGGATGATACGGCTCTACCGTAAAAAGGGCTTTTGGTGAAACGATAATTTCCACGCAAATTTCTTCTACCTGTACTGTTCCGTCATTTTTGGTGACCTCGGCAGATACTGATGCGGCACCCGAAGATCCCCAGACAACTACACATTGTGTAAGATTCTGGCTTTGGATTGTACCTCCGCCTACTGTCCATTGTGTATTGTTCCAGTTAGCGCTATTACCTGTTAAGGAATAGGTAACCGTACTGTTTTCACATACCCTTACGCAGGGTCCGTCGTTAATGTCTTCTACATATTCACGTTTTTTGTCGTCGTAAACAAGACATCCTGTTTCTTTATCCCAAAGGATTGAAATTGCTTGCTGTGCATTTACTGTGTGTGTGAATGCAATAAAAAATATTGCAAGTGCCAGCACGTGCCGCGTTTTTAGCGGCCATGAAAAGTTCCTCATAGTAAGGCAGGGTTTTAGATTGGTTAAACATCTGTTTTTTAGCTTTTTAAAGTTAATTATGAAAAATGATGTTAAAATGTTAACAAAAAGCTAAATGTTTAAATTTTATTAACGTTTTGCTAAAAAAGCCTTAAAAACAAGGCGTTTCCAATTTATAACATTTATAGCCTAAAATGTTATAAATAAAACAATATATTTGTTTTGTAAATATTTTTTAAAAAAAGCGAGCTAATGCTGAAAAAAAAATATTCATTTTTTGATTTAATAAAACTGATTGAGAATGTGTTTATAAATTAAAAAACAAACTTTTGTCTAATTTTTCTCATGTTTTTCATTGAGATATTTCCAATATCGTTTAGGTAAATACTGAATGTGGAGTTTCATGTTCTTTCTTGCCGGTATATTTGTGCTCTTATAATAGTCTTTCCAAAGCACATCTGCGAGTTCTTCTTTTTCGTCCAGCATGTTAGCAGGAAGGAGTGGTTTTGAAGTATCAACATTCTGTATAAACTCATAAGAGATTATCTCTACAGTGTTGAGGTCATAATAGAGTCCGTATTTTCTTTTTACATCATAAATAACCCATTTTTGGTCGGCAAAGCGCTTTTTGAAAAAGGAAGAAATAAGAGGGAGTATATTAAAATCGGGTTCGGCAGGGGCGTAGTAAATACTGTCTGTCGTTTGCTGAAAGCGTATAAAAGCAGTAAAACGATGCTTTTCGCGACCTACCATCCTGTTCATTTTAGAAACAGCCATTACATGAGGATTGCCAAAATTGTTTTCGGCTCCCGGCGGATTATCAAAAACGTATCGGGCAAATTCAAACAGGTGCTGAAAAATAACAGGATCTTCACTAAGGTATGTTCTGTAAAAATTAAAAAGCCACTCGGGGCTAATCTTCTTTTTCAGGCCTTTCCATACCCTGTCGGCTTTAGCAGGGTCGCTTGTTACTATATGTGGTTCTTCAAGCATAGAAGGCTGATAGTGCCTGTCCCAAAACAACTGTACTGCTTTGGGTTTGTATTCATAAAATTCAAAAATGGCAGTAAGCAGGCCCTCAAAGCTTCCGTCGAAAACATAAGTAATCATAATTAAAACAGGCTTAACTGGTTTTGTGCAACCTTTAGATATTTACTGTTAGTTTCACTAAGGATAAGTCCTTTAATGTGTGAAGGCTCCGGATCATTAAGTTGGTAAGGAGTGTCTGCACAGCGCATAAAAAACTTTGCCCTGTTATAGGCTACACCAATTTTTTTGAGCTGGTCGCTGCGTAGCTTTCCAAATTTTCTTGCCTTGATAATCTTTAATGCCGATTGTGTGCCTATTCCCGGTATACGGAGTATCATACGGTAATCGGCAGTATTGATATCAACAGGAAACTGCTCAGGATTGCGTAGTGCCCAACTTAATTTAGGATCAATATCGGTATCCAGATGTGGGTTGTTAGGGTTAAGCAACTCATGTACTTCAAAACCGTAAAAGCGCATAAGCGAGTCGGTCTGGTAAAGACGGTTTTCACGAAGCAGGGGAGGCTGGCTTCCTATTTGCGGCATACGGCTGTCGTAACTGATAGGTATATAACCGGAATAATAAACCCTTTTCAGTTTAAAGTTCTTATAGTATTCGGCAGCGCTGTACATGATCTCCATGTCTGTTTCCGGTGTGGCGCCTATTACCATTTGTGTGCTCTGTCCGGCAGGTACAAACTTTGGGATGCTCTTAATGAGTCCGGTTTTCTTTTCGTCTTTATATTGTGTAATGGTGTTTTGTATAAAGCCTAAGGGTTTTTTTACCTCTTCGTGCGATTTATCTGGGGCAAGGAGTTTTAGCCCGGTTTCGGTAGGCATTTCAAGATTAATGCTCATCCTGTCGGCATAAAGCCCTGCCTCTGTAAGCAGTTCACGGCTTGCGCCAGGTATGGTCTTTAGATGAATGTAACCGTTAAAGCGCTCCTCAAGGCGAAGTTTTTTTACAATACGTAAAAGGCGCTCCATGGTAAAATCGGCATCCTTAAAAATACCGGAACTTAAAAATAATCCTTCGATATAGTTACGGCGGTAAAAGCTAATGGTAAGGTCTACTACCTCCTGTACAGTAAAGGCAGCACGTTTTATATCGTTGCTTTTGCGGGAAACGCAAAAAGCACAATCATAAATGCAATGGTTGGTAAGCAGAATTTTTAGCAGCGAGACACAGCGTCCGTCTTCGGTATAAGTGTGGCAAATACCACTGGCGTGGCTATTACCAAGACCTTTATTGTCATTTTTTCTGTTGCTGCCACTGGAAGAACAGGAAACATCATACTTGGCGGCGTCAGCTAAAATAGATAGCTTTTCACGGATGCGGTCATACATATAAGATTATTTTCTAACAAAACTATGAAAATAATCTTATATGTGATATTGAACAAAAGTTAATTTCTCAGTTCGTGGATACGACTCACATACTTGCCTATCACATCAAATTCCAGGTTAATTACAGTGCCTGGTTTTATGTGTTTAAAGTTAGTGTGCTCGTGAGTATAAGGTATAATTGCAACGCTAAATTCATTTGGTTTAGAGTTTACCACCGTAAGGCTAACCCCATTTACGGTAATCGAGCCTTTTTCTATAGTGATGTTGCTTAAATTCTTATCATACTCAAAAGTATAGTACCAGCTTCCGTTAGCCTCTTCCACACTTTTGCATACACCTGTTTGGTCAACATGTCCCTGTACGATATGGCCATCCAGCCTGTCGCCCAGTTTCATACCTCTTTCCAGGTTTACAATTTCTCCTTCTTTCCATAAGCCTAAATTTGTTTTTTCAAGTGTTTCCCTAATGGCTGTTACGGTGTAGGTTTCTTCGGTAAGCGATACTACTGTTAGGCAAACCCCGTTGTGTGATACGCTTTGGTCAATTTTAAGTTCGGGTGTTAAAGATGAGTGTATGATTATGTGAAGATTGCCGTTGTCTTTCCTTAATTCTCTAATGGTTCCAAGTGTTTCTACGATTCCTGTAAACATCCTGATTTAATTTTATAAATTTGCAATTCAAAAGTAGCAAATTAAAGCGCCATTATGACCAAAAAAGCAGAAAATGTAATTGTAGGTATATCTATAGGAGACCTAAACGGAATAGGCAGTGAAGTAGTTCTGAAGACCTTTGAGGACAGCAGAATGATGGAGATGTGTACTCCGGTAATCTTTGCTAATGCAAAAATTATGTCCTTTGTAAGGAAAACACTGGGTCTTGATATGCCGCTGCATGGTATAGACAGTATAGATCAGTTAGTGCATGGTAAGTTAAATGTGCTAAATGTATGGCGTGAGGGCGTTAATATAGAATTTGGTGTAAACGATGAGGCAGTAGGGAAGTATGCCATAAAATCGTTTACCGCTGCTACAGAGGCCCTGAAAAATAAAGAAATAGATGTGCTGGTAACAGCACCTATAAATAAATATAATATTCAGTCGGAAGAATTTAAATTCCCGGGGCATACCGATTATTTAAACCAGCAACTGGAGGGCGATGCCCTTATGCTTATGGTACACGATAATTTAAGGGTAGGGCTTTTAACCGATCATTTACCGGTTAACGAAGTTGCTTCTCATTTAACGGCAGAGCTTATAAAGAAAAAGATAACTACGGTAAACAATGCGCTTAAGCAGGACTTTAGGGTTAACAGGCCAAGAATAGCCGTGCTTTGCGTAAACCCGCATTGTGGTGATAATGGTGTTATAGGTGATGAAGATGATAAGGTGATGAAGCCTGCATTAAGAGAGCTGTTTGATGAAGGTATTCTTGCTTTCGGTCCATTTTCTGCTGACGGGTTCTTTGGTAACGGGTCTTATGAAAAGTATGATGCGGTTATTGCTGCTTATCACGATCAGGGGCTTGTGCCGTTTAAAACACTTTCTTTTGGTAACGGTGTAAATTACACAGCAGGCCTTGAAGGTATAAGGACATCTCCCGATCATGGAACGGCTTATGATATTGCAGGTAAGGGCGAGGCCGATTTTAACTCTTTTAAGGAGGCGGTTTATTTAGCATTGGATGTGTTTAATAACCGAAATGATTACAGTGAAATAACCAAAAATCCGCTAAAAACAAAAGAAAAGCAGTTATAAACAAAAAAATGTTGATAACAGGTTTGGATTTACAATAATTTTATATCTTTGCACGCTCAAAACTGTTGTGATGAAGTGAGTTGGGGTTGTGTAGATGGTATATAATCCGTAAATTCATGTGAAATCTAAAAATTGCTACACATGAAAGTGAATAAAGAATTTTTAATCCAGTTCGCCGGGTTAAAACAAGGGAAGCATCAGTTTGAATTTGAGATAGGAAAAGCGTTCTTTGATGACTTTAACTTTGAAGAGTTTAACGACGTAAATGTTAAAGTAAATTTAGTTCTGGAGAAAAAGAGCACAATGCTTGAGTTAACGTTTAAGCATAAAGGTACTGTAAATGTGCCGTGTGACCTTTCTAATGAAGATTTTGATTTACCTGTAAAAGGTAAGCTTAACCTCATAGTGAAATTTGGGGATGAGTATAATGATGAGAATGAAGAGATGCTGGTATTGCCACATGGTGAGTATCAGGTTGATGTAAGCCAGTACATTTATGAAATGATTGTGCTTTCGGTTCCTTCAAAACGAATTCATCCGGGAATTAAAGACGGTACGCTAAACGCCGAAATTTTAGACAAACTGAAGGAGCTTGCTCCCAAAGAAGAACATAAAAAAGAAGATAATACAGATCCCCGTTGGGATCAATTAAAAAAACTATTAACGGATAAATAATATAGTAAAATGGCACATCCTAAGAGAAAGACCTCGAAAACGAGAAGAGACAAGAGAAGGACACACTATAAGGCGTCTGTTCCTCAAATTGCTACATGTCCAGTAACCGGAGAAGCACATTTATACCACAGAGCATACTGGCATGAAGGTAAAATGTACTACAGAGGACAGGTAGTAATAGACAAGCAGGAAGCGGTTGCTTAATTGTTAAGATATAAGAGAAAAACTCTCACATAGTGAGAGTTTTTTTGTTAAACGCAATCTATTTGAAATTAAGGAGGATTATTACAAGCGATTTTATATTTTTTTTGTAATTTCCACCACTTTTTCAAATCCCGGATTTGAATAGAAATAATTTATCCTTATGAATAAAATAACAGCCGCCATTACAGCTGTAGGGGCTTATGTGCCAGATTTTGTCCTTTCTAACCAAGTTCTGGAAACTATGGTTGATACTAATGACGAATGGATTACCACCCGTACAGGTATTAAAGAAAGGCGTATACTTAAAGATAAAGATAAAGGGACTTCCTTTTTGGCTATAAAAGCAGCAGAAGACCTGCTGAAAAAATCAGGAACAAAACCGGAGGACATTGATATGGTTCTTGTTGCAACAGCAACTCCTGATATGCCTGTGGCTGCCACTGCGGTTTATGTGGCTTCACAAATAGGCGCTGTTAATGCCTTTGCATATGATTTGCAGGCAGCATGCTCCAGCTTTTTATACGGTATGTCTACCGCTGCAGCTTATATTCAAAGCGGCAGGTATAAAAAAGTACTTCTTATAGGGGCAGATAAAATGTCATCTATTATAGATTATACAGACAGGGCAACCTGTATTATATTTGGAGACGGTGCAGGTGCTGCATTGTTTGAACCAAATGAAGAAGGTCTTGGTTTGCAGGATGAATATTTAAGAAGCGACGGTATTGGTCGTGAATATCTTAAAATTGATGCGGGAGGGTCTTTACTTCCTCCGTCTGCAGAAACTGTGGCAAACAAACAGCATTATGTTTTTCAGGACGGTAAGACCGTGTTTAAGTATGCGGTATCTAACATGGCCGACGTAAGTGAAAAGATAATGCAACGCAATAATCTTTCTCACGATGATGTAGACTGGCTTATTGCCCACCAGGCAAATAAAAGAATTATTGATGCCACTGCATCAAGAATGAACCTGGATGAATCTAAAGTGCTGATTAATATCGAAAAATACGGTAATACAACATCAGCAACACTACCTTTGCTTTTAAACGATTTTGAACACCTTTTGAAGAAAGGCGATAACCTTGTTTTTGCTTCTTTTGGAGGAGGTTTTACATGGGGTTCAATTTATCTTAAATGGGCCTACGATAAAAAATAGAACAAACTAAACAAAATTCGGAAATTATGGATATTAGAGAAATTCAAAACCTAATTAAGTTTGTAGCAAAATCCGGTGCTACCGAAGTAAAATTAGAAATGGATGATTTTAAAATCACCATCAAAACTACAGAAGCAGGTGCAGAAGCAGCTACTACTTATGTACAGCACGTTCCTGTAGGACAACCGGCTCCTCAGGTAATGCATCAACCGGCGCCTGCCGCTACACCGGCTGCCGCTCCTGCTGCACCAGCTGCTGCTGCTGAAGACGATTCTAAATATATAACTATAAAATCGCCTATTATAGGTACTTTATACAGAAAACCTTCTCCGGACAAAGCTCCGTTTGTTGAGGTAGGAAGCACAATCTCTAAAGGAGATGTTGTTTGTGTTATCGAGGCTATGAAGTTATTCAACGAAATCGAATCTGAAGTTTCAGGTAAAATCGTTAAGGTGTTAGTTGACGATGCTTCACCTGTTGAGTTCGATCAGCCTTTATTCTTAGTTGATCCGTCATAAGGAATTTTAGATACTGATATACGAATGAGGAAGAAACTTCCTCATTTGCTTTATTTAAAATTTACAGTTCAATTTAAAATTTCAAACGATGTTTAAAAAAATATTAATTGCAAACAGGGGAGAGATTGCACTACGTGTAATAAGAACCTGCAGGGAGATGGGCATCAAGACCGTAGCAGTATATTCTACTGCTGATGCAGAAAGCCTTCACGTAAAATTTGCTGATGAAGCTGTATGTATAGGTCCTGCACCAAGCAATTTATCATATCTTAAAATGTCTAACATTATTGCTGCTGCAGAGATTACAAATGCAGATGCAATACATCCTGGGTACGGTTTCCTTTCAGAGAATGCAAAGTTCTCTAAAATATGCCAGGAGCACGGTATTAAGTTTATTGGTGCTTCTCCTGAGATGATTGAAAAAATGGGTGATAAAGCGACTGCAAAAGCTACCATGAAAGCTGCAGGCGTACCATGTGTGCCAGGTTCTGACGGACTTCTTGAGTCTTTTGAGCATGCTCAAAAACTTGCCAAAGAATTTGGTTATCCTGTAATGCTTAAAGCTACTGCCGGTGGTGGTGGTAAAGGTATGAGAGCTGTATGGAAAGCCGAAGACCTGCAAAAAGCATGGGAAAGTGCTAAGCAAGAGGCTGGTGCTGCTTTTGGTAACGACGGTATGTATATGGAAAAACTTATCGAAGAGCCAAGACACATCGAGATTCAGGTTGTAGGAGACTCTTTTGGTAAAGCATGTCACCTTTCAGAAAGAGACTGTTCAGTACAAAGACGTCACCAGAAACTTACAGAAGAAACTCCGTCTCCATTCATGACAGACGAGCTTCGTGAGGCTATGGGTACAGCGGCTGTTAAAGCGGCAGAATACATTCAGTATGAAGGTGCAGGTACAGTTGAGTTCCTTGTAGACAAGCACAGAAACTTCTACTTCATGGAGATGAATACCCGTATTCAGGTTGAGCACCCTATTACAGAGCAGGTTATTGATTATGACCTTATCCGTGAGCAGATACTAGTAGCTGCAGGTGTGCCTATTTCAGGTAAAAACTATCTTCCGCAACTTCACTCAATAGAATGTCGTATTAATGCAGAGGATCCCTATAATGATTTTAGACCGTCACCAGGTAAAATTACTACCCTGCACATGCCGGGAGGTCACGGTGTACGTTTAGATACTCATGTATACTCTGGTTATACAATTCCGCCTAACTACGATTCAATGATTGCTAAGCTTATAACAACTGCCCAAACAAGGGAAGAGGCTATAAACAAAATGAAGCGTGCTCTTGATGAGTTCGTTATTGAAGGTATTAAAACTACTATACCATTCCACAGACAACTGATGGATGAGCCGGATTATGTAGCGGGTAATTATACAACTAAATTCATGGAGAGTTTCAAAATGAATGAGCCTGCAAATTAATTTTGTAGTTAAATAATAAATAGGAAAAGGCCTGCATAATTGCAGGCCTTTTTTATGTGCTTTCATGTTGGTATCAATTTTTCTATATTAGAATGCATTAACTAAAAAATTAACCAACCATGACAAACAAATTCACACAAAGCTTAAGAAGCTTTATCACTACACTTGCGCTTTTTTTAGTGTTTACAGTTGCTGTAAATGCTCAGGATAAAGTACAGGAAGGTGCAGTAAAAGTAACTGCTCACATGAAGTCTCAACTTTCTTTAAATGACGGTCAATACACCAGGGTTTTGGCAATTAATAAGGACTACCTTCAAAAGGTGACCGATAACCCGGGAGCTACTACCGTTGAAAAGGCAAAAAAGAAAAAAGTATATGATGAAGAAAGGGATGAAAAACTGAAATCAGTTCTTAATGCGTCACAGTATAAAATTTATGTTGCAAACCGTTCTTCTAATGCCAGGGTGTATAAAGAAGTAACAGATTTGTAATTTTAACAAAACTTTAACATAGTTAAAAAATAGATACCTTTCATAGAAAGCCTATAAAAACGGGAGTCACGCGTAATCTACTATTTAGATTGGACTTTAACGTTATAAAAATCTTAAGATTTCATTAGGGTTTTTTGACCACAAGGTGTTACTTTTGTAAATGAAAGAGAAAAACTAATAAAAAACCTATGAAAAAGTTAGAAATGCCGCTGTTCAATAACAGCTGCGGCAAACTTTTTAATGACAAAATCGTTCTTGCCTCTGCACACAGGGAAGAGGAAATTGAATTTAAAGAGATCAAGAAAATTAAGTTTGGCTTTAACGTCAGCTTAAAGTCTGTTATGTGGGCACTAATGCCATCAAGTATTTTTGTTTTGCTTTACCTGCAACGCGCTATGCTTGACGGAGCCATGTTCATCTTACTTTCTTTTGTTGCTATTGGTATATCTGTTTTTTCTGTTGTAATGGCAGAGAAGAGTTATTATGTGCTGATAAAGCTAAGAGGAGGTCAAAATGTAAAGGTTAGGGTGTCTGTAGATAACAAGAAGGATGCTAAGAAATTTGCCGATATGGCTATTAAAAGGCTTAGCAGGGTTTCCGGATCAACAGGAGGCTTAAAAGTTGTAAAAGAAGCAGCTTAAGAATTAAAAAGCAATAGAAAGAAAAATCCCGAAGTGTCCAACTTCGGGATTTTTTTATTTAAAAGCGTTCTGCTGAGGCTTTTTTCCAAAAATGAAGGAATGCTGGCGGCACGGTTGATTCTTCTATCATACAGCCTTTATTTGGCTCAGGATAGGTCTCAAGGAATGTTTCGATCTTTGTCCTGTCGGTTCTCATACTTACAACACTTCTGTCTACTTCGTCAGGGTGTCTTAATCCGGCAGAAGCCATTAGTTCCATTGCACTTTTTACCGTTTCATGCTGAAAGCTTGCTACACGATGTTTCTTTTCCTGAGGTACAAGTCCCTTAACGAGTTCAGGGTCCTGTGTAGCGACTCCGGTAGGGCATGTGTTGGCATGGCATTCTAGAGCCTGAATACATCCCAGGGCAAACATCATTCCTCTGGCAGAATTACACAAGTCTGCGCCTGTCGCAAGCGTTTTAATGATGTCAAATCCACTAACAATCTTTCCGCTGCAAATAATCTTTATCTGGTCTTTTATGCCAAAACCTACAAG
This sequence comes from Flavobacterium beibuense, assembly GCF_004151245.1. Classification (GTDB taxonomy): domain Bacteria; phylum Bacteroidota; class Bacteroidia; order Flavobacteriales; family Flavobacteriaceae; genus Flavobacterium; species Flavobacterium beibuense_A. The sequence continues at coordinate 181,041 of NZ_JUIW01000010.1, forward strand.
ACAGTCATATACAAAAGCGAGTGCGTCACGAAGCGGCATCCCTACGTGATCTGAATATTCCTGAGGGGCAGCTCCTGTTCCTCCTTCACCACCGTCTACGGTAATAAAGTCGAGATAGGTTCCGGTTTCAACCATGGCTTTACAAATAGAAATAAACTCTGATTTGTTGCCAATACATATTTTAATGCCTACCGGTTTTCCTCCGGATCCTTTTCTGAGAAGCTTTACAAAGTCCATAAGTTCTAATGGAGTTGTAAATGCCGAGTGATAAGGAGGCGATACTATATCATGACCTTTACTAACGATGCGAATAGCGGCAATTTCGTCGGTAACCTTTTCTTTAGGTAATATTCCGCCATGTCCGGGTTTTGCGCCCTGAGAGAATTTTATCTCAATCATCTTTACCGAATCTAGCGCGGCTCTTTTGGCGTATTCGTCATAGTTGAATTTGCCTTCACCATCGCGACAGCTAAAATAGCCGGTACCTATGTTCCAAACTATGTCTCCACCTTCACTAAGGTGGTAAGGTGATAATCCTCCTTCGCCGGTATTATGGTAGAAGCCGCCTATTTTGGCACCGGCATTTAGTGCCAGTATTGCATTTTTACTTAATGAGCCATAGCTCATGGCGCTAATGTTGAAAAGACTTGCTGAATATGGTTTTTCACATTGCGAGGAACCAATAATTACCCTTGGGCTAAAGTTTATATCGGCAAAAGGGATGGCATTTATACTGTGGTTTATCCATTGGTAGCCTATATCATAAATATTAAGCTGGGTACCAAATGGCATGGTGTCAAGTTCCTTTTTACTACGCTGGTAAACCAAGCTTCGTTGCAGACGGTTAAAGGGTTTTCCGTCAAGATCTGTTTCGATAAAATACTGGCGCATTTCAGGTCCTATGGATTCCAATACATAACGTAGCCTTCCTAAAAGAGGGAAGTTACGTCTGATAGTCTTTTTAGACTGGTACATGTCGTAAAGCCCCATTAATATAAGCGGGAGAAAAATAAGTAACAGTAAAATGGATTTCCAGTTAATGTAGGTAAGTAATGCAATAATGGATAAGGAGGTAATTGTAAAAAGAATAAATACTCTTCTCATAAAATAGTATTTTTTAGCGTGTTTGAATGTGCTGTGATTATAAGTATAAAGATAGCGGTTTAACCCGCTCCTGCTACGGGAATGTGTAATTTGAACTTATTATAAACAAAAAGCCCGAAGCATTGCTTCGGGCTTAGTTATATCCTGTAATTAAGCAATTATTGCTTAATGTCTAATTTTTTAGCGATAGATGAAGGAACCCCTCCTTTGTGAAGAAGGATAGCAGTAGTTTTATACTTTACAAAGTTTTTAGTCATATACATATATCCTTTGTAGTCGTTTGTAGCACCCCAAGAGTTTTTGATGATGTAGTACTCTTTACCGTTTTGGTCTTTAGTGATACCAACAATGTGCATACCATGATCATCGGTAGTGTTGTAGTTGTCAAAAGCCGCCTGACGCAAATCTTCTGTGATTTCCATTTCAGGTTTAGGACCTTTAAATATCTCCTCTCTTTCCTGTGGAGTCATATCACTAAATTCTTTTGAAGGGATGTAAGCAACACCGTTTTTCCAGCTAAAACCTTTTTCACTAACGTCACCAGCCCAGGCTACAGAGTAACCTTTTTTAAGGGCATTGTCTATAATATCGGTAAGCTCGTTCATTTTTACATTGTAAACCTGATCAAGAGACCAGTTGTCCGGTACCATTAAAGTGAATTTAGTATAGTACGGGTGTTCTTTAAATGAAGAAATTTCCACATAATCATCGGCATTGATACCTATAACCTCTTTAGCAAAAGTTTGCGGAGTATATGTTTTTCCTTTGTATTTAAATGATTCAGGAACCTCACCAAGGTAAGAGTCGATAACTGCTGTGTAAGCCTTAATCCAGTTTGGTGTAAGTTCTCCATTAGGATTTTTAACGGCAGCTTCAAGAACACCTTGGGCCATAGTTTGCATTTCTGCAAATTTGTTGTTAGTAGTACCGTAGTTTAGTCCGGTATATTCGCTTTGTGGTAACGCACCGTATTTGCGGTACATGTTTATTACATCGTGCAGCGCACCACCATCACCAAGGGTAATAGCACCATGCATACGTACATAGTTTTTTCCTTTTTCAATATAAGCATTACGTGCAGTATATATTTGAGAAATCTCTACAGGCTCTTTGCCCATCCTTATCATTTCTGACTCAAGGAAAGAGTTTGCAGAGTAACTCCAGCACGTACCTGAAGACCCTTGGCTTTTTACCGGCGTATTTTCAATGTTTATTACTTCGGTAAACTGAAAAGAATCTTTACTGTTTTCACTTTGGTTGTTTTTTAACGAGTTAACCAGGTAATCCTGTGCAAACCCGGCATTCATACCTGCCAACAGCACTGTTGCTGCAAGAATTGGTTTAACTGAAAATTTATACATAAGTAGTAATTTGATTTTTATTTTTAAATAGTCGCTAAAATTATCTAAATGTTACGTTTTTTACAAGGTTTCTTTAAGCCATTTAAAAAATTCGCGTTGCCATACCATTCCGTTTTGTGGTTTTAGTACCCAGTGGTTTTCGTCAGGGAAAACTATAAAACGGCTTTTTATGCCTCTAAGCTGTGCTGCCTGGAAGGCTTCCTGTCCCTGCCCGATAGGTACCCTGAAATCTTTATCGCCCTGGAATATAAGGATAGGAGTATCCCATTTGTCTACATTGTTTATTGGATTAAACTGAGAGAATGTTTTTTGCGCTACGGCATTATCCTTTTCCCAGTAAGCTCCGCCGCCGTCCCAGTTGGTAAAGAAAACCTCTTCGGTAGTGCCATACATACTTTGAAGGTTAAATACACCATCATGAGCAATAAGGGTTTTAAAACGTTTGTTGTGGATACCTGCAAGATAGAATACAGAATATCCTCCGTAGCTGGCACCTACAGCCCCTAAACGGTTTTTGTCTACATAAGGTTCTTTAGCAACATCGTCTATAGCTGCAAGGTAATCGTTCATAACCTCACCACCCCAGTCTTTACTTATGGCTTCGTTCCATGCAACACCGTGGCCCGGCATACCTCTTCTGTTAGGGGCTACTATAACATAACCCTGTGCAGCCATAACCTGGAAGTTCCAACGGAAAGAATAGAATTGTGACAGGGCAGACTGTGGTCCTCCCTGGCAGTAAAGCAGGGTAGGATATTTTTTGTTTGCATCAAAGTTAGGAGGCAGTATTACCCATACCAGCATTTTTTTGCCATCGGCAGTGGTAACATATCTTTTCTCAGTTTTGCTTAAAGCTATTTTAGAATAAGCGGCATCGTTTACATGCGAAAGCTGTTTCCAGTCCTTTTTCTTCAGGTTGTAACTGTAAAGCTCGTTAGCATGGTTCATGTCAGATCTTGTAACTATGATATTGTTGTCTGAAAAACCGATGATGCTGTTTACGTCCCAGTAACCATCTGTAAGCTGGGTAACCCTTACGGCAATTCTAGTAAGTCCCGGGAAGTTAACTTCAAAAAGCTGTTTTGTTCCGTCTATAGGTGCAAGGAAATATACTTTCTTGCCGTCTGCACTCCATGTGAAAGAATCTACAGTCCCGTCCCAACCAGCAGTAAGATTGATATCTGCGCCTTTATGGCGAACGATGATGTCATTCTTATCCGCTTCATAACCGTCACGCTTCATTTGTAGCCATGTTAAATCTCCCTGAGGAGAAAATGCAGGCTGAGTGTCATATCCGGGATTGTTAGGTGTAAGGTTCTTAGTGGTTTTGGTGGCCATATCATACTCATACAAGTCAGTATTGGTACTTGTGGCATATGCTGTTCCTGCCTTTTTCTTAGAAACGTAAACAATGTTTCCGTTAGGGGTCCATGTATAATCCTCTTCACCTCCAAAAGGTTTTTGTGGTGAATCATAAGGCTCTCCTTTCATTATATCGGTAAAATTATCGGCATTGTCTACAGGGGAATAACCTACGTGATTGTGTTTTCCCTCGTTCCAGGTATCCCAGTGGCGATAGTCCAGTCCGTCATATATCTGTACGGTAGACTTATCCAGCTCGGGGTAATAATCTCCACCATTTACTTTTTCAACCTTAATTTCCTGGCTGCCTAAAACGTACTTTCCATCCGGTGATACATTACGGTCTTTGAGCAGGTTCTTATAATCTTCAATTTCCTTGCCCTCGCCTCCGTTAACCGGAATACTATAAAACTTAGAGTTGAATTTATTTTCGTCAACATCCGGGGTAGATACCTTGTAGATTATATTCTTTCCGTCTTTAGTAATACCTAAAGGGCTTATCCTGCCCAGTTTCCAAAGCAATTCTGGAGTCATGTGGTCTTGAGCCGTAGCGGTTAATCCCATAACACTTAAGGTTAAAATAAGTAGTTTTTTCATTGTTTTTTCTGTTAAGAGGCCCTAAAAGTAAGGATTTTATTTAATAGGGTAAATTTATAAAAAGGAGTAAATTTTTGTTAGAGTAGCAATAAAGCGGACGATGTATTGTTAAATCTTTGAAAAAAGCATAAAAGAACTGTTTAAAAACATTAAGAGAACGCAGGATTGAAAAAATATAGCTATTTTCACGGACTTAAAATGAACACCGCATATCAGGTATGATTATTGATGAAATCGTACGGGTTTTTGGTAAATGAAGGAGGCGCTTAAAAGCACAAAATTTTTACGGTAACGATTATAATTATTAAAGAAATATGGACAGTTTTCACTGGACACAGTTATTAAATCCTGAGTTTTATATTAACCTTGAAATTGGCGGAGTACCAGTAGGTATCTATGTGGTGCTTTTTATTGTTTTTGCCGAAACCGGCCTTTTTGCCGGATTCTTCCTTCCCGGCGACAGCCTTTTATTCCTTGCAGGGATTTACAGCGGGGAACTTATGGGTACCCTGTTTAATATAGAAAGCGACTTTTTAAATGTGGTTATCCTCGCGCTCCTTGTTGCGGGTGCCGGTATAGTGGGTAATACGTTTGGCTATTGGTTTGGTGCCAAGAGCGGAAATTACCTTTATAACAAAAAGGATACTTTTTGGTTCAAGAAGAAATACCTGTACCAGTCGCACGACTTTTTTGAAAAACACGGGGGCAGGGCTATTGTTTTTGCCCGTTTCCTTCCTATCATCAGGACATTTGCACCTATTATAGCAGGTATAGTAAAAATGGACCGTAAAAAGTTCATGGTTTATAATATAATAAGCTCCATATTATGGGCGTTTACGCTTATATTTTCAGGACACTACCTGTATGAGCTGTTCCTTGCAAAACTTAATATAGACCTTAAGTCTTATATAGAATATATAATACTAATAATTATTGCTGTTACAACAGTACCTCTTGTACTTAATGCACTTAAAGGTAAAAAGGTTACCGAAAAAGAAGCAGAAGAAGAGGCAGAAAAGCACGGCGACTTTTAATTATGAACCTTAGCTATTGGGAAATTAAAAACTGGTACACAGGTGTAGATTACACTGTGGTAGGTAGCGGCATAGTAGGATTGCATACCGCGCTTCGCCTTCGTGAACGTTTTCCTGACAGCAAGATTGTAATTTTAGAGCAGGGCCCCCTTCCGCAGGGCGCCAGTACAAAAAATGCCGGTTTTGCCTGCTTTGGCAGTATCTCTGAAATTATAGAAGACCTTAACAATCATACCGAAGAGGATGTTGTACATCTTATCCATAAACGATGGAACGGCCTTAAGCTTTTAAGGAGGCGTTTGGGCGATGGCGTTTTGGATTATAAACCGTACGGAGGATATGAACTTTTTCTTGAGGATAATACCGATGGTTATGAGGAATGCCTGCGCAAACTGCCGTTTATAAATGATGTGCTTCGCCCGTTATTTAAGAATGATGTTTTTGCAAAGGAGATAGACCGTTTTGACTTTAAAGGGATAAAGGAGTATCTTATCTTTAATCCGTTTGAGGGGCAAATTGATACCGGAAACATGATGCAGGCACTTTTAAAAATAGCTGCAGCAAGTAATATTCATATTCTTAACAGCCACGGCGTAACAGGATGGCATGAAAGGGCCGACCATGTTCAGGTTAATATCGGCGGTTTTTCTTTTAATACCAAAAAGCTGCTTTTTGCTACCAATGGTTTTGCTTCCGAACTTACCGATCATGCTGTAAAACCTGCGCGTGCTCAGGTGCTGATTACAGAGCCTATACAAAACCTTGATATTCGCGGAACTTTCCATATTGAGAAAGGTTATTACTATTTTAGGAATATTGAAAACCGCATTCTTTTTGGCGGGGCAAGAAACCTTGACTTTGAAGGTGAAACCACTACCGAGTTTGGGGAAACCGACCTGATACAAAACCGTCTGGAACAATTACTGAAAGAAGTCATATTACCAAATACAGACTTTACCATTGCCCATCGCTGGAGCGGTATTATGGGTATGGGTAGTCATAAAAAACCTATAGTGGAAAAGGTTTCAGAACACGTTTACTGCGGCGTAAGGCTTGGCGGGATGGGTGTGGCTATAGGAAGCCTTATTGGTGCTGAACTGGCTGATTTGGTTTAAGGCTTCTTTTTATCAGATAAATATATCCTTCATGGCCGTCAAAATCATAATCTTTTGTTCTTGTTAGGCCTATTTTTTCCAAAACTCTTATTGAGGAGCTGTTATTTTTCATTACTCTTCCTATAATAATTGGAATTCTAAATTTATTAAATCCTACTTCAATACATTTTTTAGCTGCTTCGGTGGCATATCCCATGTTCCAATAGTGTCTGAAAAAACGGAAACCAATATCGTATTCATTTTTATCTGAAGAATATTTTAATCCGCACCATCCTAAAAAAGCATTGTCATCTTTCCGGATTACGGCCCATCTGCCTAGTCCATATCTTTTATACTGGTCGTATTCTGCCAAAAATTGTTTCGCAGCTTCTAAATTTTCAAAAGGGATGTCTCCGGTATATTGTAAAACTTCGGTATCCTCATTTAATAAATAAAAATAGTATGCATCATTTACAGATAGCTCTCTTAGTATAAGTCTTTCAGTTATGAAGGGTTTCATGTTTACATAATAACAGTTTTAACAAATGTAAATATTTTACTAATCAATAGGATAAGCATATTGTCATTGCTAACTAATTTGTAATTTCGCTATATCAATCATCTTTACTATTGTTTTATGCTGCGAAAAATATTCCGCTTCCTTTTTAAATTATTCCTTTGGTTTGTTGCACTTTCGGTATTCTCTGTTTTGCTGTTCAGGTTTGTGCCTGTGCCGTGTACTCCGTTAATGGTTATTCGTGCTTTTGAGCAAAAAGCCGACGGAAAGGAAATGCATAGCAGCCACTACTGGGTATCTATAGACGAAATCTCAGTACACATGCAAAAGGCGGTAATTGCGAGTGAAGATGATACTTTCCTTACGCACAATGGCTTTAACTTTAAGGCGATGCAAAAGGCTTATGAAAGCAATAAGAAGGGAAAAAAAATAAAAGGCGGAAGTACCATTAGCCAGCAAACGGCAAAAAATGTTTTCTTATGGCAGGGTCGAAGCTATGTGCGTAAGGGGCTTGAGGCCTATTTTACAATGCTTATAGAGCTGCTTTGGAGCAAGGAGCGTATTATGGAAGTATACCTTAATAGTATTGAAATGGGCGACGGTGTGTATGGTGTTCAGGCAGCGGCACAGCACTGGTACCATAAGGATGCTAAAAACCTTACGGCTTATGAGGCTGCGGGTATAGCTGCGATACTACCTAATCCGCTTAAATACAAGGCTACAAATTCATCAGGATACATAAACAGGAGAAAAGGGAAGATTGTAAGGCTTATGCGTTATGTTCAACTTGATTATAACGCGGAAGCAAAGGATGAGAAATAAAAGGCTGCTATTACCGCTTCTTTTATGTTTTGGGTCTTTGTTTGCGCAAAAGCCCAAAGAAATTGGCCTTATATCCGATAACGACCTGTATACTTCCTTTAAACACGATCGCTACTACACAAACGGAATAGAATTTTTTTACCGTTACCTGGCCTATACCGGAGACGAAAAGGTCGCTAAGGTTATTGGCGAAGTAAAAGCGGGGCAGTACATGTACAATCCGCAGAGTGTAAAGGCTGAGGATATTAACGTGCATGACAGGCCATTTGCAGGTTATCTTTTTGCTCAGGCAGGTGCCAATGTTTTTTATAAAAGCGAAAGTGTATTGAAACTCAATTTTGAGTTGGGTATTGTAGGTAAAGAATCCCTTGCAGAAGCTTTTCAAAAAGGGCTGCACAATGTATTTAATTACCCTAAAGTGAGGGGTTGGGAATACCAGATACATACTACACTCGGGGTTCAGGTAGGGGCATTTTATTCCCATAAAGTGCTTGCTAAGCAATTGCATGAAAAGGTAGATCTGCATATTTTGGCAAAGGCTAAAGCAGGAACCATTTTTACGGGAATAACTGCCGGACCAATGATGCGTATCAGTTTTAAAAGACCACTAAAGCCGGTATATGATTCCACACTCTATGGCGCTACTTTAAGCGAGGGGAGTACATGCGGTGACCAAACCCGTGAGTTTTTTCTTTTTATAAGCCCTAAGGTAAATTACCAGATATATGATGCTACTATACAGGGTAGCCTGTTTAACGATGACAGCCCCGTAACGTTTCCGCTTATACCGTGGCGTTTTGAAGCCGAAACCGGAGTGATGTACCGCAAAAACAGCTGGAACCTTTCCTTCTCGTTCAACTATCAGGGGAAAGAGCTTACCAATAATGTTATACAGGGTTTTTACTACGGAAGGATAGGAGTAGGATATTTGTTATAAAAAAAGACCCTGCTAGAGCAAGGTCTTTTTTTATGTCACTTCGACGATAGGCGAAGTTTCTATTTTCAGTTTTACGAGATTTTTCGACTTCACTGCGTTTCGCTCAAAATGACAAAACGAAATTTTTTCTATTTACGCTTAGGTTCTGCTCCCATATTATAAAGGGCAAAAGCCTGAATGTCGGAATACTCTTCAATCATTTGTGTTATCGATTTTCCTGCCCCGTGTCCGGCATTAACACCAATGCGTATTAATACTGGATTCGGTCCTTTTTGTTTCGCCTGTAGCTGTGCTGCAAACTTAAAACTGTGTGCAGGAACCACTCGGTCGTCATGGTCGCCAGTTGTAATAAGTGTAGCAGGATACTGAACGCCTTCTTTTACATTGTGAACCGGAGAATAACCCTTTAGGTATTCAAACATTTCAGCACTGTCTTCTGTCGTTCCGTAATCATAAGCCCATCCCGCACCAGCGGTAAAGGTATGGTAACGCAACATGTCCAGTACACCTACTGCCGGTAAAGCTACCTTCATAAGGTCAGGGCGCTGTGTCATGGTAGCACCTACTAATAATCCTCCGTTAGAACCTCCGCTTATGGCTAGGTAATCCGATGAAGTATAGTTGTTGGCAATAAGGTATTCTGCAGCAGCAATAAAGTCATCAAACACGTTTTGTTTGTTTGTCTTGGTTCCTGCATCGTGCCATTCCTTGCCATATTCGCCACCACCTCTCAGGTTAGCCACAGCATAAATACCGCCGTTTTCCATCCATACGGCATTAGTAATGCTGAATGATGGCGTAAGGCTTATATTAAACCCTCCGTAACCGTATAGTATGGTTGGGTTGTGGCCGTTAAGTTCAAGGTCTTTTCTGTGGGTTATTATCATTGGTATTTTAGTTCCGTCTTTAGAAGTATAAAATACCTGTTTTGATACATAATCGTCGCTGTTAAAGTTTACTTTGGGTTTTTGGTAAACTTTAGATTCTCCTGTTGCAGGGCTGTATGAGTATATAGTGCCCGGAGTGATGTAGTTTGTGAATGAATAGTAAAGTATCTTTTCATCTTTTTTGCCACTGAATCCTCCGGCAGAACCAATACCAGGTAGCTCTACATTGCGCACAAGTTTTCCGTTATAGTCGTATTGCTCCACAACCGAAACTGCATCTTTCATGTACTCTGCAAAAATATATCCTGAACCTGTTGAAGGGCTTAATACATTCTTCGTTTCCGGAATAAGGTCTTTCCATTTGGAAGGTACAGGGTTAGAAGCGTCTGCTGTAACTATCCTGTTGTTAGGAGCATTGTAATTAGTAGCGATAATTAATCTTGTGCCCTCATTGTCTAAAATATGTGTGTCGGTATCAAAATTATCTATAATGGTTACTATAGGGCTGTTGGCTTTGGTAAGGTCTTTAATATAAAGTTCGTTACCTGATGTAGAGTTTGCTGCCGATATAACCAGATACTTTTGATCTTCGGTAACATTAGCACCCACATACCTTCTTTTTTGTTTGTCGCCAAAAATTACTTTATCGTCTTTTTGCGGTGTGCCCAGTTTGTGGTAATACAGTTTATGCTGATCGGTCTTTGCCGAAAGTTCGCTGCCTGTTGGCTTCTCATAGCTTGAATAATAAAATCCGTCGCTGTCTTTCCATGAAATGCCGCTAAACTTAACATCTACTAAAGTTTCGCCTACAAGTTTTTTGGTTTTTGTGTCCATTACAAAAACTTTTCTCCAGTCGCTTCCCCCTTCTGAAATGGAGTAGGCAGCCAAATCACCTTTTTTGGTAAAGCTAACGCCGCTAAGTGATGTGGTGCCGTCTTTAGAGAAAGTGTTAGGATCAAGAAAAACCTCTTCAGCGCCGGTTACATCCCTGCGGTATAGTACCGACTGGTTTTGTAAACCATCGTTTTTATAATAGTAAGTGTAATTGCCTTCCTTAAACGGAGCCGATATCCTTTCATAATTCCATAGCTGTTGCATACGGTTCTTTATCTCCTCCCTAAATGGTATCTGTTTCAGGTAGGCAAAAGTTACCTCATTTTCAGCTTTAACCCATTCTGCCGTTTCTGCAGAGCGGTCGTTTTCCAGCCAACGGTATGGGTCTTGCACTTTAGTGCCAAAATAATCGTCTGTCTGGTTTCCTTTTTTTGTTTCGGGATATTTAATCTCTCCGTTTTGTGTTTGTGCGTTCATGCTAAGACTGCAAGCCAAAGCCATGCCTAAAATCGTTTTATTCATTCTGGCTTAATTTGATTATACACAAAAATAAGGAAATAGGCTTATCAGCTGAACAGCGGGCTGTATTTTTGACGGTATTTATAAATTAATATACCGTTTAGGGCTACCACCACTATGGCTGTTGCTATTGCCGGCACATCTAAGAACATGTGGAACAGTAATATGTTAAGCGAAATAGGTGCTAAAAGCAGTATGGCAAACGGTACCCATTTTTTGGCTAACAGCATAACTCCAATAGCAACTTCAAAAAAGGCAACAACGTATAAAACATAGCCTGTTTCTGCAAGGGAGTTCATAAAGTTGGCGGCTGCTTCGGGAGGTTGTGGTAGAGGGATAAAAGGATGGAATTTGTTTAACCCGAATACCAAAAGGATAACACCTAAAAGTATTCGTACAATCTTTGTGAATTGTGAATTCATAATTTAGTGTTTTGGTGATAGTAATAATATTTTAACTAAATTAATGAATATTTAAATAAAATGTTAACTTAAAATTATTTAATTGTGAACACCCTGTTGATAAGGGTGTTCACAATGAAAAAGTTACGGTTGTGCAACGTTTATCGTGAATGTAACTGTAGCATCTGTATTGCCTCCTGCGTTTGTAATAATACCATTGCTTACACCTTCCGCATCCTTATTTGGCTCATGTCTAAGGGTAATAGTAAGGTTGCCGGAAGTTGCTGTTGCACTGGCCTGATAAGTAAACTGCAGTCCAATAGGGTTTCCGTTTATATCTTCATCGGCATAAGTAAATGTGCCTAAACCATTTTGCTGATAGAACAGCTGGTGCTCGTCACCTTCTTCATGTATTTCTTCTGTAATGTCTTCCGTAGGATTGGCAAGCTCGTTTAAAAAAGTAACAGTACCATTATAATTAATGCCGGCTGTAAAGTCACCCGAAACGGTTACAACTGGAGCATCAGGCCCGTCACCGTCAAGATCGCGTGACTGAAGTACAATAGTTTCTCCGCCGCCTTGCGGTGTAAAGGTTGCTGTAATGGTTGTTATTACCTCTTCTTCATTTACAGGAACAAGAGCATCGTTGTCGCTGCTGCATGAGGTAAAGGACACTGTTGCAATTAGGGCTAATAATGAAATTTTTAAGTTTTTCATGATACTTGTTTTTATGATTAATAATTGAATTTTAACTGTAGTATAAAGTTTCTTCCTATGTCATCGGTATGCAGCCTTTGACGGTTAAGGTAATCCCTGTAGGAAGTATTGAAAATATTGTTTACGGTAAAGCTTACCGATGTAAGGGTTTTACCCAGTGTGAAATCCATTCCTGAGCTGAAGTTAAGCAGATGGTAGCCCGGCGGGGGAGTGCTTACATCTACCAATACCGGAACCAGTTCGCCATCCTGGGGGACATCGGCATAAAAATTATAGTTGGGGTAGCGGTTTTGTTTAAATACTGCCTGACTGTTCAATTCCAAATAGGAATTATGCCTGTCGTTAAATGTATAAAGGAGGGAATTATCCATAATAAAAGGCGGCATGTCTATAAGCGGTTCATCGGTATCTCTGTTGGTGCCGTGCACATAAGCCATATTTAGGCTGTATTTTAAATGTTTACCGAGGTATACATCCGAATGGAAATCAACTCCGGTAAGCAGTGCGTCATCTTGGATGTATTGGTACACAGGGAATGATCCGCGTATGGTGTACTCTGCCCCTGTGGGCTTAAGGAAAATAAAATTGCTAATAAAATTAGCATAGGGTGTGATCTCAAAACTAATAATGCTCCCCTGTTTTTTAAGTGTTGTTGATAGCTTGTAAGATTCCTCTTTTTGAGTACGTAAATCACCCAGTTCTATGGTTCCGTTAGAGTGGTGCAGCCCATCGCTAAAAAGTTCTGATGGGTTTGGATTACGCATGGCCAGCCCCGCATTGGCTATCAATTCCCAGTTAGGGTTGAATTGCTTATTGATGCCCAAGCTGGCGGATATATTGTTGTAGGTGAATTTTGGATTAGTGAGCCATTGCGTGCCATAATCGACAACTATAAAATTGTCAAATTCCCCCTCGTAGCCTAAGCTTGTCCATCGGCTTTTCTGATAAAACTTATCTGCATCTACATGAGAGAAATCGTAGCGTAAACCTGCTTCAGCACTAAAGCTGTTGGTAAAGCGGTGTGCTGCTATAGCATAGGCGCCCGCATCGGTACGGTTATAGTTGGGTATAAGAGGGCGTATTCCCGTATCAGGACTCGCCTCGTTGTTTTGCATAGCGAAGCTTACACCACTTTTAAGTGTATTGTCATCTTTCTCGTATTTCCAGTCGGCCTGTAGTGAATGGGTTATAAGGGTGAGGTCAAGGGCTGCTTTATTGCGGTCGTCACCACGGCGTATGTCAAACTCTTTCCTGTGGTTAAGCTGAAAAGCATATTGAAGTGCCAGTTTTGAAAACGGACTAAGATCTGTGTTGAAGTTGAGCTTAGCCAAATGATGCTGGATTTCCTGTTTGGGTGCTTTAATGGTATAGGTAAACGGATTGACTACTGCCGGGATGCCGCTGTTTATTGCGTTTGCCAAATCGGCGGTGCTACCTATGTGTGTAGCCGAAGCAATGCCTATGGTGGCGTTATAAAAACTGTAGCTAGCAGAAAGATCATAGGTGTTGGCTATGTACTTAACGTCACCAAAAAAGTTTCCTTCCCTGTTGCCTGTATTGGAGAGCACATAATCGGGCGATTCACGATCACCAAAGTACTTGAATGTTCCTCCCACATTCCACGCCCAGCCTTTTTCGGCACCTTTATGCAGGCTGCTGGTAACACTGCCGCCGCGACCGTTTGAATTTAATGAAACGATTGACCTGCCATACAATGTATCCTTTAAAACCGATACCGGTTCCACCAGTACAAGTCCGCCAATAGCATCGCCGCCATATTGCAGGGCAGAGGCACCCTTTATAACCGAAACCTTTCCTGCCGAGTTGATATCCAGGTTAGGCGCATGCTCTGTACCCCACTGTTGGTCTTCCAGTCTTACATTGTTTACCAAAACAGGAACCCTGCTGCTGTGAAGTCCGTTAATAACGGGTTTTACAATGCTGTTTCCTGTTTTAAGGGAATATACGCCCGGTATTTCCTTTAAGGCATCGCCTAATGTGGCACTACTATATTTTTCAAGTGTTATGAGTTTTACATCCTGCTTTACAACAGCACTTTTTGAAACTCTTGCTGACTCACTCAATACCACCTCTTCCAGTTGGGTGCTTTGGTACCTAAGTACGGCATTAAGCACCATATCCTCTCGGATATCGATAATGGTATCAAGAGCGGAATACCCGATATAGGATATCACAACCCTTTGTTGTCCATTTGAGATATTGTGTAATTCGTATGTCCCAGCCGGATTGCTAAGGGCGTGCCGTTCGCCTATGTGTATATGAGCCCCGTCCAGAGGCTGGTTTTTGGTATCAGTCACCTTTCCGCTAAGCGTACTTTGAGAATAGGTGCTGTTGCTCATTGCCACCAGGGCAAAAAGCAATAGTATATTAAATCGCATGATAATTTCAGTTCAGTAATGAATAAAGTCACGTTTAAATACGTGCTGTTACTCCCCTCTCTATTGGAGAGGGGCCGGGGGGGAGGCTTATACTGAAAGAGGGGGACCGCGGTGTGCGAAAAGGCTTCCGGCAAATGAAGGAGAACCTTCAATACTGCTGAAAGTGTAGTGTATTTGTTTATAAGGGAAATAAAGCCTTAGGCAAAACTGCTGTGGTGCCACAAAAAAGTCGAAGTGGAAACTACATACACAACAGTCGTCATCGTCGTGCTGTTGTGTGTGGTCTGTTCCGCTAAACTGTTTTACAGTTTTAGATACTTCGGTATGTTTGTGGTAATGCCCGGCAGCATAATGCTCGTGGCTAAAGGCGTGAAAAGACTGAAAGGCAGTTGTAAGGAGTACAACAGCCATAAGTGCAAGGTTAAATATTGCAAACTTTCTTTTCATTACCGCAAAGGTAGGTAAAAAGAATTTACAATTGCAACAAGGTTGCAGTTAAAAATGTATTAATAGGTTTTTATCTTCACGCAGCTTACATGTTCTATAGCCGTTTCGCTGGTTTTGGTAAGCTGTCCGGTAGTTTTATTGATCCTGAACACGACTGCCGAACTACTGTTAACGTTAGTCACAATAAGAAAGTTGCCGGTAGAATCTATGGCGAAAGTGCGTGGGTGTTTCCCGAAGGTAGACTGATAGCCGATGTTTTTTAGAGTTCCGTTTTCCCGGATAGAGAAAATAGCAATGTTGTTTTCGGTTCCCCTGTTGGTAGCATACAAAAACCTGCCATCGGGTGTGCAATGTACATCAGAACTTTCAAAGCCTTCGGTAATCGAATCTTCATGTGTTGCAATTTCCTGGGCGAGTTTCAGTTCGCCGTTGCGGTATTCATATACGGTTACAATGCCCGTCAGTTCCTCTATGCAATAAGCATATTCCCCGTTAGGATGAAAAGTAAAATGCCTTGGGCCACTACCGGGAGGGGTTTTTATTGGTGCTATTTCTGTTAGAGGTTGTTTTGTTAGTGTATCAAACTCGAAGCATCTTATTTTATCACTACCCAAGTCAGGGACAAAAACAAATTTCCCATCGGGAGAAAATACGGTTGAATGAATATGTGAATTTCCCTGCCTTTCGGGGTTGACACTGCCTTCAAAATATCTTAAAAGCTGTACAGGGGGTTCAATGCTGCCATCAATGTTAAGAGGACAAAGAGAAATACCGCTTTCGGTATAGTTGCCGTTTATAAGCCAGTTGCCCGAAGGATGCACGGCACAGTATACCGGGTTTTCACCTCCACCTGACTGGCTGTTTACAAACGTGATGGTTTTCTTTACAGGATTAAATGCAAAACTGCTCACACTGCCCGCATTAGGTGTTTTGGTATCGGTGCAGGCATATATAAAATTCCCGGTAGGGGAAAGGGTAAGGTAAGAAGGGTTGTGTATTTTGGCTGAGGTAGCCTTTTTAAGACTGCCTTTTATCGTGTCCAATTCATAAACGTACAGGCCTTCCTTATTTTTATCATGATTGTAAGATCCGAAAAAAGCATAGGTCTGGCTGTAGCCCTTATAGCTTAGAAATAACAGAATAAGGGAGATAAGGAAAGATTTACTATTCATGTTCTTTAAAACTAAGGATAAAAACAATCAACGCAATAAAACACAGTAGTAATCCTCCCATAAACAGTATTCCGTTTAGGGTAGATCCCATAGTTGAGGTATAGCCAATTCCTATAGATAGCCATCCTGTGATTCCCATTCCTATTGAGCTTAATAATAATTTAGTTTGTTTTTTCATGATGGTAAGGGCTTATGGTTTAAGCAGATTAATTATCAAAAACTTATTCCCATGGAAAAATTTCCTTTTTTTCTTCTTCTTCAAGGTTTCTGGGATTTCCATTCTCCTCAAAAATTATTGATTTAAAGGTGTTTACAGCTTTTCGGGTTGAATTTATTTCTACCAATAGATAATAATCTCGTACACTATCTGTCATGAGCCAGTCATCTGCATAATAATGTAAATAATCTATTTTTTCTAATAGATAGTTCTCTAGTATAAAATCCTGTATATAAAATCCTTCCGAAAGGTCATCATATTCATGCTTAATGTCTAATTTAAATCCGCTTAAGCCTTTTATGTAAAATTTCTTTCCTGAGTTTCGGTCATAAACGAGTGCAGAACATTCAACTGTTTCTACCAGACAGTCTACATTGTTCCATATAAATACATATACAATGTTTGTTGGCTTGGTAAGGCTGTCTTTTAATTGTTGAAATATTACCTTAGTAGGATTCCAGTCTCTTTCTAGATCAATTTTATGATTATATTCTTTCGCGAAAGAATTGACACTTTTGTCAATATCTCTATAAATCTTGTTAGAGGAACACGAGACAATGAATAATGGGATAAATAAGTATTTTATATTTTTTATCATAAAACAAAAGGCTGCCAAATGGCAGCCTTTCAAAGATATTAAATATTATAAATTACACTAATCCGTTTGCAACAAGGTATTCTGCAATTTGTACTGCATTGGTAGCTGCACCCTTACGAAGGTTATCTGCCACAATCCACATGTTAAGTGTGTTTGGCTGGCTTTCGTCACGGCGTATACGCCCTACAAAAACATCATCCTTGCCTTCTGCATAAAGCGGCATTGGATATGTAAAAGTATCGGTATTGTCCTGTACTGTAATACCCGGCGTGTTGTGTAGTATACTACGAACCTCGTTAAGGTCAAAATCATTACTGAACTCAATGTTTACCGCTTCACTGTGTCCGCCCACGGTTGGTATACGCACTGTAGTAGCCGTTACCCTTATCGAGTCGTCACCCATAATCTTTTTGGTTTCGCGGGTCATTTTCATTTCCTCCTTAGTGTAGCCGTTATCTTCAAACACGTCTATCTGAGGGATAGCATTACGGTGAATAGGGTATTTGTAAGCCATTTCGCCCTGTACGCCTGAATATTCGTTCTCTAACTGCTGTACAGCCTTAACGCCTGTGCCGGTAACCGACTGGTAGGTAGATACCACCACGCGCTCAATGTTGTACTTTTTATGCAGCGGGTTAAGTGCCAGTACCATTTGTATGGTAGAGCAGTTAGGGTTAGCAATGATCTTGTCTTCTTTAGTAAGCTCAGAGGCGTTGATTTCCGGAACCACAAGTTTTTTTGTCGGGTCCATTCTCCACGCGCTTGAGTTATCAATTACGGTTGTTCCTGCTTCGGCAAACTTAGGAGCCCACTCTTTTGAAGTATCGCCTCCTGCAGAAAATAATGCAATTTGAGGCTTCATGGCAACTGCCGTTTCAAGACTCACAACCTTGTACTTCTTACCGTTAAAATCGATTTCCTTACCTACAGATTTCTCTGAAGCAACAGGGATTAATTCGGTTATCGGAAAATTTCTTTCCGCAAGTACTTTTCGCATTACTTCGCCTACCATACCGGTAGCGCCTACAACAGCAACTTTCATAGTATTGAATTATTAAATTATATAAATTTTGCGGCAAAATTAGTTATAAATTTGTTTCGAAACGAAAAAATATAACAAAGAAAAACCGTCTTTTTCAGACGGTTTTGTTAGAAATATAAGAATATGCAATGTAGCGGAAACTTCTGTAACTCTACTGTTTAGTTTTAAGAATGTCGCGTATTTCCATAAGCAATTGCTCCTCTGTAGTTGGTGCAGGAGGTGCTGCCGGAGTCTCGGCTTGTTTCTTCTTAGTTCTTTCATACATTTTAAGTGCAATGAAAATACAGAAACCAACAATTACAAAGTCAAGGGTTATCTGTACAAAGTTACCGTAGTTAATGGTAACGGCATCTATTGCAGGCTGGGTTACACCGTCTACAACTGTTTCTGGTACACCTTCCTTAAGGGTAAGCTTCAGGTCTTTAAAATCAACACCATTAAGAAGCATGCCTATAGGCGGCATTAAAATGTCGTTTGTAAAAGATTTTACGATGTTACCAAAGGCACCACCAATAATAACGGCTGTTGCCAGATTTACAATATCACCTTTCATCAAAAAGGCCTTAAAATCCTTAAAAAATCCCATAGGCTAAAATTTTGGTTAATTAAATTGATTGTTCAGCTAAAGCTAATTTACAAAAAACTTGGATTATTCCTTATAAAAAACACGTTTTACCCGTTGGGAAATGCTTGTTAAAATCTCATAGGGGATGGTTCCCAGTGCGTTTGCCATTTCCACAACTGTTGGCGCGGTGCCAAAAATTATGGCCCTGTCACCTTCTTTACAGTCTATATGGGTAACATCTACCATCATCATATCCATAGAAATGGTTCCGGTAATAACCGCTTTTTGGCCTTTTATCATTACATAGCCTTTTTCGTTACCCCAACTTCGAGGTATGCCATCGGCATATCCTATAGGCAGGGTAGCGGTGCGTATTTTTTTGTCGGCCATAAACCTGCGGCTGTATCCTACGCTTTCTCCCGGTTCGATATCCTTTATCTGAAGGATAACCGTTTTAAGCGTGCCTACGTTTTCCAGTGCTTTTAATTCTTCGGCGTCATTGCCTACGCCATAAAGCCCTATACCCAAGCGGACCATGTTAAACTGATGTTCCGGGAAATTATAAATGCCTGATGTGTTTAGTATATGGCGAATAGGGTTGATACCTAAAGCGTCGATTATCTTTTGAGAACGATTACTGAATTTTTCAATCTGTTCCAATGTGAAATCCCTGTACTGCGGAACATCACTTGACGACAGGTGGGAGAAAATACTCTTAACCGAAACGAAGTTGTTGTTTTTAAGCAGGTCGATGAGTTCATCCAGCTGATGGGCCTCAAACCCCAAACGGTGCATGCCGGTATCCAGTTTTATATGGATAGGGTAGTCCGATAGGTTTTTTTGCTGTGCAATAGCTATAAATGCCCTAAGCTCCCTTGCCGAATAGACTTCGGGTTCCAGGTTGTAGGCAATCATAGCATTAAAGGCGCTTGCCTCAGGGTTCATTACTATAATGGGGGTACTTATACCCGCATTACGAAGGGCAATACCTTCGTCGGCAAAAGCCACACCCAGATAATCCACTTTATGATGTGAAAGCAGTTTGGCAATTTCATAGCTGCCGCTGCCGTAACCAAAAGCCTTTACCATAACCATGATTTTGGTTTCGGGCTTTAGTTTTGCACGGTAAAAATTGAGGTTGTGGACTATGGCGTTGAGGTTTATCTCAAGGACCGTTTCGTGGGTCTTCTCCTCAAGCAGTACAACGATTTCCTCAAAACGGAAACTCCTTGCTCCCTTAACCAAAATGGTCTCGTTGCTAAAACTGTTAGCATTGTATTGTGCTAAAAACTCCTGAGTGGTTTTGTAGCTTATAAAATTCGGAAAATCCGAAAGTCTTTTGCTTATCGTTTCACCTATGCCTATTACCCTGCTAATATTATTAGCAGCCAAGAGTCGGCTTACTTTAGCGTAGAGTTCCTCTACGGCAAATCCGCTCTGGAAAACATCCGAAAGGATAATAGTTTTCTTTTTATGGGTTTTGTGCTGTTCTAAAAAGTCAAGGGCTATTTTTAGGGATTGGTAGTCAGAACTGTAACTGTCGTCTATAATGGTGCAGTCGTTAATGCCGCTTTTTACCTGTAATCGCATTTCTACGGGATACAGTCCGGCAAGGCGCTCCCTTATGGCTTCATGGTTATAGCCCAAATGCAAAAGCAGCATAAGGCAGGTTATGGCATTTTCTACAAATACCTCATCAAAAAACGGAATTACAACTTCAAAACTGTCGCCATTGTATTTTAAGGAAAGCAATGTCCCCTCTTGGGTTGACTGCCTGTTAAGGTTTACATCGGCATCATTATTAAAGCTCCAGGTAAAAGTTTTTTTGCCGTTCAGTTCCTGTAAAACGGCATCGTCCTTTTTAAGGATAACAATATCTGAATCATTAAACAGTTTTAGCTTCTCCTGTATTTTCTGCTGCCTGTCGGTAAAGCCTTCATCATGTGCAGTGCCTATATGGGTAAGTATTCCTATGCCGGGTTTTATTATGGCTGCCAGTTTTTCCATTTCTCCCGAAGTGGAAATCCCTGCCTCAAAAATACCCAGGTTGTGCTTTTCGTTAATACCGATAACCGAAAGCGGTACACCCACCTGAGAGTTGTAGCTTTTAGGGCTTCGGATAATATTATAATCGGGGCTTAAAAGGTAGTTAAGCCATTCCTTCACTATGGTTTTGCCGTTACTGCCCGTTACCCCAATAACCGGAAAACTGAAAAGATTTCGGTAGTAAACCGCAAAATCCTGAAGTGCTTTCAGGGTGTCTTCCACTACAAAAAAGTTGGCTTTTCCTTTACTGTCGGCAGGTATATGGGTAACAACAAAATTAAGTACCCCTTTAGCGATAAGTTCAGGTATATAGTAATGTCCGTCGCGGTTTTGTCCCGGCAGGGCAAAAAACAGCGTACCGGCATTGTTTTGCAGCGAACGGCTGTCTATAGAAACATTGTCAATTTCCATATCGGGCTGTATGCCTTCAAAACGAGGGTTTACAGCCTTAATGATATCCTGTGTTTTTATGCTCAAGGGTAGTGTATTTTAGTTTCTTTACAAAAGGCCTTCTTTGTCTTCCTTTTTAGATTCTTTTGCCTGCTCTTTCATTGCCCTGAAAAAAGCTGCCCTGCTAAGGGGTTCATATTCTTCGGTTTCGCCAAGTAGTACCAGTTTGTCGTTTTGTGCCTTACGGAAACTGTAATTGGCCAGGTTTCCGGTTCGGGTGCAAACCGCATGAACTTTAGTGACATATTCGGCTGTTGCCATAAGTGCGGGCATGGGGCCAAAAGGATTGCCTTTAAAATCCATGTCAAGTCCGGCTACAATAACCCTTATGCCGTTGTTGGCAAGGTCGTTGCAAACCGATACGATCTCATCATCAAAAAACTGGGCTTCGTCTATGCCTACCACATCACACCCCTGTGCTAACAGGCGCAGTATGGAGGCCGATTCTACTGGAGTGGAGCGTATTTCGTTTGCGTCGTGCGACACTACCATGTCATCATTGTAGCGGGTGTCTATAGTGGGTTTAAAAATCTCTACACGTTGCCGGGCAAACTTTGCCCTTTTTAAACGGCGTATAAGTTCTTCGGTTTTACCCGAAAACATCGAGCCGCAGATGACTTCAATCCACCCAAATTGTTCTTTATGATTTACTGTATTTTCGAGAAACATTTTGTATTTTTCAGGCTGTAAAACAGAAATGTTTTATGTTACTTTGTATTTAAACAAATTTATTAAAAAAGTATTGCGCCACTCTTTATTGTTCCAAAAGTTATGAAGAAAAAATTAGAAGCAGAATTGATAAGCATTGCACACAGGATACTGAAGCTTAAGAATAAGGCAGAGATAGAGCAGCTGCAGCAGGAAACGCTTAAGCTGTATGAAAAACTGTCGGTGCTTAAATTTGTAGAGGAGAATTTTCATGATGTAAAGCCTACCATTGGCTATGCTTCTGCAGAGGAGAAGCTGGAAGATATTTACGGAGTAAAAGAAGAAGCGGACAAACCGGAAGCCGTTAAGGAAGCCCCTGCTGATGCCGGAGAGCCTAAAGAAGAACTGGGTGAGACCGAAAAAGAGGCTGTTGCCGAAAGTATAGAGGAGATTGCTGAAGTAAAAGAAGAGGTACAGGAGGAAGCTAAAGAAGAAACCCCTGAGCCGGAACATCAGATTGAGCTTGAAAAAACCGAAGAGGAACTTGAGGCGATGGAAGAATCTGTTGAGGCGGTATACGAAAAAGAACAGGACAGTACCGAGGAGGAGGAAGAACAGGCTGCCGATGCCGAGATGATTACCCTTGAACCGGAAGAAGATGTTGAGGTAGAGAAATCGGATGTTGGTTTTGAGTTTGCTTTTGAAAGAAAAGCTGCTCCTGAAGAACCTAAAGAAGAGCCTAAAAAGGAAATCGGGATAGACGATTTTCATGATTATGTAGAGCCTGAATTTGTAAAGAAATCAGACTTTGAAGCTCCAAAACAGGAAGAACCAAAAGAGGAACCTGTAGCAGAAACTCCTAGCGAGCCTGTGTTTGAACCTGTAAAAGAAGAGCCAAAAGCGGAAGAGCCTAAAAAAGAAGACAGCTGGGCACCTGCATCATCAAGGTCGCTAAACGATACGTTTGCCAAAACCATTACATTAGGGTTAAACGACCGTATTGCTTTTGAGAAACATCTTTTTGGCGGCAGTGCCGATGATCTTAACCGTGTGGTTTCGCAGCTTAATACTATCAATACCTATGATGAGGCCAAAACGTTTATAAACGATCTTATCAAGCCTGATTATAACAACTGGGAAGGGAAAGAGGAGTATGAAGAGCGTTTCTTCCAACTGGTTGAAAAAAGATTTGATTAATGTCTAAACTATACATAGTACCCACGCCGATAGGCAACCTGGAGGATATGACTTTCAGGGCAATTAAAGTGCTTAAGGAAGCCGACCTGATACTGGCGGAAGACACCCGTACCAGCGGTAAGCTGATGAAGCATTTTGAAATTGCCACCCACATGCAGAGCCACCACATGCACAACGAGCACAAAACCGTTGAGAATATTGTAAAGCGACTGCAAATGGGGGAGACCATTGCCCTTATCTCGGATGCGGGTACACCTGCTATTTCCGATCCAGGATTTTTGCTTACACGTGCCTGTGTGGAAAACAATATACCTGTAGAATGCCTGCCGGGAGCTACGGCTTTTGTGCCTGCACTGGTAAACAGCGGATTGCCAAACGACAAGTTTGTTTTTGAAGGTTTCCTGCCAGATAAAAAGGGGAGGCAAACCCGCTTTTTAGCCCTAGCCGAAGAAACCCGTACCATGATATTTTATGTGTCGCCACACAAGCTGGTTAAAACCCTTGGTGAGTTTGTACAGTATTTTGGGGAGGAGAGGCCGGTATCGGTTTCACGTGAGTTGAGTAAGCTGCACGAGGAAACGGTGCGTGGTACAGCAACTGAAGTACTGGAGCATTTTACAAAAAAAGAGCCAAAAGGCGAAATAGTGGTTATTGTAGGTGGTAAACCTGAGGTAAAGAAGGGTAAGAAGGAAAAATCGGAAAATTAATTTTCCATTAGTAGTATGTATTGGTAATTATCCCAAAAAGTAATACTAAATTACCTATTAGTTGTCTATGCGTTTCTCTTTAATTACATTTGAAGAATAAATTTTCTACATGCGCTGGACCCTCAAATCTAAACCCGATTCTCAAAAAGTAAAACATTTAATGCAGGTACTTCAAATTGATGAGGTTGTGGCCTCATTACTGGTGCAACGTGGTATTGAAACTTTTGAGGAGGCAAAAACATTTTTTCGTCCGGATTTAAGTGATTTGCATGATCCGTATCTTATGAAAGATATGGATAAGGCGGTTATGCGTATTGAAAAAGCTGTTGCAGAGGGTGAAAACATTATGGTTTTTGGAGATTATGATGTAGACGGTACTACGGCTGTGTCGTTGGTTTCATCGTATTTAAGGTCATTCTATCCTAATGTGGCGACCTATATTCCCGACAGGTATAAGGAAGGTTACGGAGTTTCGGATGCCGGAATTGATTTTGCTGATGATAATGGTATGACCCTTATTATTGCTTTGGACTGCGGGATAAAATCAATAGATAAGGTCGAGTACGCCAAATCTAAAGGGATAGATTTTATTATTTGTGACCACCACCGCCCCGGTGATGAATTACCGGACGCTGTAGCCGTTTTAGATCCGAAGCGTGCAGACTGTAATTATCCGTATGATGAGCTTTGCGGTTGCGGAGTAGGGTTTAAGCTGGTTCAGGCACTGGCAGAGAGGAGAGGACAAACGATTACTGATCTTGTTCCTTATCTTGACCTTGTGGCTACTGCTATAGCTGCCGATATTGTACCCATAACAGGAGAGAACCGTGTACTTGCCACCTTTGGTCTCGATATCATTAATACTTTTCCAAGGCCGGGCATACAGGCGCTTATTCAAAACGTAAAAAAGCAAAAGTTAACCATAAGTGATGTGGTGTTTATTATAGCGCCACGTATTAATGCCGCAGGCCGTATTTATCATGGTAACAAAGCGGTTGAACTGCTTACCGAATTCAATTTGGAGCAGGCAGAAGAATTTGCTTCGCAGATTGAAGGCCTTAATACCGATCGTAAGGATTTGGATAAGCAAATTACGGTTGAAGCACTTATGCAGATAGAAACGAACAACGAACAGGAACGTTTTTCTACTGTTGTATATGATGAGAACTGGCATAAAGGAGTTATAGGCATTGTAGCATCCCGTCTTATAGAAACCTATTACAGGCCAACACTGGTTTTTACTAAGAGCGGTGAAAAATTGGCTGCTTCGGCACGTTCTGTAAAGGATTTTGATATTTACAATGCACTGGAAGCCTGTGCCGATTATCTCGAACAGTTTGGCGGGCATATGTATGCTGCAGGACTAACACTTAAAGAAGAACAGTTTGCAGGTTTTAAGCAAAAGTTTGAGGAAGTGGTTTCGGCTACCATTGCTCCCGAGCTTTTAATTCCGGAGGTCTCGGTAGATGCCGAAATTGATTTTATGGATATTACACCTAAATTTTTCAGGATTCTTAAACAGTTTGAGCCTTTTGGTCCGGGTAATATGACTCCGGTTTTCCTTTCACGCGGATTAAGGGATACCGGTTATGGTAAGCCTATAGGGGCTGATGAAACGCATTTGAGACTGTTTGTAAAGCAGGGGGAAGGCGAGGGATTTGGTGCAATTGGTTTCGGACTGGCTTCAAAAATGAATATTGCCTGTGGCGATGAGCTTTTTGATGCCGTTTACTCTGTTGAGGAAAACGAATGGAACGGTAATGTTACGCTTCAGTTACGATTAAGGGATATTCGTTGTGAAGAATAACCGTTAATAACTTTTTCCTAAAAACAGCTATTTTATTTAGAACGGTTTTAAATAATTTATATTTTTGTTTAAAACCATAGCAATGAAAGAGATTAAGCAAATATATTTTAACGACTTTGGTGTTTCGTTTTACTGGCGAAAAAATGATGTTGTATTAAAAGACAGGGTACAGATAATCTTTAAGGAAACCGGTTTTTACTTTACGCATGATGAGGTAAAACAGTTTGCCGGAATTGTTAGCGATATGGTTGATAATGCCAATTGTAATGGCTGCGGTTTCAGGAACAAATGCCATAAGGTTTTATTAAAAACGCCTGTAAAAGAAATTGATTTAGCAGTGTCTTCTCAGGAGCTTACGGATATAAAAGACCTGCTGGAGGGTACTTTATTTACTATCAGCCTTAATGAATATATAAATAACGTTTGCCGTAATTAATTTTTATATTCTTTCAGTTCAAATTTTTCCCCGTCAAAAATACCATAGGTAAAGTAACCTATCCAGTCTCCAAGGTTAATGTAAGTGGAGTTTTTGCCAAGGTCTATGGTCATAGGTAAATGCCTGTGGCCAAAAACAAAAAAATCATAATGTTTTTTCTCCAGTTTCCTTTTGGAATAAAGTACCAGCCATTCATTTTCTTCTCCTAAAAATCTCACATCGGCATCACCGGAAATAAGTTTGTTTTTTACCGAAAGATATTGTGCCAATCGTACCCCTAGATCAGGATGCAGCCATCTGAAAAGCCATTTTGAGAAAGGATTGGTAAAAACCTTTTTCATACGCTTATAGCCTTTGTCTCCGGGACCTAAGCCATCTCCGTGACCTATAAGAAAGGTCTTGTTGTTAAAGGTAAATTCTTTCGGTTTGTGGTATACCGGAATATTAAGTTCCTTTTCAAAATAATCGCACATCCAAAGGTCATGATTTCCCGTAAAAAAATATATAGGAGTACCCGAATCACGAATTTCGGCTAGTTTGCCTAAAACGCGTACAAACCCTTTAGGTACAACGGTTTTATACTCAAACCAAAAATCGAAGAGGTCTCCTAAAAGGAATATAATATCGGCGTCATGTTTAATTTCATCCAGCCAGGCAACAAATTTTTTCTCTCTGGGGAAACTGGCTTGGGCAGTTGGAGCTCCTAAATGTTGGTCGGAAGCGAAGTATATTTTGAGTCTGTCAGACATGAAAAATCTTAATGTTTATGCCAAAGATATAAAGAGTATTTTAAAATTATGACATAACGTTATGTTATTGATATATTTTTAAATTCATAACAAATTGCGTAAAATTTGTTTTTTTTAGTTAAAACTTAAATAATCGGTACCCTCTGATGTGTTAAATTGTCTTTTTTTTTCTATTTTCGGTAACTTAAACATAAACTACTAAATATTAATCTATGAAAAAAATTACTCTATTATTTTTCATGTCATTATTGTCGTTGTGCACTTTTGCGCAGGATCTGGGTATAGATCCGCCGGAAGGCTTTGAAGGCGCAACTTTCCCTCCTACGGGGTGGACAAGTTACAATAATGGTATAGGAAATTTACAGCAATGGAAGCAGACAATTATTGCTGCAAATGACACTTATCCTCCACATACTGGAGATTATGCTGCTTTTATTGATCGTGAAAACGTGCCGGATACAGGTGATCCTGCAAAAGACTGGTTGGTAACGCCACTATTTGAGATGCCTGTTAACGGGCAGTTACGTTTTTGGTCAAGACTGACCCTTCCTGGTAACCAGGGAACTATTTACAGAATTATGATAGCTCCTGAAGGTGCTGATTTATCTGATCTTGCGTCTTACACGACAGTGCAGACTTATACTGAAGCTTTAATTAACCCGTCTCAAACAGAATATAATGAGATTGTGCTTAACCTTCCGGGTACTGCAGGACAAAACTACCACGTGGCTTTCATCATGGAGGGTGACTTCCAGGATCGTTGGTTAATTGATGACGTGGGTATTGTTCAGCAGTGTTTACCTCCTACTAACTTAGGTGTTTCAGGAGTTACAGATACAACTGCTACTTTAACCTGGACAGGTGCTGCTCCTCAATATGAGGTTGAGGTTGTTCAGCTTACTGAGGTTCCTACAGGTTCTGGTGAGATAGTGGATACTAACTCTTATGTGGCTGATCCTTTATTACCAATGACTCCTTACAGATTTTATGTTAGATCTGTGTGTGGTGTAGGTAATACCAGTGATTGGGCAGGGCCGTTTAACTTTAGTACTGCACCTGAAAATGATGCTTGTGCCGATGCCATTGCATTAACGGTTAACCCAACTAATATTTGTACTTCAAGTACACCGGGAAGTATTAACGGTGCTACGGCTTCTGCCGAGGCAAATACTTGTTTTGGTACTGATGACGATGACGTTTGGTTTACTTTTGTGGCTACAGCTACTACTCACTTAATTAATTTAAACAATATTACAAATGGTACTACAGACCTGTATCACGTAGTTTACTCGGGTACAAGCTGTGGTGCTTTAACTCAGTTATATTGTAGCGACCCTAACAATAGTACTGCTAATGGTTTAACTGTTGGTCAGACCTATTATATTAGAGTATATTCATGGACTGCTACTGCGGGACAAACATCAAACTTTAATATTTGTGTAGGTACACCACCACCGCCACCGGCAAATGATGAGTGTGCTACAGCTACAGCAGTTGCTGTTAACCCTGATTTAAACTGTGCTCAGTTTGCAACAGGTACAATCTATTCGGCAACAGCTTCTCCGGATGCTAACTCTTGTGGAGGTACAGACGATGACGACGTATGGTTCTCATTTGTGGCTACAAGTGCTAATCATACAATTAACCTTAACAATATTACAGGTGGTACAACAGATTTATTCCACGCTGTATATTCAGGTTCTTGTGGTTCATTAACAAACCTTGTTTGTAGTGACCCTAATAACAGTATTGTGGGTGGGCTTACAATAGGTAATACTTATTATGTAAGGGTTTATTCATGGACTGCTACAGCTAATCAAACATCAGTTTTTGATATCTGTATTGGTACACCACCACCACCGCCTGCAAACGATGACTGTGTTAACGCTACTGCTGTTGCTGTTAACCCGGACTTAAACTGTACGCAGTTTACTCAGGGTACAATCGCATGGGCTACACCTTCTATTGATGCTAACTCTTGTGGTGGTACAGATGATGACGATGTATGGTTCTCATTTGTTGCAACTGCTACTACTCACACAATCAACCTTAATAATATTACAGGTGGTACAACAGATTTATTCCACGCTGTATATTCAGGTTCTTGTGGTACATTAACAAACCTTGTTTGTAGTGATCCTAACAACAGTTTAGTGGGTGGACTTACAATAGGTAATACTTATTATGTAAGGGTTTATTCATGGACATCTACTCCGGGACAAACATCAGTATTTGATATTTGTGTTGGTACACCGCCGCCGCCGCCGGCAAATGACGAGTGTGCTAATGCTACTGTAGTATTAACAAATCCTGATTTACTTTGTGGTAACGTTGGTACCGGTACAATTGCATGGGCTACAGGTTCTGCTGAAGCTAACTCATGTTTTGGTACAGACGATGACGACGTATGGTTCCAGTTTGTGGCTACAAGTACAACTCATACTATCGATTTAACTAACATTACTGGTAGTACTACAGATTTATACCATGCTGTTTATTCAGGTTCTTGTGGTGCATTAACAAACCTTGTTTGTAGTGACCCTAACAATAGTATTGTTGGCGGACTTACAATAGGTAATACTTATTATGTAAGAGTTTACTCCTGGACATCTACTTCTGGGCAAACATCTGCATTTAATATTTGTATAGGTACTCCGCCACCGCCACCGGCAAATGATGAGTGTGCTGATGCAATTCAGGTTTTAACAAATACTGATTTAAGCTGTACTAATTTTGAGTCTGGTACAATTGCGTGGGCTACAGGTTCACTGGAGCCAAACTCATGTTTTGGTACAGACGACGATGACGTATGGTTCTCATTCGTTGCAACAAACGATGTTCATACTATAAACCTTAATAACGTGGTTGGTAGTACTACGTTCCTTTACCATGTTTTATATGAAGGTGTTTCTTGTGGTTCTATGACTCAGGTTTACTGTTCTACGGTTAACTCGAGCTTAGCAACAGGTTTAACTGTAGGTAATACCTATTATGTAAGGGTTTATTCTTCTACAGCTACAGGTGGTCAAACTACTACATTTGATATTTGTGTTGGTACACCACCACCGCCACCTGCAAACGACGAGTGTGCTCAGGCTGTTCCGGTACCGGTTAACCCAACTCAGATATGTGCACAAACAGTACCTGGTTCAATTGCATGGACTACACCATCTGCAGAAGGTAACACATGTTTTGGTACAGACGATGACGACGTATGGTTTGAGTTCGTGGCAACTGGCCCAACTCACCTAATCAGTCTTATAAATATTACTGGTGGTACAACAGATTTATATCACGTACTATACCAGGGAGATGAGTGTGGTACTTTAACGCAGCTTTACTGTAGTGACCCTAACCAAAGTGTTGCTAACGGTTTAACGGCAGGTACTACTTATAAAATAAGAGTTTACTCTTGGACTTCAACATCTAACCAACAATCAAGCTTTGAGGTTTGTGTAGGCACACCGCCACCGCCACCTGCAAATGATGATTGTGCTGAAGCTATCCCTGTGCCGGTTAACCCTGCTCAGTTCTGTATTGAGACAGTACCGGGTACAATTTATTCAGCAACGGCTTCTGCAGAAGGTAACACTTGTGGTGGTACGGATGACGATGACGTATGGTTTGAGTTCGTGGCAACAGGGCCGGAACATATTATCTCTTTATTAAATATTACTGATGGTACAACAGATTTATATCACGTACTTTATCAGGGAGATGAGTGTGGTACTTTAACGCAGCTTTACTGTAGTGATCCTAACCAGAGTTTGGCAACAGGTTTAACGGCAGGTACTACTTATAAAATAAGAGTTTATTCATGGACTTCTACAGCTAACCAAACTTCAAGCTTTGATGTTTGTGTGGGTACACCTCCACCGCCACCTGCAAATGATGAGTGTGCAGAGGCAACAGTAGTTCCGGTAAATCCGGGTACAGAATGTATTGAATCTGTAACGGCTTCAATCTACTCAGCTACCGCTTCACCGGAAGGTAATACTTGTGGAGGTACAGATGACGATGACGTATGGTTTGAATTTACTGCGACGAATCCAACTCACTTTATTACACTTTATAACATAAACGGAGGTACAACAGATTTATACCACGTACTTTATGAAGGTGATGAGTGTGGTACATTAACTCAGGTATATTGTAGTGATAATAACCAGAGTTTAGCCCAAAACTTAACAGTAGGTACTACTTATAAAGTAAGGGTATACTCTTGGACTGCAACAGCGGGACAAACATCAAACTTTGATATTTGTGTAGGTACTCCTGCAGGTTCAATTCTTGTAGATGATACTACATTTACTACAGAGCAGCTTGTTGAGACAGTACTTATCGGATCTGAGTGTGCTATTGTGTCTAACATTACTTCTCAGTCAGGTTCTGATTTTGGAGGATCAAGCAGTATCGGTTACTTTAACTTTAACGATTCAAGCTTCCCGTTCAATGACGGTGTAATACTGGCAACAGGTAGTATTAACGAAGCTCCTGGACCAAACCCTAATAACAACGCAGGTACAGTAGGTACCGGTTGGGGTGGTGATGCAGATCTGTCTGCAATTATAGCAGAGGGTGGTAACACAGGTACACTAAACAATGCTACAATCCTTGAGTTTGATTTCATACCGTTAACAAACCAGATAACGTTTGATTTCCTATTTGCTTCAAATGAGTACGGTACTTTCCAGTGTAACTTCTCTGATGCATTTGCATTCATCCTTACAGATTTAGAAGATGATACAGCAGATCCGGTAAACTTAGCGGTTATACCAGGGACAAACGTACCGGTATCAGTTGTAAATATTAGAGATGCGGCTTATAATGCTGGTTGTGCTTCTGTTAATCCTGAGTATTTTGATACTTTCAACCAGGATAACCCTTACGGTTCGGCTATTGGCTATATAGGACAAACTGTTGTAATGACTGCTGCAGGAGATGTAATACCGGGTAACCAGTACCATATCAAGCTTGTAATTGCCGATTATAATGATTCGGCCTTTAACTCTGCCGTATTCCTTGCGGGTGGTAGTTTTGATATCGGAGGTATAGATATTGGAGCTGACCTTACTATTGAAGGTGGTACAGCTATATGTGATCAGGAAGAATCTACAATTTCAACAGGATTAGACGAAGAATTTTATGACTTTGTATGGTACACTGTTGATGAAGATGGTATAGCTACTGAAATTCCGGGTGAAACAGGAACAGATTTAGTAGTTAATGAAACTAATGATTATAGAGTAATTGCTACTTATACAGGTTCTACATGTTCACTGGAAGGTAACAAACGTGTTGAGTTCTATCTTCCGGTTCCTGAAACTGTAGGAGCTCCGGTAGACCTTATAGCTTGTGATGCAAGTGGATTCTCTACTTTTGACTTTACTTCTAATACAGATCTTATTGAGGCTGGTGTAATTGAAGGTTACGATGTTGCAGATTTTGTGATTTCTTACCACGAATCTGAGGCTGATGCCCAAAATGATGTTAACCCTATAGGCCCTGTGTATGAAAATACCGTTGCAGAATCTCAGCCAATATATGTAAGGGTAGAGTACACGCCAACAGGATGTGTGGGTATACTTAGCTTTAACCTGATCATTCAGGATCTTACACCTGATTTTGATATGGGTGGCGACTTTAATATCTGTGAGGGTACTACAGGTGTAACTATCGATCTTGTAGCTAATAACTTCGACCCTGCATCACCGGATGTTACCTACTCATGGACTTACAATGGAGACCCATTACCTGATACAGGAAGCAGCGTAGCTGTTACTGGAGAAGGTACTTATGAAGTTACGGTTAGCAACTCAGGTTGTGAGGCAACACAGTCGGTATTTGTAACGGTTACTCCGGTGCCGGTTGCAGATGTTATGACAGATGTTACTTCTTGTGATAGTTATGTATTACCAGCTCTAAGTGCAGGAAATAATTATTATACAGGTCCTGCTGGTTCAGGTGATATGCTTGCGGCAGGTACTGAGTTAACAACAGATCAGATGATTTATATCTATGCGGAATCAGGTACTGCACCGGTAAACTGTACAGATGAAAGCAGCTTTATGGTAAGTGTTGTTCCTACTCCGGTACTTGGTATAACAGGTGGTTGTGAAGGCGGAATTTATACCCTTGAGGTTTCTCTTGATGATAATTATACTGAAGAAACAGTTCTTATTGAATGGACAGGCCCTAACGGATCTACGGTAGGTACAGGTCTTACAGCTGTTGCAGAGGAAATAGGTGATTATATGGTAACCGTAACCCCTGTTGGTGGTGATATCTGTTCTTCTGTCCTTGTGCAGACTGTAGAGAGTATTGCTTGTACAATCCCACGTGGTATCTCTCCAAATGGTGACGGTATGAACGATGAGTTTGATTTGACCGGATTTAATGTAACCAAAATAGGCATCTTTAACCGTTATGGTAA
>NZ_JUIW01000011.1 GCF_004151245.1 Flavobacterium beibuense
GTCAATTACCGACTGTACATCGAAATTCTCAAAACCGTCATTGTCAAAGGCACATTCCTCCAACGCCGTAAGCGCAGGGGCAATAGGTGCAGGGTTGACATGAAGGGTAATGCGTACTGCTGTCCAGCAACCCGTTACACTGCTCTGTAATCTTGCCCAGATCTCCTCACCGTTAGGGGCTACATAGATATCCGGAAGCTGTGTGGCAGGATCGCCCACTTCCGCCTCTATCTGGCTGTTATAGTAACTAACCGTTACTGATGATACGCCCGCAGCTAGCGCAGAATCATGGCTGTGAAGGTCGAAGTCGGCCTGGCCCGGTACCTCCTCACACTCATAAAAGTCCGTCGCAGCGCTATCGTATGCAGGAAGAGGGGTTACAACAAGATCAAAATCAAAGACATCATAACACGTGGTTACCGTATTCTCCAGCCTTACATAGATCGTCTGCAGGTTTGGTGTGGTATTGGTATAGGTCGTCGGGTTAGCGATCGCATTAAGCGCCTGGTCCGCATCATTAGGGGTAGCATAGTAGCTTACCGCATAATCCGGGTTACCCCCAGTGATCTCCAAATCTTTTGTGGTTAAATCAAACTCCTCAATCCCGTCTGGGGTCATGTAGTCCGTCTGGTCACATAAAACGTAGTCAGTGATGGGAGCAGGTGGAGCTGGAAGCGGATTGATTATTACATCAAAACTATCTTCATCATCACATGTATAAGGAGCTGTACCTGTTACTACATAAACATATATTGTTTGTGATGTAGAAACGATATCTCCAGGATTCATTTGAGTTCCTGTACCCTGAGTACCTGTAAAGTAAGACCCTAAGGCAAGGGCAGGAAGCGTATATCCGGTATCCACACAAGCCTCATAAGGACCTGCAGGCAATATTACTTCCGGCTGAGGGTTAACAATTAACTCCAGCTCAGTTGTATTATAAGCTTCTGCAAGAGTATTATTTTGTACTCTTATATAAATAATAGTATCAGGTCCTCCTAAATAAGCTGTAGGATCAGCAATTTCTGTTCCAGGAACCGGAACTGCCGCATCAGCATCAGCTTCATTTTCATAATACGTAATTGTATATTGTAATGGGTCTGTTAAACCTTCTACCAGCTGATCTTCATATACAGTCAGGTCAAACATTTCCTCACCATCATATGGTGAAGGCTCACATACTGCAATAGGATCCAGCTCAGGAAGCGGAACTTCACAGTCAATTATATTTAATGTAAAGCTACGTGTAATGATACAGCCGTTAAGGTAAGGAATAAGAGCTACAAATATTTCCTGACCATTAGTAGCCTCATAAGTAGAAGGAGTAAATATAGGATTACCTTCTTCAAGGTCTTCCATAGACTCGAAGTAGATTAGATCATATAAAACTGTATTTCCTTGTGTTATTGTTGCTGTATTTTGAGTAAGATCAAAAACCATAGGAGCTGTTATATCTCCACACTGAGTAAGATCTACCGGATCATTAAATTCTATATTAGGCTGGAATTCAATTCTTATTGAATCTTCAAGCTGGCAATCAGGGTTAGAAACAAAAGATGCCAATATTGTATAAACACCAGGCTCATCTACAGTAATCGTTTCTGTAGTTACAGGCTGGCCAAATTCATCCAATATAAGTTCTCCATCTTTTTCCCATTGATAGGTAAAAGAAGCTCCTTCTGTATTTTCAGCACCAAGTACATAAAAATCTTCAGGACAAAGAGCACCACCATTTGCTATAGTCAAATCTTCAGGAAGTACCGGCTGACCGATATTAAAACTACCCGCCTCAAGGAATACAGCTGAGTCTAAAGCGTTATCGTTCCTGTCTGCAATAACCAGTTTGATATGGTAAACATCTCCCGGCTCAACATCAGACTCTGCAGTCATAACAACCGTTTGGCCATTAAAGTCGATAGGAGCAACTGCATTACCAGGAGCATTACCGTTATACTGGGCAAAAAATGCTTCATTTGCAGAAGGACATCCTGCATTATACAAGTTATTCCTAATAGAAGTTACTGCTACAGGAGTAGTTGTTCCCGGAATCACCGCAAGGTTAGTAACCGGACCGCCTGTTGTTGTATTGTTAAGGAAAAAGGCAAATGCATCAGAGAAACTACACTGGAAGGTTCCGTATTCTTCGGAAGCAAACAGGAAGTCAAAACTCATATGGTCTGAAATTGGGGTAAAATCAAACTCTATAATAGTAGCATCATTATAATTAGCCACATTAAAGCCAAGACCCTGCATGTACGTTAATAACTGGCCATCACCAGCCCAGTTTCCTCCGGAAAGCGTACCATCACCAGGTGGCACGTTAGTATTAGGCCCTCCTGCCTGAAGAGCATTACCCGATTGAAGGATAAGACCCGACTGAAGATCAAAACTAGAGTTGTTACCCTCAAAGTATCCAATACCGTTAACTGTAAGTCCAAAGTTGGTTCCCGTACTCCATGTGATATTGTCTATACCAACACAGTCTACACCAATAAGTACATCCCTAACAAGTTCTTCAACTGTATATCTATTTTGTGTAACAGTAACGAAGTTAGAAGATGGCTGATCTGTATCTGTACAGCTCGTACAGGTTGGGATAGGATCGGGAGTTGCGCTGGTTACGCTTACCTGGTTTTGTAGTGGACCTACCGTTAGATGATAGTCATCCGGAATTTCTATACTCACTTCGTAAGTCATTGATTCCCCTGCTGCCAATACCGGTATGGTATTGTGCATGGTACCACTACCTGAAGCACCATTACCTATCCATGTCATTAAAACAATCTGGTAAGGTTTAGCATCGTGCACTACTACATTGTATGCATCACTAGGACCAGGGTTAGTTACCGTAATGGTATAAATAGTTTGAGTACCGGCAACATAAGTGCTCTGTCCGTTCGATTTAACCGTTACAAGGTTAGCCAACGGATTTGGAGTAGCCGTATGTATACAGTCAGGACAAGCCGGGTTTGGATCAGGAGTTGAACTTGTAACCTGAACCTGATTTACAATATTTGCAGTCTGGTTAAAGTTACTTGGCACCGGCATTACTAACTGGTAAGTTACAACCTCACCTACTGCTATCGAAGCAACATTGTCAGTAAGGTTACCTGTACCAGAAGTGCCGTTGCTTCCATACCATGTTACAGTAGTTGGGTCTATACCTGCAGGTATAACGTCAGAAACATCTACGTTTTGTGCCTCTGTAGGACCCATGTTTTCTATTGTAATTGTATATACTGCATCCATTCCTGCCGTATAAGTAGCTCCTGATGCCAAAGTTTTAGTCACTACTAAATCTGCAGAAGCAGTATCACTATCTGTATCTACACAAGCAGCACATGACGGATCAGGATCCGGAGTTGAACTTGTTACAGTAGTTTCACTTGTTAGTAAGCCCGTATATCCTACAGGAATATCAAGCGTAATTGTATAGGTTACCACATCGCCCGCAGGAAGTGAGGCGATAAGATCAGACAAAGCTGTATTAATTCCTGATGAACCGTTGTCTCCTACCCATGAGAAGTTTGTTATTCCGGCAGGAATAGCATTATCGACCTGAACGTTTGTTGCTGCAGTAGGACCATTGTTTGTTACAGTTACTGTATAAACAGAAGTGGTTCCTGCAGTATATATATTTTGGTTATTTGTATTTACCACAACTATGTCAGCTGAAGCTGATTCATAATCCGTATCGGTACAAAATTCGCATGTACCGTCAGTTTCAGGAGTTGAAGTTGTTGCCGAAGCACTAACAACAAAATTACCGGTAAACCCGGCAGGAACATCTACAGTAAGCGT
Organism: Flavobacterium beibuense; assembly: GCF_004151245.1. GTDB lineage: Bacteria > Bacteroidota > Bacteroidia > Flavobacteriales > Flavobacteriaceae > Flavobacterium > Flavobacterium beibuense_A. The sequence goes on from NZ_JUIW01000011.1 coordinate 3,802, forward strand.
ATAGGTAACTGTTTGCCCTACGTTTAATGTACCTATATTATTTGTTAAGTTGGCTTGTGTTCCTGAAGAACCGTTACTTCCTGTCCATGTTACGTTAGTAACAGATGCTGGAACGGTGAAAAATGCATTAACGTTAGCCGCAGCAACAGTACCGTTATTAGAAACGGTTACCGTATAAACAGAAGGTGAGCCCGGAGTATAAACTTCCTGCCCATCAGTATTTACAATTACGATATCTGTCCCTACAGAAGGATAATCAGTATCTGTACACTGATCGCATGTAGGAGTAGGATCGTTTACACCATCATAAGTAACCGTACTTACAATAGGGTTTGTAAAACCTACAGGAACATCAAGTGTAACCGTATAAGTTACCGTTGTACCTACAGGTAATGATGCGATAACATCATTTAGTGCAACGTTAGTTCCTGAAGAACCATTATCACCTGTCCATGAGAAGTTTGTTATTCCCGCAGGAATAGGATTGTTAACTGCAACGTTTGCAGCATTTTCAGGACCATTATTAGTTACTGTTACTGTATATACAGATTGTGTACCCGGGATATAATTAGTTTGCCCGTTTGTATTAACAACCTCTATATCCGATAAAGTATCGTAAGTCACTATTGCATCTGGCAGAGGATCGGTAAATGTACCCGGTATCTGAATATTAATAGTATAACTCACCGTTTGGTTTACACCAAGCGATGCAATAGTACTGTTAACCGGTACGTTTGTACCTGATGTACCGTTACTTCCAGTCCACCAAAACCTTACAATCCCGTTTGGAATAGGAAGGAGTCCGGGGGGAATAGCATAATACGTATTTACATTTGATGCCGGAGATGGTCCGTTATTTGTTACCATAATGGTAAACGTTAGTAACTCTCCCCCCTCATATTCATTAGTGGGATTAGTACTAAAAACGACCAAATCAGACTGCGCATACGTAGTAATTGTTGTTAAAAACAAAAACGCTGTTAGTAGTAATCTAATCATATAGCAAATTTTATTAATGAGCCGTTAGTAATCAATTTAATAAACATTTAAAAAAATGTTAGAATATTAAAAAATCAAATATAATTATTCAATAAAATATTAGCAGTTAAATTTCAAAAAATCACAAAATTCATGAAAATTTCAAAAATTATTAACTCTAATATCCCGTAAAATAAATATAATCCTGCTTTACTGTAACATTCACAAAGTAATTTACCCTACCCATTAATTAATATTTTTTTAGCAATTGTTTGTACCTTTGCAACCTAAATATCTGTAAACATGGAAAAAATAAATATACAGCCAACACAAAATCCTTCAATCGTAAAGTTTGAGTTCAGCGATTTTATAGCTAAAAACGGCAACTACGAATACAAAAACATTGATGAAACTGCCAGCTCACCTCTTGCAAAGCAGCTTTTCTTCCTTCCGTTTGTAAAGACCGTATATATTTCGGGTAACTTTATAGCTGTTGAAAAGTATTCAATTGTTGAATGGGGAGATGTACAGGATGAAGTAGCTTCTCAAATTGAAGATTTTGTAAATAAAGGCGGTGAAATATTAAAAGAAGAAGCTGAAACTACAAAGAAAGTACCTTCTACAGTATATGTGGAAAGCACTCCTAACCCAGCGGTATTAAAGTTTGTCTCTAACAAGAGACTTACTAAAACACCTGCCGAGTTTAAAAACATAGACGAAACGCTTCCGTCGCCATTAGCAAAAGAACTTTTCAAGTTTCCGTTTATTAAGGAAGTATTTATAGATGAGAATTATGTATCCATCACTAAATATGCGGTAACGGAATGGGATGAGATAACCGCTGAAATCCGTTCGTTCATTAAAGTATTTATTGAAGAAGGAAAAACAGTAATAGACGAATCGTTATTACAAAAAGCACCGCAAAGCGAAAAACAGCAGGAAGCTTATTTTGATTCTCTTGACTCTACCTCACAACGCATTATTAATATACTGGAGGAATATGTAAAACCTGCAGTAGCCGGAGACGGTGGTAATATTGCTTTTGATTCGTATGATGAAAAAGAGAAACGCGTTAAGGTTATTCTTCAGGGAGCCTGTAGCGGATGCCCTTCATCAACATTTACTCTTAAAAGTGGTATTGAGAATATGCTGAAGGACATGCTTAACGATCATGACATTAAAGTAGAAGCACTAAACGCTTAATCATAAAAATCCCGGCTAAGCCGGGATTTTTTTATTTATTATCAGTAGCATCTTCCTGTTCGTTTTCCGGTTTTACTTCCTGTGCAGGTTTAGCTGTATCATCCGGATTGTCTTGAGGCTGAACGGTTCCTCCCTCTTCCCTGCCGCCTTCATCAACAACCTGATTAAGTTCTTCATTATATTGTGATTCCGGAATCTCCTCTCCCGTTTTACTGAAAATCTTTATTTTAGGATTATCCTGATTACCCGTTACTACTACCGGCACACCAATAATGCCTAACGGTGGCAAACCTAATCTTATTCGCAAATCAAGATCCCCTTTTAAACTGGTTTTTCCTGCTATTTTTGGCCTGAAGCCTGAAACCTTAAACTTAAAAGGCTCCATAGTTATGATACTATTCTTTATAGTCGACTTGATTTCTATATCCTCAAGATGCGGATCACTTAAGTCTTCCTTACCCGTTTTTGAACTTAATACATTAAACAGTTTGTATCCAGAAACCTTTACATCGCGCACCCATAATGTACCACCACCTTTTAAGGACTCGTAGACCGGAGCCATATCAGCACTCAAATCGCCTTCTATGGTATAGTCGGCAGAAATAATACCTTCAGCATTCTCTGCTGACGAAGCCAGTTCCCTAAACAACGGGATTTCCTCATAGGCTTTTTTCACATCAAAGTCTTTGGCCTTTAGATGCAGCTTAAAGTTGGCCGAGGTAAGCGACTCATCATCATAATCGGCATCAATACCTACCTTACATCCTATAACAGAAAAAGAACCGTTTTGCAATACAAGTTTACCCTTATTAATGGCAATCCTTCCTGAAAGATCGTTTAAAACAATATCAGTATACTCTATCCTCTTAGCGTTTGCATTGAGTTCTAAATCAAGATTTGGAGGCAGTGTTACTACTCCCGATTGTTTCGGACTTTGCTCCACAACTATTTTTTCCATCTCATCTTTACCAGCAACTACTTGTGAAGCCATAAATTCGTCAACATTTATTACACCTGAATTATTGGTAAAACTTCCCTTAATAGTTGTACTGGAATCAAAAAAGTAATTTACGGCATTAAAAAGATAACCGTTTAAAGAAAAATCAGACTTGCCGTAAGTGGCACTAAAAGAGTTGAACCACATCTTTTCGTTCTCAAAAGTAAACCTACCTTCGCTTATGTTAAATGCCTTAGGAAAATACTCGGTAGTTGCCGTAATGTCTCTTAATAGAAGTGTCCCTTTGTTATTGAGTTTATTATACTGACCATTTACCGCATAGCTTTGCCTGCCCTGCAAAGAAAGGTCGGCTTTGGCATAACCATGTATATCAACACCTTCTACCGCAAATACTTTATAAATCTTCGCAATATCAAGCTCACCCTTAGCCTGTATATCATACAACACATCATTAAAGTTGGAAAGCGTTGCATTTATATAGACCGGATTATCCTCAAAAACAAATGATGCCGGGGTAACGGCAATTTTTAAATCCTCAAAAGTACCTTCGTTATTCTGTACTGAGGCAATCAGTTTTATATTCTTTATAGGATTAGGGTAATACTTTGTTTTAAGCTCCCCGTTTTGCAGGCTAAAGCCTCCACTTGTTTTTGGAAAAAGACCCTTATCCTTATTAAAAACACCTCTTGCCTTGATATCTGCCTTAAGGGTACCTTTTATATCAAAAGCATTAATCCCTATAGTATTATTAAGTGTTTGAAGATTTACCGAACCCTTTACATTTGCCTTGAGATCCATATCGGGAAAGTTTTTGGAAACCACATCGGCATGAAAAAAATCTTTTGCTACTTTAAAGTCTAATTTTCTCAATTTTAAATCGAGTTTTCTAAAATCCAGCGACGGTACTAACGCACTTACATCCAAGTCAAAATCGGTAAGCGGAAACGGCGACTCCTTATAATGTATAAAACCGTCCGTCACCTTTAGATTAAAGCCTAAATCGGGCTGTTTGTTTCGGGCAGCATCATATCTGCCTTTAAAAACAAACTGAAAATCGCTTTGCCCTTTTATCTTCGTATCTTTTTTCCACTGACTATAATCGGGCGGTAAAAGTGATAAAAGCTCACTAAACTTATGTTTTTTTGAAATCGCATTAATATCTATGTCATATCCGTTTTTAAGGATGGTAAAAAAACCTGTAAACTCTAAAGGAAAATGATTTATGCGCAGCTCATTCTTCTCTAAAACAAAGGATAATGAGTTAGTATTGATTCGCGTTATAAGATCGGCATGCACCCTTTTCTTTTCCAGATAGGGAATCCCATCATAAAAGAAGTCGAGCGAATCTATGAGGGCATCGGTTCGTAAGTCAAAAACATCTTCACTTAAATCACCCTTACCTACGTAATTAAAGCCGAATGCCTCAGTAAATATCTTAGCCGACTTATCGTTATACCTGATATGGCAATTTTCAAAGTCAACGCGCTCCAACCTTAAAGAAGTATTAGAGTCAATGGTATCAGGTGTTTTTTCCTGAGAAACATATACATTATAATTGGCTTCTCCTTTTTCATTTACCATTACATCTATAAAGGCGTCTGACACATATACCTCATCAATCTTAATCTCACGGTCAAAAATGAGCCTCTTAAGGTTGACACCAAACGCCACTTCATCGGCTTTTAAAAGCGTATCATTTCTAAAAGGAGCCGACCCCTTTAAAGAGAAGTCATTTAACGATACTGTAAGTGAAGGGAAATGTGTGAAGAATGAAAATTTAGAATCGGTAAAATTCAATTCCCCGTCAAGGCTTTTGTTTGCAAAGTTCTTTACCTGTTGTGCTATGGTTCCCGGAAAAACAAGTGGAATAAGGTAAAGCAACAGCAGTACACCGGCTATAAAGCCTCCCAGCCATTTTAAACCGGTAATGAGTATTTTTTTAACAGGCACTTTCATACCTTTTCTGTTTACATCCTCTAATAAAGTTATGTAATTTACTGACACAAAGTTCTTTCCTGTTAATATTTTTCTAAAGTTTAACTTGTTATTAATATTTGTTGCCAGTTAACCCAAATTAAAATAACTTTACTTCTTTCAAGAAAAACATGTAATTCATGAATTCAAAATCACTGATTCTTTTAAGTTTAACTACTTGCCTATTTATGTCCTGCCACAGAGAAAATAAAGCAGAAGTCATAGGAGAAAACAATCCGCTTCTTGCCGTATATGAAACCCCTTATGAGGTTCCTCCGTTTAACGAAATAGAAAACCATCATTTTAAGCCTGCCGTAATGGAGGCTATACAGCTACAACAAAATGAAATAGAAGCCATTACCCTTAACAGCACCAAGCCTACTTTTGCAAATACAATTGAGGCTTTAGAAAATTCAGGTAATCTGCTAAAAAGGATTACCACCCTTTTTTACAACCTTAACTCAGCTAACACCAACGACACCTTACAGGCTATTGCCCAGGAAATAGCACCTGAACTGTCTAAGAACAATGATAACATTTACCTTAATGAAAAACTTTTCAATAAGGTAAAAACCATTTGGGATAATCAGATAGAATTAAAATTATCGGCAGAAGAAACTAAACTCCTTGAAAGCAAATACAAGGCCTTTAAAAGAAATGGTGCTGCCCTTAATAATGAAGACAAAGATCGTTTAAGAAAGATAAACGAAGAGCTGTCTGTACTTTCTTTAAAGTTTGGTGACAATGTACTTGCCGAAAACAACAACTTTGAACTGGTTGTGGAAAACAAAGCACAACTGGCAGGTTTACCGGAAGAGATTGTTACCGCTGCCGCAGAAGAGGCTGAAGCAAGAGGCAAAAAAGGCAAATGGGTATTTACATTACACAACTCAAGTGTAATGCCGTTTTTACAATATGCCAAAGACAGGGAACTGAGAAAAAAAATATGGACGGCATACCAACGAAGAGGTAATAATGGCGACAAGTTTGACAATCGCAGTAATGTGGTACAGCTTGCCAACCTTAGAATGGAAAAAGCTAAGCTTTTAGGCTATAAAAACCATGCTGCCTATATACTGGAGGAAAGAATGGCAAAAACACCTGAAAATGTATATAAACTGCTGGATGAAATATGGCAGCCTGCACTTAAAAAAGCAAAACAGGAAGAAGCCGACATAAAAAAAATGATGGTTGCCGAAGGCATTAACGATAACGTACAGCCTTATGACTGGAGGTATTATACCGAAAAGATAAGAAAACAGCGCTATGATCTGGACGAACAGGAACTAAAGCCTTACTTTAGCCTTGACAATGTACGCGAAGGTATTTTTACAGTTACTAAAAAACTATATGGCCTGCAATACAAACAGCTTAGCAATGTGCCGGTATACCATAAGGATGTTACCGCATGGGAAGTTACTGACGAGGCAGGTATGCTTATGGGAATACTTTATATGGACTTCTACCCGCGTGCTTCTAAAAAAGGAGGCGCATGGATGACATCTTACCGTAAGGAAAAAATGGAAGGCAGTAAACGCGTAGCACCAATTATCTCTATAGTATGTAATTTTTCTAAGCCTACGGGTAATAACCCTGCCCTACTTACCTTTGATGAAACACTTACATTTTTCCATGAATTTGGACATGCATTACACGGGTTATTGTCTAACGTAAAATATGAAAGCCTTTCAGGCACCAGTGTATATACCGATTTTGTTGAGCTACCATCTCAAATAATGGAGAACTGGGCTGCTGAACCGGAAGTCCTTAAAATGTATGCTAAGCATTACAAAACCGGAGAAGTAATACCGGATGAACTGATTGAAAAACTGCAAAAAGCTTCAACTTTTGACCAAGGATTTGCTACTGTAGAGTATCTGGCAGCTTCTTACCTTGACCTAGATTATCATACACTTACCGAACCACTAACACAAAATGTGGTTCCGTTTGAAGAAGCTTCCATGAAAAAACTGGGGTTACCTAACGCTATCATCCCTCGTTACAGAAGTACTTACTTTAACCATATCTTTAACGGCGGATATTCAGCAGGATATTACAGCTATATATGGTCGGGCGTACTGGACACCGATGCTTTTGAAGCCTTTAAGAGCACATCTCTATTTGACGAACAGACAGCAAGGTCTTTCCGAATCAATATACTTGAAAGAGGAGGCACTGCCGATCCAATGATACTATACAAACAGTTTAGGGGAGCTGAGCCTTCTATTGAGCCTTTGCTTAGAAAAAGAGGGCTTGACGGCAAAAAAGTAACGGTACAAAAACCACAAACAGAAGAGACATCTCTATAAAATAAAAATCCCGCCTTAGGCGGGATTTTTATTTATCATAATTCCATTAGCCGTGGTATACCCTTGAGGCCATAATTTTCCCGTCTTTTATTTCCAGTACCTCAGCAACATTCATATCCTCTTCCCCTTCTACCATCCTAAGGTATTCCATAAAAACGCGATCTACACAGGCAGTAAGTGTACGCACTTTATAATGTAGTGTAGGAAGCCTGTCAAAAGCATCCTGCCACCAGTCACGTAAAGCGGCCTTACCGGTAACCAGTCCATTGGTTTCGGGTCTCCTTATTTTCAGTTTCGGACTGAAATGCTCTGCAGCATCATCATACAGTTCCAAAAGTTTGTCCAGCTTTTTGGCATTAAAAGCCTCCAGCCATTTAATAGCTATAAATTCTACTTCTTTATTACTCATTTGTGTTATCAAAAAATCCTGAAGCAAAACTTCAGGATTGGGGTTATATATTCTTAAGGTTTATTACCTCCTGTTCTGTTAAGAACCTCCAGTTACCTCTTGGCAGGTTCTTTTTGGTTAACCCTGCAAAAGATACCCTGTCCACTTTAAGTACATCATACTTAAAGCTTTCAAAAATAGCCCTCACCACTTTTACGTTAGGCGTTCTTAGTTTTAGACCTATTTCCGTTTTTGGCTGATCATCTATATAGCTTATTTCATCTATAAACAATCTGTGTCCGTCAAGCGTAACACCTCCACTTATTTTTTCAAGGTCTTCAAACTTAAGATTTTTATCTAAAGACACCTGATAAATCTTGAACGACTTTTGGTTTGGCTGATTGAACTTACGCACCATATCGGTATCGTTAGTAAATATAAGCAAACCAGTAGTATTTCTGTCCATCCTGCCTATAGGCTGTATACTGGCTTTGGTAGCCATACGCACAAGCTCCATAACATTACGCATGTCTTTACCTTCATCTCCCGATGTAGCAAAGTTTTTAGGCTTGTTTAAAAGTATATATTCTTTTTTCTCAGGAATAATTTTAACACCGTCAAACTCAACCTTATCAGTAATCTTTACCTTGTAACCCATCTCAGTCACAACCTGTCCGTTCACTTTTACGTTTCCTGAACTGATATAAAGATCGGCATCCCTGCGTGAGCACATGCCTGAATTAGCTATATATTTATTAAGCCTAAGCTCATCTGACTGTTTAACCGTTTTAGGTTTTGGTGCAGCCGTTTTCTTTTCGTATGGTTTATTACCGTAAGGCTTTTTATCGCCCGATGCCGGTTTATCAAATGATGGTTTTTTACTATTTCCGCCGGGACGTGAAGTATTGCCGCCCGTTCTCTTCCTGTCACTACCTCCGTTACCGGATGTATTGCCTCTCCTGTTATTGTTATTCATCTGATTTATTTTTTGCAAAGATAGATTAAATAGCCGATAAAAGCTTCCTGCCGTGAACTAAAACAACAGGATCTATAAGTACTATACTAAATACCCCTGCCACAATAAGAAACTTAAGTACATTATGCAGCAGTAAATAATCTTTTTGGGTATGGGCTTTCCATAATTTAATAAGGAAATATACAATTACTATCATTCCGCCATAAAAGTAAATATCCATATAGCCTACATCATATATCTCTATTAAAAGAAATACGGGAATAACAGTTAAAAAAGTAAGCAGCATGATTATGCTTTTAGCTACTTTTTCTCCATATAAAACAGGTATAGTTTTGTAATTGGCAACCAAATCGCCTTTTATATTTTCAAGATCTTTTATAATCTCGCGGGTAAGTATAAGCAGATACAGAAATGTGGCATGCGCAAAGATTACCTGATAAAAATTCTTAAAATACATAAGTATACCGAAGAAAGGTAGTACTGCCAGCAAGGCTGCCGTTAAGTTGCCTATTATAGCATACTTTTTAAGCTTATGCGAATAGAACCATATAAGGAATATATAGCCTGCAAAGAAGAAGGCTGCCCTCCATGAAACTAAAAAAGCTATAAGGGTAGCTAGTATATTAAGGGTAAAATAAACCTTTAGTTTTGTTTGCTGACTTACAAGCCTGTCCAGCATTGATTTGTTGGGGCGGTTTATAAGATCCTTTTGGGCATCGTAAAAATTATTGATAATATATCCCGATGCTATTGAGAGCGTTGATGCCAGCACTATAAGGAAAAGGTCTAAATCCAGTATAACATCAAGGGCACGCTCTTCGGGAGCGAGTATAAATATAGCCGAAAGGTATTGTGCTAAAGCAATAACAGGAATGTTATAGCCTCGCACCACGGAAAACAAGCTGAGAATTTTCATCAGTGTCAATCTTGTTTTCCTTGATGCCATAGGTATATAAAGGTTTTTACATTAAACTTTTTTGAGGAGCAAATATTGCTTCAATACGTAAATATAAAAACGTAAAGGTTTACTTATAAATAAAATAGCAGATTTTTTTATCTTAAAACTGATAAACCACTTCTACCTTATGTCCTTGTAAAGCGTTTTTAGCCTTATCTATATCTTCGGTAAAGCCCAGGATATAACCTCCGCCTCCCGAACCGCAAAGCTTAAGATAGTAGTCGTTTGATTCAATCCCTTTTTGCCATAACTCATGGAAACCTTCCGGAATCATAGGCTTAAAGTTATTGAATACCACTTTAGAAAGTTCTTTAGTGTTATTGATAAGTGATTTTACATCCCCGTGAAGGAAGTTATCAATACATGCATCTGTATACTTAAGGAACTGGGTTTTCACCATATTACGGAAACCTTTATCCTTAAGGCTCTCCATAAATATTTGCACCATAGGTGCTGTTTCCTTAACGATACCAGAGTCCAGTAAAAACACTGCCCCCTTACCTTCAAGGTTTTGCATTGGTATACCGGTAGCCTCAATATTATCGTGAGAATTGATAAGTATAGGAAGACTCAGGTAGCTGTTAAGCGGGTCAAGCCCAGAGCTTGTTCCGTGAAAATAAGATTCCATTTTACTGAAAATCTTTTTGAGCTGCATCAGCTTTTCACGTGTTAGGTTTTCCAGAACTGTAATCTTGTTATTGGCATACTGGTCATAAATAGCCGCTACAAGCGCACCACTACTTCCTATACCATAACCCTGCGGTATACTGGAGTCAAAATACATTCCTGCCTCTACATTACGATGTAAGCTGTCAAAATCAAAAGTTACCAGTTCAGGATTTTCCTGCTGCATCTTTTCAAGATAAGCAACAAAGCCTTTTAATTTTTCATTCGATTTTTTTGCAAGCTCGGTATCGGTCTCAGTCAGCCTTAAGCCTCCGTTATAAAAGTTATACGGAATAGCTAATCCTTTGGAGCCCTTGTTAATGCCATGTTCTCCAAACAGAAGTATTTTAGAATAAAATAAAGGTCCTTTCATCAGGATATATTTTTATTAAAGGTAATTAAAAAACCGCAGATTTCCTAAATTATTGCCTTAAGCTATCTGTTGTGCACCATTACCAATTTCGTCGCAAATGTACTGACTGTTTTGACAATAGGCAACTAATTCATTCTTAATAAATTCCAAAACTTTTACTTTATCGTTTTCAGGATACAGCACATGCACATTAGCACCTGCATCCAGTGTAAAGCATACAGGAACAGCAGTTTCTCTCCTAAACTTCCATATCCTGTTAATGATTTCCAGTGTATTAGGTTTCATCAGTATAAAATAAGGCATAGATGTCATCATCATACTGTGCAACGTTAGGGCTTCACTTTCGGTAATACTGATAAAGCTTTCCAGATCGCCACTTACTAATGCTTCCTTAATCTTACTAAGATTATCATGTGCCTGTTCAAAACGCTGTTTTGCAAACGGATGACCATGCATAAGGTCATGACCTACCGTACTGGAAACCTGTTTCTCTCCCTTATCTACCAATAGGATGGTATCCTGATAGTTTTTAAAGTTATCATGTATTACATACGGAAATGTCACTCCATACAGATTTGAACTCTCCTCAAAACCCTTATGTTCGCCCCAAACCACAACATTGCCTTTTACACTTCTACAGGCACTGCCCGAACCTAAACGCGCTAAAAATGAAGCCTTCTTGTAAAAATAAGTATCATCCATAGCAGGATTAAGCAGTCTTTCCATACTCATAAAGTTCATAGCCAAAGCCGCCATGCCGGAAGCCGAAGATGCTATACCCGAACTGTGCGGAAATGTGTTCTGGGTATCAATAGTAAAATGATATTCTTTTAAGAAAGGAAGATACTCTTCCACTCTTTGCAGGAATTTTTCAATCTTAGGACGAAAATCCGGCTTGGATTTTCCTTCAAAAAGCAAGTCGAACGAAAAGCTTCCGTTGTTCTCTTTCTTCTCAAAACCAAGTTTTGTTATCGTCTTACAGTTGTTAAGGGTAAAACTAACCGAAGGGTTGGCAGGAATCTGGTTCTCTTTTTTACCCCAGTACTTTACAAGTGCAATATTACTGGGTGCGCTCCATTCAAAACTTCCGGTTTGCATAAAAGAGGTATATTGTTTAGGAATAAAATCCTTTTCAGACAGCATATCTTAAAATTTATACAAAGATAGTTTTTTATAGAAATATTACATTTTTGTTTTATTAACTTTGGTTAAAACCCCAAACCACATCAATCAATGACAAAAGCTTTCAGGATAATTGGAATGGTATTGCTTTGCCTCGCCATTGGATATTTAGGAAGTAAAATAACTGTTGAAAGTGTACAGACCTGGTATCCTACACTTGAAAAACCAAGCTTTAATCCGCCTAACTGGTTGTTTGCACCCGTATGGACCACACTCTATATCATAATGGGTATTGCTGCCGGAATTGTATGGAATAAAATTGCCATAGATGAGAAATCGGTAAAAAGGGGAATGACTTTCTTTTTTGCACAACTGGGACTTAACCTGCTGTGGTCTTATCTTTTTTTCGGACTTAAAAATCCCCTACTGGGTTTATTTGACATTATATTACTGTGGCTTTTTATATATGAAACCATGGCGCAGTTTAACAAAGTAAGTAAAACAGCTACCTACCTGTTTATACCATATATGCTCTGGGTAAGCTTTGCTACAATATTAAATGCTTCGATATGGTGGCTTAACCGATAAGCCTAAGATGTTAAAATATATTCCTGTTAGTTAAAAAAACGCAACCATCCGTTTTAATTCTCATCTTATAAAAAGATTGATTAATATAATTTGAAGATTATGAAGGTTAGATTTTTTAAAGTAATAATGGCTGCAGCCTCATTACTGCTGTTGGGATCATGTAATGTAGACGATGACTACACTTACTACTATCCAAGCAATAACATAGCATTGGGTATAATTGCCAATGCGAGTCCCGATTCTGACGGACTATTTTTTTATGCCGACCAGAATGATATAAACCAAAATCCGCTTGAATACACAAATGCTGCCGGGTATTATAACTTCTATCTGGGCGACCGCACTTTCAGCATCCAGGATTCTGACGGACACGAGCTTACCACTCTTGATAAAACACTAACTGCGGGAGACTTTTTTACCCTTTTTGCAGTAAATAACTTTGATGAAATTGAACTTGTAGCCTATGATGATATTCTGGAATATCCGGCTGTAAATCATGCGGGGATTCGTTTTATAAACCTTTCTCCTGATGCCCCGGCTATTAACATCGCTACCGAAACAGATGATCTTGCAACTGCACTTGAATTTAAACAGGCTACCGATTTTATGGAAATTCCGGCAGGAACATATAACATTACTTATACTGATAGTAACGACACTACACTATACACTGATGTAGATATGGTTTTTACAGCCGGAAAGATATATACCATATACACTAAAGGTTATGTAACACCTCCTGCTGGAAGTGAAGATACTTTCAGCACCAAAAGGATGAGAAATTACTAAACAAACAGGCATCTCAATATTAAACTACATTAAAAGCCCCTCAAGTAGGGGCTTTTTCATTTAAAAATTTTAATTATTTTTATTGCTGAGTTAGTTTAACCCAAACGATATTGTATTGTATTTGAAAAGATTAACAACCATGAAAAACCTGTTCTGGATAATATTGCTTTTTTTACCAATAGTATCATTCTCACAATCAAAGAGTAGTGCTGCTTTCTTCAATTTTTTAGTTATGTACAAGGGAGCACCACCTTCCGGTGTAAAGATATATTCTTACCCCGGCACCCTTAAAGGATATGTTTTATATGATTGTAAGCGAATAGATGCTGATTTTACTCTAAAGAACAACTTCATTAAATTTCAAAAGGATAGTATTTATGTAGGTGACAAAAAAATGAGTTATCTTGAATTAAAGGATGAAGAGAATACATTTAAATTTGAAAGAATCAGCAGCCATAGTGGGCTTAGCCGCGTGGTTACTGATACTCTTGATTTCAGGATTTATGAGAATTTCAATTTGTCTCAGGAGATTAATAAAAGGAAAATCTTTTTTAAATATAAAGACGAATATTATGTAGTCAGGAAATCCATTTTCAGGCGTATTGATACCAGCATACTAAAAACATTAGATGAAATTGACTTTGAAGACCCGGCTTTAAAACAACTTGCAATAGCAAGACTACAACTACAATAATTATAAAAAGCCCCTCAATGAGGGGCTTTTTCACATAAAAAAGATATATAAACGCAGATTAATTTTTTAAAATCACTATCCAGTCCCAGTCAGCCGGATCACCTATGCCTACGCTTGGTGTATATAAAAATAGGTTGACTTTTGCCTGCGGATTAATTACCCTGTATTGTTTTACAAGGCTAAGATTGTCTACAGCGTCCCAAATACCCTCATAATCTATTACTTCAGGATACTCAAAAAACTCTCCATAAGGAACCAATGCAAACTGCGATGACGAAGGCATTTCAACACTGTTTTGTGTTAAGTCAAATTCCTGCGGAGTATCCATAGATTCAGGATAGGTTATTTCTCCTAACCCCATCCATATAATATCTCCTGCAAAAATGGGCATGTTTACCTCATCATAATTTAAGGTAATATCGCCAAAATCTCCCGGCGGATGATAGACCGTTGAAATAGTGAAGTTACTATTATCAGGAAAAGTAAGTTCCTTACCTCCTTCAAATACATTAGTTAAAAGGTCTACTTTTAATAATAATACTTTATTCCCTTCAGGCGACCCATTAACAGGATCTGTATCCGTATCGGAACAAGACATCAGCAAAGCTGCAAAAACTAATAGTAAAAATGATTTTTTCATAGCCTATAATTAATTGGTTTTTAATTAGATGCTACAAATAAATAATGGTTGCGTTAAATTACTGGAAATCCTCTAAAACAGATTGTGCCACAATATAGCCTCCTGTCCATGCATTTTGAAAGTTAAATCCTCCTGTTATTGCATCTATGTTAAGTATCTCTCCAGCAAAATAAAGATCTTTTTGCATCTTGCTTTCCATAGTCTTAAAGTTAACATCCTTAAGTTCTATTCCGCCAGCTGTTACAAACTCTTCTTTAAAGGTACTCTTACCGTTTACCTTAAATTCTGCATTAACCAATTGGCCTACCAGTGCCAATAGCTGTGTTTTAGAAACATCGGCCCAACGTGCTTCCTGAGAAACTCCGGCTGCATTAACCAGGCTTTGCCATAAACGGTTAGGAAAATCGAACGGACAGTATTTTGCTACTGTTTTTTTAGGCTGATCCTGTTTTAAATCTCTAAGGATTTCCTCACACTCATCATAGCCAACATCATTAAGCCAGTTAACCTGTAAGGTAAACTGATAGTTTTTATCAAACAGTTCACGGGCACCCCAAGCTGACACCCTTAATATACCCGGACCACTCATACCCCAGTGGGTAATAAGCAACGGGCCGGTAGCATTTAACTTAGTTCCTTTTACCTTAACCGATGCCAATGCCGACAACCCCATAAGGTCTTTTATACGCGGATCTTTTATATTAAAAGTAAACAACGACGGAACAGGTGGCACTATAGTATGACCTGACTCCTGCATTATATCCCACATTTTAGGATTGCTGCCGGTTGTCATTACCAGTTTGGCAGCCAGAAAAGTATCTTTTTGGGTATCTATTTTCCAGTAGTCTTCTGCCCTGTATATAGTTTGAATACTTTCTCCTGTAAGCACCTGGATTCCCTGTTTTTTAGTCGCTTCCATAAAGCAGTCTATAATGGTTTGGGAACTGTCGGTAACGGGAAACATTCTTCCGTCTTCTTCTATCTTAAGTTCTACCCCATGTTTTTCAAACCACTCAATAGTATCTCCCGAGCAAAAACGGTTAAAAGGCCCTTTAAGTTCCCTTTCCCCTCTCGGGTAAAACTTAACAAGGTCATTAGGAATAAAACAGGCGTGGGTAACGTTACACCTCCCGCCTCCGGAAATACGCACTTTACTCAGTACTTCTTTCCCTCTTTCCAGTATCGCTATTTTAAGCTTAGGGTTAGCTTCTGCTATATTAATAGCTGTAAAAAATCCGGCAGCACCCCCACCGGCAATAATTACATCAAAACTCTTACTCATAAACGTTCAGGGTAGTCGGACATAATTCCGTCTACATTATACGATTTCATTCGTTCTATATCTTCGGGTTCATTTACTGTCCAGGTATACACCTTATAGCCTGCCTGTTGTGCTTTTTTCACATTGCTTTCGGTAAGCAGGGAAAAATGTGGATGTATGGCTTTTGCCGAAAACTCCTGCGCCCACTCCCATGCCTGGGTAACACTGGCCTGAGAAAGCACTCCTAAATGAATGTTAGGGTTACTGTCATGCATTATCATTAGCTCTTCTCTTTGAAAACTGGACACTATAAAGTCATTATAGGAAAAGCCTTTTTCCACTATATATTTTTCCATAAGCTCTGAAACAGGAGCGGCGGTATGACGGCCTTTCAACTCAATATTCAGAAAACATTTTTTACCTGCCAGTTCCAGCACTTCTTCCAGTGTAGGGATTTTATGTCCTCCTTCCACTTTCAGTTCTTTCAGTTCCGCCAGGGTCATTTTGTTCACTTCTCCTGTTCCGTTTGTAGTCCTGTCTACCGTAAAATCGTGTATTACCACCAGTTCGCCCGTACTGCAAACATGTACATCAAGCTCTAAGCCATCCACACCCATATCAAGTGCATTTTGAAAAGAAGCCAGTGTATTTTCAGGCACATGGGCTTTTGCTCCCCTGTGGCCTATTTTAAGGATTTGTGCCATACCTGAATATTTTTGTAAAGATACTTCTAAATATACAAAAAGCACAGGCAAAATTGCCTGTGCTCCTAACAACTATCTATGAGAAAAAATTATTTCGTTAGTACCCAATACTCCCAGGGACCAAATTTTTGTTCCTGACCCGGAGCCAGCTGCACTTTCTCTCCCGTAATATAATTGGTAAAATTACCTTCTACAGGAAGTGTAAAGCTCTGCGGTTCCTTAGTAAGATTACCTACAAAAACTACTTTTTCACCATCTTTTTCCCTTGCGAAAGCAAGAATATTTTTATCCCTTGAGGTTGCAATCCTATTATAAGCAGCAGGCTGTTTACCTCCGTTTAATGCTTCATTACTGTTTTTAAGCTCACCTAACTTTTCATAGACCTTAAACATTTTACCTTTTGTATGGGTAATCTCGTCCTTTTCAAAAAATTTAAGACGACGGTTAAAATCATATTCCTGACCCGTGTAAATAAGCGGCATCCCCGGCATCGTATAGGTTAATGCAGCAAAAAGTTCAGCAGCATCACCCATTCTTTCATATTCAGTACCGTTCCATGAATTTTCATCATGATTGGAAGTAAAGTTCATCCATATATCTTCCTTTTTATACTCCTTAGCCTGCTTTTCCATAAGGACATCCCAGTCGGCAACAGTCTTTTTGCCCTGGGCAATATCATTCATTAAGTGGTGTGCTTCCCAACCGTAACCCATATCAAAAATACCATTGAAAAGGTATGGCTTGTTAGATTCCATAAGCATAAATACAGGCTTAACCTCGTTTAGCTTAGGCACCGTAAATTGCCAAAACTCGGTAGGTACGTTATCTGCCACATCACAACGGAACCCGTCAACATTTTGTTCTTTTACCCAGTACAGCATCTCATTTTTCATCGGCTCATACAGCGCTTTGCTTGTATAATCCAAATGGGCTACATCTGTCCAACCCCAGCTTTCTCCCGTTTCCGGATTAAGCGGATCGGTCACCTCTCCTTTTGCGTTTTTATGATAGTACTCAGGGTGCTCGGTAATCCATTTATGATCCCAACCCGTATGGTTAGCTACCCAGTCCAGTATTACATACATCCCGTTGTTATGAGCTGTGTTTACCAAATTCTGAAAATCCTGCAGCGTCCCTAAATCAGGATTTATGGCAGTATAATCGGAAATGGCATAATAGCTTCCTAAATACTTTTCACGCTCAGCAGGGTCTTTTATATCCTCTACCATACGCCCGTCTGTAGTTTTCCTGTTTTTCATGGAAATAGGATAAATAGGCATAAGCCAAATTACCTTTACCCCAAGCTTTTTAAGTTCAGGAATATCTTTAGTAAATGCATTAAAAGTCCCTTCCGGAGAGTAGTTACGAATATTAGCCTCATAAATAACGCTATTCTCCATCATGGCATCACTTACCGGAGCAAGTGCTGCAGATTCTGCTTTAGCCTCTTCCTGTTTGCTCCCTTCTTTACAGCTTATAAAAGCCGCAAGGAAAATCCCTAAAAGAATTGTTTTCTTCATATCGTTTATTTTAGTTCCAGTACCATAACCGATTTTGGCTCCATGCTAATTTCGTTAGCAAGATTTACCTTTTTACCAGTTAGTACATCGGTTCCTGTTGTATAGTTTTTAATATTTTCTACAAAACGTTTAGTCCCAAAAGCCCTGGACTCATTACTGTTATTCATAACTACCATTACGCTTTCCTTAGTATTATGCCTAAAGTATACATATACGTTATTGTCAGGCAGGTAGTGTGTGGTTTTACCATTATGGATAACATCCTTGTTTTTTCTCCAGTTTAGAAGTTTAGAAGTAAAATCGAAAAATTGTTGCTGCTGCTCAGTACGTCCTGACTTTGCAAAGGCATTATTGCTATCGCCATTCCATCCGCCCGGGAAATCTCTGCGGATATCAGCATCACCTTTACCTTTATCTCCTGCCATACCTATTTCACTACCGTAGTAAATTTGCGGAATACCGCGTACGGTAGCAATAAGTGTAAGTGCCATTTTGTACTTATTGATATCTCCTTTATAGATCTCATTAAAACGACCCGTATCATGGTTTTCCATAAAAACCATGATGTTGTTGATATCAGGATATAAAAAGTCATTCGTGAAATTATCATATACCCTTTGCATACCCGCATCCCAGCCGGATTGGTCTTCGTTAAATACTCCGCCTATAGCATCGTGCAGGGTAAAGTCCATTACACTTGGCAGGTAAGAGTTATAGCTTTGTATAGCCGCAATCTTACTGTCTTTTTGCCAATAGGCCATTTGAGCCTGATCGTGCATCCATACCTCCCCTACAATATTAAAATTAGGATACTCATCGGTAATGGCTTTTGTCCATTTTGCAATGCCTTCCTTATCGTTGTAAGAATAAGTATCTACACGGAAACCATCCAAATCGGCATACTCAATCCACCAGATGGCATTTTGGGTAAGATAGTTAAGCACTAAAGGATTTGACTGATCTAAATCGGGCATTGAAGGCACAAACCAACCGTCCATACACTGTCTTGCATCGGTTTGAGAGGCATTAGGATCAAACTGGGTTGTCATCCTGTAATTGGACTGTGAATACCCCGGAAACTGATGAATCCAGTTGTAAGCCGGCAAATCCTTATACATCCAGTGTTCAGCCCCCCAGTGATTGGTAACATAATCCATGATAAGCTTCATATCACGCTTTTTCAGTTCTGCCGAAAGGCGCACATAATCTTCATTGGTACCATACCTTGCATCTATTTTATACACATCACTTTGCCCGTAACCATGATAGGAATAACCTTTATCGTTATCCTCACAAAGTGGTGTGCTCCATACCGCTGTAGCACCCAGCTCGTCAAGATAATCAAGGTTCTTAATTATTCCCTCTATATCTCCGCCATGACGGCCACCCGGCTGGCTCCTGTCCCCTTTCTCATTTAGGGCTTTACTGGTATCGTTATCAGGATTCCCGTTTGCAAAACGATCGGGCATTAACAGGTAAATCACATCCGAAGAATCAAAACTATCCCTTTGCGACGAGCCTTCCCTTCTGTTTTTAAGTGTGTATTTCTGGCTGAAAGCTGTTTTGTTCTTACTGTTCTTAAAGTCAAAAACAAGTTCTCCGGCAGGAACACCTTTAGTGTCAACAGTCACAAAAACATAGTTTGGATTTTCGGTCTTTATCACATTGTTAATAACCACCCCGTTACACACAGGCTGATATTGCGCTATATTCTTTCCGTAAAACATAATCTGCAGTTCCGGATTATGCATACCACTCCACCAAAAAGGTGGCTCTACCCTGTCTGCCTGAGCAAAGACAAAAGTGCAGCTAAAGACTAATAGGTAAAATATTTTTTTCATGTATTTAGTTTGATGCGGTCTTATAAAAAACCTGCAATACCCTAAAAGGTATTACAGGTCTATAATAATTATATTGTTACAGCCTTATTAGGGGCTACTTTTACTTCTTTTCCGTGTACAAATACGGTAAGTTCCTTATCGCCTTCAAGATCAAATCGTGTTTCTCCCGAATGTACCGATATTTTCACGATCTGGTTCCTGAAATTAATCTTGAATGAATATCCTTTCCACTGTTCAGGGATTCTCGGTTCAAAATGCAGCTGCCCGTTTTTAACACGCATACCGCCAAAACCTTCTACAATACTCATCCAGGTACCTGCCATACTGGTAATATGAAGTCCTTCTTTCACCTCTTTATTATAATCGTCAAGGTCAAGTCGTGACGTCCTTAAATAAAACGTGTAAGCCTGCTCCATCCTTCCCAGCACTGCTGCCTGTATTGAATGCACACATGGTGAAAGCGAAGACTCATGTACTGTAAACGGTTCATAGAAATCAAAATGCCTTTCCATCTCTTCCCTTGAAAAATGATCTTCAAAGAAATAGAAGCCCTGTAACACGTCGGCCTGTTTGATGTATGGCGAACGAAGAATCCTGTCCCAAGACCATTTTTGGTTAATTGGCCTTTGCGAACGGTCTAGGTCGCTTACTCTCACCATTTCCTTATCCAGGAAACCGTCCTGTTGCAGGTATACACCATGCTCTTCCGAATAAGGGAAATACATGTTATCGGCAACCTTTTGCCAGTCTCTTATCTCTTCGGCTCCAAGATTGGTTAGTGCCATTATACGGTTATGATCTGCTGCAAACTCGTCTTTTACCTTAGTAATATTCTCTATCGCATAATTAATACACCATTGTGCAATATAGTTGGTATAGAAGTTATTGTTTACGTTGTTTTCATACTCGTTAGGACCTGTTACGCCTAATATAACATACTTGTTTTTAGACGTTGAGAACGTAGCTCTCTGATGCCAGAAACGCGCAATACCAATAAGCACTTCCAGTCCTTTTTCTGGAATGTAGCTGTAATCTCCGGTAAAGCGGTAGTAATTATAAATCGCGAAAGCAATGGCCCCGTTACGGTGAATTTCCTCAAAGGTGATTTCCCACTCGTTGTGGCACTCCTCACCATTCATGGTAACCATAGGATATAGAGCAGCACCATTAGTAAAACCTAACTTTTGTGCATTTTCTATAGCCTTACCTAACTGATTATGACGATAAGTTAACAGGTTACGTGCCACCTGCTGGTCTTTAGTAGCCATATAGAACGGAATACAGTAAGCTTCGGTATCCCAGTAGGTACTACCTCCGTATTTTTCTCCCGTAAAACCTTTAGGCCCTATATTAAGCCTTGGATCTTTACCTAAATAGGTTTGGTTAAGCTGGAAAATATTAAAGCGAATACCCTGCTGTGCCTTTACATCACCATCAATAGTGATGTCTGCCATTTCCCAAATACCGGCCCAAGCCTGTTTCTGTTCTTCAAGCAAGGCATCATATCCTTTGCTAATGGCATTAGCAATTACAGTTTTGGCAGCATCAATAAGGGCTGTCTCATCATGGTTAAGCGATACCACATAACCACCAAACTTTACAATTGCTGCCGTTTCTCCTGCATTGACCTGTAGTGCATAACTAAACTGCACCTTATCATTAGTCGCCACTGTATCTCCTGCCTCTACAGCTGCTGGGTTACCATTAAGCAATAGGCTGTTATGCATATAGGTAGCAGCTGTAAAATGCGTTTTAAAAGTACGCGCCGTTACAAAGGCATTGTTCTCTGCATATTGAGAATCCAAAGGCTCCCAAAACTTCTCTTCCCAGTTGGCATCTTCATTTTTTACCCCTGCATCTACATAAGGTTTAAATACAATTTGAGCCGACTGGTTAACCGGAGTTACTTCATATTTTATAACACCAAGTTCATCTTCAACCAACGATAAGAATCTTGTTGCATTTACTGACACCTCAACACCATTTTGCAGCACTGCCGTAAATGAACGGTTGTACCAGCCCTCCTTCATGTTAAGTTCCCTCCTGAAATTCTTTACCTCCTTACAGGTATTTAGGTCCAGCTGCTCACCATTTACCTCTACATTAATGCCTATCCAGTTTGGTGCATTTAAAACCTTGGCAAAATACTCGGGATAACCGTTTTTCCACCACCCCACTTTTGTTTTGTCCGGATAGTAAACGCCTGCAATGTAGCTTCCCTGAAACGTATGTCCTGAATAATGTTCTTCAAAATTGGCACGCTGCCCCATGGCACCGTTACCTATACTAAATAAACTCTCGGAAGATTTTACCCTGTCCGCATCAAATCCTTCTTCTATAATTGACCAATTATCCGGTACTATATAATCCTGGTTCATTTTATGTGTTTACTAAGGTTTGTAAAAAATTGTTGTCGATTTCTGTGAAATCGTTAAAGTTGTATCGGGCCTCATTAAGAATATCCTTGTGCCCAATACCCACACTTACCATTCCTGCAATATTTGCTGCCTGAATTCCCGCCACAGAGTCTTCAAAAACGATAGACTCCTCTGCCGTTTTGCCCAACAGCTTTGCTGCCCTTATAAAAACTTCAGGATCGGGTTTTGCATTGGTAACATCGTTACCATCTACAATAGCATCAAAATAGTGCAGTATGTTTACCTTTTCTAAAATTGGCCTCGCATTTTTACTTGCAGAACCCAATGCTATAAGCTGGCCGTTGGCTTTTAAAAAACGAAGAACCGTAATAACCCCTTCCAGAATTTCATCTTCTTTCATGTTGGTTATATACCCCAGGTAATCTTCATTTTTTTGCACCAGCCACTTATCCTTATCTTCCTGTGAAGCCTCTATGTTTCCTAATCCTAAAATAATTTCAAGGGAACGCACACGACTTACACCTTTAAGCAGTTCGTTATGTTCATGTGTAAAATCGATTCCTAACTGAGAAGCGATTTTTTGCCACGCTAAATAGTGGTATTTTGCAGTATCTACAATAACCCCGTCAAGGTCGAATATAAATGCTTTCGTTTTCATTAATCTTTCCTGTTATAGTATTTCCTTTGATTTAACGTCATCAACGTCTTTAACCCTCGACACAAGAAGGGCTGCGATAATAAAGCTCACACCGCTTGTCATAATTGCATAAATAGCATTGCCGTTGTAAACATATTTTACAATAGGGCTTCCTATAAGCGCATTTACAATTTGCGGTATAACAATGAAGAAGTTGAATATCCCCATGTATACGCCCATTTTTTTAGGTGAAATGGAACCCGCAAGTATGGCATAAGGCATAGAAAGTATACTTGCCCATGCAATACCAACAGCAATCATGGAAACTACAACCCAGTCTTCATTTGGCATAATGTATATTGAAAGCAAACCTAATCCACCAATAAAAAGTGATATTGAGTGTGTAAGCTTCCTTCCCAACTTAGCAGCTATAAAAGGTAAACAGAAAGCGAATACGGCAGATACACCATTATACACCCCAAACAGAATACCTACCCAGTCTCCTGCGTTTTGATATTCGTTGCTGGATGAATCGTTAATGGAAAGTCCATAAATATGCTGTGCAATGGCCGGAGTAGTAAATACCCACATACCGAAAAGGCCAAACCAGGAGAAAAACTGTACCCAGCTTAGCTGACGCATTGTTAAAGGCATTTTAGCAAAATCCTTAAAGATATCCGTTAGTTTTGGCTTTATAGCCTCCACTTCAGGTTCTGTAGCCTTTTCAAATGCTTCCATTTCTTCGGGCGTATACTCTTTAGTCGTTAAAACCGTAACCAGTATACTTATTACCAACACGACGGCGCCAATAATAAAAGAAAGTGTAAGATTTAAAGGAACACTATCCCCTATCCTTTCATTTGAAACACCAAACCAGTTAGTTATTACATAAGGTAATACAGAACCGATTACTGCTCCAAAACCTATTAATGCCGTTTGTACACTGAAACCTAATGTACGCTGATCGCTCCTAAGGTTATCTGCCACCAGTGCCCTAAAAGGCTCCATGGCAATATTGAAGGAAGCATCCATAATCATTAGGAAACCGGCACCTACCCATAAGGCCGGCATAAGCGATATAAAAATATCGGCCTGCGGCATTAACACCAATCCTATGGAAGCAAGTAATGCCCCCGCAAGAAAGAATGGCTTTCTCCTGCCAAAACGTGTCCAGGTGTTGTCGCTGTAATGCCCTATTATAGGCTGCACTATAAGTCCCATTAACGGGGCTATAATCCAAAACCAGGAAAGGCTGTGCACATCGGCACCAAAAATCTGAAGGATTCTGCTGGCATTTGCATTTTGTAATGCAAAGCCCATTTGGATTCCAAGATATCCGAAACTCATGTTCCAGATTTCCAGAAAACCTAATCTACGCTTTTCCATTATCGTAATTTAAATTTATAATACGATAAGCGCGTGGCTTATCAAAACTTACTTTTTGTTGCGAAGTGAAGTATAAGCTTTGATAATCAGTGACAAATATATATTATTTTTAATCTAATACTATGCTTTTAAATATTAATTTTTTTAGAGCAGGCTCAAAAACACGGTTTTCAAAACACTGAATTACAACTAATTAAACAAAACTACAACGTTGGCGTAGATTCTCTCTCTACCAAGTGAGTTTCTATTACTTCGGTACGGTAATGTTCGTCTTCCTCCTCCATTTCAAGTCGGTCAATCAGCATTTTCGCAGCGCGGCCTCCCATCTTAATTCCGTTTTGGCTAACCGTGGTTATGCTAGGTGTAGAGAACTGCGAAATGATACCATCGGTAAATCCTATAACCGAAAGGTCTTCGGGAACATTAACCCCCATTTTTGCTGCAAGCTTAATGCTTGTTACCGCAAAAAGCTCATTAACCGCAAATATGGCATCGGGCTTTTGCTCATCCAGCAATCGCTCAATCTTAACCGAGCAGTTTTCTATATCCTCTATCTTAACGATCATTTCTTCCTCTATTGGCATGTTATGGTCTCTAAGTGCTTTAAGGTAACCTTCTGTACGGAGTTTACCAACGCTAACATAATCTACCGTAGTAACAAGTGCTATCTTTTTAAAGCCCTTGCTTATAAGATAATCCACAGCCTCATAAGCCGCCATCTGATCGTCTATTATTACTTTATCGCAAAATACATCGTTAGTAATCCTGTCAAACATAACAACCGGCATACCCTGGTTAATAACCTCTACTATATGGTGAAAGTCCTTTTTAAGCTGGGTTTCTTTAGAAAGCGACATAATAAATCCGTCTATACTGCCATTTGCCAGCATCTCCATATTTATAACCTCCTTATCAAACGACTCGTCTGAAAGACATACAATTACGTTATAGCCATTTTCATTTGCTACCTGTTCTATACCACTAATAACTGTAGCAAAAAAGTGATGCACAATCTCCGGAATGATAATCCCAATCGTTTTTGTCCTCTTGTTCTTAAGGCTTAATGCAATATTGTTTGGCTTGTAGTTATATAGTTTGGCAAATGCCTGAACTTTTTGTCTTGTATCCTCACTTATTTCGGGGCTGTTTCTTAGTGATTTTGAAACCGTTGAAATAGATACATCCAGTTCTCTTGCAATTTGCTTTAGCGTGACTTTTCTTTTCATTTTATCGATAAAAAATAACATTTCGTAAATAAAGGTAATCTTAAATTTTATTAGTAGCAATATTCTCACGCAATTATTGTAAATTAAGAAAAGTTTTCAACACGCAAACGTTTTCGGTGGGTTGTAAATACGAAAACGTTTTTTTGAGTCAGGATTTTACATAATTTTAACATTCGAAGTGAATTATAAGCAAAAACAAAACACAAAATTAACCCAAACAAATTGTAATGAGAACAATGTATAAAAAGTTATTGCTTTTGTTACTACTGCTCCCTTTAAACATGCTGGCTCAGAGCACTTTAACAGGAACAGTTAGTGATGGCGCAACCGGTGAGCCACTCCCGGGCGTAAACGTAATTGTTGAGGGTACTACAAACGGTACCGCTACCGATTTTGATGGTAACTTTACCCTCCCCAACATTAACAACGGGCAACGCATTGTATTCAGCTTTATCGGTTATGCCGATCAGGTTATTGAATACAACGGACAATCCTCCCTAACTATTAGCTTACAGGAGGATACCACTCAACTTGAAGAAGTAGTGGTTGTAGGATATGGTACTGTTAAAAAGAAAGATGCAACAGGATCAGTTGAAGTAATTACTCCTAAAACCTTTAATAAAGGCTTTAATGCTACCGCAGAAAACCAGATAAATGGTAGGGTTGCCGGTGTTACTATCGCTACAAATGGTGCTCCGGGATCAGGATCAGACATAAGGATTAGAGGAGGTGCCTCATTAGGAGCAAACAACTCTCCCCTTATCGTTATTGACGGGCTACCTATAAGCAATGATAATGTAGGAGGTTCTACAAGTATTCTTGCTTCAATTAACCCTAATGATATTGAATCATACTCTATCTTAAAAGATGCCTCGGCAACAGCAATTTATGGTTCAAGAGCATCAAATGGTGTAATAATTATTACTACTAAAAAAGGAAACAAAGGTGATCTTAAAGTTTCTTTTAACGCCTTGACAACTTATAATACTCTTGCCAAAAAGGTAAACATGCTTTCTTCAAGTGATTACAGGAATCTTGTAAATGAGTTTGGAACACCTACGCAAGTAGCCCTTTTAGGAGATGCTAACACTGACTGGCAAGATGAGATTTTTGAAAACACCATGTCAGTTAACAGTAACCTTACCCTTACAGGAAACCTTTTTAAGACGTTACCTGTAAGACTATCTGTAGGATACACAGATGTACCGGGACTTTTAAAAACAGGTGAATTTAAAAGAACAACAACTTCACTTGCTTTAAACCCTTCTTTCTTTGACGATCATCTTAAAATTAATTTAAATGCAAATGTTACATGGCAGGACAATCGTTTTGCTGATGAAGGTGCAATAGGAAATGCTCTACGCTTTGACCCAACACAGCCTGTTTATGATGCCGACTCTTATTATGGAGGATATTTTGAATGGCTTGAGGCAGATGGAGACAGAGTTGTTACAGGTTCCCAAATGAACCCCGTTTCTTTATTAGAGCAAAGAAGAAATGTAACTGACAACAGAAGAATTTATGGTAACGTACAATTTGATTATAAATTTCACTTTTTTGAAGATTTAAGAGCTGTATTAAACCTTGGATTAGACAAACAGGAAGGTAGCGGAACTAACACTCTTTCTAACATGAGTCCTGCAGGATACTCAACAGGCTCTTATAGCAACGGAAACTTTGTTAACTACGGGTCTTTAACTACATTTACTGACAGCAGACAAAACAAACTACTGGATGCCTACCTGGTTTATGCTAAAGAAATAGGTAAAGTCAACTTAGACCTTACCGGTGGTTATTCTTACCAGCTTTTTGAAGCAGAACAATTTAACAGTGGTAATATTTATGACCCTAATTCAATTGCAGACGTTAATACAAACCCTGACATTAACTTGCAGAGTTATTTTGCCAGAATGAATATCGACTTCAGCAAGAAATACCTGCTTACCTTAAATTACAGAAGAGATGGTACTTCTCGTTTTTCACCAGAAAACAGATGGGGTAATTTTTACAGCGGTGCTTTTGCTTGGAGAATTAGTGAAGAAGCATTTCTTAAAGACTCAAAAACCATTTCAGATCTTAAGCTGAGAGTAGGCCTTGGTGTTACAGGACAGCAGGACATCGCCGCAGCTTATGAGTATATACCAAGATACACCACTTCAACATCTACTCAGGGGCAGTATCAGTTCGGAAACATTTTTGTTCCATACGGACGTCCACAGGGTTATAATACAGGCTTAAAATGGGAAGAAACTACAGACAAGACTATTGGTTTAGATTATGGCTTCTTTAACAACAGGCTAACTGGTTCATTAAACTTCTTTGAAAAAAAATCTGAAGATCTTCTTGCCTCTGTTCCTTATCCTGACGGAGCTAACCTAACAAATCAGGGCTTTAGAAACTTTGGTAGCTTTACAACAAGAGGTTTTGAATTCATGATAGACTATAACATAGTACAAAGCCAGGATTTTTACTGCAATGTAAACTTCAACATGTTCTATAACGATCGTGAAATTAATGACCTTGCAAATGGTGTAGACATACCTACCGGAGATATACAAGGTGGTGGGGGTAATACTATCCAGGTACATTCTGTTGATTATTCCCCTTTTTCTTTTTATGTATACGAACAAGTGTATGATGTTAACGGAAAACCTGTAGAAGGTGTATATGTAGACAGAAACAAAGACGGTATAATTAATGAAAATGACCGATACAGATACAAAAAACCATATGCTGACTTTACGTTTGGTTTCCAGAACAATATGGCCTACAAAAACTTTGATTTCTCTATGGCATGGAGAGCAAGTGTAGGAAACTATATGTACAACAACGTAGCTTCTAACGCTGGTGTTTTACAGGCAGGAATAAGATACAATGATGTAATCAGTAATATACATTCTGACTTTTATAACACAGGTTTCCTTGAAGAGGGTAATAACAGGTTTTTCTCAGACTATTATATTCAGGACGCATCATGGATAAAGCTTGACAACATTACACTGGGATACACAATTATGGACCCACTGGGTTACCAGAATTCAAAACTAAGAGTAAACGTTGGTGTTCAAAACGTACTTACTATTACAGATTATGATGGTGTAGACCCTGAAATATTCAGTGGTATTGACAATACTATCTATCCTCGTGCGAGAATGTTCATGTTTGGAGTAAACCTAGACTTTTAAAAATTGACCTATGAAAAAATTTACGAACATATTAACCTTAAGAGCGCTATTACTTCTGCTAATAGCATCTATGGGAATTTCCTGTACAGATGACCTTGATGTTGTACCACAGGACGATGATGACTTCACTGCAGAAAAATATTATGAAAACCCTCAGGCCTACAGAATGTTTTTGGCAAAACTATATGGAGGCCTTGCAAGAGCAGGTATTGGTGAAGGAGACGGAGGAGAAGATATAGGCGGTATAAGAAATGACTTTAGCCCTTATTTGCGATCTCTTTTTACTATGCAGGAACTACCTTCTGATGAAGCAGTAATTGCATGGCAGGATGGTAACTTACCATCTATGAATACACATACATGGACCAGTAACAATGAGTTTATCTATGTAATGTATTCAAGAACTTTTTACCAGATAAGCTTAGCAAACGAGTTTTTAAGACAGTCTACAGACGAGAAAGTTAGCAGCAGGCCTGTTGACCCTGCCATTGTAGCAGACATGCAGTCTTACAGAGCTGAAGCCCGCTTTCTTAGAGCATTGTCTTACTGGCATGCACTAGACCTTTTTGGTAAGATTCCTATTGTTACAGAAAACGACCCTGTGGGCTTCTTTTTCCCTGAACAAAAAAGCAAGCAAGAGGTATTTGACTACATTGTAGACGAACTTAATGCTATAGATGCCGATTTAAAAGCTTCTCAAACTAACGAGTATGGCCGTGCCGACAGAGTAGCTGCAAAAATGCTTTTAGCTAATGTACTGCTTAATGCTGAAGTATACATAGGCGAAGACCGATATGCTGAAGCAGCAGCTGCCATAAATGATGTATTGGCTTCCAGCTACCAGATTGCACAGGTTCCTTATTCTTACCTGTTTATGGCTGACAATGACACCAATGGTGCACAAAACGAATTTATATTCCCTGTAAGGTTTGATGGCCAATATACCACAGGTGGAGGTACTTACTATATAATTCACGCTGCTATATTGAGTTCTATGAACGCTAGTGATTTTGGTGTTAATACAGGATGGAAAGGATTAAGAACAAGAAGAGAGTTTGTTAATAAATTTGATGATATATCCGGAGCTACTGATAACAGGGCTAAATTCCATACAGAAGGCCAGACTCTTGACTTGACAAACATCTCTAATGAAATTTACGGATATGGTATTACTAAGTGGAGTAATAAAAAATCTAATGGCGAAAACGGATCTGATCCCGGTTTAAATTTCGTAGATACCGACTTCCCTCTATTTAGACTTGCAGACGCTTATCTTATATATGCAGAGTTAGCTGTTAGGGGTCATGGGTCTTTAACACAAGCAAGAGATTATGTAAATGTTTTAAGGAACAGAGCCAATGCTCCTACAATTACTGAAGCAAACTTAAATCTTGACTTTATTCTTGATGAAAGAGCAAGAGAGCTATACTGGGAGTGCCACAGACGTACCGATTTAATACGTTTTGGCAAATTTACCGGTGGTTCTTACCTATGGCAGTGGAAAGGCGATGCGATTAATGGTTCCCCTATATCAGAACATCTTAAACTGTTCCCGATACCTTCAAGAGCAATAACTGCTAATCCGTCATTACAACAAAACACAGGATATTAATAAAACTAACATTTACTAAAGATGAAAAATATATCAAAATCATTACTTATTTTATTTGGAGTGCTTGCATTTTCATGTAGCAACGACGATGTAGAAGACAGGCCGGTTATTATACCCGGAGATGCTCCTGTATTAGCAGCCCCTGAAGACGGCAATAGTTATGTCCTTACAATTGAGCAGGCCTCTGAGCAGGCAGAACGTTTTGTATGGTCATCAGCCACTTTTGGAGAAGATGTTGCAATTACTTACACACTAGAAATCGACATGGATGGAGCTGAATTTGCCTCTCCACAAGTTTTAGGTTCTGTAATTGGTGAAAACCAGTTATCTGTTTCTGTAGAATCGTTAAACAATGCTGTACTTGCAGCCGGAGGAACAGCCTTTGAGCAAGCAGATTATCAGGTTAGAGTAAAAGCAAGTGTAAATGATACGTTTGAACCTTTATACAGTAATGTTGCAACCATTACCGTAACACCATATGTATCGGTAGTACCACCTTTATACCTAGTAGGTGCACCTCAGGCTTATTATGGACTTAATGCATGGGATAACACTACTGCAATAGAAATGAGATATATAGGTGACGGTATTACTAAGGTATATGAAGCCTATCTTAAAGTAGCTCCTGGTGACGGATTTAAATTTATAGGCCAACAGGGAAGCTGGGATAACGGAAACTATGGTGTTATTGGTGGCGTTCAGGATGGTAACCTTGAAAATTCTGGAGGAAGCGGTGATATCAAAGTTGCCGAAAATGATGGTCAGGGCCTATACTATATTCAGGTAAACATTGATGAACTAACCTACAAATCTGTTAAAATGAACTGGGGTATTATTGGTGCAGCTACTCCTGGCGGATGGGATGGTGAAACTGCTATGACCTATGATTTTGATAGCAATAGCTTCTCTATCGATGTTACCCTAACTCAGGATAACATGAAATTTAGATGTAAGAATGCAGGAGATGCGATTTACAGCAACGAATGGGCTTTCCAGACAGGAAACAGTGACCCTATGGTAGCTTATGATAATGGTGCCGGAGACATTGCCGTAGCGGCTGGTGCAACTACCATAACATACTCGGTAGCTTTTGACGGAGTTGTTTCCGTATCAGGACTTTAATATAATTGTTTTAAAAAAGGGCTGTGTTAAACAGCCCTTTTTATCTTTTTATCATCATGAAAAAAATTACTCAACTATTACTTTTATTAACCGCTTCAATAGGTTTTACGCAACAGCAAAATGTTACCTATTCGGTTTCGCCCACTACCTTTAATGAAAATGAGTCTATCACCATCACCATTAACGGTTCAAGCGTTAACGAAGCTACATGGAGCATTACAGGCAATGCTCTGTACCTTTGGGGCTGGTCTTATGATCTTAACGACGAAAACTCTATGGACTGCCCTACCAATGGTTCATGGGGAAGCTCAAACGAAGCTAATAAATTCACATACAACTCAGGTACCGATACCTATACAATGACCTTTGTTCCTACTACTTTTTATAACAGGACAGGAATAGGTTCCATTGGCTTTTTAGTAAAGGCTAAAGATGCTAACGGCGATAAAAAATCACAGGACATTATTTTACAGGTAGGTAACTTTCAGGTTTCGCTTACCACTCCTGCAAATAACAGCAATACTATTATTACTTCGGGAAGTAACTTTAACATAGCAGCCACTAACACAGGTGGTACTGCCAATTACGAATTGTTTGCTAACGGTATTAGCATAAATACTGCTACAGATGTAAGTACTTATAATTATACCGACAGTAATGTTACCTCAAACAGAAACTACGAACTTGTAGTTACCCAAGGTGCTAATTCTATTAGCAAAACATTCTCGGCAATAGTAAATCCGGGCAGTTTGGAAGAGGCCATGCCTCAGGATTATGAAGACGGTATTACTTATAACGAAACTGATGCCACTAAAGCCGTATTGGTTTTAGATGCTCCAAGTAAGGATTTTGTATATGTAGCGGGTAGTTTTAATAACTGGCAGCCTACATCGGCCTATGCCATGAAAAAGGACACGAATTCAGGTAAATTCTGGCTGGAACTTACAGGATTAACAGACGGCGAAGTTTACACTTATCAGTATTGGGTGGTTGATGAAACACCTATTGCCAATTCTCCTGCTTTGGTTAAAACAGCCGATCCTTATTCTACTTTAGTACTGTCTCCTTATGATGACCCGTACATACCTGTATCTAAATACCCTAATTTACCAGCATATCCTGCAGGACAGGAACGCGAAGTAACAGTACTTCAAACCGGTCAGGCTGAATATGACTGGCAGGTAACCGATTTTGTAAAGCCTAAAAACGAAGACCTTATTATATATGAGGTGCTTGTTAGGGATTTTGATTCGGATATGAGCTATCAGGATCTTATAGACAGGATAGACTACTTTGTAAACCTAAATGTAAACGCCATAGAGCTTATGCCTGTTATGGAGTTTGAAGGCAACGAAAGCTGGGGATACAACACGGCGTTTCATCTTGCAAACGATAAGTTTTATGGCCCTGCCGATAAACTTAAGGAGTTTATAGACCTTTGCCATGAAAACGGTATTGCCGTTATACTTGACGTTGCTCTAAACCATGCCTTTGGCCGTAACCCAATGGTAAGAATGTGGATGGATGACCCTGACGGAGACGGCTGGGGAGGTCCAAGTACCGAGAACCCTTATTTTAATACAGAGGCAAAACACTCTTATAATGTAGGTAACGATTTTAATCATCAACAGGCAAGAACCAAAAACTACGTAAAAAGGGTTGTTAAGCACTGGGTTGAAGAATTTCATATAGATGGTTTCCGTTGGGACCTTACAAAAGGTTTTACCCAAAACTGTACAGCTAACGACGAAGCCTGTACCAATGCTTATCAGCAGGACAGGGTTGATGTACTTAAAGAATATGTAGATTATTCATGGAGCCTTGATCCTACCCATTATGCAATATTTGAACACTTAGGTACAGACGCCGAAGAACAGCAATGGGCTAACTACAAAATTGACGAAGGTAAGGGTATAATGATGTGGGGTATTCTTAATGCCCAATACAA
The DNA here is from genome assembly GCF_004151245.1 of Flavobacterium beibuense. Taxonomy (GTDB): domain Bacteria; phylum Bacteroidota; class Bacteroidia; order Flavobacteriales; family Flavobacteriaceae; genus Flavobacterium; species Flavobacterium beibuense_A. The sequence goes on from NZ_JUIW01000011.1 coordinate 37,238, forward strand.
CCAGCTTACAATGGGTTATGCCGATAACTCTAACATAAACAGAGTAGGCAGCAACAGCCGTGGCTTTACCGCCAAAAGACTTGTAGGTTATGCCGAAAGCCACGACGAAGAACGATTAATGTTTAAAAACCTTGAGTATGGTAACAGCAGTAATGCTTCACACAATGTAAAAGACCTGAATATTGCGCTTAAAAGAATGCAGGCTCTTGGAGCAGTACTGCTGCCTGTACCGGGGCCAAAAATGATATGGCATTTTGGTGACCTGGGTTATGAGCTCTCTATATTTACCTGTAATAACGGAACAGTAAATCTACCTGGCGGTACCGATGGCGACTGCAAGCTGGACACTAAGCCGCAACCACAATGGGATGAAGACTGGATTAACGACATTACACGTCAAAAAATATATTATACATGGAGCAGGCTTAATTACCTAAAACAACAGGAAGATGTTTTTGAAGGCGATTACCAAATAACTCCTTCATCGGGTAATTCGCTTACTCCAAAAATCCATATCTGGAACGATGCACTAACAAGTGCCGACCTTAAAGATGTGGTTGTTATATCTAACTTTAATGTTACAGCTCAAAACATAGATCCTGATTTCCCTTATACAGGTACATGGTATAACTTAATGAACAATGAGGAAATTGAGGTTACCGATGTAAACGGTGTTATAAACCTTCCTGCCGGAGAATTCAGGATATATGGTAACAAACAGGTAGAACTGGGTAACAGTGAGTTTGAAACTCAAAAAGTAGTACTGTATCCTAACCCTGCAACTACGCAGTTTACCTTAACAGCCGATGTAACCAGTGTTGAAATATACAGCATTACAGGGCAATTGGTAAAAACATTTGGCGAATCGCTGGCTTATGATGTTTATGACATCAGTACACTTGCAAAAGGTTTATACCTTGTTAAGGTTAGCGATTCTTATAACAACAAGAATACTTTTAAAATGATAAAAGATTAATTTGAGCAAGTTTTAGTTAAGTTCTTAAAGCCTCTTGGTCAAGCAGGGGGCTTTTTGTTATATAAATCATAAAGAAATGTGAAAAATAAAATGTGAGCGGTAATTTTGCGTTCCTATTTGAAATGAAAATGAAAATGAGAATACAAAAAATCGTTCTTTTGCTTTTAACAGCACTATTATTTACACAATGCGACACCGTGAACAATGTATTTGGCAGTAACAACAAATCAAAAAAAACAACTGCATCACGTTCAGGGACTACCACAAAAAGATCTTCAACAACCACATCTGGCTCCCGCGCTCATTATAACATACAATACAGGGATGACTTTCTTTCGGTATCAGACAGGGAAAAACAAAAAATACTGGAAGAGTCTAAAGCTACCGAAGACAATTACTCACTGCTTATCTTTACTAAAAACTTTAAGGGAGAAAAGATTGTGGTAACATCCGAAGATAAAAGACTTTTTAGCGGTTATCTTATATCTAACGTAAAAACAGGCTATGCTGATAAACTTACCATAGACAATACAAAAGATGTAAAGGTTTTTGAAAACCTTACTAAAAAAGATATCATGATAGACAGCAAACAGGCTAAAAAGCACAAGTTTATCTATCTTCAAAAAGACAATTCCAACAAAGAAAGTCCTTTTGTATTGGTGTACAGCAATACGCTAAGGCCATTGGATTAGTATTTTTTCTATTTTAGCAAAAATTTAAAACCATGCCTCTTTCAGACTCAAACCTAAACTCATTAATGCTCGAAATACATAACAGTATTAACAGCTATAGTAATGAATTATCAGAAGATATTACCTACCCTCCAGGTAGTGAGCTTACAGAGGCTGAAAAAGAAGAGCTGAGAAAAATAAACAATAATTCTGTTTTAAAAAGTGCTTTGCAAAAAATAACTGCCGACACAGCCGCTTCAGTTGTGTTCGATATTTTCTGTCTTATAGACGGGGTAACAAACCCTGCAGGTGAATGGACAGGCATTAAGCTTGAGGATATGGGTGAAGATGAAGAACTGGAATCAGAGGAAATGCTTCATGATAAATTTTATGAAACTTATGGAGACTGGCAGGAAAACAACGAATAAAACATCCTTTATAATATAAAGTTTACTTAAATAGTTAATGGTAATTTTATTCCTGCCATAATTAAATAATTAGCATACCTTTACCCCTCTCATCTTCAAAAAATTATCTCAAAAAGAATAATTTTTACATCTATTTGAATTTCTAATAAATAATTGTACTTTTGCATCCCCTTTATTGGGGATGGAATGTTTAATTAAAATAATTTATTGTGAACACATTAAGCTACAAGACAGTTTCAGCTAACAAAGCTACTGCTCAGAAAGAGTGGATTATTGTTGACGCTGAAGGTCATAATTTGGGCCGTTTTGCTTCAAAAGTTGCTATGCTTCTTAGAGGTAAATACAAAACAAATTATACACCGCACGTGGACTGTGGAGATAACGTAATTGTTATTAATGCAGAAAAAATCAATCTAACAGGAAACAAGCTGGAGGACAAAACTTATATCCGCCACACTGGTTACCCTGGAGGTCAAAGAAGCATGACTGCTAAAAATGTAATGGCTAAAAACCCTGCAGTATTAGTAGAAAAAGCTGTAAAAGGAATGCTACCTAAAAACAAATTAGGTGCTGAGCTATTCCGTAATTTAAATGTATATGTAGGTTCTGAGCACAAACATGACGCTCAAAAACCTAAAACCGTTAACTTAAACGATCTAAAGTAAATGGCTACTATTCACAAAATCGGTAGAAGAAAAACCGCTGTTGCGCGTGTTTACGTTACTGAAGGTAACGGTAAAATCACCGTTAACAAAAAAGACTTAGAAACTTATTTCCCTACAGCTACTTTACAGTACAAAGTAATGCAACCTCTTGCAATGACAGAGAACGCTTCTAACTTTGACGTAAAAGTAAACGTATACGGAGGTGGTATAACAGGACAGGCAGAAGCTGTAAGAATGGCTATCGCAAGAGCAATGTGCGAAGTTGACGCTGAAAACAGAAGCATCCTTAAACCGGAAGGTTTATTAACAAGGGATCCTAGAATGGTTGAGCGTAAGAAATTCGGTCAGAAAAAAGCACGTAAAAGATTCCAGTTCTCTAAACGTTAATATGCTGTTGTCGAAATTATTTCGATTCAGTTCATTTTTTATTATTGAATTTAAAACAAAGTGTTGTTGTCCCGCAAGGGAGTTAGTTTAGCATCTAAATGGCTAAGGCCGGAAAAACCGCCACTTAACCATTGCTTACTCAACAGAACGTAAACTATTACAAAAATGGCAAATAAAGTAGAAGTTAAAGACTTACTAGAAGCAGGTGTTCACTTTGGACACATGACTAGAAAATGGGATCCAAACATGGCTCCTTACATTTATATGGAGCGTAATGGTATTCACATTATCAACCTATATAAAACTGTTGCTAAAATAGAAGAGGCTAACGAAGCCCTTAAAAAAATCGCAGCATCAGGCAGAAAAGTATTATTTGTTGCCACAAAAAAACAGGCAAAAGATATTGTTGCTGAAAAAGCAACTGCAGCAAACATGCCGTTCATCACTGAAAGATGGCCGGGTGGTATGCTAACTAACTTCGTTACTATCAGAAAAGCTGTTAAGAAAATGGCTTCAATTGATAAAATGAAGAAAGATGGTACATTTAACACGCTATCTAAAAAAGAGCGTTTACAGGTAGATCGTCTACGTGCAAAACTTGAGAAAAACTTAGGTTCAATTGCCGACATGACCAGATTACCAGCTGCACTGTTTGTAGTAGATATTAAAGCTGAGCACATCGCTGTAAAAGAAGCGCAAAAATTAAACATTCCGGTTTTCGCAATGGTAGATACAAACTCTGACCCAAGAGAGGTTGATTATGTAATACCTGCAAACGATGATGCTTCAAAATCAATCGACAAAATTTTATCTTTAGTTACTGGTGCTATCGTTGAAGGTCTTTCTGACAGAAAGTCTGAAAAAGATGAGCAGGAAGCAACTGCTGCTAAAGCAGAAGCTCCAACAGCTGCTACTGAAGAATAAAAATAACATTACAATAAAGTCGTTGTGCTGGTATATGTTTACTTTTGTAGCCATTATCAACATAACGACTTTTAATTTTAACTATTAAAAATAAATCAAAATGGCAAATATTACTGCTGCTGACGTAAATAAATTAAGGCAAACTACAGGTGCCGGTATGATGGACTGTAAAAAAGCCCTTGTTGAGGCTGAAGGAGATTTTGATAAAGCAATTGAAATCCTTCGTAAAAAAGGACAGAAAGTTGCTGCTAACAGAGCTGACAGAGAGTCTTCTGAAGGTGCTGTAATAGCTGTTGTTAATGCTGATAAAACTGCAGGTGTTGTTATCTCTCTTAACTGTGAGACTGACTTCGTTGCTAAAAACGAATCTTTCGTTAACCTAGCTAACGACATGGCTAACCTTGCACTTAACTATAACACTAAAGAAGAATTACTTGCTGCTCCTTTCAATGGAATCACTGTTGAAGAGAAACTTACTGAGCAAACTGGTGTAATCGGTGAGAAAATCGAGATCGGTGCTTTTGAAAGACTTGAAGGTGCATTTGTAGGATCTTACATCCACGCTGGTAACAGAATCGCTACTTTAGTAAGCCTTTCTGCTAACGTAGAAGGTGGTGAAGAGGCTGCAAGAAACGTTGCTATGCAGGCTGCTGCTATGGCTCCAATTGCTCTTAACGAAGAAGGTGTTGACGCTGAAGTAATCGAGAAAGAAATCGAAATCGCTAAAGATCAACTACGTCAGGAAGGTAAGCCGGAATCTATGTTAGACAACATCGCTAAAGGTAAACTGGGCCGTTTCTTTAAAGATAACACTCTTGTTAACCAAGACTACATTAAAGACAACAAACTAAGCGTAAGCGGTTATGTTAAGTCTGTAGACGCTTCTCTAACTGTAACAGGTTTCAAAAGAGTTGCACTTGCTTAATTAAAAAGCATAACATAAACAATATAAAATCCCGAATCATATGATTCGGGATTTTTATTTTATATTATATCAGCAATTTTATTTACTGCTTCTTATTAATATTTCATAGGTACGTTTGGTATAAACCAATTCCCTTCGTTTAGCCATTTCCTCTTTTTCACTTTTCCACTGTAAACCGGCAATAGCTTCTTCATTAATCTCATAGAAAGTATTCGATGCAACAAGGCCTTCCTCCTCGGTTAACGGAGAAGCCAGTAACAACTTATAAAACCTTTCAATATTCATAAGGTTATTTTGCAAGCCTAATTGTTCTTCAATAAAGTATTTTTTCACCTCATCACTACCTTCAGAAATTATTCTGTCTCCTATTATACTAAACCAAAAATTCTTAAGGTTATCATGGTAATCGGGTGCTGTAACCTCAATATCACTTTTATAGCGTTCGCATAATTCGGTAAGTGTAAAACTGTTATGGTCAAACGATTTGTACACAAGTTTACTTCGTGGAATATCACCTTGCCCCGTTGGCGGGTCATCATCATGAACCACACGAACATTCATAGTGTTTACAGCCGTTTTAGCTTCTTTTGTGTTCTCATCAGAACATGTTATAAAAAGTAAAAAAACCGGAAGTACTAAATATAATTTCTTCATAAGGCTGGCAGTTTATAAGTTAACAATAAAGCTTAAAACACTAAATATAAGCAATTTAAATAACCTAAAAAACTACTGATTATAGTGCGATGTAAGCAAACCATGATTTCTTATAGACATAATAAGATCCTCCTTATATTGCTTTTCAGTATTTTCATCCTCCCAATTCGTACCATTAAGAATTTTATTATTCTTATCGTAGAAAGCAGTTGCTATTGACTTCATCTCATCATCACTTATAAAAGAAGAACAATTGCGAAGCAGATAATAAAATCGGTTGTAGTTTGGCAAATTACTGTACAGATTAATCTGTTCATTCAGAAAAAATTTCTTCTCTTCAATACTACCTTCTTTAGCTATTTTAGAACACAACAAACAAAACCACATATTCTTTAAGTTGTCTATATATTCTGGAGCTGCCGTATTCATATCAATTTTATAAAAAGCAGTTAGTTGTTCCGTTTTATACATATGCTCATCACCCATAACACTGAATATTACCCTGTCAAAAGGAATAACAGACTCATCAATTTCAGTTTTGACCATTAAATTATCACTACGCCCTTCTATCTTATCATTAGTAAATGTAAAAAGCATTAAAAGAACCGGAAATACTAAATATAATTTCTTCATAAGGCTGGCGGTTTGATGGTTAAATATAAAGTTTAAAACACTAAATATAAGCATTTTATATTTAAAAAAACTAAATAAGCGGTAACTCAAAAGCTTCTAATAACTCTTTAGCCACAACCTGCCCTTTTACAATGCTTAGTCCCGCTGCAAGGTCAGGGTTAAGCTCACATGCTTTTTCCCATCCCAGATTTGCAAGCTTTAAAACATAAGGCAAGGTTACATTTGTTAATGCCAGTGTAGAGGTATAAGGTACCGCACCGGGCATATTGGTTACACAATAATGCACTATATCGTCTACTACATACGTAGGATTTTCATGAGTTGTTGGTACTGTAGTTTCAAAACAGCCTCCCTGATCTACAGCCACATCTACCATAACAGTCCCCGGACGCATTTCCTTTAACATGTCGCGTGTTATTAAATTAGGAGCTTTAGCACCAGGTATAAGCACAGCACCAATTATAAGGTCGTGATTCTTAATATGTCTTTTTATATTGTAAACACTGGAAAACTCGGTAACAACGTGGTTAGGCATAATATCGTTAACATAACGAAGACGCTTCATATTAATATCTAAAATGGTAACATGAGCACCAAGCCCTGCCGCCATCTTTGCAGCCTGCACCCCTACCACTCCGGCACCTAACACAAGCACTTTTCCCGGAGGTACACCGGGTACTCCGCCTAAAAGCACTCCCCTGCCCTTTATGGGTTTTTCAAGGTATTTAGCTCCCTGCTGTATAGCCATCCTACCTGCAACTTCACTCATTGGGGTGAGTAACGGCAGCAACCCATCTTCATCCCTAACGGTTTCATAAGCTATGCAAACAGCCTTGCTTTCTATCATGGCTTCGGTAAGTTCCCTGCTTGAAGCAAAGTGAAAATAGGTGAATACAACCTGGTTCTTCTTAACAAGGCTGTATTCATAGTCCACGGGTTCTTTAACTTTCACTATCATATCTGCCATGGCATAAACAGCTTCGATAGTAGCTAACAAAAAGGCACCTGTATCACGATAATCGTCATCAGAGAAGCCGCTTCCTTCCCCTGCTCCTTCCTGTACAAATACCTGATGGCCGCAGTTAACCAGTTCAAAAACGCCTGCCGGTGTAATTCCTACACGGCTCTCGAAATTTTTAATTTCCTTTGGAACCCCTATTTTCATACAACTAAACTTTAAAAATTAATCAAATATAACAAACTACCCCTATAATTTATACACTATAATTCAATAAATTAACAAATTTTTAAAATCAACCCCTAAAAATCATAAAAGACAACTCATAATAATTAGCATTACATACTTTACCATAAAAATCTTACTTTTGATAAAATCCCCTTTACGTTTACTATCATGTTTCAATCAAGAAAAGACACTATTTACGTTATACTTGCCGGAATTTTTATAACCAATGCTGTTGTTGCAGAGCTTATAGGAGGTAAACTAATTAACATAGGCCCATATGTCATGAGTATAGGTATCTTGCCGTGGCCAGTGGTATTTTTAACTACCGACCTTATTAATGAATACTTTGGCCGTGAGGGCGTAAAAAAACTATCTTATATTACCGCAGGCCTTATTGCTTACTGTTTTATAGTACTTTATTTCGCACTGATGATTCCTTCGGCAAAAGGATTGCCAACCGTCAACGACGAACAGTTTAATGCCGTTTTCGGGCAAAGCATGTGGATTATTGTAGGAAGTATAACCGCTTTTTTAGTCTCTCAGCTTATAGACATAACCGTATTTCATTTCTTTAAGGAAAAGACAGGAAATAAGATGATCTGGCTGCGAACCACAGGGTCTACAGTAATATCTCAGCTTTTTGACAGCTTTATTGTATTGGGTATTGCCTTTTGGATGACAGGTAAGATAGACACCCCTACTTATATCGCTTCGGCATTTACAGGTTACTTTGTTAAGCTTGTAATAGCCATTGCCCTTACCCCTCTTATTTATGCAGGCCATGCGTGGATTAGAAAATACATGGAACCAAAAAAAGAGTAAGCTGCTGGAACCTAAGAAAAAAAGCGGATAACCCCACAAGGTTTTTTAAAAACTAAGCGTTATATTTGATATAACACTACCTACTTAATTTATTTGTCTTGAAAAAATCTGCTTTACTATTACTACTATTTACCTGCATTGCTTTTGCGCAGGAAAAAAAATACCAAAGCCTTTTATGGGAGGTATCGGGTAACGGACTGGCTAAAAAGTCATACCTGTATGGTTCAATGCACGTGAGCGACAAGGTGTCCTACCATTTGTCTGATGCTTTTTTTGAACACCTTCTGGATGCAGATATGGTTGCTAACGAAAGTGAACCTTCTACATGGATAGACCTGTATGGCGCACTTAACCCCGGAAGCTATCGTTACAACAACGAGAAGTTCTATTCTCAGTTTTATCTTTCTCCCCTTACTAAAGATGAAATGTATCCGCTATTTTACATGAATAACTTTACAATGAACAATCTCCTGTTCAGGACAAATGAACACCAAAAGGAATATCAGGAAGAAACCTATCTTGATATGTTTATATACAGAACAGGCAGAAAATATAACAAAAAGACTGTTGGACTGGAAGACACCAAGACTTCCATAATCAACATAATGAATGCTGATGTAAGCGACACAAGGCCTAAAGAGGAGAATATGATCGCCCTGCAAAAAATCCTTAAGAATAATGCTTATGAGGATGCTATGATAAACTTTTACAGGGACAAAGATCTTGACATGATCGATTCGCTTACCGTATTATCAGCCCCTGAAGGTTATCTTAAAGCCCTGCTTTATGACAGGAATGTTGTAATGGTAAAATCTATAGACTCCCTTGCCCGTAAAGGAAGTCTTTTTGCTGCTGTTGGTGCAGCCCACCTTCCAGGCAAAAAAGGCATCATAGAGATGCTTAGGGCAAAAGGCTATACTGTTAATCCCGTATTTGATAGCTATACCGAACAGGGTAAAGCTAAAAAGCAGGAAATAGAGTCATATTTTATTAAGCCTGCCTATAAAAACCGCACTACACCCGACGGAATAATAAGCCTGCCACTGCATATAGCAGTAATAGAAAATGAAGAAAATCTTGAATCGCCCGATTTGGCAAATGGCGGATATATTAATGTAAAGCGCATTCCTTTACTGGATTTCCTTAAAAAAGACAACAAGCCTTTTAACCATAAATCGTTAGACAGCCTGTTTTACGAAAACATTCCGGGTAAAATACTGGATAAAAAATTCTACAAACAGGATGGTTATGAAATTTACGACATAAAGAACGTTACCAAAACAGGTAACGCGCAACATTACAGATACTATATTACTCCGCTTGAAATTATTGTGGTAAGCATGGCGGGTGAAGAGGATTATACCCGAAAATTTGAAGAGGAAGTATTTAACAAGATACAGCTTAAGCCTATTGCTTCCGGCTGGAATACTTTTACACCAAACAAGGGAGGCTTTAGTGTTGACGCTCCTTCCTACACCATTGTTTACGGAGACAGGGCAGTTTCTAAAACCGTTTCGGATATCGAGATGCTTTCATATGCTCCAGAGGATAACGCACACTATTTTATATTGGAACGTACCCTTAGCGATAACCAAACCCTTGAAAACTCTGATTTCGAGTTAAAGCGTATACAGTATGAATTCTACAATCAGTTTGATATAGACTCTACCCAAACAAAAAGCACTAAAACACCTTTAAGCTTTACCTCATCATCAAAAATAGGCAACAAGACCATAGAGCTTAAAACGTTCCTTAACGGGGCTAAATATTATCTTATGGGTACTGTTGGGGCTAGTGAAGAAAACACAAAACGTTTTTTCAGTTCATTTAACTTCCAGCCTGCAAAATCTCAAACAGAATTCAGGGAGTTTAAAGACACTATTTCGGGCTTTGTGGTTGATATACCAAAACTGCAAAATGAAAGACTGGACTTTGTAAGCAAAAAACCTCAGCGTTACGGCAATGATAAAGTAAACGAATTCCAGATAAAAAACAGCAATTACAGCTTTACGCTTCCGTCAGGGCAAGCCGTTAGCGTGTGGTATCATCAGGATCATAAATATAGAAAAGCCACTCCTATAGACAGCCTTTGGACAAAACTAAGGGAAAGGGTAATTAGTGATGATGAAATAGACGAAGACAAGACATACACTCTTGAGGACATATACAAAAACAAAAACAATAACCACGGAGGCTATTACGGAACCAACAGTGATTATAAAACCGCCTGGGATATCATTCTGTCTAAAGATCCTGAAGTAAAACACAAAACAACAATCAGGAATGAAAAGACATCTCACGATGAAAGTACCGACACCTACCGTATGGATGCGATTGCTGTTGATTCCAATTCAGAGCAGGCCTTAAAGTACACCTATATAAACCGTGATAACGAAAGATACCTGATAAGGACTTTAGTAAACAAAGACTATAACGGCGAGGATACTGATATTGAAAAGATTTTTAGTTCTTTCCGCCTAACAAAAAAGCAAAGTAACGACATCAATAAAAATAAGGTTTCCCTATTTATAGAAGATGCCAAAAGCAGCCACGACAGTATCCGATACTCGGCATTACAGTCGGTTTCAAACCTTTCGGTAGAAAAAGAAGACCTGCCGGTATTGGAAAACTTTATAAATACCTTTGACTTTAAAAAAGATGAGACCGAAGCCCTTACAGAACTGTATGAAAAAATAGGTGAACTGGATGATAAAAGAGCGATTGCCTTTCTTGAAAAGCAGTACAAAAAGGAGAATACCAATACTATAATTCAGTTTGCCGTATTAAATGCACTAACCAATCAGTACTCAGAAGAAGGCTATAAAAAGATACTGGAGCTTATGGAATATGACCTCCCTGTATCAGACAACGGATATGAAATAAAATCACTATTCAGGTATTTTGAAAGTGATATGGAGAACAGCAATGTACTCTTCCCGGATATCTTCCAGTTTTATAGCATTAATGAGTATCATGAGCCAATACTTAACTTTACCTCTGCCCTTTTAAGCAGTGAAACGGTTAAGGCCAAAAAGCTTAAGAACTTCAAAAAGATGATCCTTACCAACGCCAAGCTGGAATTGAAAAGGGTAAAAAGCCGCAAGGCAAAACAGGAGATGAAGGAACAGTACAATGGCACTCCCGAAACTAAAGAACTTTTAGATTACATTACATTACTATATCCGTTTAAAGGAGACAGCGATGTTAAAGCCTTTTTTGAAAGTATTAAAAAAACCAATATTAAACAGGCTAACCTGGCCGTATCTAAACTCAATATAGACAACGGTATAGTTGACAAAAACGAGCTTACAGAGCTTTTAAAAGATAAAGAAACATTGTTTTTAACCTACAACAGGCTCTATAAGAAAGAACCGGGATTAATAAAAAACATTTCACATCAGGAGGTGGCCGCATCGGCATTATTCTCGTTAAAAAACATGAAGAGCAAAGAAGACTCTTTGGTTTTCATTGAAAAAAGGATTGTTCCGGTTTATAGCCACAAGGCCGAGTTTTATTTCTTTAAGATTCAAAACATCAGTGAAGATAAGGACCCTTATGACTACAACCCTGATAAAATAACAGGTATTGCTTTCATACAGGAAGACAACACCATTAATCCGGCAGCATACAAAATAATGGCTTCAAAAGTTATTATTGATGAGGATGAACTGGAAAACAACATGAAGGAAATGATTGACTCTATAATTAACGGAGATAAAACAAGAGCTTCCTTTACAAAAGAAGACGATTACAACCGTATGCCTTACAGTGATTACGACTACGACTATTAAAAGAATATGGAACAAAAAAACAGATGTGCATGGTGCAAAGGCGATGCATTATATGAACAATACCACGACGAGGAGTGGGGAAAACCCGCTTATGACGACCAAAAGCTCTTTGAGTTCCTGCTGTTGGAAACCTTTCAGGCAGGGTTAAGCTGGATTACAATTCTTAGGAAAAGGGAGAATTTCAGAAAGGCATTTGACAATTTCGATTATAAAAAAATTGCTTCCTACAAGCAGGACAAAATAGACAGTTTACTACAGGATGCAGGTATTATAAGAAACAGGCTAAAAGTACTGGCTGCCATATCAAATGCGCAGGCTTTTATGAAAATACAGGATGAATTTGGCAGTTTTTCAAAATACTACTGGGATTTTACAGACGGCAAAACCATAGACAATAAATTCGTCTCATTATCTCAGGTTCCTGCCACTACACCGCTATCTGACAAGATTAGTAAGGATATGAAAAAGCGTGGGTTTAAATTTGTAGGCTCTACCGTTATTTATGCCAACATGCAGGCTACCGGAATGGTTAACGACCATATTGCCGAATGCTGGACAAAAAAGAATTGAGACAACAGATATAAGAAGTTAGAAATAGCTCTCAAATTAAAACAAAAAGACCCGCCATTGCGGGTCTTTTTTTTATGTTATCTGTAAGTAGCTCGATACTCACTTCTACTATCTTAATACTAAAATTAGTATCTGTAGTATTCCGGTTTAAACGGACCTTCAACCTCAACACCAATATAAGCAGCCTGCTCATTAGAAAGTGTTTCAAGCTCAACACCCAGTTTAGCAAGGTGAAGTGATGCCACTTTTTCATCAAGATGTTTAGGCAGCATATATACTTTGTTTTCGTAGCTTTCACTGTTCTTCCAAAGCTCAATTTGAGCAAGCGTCTGGTTAGTGAAAGAGTTACTCATTACAAAACTTGGGTGTCCTGTTGCACAACCAAGGTTTACAAGACGTCCTTCTGCAAGAATGATAACATCCTTACCGTTAATAGTATATTTATCAACCTGAGGTTTGATTTCAATTTTAGAAGCGCCGTGGTTTTTGTTTAACCATGCCATATCAATCTCGTTATCAAAGTGACCTATATTACAAACGATAGCTTTATCTTTTAACTGCTCAAAATGACGGCCCACAACGATATCCTTGTTACCTGTAGTAGTAATTACTATATCAGCATTACCAATTACAGTATCAAGTTTTTTCACTTCATAACCATCCATTGCAGCCTGTAGTGCACAAATTGGGTCAATTTCAGTAACAGTAACGATAGAACCCGCTCCACGGAAAGAAGCAGCAGTACCTTTACCTACGTCACCATATCCGCACACAACCACTCTTTTACCTGCAAGCATAACATCGGTAGCACGACGAACAGCATCAACAGCACTTTCTTTACATCCGTACTTGTTATCAAATTTAGATTTGGTAACAGAGTCGTTCACGTTAATAGCCGGCATTACAAGCGTACCGTTTTTCATTCTCTCATATAAACGGTGTACACCCGTTGTAGTCTCTTCAGAAAGACCTTTAATATCTTTAGTAAGTTCCGGGTAACGGTCAAATACCATATTGGTAAGATCACCACCATCGTCCAGAATCATGTTAAGAGGCTTACGGTCTTCACCAAAGAAAAGTGTTTGCTCTATACACCAGTCAAATTCCTCTTCGTTTAAGCCTTTCCATGCATAAACAGGAATACCGGCAGCAGCAATAGCCGCAGCAGCATGATCCTGAGTAGAGAATATATTACAAGAACTCCAGGTAACCTCAGCACCTAGAGCCACAAGCGTTTCAATTAAAACTGCTGTTTGTATCGTCATGTGAAGACATCCTGCTATACGCGCACCTTTTAAAGGCTGCTCATTTTTATATTCTTCACGTAAAGCCATTAATCCCGGCATTTCTGCCTCAGCAAGTTCTATCTCTTTCCTACCCCATTCTGCAAGGGAAATATCTTTTACTTTGTAAGCCACATAAGGCACAGTCTTCGTACTCATGAATATTGTATATTTGTATTTTAGCTAAAAAAATTTTTGCAAATTTAGTGATTTCCTTTGTAAACAAACAGTTTTATGAATATTTTAAAAATCGTTGAACACTTATAATTGTTTGATTTGCAACAAAATGAACTTAAACTCTTTAAAACATATAAATGCCTTTATACAAGTCTTATAAAATAGCTCACGACACGCAGTTACTGGTTTGGAAGATAACAGAGAGCCTGGAAGAACTGTCTGAAGGTACTGTCCTTAAAAATGTTTGCGAACAACGCCTTTCGGGAATGAAATCCGAACAGCACCGCAAAGGCTTCATGAGCGTACGAAAACTGCTTGCAGAAGCAGGATACAGCGATCTTGACCTGTTTTATACTGAAGACGGAAAACCTCATCTTACAGACGGAAAAAATATTTCCATTACACATTCCTATAGTTTTTCGGCCATCATAATAAGCAACCGAAGCATTGGTATTGACATGGAAATACGTAGGGAAAAGGTAATAAGGATAGCCGACAAGTTTGTAGAAAAAGAATTTAGTTACCTGGAGCAGAATAATACAGAGGATTATGTAAGGAGACTTATCGTGATTTGGGGTGTTAAGGAAGCATTGTATAAAATGTTTTCGCGCCAAGGCCTTAGTTTTAAACAGAATATTGATGTAGATTTTTTTAAAATGGACGACCTAAATGGCACGGCTACAGTACATTTTGAAGAGATTAACTGTAATCTTCCTTTTTATTTTGAGGAAATAGAAGATTTTACGTTAGTTTACAGCATTGATAATAACTAGTCATGACCGAGATTTTCGATTTCCTTTTTGCTCCTTATAAAAATTACAGCACCTTATTTATAGTACTTGAAGCCATGGGTTTTCTTTTTGGTGCATTAAGCGTTGTTTTTTCTGCCAGAAATAGTATATGGGTTTATCCTACAGGGATAATAAGCATCATTATTTATGTTTTTCTTTTATACAATTGGGAACTGTATGGCGATCTTATAATTAACGGATACTATTTTGTAATGAGTATATATGGCTGGTATATATGGAGCCGAAAAGACAGCGAACAGCATACCATGCTTAAAATATCCTCAATGAATGCTAAAGATAGCTTAATATGTGTGGGTATTTTTGTGATTTCGGTTATATTTGTATCAGCCGTATACATATATTTCGACAGATTTACCAAATGGTGGGCCTATGTAGATAATCTTACTACCGCCCTGTGTTTTATAGGCATGTGGCTTTTAGCCAAAAGAAAAATAGAGAACTGGATTTTCCTTATTATTGCTGATATTATTTCTATTCCGCTTTACTTTATAAAAGGTTATACCTTATCCAGCATACTCTATCTGTTTTTAACAATAGTGGCCATATTTGGCTATTTAGCATGGAAAAAAATATTACAAAACAACATACAGACAGCATAAGTGTTATTATCTATTCTGATAATGTATCACAAAAGGAGGAGTGGAGAGAAAATCTAAACAAATCTTTTAAAAAAGAGGCTTTAACTTTTACATTCAATACTTCAGGATTCTCTAATCAAATCGCCGGGGACATAGCCATCTTGGTAGCTCCTGAAGAAAACAGGGCAGCCGGAATACTTATAAAGGAGTTTAATAAAAACGGAATACCACACATCATAATTGAGAGCTTTGATAGTATTGAAACCGTTGTAAATAATCTACCGAAAGCTTTAGAGTCTGGTTTTACTTTAAAAGATTTCAGCCAGATCTATAGTCTTGGCATAGATCTAAACAAGATAACGTCACAACTGGAAACCTTTAAAAAAGGCATTGCTAAAATTGTACTGGAGAGACCTGCTACAATTAAAGACGGCATTAAACCCCTTTCAAAAAAAGAAGCGACTGATTATGCTTCCTTTTTTGAAAATAACAAGAATAAACTCAGTTTTAAAAAATTTGTTCCAGCATCGGGAGCAGCAACAAGAATGTTTAAGTTCTTAAACGAGTTTCTGCTAAATTTTAACCCTGTTGAAGATACTGTAAATGCTTATATCAATAAAAAGAAAGATGAGGCGCTTAAGATATTTATAATAGGTGCTGATAAATTTCCTTTTTTTAATGATGTTCGCGAGGAATCAAGAAAAGATCCTGAGTACAACAACTGGACAAAAGACCAGCGCTATCATAACTTTATAAAAATACTACTTACTGACGAAAAGTTTAATTATGCCAACAAACCCAAGGGCATATTACCTTTTCATCAGTATGATGGCTTTACGGCCACTCCTGTATATGAACACTTAAAGGAGAGTGTTGCGTATGCTGACTCTAACGGTAAATCGCATGTTCACTTTACTATTTCTGAAGAGCACCTTAACGGGTTTTTAGACAGCATTCAGGAAGTAAAAGAAGATATTGAAAAAGAATCAGGCATAAAGATAGAGTTTGATTTTTCATACCAGCACAAGGAAACCGACACCATAGCTGTTGACATGAATAATCACCCTTTTAGGGAAAGCAGCGGTGAACTTCTTTTCAGACCTGGAGGACATGGCGCGCTCATTGAAAACCTTAACAGACTTGAAAGCGATGTTGTTTTTATAAAGAACATAGACAATGTAAGCCATAACAATATTGAAGCTATCGCCCTTTATAAAAAGGCTCTCGCTGGTATACTTATAGAATTACAGGAAAAGGTTTTTGGTTTTTTACAAAAACTGGAGCAGGACAACTCTACCAAAGAAGAAATTAACAGCATTGTTGATTTTGCCAGGAACGAGCTGTTTTTGAATATTCCGGCAGATATAGACAAATATACCTGCGAATATAAAATGCAATACCTACAGGAACTGCTTAATAGGCCAATACGTATTTGCGGTATGGTTAAAAATGAAGGTGAACCGGGTGGCGGACCGTTTTGGGTAAAATCTAAAGACGGAAAACTTTCACTACAGATTGTAGAAAGCTCACAAATAGACCTTAACAATAGCTCACAAAGTGAAATCCTTTCTAACGCCACACATTTTAATCCGGTTGATTTGGTATGCGGACTTAAGGATTACAAAGGAGAATATTTTGATCTTAAGAACTTTGTTGATCCAGATACCGGTTTTATAGTTGTTAAGAACAGAATGGGACATGATGTAAAATCGTATGAACTGCCAGGCCTTTGGAATGGCGCCATGGCAGGATGGATAACCGTTTTTGTTGAAGTTCCCTTAGATACTTTTAATCCGGTAAAAACAGTAAACGATCTTTTAAAGCCATCCCACCAGCCTTAATAGAAAATGAACAAGGATAAAATAATTACAGAATTAGAATATAAAGCTGTAAGAAGCAGTGGTGCAGGAGGGCAAAATGTAAATAAGGTATCCTCTAAAGTAATACTTAGCTTTAACCTGCAAAATTCGCAGGCACTTGATAACGAAGAAAAAGAACTGGTTTCTCAAAAACTGTCTACAAGGCTTAACAGCGAAGGCATACTTTCTTTACATTGTGATGAAGACCGCAGCCAAATTCGCAACAAGCAATTGGTCACAAAGCGCTTTATAGAGCTTATCGAGGCTTCTTTGCAAAAAGACAGACCCAGAATAGCGACAAAAATACCTAAAGCGGTTATTAAAAAACGATTGGAAAACAAAAGGCGTCAGGCAGACAAAAAGCAGTCACGTCGCAGATTTGACTTCTAACCTGCACATAATCAGACACAAAACATAATCTTCAAATAATTTTAGCGTAAAATCATATTTTTAAAATAAATATATACCTTTGCGCCGTCTCAAAGGGGTGCTCTACTAAGGGCTGAGATTATACCCAAAGAACCTGGGCGGGTAATGCTGCCAAGGGAAAAGGCAATTAAACGGAGTGCACGCCGTATTGCCACCATTATATCATTATTATTAACACAAAGAATAATTACCCCTTTTATTCGTAAAACACATTTTACGAATGAAAACTTTATTCATTTCTAAAAGCCAAAAAGCATGGCTTGTCGCTTTAGGCTTATTTGCTTTAAGTACTCATGCCCAGGAAAACAAAACCGAGCAGGACAGTATTAAAACACAATCTTCTGACTACAAGATGGATGAGGTGCTTGTATCTGCGGTTCGTGTAGACAAAAAAACACCGGTTACCTTTACAAATGTATCTAAAGAAGAACTTGCTCCGCGCAACTTAGGGCAGGACATCCCTGTATTATTAAATTATCTACCATCTGTAGTTACAACTACCGATGCAGGCGCAGGTATAGGCTATACCTCAATGCGTGTAAGGGGTTCTGACGCTACCCGTATTAACGTAACTGTAAATGGTATTCCCTATAATGACGCCGAATCTCAGGGGTCATTTTGGGTTAACATGGGAGATTTTGCCTCTTCTACTGAGAATATTCAGTTACAGCGTGGTGTAGGTACATCTACAAACGGAGCTGGTGCATTTGGTGCCAGCCTTAATTTATTGACCGATGCTTATTCTAAAAAATCAAGCGGTGAGATTTCTACTTCGATTGGTAGTTTCAACTCAATGAAAAACACGGTTAAATTTAGCACCGGACTTATGAACGATCATTTTGAAATCGCCGGTCGACTTTCAAAAATTGAATCCGACGGATACATAGACCGTGCTTTTTCCGATTTAAAATCTTATTTCCTACAAGGTACTTATGTAGGCAAAACTACCTTGATCAAAGCTTTGGTATTTGGTGGTAAAGAGCAGACATATCAGGCATGGAACGGGCTTGAAGACACTGACAAACTTGAAAATGACAGAACTTATAACAGTGCCGGAGAATACACCGACGAAAATGGTGTTACCCGTTTCTACGACAATGAGACCGACAACTACCAGCAGGACCACTATCAGTTACACTGGAATGAAAAAATATCAGATAATTGGAGTACAAATGCTGCGCTTCACTACACCATAGGTAAAGGGTATTACGAACAATATAGGCAGGATGAGGATTTTGCAGATTACGGACTTAACGAAATAACTATAGGTGGTGAGACCATTAATTCTACTGATCTTATTAGAAGAAGATGGCTTGAAAACGATTTTTACGGAACTACTTTCTCTGCAAACTACAAAAATGATAACGTGAATGTTATTGTTGGTGGTGCGTTAAACAGGTATGAGGGCGACCATTTTGGAGAAATAATATGGGCACGTTATGCTTCACAAAGTGAAATAAGAGACCGTTATTATGACGATAATGCAGTAAAGACTGATTTTAATGCATTTGCTAAAGCGAACTGGCAACTTAATCAAAAGCTAAATCTTTTTGGAGATATGCAATATAGAAGAGTGCGCTATAAGGCAGATGGTGTCCTTGCCGATCCTGTAAACGACCTGTTTAATTTCTTTAATCCAAAAGCGGGACTTACCTATACCTTAAACAACCAAAACAACATTTACTTTTCTTATGCAAGGGCTAATAGAGAACCAAGAAGGGATGATTATGAAAATGGCAGTTCTAAGCCGGAAACCCTTAATGATTTTGAGTTAGGCTGGAGATACACTACCGTTAAAACAAGAATGAGCATTAATGGTTACTACATGCGTTACAAAGACCAGTTGGTACTTACAGGGGCACTTAACGATGTAGGGGCACCTGTATATACAAACAGTGGCGACAGTTACCGTTTAGGTATTGAGGCGGATGCTACATTTTTCCTGACAGACTTTTTAATACTACACCCTAATGTATCGGTAAGTACTAATAAGAATATCGATTTTTACTTCCAGAGAGACGGGGAACTTCAAAACTTAGGAAATACAAACATTGCTTACTCTCCTAACCTGGTTGCTGCAAACGCCCTTACCGGATTACCCGTTAAAAACCTTCAGATTACCTTACTTTCAAAATATGTAGGAGAGCAGTATATGGGTAACATTGACTCTGACTTCTCTAAACTGGACAGCTATTTTATAAATGACTTAAATGTTTCTTATGAATTTAAAACTAATAAGATATTTAAATCTATTATGCTTAGCGGACTTATAAACAATATATTTAATGTTAAGTATGAGTCTAACGGATATTTCTACACGTATGATGATGACTTCTCTGTACCGGGAACAATTACAACTGTAGAAGGTGCGGGCTATTATCCTCAGGCAGGAATTAACTTCCTGGCTGGCGCTACTTTAAAATTTTAAGCTTAATATAATTTAGTAATGCTAAAAATCCTGCCTTTAAAGGGGCAGGATTTTTTTTACTTAGTATCGTCTTCAGCGAATTCTTTTATTATGTCATTTCGCTTTTCAAGCAGTCTTTTCATATAAGACTTAAGAAAAAGTAAATCTGCAAACCTACCTAACACTCCAAACGGACTCTTATAATCAAAAACATCAGTAAGAATCACAATACCATCTCTTTCTTCAAACAAATGGTCGTGCCTAAAGCTTTTAAAAGCACCGCTTGCCATTTCATCTGTAAACTGATAAGGCCTGTTTAAAGATGTTATTTTTGATGTCAGCAGTTGATAAACCCAAAAATGCCTTGCTCTCCATGTCACTGTCTCATCCATTTCTATAAGACCTGATGTTTTTCCTGCAATGGCATCTTCATTGGTGTGAGCTGTAGAAACTTTATGAAGGTCAATACTCCGTGAAAGGTCAAATACCACTTCTATAGGAGCATTAATATAAGTTTCTATTTTAATAACAGGCATTAATTATAAACCCTGATAACATTCTCGCTTATTATCTCTACCCTGTAAGGCTTTAAGGGATATTGCACATCAGCATTATTGGCAAGTCCTGTAAAAAGGCTGTATTCCACATCATCACATGGGCAAACGGCATTAATACCGTTAAGATCCAGCGTAGAGCATGAACTTAATTCCTGATTTGGGCAGCTGGCCTCATAGGCCGCATATCCTGCTCCGGTATTCATAACAATAATACCTCTTATGCCTATACCGGCCTGACCTATATATACAGGGTTGCCAGTATATATTAAAGGCGTATACGAAGGAAGATTCATGTCTATGTTTATAGAAAAACCATAATTAGGCAGGTACTTATTACTATTATTATAATCGTCGTCACTACATGATGATAAAAAGGCAACTGCAAACAGCAGTAACAGATATTTTCTCATTTTAATAAATTTTTACTGTATAATTATGAAACAAATTTAATTTATTTAACTTTGACAAACGCTATAGCGCGAATTTAAAAATTGACGTAATAAAAAAAACAGTATCTTTGCGATAAAGAAATCCCGTCCTGATGGGATTTTTTCTATTTATATAAACGATGAAGTTATGAGTACAGTATCTTACTACACAGCAGAAGGACTAAAAAAGTTAAGAGATGAGCTTGATCATCTTAAAGCCATAGAAAGACCAAGAGCTTCTCAGGCTATTGCCGAAGCACGCGATAAAGGAGACTTATCTGAAAACGCAGAATATGACGCAGCAAAAGAAGCACAGGGACTTCTTGAAATGAAGATTGCCAAAATGGAAGAGCTTCTTGCTAATGCACGCCTTATAGACGAATCACAACTTGACCTGTCTAAAGCGCTTGTACTTTCTACAGTAAAAATTAAGAACCAGGCTAACGGCATGGAAATGAAATATACACTGGTAGCAGAAAGTGAAGCCGACCTTAAAACAGGAAAAATATCGGTTACATCACCTATAGGCAAAGGCCTTTTAGGAAAATCAGTGGGAGAAATTGCAGAAATTAAGGTACCTAACGGAACCCTTAATTTTGAAATCCTTGAAATTACAAGAGACTAACCTGTAAAAGATTTATCATGGCTTCCATATTCACTAAAATTGTAAATGGCGAAATCCCGGCATACAAAGTAGCCGAAGACGACAAATTTCTTGCTTTCCTTGATGTAAATCCAAATGCTAAAGGGCATACGCTTTGCATACCGAAACAGGAAATAAACAAGATTTTTGATATGGAGGAAGATCACTATCTTGGGCTTATGAAGTTTTCGAGAAAAGTGGCTAAAGCGCTTGAAAAAACTGTAGCGTGCAAACGCGTGGGAGTTGCCGTGGTGGGCCTTGAAGTGCCTCATGTACACGTGCACCTTATCCCTCTTAATGAAATGGATGAAATGCGCTTTATAAACAAGGTTAAACTTGAAAAAGAAGAATTTGAAGCGTTAGCAAAAGAAATAAACGCTAACTTATAAAATAAAAAGGCACTTTAAAGTGCCTTTTTTTATGCTTTATGGTAACTGGCCTGCATGGTTGTACCCACACCCACTTCAGAGTGTTTTACCTTTATTCTCCCTTTATGGTACTCTTCCACAATACGTTTGGTTAACGACAAGCCAAGCCCCCAACCTCTCTTTTTTGTGGTAAAACCAGGCTCAAATACCTTTTTATACTGTTTTTTAGGAATCCCCTTTCCGGTATCTGTTACCTGAATTTTTACAATACCGTCTACATCCTGAATAATCAGCTTTAAAGAACCTTTACCTTTCATGGCATCTACAGCATTTTTTACCAGGTTTTCCACTGTCCAGCTATGCAGTTCTTTGTTAAGCATAACCGGTATGGGATAATCAGGTCCCTTATATAGAAACTCCACCTGATTTGAAGTACGCGACCTTAAATACTCAAAGGATTTTTCGGTTTCGGCTACTATGTCAACCGGTTCCAATACCGGCTCAGAGCCTATTTTAGAAAAACGATCGGCTATAGTCTGTAGTCGGTTTACATCTTTTTCTACCTCAGTTACAGTAGTTTCATCCACATTATCCACCTTCATTATCTCAATCCATCCCAATAATGAAGAAAGTGGTGTGCCAATTTGGTGGGCCGTTTCTTTAGCCATACCTGCCCACAACTTATTTTGGGTGGCAATTTTTGTAGCCCTGTAAAAATTGAATACCAAGGCTCCAAACAATACTATAATAAGTATCAATGCTACGGGATAATACTTAAGCTGATCTAACAAAGGGGAATTGCCATAATATATATACTGATATTCGCTATCCGATATCATAATTTTTATGGGCTCATTTTGCTTTTTAATATCTTCAAAGTAATTGTACAGCTTAACGGAATCTTTTAATATATCGGGAGGTATATTATTGTTATCAAGAATATTATCCCGCTTATCGGTTTTAAATACAGGAATAGTATTGTTACTTCTTATAACACGAAGTGTTAGTTCAAGACCTGTATCCTGCAAACCGGGATCGTTAACAGCCTTTGTCCCCATTGCCCACAGCTCCACTTTATTTCTTTCCTCATCCTTAAAAACCTGAAAAAGATAATAAGTATTCCATACAATCAGTACAACTATAAGGAAAGAGGCCAGAATAATAAACCCCCTTGTAAAACTTCTGCTATTAGAAAACTGCATATACAACTATTTGTGGCTTAAAGATAGTAAATATGGCATAAGTGTGGGTTTTGATAACGATCAAAAACTACGTTTATTATTTTGTTATTAAATCGGGTTTGGCAAACTGGGTTAAGTACGCAGGAAAATTTATCTTTGCATAAATACAATTTTTTGCAATGCTTAGTATAGATCCAAAAGAAATACCTACAGCAAAGCTTCAGGGTTATTTACAGGGAGCCATAGGCCCAAGACCCATAGCTTTTGCCAGCACAATAGACAAAGACGGAACCCCAAACCTGTCTCCGTTCAGTTTTTTTAACGTATTTAGCGCAAACCCGCCAATACTGGTTTTCTCACCTTCACGCAGGGTAAGAGACAATACTATAAAGCATACGCTTATTAATGCAGAACTTAACCGGGAGGTCGTTATTAACGTGGTTAACTATGCCATTGTACAGCAGGCATCATTATCAAGTACGGAGTATGCCGAGGGAGTAAACGAGTTTATCAAGTCGGGGTTAACGATGCTTCCGTCAGATATTGTTAAACCTTTCCGTGTTAAGGAATCACCTGTTCAGTTTGAGTGCAGGGTAAAAGATATTATTTCTCTAGGTGATGGCGGTGGTGCCGGAAACCTTATTATATGTGAAGTGGTAAAACTTCATGTTGATGAAAACATACTGGATGAAAACGGGGCTGTAGACCAAAACAAAATTGACCTTGTTTCCCGTATGGGTGGAAACTGGTACAGCCGTGCCAATGCAGGTCTTTTTGAGGTAGAAAAGCCACTTACAACACTAGGGATAGGTGTAGATGCCATTCCTGATTTTGTGAAAGAAAGCTCTGTTTTTGACGGTAACGATTTGGGCAAACTTGGTAACGTTGAGACTTTGCCTACCGAAGAAGAAATTGATACCTTTGTAGAAGGCTCATTTGAAACGAAAGCTGTTTTAAGCGCCGATGATGAAACAAAAAAATACCTGAAAGCCAAGGAACACCTTGACAATAATGAGGTACTTACCGCATGGAAGGTACTGCTTGCAACAAGAAAATAATGATAATTGCCCGGCTGTGCCGGTTGAAAACAACAATAACAAAACAGTATTATGGAAGTTACAGGAAGAATTAAGATGATTGATGAAACTAAATCTTTTGGAAGCAACGGATTTAGAAAAAGAGAAGTGGTAGTTACAACAGATGAGCAGTACCCGCAACACATCCTGGTTGAATTTACTCAGGATAAATGTGACCTGGTTAACAGCTATACGGTAGGCGAACCTGTAAGGATTTCCATTAATCTTAGAGGAAGAGAATGGGTAAACCCTCAGGGAGAAACCAAATACTTTAACTCTATCCAGGCATGGAGAATAGAAAAGCTACAGCCTGCTGCGCCTTCACAACAAATGCCGCAACAGCCTATGCCAAACTCTTATGACTCTTTTGAGCCGGCAACAAATTACAAAGAAGAAGACCACGACGATCTTCCTTTCTAATAAAAGCAGAATAAAAAATGAAAGCCCCGAACAATGTTCGGGGCTTTTTGTTCAAAAAAAGACACTTCTCCTTTTGAAACAACCCAATAAGTAGTTTTTAAGTCCCCGACCCTAAGGTTACAAGGTGTGAGGTAAGGAAACTTAAAAACATTATTATGAACATAACCGATTTTTATTACCCCGTTTTAATCCCCTGCCGCAGGTGTATCGGTGTGGCGACAGGGGTTCTTAAAAACGTGGTGATTATTGTTCTCCAAAACTAAAACTACATTGTTAAAACGGTTACTACCGCTGTATTTAATACTGCCTGTGCAGGACTGTATAACCCCCCTGAAAGGCCACAAGCCATAACATCCCTTGTTGTACCCCAGTCTTCGTCTCTTCCTTTTTTAGAATTGCTCATAATCGTTAAATCTGAAGACATAACAATTATTTCCTTATCTGTCTGACTTATGTTGTAATTATTTTTTACTTCATCAGAAAATTCCTGAACCAATACATCAGACACGATATACGGATTAGACTCCTGTGTTATAAAACCACGTAAATCAACAGATGTAGCAACCTCAAAAGGCAATTCTACAACATATGCCTCTGTGTCTGCAATTGCCCTGTTGATATCACCCTCATCAACAAAAACATAATCACTTCCTTCTAAAGACATAAATGCCGAATTAGACTTAGCTATAGATAATATATTCTCCATAACTTCTTCAATACTGGCGCCGGATGTTCCATATCTGAGTATATATGCATCAGTAATCTCACCTAATACTAATGCTTCATAATTACTCTCACTGACACCCGATTTAAATTTAATTTCACCATTTTTAACACTACTTCCTTCAAGGCTGTCATCTGTACTGCAACTTGTAAGAGCCAAAGCAGTAACTGCCATAAACAAAGAAAATCTTTTCATTTAATCACGTTTTTAAGATTTGTTTCTTTGTTTACTTCCCGGGCAGTAAACATTTTTTTCACTTTATCGATACAGGACAAAACTATGAGAGGTAAAAAAAGTAGGCAAAAGGTTGTTGTGCAGATTTATAAATCTGCAGTGCAAAATCATATAACATACTGATAATCAAAAACAAAAAAATTAACATCTTTGCTTTTCAAAAAGTGTATTTTTGCATTATTCATAGTTTTTTTTAATTCCCTCTGTAAACAATAAGTAGTCTTTTTTAAACAAAAAGGCGATGAAAGAATGATGACACGCTATTTAATACTCTTTTTTATAATTCCTTTTTTGGGAGTGTCTCAGGAGAAGTTTGTTATTCCTGATTCCCTTTCTCAAAAAACTTTTGATCAGTTGATTGATGACATAGATGATTCTGAAGACGATGATCCTATCCTATGGACATATTTAAAAACCTATGTTCAAAAAGCAAAGAATGAACATAATGATGAGGAATTGATTATAGGGTATCAAAAAACATTAAAAAGGTTACCTGAAAATGCAGCCCTAAAATACTCCGACAGTATTTTAAATATTGCCACCAGGCTTAACGATGATTTACTTATAGGAAGGGGATATATTGATAGGGCAGTGATTTATTTTAAGTCGAAAAACTATGATGAATCATTAAACAACTACCTTATTGCTGATAAATACATCAATGAAACCAATGATGTTTACACACAGTATAAGATTAAATACGGAATAGCGAACATTAAATCATATCTGGGACATCACCAGGAAGCTTTAAATCTTTTTACCGAGTGTAAGGAATTTTACAGGAAGAGAGAGGGGTATAACAACAGGCAGGGCTATTTACATTCATTATGTTCAATGGGCAGAAGTAATTTCAGACTTTCCAATTATGAAGAATGTTCTAAAATAAACAAAGAAGGGGTAGCTGAAAGTACTGGTGAAGACTTTACTCTTATTCACGGTTATTTTCTTCAGTCAGAAGGAATAAATCAGTTTGCAAAAAAAAATTACAAAGAATCAGTTAGCTACCTTCAAAAAGCTTTACCTGAGATTACCCAAAACGAAGACTTTGTTAATATAGCCATCACCTATATGTATTTAGGCAAAGACTACCTTAAACTTAATGATGATGAAAAAGCTATAGCCTATCTGCAAAAAACAGATTCAATTCTACAGCAACATCAATATGCGAATCTTGACTTAAGGGAAACCTACGAACTTTTTATTAATTATTATAAGGCAAAAGGAGATCTTGAAAACCAGCTTTTATACACTAACCGATTATTAGATGCTGATAAGATTCTGGAAAAAAACTACAAAACCCTTATATCTACTATCCACAAGGAGTACGACACAGCAGCTCTTATAGCTTCAAAAGATAATCTTGAAAAAACACTTAAAAGAAATACCATAATAAGCTATACGGTATATTGCCTTGGAGCTCTGGTTATTCTGGTTATAAGCCTGCTGCTTGTCAGAAATTACAAAAAACAAAAGGTCTACAAGCTCAAATATGAGGAACTTATAGCCAAAACAGAGAAAAAAGAGACTACGCCAGAGGAAACTATTGAAGTTACCGAAGAAGCTACAGATGATTTAGATATCAATCAGGATATTATAGTAAAAATACTTAACGGACTGGAAACCTTTGAAAACAAGGAAGAGTTTCTTAATGCAGGTATAAACCAGTCGGCACTGGCTGAAGACCTGAACACTAATACCTCTTATCTTTCAAAAGTTATCAATCATTATAAAGGGAAAAATTTTAACTCTTACCTTAATGAATTAAGGGTAAATTATGCCGTAACCCTTTTAAAAAACAGTTCGGTTCATCGCCGTTATACCATAAAGGCACTGGCAGAAGAACTTGGCTTTAGTAATCCGCGCAGTTTTTCAGATGCCTTCTTTTCTCAAACCGGCATTAAGCCGTCTTACTTTATAAAACAACTGGAAAAGGAACCAGCCCCTTTATTAAGTGCATAAGTATAGCTTAATTCTTTTACCTCTGCGTTCAAATGCTTAAATTTGAACATTCATAATAAGTGCATTGTATATGTATTTCCTTTCCAGAGATTTATACTTCCCTCCTGCTATACATGCCTCTCCCGAAGGCATTGTGGCTATTGGCGGCGACCTGTCTCCCGAAAGGCTTATGCTTGCCTACAACAACGGCATCTTCCCTTGGTTTGAAGATGACGAACCTATTTTATGGTGGTCTCCACCGGAAAGAATGGTACTTTTCCCCAACGAATTAAAGGTTTCCAAGAGTATGAGAAACATTATTAATCGCGGGATTTTTAAAGTGACCTTTAATACTGCTTTCAGGGAAGTGATAACCAATTGCCGAAACATTAAACGTGACGGGCAGCCGGGAACATGGATTACCCCTGACATGATTGAAGCCTATTGCAGGCTTAATGAACTGGGTAAGGCAAAATCGGTTGAAGTTTGGCAGGACAACGAATTGGTAGGCGGACTATATGGTGTAGACCTGGGCCATATATTTTGCGGGGAAAGTATGTTCTCTAAAGCTTCAAATGCCAGTAAGATAGCTTTTATCGCTCTGGTAAAACAGTTAGAAATTGCAGGTTATCAACTATTGGACTGTCAGGTCTACAACGACCACTTAGCCAGCCTAGGTGCACGTGAAATTTACCGCGAAGACTTTCTTGAAATTTTAAAGCACTAAATAATAGTCGGTTACACAAATTTAAAATATCTTTGCACCGTGAAAGAAACGGTTAAAAAAATCAGTTTAGTATTAATTGCCGCCTTATACCTGCTTGCCGCTGGTGTGACTGGTTGCTACATGCCTGATTTTAAACCTAACACGGTAAAATCATCAAAAGAGGCTTACCTTATTAAAAGCGAATACAAATCGTCGCTTCATACGGTTTCCGAATCAAAGTTTACCGAAACTGCCGCTAATAAAATCAGCAATCCGGTTTACGGTATCATTCACGAGTATAGTATTGACTGCTTTACACCAAGTACTTTTGCACAGTACATACTCAAATCAGGTAATTTTTTCATCCGTTTCAGCACAACGGATATTATCTACCCCTTTCATTACTTCTGGTAAATTCCTTTCCTTTTAGATGCTAATAATATTAGCACATTCAGGAGGCTTGCAATAATTATTGCCAGGCCATAAACTACATGTATATATTAAACACAATTTAAAATGGAATTAGGAACAACAATAATAGGAGGCATCCTTGTATTATTATGCATTATACCAATAGTAATAGTAAGTAACAACAGAAAGAAAAAAGATAAGCTAACGCTAAAAGCGCTTTATGATTTTGCCGAAAATGAGTCGTGTAAAATAGGCTATCACGATATATGGCTTAATGCTGCAATAGGTATAGATAAAGACAACAAGGTATTATTTTTCCTTAAAGGAAACCATAAAGAGCATTATATTAAAAAAGTAGATCTTGAGGAAATAAGAGCCTGCAATGTATTACCGCTGGATGGCATGGATAAGGCAGAGCGTATAGAAAAGCTGGAACTGGCATTGTTCCCTCAAACTAAAAGTGAACCTGCCATACTTTTAGAGTTCTACAGCGCTGATGTTTCAATGCAGCTTGCAGATGAGTTAATGATTGCCAGAAAATGGGACAAACTGATTAATCAGATGGTATAAAAACAGAAAACCCACTCAATTGAGTGGGTTTTTGTATTGTTTCAAATTCTTAAGCTTCAAATGGAACTATCGAAACAAAAGATTTGTTGTTAGCTTTCTTTTGGAACTTAACAACACCAGCAACTTTTGCATGTAAAGTATGATCTTTACCCATGTAAACGTTTTCACCCGGGTTGTGTTTAGAACCTCTCTGTCTTACGATAATGTTACCAGCAATAGCAGCTTGGCCACCAAATATCTTAACGCCTAAACGTTTCGATTCTGATTCTCTACCATTCTTCGAACTACCGACACCTTTCTTGTGAGCCATGATGTTTTGGTTTTAATTGTTAATTATTCTTCTGTAGCTTCCGCTTTTTTAGTCGCTTTCTTCTTAGTACCTCCAGCTGTAATTCCAGAAATTACAATTTGAGTTAAAGATTGACGGTGACCGTTTTTCACTTTGTAACCTTTTCTTCTTTTCTTTTTGAAAACGATTACTTTGTCTCCTTTTAAGTGTTGTAACACTTTGGCTTCAACTGAAGCACCTTCTATAGCCGGGGCGCCAAGGGTTACTGTTCCGTTGTCATCAAGTAAAAGAACTTTTGCAAATGAAATTGCATCTCCTTCTTTACCTTCAAGACGGTGAACATAAACCTTTTGGTCTTTGCTAACTTTAAATTGCTGCCCTGCTATCTCTACGATTGCGTACATAACAATATGGTTTAATTAATTTTTTGAGTTTGCAAATATACGACTTAATATTTATCACACAACATGTTATGACAAAAAATACACTCTCCTAACCCCTTAATTATCAATAATGAAAAAAAATAAAAATTTATTGTAACAAAATACCGAAATTGCGTACCAATTATCAAAATCAAAATAATTATTAATTTTTATGAAAAAATCTTTAATGGCTTTGGGTTCACTTCTGATGCTTGGCGGAGTAGCTTCAGCCCAAAAAGTAGCATTTGAGGAATACGATCTGGATAATGGTCTGCATGTAATATTACATCAGGACAAATCGGCTCCTGTTATCGTTACATCGGTTATGTATCACGTAGGTTCTAAAGATGAGAACCCTCAGAGAACAGGATTTGCACATTTCTTTGAGCACCTTTTATTTGAAGGTACAGAAAATATTGCACGTGGAGAGTGGTTTAAAATAGTTACTGCAAACGGTGGTAACAATAACGCCAATACTTCTGACGACAGAACTTACTATTATGAAGTATTCCCTTCAAACAACCTTGAGCTTGCCATTTGGATGGAATCTGAAAGGTTAATGCACCCGGTTATTAACCAAATTGGTGTTGATACTCAAAATGAAGTAGTAAAAGAAGAAAAAAGGCTACGTGTAGACAACCAGCCTTATGGTAACCTTCTTGCAGAGGTTAAAAGAAACCTATTCACAGTACACCCATACCGTTGGGCTACTATCGGTTCTATGGATCACCTGGATGCTGCTACTTTAGAAGAGTTCCAGGCTTTCAACAAAAAATTCTATATCCCTAACAATGCTGTATTAGTAATTGCAGGTGATTTAGATATCGCTCAAACTAAAGAGTGGGTGAACAAATACTTTAGCGCAATACCTAAAAGTACACCTATTACTCGTCAGCACTTTGAGGAAGCTCCTATCACAAAAACTATCCACGCTACATACGAAGATCCTAATATCCAGCTGCCAATGGCAATTGCTGCATATAGAACTCCTTCTATGAAAACAAGAGAGGCAAGAGTACTTGATATGATTTCTGCTATCCTAAGCGGTGGTAAAAGTTCAAGAATGTACAAGAGAATTGTAGACGAGGAGAAAATGGCACTTCAAATGGGTGCTTTCAACTACAGCCAGGAAGATTATGGTGCATATATTATATATGGCATCCCTATGCAGGGCCATACATCGGAAGAGCTTATCGCTGAAGCTGATAAAGAAATCGTAAAACTACAAACTGAGCTTATTTCTGAAAAAGAAATGCAAAAGCTTAAAAACCAGTTTGAAAGCCAGTATGTAAACAGTAATGCGAGCGTTGAAGGTGTTGCAGAAAACCTTGCTACTTACTACCTGCTTTATGGTGATGTTAACCTTATAAATACTGAGAACGGTATTTACCAAAGCATTACAAGGGAAGAGATTAGGGATGTGGCTAAAAAATACCTAAACCCTAACCAGAGATTAATTCTTGATTACGTACCAGCTAAAGACAAAGCACAAAACTAAGCATACAAAACATCATGAAAAAAGTAATATATATATTAGCCAGCTTGTTTTTAACAGTTACTATGCAGGCACAAGACAGACCAATGCCCCAGGCGGGCCCGTCGCCTACTGTAAACGTAGGTAAGCCGGAAACATTTAAACTTAAAAACGGTTTAACTGTACTAGTTGTGGAAAACCACAAACTACCTAGAGTATCTTATACACTTACTATGGACAACGCTCCATATGCTGAAGGAAGCAAAAAAGGTGTTTCAGATCTATTAAGTGCTGTAATAGGTAGTGGTACTAAAAAAATGTCTAAAGAAGCATTTAACGAAGAGATTGACTTTTTAGGTGCCAACATTAACTTCTGGGCCAGCGGTGCTGCCGGAAGCGGACTTTCTAAATACTCTAACAGAATTCTTGAGTTAATGGCAGACGGTGCTCTTAACCCTGTGTTCACTCAGGAAGAGTTTGATAAGCAAAAAGCTAAAATGATTGAAGGACTTAAGTCTGACGAGAAAAGCGTTTCTGCAGTATCTTCAAGAGTTACAGATCTTTTAATCTACGGTAAAAGCCATCCTGCAGGTGAGTATGTTAGCGAAGAGACACTAAACAACGTTACTTTAAACGATGTTGTAGAAAACTATAATACTTACTTCGTTCCTGGTAATGCTTACCTTGTAATTGTTGGTGACGTTAAAGTAAAAGACGTTAAGAAACAGGTTAAGAAGTTATTTGAAAACTGGACCCCTGCTACAGCTCCAAACATTACTTACACTGACCCTAAAGATGTACAGTACACTCAAATCGACTTTGTTGATATGCCAAACGCAGTACAGTCTGAAATTTCAGTTGTAAACGTTTCTAATCTTAAGATGACAGACAAAGAATACTTTGCTGCTATCCTTGCTAACCAAATCCTTGGTGGTGGTGGAGAAGGCCGTCTATTCCTTAATCTTCGTGAGGCTCACGGATGGACTTATGGTTCATACTCTTCACTTGGCGCTAACAAACGTGTATCTTCTTTCCGTGCTACAGCTTCTGTAAGAAATACAGTAACTGACAGTTCTATCGTTGAGATTCTTAACGAAATGAAGAGAATAAGAACTGATCTTGTAAGCGAAGAAGATCTTAAAAACGCTAAAGCTAAATACATTGGTAACTTTGTAATGCAGATTGAAAAACCATCTACTGTTGCCAGTTACGCTTTAAGAACAGAAACACAAAACCTTCCTGCAGATTTCTATGAGAACTACATTAAAAACATTAATGCAGTAACTCCTGAAGATATTAGAAATGCAGCTCAAAAATTCTTTAAGGCTGATAATGCAAGAATCGTAATTGTAGGTAAAGCTGCAGACGTATTACCGGGTCTTGAGAGCAGAAAGCTTCCTATCAACTATTTTGATAAGTATGGCAACCCTACACAAAAACCGGTTCTTAACAAACCAATACCTGCTGGTGTAACAGCTAAAACTGTTTTAGAAGGTTATATCAACGCAATTGGTGGTGAGAAAGCCGTTAAAGGTGTAAAAACACTTTATACTAAAGCTTCTGGTGTAGTACAGGGTACTCCGCTTGAGCTTACTGTAAAAACTACTGCAGACCACAAAATGTTTGTAGAAATGACTGCCATGGGTATGAGCATGATGAAACAGGTAGTTAACAACAAAGAAGGCTACATGGTACAACAAGGCCAAAAAATGGCTGTTGAGGGTGAAAAGCTGGAGGAAATGAGAAAAGGTGCAGTTCCTTTTGATGAGCTTAACCTTGTAAACAATGCTAATGTAACCCTAACAGGTATCGAAACTATTAACGGTACTGACGCATATGCTGTTAAAAACGACGATACAACTTTATACTTTGACACAAAAACAGGTTTAAAAATTGCTGAAGCTAAAGAAATGGAACAAATGGGTCAAAAAATGACACAAACTACATATTACAGCGATTATAAAGATGTAAAAGGTATTAAGATTCCTTACAAACTTACAATGAATGTAGGTATCGATATTGAGTTAACAGTTTCTGAGGCTAAGATCAATGAAGGTGTTAGCGATGCTGATTTCCAATAATCATTAAAGACTTTATATACAAAAGGCTGCCGATTGGCAGCCTTTTTTTATGTGTTTTATTCGCTATTTCCTTGCAGAAAAATAAACCCCGATTAAAATTACCAAAGCTCCAAATCCCTGAGCTAAGCTAAGCGATTCGTTATCCAGCAAGCCCCATATACAGGCTACTATAGGTATTAGATAAGTAACCGAAGAAGCAAATACCGGTGAGGACATTTGTATAAGCCTGAAGAAAACAATATTTGCTATACCTGTACCTAAAATACCAAGTATGGCTATATACATCATTGCAGTTTGAGCCTCTGGCTTTACCATTACATCACTAAACCCTGAACAGAACAGGATAATAAGTGCCGGCACAAGCATAACAACAAAGTTGCCTACCGTTATACTTAAAGGAGTAAGATCTGAAAGGTATTTTTTTATAAGGTTTACGTTTGTAGCATAACAAATGGTGGCCAACACCACAAACAAAGCAAAATAATAGTTCTGTCCCGGATTGTCTACTGCACCATTATAGACTAAAAGTATACTGCCTATTAAACCTATAACTACCCCAAAATACTGTCTCCTCTGGAACTGAAGCCCAAACACAAGCGCCCCGATAACTAACGTATTAAGCGGCACCAAAGAATTTAATATGGCGCTTACCGAACTATTTATTTCCGTTTGTGCTATAGAAAATAGATATACCGGCAAAAAAGTACCTGTTAATGCCGTTGCGGTTATATATTTCCACTTACCTAACGGAATAGTTTTAAGGCTTTTAAACCCTACTATCAGTAAAAAAAGAGCACAGAATATAATACGCAGCGAACCCATCTGAAAAGCCGTAAGCCCTTCCAAGCCTCTCTTCATCAATATAAAAGAACTGCCCCAAATACAGGCTAACACTATTAAAAGATACCACTTTAAGTTTTTTGACTGCATACTTTTTAAATTATTTTGCCCAAAATTCCGCTATTTAAAACTGCCTGACAACAGTTTTTTCATATTTTTGTAAACTCTTTTAACAGAGTTTATTAACTACACAATATTATATATTATGAACAGTATTAAAAAAATTGCATTCTTTGCACTTACAGCTGCCTTACTTGTAAGTTGTAATGACAAGAAAGAAAACATGGAGACTCCTGAAGGATCTGCAGATACTACAATGACAGATGCTACTGCTGCTGCCAATGTAGAAACTACTTCGTTTAAAATTGATGGTATGACATGCCCTCAGGGATGTGCTGCTACTATAGAGCACAAACTTGCTGCTCTTGAAGGTGTTCAGGATGCTAAAGTGGATTTTGACAACAAAACAGCTACCATTTCTTATGACACTGCAAAACAAACTCCTGAAACACTCGTTTATACTGTAGAAAATATTGCAGATGGTGCTTACAAAGTATCTGATGTACACTCTTCGGCTGATAAAGCTTACTATGGTGTAGACCAGGAGAAAGAAAAAACTAAAAAAGCTGACAAGAAAAACGATAAATCCTGTTCATCAGGAGAGAAAAAAGAAGGAAGCTCATGCTGTGGCGGAGCTAAAAAATGCTCTTCTGAAACTAAGAAACCTACAACTATGTAATTCTTAAACATATAAACAAAAAAGGCAGCTATTCAGCTGCCTTTTTTTATTTCCATCGTATGCTTTCCATGAGGGTTCGCATATCGTTTTTTACATAACTTGCTGCCGGCATAAGGGAATCGTAATTAGGCTTTACATAAAAATATAAAGACCCGGTAACAAAATGATTTGTACTGTCGGTCACATAAAACTGGGCATTAGTTGCCGCATCACCCCCTACCTGATAAAACATACCGTAAAGTTTCTTTTCGCGAATAGCAAACGGCTGTTCCTGTATACCATCAGCCTTAATAACGTGCTCATAGGTAAGCTTTTGCGCATCCCTAAGCAGCTTCTCAAGATTACCATTAACCGGCTTATAAGTAATATAAACACTCGCCTTCATGTTAGGATATCTGAGAGTCAGGTTGCAGTTACCCTTATCTTCAACAATGACCCTATCGTTTACTGCAAAATCAAAAGCACAATCCTTATTATAAAGCACATAATTAGCCTCGTTGTAATCCAGTCTCAGGTAAGCCTCAGGTTTAGGTACCGTATCGTCTCCGCAGCTTCCTGTAAAAGCAGCTATTGAAACCATTATACCAAAACCAAAAAATCTTTTAATAGCGTCCATTTATAGTAAAGTAACCTTTATTTGTTTTATCCTTCTCTTATCAACAGATTCGATGGTAAAGATATTGCCATTAAAAGTAATTTTTTGTCCTTTTTTAGGAAAATTTCCTGATATCTCTAAAATAAAGCCGCCAAGTGTCTCTGCTTCACCCTTCGCTTCCTCAAACTCCTCTTCCTCAACATCAGTAACCCTGTAAAAGTCCTTAAGGTTTATTTTACCGTCAAAAAGATAGTTTTTATCGTCTATTTTAGAGTAAATTATATCTTCGTCGTCAAACTCATCACTTATATCCCCTACTATCTCTTCCAGTATATCCTCCAGCGATATAAGCCCCGATGTTCCTCCATATTCATCTACCACGATGGCAAGGTGGTTTTTCATGGTTTGGAATTCCTTCAACAGGTTATCCAGCTTTTTGTTTTCGGGCACAAAAAACGGAGGCCTTATTATTTCCTGCCAGTTAAATTCTTCCTTGTCAATATGAGGTATAAGGTCTTTAATAAACAACACTCCTTCAATCTGGTCTATATTGTCACGATACACAGGTATCCTGGAAAACCCTTTATCAAGGATTTTTGGGAATATCTCCTGAAAAGTTTCCTCAATCTCCAGAGCAAAAATATCAATACGCGGACACATAACCTGCTTAACATCAGTATTACCAAAAGACACTATCCCTTCCAGTATCTTCTGTTCTTCTTGGGTAGCATCACCATAATCGGTAAGTTCAAGTGCCTGCGAAAGCTGGTCTACAGAAAAATTCGATTTTTTATTCCCAAACCGTTTGTTTAGAGCCAGCGTTACCTCACGCATAGGGACACTTATTGGCGAGAGTATTATATTTAGCACATATAATGGAAAAGCTACCCTTTTGGAGAAACGTATACTGTTTCTAGAGGCATAGAGTTTAGGCAGCACCTCTCCAAACAATAATATAAAAAAGGTAACAAGTAGTATTTCGAGTCCGAATCTTAGAAATGGCGAAATAACATTAGCAAACAGATTACCCGACAGCCTGAAAAAAAGGATGATAACTGCCAGGTTAAACATGTTATTTGTAATTACTATGGTAGCCAATAGTTTTTTAGGCTTTTGCAATAGTGTACTGATGAGCTTACCTTTTTTAGGGTTCTCTTCGTTTATCTTGTCAAGATCATGGGGAGTAAGCGAAAAAATAGCTACTTCTGTTCCCGAAATGTATGCAGAACAGATTAATAGGAGTAATATCCCTGCGAAACCTATAATAAGGTTATAATCTAACAGCGTGTAACTCGAGGGGTCAGGATCCAAAGCTATACAAATTAGTTAAACAATTAGAACGGAAGGTCATCATCCGGCGCGGGTACATTATGTGGTTCGGCATCCGGCGTTCTGGCAGGTTCACTGGCAGCACTACCATAGTTTTGCTGCTTTGCAGGTGCTGTTGTGCTACCGCTGCCGTCAATATCCTTTTTAGTAGTAAGGAAAGTAAATTCGGTAACCTGAATTTCCGTTGTATATTTAGTAGTCCCGTCTTCAGCCTGCCATTGGCGCGACTTAATACGGCCTTCTATATAAATCTTATCACCTTTGGTAAGGTATTTTTCACAAATCTCTGCAGCTTTGTTCCTCACCACAAGGTTATGCCATTCCGTAGAAGTTATCTTTTCGTTAGTCTGCTTATTAATATACACTTCGTTGGTCGCTAAAG
Source organism: Flavobacterium beibuense (assembly GCF_004151245.1). Taxonomy (GTDB): domain Bacteria; phylum Bacteroidota; class Bacteroidia; order Flavobacteriales; family Flavobacteriaceae; genus Flavobacterium; species Flavobacterium beibuense_A. The sequence continues at coordinate 74,822 of NZ_JUIW01000011.1, forward strand.
GAAACCTTCCAATGCAGTTACCTCCTTCAAAATAGTGCAGTTTTACATCATCTCCCAAGTGTCCTATAAGCATTACTTTATTTAACGTTCCGTTCATGGCTTTTACTGTGTTTACTCAAAAATACTAAATTTAATTGTTACTCCCAATGCTTCTCCATAAAATTATGGATCACTATAGGATACGGATAGACCTTAATCTCATCATAAGACTGACCATTAACAACAGTGTCGTTAGTAACAACCTCCCAAAAACGGATGTGAAGGTGCTGATGCGAAAGCTTATGCACAACTTCGGGCACTATAGCCTGCACGCTTTTTACAGTAAATTCAAACCCAGGAAACTGTTCAATAAGTTTTACAACTTCCTTATCAGGAACGGGCATTACAGTCTCCAAAAGCGGAAACTCATACAGATTGTGCCAAATACCCTTTGCCGTACGTTTTTGTACAATAGTATTATCTAACGCATCTTTAACCACCATATAATTAAAGTACCTGTTGGTCACTTTTGTTTTTTTCAGTTTAACCGGCAGGCTGTCTACCCTACCGGTAGTGTAGGCCACACAGTTTACATTAAAAATACAGTTTACACAATCAGGACTTTTAGGAACACATTGCAAAGCACCAAACTCCATCATGGCCTGATTGAATTCGGCAGCATTATCTTTTGGCAATTGAGAACCTGCCAGCTCCCTGAACTCTGCCTTGGCGGCAGAAGACGATATATCTGTTTCAATACCAAAATAGCGGGACAGTACCCTGTACACATTACCGTCTACCACAGGAACAGGTTCATTATAGGATATGGAAGCTATGGCAGCAGCAGTATAATCGCCTACTCCTTTTAGTTTTAATAGCTCCTTATAGCTTGAAGGAAACTTACCGTTTAAGTTATAAGCCACGTGTTTAGCGGTAGCATGGAGGTTGCGTGCACGGGAATAATAACCCAGCCCCTGCCATAGCTTAAGCACCTTTTCCTCAGGAGCATCAGCAAGATCAAACACGGTAGGAAAAGCTTCCTGAAAGCTCAAAAAGTAGGGCAACCCCTGTGCAACCCGCGTTTGCTGAAGCATAATTTCTGACAACCATATAAAATACGGATTGTGAGTTTTTCGCCATGGCAAATCTCTTTTATTATGTAAATACCACTGAATTAAAGACTTATAAAAAACCATTATTACTTATTAGACAACAAAAGTAAAAGTTTATGTTATTAAATTTTAATGCATTAACGTTGAATAATTGTTTTTTTAATTCATATATTTGCAAACTCAAAAAAATGCACAAGAGAAATATTTAAATACTTATAAATAAGAATAAAAATGACGAAAGCAGACATCGTAGCGAAAATCTCGGAAAAACTGGGTCTAGAAAAAGGAGATGTACAGGCAACAGTTGAGTCTTTTATGGAAGAAGTAAAAAACTCTTTAGAAACGGGTGATAACGTATACCTAAGAGGTTTTGGTAGCTTTATTATTAAAACCCGTGCCGAGAAAACTGGTAGAAACATTTCTAAAAACACTACCATTAAAATTCCTGCACACAACATTCCGGCATTTAAACCTGCGAAAATATTCATTGACGGAGTAAAAACAAATACTGAAGTCAAAGTAAACTAATTATTAATCACAAAACCTTAACACTATGCCAAGTGGTAAAAAAAGAAAAAGACATAAGGTAGCGACGCACAAACGTAAGAAGAGAGCGAGAGCTAACCGTCACAAAAAGAAAAAGTAGTTTAATACTACTTTTTCTTTTTTAAGATTTAAGTTCATTGAAAAAGGTTTTTATAAGACACTAAGAAATAACACTCTAGCCTATACGGCTCAATTAAAAAAACTATTTCTGTCAATAATTGTCTATAAAAACCGCCGGGTACACAATACCTGTAAATTTATTGTTTAATCCATCTGTATAGAGCAATGGTTTCGATGTTTCAAATTTCAAGTTATATAACCTGAAAGCTAAAACCTGAAATTTTTGCCATGTGCGGATAAAAATGTACAGTGTGAACAAGGAATTAATTATCCGATCCAGTTCTGATGCCGTAGATTTTGCCTTATTAAAAGATGGAAAACTAATTGAATTACACAAGGAACAGGAAGATAAAAACAAGTTTTCTGTTGGCGATATATTTATAGCCAAAATAAGAAAACCTGTTGCCGGCCTTAATGCCGCCTTTGTAAACGTAGGCTTTGAAAAAGATGCCTTTTTACATTATCATGACCTGGGGCCTAATTTGCCCTCCCTGTTGAAATTCATAAAACTTGTAAGCGCAGGTAAAATAAAAGATTTCTCCCTGAAAAACTTTCCTTTTGAAAAAGAAATCGACAAAGACGGAGCCATTACCGATGTTTTGAGCGCCAACCAGTCGGTTCTTGTACAGGTAGTAAAAGAACCCATATCTACAAAAGGCCCAAGAATAAGCTCAGAGCTTTCACTGGCCGGAAGATATGTTGTTTTAGTACCTTTCTCTGACAGGATTTCAATTTCTCAGAAAATTGATTCCAAAGATGAAAAAGAAAGACTAAAACGCTTGGTTCAGTCTATCAGGCCAAAAGGATTTGGTGTTATTGTGAGAACAGTAGCAGAAGGCAAAAAAGTAGCCGAACTGGATAAAGACTTGCAAAACCTGATCGATAAATGGTCAGCCATGTGCAAGCGCATCCCATCTGCCCATCATCCCTCTAAAGTATTAGGTGAAGTAAATAAAGTTTCATCAATGCTAAGGGATATTTTTAATGATACCTTTACCGGTATTCATGTGGATGATGAGGATTTGTATTACCAAACAAAGGACTATCTGCAGGAGATAGCCCCTCAAAAAGCTAACATCGTTAAGCTGTACCAGTCTAAGGAACTGCCACTATTTGAGAAATACAATATAGAAAGGCAGATTAAAACCTCTTTCGGGAAAACGGTATCCATGAGTAAGGGAGCCTACCTTATTATAGAACACACAGAAGCTCTTCACGTTATAGACGTAAACAGCGGAAACCGTTCTAATAAGGCACAAAGCCAGGAAGATACAGCCCTTGAAGTAAACCTTATTGCTGCTGCAGAGATTGCAAGACAATTAAGGCTAAGGGATATGGGTGGAATTATAGTTGTCGATTTTATAGACATGTCCAACCCAGAGAACCGAAAGACCCTCTACGACTTTTTGAAAGAGGAAATGAGCGACGATAAAGCGAAACACAAGATCCTGCCTCCTAGTAAATTTGGACTTATCCAAATTACCAGACAGCGTGTCAGGCCAGAGGTGAATATTAAAACCAGAGAAGAAGACCCTAACAGGGTTAACGGAGAAATTGAAGCTCCTATACTGGTAATAGACCGAATTACGTCCGACCTAGAAAGAATTATTAAGACCCATAAGAAGATAGTGCTTAACGCACACCCTTTTGTGGCCGCATACCTTACTAAAGGTTTTCCATCAATACGTTCAAAATGGTTTTTTGAACATAAAAAATGGGTGAAAATCATACCGCGTGACGCTTACACGTATTTAGAATACAGATTTTTTGACAGCAAAGGAAACGCTATCAAAGAGTAACAAACAAAAACCGCCTTGGGAAACCCTGGCGGTTTTTTTGTTTTATAACGAATAGTAAACCAATATCAATATTTAGCATTAAAATCTTATTCTACCTATTATAGTCTCAATACCCACCCTGATATGTTATTAAATTTCCTGAAGTTTGCCGTATAAAAATCATTAAAATCAATCAATCAATGAAAACAGTAAAAATCCCTGCCATTCTTTTGGTGGTGTATTCTGCTATTGTAAGTATAGCATTCGTATTTCTTTTATTTTCCTTTAAAACAAATAATTCTTTTAATGAAGATGAAATATCATTAAAACGCATTAACATAACCGATGAACAAGGTAATGTACGTCTTGTAATATCAAATGAGGAAAGGATACCGCCTCCCATATTAGACGGCAAAGAGTTTAAAAGAGCTATAAGCCCCGCCGGAATTATATTTTATGATAAAAAAGGCAATGAATGTGGAGGACTTGCCCTTTCAGGCAAAGACAATACAGATATTGGCGCGCTGGTTTTAGACTACAGCAACATGGACGCCATAGCAATGCGCGTAATTGACACCGAAGGTGGAGACTACAATGCCGGTTTCATAATAAACGATCCATCTCCTAAAGGAACATTGGGCCGCGGTAACGGACGTATTGCCTTAGAGAATGATAACGGTAGTGCCCAACTGATATTAAACGATGCCAACGGTAAGCCACGCTTAAAAATAGCTGTAGATGATAACGGAAATGCCTCCTTTAATCTTTTAGATAAAGATGGTAATATCACTAAAGATGTTTTAAAATAATAATAAAAAACCGCTTTGGGAAACCCTGGCGGTTTTTTTTACTATTTACTAGTTTTTCTTAAATTAGCGTTTCATAAATTTTCCAATGGACATTATACTTAAGCCTTACCTTACAAGACGAATTATAGCAGGATTTATAGATTACAGCTGTATGTTTTTCATATCAGTTATCCTTATAGTAACTCTTGGAACACATAAAGGTGGTGGTAATTATGAATTAACAGGATTTCCCGCTCTTATAATTAATTTGTTTTGGCTATTATTTATTGTCGGCATGGAGCAAATAACCGGGGCAACATTAGGCAATGGCATAACTGGCTTAAAACCAACAACCTTATCAGGTTCAAAACCCAGTTTTATACAATCTTTTAAAAGACATCTTTTAGACCCCATAGATATGTTCTTCTTTGGTTTAGTAGGGATAATTACAATTAAAAATTCCGAGAAAAGTCAACGCCTTGGCGACAGTTGGGCAAAAACTATTGTAATAAGGGATAAAAAATAGTTTTTATACAAAACCTACTAAACATGAAACCGCAAATTAAATATATAGAACTAAAATCAGGCTACAGCGACAACGGACCTGCATGGATAGGACTTGTTACTTTTTCCAAAACCGGACGTACCATATATTTTAACGGAAAGGCTCTTAAAAACTTAAAAGCTCAGGGTATAAGCGGCAATTACTATGATATGGAGACTGGCGATGAGTACTGGATATCGGGCGTTAAAAAAAATGGTTTCGACAGACACACTTTTGGTTCCGGAAAAATAGCTGTAGACAGCCGCATAGTAAACGAATATCTTACTATTATTAATCGCAGTGAACTTGACAGTTCAAAATATACTATAACAGATGTTATAACAAATGACGTTAAGAAGCAGACATACCTTATTGAAAACGAATTAGAGGAGGAAGAAATATTCAAAAACGAAATACTTCTCAAAAACCCTATAGAGCTTTCAAACTCTGAACTCGAAGCTGGTATAAACCATCTTATAGAAAGTGAAGTTAATGCGAGATACAATAAAGGACGAAGAAGTTATAAAGAAATAAGAATATTATTTGAAAAGGAGCTAACCAAAAGAGCTGAGGAATAACTCCCGTCAAAATGTATCATACTCCCCCACTTTTGTATAAGTCCTAAGGTAGGTGCCCTACATAACTTTGTATCATCAATATTAAATGATACAACAATGAGCAAAACAATTTTTATAACAGGTGCTTCCAGAGGATTTGGACGCCTTTGGGCAGAGGCCTTTTTAAACCGTGGTGACAAAGTGGTCGCCACAGCAAGAAGTACAGAATCCCTTAACGGACTGAAAGAAAAATACGGCGATGCTGTGCTAACACTTCAGCTTGACGTAAACAACCGCGAACAAAGTTTTGCTGCAATAAACCAAGCCAAAGAACATTTCGGCACAATAGACGTAGTGATTAATAATGCCGGATACGGATTGTTTGGAACTATTGAGGAAACCAGCGAGGAAGATGCCCGTCAACAGATTGAAACCAACGTATTCGGACTACTTTGGGTTACTCAGGCAGCACTTCCTGTTATGAGAGCACAGGGGCACGGACACATCATTCAGGTATCAAGTGTACTTGGTATTACTACCCTGCCTAACTTAGGCATATACAACGCTTCTAAATTTGCCGTGGAAGGCCTTAGCGAAACCTTAGCTGCTGAAGTAAAAGATTTCGGAATCAACATTACATTAGTAGAACCAAATGGTTTTGCTACCGAATGGGCTGGTGCTTCTGCTAAACAATCTGAAACCATACCTGCTTACGACCAGGTAAGAGCCGCATTTAACGAAGGCATGAGCGACACAGATATTTTTGGTATCCCAGAAGCTACTACACCTGCAATACTAAAACTGGTAGACGCACAAACACCACCGCTTCGCTTGTTTTTAGGTAAAGTAGCGCTACCATGGGCAAAACAAACCTACGAACAGCGTATTAACGAGTGGGAAGAGTGGGATGCGGTTGCATCTGCTGCTCACGGAAAATAATTTCACATTGTTTTTTACTAACTTTACACTAGCACCCGCAACGGGTGCCGGTGTTTATCTTTAAAGGTTATGAAACATTTTAAAAGCCTGAGCGAGTTTAACCGACAGAACGGTTTTCCGCCACCCGAAAATCCTTTATTAAGTTTAGTAGAATGTAAAGGTTTAGATACATGCTCTATAATCAGGGAAGAGTTTACCAGCGATTTTTATGCAATAATGTTTAAAAAAATGAAGTCGGGGGTGGTCCTGTATGGTCGTACAAAATATGATCATGATAATGGCTCACTATCATTTGTAAAACCCCGACAGATTATACAGCTGGACAATATTGAACTGGAAGAAAACGGTTTTATTATCTACATACACGAAGATTACCTTAATGGCCACAGCCTGCATTCTGAAATAAAGAAGTATGGCTTCTTTGAGTATGAGGCTAATGAGGCATTGCACCTTTCCGCTCGTGAAGAACAGATAATATGGGATCTTTTTTTCAGGATAAAGGCAGAGTACAATAACACTACCGATGAGTACAGCCGCGATATTATCTTAACGCATATCGACTCCATCCTTAAATATTCGCAACGCTTTTACAAAAGACAGTTTATAAACCGCACCCAGCTTTCGGGTAAAACCATATCCAGATTCAATGAACTGCTGGGTTCTTATTTTGAGGGCGGACAACTAAAGGAGAACGGATTACCAACGGTTAAGACCATGGCCGATTCGCTTAACCTTTCCCCTCGTTACTTAAGCGATATGCTTAGGCAGGAAACCGGAAAAACAGCTATAGACCTTATTCATATCCATCTTATAACCGAAGCCAAGCACATGCTTCAGGCATCGGAAAACACGGTCGCAGAGATTGCTTATCAGCTTGGTTTTGAAAACCCGCCTTATTTTACAAGGCTCTTTAAAAAAGAGGCCGGTTTAACACCTAATGAATACCGTAAACAGTTACTCAATTAATAGTCTACATATAACAAAGCCGCTTATAGCGGCTTATTTTATACCCAAACACCCCCTTTTTTTGTCCCGTCTGCCTCCTTATGTTTTAATTTGATTTTCAGAACTTTGAATATCTGAATAAAACATACAGCGATGAGAAAGTTAACCATGTACAACTTTATTACCCTTAACGGTTTTTATAAAGGATTAAATGAAGACATAAGCTGGCACAGGCACGGCGGCGAAGAGGAAGGCTTCTCTGTAGACAGCCTTCAGCAGGATAATATGCTTTTGTTTGGCAGGGTTACTTACCAAATGATGGCTTCCTTTTGGCCTACCCCCATGGCTATGGAAAGTATGCCCGATGTAGCTACCGGAATGAACAATGCCGAGAAAATAGTGTTTTCCAACTCACTTGATAAAGCCGAGTGGCAAAACACCCGTATTATAAAGGGAGATATAGTTGAGGAAATAAAAAAACTGAAACAGAAGCCGGGTAAAGACATGACCATACTGGGCAGCGGAAGCATTGTTACACAGTTTGCCGAAGCCGGACTTATAGATGGCTATGAAATTATGATAGATCCCGTAGCCATAGGCAACGGCACACCTATTTTTAATGGTATAAGCAACAATCTAAACCTGATGCTTACCAACTCAAAAGTATTTAAAAGCGGCGTGGTACTGTTAAGCTATACCCCTCAGTAATTATTCTGTAGTTTCAAGGCTTATTCCTAAAGCAATAACATTAGGCAAATAAGGTCCGTTGACTTCATGCATTACCTTTATTGTATATTTACCTTTAGTAAAGCTTTGTGTTGCTATAGTTTGTGTGAGGTCACAAACATCACCCAGGCAATCACCCATATCCTCACCTGCTTCATTCTTTAAAAGAAGGACTTCAGGCATTAGGTTCTCTTCTTCTCCCTCTTTTATCATATACAACTTAACAGGAACTTTGTCGTAACCCGGTTCAAAAACATAAGAAAAAAACAAATCCAGTTTTGCTTTTTCAACATCTTCCGTTAATTCAAAACTAAAGGTTTTTGCATCAGCTGCTACCCATCGGTTATCCGGAAAATCCTTGATTTTTTCACTATACAGGGAAAATTTGGCACAGGAAGTCAAAAGTAATAACGGAAGAAGAAGCAGTAGTTTTTTCATAAGATTTAGTATTGACTATTTAATTGGCTAACCAATATAATCAAATTATTTAAACCCTTGCTTATTTAATAACCGATTTAAGCTCTTTGCGATACTGCGAAGCACTCTTACCCGTAAACTCCTTAAACGCCTTATTAAAATGGCTGAAATTATTAAATCCGCTTTCATAACATACCTCGGTAATGCCAATAGGTTTTTCGGCCAGCAGTTTTGAAGCGTGTACAATACGGTATTCATTTACAAAACGGGTAAAGGTCTTATTGGTTATCTTTTTAAAATAACGGCAAAAAGAAGGTACGGTCATACTCACCCTGTCGGCTACCTCATCTAACGGAATAGGTTCCTTAAAATGATCTTTTACATAATTAAATATGGTGTTTAGCCTGTCGTTATCCTGCACCTGCATTTCCATAGACAGCCCCTGCGCATTTAAAACCTTATAATCGGCCGCGTCTTCCAGTTCGTTAAGTACCTCAAGCAACCCCAGTAGCCTTTCAAAATAAGGTTTATCGTTAAGCGCTTCTATTTTATGGCCCAGCTTCTTTATAGTCTCTTCGCCAAAAGCGAGCCCACCTCTTGCCCTGTCAAACAAATGCTGAACATTCTTCATTTCCGGAATCTCTAAAAAACCTTCTCCTAAAAAATCAGGCTTCATCTGTATTACGGTTTCATTACGGTTTCCGGTAGTAGTGTCGGTAAATCCGCAGTGCGGCAGGTTACTCCCTATTAGTATCAGGTCTCCATCGGTATAATAAGAAAGGTGTGTGCCTATCTGTCTCTTACCCGAACCCCCGTTTACAAATACCAGTTCTATTTCAGGATGGTAATGCCAAACGTGTGCTTTACTGTTTTCATTCTGCATGTATTTAGAATAGCAAAACGAACTCCCAAATGGTGGTTCTATAACTTCAAAAGTGGGTTTAAGCGTTTTCATGGCAACATCATTTTTCTCTTTGCAAATTTACCTAAATATTATACATTTTTACCAAAATTAACACTAAAACGTTATAGTAGAGTTAATATAGTATATAAATATGAAAATTATGTGGTAATAGCCAGGACTTAAACACAGTAATTTAGCATTATAGAAAAAGATGTAGAACCTTAAGACTTTTAATTATGAAAAATTTTGCGAAAATTGGTTTAGCCGTAGCAGTTTTATTAACTACGTTCGGTGTACGTGCAGGTGAATATGATTTTTCACTGAAGGTAACTAACGAAACAGGAAAAAAAGTAAGCTTTTCTGTTATTGATGCAGAAACAGTAAATTTCTCTATATACAATACTAACGAAGAGCTGTTATTTAACGAACAGATATCCGGCCCTAACGCTATTAACAGGACTTATGACCTTTCGGCTTTCCCTGAAGGAACCTATTACCTTGAGGCAGAAACAGCAGCTAAAGTTGCTCGTTATGAAATTACTGTAGTAAACCAGACAGCTACAATTTCTAAAACTGCTATCGAAGAAACATATAAGCCGGTTATCACTAAAAAAGGCGATTATATCACTGTAACGGTACCGGGTGATGTAAAAACTCCTGTAAACATTACACTATACGATCAGCACAACGGAGAGCTTTACAACGAGACTGTAAAAGGTAACGTTGCTAAGAAGTTCAACACAAGTAAAATATTATCTAAAGAGTTCACTTTTGTAATTAGTTACAACGACAAAATGTTCTCTGAGACAGTTTCAAAATAAACCCATAATTAATTCTGAATAAATGCGGCAGCTTCCTTTACAGGGAGCTGTTTTGCTTTTACATCACTTTACTTGTTTATAAATTCAACCTTTCTTTTTATTTCATTACCCTCCTCATCGGTTATTGTTAAATAATAAGTTCCTGTTTGTGCCGTTACGGCCATTTCATGAAACGTTTGGGTTTCTCCCAGATATTTATCCCCCAAATACCAAAACAGCTTTGCATTAGGCACAGTATGGGCCGCTTTGAATATAACAGGCTGAATTTCGCCGTTAAAATCTTTGGTAAGATATACTTTACTGTCCTCCTTAGGATAGATAAAATCCATAGTACTGCCAGATGAACCTTTACAGTCTTCCCGGAAAGGCGGCAACGCTATATAATCCAGGTGGTTGCTGCGGTAGTACCATTCCATTACAGGAGGAAGTACAAACCATGGTTTGGTTACCATATTATCCACACTCTCACATCCGCTGTTTACCTGATATTTTTCTGAAACATCAAGATGCACTAAACGATGATACGGACATGCTTCTGTCTGTTTCTCGCTTAAAGGAATCCATTGCTTAATAGTAGGACAAAACTGCCCGGCCAGATGCCCGCTTGCAGTGCATACCTCAACCTCTTCAAGATCATCATAGGGAGTGGCAAACCATTTCTGCCTTGGCAACAGGTTAAATACATCAAACAATACAGGAGCCGCACTCCCTACACCTGTAAGTGTTGGCCTTCCTTCTCCTGATGCATTTCCAACCCACACACCTACCACATATCTTGAATTAGTACCTATAGCCCAGGCATCACGGCTACCAAAACTGGTTCCTGTTTTCCATGCGATTTCCAGCGACGAATCATAAAACTTCCAGGCTTCATCCCCTTCAGGGCGGTTAACTTCCTTCATGGCATTATAGGTAAGCCATATAGACCCTGCTCCTAATACAGGCTTGTTATATACTTCCTTACCAAAGTCATTTTTAAGGCTGCTGTCCCAATTAAGGTTGGCAAATTCATTTTGCCTGTATTTTGCCTGATGTGCCGTAAAATAATTGAGCGTAGAGCTCATACCGGCATAAGCACTGCATAAATCCCAAAGGTTAGACTCCGCACCTCCTAAAATAAGCGACAACCCGTAATGATTAGGATGCTCCTTAATATCCGAAAGTTTGAACTTTTGAAGTTGTTCATAAAAATGATACACCCCATAATCCCTTAACATAAGTACAGCAGGCACATTTAACGACCTTGCAAGCGCCCTTTGCGCCGGAACGGCACCATCATAGGTCAGGTCATAATTCTTAGGGCTATAGCCCGCTATCTGCGTAGGAATATCAGGTATTAAGGTGTTAGGCAATAACTCTCCCGAGTTAAGCATGGAGGCAAACAGCAAAGGCTTAAGTATACTTCCCGTACTTCTCGCTGCAGGTATTATATCCACATCCTTTTGGTGTGCCCTGTCGGTAGGGGAATTACCCACATAAGCCATAACATTTCTGGTTTGCACATCCACAACCAGTATAGCAAGGTTATAAACCTCTGTCTGTTTATATTCCTGATAATATCTTGCAGCTATCTGGTTTACTCTTCCCTGAAGGTTATTATTTACTGTAGTCTTTATACGCTGCCCTTCGTGTGTTTTAGCAATATTTTGTAACAGGTGCTGTGCCGACTGAGGCAAATCAAAAGGTTTTTGAGGTAACTCCTCCAGCAAGGACAACTCATAGGTTTCCTTATCTATTACACCCTCATCCTTAAGTTTTTTAAGGAGCCTGTTTCGTTTATCCAAAAGCTGTTTTTGATTCCTACCCGGATAGATAAGACTTGGAGCATTAGGCAATACGGCAAGTGTTGCAGTCTCTGCCCAGCTAAGCTGATGCGGCTGAACGCCAAAATAGCGCCAGGAGGCCATTTCAAGCCCTACTACATTACCTCCGTAAGGAGCATGTGCAGCATACAGGTTAAGTATGTCGTCTTTACTGTACCTAAACTCCAGTCGGGTAGCCAGTATAATCTCTATAAATTTTTCGAAGTAAGTCCGTTTTTCATCACCTCTGGAAAGGCGTATTACCTGCTGGGTAAGCGTACTTCCTCCCCTTACTACCCTGCCTGCTTTGTGATTTTGCCTTGCAGCCTTTACAATCGCTACCGGATTAAACCCCGGGTGGCTGTAAAAATGCTGGTCCTCAAAATAAACAATACATTGTTTAAACTTATAGGGCACACTATCCTGCGCCGGAAAACGCCATTGACCATCCGTTGCTATACGGGCAGCCAGCAAATCGCCTTCGGTGCTTTCTATAACCGTAGAATAAGGCTCTTTAAAAAGAGTTGAGGGAAGGCAAAAATAGTATAGAAGCAGCAGGATAAAACTTACTCCAAGTTTTATCCTGCGCTTTTTAATCCAATTGATTATTGCTGTTTTTCTACTTTCACCCATTGTCCTTTGGTTCGTGCCAGATAAGAGTTGTCATACATGGCTTCACACTGTACTCCCGGCAGGTAATAACTTCCCGGATAAGATGCATTAAGCAGTATCCTGAAGGATTTGGTTTCACGAGGTTTGAGCGTGAAATAGAAGTTGGTCCTGTCATCCCTTATATCGGTATAGTCAACCTGATTCTCTGCAAAGTTGCCAAAATCAGTAAACCTTGTATTTACAATTTCCCATCCCGAAGGAATAATTTGTGTAAGCGCCACATTATCTACCCTCTCATCTTTCAGGTTGGTTATATACACTTCGGCTACAAACTCTGTTCCCTGAGTTAACGAAGCAGGGTTAATAACAGTACCAGACCTGTCTTTAAAGCTTATTCTTGTACTAAGTCCTTTTTGCTCGGTCTGCTCCTCGCCCACAGGCAGTATACCACTGTATACTACTTTAGCGTATAGTGTAGCATCCTTAGTATTCTTAATTGTAACCGAATTATTATCCGACACCGTAAGCACCCTGTCTGCAAATGTTTTGGCAGTTGCAATGCTTTGGGCTTTACCGGCATTGTTATATTGTAGCTCTATTCCCTTACCACCATTTGCTTTGGCAAATTTAGACATTGAATACAGGCAATAAGCCGTGGTTTGTGTACTCATCCACATGTTAGACGACATTGACTCAGCTATTTTATTAGCCATTTCAAACGACTTTTCTTTTTGATTAAGTATTACAAGTGTTTCCAATGCCATAGCCTTGTTACGCTCTGCAGAGCCATAATAGTAATAATATCCATCCTGATAATTGTAATTAATACTACTCTGGCTTAACAATGACTGCCCAACATTCTTTTGCCCTGCAAGTGCATAGGCTGCTGCCAGCCTTAATTTCGATTCATTATCAAGGCCTCTTGTTTCTCGTAACCTATTCATAGACGATAAGTCAGGTGAACCTGCAAGTGCAAGTGTATATAATCTGTAAGCCTGTGCAAAATCATTAGAATAACCCTCTGCATAGCGCCATTGCCTTGCCATTTTCTTTTGGTAAGACAACCATTGGGCTTTTGCGTTTAAAGGAAGTTTATATCCTTTTTTCTCGGCTTCAATATAAAAATGCCCTACATAGCTTGAACCCCAATCATCCGGATTTGAATTACCCGGCCAGTATACAAAACCGCCGCTTGCCGTTTGAAACTGTGCCAGCCTGTTTATGGCAGCGGTTACATTGCGCTGTATTTTTTGTTTTCTTGCTTCATCAATATCAGCTATATCCGCAAGGTACAGCTGAGGAAACACACTTGAAGTAGTTTGCTCCAAACATCCGTGAGGATACTGGATAAGGTAATCCAGTCTCTTATTAAAATCAATAGACGGGAACGATGATACCTCCAGCTTAGCCTTATTACTACCCGGCACACCAAATGCAGCCCAGTCTATAGTTGCTGTGCTCTTAGGGTCTATAACCAGCGTCTTAACGTTTGTGGTTACAGGGTTAGGATTGGTTATATCCAACTCCACATCATAGCTTGCCTTCTCATTGCCTGAGAAAGCCTCAACCGTTACCTTACCAATTCCGGTAAGGTTTCCAACCTCTAAATCAAAGTAGGCAATCTTTTCATCCGGTCTGCTAAATGAGAGTGTCTGGCTTGCAGAGCCTTCCATTATAAAGCCGTTATTGGTTTTTACCTTAACGGTAACATTCTTCACATGGTCTTCCATGGCAAATACCGTTACCGGAAGGGTTACCTTCTCACCCGGAGTTACTTTTCTTGGAAGTGAAGCCAACAACATTAACGGACTCCTTACAGGTGTTGCCTTTTCGGCATTGCCATAAGCATTAAGATCGTTATTGGAAGCCACAACCATAGTACGTACGGAGCCTACATATTTAGGCAGTGTAATACTATGTGCTTTGGTTTCACCCTTAGCCAGATTAAACGGACCCAAATAAATTACCACCGGTTTAAATCGGTTTGCTTTTTTGGCATTACCTCCGCCCAGGTCAGCATCACCACCAATGCTGAATATCTGGTTTACCTTACCACCGTAAGCACCAATAATATCATCATATACATCCCAGGTTTTTACTCCCAGAGCTTCTTTTGCATAAAAACTGTCCCACGCGTTTGGCGTTTTAAACCTTGTAAGATCAAGTAAACCTTCATCTACTATGGCAATGGTATAGGTCATAGCCTTACCTGATTTCTCGCTAACTTTTATTGTAGCTTTCTGTTCCGGTTTCAGCACTTCAGGCATGTTTATCTGAGGCTGTAATAACGTGCTTTTATCTACCACTTCAATAGGCACTATACCATACAGTCGTATAGGCGAATCATTCTTAGTGGTGGCATGCGGCTGTAACATGGTAACATTTACATACACATTAGGGGCCATTTTTGCCGTTACCGGAATTTCCATTTGGGTTTCGCCTTTCTGCGTTTTTACCCAATAGGTTTCAAGTACCTTAGAGCCGTTTTCAAGAGACACCAATGCCCTTCCCCCTTCACTGGAAGGGAATGACACTTTTACTTTTTCGCCTACACTGTATTTCTCCTTATCAGTAGTAAACACAAGCATTTTTGCTTCGTCTCCTCCGTTGTTTCTGCTTCTGCCAGACCAGTAAGGGTAATCTATATATACGGTACCTCCGGCAGAGTGTCCGCTCTCATCATCGGTAACTCTTACAAGGAACCTGCCCCACTGATTTTTATCGGTACCGAAACTAAAGCTTCCTTTACCCGAAGCATCTGTTACTATTTGGGTTTCATAATATGGCGTATTTGAAAGCGCCGAACTGTAAGACGACATATTGCCGTGTGAGGCATCCCACCACCAGCTCCATGACACCTCAAATACTTTAGCTGTAAGTTTTCTTGATGCCTTAGGTTTACCGTTCTCATCTACAGATACCACATTAATACGGTTGCTCTTACCGTTCTCTACAATTCCATACTTATTTCCTTCAGGCAGCTTTACCCCTACATAGCTGCTGTATGGAGAATAGGTAGAACTAATAACATCGGTACTAAAATCGCCTCCTTTTTCATAGGCCTTAGTCATTATCACCGCCTTAAGCATACCTGGTGCACGCAGCTTTAATTTTGGCTGAAGCGTTACCGTTGCCGAACCGTTTGCATCGGTCTTTCCTGTAAAGATGTTTACCTCTTCTGTAGAGAAACGTTGTGCAGGATCGTCAAACACAAAGTTGTTATAATTCTTAAAGGTTGTTTTCTGGTTCAGGAATTTGGCCTGCATTTCCAGTTTAAGGTCTTTAGCTACTGCTCCATGAAGCCATGCCACATCAACATTAGCTGTGTTTTTTTGTGATGCATAAATGGTTTTACCATTAAAGCCATTTTTAATTTTTAATCGGTTAGGCTTTATGGTTTCTACTTTAATACTTTTATAGAATTTAGCTCCTCCCACAGCCACTACAGCTTCCCAGTTTCCTGTTGGTGCCGAAGCCTGTGTGGGCACAATAAATTTATAATGGTTTTTATCATTATGGTTTTGTACTGCTTCAAACACTACTTTACCATTAGGATCGCTTAGTTTTAGCTTTATAGGGTGAGATGGTGGCAGTTTAGCCGCTTTGTCGTTAAGGATAAACCCTATAAACAGGGTATCTCCCGGACGCCATACACCACGCTCCCCGTAAATATACCCCTTAAGTCCTTTTTGCAGCTTGGTACCGTCTACATCAAAGTTACTAACCGACTGTGAGTTACCATCAGCCATTTTCACATAGGTGGTATTGTCATCCTTTTTAACTATCGCAAAGAATGCAGGCCTTTCGGTTGACAACGTAACAGAACCATCTACCCCTGTTGTGCCCTCTGCCATTTTCTGTTGCTGGTAATTATATACCGCAACATTGGCTCCCGAAACCGCATCGGTAGTGATAATACTACTTACGCCAAAATAATAACTGTTATCCTCACCTCTTTTGGCAATTACACCCAAGTCACTGGCCAGTACGTTAGTAGCTATCTTCTTATTGTAATAATATGATTTGCTGCAAGGGTTTTCTCTTTCCCTCCAGTCGTAATCATAGTCATAGTAATCATAATACTCCTCACCATATTCGTCATACTCCGGATAGTAGTCTGACTCATCGTCTTCCTCTTCCTCATCGCTACTTTCATCATCGTTTGTTTCGCTTGGGTCACACTTGTACAGCGAGTATGCTTTTTTATAGGTTATTTCTACCCTGTAAATAGCTCCTCTTTCCGGCTTTATAATGGTTGCAAGATCTATGGCATACGAATTCCATTTGCTGTAATCGGCCATCTTATCGGTATTAAGTACAAGGTTCTTTTTGGCTACCGGCAGGGCCACGTTTCTTATATAGCTACCATCAAGCTCATTGCTTTGAAGGAACTGCATTATGTTGTTTTCAAAAATCCTGTAAACCTTTACATCTACCGCACTAAGGTTCACTGCCTGAAAGTTTATTTTAAGATTGCTCGATCCCGGCAGTATTGTTCCGCTCTTTAAAAACTTCACTTCCGGTTTAAGTTGTTCGAAAAGCACTTTAGTGGAATAGGTCTTTTTGGTCTTATAACCGTCTGTACTTTCTATTCCCTGAAAAACCTCCACCAGTCGGTTACCGTTTAATGCTTCCGAAAAGAAAACCTTAAGCAGGTTACCGTCTACCGAGAATTTAAGGTTCTGTACCCCTTCTACCGATATAAGTCCGTCAAAATTCTGGTTCTTTTTAAGTGGGTCGGAGAAATTAATATACATAGCCTGCGTATCGCCGTTAGCCACATCAATACTAATAACCTTAAAGTTGTTTTTACCGGGAATGATAAATTCTTCCGAGCCTTCACGCTCAATACCATAAGGCTTACCGTTCCATATAATTTTTATGGCGGCATCCTCTTCCGGACGCTTAATGCTGTCTATCACAAAAGGAAACTCTGTCTGGTTACCCATGGTTTTAGTAAAACGAACAGCAAGCTGCCTTCCGTCCTGCTCTGCCCTTACCAGTTTTTTCACGGTTTCGGCATCAATAAAATCACTTGTTTTGAGCTCACAGTTTAAAAACTGCCAGTCTTTGCTGTACGACTGCAGGTCTTTTGAGGCAACCATAAAATCCTGCTCCAGCGTTTTTACTATAAAGTTAAAGTCACGCAGATTTTTAGGTACATCTATAAATTCTGAAAGGTGAAGTGTAACCCTGTATTCAGTATCCGGCTGTAAAGGTTTTTCAGGTTTAAAGGTGATAATGTTGCCCGGCATGTAAACCACCTTTCCCGAAACCGAAGGTGATATGGTAAAATAATCGTCATCCAGTTCCTTATTAAGTTCCCATTCCTTTTTATCAAAAGCAAGCCCTACCTGAATATCAGAGTGCGTTGAAATGATTCCCGAAGTAAAACTGGTTATGTATTCGCGATAAAGAGAGATCTCGGATTCAAAATCTTCATCAGATTTTTTGGAGCATGAATGCAGCAATGCCATAGCTGCAACAAACAGTAACAGTTTAAGGGGTTTCATAGGCCGGTAAGGTTTATGTTAAAAATGGATATTTGTGTACTGCAATAACTTAAAAAAAGTCGGAATTATTGTAATAAAAACATTAAAAATTTACTGACAATCACACCTTTATGTCTCTATCTCCTTCTTTTAAAAAAATCTTTCACCAAAACCGAGCATTCGTTCTCCATAATTCCGCTAACCACCTCAGTTTTAGGATGAAGCTTTGTCCCTATAACCCTGTATCCCCTGTGCGTATCTGCAGCCCCAAAAACAATTTTTGATATCTGGCTCCAGTATAATGCCCCCGCACACATCTGGCAGGGCTCAAGCGTTACATAAAGCGTACAGCCTATAAGATATTTCCCTCCTAAAAAATTAGCTGCCGATGTTATGGCCTGCATTTCTGCATGGGCGGTAACATCGTGTAAAAGTTCGGTAAGGTTATGGGTTCTGGCAATAACCTTATTATCAACAACTATAACCGCACCTACCGGTATTTCGCCTTTATCAAAAGCTTCCTGCGCTTCCTGCAGTGCTTTTTTCATAAAATACTCATCGGTAAAAATGTCTTCAATCATTATGGTTAACCTAATTGTTTGTATTGCCAACCCAAAAATAGGAAACTATATTGTAAATTTGTCCTTTCAAAAGCTATAATGTCAGGCAATTTACTCTCACACATACAAACCCCCGGCGATTTACGTAAACTGGAGCCACAGCAGCTGCCGCAACTGGCAAAAGAACTGCGTGATTTTATTATTGATATCGTATCGGTTAAGGAAGGGCACTTAGGCGCCAGCCTTGGTGTTGTGGAGCTTACCATTGCCCTGCACTATGTTTTTAACACCCCAAACGATTTATTGGTTTGGGATGTGGGCCATCAGGCATACGGACATAAAATACTTACCGGACGCCGTGATAACTTTGACACCAACAGGCAGCTGGGAGGTATTAGCGGTTTCCCGAAGAGAAGCGAAAGCATTTATGATACTTTTGGTGTAGGTCATTCCTCTACTTCTATTTCTGCGGCGTTAGGTATGGCAATAGCCTCTCAGTTAAAGGGAAAAAACGACAAAAACCACATTGCGGTTATCGGGGATGCTTCAATAGCCTCAGGGATGGCTTTTGAAGGCCTTAATCATGCAGGAGTTACCGATGCCAATCTACTGGTTATACTTAATGACAATGCCATAGGCATAGATCCAAGCGTAGGTGCACTGAAAGATTACCTTACACAGGTTAAGGACGGAAAAAACCCGCGTAAAAACAACATGATCAAATCCCTGAATTTTGACTATTCAGGACCTATTGACGGGCACGACCTTAACGGACTTATAAAAGAACTGGAGCGTCTTAAAAACATAAAAGGCCCTAAGTTTCTTCATATAATTACAACTAAAGGGAAAGGCCTTAAACAGGCCGAGGAAGATCAGGTAAAATACCATGCTCCCGGTAAGTTTGATAAACTTACAGGAGAAATCCTTAAGATTGCCGATGAGAATCTTCCACCAAAATACCAGGATGTATTTGGGCTTACCCTTGTGGAACTCGCCGAAAAAAATGATAAGATTATAGGTATTACCCCTGCCATGCCATCGGGTAGCTCTATGAAATTTATGATGGAGGCTTTTCCCGAAAGGGCCATAGATGTAGGTATAGCCGAGCAACATGCCGTTACGCTCTCCGCGGGGATGGCTACTCAGGGCATGATTGTATACTGCAATATTTACTCCACCTTCCTGCAAAGGGCATACGATCAGGTAATACACGATGTGGCCCTGCAAAACCTTCCGGTTATATTTTGTCTTGACAGGGCAGGATTGGTAGGTGAAGACGGCGCTACGCACCACGGGGTTTTCGATCTGGCTTATCTTAACTGTATTCCTAACCTGAGTATTTTTGCTCCGCTTAATGAGAGGGAATTACGGAATATATTATATACCGTACAGCTTGGCTTAGATCATCCTATAGCCATACGTTATCCAAGAGGCCGTGGAGAAAGTACCGAATGGCAACTGCCTTTTGAAAAGATTCCGTTTGGCAAGGCAAAACAGCTTAAAGCAGGTAGTGAAGTAGCGATACTTACCACAGGAACCATTGGCAACAATGTTACCAAAGCCTTAGCCGAAACCGAAAAAGCTAATTTGTTCTCACATTATCATTTTGGGTTTGTAAAGCCTGTTGATGAGGAAGCATTACACACCATCCTAAACAAATACAAAACCGTAATTACCGTAGAAGACGGCACAGTTAAAGGAGGTTTTGGCTCAATAACAGCTTCTTTTGCAACCACACATAATTACACTACAAACATAACCATACTGGGCATTCCCGATGAATTTATAGAGCACGGAAGTATTGCCCAGCTACAACATTACTGCGGTATTGACGTTAAAAGCTTAAAAGATATTTTTTCAACTTATTAAAAATACCGACTTTTGCATCGCATCTATTTAATACACCGTTTAGTAAAATGAGAATAAAAGCCGTTCTTGCAGTATTATTTATTATTATAAGCACTAAAGCAACTTCACAGGTTATCATAACCACAACATTACCGGATACCATAAGCCATTGGGAAAACACCAATAGAGTAGGACTGGACATTAACCAGGTTGCCTTCATTAACTGGAGTGTGGGTGGTAACAATGCTATCTCCGGAGTTATAAAAGGTGAGTTTGACAAAAACTACACAAGAAAAAACGTAAACTGGGCTAACGAGCTTATTCTTAGGTATGGTCTAAACAGCCAGGAAGGTCAGGAAGTACGTAAAACCGAAGATAAAATTCAGTTAACCTCTACTTTTGGTTACAGGAAAGACACTGTCTCAAACTGGTACTACAGTGCTAAGTTTAATTTCAACACGCAATTTGCTAACGGTTATGCTTATCCAAATACTGATGATGAAATATCAGGCCCTTTTTCGCCTGCTTATATATTTCTGGGTGTTGGTTCTGAATACAAACGTAAAGATTTAGGCCTTACCGTATATATGTCTCCGCTTACTAATAAAACTACTTTAGTACTAAACCAGACGCTTGCCAATAAAGGTGCATTTGGTGTTGATAAAGCAGTTTATGATGATTTGGGCAATCTTGTACGATCAGGAAAAAATTCACGTACCGAAATAGGTATGCTCTTAACCGCGCAGCTAAAAAGACAGATATTTAAGAACATCATGATGGATCAGCGTATATCCCTTTACTCTGATTACATCAATAAGTTCGGAAACATAGACGTTGACTGGCAGTTACAACTGGATATGACGGTAAACGAATATGTAAAAGCCAATATAGGTACTCAGCTTATTTATGACAACGACATTAAATCTACCAAAGAGGTAGACGGTGAAGTGGTAACAATGGGGCCAAAAATACAGCTAAAGCAAATGCTGGGCGTTGGCCTTAGCTATACTTTTTAATTAAGCCTTAGTATTACCTGTTATAGTATTATATAAAAGTAATGCCTTACCATCGGTTAAGGTAGATACAAAGTGGCAAATGTGCAGTAACCTGTCATAAAGGTTCATCTTTTCTGTCACAAACCTTTCCGGAAGCATTTTTAATACCAGCTTATCATAATTGCTGTCCTTACCTTCAAACTTATTGTTATAAGCCGTACAAAAGGTATCCAGAAGTGTATTGATAATACGGTAGCCAATAATCTCCTTTTCTACCACCTCGCGGCTCTGGTAAATATTTTTAATACTCAGGTTTATAATATCTTTCATCTGGGCAGTATACTTGCCCTGATCGGTTAAGGCATAAGGATATTCCCCATTAAGTATTTTGTCTTCGTTTGCTACAAATACATCGACCGCATCACTTATAAGACTGCTTATGGCTAAAGCACGCAGGTAACTTATACGGTCTTCTTTAGTGGTAAGCGTATTGTATTTTGCAACATCAATACTGTTTTTTACCAGTTTTATAAGATATTCCAAAGCATATTCTTCCTGGATAAGTCCAAGGTTTATACCATCTTCAAAATCGATAATAGTGTAACATATATCGTCGGCCGCCTCTACCAGATAAGCCAGCGGATGGCGTTCAAAACCTATATCATCACCTGTTTTGTTAGGAATAAGCCCTAACTCTTTTGCCACATCCTGAAAAAAGGCCTTGTCACTTTGAAAGAAACCATATTTTTTATCAGCAATATTAGCAGTAGGTTTTTTAGGAAGCGATTCTTTAGGATACTTCATAAAAGCCCCAAGGGTTGCATAAGAAATTCTTAGGCCGCCTTCAATTCCGGGCCTTGAAGCGGTTAGCAGGTTAAATCCGTTTGCATTACCCTCAAAATCTATAAGATCCTGCCATTCCTTATCGGTAAGCTCACTTTTATACTGTTGCCCTTTTCCGGTTTTAAAATACTCACCAATAGCCTTCTCGCCCGAATGCCCAAAAGGCGGGTTACCAATATCATGAGCCAGTGCTGCGGCAGCCACTATGGCTCCAAAATCATTCATTTGGTAGCCGTGTACATCCTGAAGATACGGATGCTTCTCTATAATTTTCTTTCCTACAAGCCTTCCTAAGGAACGGCCTACAACCGATACCTCAAGGCTATGGGTTAAGCGCGTATGCACAAAGTCGGTTTTAGAAAGTGGTATAACTTGTGTTTTATCCTGCAGGCTCCTAAAAGCCGATGAAAATATTATACGGTCGTAATCCACCTCAAAACCCAAACGGGTATCGTCCTGCTCTTTACGCAAACGCTTGCTTGTATCTCCCTGTCTTTTTAGCGACAGCAACTGTTCCCACTGCATCTTTGTAGCCATAATTAGTTAAGAGATTTAAATCCCTTATTTTTTATTATTAAACAAAAAGAAATCTTTAGACTTTTTAGGGTACTTATCATAACTTTTATCGCTTGGATTCTCAATAACCGATCTTATGGTTATTTTTTCTCCGGGTTTAAATCCGGCTGTTACACGCTGATAATCTAACAGGTACTCTCCGCAAAAAAAGTTCCCTTCATCATCTTTTTCTATAATCCCTATATAGATTTCCTTTTTGTCTTTTGACATATATTTGATTTAATTGTTTATTCTCAATAATTACTGTTCAACACCTATTTCTTCAAAAGATTCTTTAAGCGTTATGGCATGTTCAAAACTTTTAGCGTCTACAACATAAGTTTTAGAAAGACTATCATGCCATCCTCTTGATTTATCTCCAAAAAAAGTAAAAGCGTCAAGTGGTATAAACCTACATAGTGACCTTAATAATATAGTTCCAATCTTTGGTTTTGACCCATCCTGCATCACTACTTTTGTTCCTGTTATATATTTCCCTATCGTTCGTTGTGTAAGCGACTCCATAAATGTAGAGTATATGTATAGAACACTCAAATTAAGCAATAACTCTTCGCCAGCGCCAATAGTAGAAATCCACATAAGTGGCCCATCAATTCCTAAGATTCCTGACATCAAGCCCGCTAATGCTGCTATGATAAAAATAATGACATAAAAAACAATTGTGTCGATTACGTAATTTGCAAACCTTTTACCCGAACCTACAAGAAGGTCATTATTAACATAAAAAGTGGTTGTTTCCATTGGTTGGTGTGTTTGGTTAAAATTGGTTTAATCAAATAAGGAGCATTACTGCTCCTTATTTCTTTATCATTGGTTATATTTATTCTAAAATTAAGAACCGCACATTTCACAGTCATCCGGCTCTGCGTTACGCGAACGCTCCAGCATCGCCTGGAATTCTGTAACCGACATAGCTTCTGACTCGCCTTCTGCATTTGCTACCGCAGCAACAGGCTGTGCTTTTTTCTCGTTATTAAGGGTAAACTTAATAGCATCCACAGCACTTTTAGTCCTTAAGTAGTACATACCTGTTTTAAGTCCGCTCTTCCATGCATAGAAGTGCATAGAAGTAAGCTTAGCAAAGGTTGCATTTTCCATGAACAGGTTAAGCGATTGCGATTGGTCTATAAAGTAACCTCTTTGGCGGGACATATCGATGATGTCTTTCATACTCATCTCCCATACCGTTTTGTAAAGCTCTTTTATTTCCTGAGGGATAATATCTATATGCTGTATAGATCCGTTTGCCCTCATTATTTCCTGCTTAAGCTCATCGTTCCATAAACCTAACTGTACAAGGTCTTCTAAAAGGTGCTTGTTTACTACAATAAACTCACCCGATAGTACCCTTCTTGTATAAATATTAGAAGTGTATGGCTCAAACGCTTCGTTATTACCTAAAATCTGAGAAGTTGAAGCAGTAGGCATCGGCGCCATTAAAAGCGAGTTTCTTACACCGTGCTCCATAACTTCTTTTCTTAGAGAAGTCCAGTCCCAACGGCCGCTTAGGTCTGAATCTTTTAAGCCCCAAAGATTGTACTGGAATTCACCCTGAGAAATAGGCGATCCTTCAAATGTTGAGTAAGGACCTTCTTCTTTAGCCATTTCCATTGAAGCAGTAACAGCCGCAAAGTAAATAGTTTCAAAAATCTCCTGGTTAACCTGTTTAGCCTCATCACTTGTAAACGGAAGGCGCATAAGGATAAATGCGTCAGCAAGACCCTGAACACCTAATCCTACGGGACGGTGGCGCATGTTAGAGTTCTCTGCCTCAGGCACAGGATAGTAGTTCCTGTCTATCACCTTATTAAGGTTACGCGTTACACGCTTAGTTACTTCATACAGGTAATCGTGGTTAAATTTCCCTTCTTCCACAAACATTGGTAATGAGATAGAAGCAAGGTTACAAACCGCAACCTCATCCGGAGCTGTATACTCCATAATCTCTGTACAAAGGTTTGAAGAACGGATAGTACCAAGATTCTTTTGATTTGACTTTCTGTTAGCCGCATCTTTATAAAGCATGTATGGTGTACCGGTTTCAATTTGCGACTCAAGGATTTTTTCCCAAAGCTCACGTGCCTTGATAGTTTTTCTTCCTTTTCCGGCAGCCTCATACGATTCATACAGCTTCTCAAATTCTTCACCATATACATCATAAAGTCCCGGGCACTCGTTAGGGCACATTAATGTCCATTTTGCATCTTCCTCAACACGTTTCATGAAAAGGTCAGACGTCCACATAGCATAGAATAAATCCCTTGCACGCATTTCCTCTTTACCATGATTCTTTTTAAGATCAAGGAAATCAAAAATATCGGCATGCCATGTTTCTATATATACCGCAAAGCTACCTTTACGTTTACCACCACCCTGGTCTACATAACGGGCAGTATCGTTAAATACACGAAGCATAGGTACGATACCGTTTGAAGTACCGTTTGTACCGCGGATGTAAGAACCTGTAGCCCTTACATTGTGGATAGATAAGCCTATACCTCCTGCAGACTGCGATATTTTTGCAGTTTGCTTAAGAGTATCATAAATACCGTCTATACTGTCATCACGCATTGTTAAAAGGAAGCATGAAGACATTTGCGGTTTTGGAGTACCGGAGTTAAACAACGTAGGAGTAGCATGTGTAAAGAATTTTTTAGACATTAGCTCATACGTCTCTAAAACAGCCTCAATATCGTTAAGGTGTATACCTACAGACACTCTCATAAGCATGTGCTGAGGCCTTTCTACAATCTTACCGTTAATTTTTAACAGGTAAGAACGCTCCAGGGTTTTAAATCCGAAATAATCGTAGTTAAAATCCCTGTTATAAATAATTGTTGAGTCTAAAACTTCTGCATTAGCCATGATTGTCTCATACACTTCATCAGAAAGAAGCGGAGATTCCTGGCCTGTTCTCGGGTTTACATAATGATACATTTCATGCATCGTTTCCGAGAAGGATTTTGTTGTGTTCTTATGCAGGTTAGACACCGCAATACGCGCTGCTAACTGTGCATAGTCAGGATGCGTTGTTGTCATAGACGCAGCTGTTTCTGCTGCAAGGTTATCTAATTCAGATGTAGACACACCATCATATAAACCTTCAATAACACGCATAGCCACCTTTACCGGATCTACTAAGTCGTTAAGCTCATAGCATAATTTCCTTACTCTATCCGTTATCTTGTCAAACATTACCGGCTCTCTGCGGCCATCTCTTTTTACTACATTCATAAGGCAACAATTTTAAGTTAATACTGGGTGTCACGACACCCGTGGGGTTGGGGTATATATTTATTAAAAATCAGCGTCAAAACTAATTTTTCCTGTATCATTATTATCTTTATTCAGTACTCCCGCTTTCTGATACTCAGAAACTCTCTTTTCAAAGAAGTTGGTTTTACCCTGAAGCGAAATCATATCCATAAAATCAAACGGATTACCTGAGTTAAACTGTTTTTCACAGCCAAGCTCTACTAAAAGCCTGTCGGTAACAAACTCAAGGTACTGCGTCATTAAGGTAGCGTTCATACCTATAAGGCTTACAGGAAGCGACTCGGTAACAAACTCTCTTTCTATATTAAGGGCATCTATAATAATCTCTTTAATCCTGTCTTTAGGTACTTTGTTTACAAGGTGATGGTTGTGCAGGTGTACCGCAAAATCACAGTGCACTCCTTCATCTCTTGAGATAAGCTCGTTAGAGAAGGTAAGCCCCGGCATTAAACCACGCTTTTTAAGCCAGAAAATTGAACAGAATGCACCAGAGAAGAAAATACCTTCTACCGCTGCAAATGCAATAAGCCTTTCTGCAAAAGAGTCAGACTCTATCCATTTAAGTGCCCATTGCGCCTTTTTCTTAATAGCAGGAAAAACCTCAATAGCATTAAAAAGCTCATCTTTTTCTGCCTCATCTTTTACATATGTATCAATTAGCAACGAATAAGTCTCACTATGAATGTTTTCCATCATAATCTGGAAACCATAGAAAAACTTAGCCTCTGCATACTGCACCTCATTTACAAAGTTTTCTGCCAGATTTTCATTTACAATACCGTCAGATGCTGCAAAGAAGGCCAAAATGTGCTTGATAAAATATTTTTCATCATCACTAAGCTTATTGTTCCAGTCGGTAAGGTCCTGATGTAAATCTATCTCTTCAGCCGTCCAGAAACTAGCCTCCATCTTTTTGTACCAGTCCCAAATATCATGGTGTTTTATCGGAAAAATTACAAATCGATTCTTGTTTTCTTGTAAAATTGGTTCTACTACAGACATATCTTTTTGACTTATATGATATTATGAAAATGATTTTTTTGGTAAAGCGGTTCTACAAAGATTGGCATTTGAATTAAAAAATGAAAGCCAAACTTATTCACAATCAGCGATAGTTTTTAACAACGCTGATTTTTACAGAGTATAAAAACCTTATTCGCAACTTGTTGATTACGAACATTTTGAACAAAAATAAAGTTACGGATTTTTTGCGGAAAAACCGCAATATACTTGGCTTTTTGGAAGAATTAACGCCTTCTTTGACCCGGTTCCTGTTTTAGCTCTTCAGCAACCTTTTCGAGTTCCGCATACCAGTCGGCACCAAACTTTCTTATCAGTGCTTCCTTTACAAATTTGTATACAGGAACCTCTAATTCTTTTCCTAAAGCACATGCCGGACTACATATATCCCAGCGATCGTAATTTACAGCCGCAAACTCGGTAAAGTCTTTTACCCTTACCGGATATAAATGGCAGGAAACCGGTTTTTTCCAGTCTACAATTCCCTGATTGTATGCCTGCTCTATACCGCACAATGCAGTTTGTCCGTCAAAAATTACATAAGCACAGTCCTTATTATCTATAAGCGGAGTTTCAAGATCACCATCGGTACCATGTACCCATGTACCCTGCGCCTCTATAGCCGCTATACCTTCTTTTCTTAAAAAGGGTTTTATCTTAGGATAAATTTCCTCAAGTATTTTTGTCTCCTCTTCATTTAGGGGAGCACCCGCATCACCGTCTACACAACAAGCCCCTTTGCATGCCGATAAATTGCATACAAATTCTTTTTCTAATATGTCTTCAGAGACAATTGTTTTTCCCAGTTGAAACATGCCGCAAAGATAGTCAAAGTTTACCCTTGTTTATCACCTAAAATGGTGCCTGAAAAATTTTAACTATATATCCCTTTATTATTAATACTTTTGTTAAT
Source organism: Flavobacterium beibuense (assembly GCF_004151245.1). Lineage (GTDB taxonomy): Bacteria > Bacteroidota > Bacteroidia > Flavobacteriales > Flavobacteriaceae > Flavobacterium > Flavobacterium beibuense_A. The sequence continues at coordinate 102,935 of NZ_JUIW01000011.1, forward strand.
TCTTAAAAACTAAGCTAAATGGGATTTGACTGGAAAGAAATGTTTACAATCAGCATGATACTTTTTGCTGTAATAGACATTATAGGTAGTGTACCAATTATAGTAGACCTGCGCGCTAAAATAGGACACATACAATCGGAAAAAGCATCTATAGTAGCTGCCGTTATAATGATTGCCTTCCTTTTTGTAGGAGAAGAAATCCTTAAACTTATAGGCATAGACGCCAGTTCGTTTGCCGTGGCAGGTTCGTTTGTACTTTTCTTCCTGGCTTTGGAAATGATACTGGGAATACGTCTCTATAAAGAGGATAACCCCAGCACCGCATCCATAGTACCTATTGCGTTCCCGCTTATAGCAGGTGCAGGAACAATGACTACCATACTTTCCCTTAGGGCAGAATATGAGAAGATAAACATTATTATAGCCATACTTATAAATGTTACGGTAGTATATGTTGTTTTAAAATCTTCCTCTAAAATAGAGAAGCTTTTAGGTGAAAACGGACTTGGCGTTATACGTAAGGTTTTTGGCGTAATCCTCTTAGCCATAGCTGTTAAATTATTTGCAGCTAATGTTAAACAATTGTTCCCTTAGTTTTATATTTAGTACTTTCACAACCTGATAATCACATATATTAATCTTTTTTTGCATCTAAGATTTAAAGAATGAAAATTTTTATTTATACACTTTTAGCTATTGCGGTAGCGCTTATAATATTTAATGCAACCCTTCTTGATTTTAGTAACCTGTTTGAAGGAAACAGCCTTGTAGCACTTATCGGTATAGTAGCTTCGCTATGTGCCGTATGCATACTTATTATCTTCAAGATTGCCAGAAGCATTGACGAAAAAACCAGATACTAAGTCGTTTTTTTATGTTTGATGTTTTAATTATTGGCGGAGGGGTTTCAGGAGTATCCTGTGCTCTTATATTAGGCTCTGCACACAACAAACCTTATGCTCAGGGCAAAAGGGTAGGGATTTTTACCCACCAGAAATCAACTGCATTACAGGACGCATTATTTAATAATGCATATGGAATACCTCAGGGAAAACTAGGCAAAGATCTTATGGCTGAAAGCCTGGAGCATCTGCACAGTGCTTATCCTGAAGTTGAGCAGATTGAAAACGAAAAAGTAATGAAAGTGGAAGGTGCAGCCGGAAACTTTATAGTTACCACTAACAAAAACACTTACCAAACCAGGATTGTGGTTATTGCTATTGGCTCTGCCAATACTTTTGCTATAGAAGGGTTAATGGATTATGTTATTCCGCACAAAAAAGCACTACCTGAAAAAAACAGGATACAGCTTAAAAACAACGATCATTTAGTTACCGAAGGTATTTATGCAGCAGGAACACTTGCAGGCTGGAGAAGCCAGTTATCTATTGCAGCAGGCAGCGGAGCATCTGTAGGAACAGATATCCTTACCTTATGGAATAACGGCATCCCGTCGCAACACCACGACAGTACACGTCCTAAACATTAATAAAAAATCAGATTTAAATTATACGGCAGAGATGAAAGAATAAGCAACATTATTCTTTCTCGTCTGTCAATACGGCTTTTACCATATTGTCTTCCTTAAGCACCATTTGGTAGTAAGCATCCTCCCCTATAAGCTGTCTTACAAATTCGGCAGCAAGGTAATGCTTCACCCTGTCTTTATGCTTTTGCAGATTAAACACAAGTCCGTTATTAGAAAGATAAGACGAAAAGGCAGTGTAATATTTATCGGTAGCAAGTACCTTATCCACGACTTCTTTCTGTGAAAGCCCTTCAAACTGCTTTCTTTCCCTATCCAGCTGTTCAAAAATGAAATAGCTCACAAAGCCCGACTGCATTACCATTGTAACGCCTTCGTCGCCATGTTTGCCTTCCATAGGCACAAACATATCCGGTATAATACCGCCGCCGCCATATACGGTACGACCTTTTAGTGTTTTGTATTTAAGGGTATCAGCTATTTTAATACTGTCGGCAGCATAAAGCTCACCACTTTCATAACGCTTGGAAAAATCATTAAAGTAAGCATCACCACCTTCGGCATAACTTCGCTGAATCGAACGCCCGGATGGTGTATAATATCTTGCCACGGTAAGTCTTACCGCAGAACCATCACCTAAAGGCATTTCGCGCTGTACAAGCCCTTTACCAAAAGAACGCCTGCCTACTATTTTACCCCTGTCGTTATCCTGTATGGCACCGGCAAGAATTTCGCTGGCAGAAGCACTGTTTTCGTTAATAAGTATATATACTTTACCTTTTTCAAAATCACCTCTTGAAGTAGCAAAAGTTAAGTCTTCACGATTCTTTTTATTCTTGGTTTTTACAATCAGTAGATCATTAGCCAATAAATCATCGGCTATACTAACTGCCATTTCAAGATATCCACCACCATTATCCCTTAAATCTATAATAAGCGAATTAGCCCCTTCATCTTTAAGATTTAACAGCGCGTCATGAAATTCATTATAGGTAGTCTCGGCAAAACGATTGATTTTTATATAACCAGTTTTATTATCTAATAAAACCGAAGCATCTACACTTTTAATAGGAACTATATCGCGGGTTACATTAACCTTGAATTTCTTATTGTCCGTTTTCCTGAATACGGTAAGCTCTATTTTGGAACCCTCTTCTCCTTTAAGTTTTGAGAACAGGCTGTCGTTAGGCAGGTTTCGCCCAAATAGTTTATCATTACCGGCAAATAAAATACGGTCGCCCGCTTTGATACCTGCCTTGTCTGACGGACCGTTTGGTACAGGCTTAATAACCGCCACAGAGTCTTTGTACATATAGAAGTTCACCCCGATACCTACAAAATCGCCCTTCATGCTTTGGGCTACCTGTTCCATGTCATTTTTGTCTATATATACCGAATGCGGATCAAGCTGTTCCAGTATGTTGTTAACCGTAAGATCTACTATAGAATCGGTATTTACATTATCCACATACTCGCTTTCTATAAAATCCATAAGCTTATTAAGCTTATTTTTATGAGACCCTGAACCAAGTAATGTACTTCCTCCCGAAGAAAAATTAAGAAAACCACCCATAAGCACTCCGGCAGCCAATGCTGAAGCAACAATAATAGGCAGGTAAATCCTGTTTACAGAACCACCTCTTTTGTTATGAGGGTACATGTCTCTTTCTTCGTTTTCCATAGTATTATGAATCTAGATCGGGAATGTGTACGACTTCAACTCCTGCTCTTATCAGGAAATCGATACCCGAATTGTCTTTATAGCCGCTTTGATAAACCACCCTTTTTATACCCGACTGATGTATAAGTTTACTGCAGTCTTTACAGGGCGACATGGTTATGTATAAGGTTGCCCCTTCACAGGATTGGGTAGAGCGCGCCACTTTTAAAATAGCATTGGCCTCAGCATGCAGTACATACCATTTAGTAAGGCCTTCTTCATCTTCACAGCAGTTTTCAAACCCCGATGGTGTACCGTTGTACCCATCGGATATTATCATCCTATCCTTTACAATAATTGCACCAACTTTCTTTCTTTCACAATAAGACAGCTGGCCCCACTCTCTGGCTATTCTTAAATAAGCCTTATCGTATTTGTTTAATTTTTTATCCTTCATCTTTAAAGCATACAGTCAAATTTAAGCTTTTTTGACCTTTTTTATGCATTATATCCTTACCAAATTCTGTTGTTAATTATCATAGGTACAACCACTCCCGCTACAAACGAACAGGTAACCAATATCCAGTCTCTTAACGAGAAACGGAAAAACGTTTGTACCGCCCATGACAGTATAAGTACTATTAGTACAATAATAACCTGTGCCACCTCTATACCTAAGGCAAACTCCATTAAAGGCAACAGTTTATCGTCGTGGTTATTTGCTACCAGCATTTTAAAATAGCTTGAAAAACCAAGCCCGTGTATAATACCGAAAAACAAAGTGGTAAAAGCAAGGAAGTTTACACTCTCCTTTTTACCCGACTTATTTGCCCTGAATATATTATACAGAGCAGTTATGAGTATTGTTACCGGAATGAGGAATTCCACAAGCCTTCCGTTTACATGGATAATATCGTATACCGAAAGTATAAGCGACATACTGTGCCCTATGGTAAACAATGTTACCAGCAACAACACATTCTTCCAGTCTTTAAATACGTATGGCACGGTTAATGCAACGATAAAAAGTATATGGTCGTATGCATAAATATCAAGCACGTGGTACAGTCCCTGCTGAAAATATAACTGAAATTCTGACATAGTAATTTTAGTGTTTGCAAGCCGTAAACTTACATCAATTTTTATAAAATACCTTACTGCAAAAACGCCATAACGGCATATTATTGCCAAAAACTTTTAAAAAAATTTTAAAGGAGATAAAATATAGGATTATATTTGCTCAAAATATATAATACATAGAGAATTATGTCAATTTCAGATTTATTTGATAGCGGCTTTAAAAACAGGAATAAAGGTCACTTTTCGGCTATTGTAAGAGTAGCTATGGAGAACGGACACCTAAGTCCTGAAGAGAAAACGTTTCTTGATAAACTTGCAAAACAGCTGGAGATTTCAGAAGATGAATATCAGGAAATAATGGCTAATCCGTTAAAGTACCCTATCAACCCTCCTTACCTGCATGTACACAGGCTAGAGCGTTTGTATGACCTGTCAAGAATGGTTTATGCTGACCATATACTTGGACCAAAACAAAAAGAAATACTTACCCGTTTTGCCCTTGCATTAGGTTTTACACCGGGTAACGTACACTACATTGTAGACAAGGCCCTTTCGCTTTTAGTTCTTAATGTAGATCTTGACACTTTCCTTTACGAAATGCAACACATGAATAAATAAAAAAAGCCCCGAAAACCGGGGCTTTTTTTTATTACTTATACTTTGCCATAAACTCCTCTGCCTTTTCCACCATATTGTAGCTTCCGCAAAAGAACGGAACACGCTGATGCAGTTCGGTTGGCTTTATTTCCATTATCCTGTTAAACCCGTCTGAAGCCTTGCCTCCGGCCTGTTCTGCTAAATAAGCCATAGGGTTGCACTCGTACAGCAGTCTCAATTTTCCTGAAGGCGCCTTAGAGCTGGTTGGGTAAATATAAATACCACCTTTAATCATATTGCGATGAATATCAGATACCAAGCTACCAATGTACCTTGATGTATAAGGCCTGTCTTCCTCTTCAGTCTGGCAGTATTTAATATAGTCTTTCACTCCCTGAGGGAAATGAACATAGTTTCCTTCATTTATTGAATAGATGTTCCCGTCTTTAGGGAACTGCATGTTAGGGTGCGAAAGGTAAAAGGTACCTATTGCAGGGTTTAAGGTAAACCCGTTTACCCCGTGCCCTGTAGTATAAACAAGCATGGTAGAGGTACCGTAAATTACATAGCCCGCAGCTACCTGGTTAACGCCCGGCTGAAGGAAATCTTCTATGGTTACAGGCGTACCTACCGGTGTTACCCTTCTGTATACCGAGAAGATCGTACCTACCGACACATTCACATCGATGTTAGATGAACCGTCAAGCGGGTCCATAAGCACCACATACTTGTTATTATTAGACTCATCTTTACCCTTAATTGTTATAAAGTCATCATTCTCTTCAGAGGCTATACCGCAAACAATTTCACGGTTTATAAGCGTCTGCATAAAAGTTTCATTAGCATAAACATCAAGCTTCTGCTGGTCTTCACCCTGTACATTCTGTTCACCAAAAGCACCTACAATATCTACCAGTCCTGCCTTATTTACCTTATAATTAACCACTTTTGCAGCTAATCGTATCGAGTTAATAAGCCTTGACAGCTCGCCCGAAGAATACTTGAATTCTTCCTGCTTTTCAATTATAAATTCCCCCAGTGTCTTGTTGCGTTCTTCCATTACTATAACGTTGTAGTTGTGTTGAGGGCACAAATATCGATATTTTTGTGATATGATAATAATTTATTATAAGATAGCTAAATAGAATGTATTTTTGCCTCAAATTTTGCTTATGGTTATCCGAAAAGGACAAAAAGAGGACATGCCTGCCGCACTGGAACTTATAAAAGAACTTGCAGTATTTGAAAAGGAACCTGATGCGGTGGTAGTAACTGTTGACGAACTGGTAAAAGATGGCTTTGGCCCTAACCCCCTGTTTAAAACCTTTGTTGCCGAAAAAGACAACGAGATTATAGGCATGGCGCTGTTTTATTACCGTTATTCTACCTGGAAAGGAAAAACCATACACCTGGAAGATCTTATCGTAAAAGAAAATCATCGCGGTACGGGTGCCGGAAGTGCGCTTTATAAAGAGGTTATAAAGTTTGCCAAGCATGAAGGTGTTCGCCGTGTGGAATGGGCGGTTTTAAACTGGAACCAGCACGCCATCGATTTTTATGAACGATCCGGAGCAACAGTTTTTCAGGACTGGCTAACAGTGCAGATGAACGAAGAAGGAATTACAAAGTTTACACTTAATTTATGAGAGTATTTAAATTTGGAGGTGCGTCGGTAAAAGATGCTGACGGCATTAAAAATGTATATGATGTTTTGCAGAAGGTAGGGCACGAAGATGTGCTTGTTGTTATTTCTGCCATGGGCAAAACCACTAATGCCATGGAGGTTGTTGTAAGGAACTATTTTGACAAGTCGGCCGAACTGAAGGCATCTATTCAGGAAGTGAAGAAGTATCATAACCAAATACTTCTTGACCTTTTTGACGACGAAAAGCATGCGGTTTTTGCTGCTGTGAATACTCTTTTTAAAGATCTTGAATATTTTCTTGAGCATAATAAATCGCCTAACTACAACTTTGTTTACGACCAGGTTGTCAGTATGGGAGAGATTATCTCTACTACCATAGTAAGCCACTACTTTAACCACAGCGGACTTAAAAACCAATGGGTAGATGTAAGGGAACTTATTAAAACAGACAACACGTACCGTGATGCGGTTGTTGACTGGGAACAGACACAACAAAACATTAAAAAAGGCATCAAAAAGAAAACCCTTAACATTACTCAGGGTTTCTTAGGGTCTGACGAAAACAGCTTTACAACCACACTGGGAAGGGAAGGATCTGACTACAGTGCCGCTATATTTGCTTACTGCCTTAATGCAGAAAGCGTAACAATATGGAAAGATGTACCGGGTGTACTTAATGCCGACCCAAGGTATTTTGAAAACACTACGCTGCTTAACCAGATTTCGTACCGTGAAGCTATTGAGCTTGCGTTTTACGGAGCTTCGGTTATTCACCCTAAAACGCTGCAACCGTTACAAAAAAAGGAAATACCTCTTTATGTAAAATCGTTTATCAACCCGTTATTACCGGGAACAAGCGTAAGCAAAGGTGCCGATTTAGAGCCGCAAACATCGTGCTTTATCGTTAAGAAAGACCAGTTGCTCATATCGCTGTCTTCCCTTGATTTCTCTTTCATTATGGAAGAAAACATTAGTGAGATTTTCAGCCTGCTGCATAAATACAAAATGAAAGTGCACCTTATCCAGAACTCTGCCATCAGTTTCTCTGTATGTGTAGATGATAAGTTTGGTAATTTTAATGAGCTTAAAACAATTCTTTCAAAGAAATTTAAAGTGACTTACAATGATGATGTATCATTATATACCATCCGCCACTTTAACGACAAATCGGCCGATGCTGTTACTAAAAACAGAGAAGTTTTAGTAAGACAGCTAAGCCGCGAAACATTACAAATCGTTACAAAAGAACTTAATTAATACAAAAAGCCCCTTTTCAGGGGCTTTTTTATTCATCATTCTTATCATCTTCTTCTTTAGGACTTTCCTTTAGTGCTATACGGGTTCTCGGAAGGCTGTCCGGATAATTCTTTTGTATAAACTCTATAAGCTTTTCCCTTACATAAACCCTCAAATCCCATGAGATGGAAGAATCCTTAGAACTCATAAGCGCCCTTATTTCCATTACCCTTTCGCGGGCATCTGTAACCTGAAGCACATTTACCTGTCCGTCCCATAAATCAGAACCTTCCAACAGCCTTGTCAGCTCTGTTCGTAATTTATCAACTTCCACCTTAAAATCGGTATAAATAAATACTGTCCCTAATATCTCAGCAGAATTGCGCGTCCAATTTTGGAAGGGTTTTTCTATAAAATAAGGTGTTGGCACCACCAGCCTGCGTTTATCCCAAATCTTTACCACCACATAGGTTAAGGTAATTTCCTCTATCCTTCCCCATTCACCTTCTACAATAACCACATCGTCCAGCCGTATGGGTTGTGTAATCGCTATCTGAATACCCGCCAATAATGTCCCTAATGCTTTTTGTGCCGAAAAACCAATAATAATACCTGCTATACCTGCCGAGGTCAGGAAACTCACCCCTATAGACCGTATGCTTTCAAAGCTCATAAGTGCCACTCCTATGGCGCATACAATAATAAGAAAGACCACCACCCTTTCCAGTATGGAGAATTGTGTATATACCCGGCGAGCGGTAAGATTATCCGACACCGAGATATCATACTTCTTTACAAAGCTTGCCTTAAGCACTTTTACAAAAATTATTAGGAACCACGTAACACTTAGTATAAACAATAGTGTCCCGATATGCGCTATTGCCTTCGAGGCTTTCTCGTTAAAAACATCACTGGCTACGCCTATTCGCAGGGCAAGCGCAGCTATAAAAAGAACCAGCGGAATTTTTATGCGATGGGCAAAATTTACAGGAAGTATGTTTTTAGGGTTTTTACCTACCTTTTTAAGAACATAAAAAACTATGGTAAAGACAATTACCAAACCTACTACACTTATTGCAATAAATTTTATGAGGTTAGTGTCAAGATTAGAAAAATTCATTGGGCGTGTATTTTTAGAAGTTGACGGATAAAGTTAGAAAAACGAGCAGGCTTATAGAATTTATTAAAGATTATATTAACATAATTACCTGAAAAACAAAAGCCAACACTTAAAGTATTGGCTTTGCACAATTAAATATTCAGAAAGCTTTAAGCTACCGGATTCATAACTTTTAGTGCCTCAGCCGGATTGGCAAGGCTTAATTTGTAAACATCTTCTGTTTGTCCGGTACGTATCTCATACCTGTTGCCTGCAATGGCATCCAGCACATCCTCTGCCACTACTGACGGAGCAATACCATTCTCCCCTCCTATTTCTTTAGAAAGCTCAGTATTAACCAGAGGAGGCATTAGTTCAAACACCTTAACCGAAGTATCTTTTAAAGCCAATCGCAACGATGTTGTATAGGAATGAAGTGCTGCTTTTGAAGCCGCATAAGTTGGCAGGTGTTGTGTTGGCACATAAGCAACTACAGACGATACATTCAATACAGCTGCCTCATTTTGTTCTTTTAGTAAGGGTAATAGTTTATCGGTAAGGCGGAGTACCGAAAAGTAATTGGTTGTCATTTCGTCCACCGCTATATCATACGACCTTGATTCCGACAGGTTATGTATAAGTGCCCTACCTGCATTATTGATCAGGATATTCAGCTCAGGAAATTCTGCTTTTATCCTTTCTGTAAGAGCATCAGCATCAGCTGCACTGGTAACATCAAACTGTATTGCGGTTACATTACCTAATTCCGCTTTTGCTTTTTCAAGCCTTGCTGCATCTCTTCCGGTAATTATCACCTTGTTGCCCTGCTGTACAAACTTTCTTGCAATTTCAAGACCTATACCGGCACTACCGCCGGTTATTAAAATGGTATTTCCTGTTGTTTTCATATATAAAGTATTTGGGATTATTAATTAAACTTTCTTAAAAATGGTACTCGCTGTATGTCCGCCAAAGCCAAAAGTGTTGTTAAGCACATAATCCACTTTAGTTTTTACAGCCTGTTGTGTAATTATATTGAGCCCCGAAGGGATTGCATTGTCTATGTTTTGTGTATTGATTGTAGGAGGGATAATATTATTTTGTATTGCCAATACACTTATAATACTTTCTATTGCGCCGGCAGCACCCAGTAAATGTCCCGTCATGGATTTTGTCGCACTTATAGCCGGAGTATGATTACCAAAAAGTGTTTTAACCGCTGTAAGTTCACTGACATCCCCTAACGGAGTAGACGTAGCATGAGTATTGATATAGTCTATCTTATCGGGTGTAAGTCCGGCATCGTTAAGAGCTTTCTGCATACCCAGCAATGCGCCTATACCATCTGCAGGGGTAGCTGTTAAATGGTAAGCATCTGCTGCCATACCGCCACCTGCCAATTCTGCATATATTTTTGCACCACGGCTAACTGCGTGGTCCCATTCCTCAAGTATAAGGGCACCGGCACCTTCACCTGCAACAAATCCGTCCCTATTACTATCAAAAGGCCTTGAGGCACCCTGCGGGTCATCATTGCGTTTGGAAAGTGCCTGAGAAGCATTAAAACCTCCTATAGAAGCAGGAGTTATGGCAGCTTCACTACCACCCGCTATCATAATATTTGCCCTGCCCAGCCTTATGGCATCATAAGCAGCAATTAACGCCGTGTTTGATGAGGCACAGGCAGAAACCGTAGCATAATTAGGTCCGTGTAAACCATTGCGTATTGAGATAACACCTGCTGCAATATCCACAATCATTTTAGGGATAAAAAACGGGTTGAAACGTGGTGTACCATCTCCTTTATGAAACTCATCCAGCTGCTCTTCAAACGTACCTATACCACCATTACCCGAAGCCCAAATAACACCTACATCAAATCGCTGCTCCTGTGTCATTGTATTAAAATCCAGGCCTGCATCCTGTATTGCCTCGTCTGTGGCAGCTATGGCATATTGGGTAAAAAGATCATATTTCTTAATTTCCTTACGTTCTATATAATCTTCAGGATTAAAACCCTTAACCTCACAGGCAAACTGCGTTTTAAACTTAGAGGCATCAAATTTTGTTATGGGTCCGGCACCACTTTTACCTGCTATTATATTCTGCCAAAACTCCGCTACCGAATTACCCAACGGGGTAATGGCACCAAGTCCTGTTACGGCTACTCTTTTCATACATTTATTTTATTTCGGTTTTTATCAGATTGGTATAGCCTCTTGCTATGAGTTTGGTATGGTCTTCATTCCATATCTCACACTGTGCATTTACAATCTGCTTTCCTTTTTTTATCACTGTAGATGTTGCTGTAATAACATCCCCTTCACGAGCCGAAGCAAAATAGTCTACAGCCAGATTTACTGTTATATGGTAATAGGGTTCGCCCATACTTATAAAAGTTGCTCCTACGGCGTCATCTATCATAGCTGCCGTTACCCCACCATGGAGTATCCCGAACGGGTTGGTCATTTCTTTTCTTACCGTATACTGAAATGTGAGACTTTCGGACTCTACAGCCACCATAACCGGATTTAACCAGTTCATAAAAGCTGATGGTGAATTCTCTACCTTTTTACCCAAAAACTGTTTCAGGAATTCTGATGCCTTTTCCATATTACTGTAAATTTTCAATTACTAATGCCGAGGCTCCTCCGCCTCCGTTACAAATTGCGGCAACACCATATTTACCGCCTTCCTGTTTAAGGACAGATAAAAGCGTTACCACTATCCTAGCCCCCGATGCGCCTATTGGGTGTCCCATAGCCACACCGCCTCCATAAACATTTATCTTATCCATATCTAGATCCAGAATTTTACTGTTTGCCAGTATCACCGCAGCGTAAGCTTCATTAATTTCATAGTAATCAATATCCTCTTTGGTAAGTCCTGCCTGTTGCAATGCTTTAGGTATAGCTATCGCCGGCGATGTGGTAAACCATTCGGGGGCTTGGGCGGCATCTGCATAACCTTTAATCTTTGCCAGTGGTTTAAGGTTATATTCCTTTATCATTTCTTCTGAAACCAGTAATAAGGCAGCAGCGCCATCATTAAGGTTACTGGCATTTGCAGCTGTAATGGTACCTCCTTCTTCAAAAACAGGTTTTAATTTGGCTACCTTTTCCGGTATAAGTTTATACACATCCTCGTCTGCCGTAATTGTCGTTCCGTTAACCGTAAGAGGAATTATTTCATTATTAAACTTACCCTGGCTAAATGCTTTTGCAGCTTTCTCGTAAGACTGTAAGGCATAAGCATCCTGATCTTCCCTTGACAGATAGTATTCCCTGGCACAAATTTCTGCCGCATTCCCCATGTGGAAACTGTTGTAAACATCAGTCAGACCATCTTTCAGTAAACCGTCTATAACTTCTGTATTGCCAAGTTTTGTGCTTTTACGCTGGGTTGTATGATGAGGAACATTGCTCATGCTCTCCATTCCGCCTGCTACAACTGCATTATCGGTTCCCAATTGTATCTGCTGGGCTCCTGTAATAACAGCCTTTAGTCCCGAAGCACAAACCTTATTTACCGTTGTGGCATCTGCCTCCACGGGCAATCCTGCAAATACTGCAGCCTGTCTTGCAGGGGACTGCCCTAAATTTGCAGAAAGCACATTTCCCATATATACAGAGTCTACCTTCTCTTTTGGAAACCCTATCTCATTCACTATACTCTCAACAGCAATCTTACCCAACTCTGTTGCAGTAAAACCCGAAAGGCTACCTAAAAACCCTCCTATTGGGGTTCTTTTTGCAGCCACTATAAATACATCTTTCATAATATTATTTCTATTTTATACCAATCGGTATATTTTGTAATAAAAAAATTTATATCGCTAATTCATCAATTATATTTTCTGCATGGTTCATAGCAGCATTAAGCGTGTTTATTTTACCTGTAACCTTAACCAGCATAACGCCACCTTCTATAAGCGCTACCAGAGTCCACCCAAAAGCAGAAGCGTCAACATCAGGCTTGATAAAGCCATTCTTTTTACCGTCATTTATAACCTTAACAATACTGTCATGCCACTTCCTTATGGCATTAACTACGTTCTCACGCAGGTCTACGTGTGTATCATCAACTTCTGTCGCCGAATTAAGTACGGGACATCCCCAACGTAATACAGGGTTATCTGTAAAGTTTGAAAAGACATTAATATATATTTTCAGCTTTTTAATAGGATCTGGTTCATTATCCCTCTTCTCCTTTATCCATTCCGATAGCAGGTCAAAATTATAATTGAAGGCAGCAATAGCCACTTCATCCTTATTTTTAAAGTTACCGTATATACTTCCTTTGGTTAATCCCGTAGCCTCGGTTATGTCAGAAAGAGAAGTTCCGGCATATCCCTTCCTGTTAAAAATGGGTGCCGTTTTTTCAATTATAAACTGTCTTGTCTTTTCTGCTTTGGTCAACATCGTGTAAAATCTAGGATACAAAATTATACCAATCGGTATTATTTACAAAATATTTTTACATCTTTTTTAATAAATGTTATAATAGCGAATCTACTTTTATTTCGTAAATTGCATAGTACATCAGCCTTTTGATGGAAAAATAATTAAAATGAAATAACCTTAAATTTCAGAATTATGCAAATACAGATAAACACAAACAACCATGTTGAAGGACATGAAAGAATGGAAACTTACTTTAGAGAAGTAATTACCAACTCCCTTAAACGTTTTGAAGACAAAGTAACCAGAATAGAAGTTCATGTAGGTGATGAGAACAGCCACAAGTCTGGCGATGCCGATAAAAAATGTACTATTGAAGCACGTATTGCCGGAATGCAGCCAGTCGCTGCCACCAATCATGCTAACACTCTTGAAAAAGCCATAGACGGTGCATTAGACAAAATCAAGAAACTGTTAGACACAACATTTGATAAAATGAAAACGCATTAAAAAATTAATGCTCTTAAATAAAAAAAGCCGCTCAGTAACTGAAGCGGCTTTTTAATTAAGTATGTAAAGTATAGTAGTTTTAGAATGCTGTACTTATAGAGAAAGAGAAACCTGTACTCTCCGGCACAAAGCGGCAAACACCGCCCACACATACAAGACCACCACGCTGCCTACCGTAGTTAACGGCAAACCTTGACGCACCCACACGGTAAGCACCACCAAAATTGTAGTAGTTATTTCTTTTCTCAGAATCATCATTACCGTAGTTAATAATATCCCATACATAGAAAGAATACTTATCGTTAAGGTTAAGTTCTACAGTACCTCCGGCCCAGTTTTTAAAATCGGCATTGGCCCACATGTGCTCACCTTCTACACGTATAGATTTTGACGGATCAAAGTTATAAGTAGCCTCGGCAGCTACAATATTAGTATGTACCTTTTCACCTCCCTGTAACCATTCTTTATTATAGAACTGGTTAACGTAATAGAAACCGGTGTGCCAGCTTTCTGAAAGCTTTTTCTTAACCTCTAAGTTAACATCTGTATAATATCTTTCACCAACACCAAAGAACTTGGTATCATATTCAGAAGGATAAAGCCTGTAAGTTCCCGGAAGATTATACCAGCTTGAAGCATTAACACCTACGTTAGTACCATATTTCCCTCCAAATAAAGTTTCGGGAGTAAAATCATAAAAAATATCAATCTGACCTCCGGTTTCACCTGCTTTCATTATTTCACCACTTTGAAAATCCACTTTAGCCTGTGCCTGATAAACATATATGTTTGCAAGGTTAGAATGATGCTGTTTAGTTAAAGCGGGTGTGAAATTAAGCACCTTATCATTAAAGTTTAAGCTTGTAGAGGTTGCGTCAACTACGGTTGGCTCCCTCTCAGAAAGGAAACTCATATTCTCCATCCTCCTAAAAGTAGCATCAACACCAAGTCCATCTGCAGAGTACCCAAGATTTAGCAAAACAGCATTTCCAGATTTAATAAAATCATTATTAATAGTGTTTTGCGCATCAAGTACGGCATCTTTCTGTTTAAAGTCATACTCTGTGGAAAGATAAAAAGACCCGTGAATAAAGTTTAGCCTACCCGCTACTGCGTTAGTAAGTTCGTCAAAATTAGGATTCGGGATATATGTCTTCTCATAGCGACCAACATAGGTAAGTCCTAGAGAAAGATCAGACTCCTCAAAAGAAAGAAGTTTGTCAAGATTAAAATCAGAATCAAATCCGTATATCTTTCCGTCAGATACATCAAAACCGGTTCTTTGCTGGCCATAAAGAGCCGTTAGCCTAACATTATCACTAGGCCTGAAAACAATCCTTCCTCCACGAAGTGCAGTATTAATACCTAAAGAACGGTCTTCCCAGGCCCTTAACAAAAGTCCGCTACCAAACTGCTCATAAAAATACCCGGCAGTAGCTTCAAACTTTTCAGTTTTATAGCTTAAATAGTAAGTACCTACATTTGTTCCCTTAAAACCGGGATTATAATTAAGCAGTGCATTAGGCTCATAGGCTTCGCCCTGTATACCTGCCGTCCATTTTTTATACTGATAATTTACATACAGGTAGTTGTTAGACCTAAACGGATCTTCAGGATGTTGCAAATTCCTTTCCTTATCATTAAGATACCATTGGGAGTTGGACTCAAAACTACCATATACTTTACCGTAATCTTTCTTTTCAGCTTCAGCATCATCCTGTGCAAATAAAGGGGCACTAAAAGATAACGGCAATAACAGCAATAATACTTTTTTCATCAGGCTACAACTTCTTCAACTGATTGTACAATTCCTCTTCTGCTCCCTGACTGTAACCATTATGTACATAAACCACTTTTTTGTTTTTTACAACAACCGTGTAAGGAACATTAACAATACCTAATGCTCTTTTTAAATCCTGATTAGTATCTAAAAGCACCTGATAAGGCCATTTTTTTCCGTTAAGTAAAGGCTTAACTCTTTTTTGCGTACGGCTATCGTCTACAGACACGGCAACAACTTCCATATCAAGCTCTTTAGACCACTGCGCATATTTTTCATTTATCGCGTCCAGCTCCTTAATACATGGAGCACACCATGTTGCCCAAAAAGAGAACACATATATCTTATCTTTTTCAGAAAAATCGTTTTTTACATTAAAGCTTTTATTATCAGCCGATTTAATAGTCACATTTGGCATTTCCTTTTGTGCATAAGCTGCACAACCAAGAAATAGAAATAACATTAGAATCTTTTTCATTCCGATTTGATTTTTATTAATTTACAGTTTTCCAGTCAGGTCGCAATATTAAAAATTTTTTAACAGTAATCAGAACTTTTTTTCTTAAAAAAACAAACCTAAACCCTACCAATTTAGTAGAGAAATAGCCTGATTACTAAACTTTTGACACTGTTTAAGCAACAATACTGTTAAAAATGATGCCAAATTATATTTTTTAATGATTTTTTTTTTGCCGTTAATATTTTTTACATACTTTCGGAAAAATTTTCCAAATTATTTTTTTGTTAAACAAATTATTAAATAGGAAACACTAACTTAAAACTACCATCATTACATGAAAAAAACTTTACTTTTAGGATTAATGCTTTTAGGGGCTTACTCTGCGAAAGCTCAGCAGTTCCCTACTTTCGAGGCAGAGGATATTAACGGAAACATGCATTCTGTACAGGATTATCTTGCAGAGGGCAAAACTGTTCTGTTAGATATTTCTGCAACATGGTGTGCACCATGCTGGAACTTCCATAATGCTCATACATTAGAGAAGATATATGAAACTTATGGCCCAGGAGGTTCTGATGAAGTTGTTGTTATATTCGTTGAAGGAGATCCTTGGACTCCTGCAAACAATCTTTACGGAGAAGGAACTTCAATAAACTACAGCCCGCCACGCCCACCAATTGGAGATTGGACAGAAGGTGTACCTTATCCTATCATTAACGATGATAACCTTATAAATGCGGTAGGATTAACAGGCTTCCCTTCTTTATACAGAATATGCCCGGACGGTACTTATGTACAAATACCAAACAGCCAGATGGGTAATATCCAAAACATCATAAACAGTATGAATGTTTGTGGTACTCTTACAGGTGCTTCAAATCACGCTAAAATAGAAAGTGAAGATTTAAGAGTTTGTGTTGCTAACAGTAATGCTGCTGCTTCAGCTTCTTTTACAAACTATGGTACAAATGCTATTACATCAGCTACATTTAACATTAAAAATAGTTCTAATGAAGTTGTAGCTACTAAAGAATATACTGGTAATGTTGCAACATATGCTTCTGCAACTGTAACATTTGATGATGCAGCATATGCTACAGGCGAATATACAGTAGAAATAGCAAGTATTAATGGTGCTGCTCCATACAGTGCGGCTAACAACAACTTCAATATTGTTGAAGCTAATGAAACTTCAATCAATGCAGTAGTAAAAGTTTACACAGACAATTATCCAAGTGAAGTTTCTTGGGCTATTAAAGACAGTAACGGTACAACTGTTGCCAACGGTGGTCCTTATCAACCAGGTGATGAGGATGAATATGGTGCAGGAGGACCAGATGCTAACACTACAAAAACTCATTATGTAGTATTACCGGAAGCTATTGACTGCTACTCTGTTGTAATGTATGATGGATTTGGTGACGGATGGATATATGGATCTACACAACACGGTATTGAAATTTTCAGCCATGATGGTACTGTTTCTATATTCCAAAAAATAGTTGGATCTCTTAATTTTGGTGATGAACTTACTACCGAGTCTGCATTCAAAACAAATGGTATCTTAGGAAATGAGACTTTTGAAACAGCTAAATTCTCAATATACCCTAACCCTACAAACGGTATACTTAACTTTGCTACACAAGAAGCAGTTAATGTATCAATTGTTGACCTAACAGGTAAGGTAGTGTTTACAGCATCAAACATTAACAATGGTGACTCAGTAAACTTAAGTTCTCTTCAGGCAGGTATGTACATTGCTAAAATAAAAGGTACAAGCACTGAAAGAATTGAGAAAGTTGTTATAAAATAATTTCTTAACAGAAATACACCTTATAAAAGCTATCGGGAATCTAACAGTTCCTGATAGCCTTTTTACTTAAAAAAAATAGCTTAAATGTTAAAATTACACAGATGAAAAAATTATTACTTTTAGCAGGATTACTTTGTTTAGGGTCAGTTAACGCTCAGATAACTGTAACTCATGAAGGAATACCTTTTGAGGATGGAGAAACTTTTACTTATAACACTCCGGGAACTGAGCTTCCTATCCTAATCAACAATACATCAACAACTGAAACGGTTTATGTAAAAATAAGAGTTGATGAGGTGCTTAACACAACTCTTGGTAATAATACCGGAGACAATTTACAGTTTTGTGTTTTAGAGATTTGTTACACAGGCGTAACAGCTGGTGTTAGCTATCCTCCTGGAGACATAGTAGCTCTTAACCCTAACACTTCAACCTCTGAAGCCGATCATTTTTATAGTTCTGACCCCGGAAATGGTGAAGGCCCTGTACAGTATTCATTTACTGTACTTGAAACAGACGAAAACGGAGATCCTCTAAATGAATTAGTATCTTTTACTTACATATATTCACCAACTGCTGGTGTTAATGATTTTGAAACTCTAAAAAATATGGGAATAACTGTAAACAATACAGTGATAAACAATTCCCTTAATATTGATGCAACAGTTAATGCTACATTACAAGTGTATGATATTAACGGTAAAGTTGTTAAAACAGCCTCTGTTGAAAACGGATCTCAGACAATCGATCTTTCATCTCTGAATTCAGCTGTTTATATCGCTAAGTTTATGACTGAAGACAAAAAGTCGACTCAAATAAAACTTGTAAAAAATTAATTTGAAAACCGGTATTTCCAATAGGTAGGTTTTGTAATATTTAAAACAGCAAATGAAACGCATACTATTCTCTTTTTTTTCAGTTCTTGCTTTAATATTAAGTTCATGTTCATCTGATTATTTAATATTAGATTCTATTGAAACACACATATTAACTGCCGACTTTTCGTCAAGAAAAATTGGAGACCCTATTACTTTTACAGTTAGGGACAAAGACGGAGAGGACATAACTTCTTTAAGCACCATCTTTATAGACGGAAATGCTATTGAAGGTTATACCTTTACTTCACAAACTGTAGGAAATTTTGAGGTTAAAGCTGAATATTTAGGTGTTTTATCAGACGATGTTACGGTATATTTTCATGACGGCTCTGAAATTAATTTCAAAAAACGCCTTCTTATTGAAGATTATACAGGTACATGGTGTGGCTTCTGCCCTAGGGTTGCCCATGCTATTGAACTTGTAAAAGAGCAGACAGAAAATTTTGTTGCTGTTGCTATACACAGATCAAGCCTAAACCCAGCAAGTGCTAATTACGACCCATATACCTATGATAGTAGTGAACTTGAAAATTTACTTGGAGCTGCCGGATATCCTAAAGGATACCTTAACAGGTTTACAAAATGGCGAGCACTGGAAACTAACAATATTGCCCAGGCCGTAAACCTTACCCAGGGAGAAAACCCTAAGCTTGGACTGGCATTAAGCTCTACTGTTGATAACGGAAATATAAACATTGATGTTAAGGTTAAGTTTGGTAAAGACTTTAGCGGACTTAAATTAGTAGTGTATGTTCTTGAAAACGGACTTATACATGAGCAGCATAACTACACTACTTATTATGGCGGTGCTGATATACTAGAGGATTTTGAACATAACCATGTTTTAAGAGAATGTATTACTCCATTACTTGGCGAAAATATAGAAACTTCTCAAACCTATTTAGCAAATGTTTATACTAAATCATTTAATGTTACTGTACCAGCTACGGTTGAAAATGCAGCAAACATTGAGTTTGTAGCTTTTGTTACAGATGAAAACGGCAATTCGCTTAACGTAAGAAGTGCATTACCGGGTGTTGTTCAGGAATTTGAAGAGTTATAAAAAATATTTTATACTTTTAAAGCCTCCCAAACGGGAGGCTTTTTTATTTCTATCATTATGAACCGACGTAATTTTATATCAGCAACCGGAAAAGCCGGAATAGCAACCGGTCTGGCAGGAAACATTATTCCTTCACTATTCAGCCTATTTGAAAACCCTGAAGAAAAACCCTTCTTTAAATTATCTTTGGCACAATGGTCGCTGCATAAGGCTATACAGGAAACCAAAACACTTTCTAACCTGGATTTTGCAAAAAAGGCTAAAGAATTAGGTTTTGAAGGTATAGAATATGTTTCCCAGCTTTATCAGCTTGATGAAAGCAATCAAAAAGCCTCACTGGCAAAACTGGTTAGGGAGCTAAAACTTAGAAGCAATGACCAGGGAATAAAGAATGTATTGATAATGGTAGATAATGAAGGTGAACTGGCTGCTGCTGATAAAAAAGAACGCGACCAGGCCGTTTCTAATCATTCAAAATGGGTAGATGCAGCTGCCGAACTGGGTTGCCACTCCATAAGGGTAAATCTTTTTGGCACCGGAACAGAGCATGACTTTCATAAATGGCAGGCCGCCTCTTACGACGGCTTAAGTCAACTTTCACGTTATGCTTCTAAAAGTGGCGTTAATATTATAGTTGAAAATCACGGTGGCTTATCATCCGACGCAGAAAAACTTATACAGGTAATACGATCCATCAATAAAAGGAACTGTGGCCTGTTACCTGACTTTGGTAACTTTTGTGTAAAAAGAAAAAATGGCGAGCGTTGGGGTTCCCCATGCATAGAAGAATACGACCGCTATAAGGGAACACTCGAAATGATGCCTTTTGCTTATGGCGTTAGCGCCAAATCTTATGATTTTGATGAAAAAGGCGATGAGACTACCATAGACTATTACAGGATGCTTAAAATTGTGAAAGACGCAGGCTATAATGGTTTTATTGGTGTAGAATATGAAGGCAACAGATTAAGTGAAGAAGAGGGAATCCTGGCAACCAAAGCTCTTTTGCTTAAAGCCGCAAATCAGTTGAAATAAGAAGTATATTCTTCGGGCAGCCCGTTAAGCTTTTTAATTTTTACATCCTTAAAATACGTTTCGGCAGCTTCGCTCTGTAACTGGATTTTTCCTTTTGTAAGCGGAAAGCTTTCGCCATTTTCCACATAACGCGAGTTTTGCAGTACCATCACTACTTTTCCGTTAACTATATGCAGGCTTTTATCGCCATAACAAACAAGCTCAAGCTCTGTCCACTCTCCGTCAGGACTTTCATTGTTTTCGCTTCTAAGGCAAAACCCTCCATATTGAGAACCCGTACCCATAGGCAAAAAAGACTGATTATTTCCTGCAACAGCATTCATCATACCTTCAGGCAAAAAAGCTCTTATGTCTATGGCAGAATTGGCTATATTCCAATAATCTCCCATATGTCCTTCCATTATCTGAAATTCCTGCGAAAGCATCCATGCTCTCCAGTAATCCTTTCCGGCATCTCCAGCAGAATGATATAATATGCCTGAATCTTTTAATTTGTCTTCACGGGGAATCCATTTCTTATCGCCCCACTTCACTTTTACCTTTAAATGATAGTTTTCAAATTCCTCTTTGGTAAACACACAGCCATATCGCTCTCCGCTAACCCTTAAAACAGGCTCACCATTCTCCTCTATCATGGTAAATACACCTTCCGGATCATTGTTATAACCCAAAGGCTGTATGGTATCGCCATTAGCATTTACAGGAAGGCTGCCATTATATTCATTTGTGTGCTTATAGCTTAGGTATTTTCCCCATTGCGACATATCCTTATCAAAAAGATTTGTCCATCCTTCTTCCTGCTGCTTTCCACAACTTATAAAACAGATGGCGCAAAAACAGAAGTAAACAGTAGTAAGAATAGCTCTAAACATGTAAGATAGATTTTACAAAACGCGAAATATAGTTTTTATTTTCAACATAATCTACGCTAAAACAATCATATCGTTATACTTAATTTGCAAATAGCAGCTATAACTATTATTTTTATGCCTTCATATTTTTTGATTATGCGTTATGTAATAGCTTTTTTTCTGCCTTGGCTTTCTCTGTTTTTGCAGGGTAAAATACTCTCGGGTATAGTGTGCCTTATACTCCAGATAACCATAATAGGGTGGCTTCCTGCCTTTATATGGGCCTTTACCTCTTTAAACAGAATGTATGCCGACAGAAGAACGCGCAAAATTATAGCAGCAATGCCTAAACGATAAGCAACCGTAAGCTTATCTTTGTACCGATATTATCCCCTTACCTCAGGGATCAATATATTTCTTTAACTATCATCTATTAATAAAAACAATGAAAAAAGTAATTTTCGCCTTATGTTTCTGCCTGGCAGCTATCGCTAGTGTCCGTGCACAGGAACTTAAATCTCCTAACGGAAATTTTACGCTCAGATTTTCGCTTGAAAAAGACGGAACCCCTTCTTACTCACTAACCTATAAAGGAAAAGATGTAATAAAACCAAGTAAACTGGGATTTGAGCTTAAAAAAGAAGAAAAATCATTACTTAATGATTTTACCGTTACCAACACAAAAACCTCAACTTTTGATGAAAACTGGACTCCTGTTTGGGGCGAAGTAAAAGCTATAAGAAACCATTATAACGAACTTGCCATATCACTTAACCAAAAAGGTACCGACAGAGAAATGGTTATCCGCTTCAGACTGTTTGATGACGGACTGGGTTTCAGGTATGAATTCCCCCAGCAAAAAAACCTTGTATACTTTGTAATAAAAGAGGAAAGAACACAATTTGCAATGGCAGGTGACCATACGGCTTACTGGATTCCGGGAGATTATGATACTCAGGAATATGATTATACAACATCAAAGCTTAGTGAAATAAGAGGCCTGATGGAAAAATCGATTACTGCTAATGTTTCACAGACTTCTTTTTCTCCTACAGGTGTACAAACGTCGCTTATGATGAAAAGTGCAGACGGTATTTACATCAACCTGCATGAAGCAGCACTTATAGACTATGCCTGTATGCATCTTAACCTGAATGACAAAAACATGACTTTTGAATCATGGTTAACTCCGGATGCTAAAGGCGATAAAGGTTATATGCAGGCTCCGCGCAGCACACCTTGGCGTACAGTAATTGTTAGTGATGATGCGCGCGATATATTAGCCTCTAAAATGACCTTAAACCTTAACGACCCTTGTAAAATAGACGATACTTCATGGATTAAACCTGTAAAATACATAGGTGTGTGGTGGGAAATGATTACCGGTAAAAGTACATGGGCTTATACAGATGATTTCCCTTCTGTACAGCTTGGCGTTACTGATTATGCCAAAGCTACCCCTAACGGAAAACACGGAGCAAATACAGCTCACGTAAAAGAATATATTGACTTTGCCGCTAAACACGGTTTTGATGCAGTACTTGTAGAAGGATGGAACGTTGGCTGGGAAGACTGGTTTGGCCATTCTAAAGACTACGTTTTTGATTTTGTAACTCCTTACCCTGATTTTGATGTGGAAGGAATAAGGGATTATGCCAAATCAAAAGGTATAAAAATGATTATGCACCATGAAACCTCATCCTCTGTACGCAACTATGAGCGCCATATGGATGCTGCCTACAAGTTTATGAAAGATAACGGCTATGACGCCGTAAAAAGCGGTTATGTAGGCAATATATTACCAAGAGGCGAAAATCACTACAGCCAATGGATTGTAAACCACTATCAGTATGCAATAGAAAAAGCAGCACAATATAAAATAATGGTAAATGCTCACGAGGCTGTAAGGCCTACAGGTATTTGCCGTACCTACCCTAACCTTATTGGTAACGAATCGGCGAGAGGAACAGAATATCAGGCATTTGGCGGAAGCAAGCCTAACCATGTTACCTTACTTCCTTTTACACGCCTTATTGGCGGGCCAATGGATTATACTCCGGGTATATTTGAAATGGAAATAAGCAAATTCAGCCCTAACAATAACTCACATGTAAACAGTACACTGGCAAATCAGCTTGCGTTATATGTTACAATGTACAGTCCTCTACAAATGGCTGCCGACATGCCGGAACATTACAATCAGTTCCTGGATGCATTCCAGTTCATTAAAGATGTTCCTGTAGAGTGGGATGACAGCAAATACCTTGAAGCAGAGCCTGGCCAGTATATTACTGCTGCCCGTAAGGAAAAAGGCACTAACAACTGGTTTGTGGGTAGTGTAGGCGGATATGATGCACGTACATCTAACATTAAGCTTGACTTCCTTGATAAAGGGAAAACCTATATAGCTACTGTTTATGCAGATGCCAATAACGCACATTACAAAACCAACCCACAGGCTTATTTTATCTACAAAGGTATCGTAACCAACAAATCAAAACTGTCTCAGTTTGTGGCGCCCGGTGGTGGTTATGCAGTTAGTATAGTAGAAGCTACAAAAGTTGAAACTAAAGGTTTAGACAAATTGTAATAAAGTACATTTATATATAAAGAAAAGCCCTTTCAGACTGAAAGGGCTTTTTTATTACCATCTTTTCTTGTTACGGATCTCTTTTATTTCCTGCAATAATTTTAAGTTATCCTCTGTGCGCGGTTCCATTTGCTGCAAAAGGAGTTCTGCCTTCTCTAAATTAGGCTTTGCCCTTTTAACATCTATAGGTTCCAGTAGTTGGTATAATGAAAGATAAAACTCATAATAGTTGGGGTAATACTTAACCCCCGTTTCATAAAGCCTTATGGCATGGTAGTTATATCCGCTGGCAAGGTATCGCGAAGCCATACCGTTTATCTCAGCAATTTCAGGGGCGTAAAAATAATCCCGCAGCATAGATGCCTTAAGCATCTTCTCTTCTTCCTCTTTTACTGTTAGGGGTTTTTCTATAATCTTATATTCCCTGTCAACTTTTGCTATAGAAGCAAACCTGGCACTGAAATTAAAGAAAGCCTTAGTAAAAAACGTAGGGCCTGCTGTTATAGGCACAGCATTATGAGTGGAGTCATCGGCCTCAAAAAGGTTTACTGCCTTAAAAAAGGAAGGGTACTTAGCTTTTAGCTCATCATATTTTTTCCTGTGGTTATAGTCCTTTACCTCAGCTATACTTCCTATTGAAATAAAGATATCCGATTTATTTATCCCCTCATTCTTATCCATTGCTGTAACCAGCTTTTCTAAACTGTCATAAGGGGAATGAGCCATTACTGCCGAATAAAACTCCGGCGCATGGAAATAGGAATACAACGCAAAAGAAGCCGAAAAAGAATGTCCCACTATCACCCTGTAGTTGCCCGGATGATATTGTTTAATTTCTTCGTTAATCTCTTCGGTTATAAAAGTATGAAGGGGCAATATTGCTTCAAGATTATCTATTCCGCATTCCTGTATACGGTCTGTTAACGGAATTACCACGATAATAGCCTGTGGTATCTCATGCGTATACTGTAAATACTCTATATCGTTAAGCATTGGGTTAACAAACCATTCATGCTGTCCGTCCAGCACGTATATTACCGGCAGACGTACTGACTCAGAACCATATTTATACTGTGCCGGTGTTTTTACATAAATACTCCTCTCCCCTTTAAAGGCTTCGGAATAAAATGTAAGCGTATCTGTTTGTTGTCCAAACCCGGAAACAGAAAAAAACAGTACTAAAAATGCTATCAGTCTAAATTTCATACGTTAGCTATTTGTCGGCTAAAAATTCCTCTATCAGCTCAACGGTTAATTTGTATTCGTTGCTAGCCTTATTTACAGAGCACACTTCGCCTATATACTCCCCATGTGCTCCCGGCAAAACGGTTAACTGTGCATCGGCCAGTAAACGTGATAATGCCATGGCATGTTCGGTTATTATTACATCCTTATCCGCATTAATAACAAGGGCAGGTACTTTTACAGCTTTAATCATTTCTTCCGGTATATCCTTAAAATTAAGCATACGTTCCACATCCCTGTCAAAAGAAACCTGTAGTGCTGCCTTATCAGGATTCACCTGTAGAAAAGCCTCCTTCAATTGTGCAGGCATCATATCTATAGTTACCTGTTTCATTCCTTCAAAAAAACCGGGAATCAAGCCGGCCCTGCTGTAAGCCGCCGAACATAATATCAGCTTGTCTACAACTTCCGGATGGCGAATGGCAATCTGTAACGCGGTAGTCCCTCCGTTACTAAAACCCATAACAGTTGCTTTTGCAATGGCCAGTTGTTGTAGCAGTGCCACTACATCGTCGGCATCCTGCTCAAAGCTAAGGGGCACTCCCCTGTCTTTAGTCCGTCCGTGTGCCTGAAGCTCCACAGCTATTACTTTATGTTTTTTGGCAAATTGTGACAAGACATTCCCATAAGTGGAATTAATGGTGGAACCGCCTCCGTGAATTAACACGAGCGGACTCCCACTGCCTTGTATTTCATAATACATTTCCAGTCCGTTAACGGTTGCAAATTGTCCCTGATTGGTTTGTGAACTCATTTTAGTAAATAATAACGATACCATCAAAATTAATAAATAAGTAATACGACTCATACACTTCTTTTTTTCTTAACAAATGTAACTTTCTCTATTTTAACAAAAGAGGTGGTAACAGGTCAATAAAAAGGGGTAATCGGGTCATCAAAAAGAATAACAGACATGAAAGTTACATTAGTAGCTGTGTAGTACCTTCCTTTTAATAAGATAGAATTTGAGCAATATGTAATCGTAAAGCAAAGCTAATACCAGACCCGAACTTGCTATAAAAAGTACTTTCAGTTTTAAGTAATAGTAAACAAAACCACCTACTATCCCTCCGGCAAAGAAACATACTATAATAGCCACTTTTAAATAAATACTTTTTTTAAGGGCAAAGTTCTCATTGGTCTTTCTGTAAAACAATAGCTGAGACAATTCGATACCCAAGTCTGTAAACACCCCTGTTAAGTGTGTCGTTCTTACGACTGATTGTGACACCTTGGTTACCAAAGCATTTTGCAATCCCATCGCAAACAGAAGAATACAAGCTATGACATTAGGCTGATTAAAATGCAAAGTAGCCACCAAAACCAAAAGAATAATTTCAAGCAGAATAGGAACAACATAGGAGAGGTTTTCTCTTTTGCGGACAATATTCTCACTTATAAGATTGGAACAAAAAGCACCGGCAAGAAAACTTACCAGAAACCAAAGGTAAATAACCGCATTTGAAAACTCTTCGCTCACAAAAGTCCTTGAAAAGAAAGCAAAATGTCCTGTTACATTTGTTGTAAGGACATTTACCGATAATAGTCCTACTATGTTTACGATTCCAGCCACAAAAGATAAAACAGATGCTAACCTGAGGTTATGCCCATACGACCTTCTTTTACCTTTATGACGAAACATTTATTTCTAATTTTTGCAGAATAAAAATAGTCTTTTCAAAGCATTATTTTAACATTCATTACATATAAAGTTTCTATCTATCCCTATAAAGTTAAGCACTAAAACACGATTATTACTCTTCTTTTAATTCGTCTATAACCTTTCTTATCTCCCTTGCATATTTACCATAGTAATAATATACCCATAGTTCAAGCATTACACCCATCATTAAAACTGACCCTACTATAGTTACAAACATGACTATTATAAAAGAGCTGTCTATATTATTCATATCTACCCCTGATTCCTGATAAAAGGAATAGTACATAAAACCTATTAAGAACAACACAAGGAAAGGTGTTAGGGCAAAACCAAAAGTTTTGTACAGTTCCATATTAAGGCGTATATCAAAATAAGTTTCATACAGGCTGTCTTTGGTTTTAAGAGCAACGGCATTTAACCGTTTATAAAACAAAAACAATTTTACCAGATAATAAATACTAACTGCTGTAAACAGGCTGTACAAAAGATAAAACAACATGTATGTTTCTTTAGGAAACCCATAAATAACCGGTGTAAAGGCTAAAAACACAATAGCCAGTGCCTGATAGATAAACTCCCTTTTTAAATTCTTTTTAATCTTATCCAACGGCGTATTTGCCGATTGTATTTTTTCTAAGTTATCGGGTAAAACGACATTATCTGTCTTTTCGTTATCCCAAGCTGATTGTATATCGTTAAAATCCATATCCCTGATTTTTAATAATTTCTTTTAATTTTTCTTTTGCCCTGTTTAGCTTTACTCTCGCATTCCCTTCAGAAATACCAAGGTTCTCTCCAATTTCCTTATGCGAAAACCCTTCAAGCTGATAAAAAATAATGGCTTTATCTATTTTGTCCAGTTTTTGAACCGCCCTGTAAAAATGCTCTAACTGATCCTCTTTAACTCCTGAGTCCCCTTCATCATCCTTAACATCCTTCTGCACCATATCATATTTATCAACCTTTCTCTTTTCCTTTTTTAAAAAGACAATGGATGTATTAATGGCAACCCTGTACATCCAGGTTGAAAACTGACTTTTTCCCATAAAGGTATCGTAGGCTTTCCATAGCTGACAGACAATTTCCTGAAACAAATCCTGCTGATCGAGAGGATTATCCATATACATTTTAGAAACTTTATATAAAATTCCTTTATGGCTTTCGACCTTTGCTAAAAATTCCTGTTCCTTCTGTTTCAAAATACTACTATTTCAGTATTGGTTTCACGCTATAGCCTGCTTTTCTCAATAAATTTATAACACCGTTTTCTCCCGGTAAATGACCCGCACCTACAGCAAAAAACACTGGCTGTGCCTTCATTAGCTCCGGCATTTTTACTACCCAGTTTTTATTCCTGTTATCAAGCATTATGGTTTTTGCATTTGTATCCATAAACTTCTCATCAGTAACCATTTCATATAAACCATTAAGGTTTTCTTCTTTGTATATGGCAACCATTTCATCAAAAAAAGATGAATTATAATACTTTAATTGTTCTATAAACTCCTTATCGGTATAAGATTGCTGAAACCCAGTAACCTGAACCTCTACTTTTTCAAGACCAAGTATTTCCTGGTGCTTTGCCATTGCCTGCTGTATAAACTCTACCTCATACATTTTTGGCGGACAGTTAAGGCTTTTAAACATTACCGCACTCATAATGCCCACCAGAGTATAATTCTCAAACTGGCTAGCCCCTGTACCAATTTCCTTCTGTAAAAAGCTGTTTAAGGCGGCATAATCCTCTTTGCTTAACCTTTCGCTAAGGGGTTTGCCAGAAGTAGTCATCTTTTGCATAGCCATCAGTTCGGCAGGATCATCAAAATCAAGCTCCAGAGCCAGCTTATCTGTATTTTCAAGAGCTTTCTTCACTTTTTCCTTAACCACAAAGTCATCTTCACACATCATGTGCATGGTACCATACAAATAAGATGGTTTACTAAGTCCGTTCCCGGTTATCTCCCATAAAAGGGAATTCTCTAATTTTTGCGATTTGTCCTGTGCCTTTACTGTTACCGATAAAAACAATATTACTAATGCCGCTGCTAATTTGATTAATTTT
This sequence comes from Flavobacterium beibuense, assembly GCF_004151245.1. Taxonomy (GTDB): domain Bacteria; phylum Bacteroidota; class Bacteroidia; order Flavobacteriales; family Flavobacteriaceae; genus Flavobacterium; species Flavobacterium beibuense_A. The sequence continues at coordinate 132,088 of NZ_JUIW01000011.1, forward strand.
TTCATTTTTTGATTGATTTAAGTTTTTTGATTAAAATGATGATTAAACTCCTGTTATTTCTTAAAACAGTTTGTAACGGTTGGTGTTAGCCCTTTCATTAAGAAAATCACAGAAAAAAGAAAAAGAAGTAAATTGAAGTCTTTTACAAAAACGAAATGGCTAACTAATGTATAGCTTATACCTCCCGCTGCAAAAAACACCAAAACATAATCTATTATACTTTTTAGTGTTAATCCTGAATGTAACTGATTTTTCATAATTGTTTCGATTAGCTGTTTATGTAGGGTAAGTAATGAGAATATCGAAACGTTACAGAAAAAATGTTTTTTTATGTAAAAAAATAAAAAAACTCTGTACTTATAAGGGATTTAAAAGCTTCAGAGGAGAAAAGATTTGAATACAATCTCAAAAACATAAGTGTTAATCATACAGATTACTTTAGTCATTATGGGCAAAGGAATTGATTATCTTTGGATTCTGTCAAAAAAAGGATCTTTTAGATTTTCCGAAACAAAATCGTTCATAATCCAAAAACAATAACCTGATAACAGCAAATGAAAATCTTTTATCACATATTCCTAATTCTAGCTTTTACAAGCTGTCAAACCCAAAACTCCATACCCAAAGAAGTATCTGAATACCTAACAGAAACCATTAACCTACTCGAACAAAAATCAGTAAACAGAAATGAAATTGACTGGAATGAATTTAGAATTGATATTTTTCAAAAAGCAGGAAATGCAAAAAACATTAAGGACACCTACCCTGCTATAAGTTATGCTGTATCAAAACTTAATGATAGTCATAGCTATTTTAAACCCGTGACAGAAACTGAAGCAGATTCGGAAAACAAGCCTTTGCCAATATTATCTGATGAAATCACTCCCGAAGACATTGGATACATCAGAATACCTTTTTGTATCGGAACAGAAAGCGATTACGATGTCTATATTGCAAAAATCAGAGAGAAAATAGAGGCAGAGTCTAATAAAGAGCTTAAAGGATGGATACTTGACTTAAGAGATAATTTTGGAGGTAATATGTGGCCAATGTTACTTTCAATAGAACCATTAATAGGAAATGGAACTTTAGGTTATTTTGCAGATGCTGATAACAAATATGAGGCCTGGAAGTTAATTGAAGGAAAAGCTTATATAGATGACCAACTTATTATTGAAACAAATATTCATTTCAAAAAAGATTTAAGTAATGCGTTTTTAGCGGTATTAACCGATGGCCAAACAGCAAGTTCAGGCGAAGCAATTGCTGTAGCTTTTAAATTCAGAGAAAATTCAAAATCATTTGGCAAGCCTACTTTTGGGGTTTCAACCGGATGTATTTCACATGAATTGTCGGATGGCTCTACAATAAATCTGACCGAAACCATATTTGCAGACAGGAAAAAAACAAAATATGGCTCAAGTATAATTCCTGATTTTGAAGTTGAAGAAGACCAGGCATTAAAAGCCGGAATTGAATGGATTTATAAAATGAATAAATAATTGCTTTTCTGACATAGCGCTGAAAATTGATATTTAAAGATAAGGACAAATGAGAAACAACAGTCAATAGAAATGACTACAACAACCTATATTTTGACTACACCGATAAATTAAGATATAAAGAACTTTGTCATAATAATTTTAAACAAATAAGTTATGTCAAGTAAAATTGCAATAGTAACCGGTGGCAGCCGTGGCTTAGGCAGGGATATGGTCATCAATTTAGCCAAAAATGGGAATAATATTATTTTTACCTATCATAGTAATAAATCTGAGGCGGATAAGGTAGTAGCAGAAGTGTTATCATTAGGCCAAAAAGCCTTTGCCTGCCAATTAGATGTGAGCGCAATTAAAACCTTTGATACTTTTGTTGATACAATAAGCAAGCATCTGCAAGCCCATGAAGGATCACCAAATTTTGATTTTTTAGTTAACAACGCCGGTACAGGAGTATATGGCTCTGTTACACAAACTTCTGAAGAAGCTTTTGATACCATGATGAATGTTCATTTTAAAGGTGTCTATTTTTTAACTCAAAAGCTTTTGCCTTTACTAAATGACGGAGGAAGAATCATCAATATTTCATCAGGATTAACAAGAGTTTCTTTTCCTAATGTATCGGCTTATGCCAGCATGAAAGGAGCTATAGAAACTTACACCAGATGCCTCGCTAAAGAATTAGGGCCAAGAAAAATTACTGCAAATACTATTGCCCCTGGTGCCATAGCCACCGATTTTGGCGGAGGCTCAAATAAATCAGATGAAAATAAAAGAGCTGTAATAGCTAATCTTACTGCATTAGGCCGAGTTGGCGAACCCGAAGATATAGGCGGTGTAGTTGCCTTTTTATGCTCTCCTGAAGCCGGGTGGATTAACGCACAGCGAATTGAGCTATCCGGAGGTATGATGATATAATTATTTTATAATTTTGAGTAATGAGCCAACATCCGGTACATAGAGTCAAATCAATCGCTGAGTTCCACAGGATGAAGGGCTTGCCCTCACCTCAACATCCTTTAATCAGCTTATTTGACTATGGAGCCTTTCAGTGCTCCAAAGAGATAAACCACAAAAATTTTGTATTTGATTTTTATCATATTTCCATAAAACGAAGTATTGGCGCCAAATTTAAATACGGTCAAAATCACTACGATTTTGATGATGGCGTGATGTTTTTTATAGCTCCTAACCAGGTTTTCGGGATTGAAAAGATTGAAGAAATTGCCACAGCTAAAAGTGGATGGGTGTTAATGATACACCCCGATTTTTTATGGGGTACCTTACTGGCAAAAAACATCAGCCGATATGAGTTTTTTGATTATGCAGTTAATGAAGCGTTGTTTCTTTCTGAAAAGGAAGAAACGACACTTACCACTATTGTTAAAAACATTGAACAGGAATACAATGCTAATTTGGATAAGTTTAGTCAAAGCATAATCATTTCTCAAATAGAGACTTTACTAAATTACTCCGACCGCTTCTATCAAAGGCAATTTTTAACCCGTAAAGCCTCTAATCATAAAATCTTAGAAAATGTAGAGAAGACTATCGAAGATTATTTTGATAATGAAGATGCAAACGGTCTGCCTACAGTTCAATATATTGCCCAGTCTCTCAATATATCTCCCATGTATTTAAGCAACTTATTAAAATCTCTAACCGGGTTAACAACACAACAGCATATTCACGAGAAATTAATAGAAAAAGCAAAAGAAAAATTATCTACAACTGAATTAACTGTTTCGGAAATCGCTTTTGAACTGGGGTTCGAACACAGTCAGAGCTTTTCAAAATTATTTAAGAACAAAACAAATGTATCTCCTTTAAAGTTTAGAAGTGCTTTTAATCAGTAAGTTTATAATACTAATTGTTTAAATAAAAAATATTTTTCTTTACTACTAAACCTGTTACAACAAATTCGATACTATGAAAAGATTCGCTCTAATTTTTCTTTTTTCATTTTTACTTTCTCCAAAAAGTTTTTCACAGGTATGTGGTGGTGGCATACTTACGTTCAATATTTACACTTTGAATGGTGAAGATATAAAAGAATTTGACTATGAAATATTCCCTGTTTCCAGAGAACTTCTTCAAAAAAACTACTACGATAAGCTAACAATAAAAACATATAAAGATTGTCCGGAATATTCGCTTTTTAAAGATGTTCAAAAAAGCGGCAGCATAATTGGTAAAATATTCGTAGATCAGATTATTGACAATAATGATCCTAAACTCAATGCTAAGCTGCAAAAGCTATTAGATACATCTGCAATCGCACAAAAAGGGACTATTAAATCTACCTTGTTATTTACCACAAGGGAAAACGAAAGTTTTCCTATTGTATTAAAAATATCAAATGGTGAAAGGGTGGTTTACATACTCGGAAATTATTTTGGGAATTGCGACCGGGAGGCTTCATTGGTTTGGGGAGATAAGGTGCTAAAATTAGAATAAGATGAGAAATATAAGCTTTTTAATTTTTGTGTGCTTTATTCTCACATTCTGTAATAACAAAACACAGAACAACATCCGGATGAATGAAATCACTACTGACTCTGTGACTAAATCACCAGTGCCTGAAATCATAGCGGATACATTGGCAAAAATTAGCAGCCCTTTTATATTAAATGGAACTAAATGTTATTGGGAACATAAACTCATAAGTGGTGAAGAAATCATTATAAAACTCTTCGATTATAAGACAGACAAGTTACTTTTAAAACATCACGATATTTACCCTCCGCTAAACTACAATGCAAAAAATTACTTTGACAATATAAATAATGAGAGTTTGGTAGATGTGAATTTTGACGGCTACACCGATATCTTATTAAAAATTTATTCGGGCAGTATGGCTATGAATGATAGAGTGTACGTGTATCTCTTTAATCATAAAGAAGGAAAATATACCTCAGCGGAATACTTAGAAGCTAACCGAATAGAACTAATTGACAAGAAAAATAGAAAGCTTATTACGAGCAATGAATACCGATACGGAACAGATAGTATTATTCATCACTTTGATAAAGTCGGAAAAGTTGAATTCACAGATGAATTTTCTCATTATCGCATTTTAGAAGATACTACCTGGATAGAATATAAAACTTACAAGAAAATTGTAAACGGAGAGACCATTAATGAAAGAACTCAAAGTGATACCATAAAATGGGAATAAGCCCCCGAAGAGTGGTGAGCCAGCAAGATATTTTGACTTAGTCTTTTTTTTAACTATGAGCTATGACCGCAATGACAGAACCGAAAGTATCAATACCTGTGCAACACCTTTCTTTTAATGACATAGAATTTAAGTAGTATATAATCGTAAAGCAAAGCTAGTAGCAGAGCTAAGCTTGCAATTAAAAGTACTTTCAGCTTTAAGTAATAGTAAGCAAAACCACCTGCTATTCCTCCGGCAAAGAAACACAGTATAATAGCCAACTTTAAATAGATACTCCTTTTTAGTGTAAAGTTCTCATTGGCTGTTTTGTAAAACAAAAGCTGAGAAAGTTCTATACCCAGATCTGTAAATATTCCTGTTAAGTGTGTTGTCCTTACAACCGACTGCGATACTCTCGTTACCAAAGCATTTTGCAACCCCATTGCGAACAATAGAATACAGGCTAAAACATCAGGTTTATTAAAATGCAAAGTAGCCACTAAAACCAAAAGAATAATTTCAAGCAGGATGGGAACAACATAAGAAAGGTTCTCCCTTATGCGGACAATAGTCTCACTTATAAGATTGGAACAAAAAGCACCCGCAAGAAAACTTACCAGAAACCAAAGATAAATAACGGCATTTGAAAACTCTTCGCTTACAAAAGTGCTTGAGAAGAAAGCAAAATGCCCGGTTACATTTGTAGTAAGAACATTTACCGACAACAGGCCTACAATGTTTACAATCCCTGCCACAAAAGATAAGATAGATGCCAACCTTAGGTTATGCCCATACGACCTTCTTTTACCTTTATGACGAAACATTTATTTGATGATTTTCTAGAATAAAGATACTCATTTCCTGCGCAATCTTTTATTCAATGTTTGAAGCCTTTGGAATATAGTTGATCTCTAAAAGTGCATGCCTGAAAGAGCATGCTCTTGGCACAATACAAAAACAAATCCTGAACGGCGTACCGAAAGGTTTTGTTTAGACCTTAGAAAGCATTTGACTTGCTTAATAATTAAATCAAAGGAATGTATAATAGAACAGGCTGCATATAGCAGCCTGTCTTGATTATGGGTTATTCCATTCGTAAACAATATGAATTGGAATAGTTTGCCAGCCTTCGGAAGTAAACAATATCTTATCTACATTTAAATGCAGTTTTCTTTCATTATAGTGCCCTCCGGTTAGATAACCAAATTCTTCTTCCCTTTCGGGAGTACCGCTTGTTATCACGCTAACATCACCTGTACTTTCATCAACCAGAATCTTAGAATAATATAAGCTCTGGTTGACAAAACATTGCTGATATGGTTCTGACTCAGAATATACCTGTGAATTCGAAACGTCAAAAATTATTTCTAATCTATCTGAACTTTCATGATATTCTACACTTGCATCATACAACTGTAATGGGTATACGACCTGGCAATCCATTTCCTCAAACAGGTCGGTATTATATATATTGTCAAAATTTAAGTCCAGCGGCTCTTCAGAATACATCTCTTTTAAAACATACCTACCCTCCATATAGAATAGATATTCATTTGAAACAGCTCTTCCATCGTCATTTTTATCACAACTGAATAGTAGCAAGAGAATAATAGCTAAGTAAAGAAATTTATTCATAATACAAATTATTGGACTTTAACTGGCCTTGTAGAGATTATACACTTACCCAGATTGTATTAGTCTGTAAATCCTCAACTTCATTCATCAAACTTTCTCTTATTTTCAGGAAATCCTAATTCTTTTTTAAAATTATAGAATTCATTTTCCAACTTTCCATTTTCAGAATGAACGCTTATATTTAATGTAGAATCACTATTATACAAATGGTAGTAGCTCCCTGCATTGGTAGACACTTGTTCTGATACTTTACCCATTAATAAATTTTCCATAAATAAAGACAAAATCCTCTTTTTATTATCATTTAATAAAATATCTTCCTTAAGTCCAATAGGTTTAGTTTCCAACTCGTAGTAGTACTGTATGGAATCACAATTAAATCGAAATCTTTTATATTCTAACCTGTAATTCCTGTATGAATCTACATATACTTTGAAGTTATCGGAAGGTCCACCAAACTCACCACAATCATCAATCATTACTTCAAGATATAATGTGTCATTTTTTACATCTCCTCTCGCATAATTAGGGAAAAACAACTCTTGAGGACTTTCTTTTGTTTCAACTCTATCTGATTGTTTATTCCTTGTATCACATGAAATCAAGCATGATAGCAGACTTATAAAAATGATATATTTCATTTCGATTATTAGATTGATGATATAAAATTATTTTTTATAGTTCTAACCTTTGCTGACATAAGACTCCTCTAGCCGACTTAACGAATATAAACAAAAAAGTTATGTAAAAGTAAATTAACGAGATTTAGAAAACTTACATAAAAACAAAAACCCCTGTAAATACAGGGGTTTAAAAGTTGCAGAGAGGAAGGGATTCGAACCCTCGATGCCCTTTTGGAGCATACACACTTTCCAGGCGTGCGCCTTCGACCACTCGGCCACCTCTCTAAATTATTGAGGCTGCAAAAATAGCACTAAATAGCAGATATCAAAAATTATTGCGACAATTCTCCGCAAAGTGAGGTTTCAAAAGCCGTTTTAAAATCGGCAGGAGCAACTTTCTTACCCAAAAGGTACATCAGTTTTGTAATAGCGGCTTCGGTAGTAATATCGGCTCCCGATATAACACCTATCTCCTTAAGCTGTGTACTGGTTTCATAATGCCCCATGTTTACGCTACCTCCCGAACACTGTGTTACATTAACCACATGAAGCCCTTTGTCTATGGCTTCCTTAAGTATGTTTATAAACCAGTCTTCCGTTGGTGCATTACCCGACCCATAGGTTTCCAACACTACGCCTTTAAGTCCGGCGATATTAAGAATGGAAGAAAGTACCCTTTCGCTTATGCCCGGGAACATTTTTATGATAACCACATTATCATCAAGCTCATAATGCACAGTAAACTCTTTATCGGTATCTGCCCTAAGCAAAAGCTCTTTATTAAGCTTTAAATGCACCCCCGATTCTGCCAGTGCAGGATAGTTAGGAGAAGTAAAGGCATTAAAATGCTCGGCACTTATTTTTGTGGTTCGGTTACCCCTATAAAGCTTGTATTCAAAATACAGGCAAACTTCCCTTACCCCGGGATGGTTATTATGCCTTAACGAAGCGATTTGGATAGCCGTAATAAGGTTTTCTTTGGCATCTGTACGCAAATCACCTATCGGCAGTTGCGAGCCCGTAAACACCACAGGTTTATTTAAACCTTCCAGCATAAAGCTTAACGCTGAAGCGGAGTAAGACATGGTATCTGACCCGTGAAGGATTACAAAGCCGTCAAAATCGTCATAATGCTCTTCTATCATCTTTGCCATTACAGCCCATTGGGAAGGATCCATGTTAGAAGAGTCTATAGGAGTATCAAAAGACACCGTTTCTATGTTACAGTCCAGCTGCTTAAGTTCGGGTATCCTTTGTAATAGTTTCTTAAAGTTGAATGCCTTTAGTACACCGGTATCAAAATCCTTTACCATACCAATGGTACCCCCGGTATATATAAGCAGGATAGTAGGTTTAGATTGCATTTTGGTATTTCATTTTGTTAACCACCGGATTGGCATACATGGCCAGGAATCCGTCCCTTAAAACTTTGTTCTCGTTATCAATTCGCATTTCAAGGCGTCTTTCAAAAAGCAGCTTTTCCTTTTCGGTATAATGCTTGGAAAAACGTGTGGTATCATGCAACAGGTCGTAAGCTATAAAATTAGTAGGCCACAACTTGTAGGTAGTAAGTATAGAATCGTCTATTACCTGTGCAAGTGCCTGTATCTGTTTGTTCTGATTATCAAATTCGGCAGCTATCTCATCAAGCTCGTTTGTAAGTATATCGCCTACATGTATGTGTATCCTTTTTTTCTGCCCCATAATACCGCTTAACAGCGTCATGAAATCTTCATTTTTCTCTTTAATGTAAATTTCATCGTTAGCCTTAGCCATAAGCTGCGGCATTTTTAGCGCATCGGTAGGGTCATACTCATAAGAAATGGAAACCGGTACTATTTTAAGCTTTTTAAAATAAACCATCAGGTTTTCCTCGTCCGATGCCATCGCAAGCATTTTTAAAACACCCTGCTGTGTGGCATCATCACCGTCTTTTGTACGTCCTTCACGCTGTGCGATCCAAACCGAACGGTTTTCACGCGTAAGCAGCTGACAAATGTATTCAGACATCAGCTTAGAGCTTTGAAGCAGTTCTCTTGGCGACAGGCCACGCTGTACCAAAAAGTTACGGTTAAGCCTTGACAGAACGTGTAAAAATGCTTTTTGCACCAGGTTATCACCTATGGCAGAGGCAGTCATTACCAGTCCATGGTCATAAAGTGATACATTGATAAGTGAGGTATCTAAGATAATATCCCTGTGGTTTGAAATAAAAAGGTACGGCGTATGCGGTTCCAGTTTTTCGAACCCTGAAGTGGTAAGGCCTTCTGAGCTTTTTTGCAGGACTTTTTGTACTGCCTGATAGATAAAGTTTATCTGAAAATCTCTTTTTGAGTGGGTCTTCAACAGTTGATCAACCCAAACAGACTCTTCTACATCAGGAAAGGTAAAGCTCATAAGCGCTTTCATCATTGGGTGATGGACTACGCTTTTAATGGCGTCATTCACCTCTGTATCATAAAAAGGCCTGATATGGTCAAATTTCGACATGTACTTCTCTAGGGTTAAAACAATTCACAAATGAACAAAAAATTTATCAATTTTAAGGGAATTCTTTGTTAAATCCCGAAAACATTTACAGCATTTTGTGTTGTAATTCGGGCTATTTCTTCTACCGGAAGATTATAAATAAGGGCCAGTTTTTGGGCTACCAAAAGCGTATAACTACTCTCATTCCTTTTCCCTCTGTGCGGTACAGGTGCCAGATAAGGCGAATCGGTTTCCAATACTATATGTTCTAAAGGTATCTCGTTTAAAAACTGGTCTATCTTCCCATTCTTAAAGGTTGCCACTCCGCCAATACCAAGTTTCATGTTGTATGATATTGCTTTTTGTGCCTGCTCAAAGTCGCCCGTAAAACAATGGAATATCCCAAACAAGTCATCTCCCTTTTCGCTTTCAAGCACTTCAAAAACCTCATCAAAAGCATCCCTGCAATGTATGTTAATAGGCAGGTTGTATTTTTTTGCCAACTGGATCTGATGCTTAAAAGCATACTGCTGTTGCTTTAGGGTAGACTTGTCCCAATACAAATCGATACCTATCTCACCCACGGCGGCAAACTTACGTTTGGCAAGTTCGCGTTCAACATGCGCCAGCTCCTCTTCATAATTCTCCTTCACATAAGTAGGATGAAGCCCCATCATCAGGAAAACATTCTCCGGATACTTAGCCTCCAGATCATACATAGCCTGCGTATACGATGAATCTATTGACGGAACAAACAAACGTTTCACTCCGGCATCAAAAGCACGTTGTATCATCTGGTCGCGGTCATCACTAAACTCTTCGCTGTATAAATGGGTATGTGTATCTGTAAGTATCATCATTATTAGTTTGGGATGCAAAATTACAAAGCCTTAGCGTTTTTACCTTAATAATATTATATTTTAAAGTATTTTTGGGATCAATCAAAAAAACATGGAGAATATACACCTCACATTAAAAGAAAAAGGCTACAAACGCATAAAATTTAAAATATCTAAAACGCAGCACCTACTGGTAAAAGGAAAAATAAACGGTGTTGAAGGCAATTTTATATTAGATACCGGCGCTTCTAACAGCTGCGTGGATTTTAAGGACATAGAACGTTTTGAACTTTTCGCTAAAGATTCCGACACAAAAGCAGCCGGTGCCGGCGGTACAGGGATGATTACCCAAACATCGGTAAAAAACACCCTAAAGCTTGGCCGATGGACCGATAAGAATTTCGGTTTGGTAATTTTTGACATGTCTCATGTAAATGAGGCCTTAAGACAATACAAGGCAAAGCCCGTACAGGGTATTTTAGGCGCCGATATTTTAATGAAAGGCAAAGCCATAATTGATTATTACAACCATTGTGTTTACTTAAAATCAAAGTAATACATCACTACAGTATATTAAATCCCACTCAAATCGTGGGGATTTTTTTTTACCATTACAACCATCTGCATACATTCCCGCATCTTTATTAATAGTAAGGCTAATATTTAATAAAAGTCACATCTCAGGAAAAACTAACAACTACTACTATACGTATACAAAAACAGTAATGTTTTTATATACACCAGCCCTGTAATGCAATACAGGGCTTTTTTGTTTTACAACTATTCATTAACTTTTTAGCATCTTTATTAATAACCAATCAACCAAAAACATGAAAAAATTACTACTATTATTATTGGGCAGTATCGCTTACGCTCAGCCAAATATGGGCACTCCTAATGATTTATCGGCCTGTGATGATGATTTAGACTCGTTCACAGCATTCAACCTTACCTTAAACAACGACCCGGTACTTAACGGATTGGACAGCAATGCCTATACAGTAAGCTACCATGAAACCGAAATGGATGCAGTTTATAATCTTAACGCCATTGTAAACCCGGTAAGCTATACCAACCTTGTATCTTCTACACAAACTATCTATGTAAGGTTAACCGAAAATGCAGACTCATCAAACTATGACGTTGCATATTTTACAATAAATGTAGCAAACGCACCTGTTTTTAGTATTAGCGACGGTACCATTTGTGTAGAATACAACACAGATGAAGTTATTGATGGATATACTTTAGATACATCACTTAACATGCAGAACTATACATTTGCATGGTTTAAAGATGGGGTTATTATTGATGACGCAAACATGAGTACGTATACTGCTACAACAGAGGGCCATTATGAGGTAATGGTTACAGATGCAGTTAACGGCTGCAGCACAACCGAGGGAGCCGATATTACTATATCCGGACCAGCTGCTTTGTTGGGAGAAGGTACATTACTTTCAGATTCTCAAAACATAGTTATACCTGTAAATGGTTATGGCGAATATAATTACGGTATTGATGAAGGGCCTATGCAGGCAGAGAACTATTTTACCGATTTGGAATTAGGAACACATACAGGATATGTGTATGACTTAAACGGGTGTGGAACCTTAACTTTTGAATTTGAAATTACCATCCCTAATCCACCTACAGGAGAATCTGAACAATACTTTACAGAAGGCCAAACGCTTGCTGATATAGAAGTGGAAGGTGAAAATATTTTATGGTATGCAAACGATATTTTTACTACCGATGATGCTATGGATACGAATGATGAAGAGACACCTCTTCCTGCAAACACAGCACTTGCTAATGAGACCATTTATTATGCAACACAAACCATAAACGACTCGGAAAGCTTTTATCGTTTACCTGTAAAAGTGTATACTACACTATCAAACCAGGAGCAGGCATTTAAAAACCTGACTTACTACCCTAACCCGGTAAGAAATATACTTACATTAAGCAATGCTAACGAAATTAGCAAGGTAGAAGCTTATAATCTGTTAGGCCAAAAGGTACTTGCTAAAGATTTTAGCACTACAGAAGCACAAGTTGACATAAGCTCTCTTGAAGCCGGGATTTACCTTCTAAAGGTTACATCTCAGGAAAAACTAACAACTACTATACGTATACAAAAACAGTAATGCTTTTATATACAACTAAAGCCCTGCAATGCAGGGCTTTTTTTTCTTATTCCAACCATTTATATACCTTTTAGCATCTTTATTAATAGATAGATAACACATATCTGTCTGCTTATAAACAAACTGCTATTATTATACGTATACAAAAACTGCCAAATGTTTTTTATGCACTTAAACCCCACACTTTTACGTGGGGTTTTATTTTTTATATCCTGAAACTTTTTTCTGTATATTGTGCACCCAAACCAAACAACTCATTAACCATGAAAAAAACACTTATGCTGGCTTTGTTCAGCTTATTCGCAATCGCTTTTAGTTCGTGCACAGGAGAAGACGACAGCCCTTCTCAGGGAGGTTCTGTAAAGTTTAAACTTGACGGCACACAAAAAGAACATGTTATTTGTATTGTAGTTGAAACCGAAGTACAGCCAAATGAATACATCCTGACACTTACTTCATCTAATACAGAAGAAACAGGAGTATTTCGTTATGAAATACCACCGGGTGTTACGGGAAATGTAACTCCTGAATTTATGGCTTATCAACTTACCAATAAGGTAATGGTTGCTAATGAAGGTGAATATCAAACTAACGTATCCGTTAACAGTAACGGGCACCTTAAAGGGACTTTCTCAGGAACTTTTAGAAGCAACCTTGCCAATGATGACGAATTCATAACTATTACCGACGGTGAATTTGACGTTCATTACTAAACGTTTTATTTCAAAATAAAAAAAGCCCCACTTAACAGTGGGGCTTTTTACTTTTATACTGACTTGTTATTAAAGTTCTAACGCTTTTCTTGCATTACCGTCCATAAGCAGTTCTACCGGATTTTCTAATCCTTCTTTAACTGCTACAAGGAAACCTACCGACTCACGTCCATCGATGATTCTGTGGTCATAAGAAAGAGCCACATACATCATTGGGTGAATCTCAACCTTACCGTCTACAGCAATAGGACGCTCAATGATATTGTGCATGCCAAGGATACCTGACTGTGGAGGGTTGATGATAGGCGTAGATAACATACTACCGAATACACCACCGTTTGTAATAGTAAATGTACCGCCTGTCATATCATCTACAGTAATTTGTCCGTCACGTGCACGAAGTGCAAGACGCTTAATTTCTGCCTCAATACCACGGAAAGTTAATGCTTCTGCATTTCTTACTACCGGTACCATTAGCCCTTTAGGACCTGATACTGCAATAGAAACATCTACAAAATCATAAGAAACTTTATAGTCTCCGTCCATCATAGAGTTTACATCCGGATATAATTGTAATGCTCTTACAACAGCTTTAGTAAAGAATGACATAAAGCCAAGGCTTACACCAGCATGTTTAGCTTTAAATTCATCTTTAAACTCATTACGCACTTTGTTGATTGGCGTCATGTTTACCTCGTTGAAAGTAGTAAGCATCGCTGTTTCGTTCTTAGCCGAAACAAGACGCTCTGCCACTTTTCTTCTAAGCATAGACAGTTTAGTACGCTCAGAGCCACGGCTACCACCTGTAGGAGTACCCATAGAAGCTTTAGCGTTTACCGCATCGTCTTTTGTTATTCTGCCACCTTTACCTGTACCAGATACAGTTTCAGGGTCTATATTTTTCTCGTCTAATATTTTTCTTGCAGCCGGAGAAGGTGTTCCTGTAGCATACGTTTTCTCTGCAGGAGCTTCTTTTTTAGGCTCTTCTTTTTTCTCTTCCGCTTTTGGAGCTTCTTCTTTTTTCTCCTCTTTAGCAGGAGCAGCACCTTCCGGTTTTGCAGCACCAGTATCTATAAGGCAAACCACCTGGCCTACAGCCACAGCGTCTCCTTCTTCTGCTTTAAGTGTTATAATACCACTTGCTTCTGCAGGCAGTTCTAGTGTTGCTTTATCTGAATCAACTTCGGCAATAGCCTGGTCCTTTTCTACATAATCCCCGTCTTTTACCAGCCATGTTGCAATCTCAACTTCTGTTATCGATTCCCCCGGTGAAGGAACTTTCATTTCTAAAATCATGTCAGTATAATTTTATATTTGCGTTGTTGTTAACTATTGAAAATCAAAAATACGATTAATTAAATAAATCTTTATCAAAAACCATTGCTATAGCAGCGGCATGACGTTTTTTAGCACGTGTATAACTACCTGCGGCAGGAGCACTGTATGCTTTTAATGAAGCTACCCTGAATTTAACCTCAGTAAAGTTCATTAGCATATAGCTGTAAGCACCCATGTTTCTTGGTTCTTCTTGTGCCCATACATAATCATCGGCATTAGAGTACTTGGCAATAACCGCTTTTAAATGCTCTATCGGTAACGGGAACAGCTGCTCCAGCCTCACAAAGGCTACGTCGTCACGGCCCAGGTTCTCTCTCTCAGCTACCAGATCGTAATAGAATTTACCTGTACAGAATACAAGTGTTTTTACTTTTTTAGTATCTGCGATCGGATCGTCAAGTACTTCCTGGAATGTACCTTCTGCAAGCTCATCTACAGATGATACTGCTGCAGGATGGCGTAGTAAACTCTTAGGAGTGAACACGATAAGCGGTTTTCTGAATGTAGTTTTCATCTGTCTTCTTAACAAATGGAAGAAGTTAGCAGGTGTAGTACAGTCAGCAATATACATATTGTGGTTAGCACATAGCTGCAGGTAACGCTCCATACGTGCAGAAGAGTGTTCTGCACCCTGGCCTTCATACCCGTGAGGAAGCAACATAACAAGTCCGTTCTGGTTGTTCCATTTATCCTCAGCAGCAGAAATGTACTGGTCAATCATAATTTGTGCACCGTTTGAGAAGTCACCAAACTGTGCTTCCCAAATGGTTAATGTTTTAGGGCTTGCAAGGGCATAACCATAATCAAAACCTACAACACCATACTCAGAAAGCAGTGAGTTGTAGATATGAAGTTTACCCTTTTGCTCTTTTAATGAGTTAAGAAGTATTACTTCTTCTTCAGAGTCCTCTACCTTAACAACAGCATGACGGTGAGAGAAAGTACCTCTTTCCACATCCTGTCCTGAAAGGCGAACATCATAACCCTCAGTTATAAGCGATCCGTAAGCTAAAAGCTCACCCATAGCCCAGTCAAGCTTATCCGTATCAAAATACATTGTTTTACGGTCGTTGATAAGCTTTTGTATCTTACTGATGAATTTCTTATCAGACGGAAGCTCTGTTATAACCTTAGCAATATCTGTAAGCATCTCTTTAGAGAATGCTGTATTTACTTTTTGAAGCATTTGCTCCTCTGAAGCCTGAGAGAAACCTTCCCACTCGTTTTGCATAAACGGAGTGATTATAGTAAGATCTTTTTTCCTTGAAGCCTCAAGATTTTCTTCAAGTACCGCTTTGTATTCGGTTTCAAGCTCTTTTACATACCCGTCTTCAATAACACCTGCTTTTAAAAGCTCTGCTGCATAAAGATCCCTAGGGTTTTTATGCTTCGCGATAATCTTATAAAGTTTAGGCTGCGTGAAACGAGGCTCATCACCTTCGTTATGTCCGTACTTTCTGTAACCTAAAAGGTCGATAAATACGTCTCCGCCAAATGTCATTCTGTAATCAAGCGCAAAAAGCATTGCGTGTACCACTGCCTCTAC
This sequence comes from Flavobacterium beibuense, assembly GCF_004151245.1. Classification (GTDB taxonomy): domain Bacteria; phylum Bacteroidota; class Bacteroidia; order Flavobacteriales; family Flavobacteriaceae; genus Flavobacterium; species Flavobacterium beibuense_A. Next base: position 148,060 of record NZ_JUIW01000011.1, read on the forward strand.
ATCGTCTGCATTTACGTGAAGTACCGGAGAAAGGGTAACCTTAGCAATATCGGTACAGTAAGTAGACGAACGCGCATCGTGGTAGTTAGTGGTAAAACCAACCTGGTTGTTTATTACAAGGTGAATAGTACCTCCGGTTTTGTAACCGTCAAGCTTAGCCATCTGTACAATTTCATATACAATACCCTGGCCGGCAACGGCAGCATCTCCGTGAAGTGCTATAGGTAGTACCTTAGAGTTATCTTCAGGGTAATACTTATCCTGTTTTGCTCTTGCAATACCTTCTATAACCGCACCTACAGTTTCAAGGTGCGAAGGGTTTGGAGCAAGGTTTATGTTAATACTTTTACCTGTTCTTGTTTTCTTATCAGCAGTTAAGCCAAGGTGGTATTTTACGTCACCGTCAAACAGGGCATCGTCGTCATAATCCTTACCGTCAAACTCACTGAAAATATCTGAAGTAGACTTGCCAAAAATATTAGCAAGCACGTTTAGGCGACCCCTGTGTGCCATACCCATTACAAACTGCTCTACGCCTTTTTCGGCAGCAGCCTCAACAAGTGCATCAAGTGCCGGTATTAACGACTCACCACCTTCTAGCGAGAAACGTTTTTGACCCACATATTTTGTATGCAGGAAGTTCTCAAAAGAAACCGCTTCGTTAAGTTTTAAAAGGATATGTTTTTTAGCCTCTGTAGAGAAGTTAGGCTGATTTTCGTTAACATCAAGCCTGTCCTGAATCCATTTTCTTACTTCAGGATCACGGATGTACATATACTCCACACCTATATGCTGGCAGTACACCTTTGTAAGGTGGTCTACAATTTGCCTAAGTGTAGAAGGCTGCATGTTAATTTCTTTGGCCGCGTCAAATACCGTATCTAAATCAGCGTTTGAAAGGCCAAAGTTCTCAAGGTCCAGTGTTGGAGTAAACGACCTTCTCTCCCTAACCGGATTGGTTTTGGTAAAAAGGTGCCCTCTTGTCCTGTAACCTTCAATAAGGTTAAGTACCTTAAATTCTTTTTGTACCTTTTCAGGAACCCCTGAATAGTCTGGCACTACGGCACCGTTTTGTTGCGGTACGGCCTCAAAGAAACCTGAACCGTAATCTGAACTGGCAAAGTCAAAACCCTGGAAAAAGCTTCTCCAGCTTGGCTCTACACTATCCGGATTTTCTATATATTGCTCGTATAAATCTGCAAAAAAAGCAGTATGTGCTGCGTTTAAAAAGGAAAACCTGTCCATACTAATGTCTTTATGACCTGTGTGTGTTTAAAAAAATTTATGCAAAAGTACAATATTTGTAATAATCTTTCAGTGTTTTTCATATATTTATGATTATAAATTCTTAGCCCTTACCAACATGAAATCAGGTATTTTCACTTTTTTAACAAAATCAGGCATAGCAATCGCTTTCTGCTTGTGTTTTCTTTCTGCCAATGCGCAGAATAATAGTGATTTTTGGAGTAAGGTTCGCTTTGGGGGTGCCATAGGTGCATCCTTTGGCAACAATTACACTGATGTAATGATTGCTCCAGGAGCACTGTATGAGGTAAACCAGTACTATGGCGTGGGTTTATCGGTACAGGGAAGCTACATTCAACAAAGGGATATTTATGATTCATGGATGTATGGGGGCTCTATAATTAACGTTTTTAACCCGATACCGCAAATCCAGCTTTCTGCCGAACTGGAACAGCTTAGGGTTAACCTTGATTTTGATGACAGGTTTACAGAAATTTATGGTAATCAGGACAGGGATTTTTGGAATACAGCCCTGTTTTTGGGAGCCGGTTACCGTACACAAAATGTCACCATAGGCATTCGCTACAATGTATTGTTTGATGACAACGATTATGTTTACAGCGACTCCTGGATGCCGTTTATAAGGGTTTATTTTTAAACACAATGATTTAAATCCCAAATTACTATAATGAAGAAATATTTAATTCTCATAGCGATAACTATATTTCTAATCGGTTGTAATAAAAGAGAACCTAAACCACTAAAAGCAGCAAAACCTAATGCTCAAAAATTACTTAAGCCGGGAGAGTGGATAAGCGAGATTGATTCAATGTCTGGAATAAGCATTCGAGAAGACAGGTTAGCATTTTTCAAGGATATGAAATTCACATCAGACAAAGTTTACGAGTATGAACTTATAGACTCTGTCTACATATCCTCTAATACTGAAAATAAAGTTGGAGAATATCTAACAATACACAAACCTAAAGACACTCTTCGTTATAAAATCATATCTAAATCTGAAAATAGTTTGACTTTAAAAATAGGCAATCAAAACGAAACCTTCAACATTAAGAGGAAGCCTTAAGAATATCAATATTTATCCTAACAAGATACACCTCCCTTTTAAAACCTGTTCCTAAACCATACCTTTTGCCATTCCCTTTTTAGTATCAGGAATGCAACCTGCTCGGCAAGTTCACTAAGGTCGCCTCCATTAAGGCTTTTTATTTCTTTTTCAGGAACATCAATAATATAAAGGAGGTTAAGATATTCCCCAAACTTATGCTGGATAAGTCGGTATATCTTCTCGTGTAACCCCACTTTAAGATTTATGGGGCTAATGGTAATTTCAAAATCCACAGGCTCATTGGCCAGTGTAAAATCTTTATTTACCTGCTCTACCAACTTAACATAGAGCTGCTCTTTCTGGGCTTCAGAAAGTAATAAATCGGTATTTGCAGGCGCTATATACATTATACTTTGCGTTGCATCAGGTTTTCACCAAAAGCTCTAAGCATGGCTTTCTTATTTTCTTCAATATCCAGTTGGGCTAGAGTATCAAATGCTTTATGTGTATACTCCTCTATAGCCTTTCTGGTTTCGGCATCAGCACCCGATGTGGTAAAAATATTTTTTACAAGTTCTATTTTTTCGGCACTGTCTACCGGCTGCATACTAAACAGTTCTGTTAACTGCTTCCTACTTGTGTCATCTGCTTTTTGAAGCGCTTTTAGGTATAGGTATGTTTTTTTGTTTTCTATAATATCCCCACCTACCTGCTTACCAAACGTGGCAGGATCGCCAAAAGCATCAAGGTAATCGTCCTGAAGCTGGAAAGCTATACCAAGGTTTAACCCGAAATCGTATATCAAGTCGCAGTTCTCAACAGAAGTTTTTGCCACTATACCACCCATTTTCATGGCTGCTGCTACAAGTACCGCTGTTTTGTATTCTATCATTTTAAGATACTCCGGTATAGTAACATCATTCCTTTCCTCAAAATCCACATCCCATTGCTGACCTTCACATACCTCAAGCGCGGTTTTGCTAAAAAGCTTAGCAAGCGAACGGAAAGTTTCCGGCTCATATTCCTCAAAATAACGGTAAGCCATTATAAGCATAGCATCGCCCGATAGTATTCCCGTGTTTATATTCCATTTTTCATGAACGGTCTCGTTACCGCGCCTAAGCGGGGCATCGTCCATAATATCATCATGTACCAGGGAGAAATTATGAAAAATTTCCACTGCAACAGCCGCAGGCAATGCTTCACGGCAATCGGCATTAAATATTTCGGCAGACATCAGCGTTAAAACCGGACGCATTCTTTTACCTCCTAACGATAAAATATATTTTACTGGCTCATAAAGATTTACCGGATCTTTTACTACCTGAAGTGTATTGAAATAATCTGAAATTACCTGCTGATAATGCCCTATTTGCTGCATGAATATTTTTTTTGCTAAAGTAAATCCTTTAGGCTTTTTTACCAAGCATTATTTTCTGCACTAAAAAAATAACGTAAAAACTTTGGAAACTTTTTTGGTATTAAAAGTTTCCTTTATACATTTGCCTCAATTTTAAAGGATTAATGAGAGAGACTATTTTAAATAAAGCAATGGAAATGTTTCTTGCCTATGGCTTTAAGAGCGTTACCATGGACGATATTGCAAACGAACTGGGCATATCCAAAAAAACGATATACCAGCACTTTGCCAATAAGAACGACCTGGTAGAGGCAAGTACCGACTATCTGTTTCAAACAGTATCGTGCGGTATAGACAACATTAGGGAGCAGGGTAAAAACTCCATTGAGGAGATTTTTATCATCCGTAGTTTTATGATGCAGCAGTTAAATAACGAAAGTGCCTCTCCGTTTTATCAGCTGCAAAAGTTTTTCCCAAAAATATTCTCATGCCTTCGTGCCAAACAGTTTGAAAAGATGAATGGCTGCATGAGAGAAAACCTGGCTAAAGGCATAGAACACGGCCTGTACAGACCGGATATCGATATAAACTTTATATCCAGAATGTATTTTACAGGATTAACCGGTATTAAGGATGGTGATGTTTTTCCTACAGATCAGTTTAATGCATACGACCTTACACAAAAATTCTTAGAATATCATTTAAGAGCTATAGCTACGCAAAAGGGTGTAAAAATACTGGAAGACCTTATTAAATCTCCTTAACAAAATTTTAACATATTTATTTGTTACAAACCCGCTACTTTTGCGTTAACAAAAATGTCAAACAAAAAAGTTAAACAAAAATGTCAACACAAGAACTGGATATAGATACTGAAGAGTTGATAAAAGAGACTGCCAAAAAGATATTTTTTGGTGAAGGCCGTTTTAAAGCCACTACACAGGAAATTGCAGATGCTGCCGGAGTAAACAGGACATTAATAAACTACTATTTCAGATCAAGGGACAATCTTTTTGAAATTGTTTTTGAGGATGCACAGAAAAAAGAAAAGGATATGGGAGAGCAAATCATTTTTTCTGACCTGCCTTTTCATCAAAAGATAGAAAAATACCTGGACCTGTTTTTTGAGCAGGCCAAAAAATATCCTTACCTGGAAATTTATATGGTTACCCAAATGAATCAGGGCAGCTGTTTTAAAGATTCTGAAGCCATGAACAGAATGCTGGATAAGTTTTATCTGGAAATAGCACTGGAAATGGAAAAAGGCAATATCCATAAAATGAGACCGGAGCAGTTTCTTCTAAACATGATATCACTTACTTCGTTCCCGGTTTCCATGAGGCCATTACTTCAGGAAAACATGGGGATAAGCGACGAATCTTATGACGCCATTATAGATGAGCGTAAAGAAATAATAATGAATACCCTTTTTAAATAAATACATCAATCAATTAATCACAGTTAGGTATGAGGAAAATCATCACTTATTTTAACAACAAAACCTTAAAATGTTTTGTTGCAGCAATGATTCTCTTAGCAGCACCGGCCATACAGGCACAGGATGAAACACAAAATTTCTCCTTTACCCTTAACGAAGCCATACAGCATGCCCTTGAGTATAACCGCACGGTTATAAACTCTGAAAGAGATATCGCCGCAGCAAACAAGAAAAAATGGGAAACCATTGCTACAGGTTTGCCGCAAATTAGTGCCAGCGGTAATTATCAGTACAATTTTGAGCTACAGAAAAACGTTGTCCCGGCCGAATTCTTTGGCGGCAATCCGGGAGAATTTGTAGAAGTGGCATTTGGCACTAAACACTCTGTTGATGCCAGGGCTACACTAAACCAGCTTATTTTTGACGGAAGTTATATAGTAGGCCTTAAAGCTGCTAAAGTATATTTAGCCTACTACGAAAACTCAAAGCAAAAAACAGACATCGAAGTAAAGGAGCAGGTAATTAATGCATACGGAAATGTGTTGCTACTACAGGAAAGCGTTGCTATTCTTGAAAAAAACAAAGCTACATTACAAAAGAATTACACAGAAACAAACGAAAGTTATAAGAACGGACTTTCGGAAGAAGAAGATGTAGAGCAGATTTCCATTACACTTGCAAAAATTGACAGCTCACTTAAAAATGCTGTAAGGCTTAGCGACATCTCGCTTAACATGCTTAAGATAATATTAGGTATAGAACTTAATGATGAACTGGTACTTACCGATAAACTGGAAAGCCTAACCGAGGAAAATCTAGACCTGAGTATTGCTGCAGAAGAGTTTAACGTGGAGCAAAACATAGACTATAAGTTAGGTAAAATCAACACTATTCAACAAGAGCTGTTGATGAAACAGGAAAAAAGCAAGGCTCTGCCTACCCTTTCAACAAATCTGGCTTTTGGTTACAATGGTTTTAATAACGATTTTAGCTTTTTCCAGAGCAATCAACAATGGCTTAATTACTCTTACTTAGGTGTTAGTCTTAATGTGCCTATTTTCAGCAGCCTTCAAAGAAGTGCAAGAACGCAACAGGCTAAAATAGCTTTAGAGCAGGCAAGAACGCAACAGGAAGAGCTTGAGCAAAATCTTAAGTTAAGATATCAGCAGGCTAAAAGTGAATATGAGTACAGTATAGAAGAATACTTTACATCTAAAAACAACTTAAGATTAGCCGAGCGTATAGAAAACAAACAACAAATAAAGTTTAAGGAAGGTTTGTCCAGCAGCTTTGAGTTTACTGAGGCTCAGCGTCAGCTTTATGCTGCACAACAGGATTATTTAGATTCTATGACCCAAGTGATAGATAAAAGGGCAGCCCTTGAAAAACTAACCGCACAATAAAACACCCTAAAAATTAAAAAGATGAAAAAATTAGTATATATATCTGCGTTTTCACTCCTTCTTTTTTCATGCGGAGAGAAAAAACTAAACGTTGATGAAGTTGTAAAATCTAACGACATCGATAAGATAAGGCAAGCACGTGAAGAGGTGCATGCCGATTATGAAGTACTTGCTGCCCAACTTGCAAAAATTGATGCTGCAATCGATTCGCTTGACCCTAACAGAAGTAGGATATTGGTTAGAACAATAGCAGTTAAAGACACCACATTTACCCACTTTATAGAAATACAGGGTAATGTAGACACTAAACAAAACATACTTATATACCCGGAATTTTCTGGCATACTGCAACAGCTTAATGTAAAAGCGGGGCAAAGAGTATCTAAAGGTCAGGTTCTTGCAAGAATAGACGATGGCGGAGTAAGCGCACAGGTTGCTCAGGCACAGGCGCAGCTAGATTTAGCCCAAACGACTTTTGAGAGACAAAAAAGGCTTTGGGATCAAAAAATAGGTAGCGAAATACAGTACCTACAAGCCAAAACATCATTAGAGAGTCAGCAAAAAGTAGTAGCCCAGTTACAATCGCAATTAAACAAGACTGTAGTTAGAGCCCCGTTCTCCGGTACTATAGACGAGGTTATGACCGAAAAAGGTAAAGTAGTAAGTCCTGGCCAGGAACTGTTCAGGATAGTAAACCTTGGTGACATGTATGTATCGGCTACAGTGCCTGAAACTTACCTAAGCCAGATTAAACTTGGTGCTCCTGTAGAGGTACGCCTTAATGCAATAGGCAAAACTTACAAAGGTAAAGTACGCCAGATAGGTAACTACATCAATCCTAACAACAGGACATTTGGTATTGAGGTAGCACTTCCTAATCCTGAAAACCTATTACGCCCTAATCAGGTTGCGGTACTTAAAATAGAAGATTACAAAACCGATAAAGCACTATTGCTTCCTGAAAACATCATACAGCAAAAAGCAGGCGGAAGACTTGTAGTTTATACTGTAAACAAATCAGATAAGGATGAAGTAAAAGCTGTTGAGCAGGAAGTAAAAACAGGTTATACTTCTGATGGTTATGTGGAAATCAAATCGGGTATAACTACCGGAGAAGAAATTATTACAGACGGAGCCAAGAGTATTAAAGACGGTTCAGTCGTAGAAATTATTAAGTAAGCATAACTCATAATACAACCAACATGAGTAAAAAAATAGAAAAAAGTTTCGGCATGTCCACCTGGGCCATAAACAACAAGATGACAGTATATGTTATCACGGCCATTATATTTTTGGGTGGACTTATCTCCTACTATTCCATGCCAAGGGAAAGCTTCCCTGAAATTAAGGAGACCAAGATATATGTAAGCTCAATAAACCCCGGCAACTCGGCCGAAGATGTTGAAAAGCTTATAACAAAACCACTGGAAGATGAGTTTAACAACATATCTGGGGTAACAAAAATTACCTCAAATACGCTGGAAGACTACTCGATGATATTAGTGGAATTTGATGAGGATATTACTGTAGAAGACGCTAAGCAAAAAGTTAAGGATAAAGTTGACAAAGTTAAAGCGGATACCGAATGGCCTACCCTGGATGGGGGTGCTAAAGTTGAGCCTAACACATTTGACCTTAATATTGCAGAAGAGTTCCCTATACTAAACGTGAACCTTACCGGTGACTTTACTTCAGAAAAATTAAAAGAGTTTGCCGAATATCTTGAAGACCGTATTGAGAGGCTTCCGCAAATTAAGGAAGCTGCCATTCGCGGTGCCGAAGATAAAGAGGTTGAAATTGCAGTAGACATTTATAAAATGGCTGCTGCACAGGTTAGCTTTGACGACATTATTAATGCCGTAAAGTTTGAAAACAAAACCATATCAGGCGGTAGTGTAACCCGCGACGGTATTAAAAAGAACATAAGGGTAATTGGTGAAATAGATGCCCCTGCACAGCTTGAAAACATTATTGTTAAGCACCAGGACGGTAAAGTATACCTTAGGGACATAGCTACCGTAACATTTAAGGAAAAGGAAAGAACAACCTATGCCCGTGAATACGGTAAGCCGGTTGTTATGCTTGACATTAAAAAGCGAAGCGGTAAAAACATGGTTGAAGCCGTAGACGGTGTTAAGGCAATTATCGATAAAGCTCAGGCTAATTATTTCCCTAAAGGACTTAACATTACTTATGCTAACGACCAGTCTTCAAGAACTATTGCTCAGGTAGACGACCTTGTAAACAACATTATCTTTGGTGTGGTACTGGTGGTTGTGGTACTAATGTTTTTCCTTGGCTTGCGTAATGCCTTATTCGTAGGTATCGCTATCCCGTTATCAATGTTCATGTCATACATGATACTTGCCTCATTAGGTATCACGCTTAATACCATGGTGCTTTTTGCGCTGGTAATGGGTCTGGGGATGCTTGTGGATAATGGTATTGTGGTTGTGGAAAACGTATACTCGCTCATGAGTCAGGGTATGTCGCGCAAAAAAGCGGCTATAGAAGGTATTGGAGAAATTGCATGGCCTATTATCGCCTCTACAGCAACTACCCTTGCGGCCTTCTTCCCTCTTGGTTTATGGCCGGGCACCATGGGTAAATTCATGATCTATTTCCCAATGACGTTATCTATTGTATTAGGTTCATCACTGTTTGTGGCATTGGTAATTAACGCCATGCTTACTTCCGACTTTATGAGGCTGGAAGAAAAAGAGATGCCTAAAAAGAGAATGATAATACTAAGCCTTATTATAGGTATTATAGGTGCAGTTACATTAATAGGCGGGTTTGCAACAGGCTCCGGTGCATTAAAAGGTATGGGTAACCTAATGTTATTCTTTGTAATAATGATGTGGATTTACAAATACTTCCTGCTTAAGCGTATGGACAAATTCCAAAGGAACAGTCTTGTATGGCTTGAAAACAAATACAAAAGTTTCCTTGACTTTGCCCTTTCAGGTTATAAGCCCCGTCTTTTCTTTATAGGAACCTTCATTTTATTAATACTTTCCTTTGTTGCTGTAGGTGTTTCTCAACCAAATGTATTGTTTTTCCCGGAAAACCAGCCTAACCAGATAATGGTTTACATTGAGTTCCCCGAAGGTACCGATATTAAAAAGACCGATGCCTTTACTAAAATAATAGAGGAAAAAGTATACAAGATTGCCAACAAGTATGTAGAAGACGGCAGCAATTATATGGTAGAAAGCGCCATAGCACAAGTTGGTCAGGGAGCAGGTAATCCACAAACCGAAGGCGGGTCGGAAAACGACATGCCTCACAGAGGCAAGGTAACCCTTACTATGACCGAGTTTAAATATCGTAAAGGCAAAAATAGCCAGGACGTAATGGACGAGATAAGGGAAGTAGTTAAAGGTTATGCCGGTGTATCGGTTATTGTGGAAAAAGAGCAGAACGGACCTCCGGCTGGTTATCCTATCAACATAGAGATTACCGGAGAGGACTACAACCAGATGCTTGCGGAAGCCGAAAAGATGAAAACTTTTATAAACGGTAAAAATATTGCCGGTATAGAAGAGCTTAAAATAGATGTAAACAAACAAAAGCCGGGTGTAGATATCCAGGTGGATATAGACAAGGCCGGGCAGTTAGGTATTACATCAGGTCAGGTAGGGCAAACTTTAAGAAGATCGGTTTACGGGGAGAAAATCTCTACTTATAAAGAAGGTAAAGACGATTATGAAATTAACGTAAGACTTGAGGAAAATCAGCGTAATGATAACAACATACTGTATAACCAGCCTATTACCTTCAGGAACCAGGCTACAGGTAAACTGGTACAGGTGCCTATCTCTGCTATTACAGAAGCTGAAAATTCAGTAACCTTTAATACTATTAAAAGAAAGAACCTTAAAAGGATTATTACAGTATACTCTAACGTAACCACAGGTTATAACGGTAACATTATCGTGGAAAGGATTAAAAAAGAACTTTCTGACTATAAAATGCCGAGCGAAATAACCTATTCCTTTACAGGAGAGCAGGAAGAGCAGTCTAAAAACATGGTCTTCCTTGTAAAAGCACTTTTAATTGCTTTAGGTGGTATTGTACTTATTCTTGTGGCACAGTTTAACTCGGTATCAAAACCGGTTATCATTATGATGTCGGTAGTATTGAGTTTTGGAGGGGTATTCTTTGGCATGGTATTCTTTGGCGACGACTTCGTAATTATTATGACCATGATGGGTATTATATCGTTAGCAGGTATTGTGGTAAACAACGCCATTGTACTTATTGACTATACCCAACTCCTTATAGACCGTAAACTGGCCGAAAAAGGGATGGACAAAGATGAACTGCTTACAAAAGAGGAATACAGAGATCTTATTGTAGAAGGTGGTCGCAGCCGTTTAAGACCGGTACTATTAACGGCTATTACAACCGTATTGGGACTTGTACCGCTTGCAATAGGACTGAACATAGACTTCTTTAATTTATTTATTGAGTACAATCCTAAGATTTATCTGGGTGGTGATAACGTAATCTTTTGGGGTCCATTGGCAAAAACAGTAATCTACGGACTTATATTTGCCACTTTCCTTACCCTGGTAATTGTTCCGGTTATGTTCTTCATGCTTCAGAAAATAAAAATCAGACTTAAAAAACAATCTGTCCACCATTAATACTCTATATATATTTATCTTAAAAGGGCCAATTTGTATGAATTGGCCCTTTTTTTTGTCCTCCCCTATCCAAAAAACAACTGAAAACGCTGAAGATTTACAAACAGAAACTCATAATTTTTTAAATCCTGATAAAAAAAGGGCTAATTTTTTACTTATAATTAATCTAAATAAAGCATTTTTAATTTTATTTAGAATAATTAAAAATAATTTGGTTTCTATTTGACTGCCTTATAATTTTGTTGCCGATAAAATAAACACCATCTAACAATGAATATCTCTATACTAAAAAAAGCACTGTTTAGCCTAATGCTAATCTGTACAGCGGTAGCAACTGCACAGGAACGCGGCAAAATAAACGGTAAAATTACCTTGAGCGGCAATACACCTGCCGAAAACATTACGGTGGTTCTTAAGGGAACTGCTTTTTCATCGATTACAAACACTCAGGGTAATTACGAAATTAAAAATGTAAAACCGGGTAACTATGTACTTCGTGTTTCTGCAATAGGTATTGTGCCTGTTGAAGAAAACATCACTCTGGCAGCCGGACAAATCATTACAAAAGACTTTACCCTTGCCGAAAGCCAGGAAGAGCTTGATGAAATTATAATAGAAGGTAAAGGAAACAAATTTGCCCGTACTGAAAGTGTAACTGTTTCTAAAATGCCTTTAAAAGATATTGAAAACCCACAGGTTTACAATGTAATCACATCAGAACTATTAAAAGAACAGGTAGTAACCAACTTTGATGACGCCCTTAAAAACGCTCCCGGTATTGATAAATTATGGGAATCTACAGGACGTGGCGGAGACGGTGCAGGTTACTTCTCTTTAAGAGGTTTTGCTGTACAGCCAACAATGGTTAATGGTTTACCGTCTATAACAAACGGAAGTCCCGATCCTGCAAATATAGAGAGTATTGAAGTTATCAAAGGACCGTCAGGAACTTTATATGGTAGTAGCCTAATATCATACGGAGGTTTAATTAACATCACTACTAAAAAACCATATAACTATTTTGGCGGAAATATTTCCTACACTGCAGGAACATACGGCCTTAATAGATTTACTGTTGATATAAATACTCCTCTTAATGAAGATAAAAGCGTTTTAATGCGATTAAATGCTGCTTATCATACTGAAAACAGCTTTCAGGATGCAGGGTTTAAAAAATCACTATTTGTAGCTCCTTCATTATCATATAAAGTAAATGACAGGTTATCATTTCTTGTAAATACTGAGTTTTATAACGGAAGTAGTACTAATCAGCCTATGCTTTTCCTTGACAGGGGTGCAGAACTTAGGGTACATGATATGAATGAATTTAAATATGACAATAAACGTTCATATACAGGAAACGATTTATATATAGAGACTCCTACATTCAATATACAGGGACAGATGAATTATAAATTATCTGAAGAATGGATGTCACAAACTGTATTTTCTAGAACCTCTGCTAAATCAGACGGTTATTATTCATACCTATATGAGGGTACACAATATACTCCTGTAACTGAAGGTGTTGTTCTAAGCCGTTATATCAGTAAGCAAAACTCTGAGACTTACGGAACAGACATTCAGCAAAACTTTATGGGCGATTTTGAAATTGCCGGATTAAGAAACAGAATGGTGGTAGGCCTAGATTACTTTAACCGAAATGTAGTTAACAACAGCTCACCTTATGTTGGTAATGGTTTGATTTATATTGGCAGTAACCTACAGCAGTTTAATGAACTTGTACTAGGCAATACAGATCCAGACACTTTTGTTGATGAAACGGGCGTACTTACCCAAGCAGGGACAGATGCGTTACTGGCTAACGGAACTATAAATCCTGCTAAAACTAAAGAAGAAATTTACAGTGCCTATGCTTCTGATGTTATAAACTTTACCCCTGCCCTTTCGGCAATGGTTAGCTTAAGGTTAGATCATTTTTCAAACAAAGGAAATCTTAGTACTACGGCAGATGATTTTAATCAAACAACACTTTCTCCTAAATTTGGTTTAGTATACCAGCCTATTCTTAATAAAGTAGCCCTTTTTGCAAATTATCTTAACGGTTTTTCTAATACTGCACCTACTAACGACAGGATTAATGAAATTGATATTCCAAGAACTTTTGGACCTGAACATGCTAATCAGTTTGAAGCAGGAGCTAAACTTAACTTAAATAACAAGCTTACTGCCACATTGAGTTACTACAATATTATTGTTAAAGATGCTGTTTACTCTATAACTACAGAAAATCTTGGCGAAGATCCTGATGATCCTTCTGATAATTTACTTGATGACATTAGAAACTACCAAAATGGTGAGCAAAAAAGCCAGGGCTTTGAAGTTAGTGTAACAGCTACACCTGTAAAAGGGCTAAATATTATAGCAGGATATAGCTACAACGACAGTAAATTAACAAAAGGAGATGTAGACTTTGTAGGCAGAAGGCCAGAAAGTGCAGGCCCGCAAAACTTAGCTAATGCATGGGCAAGTTATAGATTTACAAACGGTAAACTAAATGGATTCGGACTTGGATTTGGAGGTAACTATGCCAGTGAGAATAAGATTTTCAACAGAAATCTGGGCGGTAGTTTCACACTTCCGGAGTATACTGTGTTAAACGGTTCTGTTTTCTATAATACAGATGCTTTTACTATAACATTTAAACTTGATAACATTACTAATAAAGATTATTACAAAGGCTGGTCTACAATCAGTCCGCAAAAGCCAAGAATTTTCTCGGCAAACGTAACTTATAATTTCTAAGAGTAAACTAAAATAAACCATACGGCAAGTCCCTTCCGGGTTTCGGGAGGGATGTCGTAATTTAAAGAGAATATGAAAAAGTCAGTTTTATTACTATTATTATTTATGGTTTCTGCAAAGTCTTTTGCACACTTTATGTGGGTTGAAACCGCACTAACAGGTAAAGTAAACCAAAAGCAGGAAGTAAAAGTTTATTTTGGCGAATACACTTATAATGTAATCGAAAAGGTAAATGAGGAAGCCTTTGGTAAAATGAAAAAGTTTACGATATGGGTTGTTTCCCCTAACGGAGAAAAACAACAACTTGAGGTAACACCGGGAGAAACTTTTTTCACAGGTTATTTTACCCCAAAAACAAACGGTACTTATACTGTTGTACTAAATAATAATGAAATTGACGTTATAGATTATACCCAATATGACTTTGGGATATTCAAAACACATTACCATTCTGTAGCAAAGGTAGAAGTAGGTAACAAACCTGCCGAAACAGCGGCTATTAACCCTGAAGGGTTAACAATTGTAGATATTACCAAAAAAGAGCACAAAGAAAAAGGCGAAGCTACCTTAAAAGTGCTTTATAAAGGTGAGCCTGTAAAAGGTCAGGAAGTTACCGTATTTATTTCAGACCTTTGGTCTAAAAAAGTATGGACAGATGAAAACGGACAGATACAGTTTTCATTCCCGTGGAAAACAAAATATATTCTTGAGGTAACAACAAAAGAAGAAATTCCTGGAAGTTATAACGGCAAAGAATATCAGTTTATTTGGCATTGTGCCACTTATGCTATTCCTTTAGGATAAAAGTTTATGAGCAAAAAGAAAGGTAAAAAGAAAAAAGGCTTTAAGCATTGGATCTGTAAAATGCATTTATGGCTGGGGTTAACCTCCGGCCTGATGGTTTTGTTCCTAGCGGTTACAGGATGCATTTATGTGTTTAGCCAGGAAATTATAGAGTGGCAGCGAAGCGATGAGATTTACGTTCCTGAGGTTAAGGAAAACCGTCTGCCTGTAAGTGCCTTATGGGAGCAAACACAAAAAGCAATAGGCGATACCATTCAGATAAACGATGTTCACGTTTATAAAAACCCTGAAAAATCGCTGGAGTTTCATTGCTTTAAGGCAAATCCTGAATCAGAATCCATATGGTATTTTAATACCGTTGAATACTATTATAAGGTATATACCGATCCTTACACAGGTAAAGTACTTGGCATTTACAATGAAAAGATGGATTTCTTTAATATTGTAAAGATGCTTCACTGGAGCCTTTTACTTAAAACCGAAATCGGCCAGCCAATAGTAGGTTGGGGTACCTTTATTTTTGTAATAATGCTTATTACAGGTATTATACTATGGTGGCCTAAAAATAAGGCAGCCCGCAAACAGCGCTTTAAATTCCAGTGGAAAGATTCTACCCAATGGCGCAGGAAAAACTATGACCTGCACAACATCCTTGGCTTTTACATTTCTGTTATCGTACTTATTATAGCCTTTACCGGAATGGTTTGGGCATTCACCTGGTTTCAAAAAACAGTTTATGTTATAGGTTCACAAAGCATAACGCTTCCTGAGGTTGTAAAGAAAGAATCGGTTACAAGTAATAACGATAAAGACATCGCTTTTGATAAAGCATGTGCCTATACCGAAAAAGAATATAGCGATGCCGATGCCTATAGTATAGGCAAACCGGTGGAAGACAAAGGAGTTATTGATGTATATGTTCAGCAATATCCGGGTAAATATTATGTATACCACCAGCTTATGTTTGACCAATACACCGGTGAATTATTACATAAGCGCAACCACAGCGAAAAGAACTTTGGTGAGAAACTTATTACGGCAAACTACGATATACATGTGGGTGCCATACTGGGTATTCCGGGTAAGATAATTGCCTTTATTGCCAGCTTTATAGCGGGTATGTTGCCGGTTACCGGGTTTCTTATATGGTGGGGACGAAGAAACAAAAAAGGAGGAAAAACAAAGCCTACAGTTTCTAAGCAGCAAACAATATAAAAAGTAATTTACGGCCAGAGCCGTATCTTGAGTTAGTGTATTCTATTTTTTACAAAAAAAGGCTGTAAGTATAATCCTTACAGCCTTTTTAAATAAATAAGTTTTTTAACGACTTACTTATTTAAAACTACAGCTTCTTTAGACCACTTCTTAATATCTGCGATCCTGCTGTCATTATAATCTACCTCGTTAAGGATAGACCCGGTCCAAAAGAACCATTTTCCTGTTTTTTCTCCGTTTACATACTCCCCTATCGCCTGTTTGGTTCCGTCTTCATTGTAAGCCACCCATTGTCCGTGAAGCTTACCATCCTTATTATAATAACCCTGTTGTTTAACCTGTCCGTTATCATAATAAAAAGTTGCTTTAACAGTTTGGCTTTCTAATTCATATTTTGGCTTTGGAGTCTCTTGTGCTGTAACAAAACATGCTGATAACAGCAATCCGGCAATAATTATCTTTTTCATATCTCGTTTTGTATTTATATTTACTATTATTACTACGAATATACAAAATTATTTTACACTAAATATACATTCACTTAACAATTTGGTAACATTGAGGTAAGATTTAACATTGAATATTTCATCAATCTAACCAAATACCTAATAAATACTATACATTTCAGAGATTTCTTGTTTTAAATTAAAAATTCTTTTACATAACATTAAGTTTACATCAAAACTTCAAAATTTTAAGATTTAACCTACAATATTGAAATGTTATAGTAAATTCTCTCCTTATATATATAGGTATATTTCTAAAATAATTTATTTTGACTGCCTAAGTATGAGCATAATTGGTAATTGTTGCTAAATTTGCACATCTAAAATTAATTGAGATAATGTATAGAAGTCATAATTGCGGAGAGCTTAACGCTTCGCATATCAGTCAGGAAGTAACTTTAGCAGGATGGGTACAAAAAACGCGTAACAAAGGTTTCCTTATATGGGCCGACCTTAGGGACCGTTATGGCATTACGCAGTTAATATTTGACGAGGCAAGAACACAAAAAGAAGTTTTTGAGCTTGCTGCAACATTAGGCCGTGAGTTTGTTATACAGGTAAAAGGTACAGTTATAGAGCGCGAGTCTAAAAACCCTAACATGGCTACGGGAGAAATAGAAATCCTGGTAAAAGAGCTTACTATACTTAATGCTTCACAAATCCCTCCGTTTACTATTGAAGATGAAACAGACGGTGGTGAAGATATCCGTATGAAATACCGTTACCTGGACATACGCCGCAACCCGGTAAAAAATAGCCTTCTTTTCCGTCACAAAGTGGCAATGGAGGTTAGAAATTACCTTTCAGGACAAGGCTTTATCGAGGTTGAAACTCCGGTTCTTATCAAATCAACTCCTGAAGGAGCACGTGACTTTGTTGTACCTTCAAGAATGAACGAAGGTCAGTTCTATGCACTTCCGCAGTCACCTCAAACATTCAAGCAGCTACTTATGGTAGGCGGTATGGATAAATACTTCCAGATTGTTAAGTGTTTCCGTGATGAGGATTTAAGAGCCGACAGGCAACCGGAATTTACACAGATAGACTGTGAAATGGCTTTTGTGGAACAGGAAGATATCATCCAGATATTTGAAGGCTTAACACGCCACTTATTAAAAGAACTTAAAGGCATTGAAGTAAGCGCATTCCCAAGAATGACCTACGATGAGGCCATGAAAAAATATGGTAACGACAAACCGGACATCCGTTTTGGAATGGAGTTTGGCGAACTGAACGAAGTTGCCCAACATAAAGATTTTGGAGTATTCAACAGTTCAGAACTTGTTGTGGGTATTGCCGTACCGGGCGGTGCCGCTTATACCAGAAAAGAGATAGATGGACTTATTGACTGGGTTAAACGCCCTCAGGTAGGTGCCAGCGGAATGGTATATGTTAAATGTGAAGAAGGCGGAACCTATAAATCATCAGTAGACAAATTCTACGATCAGGAAGATCTTAAAAAATGGGCCGAAGCTACAGGTGCTAAAGAAGGTGACCTTATATTAGTACTTTCGGGCGACGAGTTTAAAACACGCACACGCTTAAGTGCTTTACGTATGGAGCTTGCAACCCGTTTAGGTTTAAGAAAACCGGAAGAGTTTGCTCCGCTTTGGGTAGTAGACTTTCCGCTATTGGAATGGGACGAGGAAACAGAAAGATTCCACGCTATGCACCACCCGTTCACATCGCCAAAACCAAATGATATCCCGTTACTGGAAACCGAACCGGCAAAAGTTAGGGCTAACGCTTATGACCTTGTACTTAACGGAAACGAGATAGGCGGCGGATCGATAAGGATACATGATAAGGCTACACAACAGTTAATGTTTAAATATCTTGGTTTTACCGAAGAGCAGGCTAAAGCACAGTTTGGTTTCCTTATGGACGCATTCCAGTATGGTGCACCACCACATGGTGGTCTTGCTTTTGGTTTTGACAGGCTTGTGGCTATACTTGGCGGACAGGAAACAATTCGTGACTTTATTGCATTCCCTAAAAACAATTCAGGCCGCGATGTAATGATTGATGCACCATCAACTATTGATGATGCACAGCTTAAAGAGCTTAGCATAAAAGTAAATTTGGCATAAGCCAATTCTACATATAATAAAAACGGGCATCGATTGATGCCTGTTTTTATTTTTTATCTCCCTTATATTGACTTAAACCAACAGATTTGGAGCTTAATTTGTAAGCTACGTATAAGAATTAATGTACCAGATAATCAAAACTTTAACATAGAGACAGTATATAGTTTAAAACTCAATTAGACAAGTCATTTTCAAAAGAGCTCAGTAAAATCAAGTACTCACTACATGATTAATAATTGGTATTTTGAACTTTAATTTTAAATATTTTCAATAAAAAATGTGAAAATTAAAAATTATTAAATTTTTTTAACATTTTTTCTTTGCGGTGTCATAAATAAGTTTATCTTTGACCATTATTAATTATTTTTTTTATTACACAATGCGCACAGGCAAAGTAAAATTTTTCAATGAGTCTAAAGGTTACGGATTCATTACAGACGACGAAACAGGAAAAGACATTTTCGTTCATGCTACAGGAATCAAAACGGAGGATCTTCGTGAAGGTGACAAAGTAAGCTATGAAGAAGAAGAAGGAAGAAAAGGTAAAGTAGCTGCTCAGGTAGTAGCTATTGACTAATATAAAAATATTATCGATTACCTATTAGGCTTAAGCCGCTCTGTTACAGAGCGGCTTTTTTCTGTTAATAACACACTTAAAATCATTTTTTTAAATATTTTTTTAAGAATAAATTAACAACTAAAATCTATTTTTAAACATTCAATATTCTGATTGAAAACAATATAGTTTTTATTTTTATTCGTTCTAAATAAAAATTAAGGCAATAGGACTCATCAATGAGCAAATCCTTTAAATAGTTCAGGCAGGACATGTATATTTGTGAATTGATTTAATAATTTAACCCAGTTATGCAAACAAATCAGGTAGACTATTTCCCTATATTTATGCAAATGGCGCTTGCCGTGGGCTTTGTGGTTGCGACCATTATTGTTTCTAACTTTTTAGGACCAAAAAGGCACTCGGTAAACAAGGATAAAAACTTTGAATGTGGTGTAGAATCCGTAGGTAATGCACGTATACCGTTCTCTGTAAAATATTTTTTAGTCGCCATACTATTTGTATTATTTGATGTAGAGGTAATTTTC
This sequence comes from Flavobacterium beibuense, assembly GCF_004151245.1. Lineage (GTDB taxonomy): Bacteria > Bacteroidota > Bacteroidia > Flavobacteriales > Flavobacteriaceae > Flavobacterium > Flavobacterium beibuense_A. The sequence goes on from NZ_JUIW01000011.1 coordinate 167,712, forward strand.
ATGTATCCGTGGGCCGTAAATTTCCGCGATATGGGATTTGAAGGTTTTTACAAAATGGGCATCTTTATGCTGCTTCTAGTTGTAGGCTTCTTTTATGTAATTAAGAAAAAAGGACTGGAGTGGGAATAGTATTAGGTATGCTTTTTGAGGCTTAATTACCTGATAATCAAAATTAAATTACTATGAGCAATTCATCAGATATAAAATTAGTAGACGCTCCCGAAGGAGTGGAAGGAAACGGATTTTTTGCAACAAAACTTGACTCTGTAGTGGGTCTTGCCCGTGCTAACTCGCTATGGCCTCTTCCGTTTGCAACATCATGCTGCGGTATTGAGTTCATGGCAACCATGGCATCACACTATGATGTGGCACGTTTCGGATCAGAGCGTATGAGCTTCTCTCCGCGTCAGGCAGACATGCTTTTGGTTATGGGTACCATTGCTAAGAAAATGGCCCCTATCCTTCGTCAGGTTTATGAGCAGATGAGTGAACCAAGATGGGTAATCGCTGTAGGTGCCTGTGCATCATCCGGTGGTATATTTGACACGTACTCTGTACTTCAGGGCATTGACAAGGTAATACCGGTAGATGTTTATGTACCGGGATGCCCGCCAAGGCCGGAGCAGATTCTTGAGGGTATAATGCAGCTTCAGGAAATCGTAAAATCAGAATCAGTTAGAAGAAGAAATTCTCCTGAGTATAAAGAATTATTAGCTTCTTATAATATTTCATAAAGTAATGGCTTTAGAAACATCTGTTATACAGGACAAGCTTACAGCAAAATTTGGTGACAATGTAACCGGATTTATCCAGCAAAAAGATATATTTTCCTTTGAAGTTGCCTCTGATTCCATGAACGAGGTAATGCGTTTTCTAAAAGAAGACGACGTTTTACGCTTTAACTTCCTAACCGACATTTGCGGCGTGCACTACCCTGACTCTGAAAAAGAGAGACAGTTTGCTGTGGTATACCATATGCATAACTGGATGGACAACGTGCGCATCAGGTTTAAATGTTTTTTAAACGGTGATAACCCTGAAATAGAAACAGCTACTAACCTGTTTTTAGGTGCTAACTGGCAGGAACGTGAAACGTATGATTTTTACGGCATTATATTTAAAGGTCATCCGCAGCTTAAAAGAATACTTAATATGGACGAAATGGAATCGTTCCCTATGAGAAAAGAGTTTCCTCTTGAAGATGGTGGCCGTACCGATAAGGACGACCGCTTCTTTGGTAGAACTCCGGATAATGCTAATAATAACCTGAAATAATTTTTGATATAAAATGTCAGACCTGTTATTACCACCAGAACACCGCTACGCCAAACAGATTGAGGAAAGGCGCAATGAAGATGGCAGCGAACTATCTGTGCTAAACCTTGGGCCTACGCACCCTGCTACCCATGGTATTTTCCAAAACATCCTGTTAATGGATGGCGAAAGAATACTGGATGGCGAAGGTACTGTAGGGTACATTCACCGTGCATTTGAAAAAATTGCAGAAAACAGGCCGTTTTACCAAATCACTCCGCTAACAGACAGGATGAACTACTGCTCTGCTCCTATTAATAATATGGGATGGTGGATGACTCTGGAAAAGGCTCTTGATATAGAAGTTCCTAAAAGAGTACAGTACCTTAGGGTAATCATAATGGAGTTGGCACGTATTGCCGATCACATTATCTGTAACTCAGTACTGGGTGTAGATACCGGTGCGCTTACAGGCTTCTTATACGTTTTCCAGTACAGGGAAAAAATATACGAGATATACGAAGAGATTTGCGGTGCCCGCCTTACAACCAATATGGGTCGTATAGGTGGTTTTGAAAGGGACTGGAGCCCTGCCGCTTTTAAAAAGATAAACGAATTCCTTGAGGAATTCCCTGCTATCTGGACAGAATTTGAAAACCTGCTTACCCGTAACAGGATTTTCATGGACCGAACAATTAATGTAGGCCCTATTTCTGCAGAAAAAGCAATGAGCTATGGTTTTACAGGCCCTAATCTAAGGGCTGCGGGCATTGACTATGACGTTCGTGTTATCACACCATATAGCTCTTACGAAGATTTTGAATTTAATGTACCAGTAGGTAAATCAGGTGATACATACGACAGATTCTGTGTGCGTAACGCAGAGGTTTGGGAAAGTTTGAGCATAATCCGTCAGGCTTTAGACAAACTTCCGGAAGGCCCTTACCATGCTAATGTACCGGATTACTACCTCCCTCCTAAAGAAGATGTTTACAACAACATGGAGGCACTTATATACCACTTTAAAATTGTTATGGGTGAAGTGCCTGTACCAAAAACTGAAGTGTACCACGCAGTGGAAGGCGGTAACGGAGAACTTGGTTTCTACCTTATTACCGACGGAAGCCGTACACCATACAGATTACATTTCAGAAGGCCATGCTTTATATACTATCAGGCCTTTAATGATATGGTTAGAGGACAAATGCTTTCTGATGCAATCGCAACACTATCAAGCCTCAATGTAATTGCAGGCGAATTAGACGCTTAATGACTATGGAGATTTCAAACGCAAAACAGGTTATAAATATAGATGCTAAACTAACGGAGCGCATCAACGAACTATTAAGCCACTACCCTGCCGATAAGAAAAAATCGGCTTTGCTTCCGGTACTTCACGAGGTACAGGATGCTCACGATAACTGGCTGAGCATAGAGCTTCAGGACAAGGTTGCCGAAATACTGGAAATTAAACCTATCGAGGTTTATGAGGTGGTTTCGTTTTACACCATGTTTAACCAAAAGCCTATAGGCAAGTACATGTTTGAATTTTGCAGAACATCCTGCTGTGCAATTCGCGGTGCCGAAAACCTTATGGACTACACTTGCGAAAAGTTAGGTATTAAGGAAGGCGAAACAACTCCAGACGGTATGTTTACCGTAGTAGGTGTTGAGTGCCTTGGCGCTTGTGGTTATGCACCTATGATGCAGCTGGGAGATTACTATAAAGAACATCTTACTAAAGAAAAAGTAGATGAGATTATAGAGGATTGCAGGAACGGCAAAGTTAATTTACACTAATAAGGACCATTATACCAAGTAACAATGGCTAGAAAAATATTATTAGAACACGCAAACATACCGGGTATTAAAACCTACGAAGTGTATCGCCAAAACGGGGGGTACCGCTCTGTAGAGAAAGCTATAAAAAGCATGACTCCGGATGAAGTTGTGGAAGAAGTTAAAACTTCAGGACTTAGAGGACGCGGGGGGGCAGGTTTCCCTACCGGTATGAAATGGAGTTTTATTGACAAAAAATCAGGAAAGCCAAGACACCTTGTGTGCAATGCGGATGAGTCGGAGCCGGGAACTTTTAAAGACCGTTTCCTTATGGAGTACATCCCTCACCTGCTTATTGAAGGTATGATCACTTCGAGCTATGCACTGGGCTGTAACCTTTCTTACATCTACATTCGTGGAGAATATATGTGGGTATTCCGCATATTGGAAAAAGCAATTAAAGAAGCCTATGCTGCAGGATGGCTGGGCAAAAATATATTAGGTTCTGGTTACGACCTTGACCTGCACGTACACTGTGGTGCCGGAGCATATATATGTGGTGAGGAAACTGCCCTTATAGAATCGCTTGAAGGTAAAAGAGGTAACCCAAGAATTAAACCACCGTTCCCTGCGGTAAGTGGGTTATGGGCAAACCCTACAGTGGTAAATAATGTTGAATCTATTGCAGCAGTGCCGTGGATTGTAAACAATACCGGAGAAGAATATGCTAAAATAGGTATTGGCAGATCTACAGGAACAAAACTAATTTCTGCTTCAGGTCACATTAAGAACCCTGGTGTATATGAAATAGAACTTGGCCTTAGCGTAGACGAGTTTATGAACTCTGATGAATACCTTGGAGGTATGATGGACGACAGGCCGTTAAAAGCATTAGTACCGGGAGGTTCATCAGTGCCAATTCTTCCTTCTCACCTTATTTATAAGAATGCAGAAGGCGGTGACCGTTTAATGTCTTATGAGTCATTAAGCGAAGGCGGATTCCAGTCGGGCTCTATGCTTGGTTCAGGTGGTTTTATCGTTTATAACGATACTACCTGTATCGTTCGCAACACATGGAACTTCTCCCGTTTTTACCACCACGAAAGCTGCGGACAGTGTTCGCCTTGCCGTGAAGGTACAGGATGGATGGAGAAAGTACTTCACAGGATTGAAACAGGCCACGGCCGTGAAGAAGATATTGAACTGCTATGGGATATCCAGAGAAAAATTGAAGGTAATACCATTTGTCCTCTAGGAGATGCGGCAGCATGGCCGGTAGCAGCAGCTATACGCCACTTTAGGGAAGAGTTTGAATACCACGTTCGTTTCCCAGAAAAAGTTAAGAACAGAGATCACTTTGTTGCCGAGCCTTTTGAAAAGGTAAGACACCTGGTAGCAAAGCAGGAAATATAGGCCCCTCCCGGCCTCCCTAAAAGGGAGGAGAGAGGCACAACGTAAGTAAAATTTAATTACCCGAATTCCCCCGTTAGGGGTTTAGGGGGCTTAATAATTATGAAAGTAACAATAGACGGTCAGGAAATAAATGTAGAACCGGGGACCACCATCCTTCAGGCTGCAAGAATGATAGGCGGCGAATCTGTACCGCCGGCAATGTGCTACTACTCTAAACTAAAAGGTAGCGGTGGTAAATGCCGTTGCTGTTTAGTAGAGGTTTCTAAAGGTAGTGAAGCCGACCCAAGACCAATGCCAAAACTAATGGCATCGTGTGTAACAGGTGTTATGGATGGTATGGAGGTAAAAAGTATCTCATCTGAAAGAGTGCTTGATGCCAGAAAATCGGTTACCGAATTCCTATTGATAAACCACCCGCTTGACTGCCCTATTTGCGACCAGGCAGGAGAATGTGATTTACAGAACCTTAGCTTTAAGCACGGATCTGCTAAAACACGCTATATAGAAGACAGAAGAAGGTTTGAACCGGAAAACATTGGTGACAAGATACAGCTTCACATGAACCGTTGTATCCTTTGCTACCGTTGTGTAATGACTGCTGACCAACTTACAGATAACAGGGTTCACGGTGTGGTAAACCGCGGAGATCATTCTCAAATCTCTACCTGTATCTCAAAAGCTATAGACAATGAGTTCTCAGGAAACATGATTGATGTTTGTCCTGTAGGAGCACTTACTGATAAAACTTTCCGTTTTAAGCAAAGGGTATGGTTTAACAAACCGTTTAACGCCCACAGAAACTGTGATAAGTGTTGCGGTAAAACTACCCTATGGATGTTTGGCAACGAAATACAAAGGGTTACTGCACGTAAGGATGAATACCATGAAGTGGAAGAATTTATCTGTAACGAGTGCCGTTTTGACCATAAAGATGTAAACGACTGGGTAATTGAAGGGCCTAGGAAGTTTGAAAAAGATTCTGTTATCAACCAGAACAACTACACAAGAAACATTGAGCCTGTTAAGATTGATACAGAGAAAAACATACTGTTAGGAAGGGATCAGGACAGAAAGAAAATCAGTATGCCGGCAGTGCCTCTTAAAGAAGGCGAAGTAAAGGTTTTTAAAGAAGGTAACGTATAGATATGGAACAGTCAATAATAATTGAAAAAAGCATTTTTATTGTTGTAATATTTGCCATTACCATGCTTATGGCAATGTATGCCACATTGGCCGAAAGGAAAGTTGCTGCATGGTTACAGGACCGTATAGGCCCTAACCGTGCCGGTAAAGGTGGTATACTACAACCCCTGGCCGATGGTTTAAAACTATTTGCCAAAGAAGAGTTTTTCCCTAATACGCCAAACAAGTTCCTATTCGTTGCGGGTCCTGCCATTTCAATGAGTACGGCTTTAATGACGAGTGCTGTTATCCCTTGGGGTGATAAGCTTCATTTATTTGGTCGTGACATTATCCTTCAGGCTACCGATATCAATGTTGCCATGCTTTACATCTTCGGGGTACTTTCTGTAGGTGTTTATGGTATTATGATTGGAGGATGGGCTTCTAACAACAAATTCTCCCTAATGAGTGCCATGCGTGCTTCTTCCCAAATGATTTCTTATGAGGTTGCCATGGGTCTTGCTATCATCGCTCTTATCATGATGACAGGAACTCTTAGCTTGAGAGAGATTTCGGCTCAACAGGCCGGTATGAACTGGAACGTATTCTACCAACCGGTAGGTTTTCTTATATTCTTAGTATGTTCGTTTGCGGAAACTAACCGTACGCCGTTTGACCTTGCTGAATGTGAGGCCGAGCTTATAGGTGGTTACCATACTGAATATTCGTCAATGAAAATGGGCTTTTACCTATTTGCAGAATACGCGAGTATGTTTATTTCCTCTACTATCCTTGCCGTACTTTACTTTGGTGGTTACAACTACCCTGGTATAGAATGGGCTACAGAGAATTGGGGTGTAAACGCTGCTAACATTATAGGTATAGGGGTACTGTTTGCTAAAATATGCTTCTTCATATTCTTCTATATGTGGGTGCGTTGGACAATACCAAGATTCCGTTATGACCAGTTAATGCGTTTAGGATGGCAAATGCTTATTCCGCTTGCCATAGCTAATATTATAATTACAGGGATTGTTATTTTGCTTACTCAGTAAGCCTTGAAAAGTATCTAAATGAATGCCTCCTGTAAAGGACGGATTAAAAAAATATAAAATGTCAATAGAAACCATATCATTATCGGGTAGAAAAAAAGAGGTTTCCAACAAAAAGATGACTTTTTGGGAAAGCCTTTATCTTGTGGCGATAGTAAAAGGATTATTTATCACCATCCGACATTTATTTAAAAGAAAAGTAACCATTAAGTACCCTGAACAAACCAGGGAGCTTAGTCCGGTATACAGGGGTCAGCACATGCTTATGCGTGATGAGGAAGGAAGAGAGCGTTGTACGGCTTGTGGTCTTTGTGCGCTTTCATGTCCTGCAGAGGCTATCACTATGAAAGCTGAAGAAAGGAAACCGGACGAAATGCACCTTTACAGGGAAGAGAAATATGCATCTATCTATGAGATTAACATGCTTAGATGTATTTTTTGCGGACTGTGTGAAGAGGCTTGCCCTAAACAGGCTATTTACCTTACTAAGTCGAGAGTTATGGTAAAACCTAACAGCGACAGGGAAGAATTCATCTACGGAAAAGATAAACTGGTTATGCCTCTTGACATGGCTATTAAGAACACTCAAATGAAAACGGCTAATTAATATGTTGACAACATTATTTTATATTTTATCGGCCATTACACTAGCAACAGCGTTTTTGACTATTCTTAGTAAAAACCCTATTCACAGTGCTATTTACCTTGTACTTTGCTTTTTCTCTATAGCAGGGCATTACTTAATGTTTAATGCTCAGTTCTTAGCTATTGTACACATTATCGTTTACTCAGGAGCTATTATGATATTAATGCTCTTTACCATAATGCTCATGAACCTCAATAAGGAAGACGAACAGAACAAGTCGGCACTCACGCGAATAGCAGCCGTACTGTCATTCTGCCTTGTGGCGTTCGTACTTTTAGCAACTTTTGTTAAGGCACAGCCGGTAATAAACGAGTATAAGGTTTCAGGACAGGATTACCAGTCTATTAAAGTACTGGGTCAGGTATTGTTAAACGAATACATGGTTCCGTTTGAGTTTGCTTCGGTATTGCTTCTTGTATCTATGATTGGAGCCGTATTATTGTCTAAAAAAGAACATATAAACAGCTAGTATGGAAAATATTTTACAACAGATAGGTATTGAGAACTACATTTATCTTTCTACACTACTATTTTGTGTGGGGGCATTTGGGGTTCTTTACAGAAGGAATGCAATCGTGATGTTCATGTCTATAGAAATTATGCTTAATGCGGTTAACCTGCTATTAGTTGCTTTTTCTACTTACCATCAGGATGCTGCCGGACAGGTATTTGTATTTTTCTCTATGGCCGTTGCCGCAGCAGAGGTTGCCGTAGGATTAGCTATTCTTGTAGCCATTTACAGGAACCTGAACAATATTGATATCGATAGTTTAAAAAAATTAAAAGGATAAGGCCTAATGGATACTAAGTTGGCATTACTACTACTTTTCGCCCCATTTATAGGGTTCTTGATTAATGTTTTTACAGGAAAAAAATTAAGCGGTAACCTTTCAGGTATTATCGGCACTGCAGCAGTAGCTGTTTCGTTTGCCGTTACGCTTTCCTTCTTTTTACAGGTTAGCAGTACAAAGGAGGCTGTTATGGTAGACCTGTTTCAATGGATGAAGCTGGCAAACTTTGATGTTCACTTTGCTTTTCAGCTGGACCAGCTTTCTTTACTGTGGCTAATGTTTGTTACCGGTATCGGTACACTTATCCACGTATACTCTATCAGCTATATGCATGATGACGAGAACATCCACAAATTCTTTGCTTACCTAAACCTTTTCGTATTCTTTATGATTACCCTTGTAATGGGTAACAACCTGCTGATTATGTTCATCGGTTGGGAAGGTGTTGGTTTATGCTCTTACCTGCTTATCGGTTTCTGGTACAAAAATCAGGATTACAATGACGCGGCTAAAAAGGCATTTATCATGAACCGTATAGGTGACCTTGGTTTCCTTATAGGTATCTTTATTATTGGTTATTTATTCCACTCACTGGATTATACAGATATCAGAACTGTTATAGAAACAGGTTCTCATCATATAGACCCAACATGGTTATCAATTGCTGCACTTTGTTTATTTATAGGTGCTTGTGGTAAGAGTGCACAAATTCCTCTTTACACATGGTTACCGGATGCGATGGCGGGACCTACACCGGTTTCGGCTCTTATCCACGCTGCAACGATGGTAACAGCAGGTATCTTTATGATTACAAGATTAAACTATGTATTTGATCTTGCTCCGGAAGTACAAAACATTATTGCAATTGTAGGTGCTGTAACATCACTTATTGCAGCTTCTATAGGACTTGTACAAAACGATATTAAAAAGGTACTGGCCTACTCTACTGTATCACAGCTTGGTTTAATGTTCCTTGCTTTAGGATTAGGTGCTTATGAGATTGCTGTATTCCACGTAATAACACACGCATTCTTCAAAGCTTGTTTATTCCTTGGTTCAGGTTCTGTAATTCACGCTATGCACGGCGAGCAGGATATGCGCTACATGGGTGGCCTTCGTAAGGTTATGAAAGTTACTTTTATTACTTTCCTTATCTCTACCCTTGCCATTTCAGGTTTACCTCCATTTGCAGGATTCTTCTCTAAAGATGAGATATTGATGACGGCTTTCCACCACAACAAACCCTTATGGGTTATTGGATCGGTAGCATCAATAATGACGGCATTCTATATGTTCCGTTTGTTATACCTTACCTTCTACAAAGACTTTAGGGGAACTGAAGAACAAAAGAAACATTTACACGAGTCTCCGGGACTTATAACTTTCCCTCTTATCGTACTTGCAATATTAGCAGCAGTAGGCGGGGCAATAAGCTTACCGGGTAACAGTTGGTTAAACGAATACCTTGCTCCTGTAATAACAAGACATGCTGAGCACCACCACATGGGTACTACAGAGTACATGCTAATGGCAGTAGCTATAGTAGGTGCATTAATAGGTATAGGATTAGCTTATGCTAAATATATCAAACAATCTGCTGTACCGGCTCAGGACAGCGAGATTACAGGCTTTGCCAAAGTACTTTACAATAAATTTTATGTTGACGAGATATATACTGCATTAATAGTTAAACCTATCTATGCACTGGGCAGCTTCTTTAAGAATGTTACCGAAGTGGCCATTTCAGGATTTATTTTTGGTCTTGGAAAACTTGCCAACGTATTAGGTGCAGAAGGCAAAACACTACAGAACGGAAGCATTGGTTTTTACCTGTTTGCTTTTGTACTGGGTATATGTTCAATAATCGTTTATATTTTTTTAGCTAAATAATTCATACCTGATGGACGTATTAATTATACTTATCACTTTACTTATTGGAGCTGCAGCAACTTATTTTGCAGGCGATAAACTGGCTTCAAAAGTTGCCACATTTTTTAGCTTAGCAGCTTTCGGATTAACATTATATATAAGCTACTTACAAAGCAATGGTGTAGAAGTGGGATTTACACGCCCATGGATAAGAGTACCAAATATTCAGTTAAGCTTTCTGGCCGATGGGCTGTCGCTTACTATGGTATTACTTACTACAGCACTGGCTCCTATAATAATACTTTCAACATTTAAAAAAGTACAAAATAAGGCGAAGTCTTTCTACGGACTTATAATGCTTATGGTTTTTGCTATGGCAGGAACTTTTTTAAGCGGTGACGGACTTTTATACTATATTTTCTGGGAACTTTCATTAATCCCGATTTATTTCATTGCTCTTATATGGGGTGGCGGTGAAGCCGAAGCAAGAAAAAAAGATGTGGTTAAATTTTTTATCTACACTTTTGCGGGTTCACTGTTCATGCTTGTGGCATTTGTATACCTGTATCAAAAAACAGGATCTTTCCTAAACTATCACTTCTTAAGGTTACACCTTAACGGTACTGAGCAGTTTTGGATTTTCTTTGCATTCTTTATTGCTTATGCTATTAAGATTCCTATTATACCATTCCATACATGGCAGGCAAATGTATACCAAAAAGCGCCTACAGCAGGTACAATGCTTTTATCTGGTATTATGCTTAAAATGGCAATTTACAGTATTATAAGATGGCAGTTGCCAATAGCTCCAGCTCCGGCAAAAGAATATATGTATCCACTAATCGCATTATGTATTGCTGGTGTTATATATGGCTCTATACTGGCTTTAAAACAACAGGATCTTAAAAAGCTTCTTGCTTATTCATCTCTTGCACACGTTGGGCTTATTGCTGCCGGTGTTTATACACTTACAATTGACGGCCTTAGAGGTGCGGTACTGCAAATGGTAGCTCACGGTTTTGTTGTGGTAGGACTTTTCTATGCTGCAGAAATAATTCAAAGAAGATATAACACAACCGAAATAAGTGAAATGGGTGGTATAAGGGTACAAACCCCACGATTTACCTCGATGTTCATGATACTGGTACTTGCTTCTGTAGCGCTACCGTCTACTTTTAACTTTGTTGGTGAATTTGAAGTACTTTACAGCCTTGCGCAAACTAATATATGGTTTGCCGTACTGGGAGGTACTACCATTATACTAGGTGCATTTTACATGCTTAGAATGTTCCAGCAGGTTATGCTTGGAGAGCAAAACACAAAAGTATTTGCCGATGTAACTTTTGGCGAAGGCTTTGTATTTGTGCTGATAATAGGTGTGCTATTGTTCTTTGGTTTATACCCTAAACCAATTGTAAACTTTGTATCACCTGTACTGGAGAATATAATATTACATATAAACACATCTAATTAAGCCCAATAAGAAATGACTACATTAATAGCTATTGCAGGATTAGGGATTATATGCCTTATAGCTGAAATTTTCAATCTGAGAAAAGCCATTGTTCCGGTAAGTATCATCGGATTGCTTGCTATATTGGGGCTTAATATAACTGAACTTAATTTAGTAGGAAGCACATACTACAATAACATGATTGTAGAGAATAACTATTCAAGAATATTTTCTGCCCTGTTTATCGTGCTTACCACTTTCCTGGTTGCCCTTAGCCCGGAATTTCATAAAAATCATAAGACTAAAATATCAGATTTTGTTGCCATAAAACTATTTCTTCTTGCAGGTGCAGTTGCTATGGTGTCTTTTGGTAACCTTGCTATGTTCTTCCTTGGAATAGAAATCTTATCTATTTCCTTATATATACTTGCCGCCAGCGAGCCTAAAAATGTAAGCAGTAACGAGGCGGGTATGAAATACTTCCTTATGGGATCGTTTGCTTCGGGTGTTATTCTTTTTGGTATTGCATTAATATATGGTGCAACAGGATCATTTGATGTAGAAACAATTTACAATACAGTAAGCGGTGGTAATATCCCCGGATGGTTTTTTATTGGTATAGTGTTACTTACTATAGGTTTACTATTTAAAATAGCTGCAGTACCATTCCATTTTTGGGCACCGGATGTATATGAAGGATCTCCTGCACTTACAACAGCTACCATGAGTACGCTTGCAAAAGTAGCGGCAATGGCTGCGTTTTTCAAGCTAATGAAAGGCCTTAACCACGAAGTTCCCGGTACTTATGTAACTATTATTATAATTGTATCGGCACTATCTATGTTTGTAGGTAACCTTATGGCATTAAAACAAAGTAATGTTAAACGTATGCTAGCTTTTTCAGGTATTTCACATGCCGGTTTTATGCTAATGGTTTTCCTGAGCCCTCCTACAACTACAGGTGTACTGTTTTACTACGCTGCTGCCTACGGCCTGGCTGGTATAGCTGCTTTTGCTGTAGTATTAAGCGTTTGCGGAAATAAAGGAAACGAAGAAATATACAATTTTAACGGATTAGGAAAAACACATCCATTAATGGCTGCGGTATTAACGTGTTCGCTTTTATCAATGGCAGGTATCCCTATTTTCTCAGGATTCTTTGCAAAATTCTTCCTTTTTGGAGAAGTATTAAGAGCAGGACAGGTAGCAATTGTAATAATTGCAGTAGTAAACTCTATTATAAGTGTAGGTTACTACTTTAAACTAATCCTGGCAATGTATACAAAAGACAGTACAGAAGAAAAACAAGCTGTACCTTTTGCTTACAGTGTTGTAGCAGTAGTTGCTATCTTATTAAATATCGCACTAGGTCTTTACCCGGATTTGGTTTTAGGATATCTATAAAAGAAATAATAAAAAAAGCCCTTCATAATGAAGGGCTTTTTTGTTTTATGCATTGACTTATATTGCAGTATAACCTCCATCGGCAATTATATAGCTTCCGGTAGTGAATGATGATTTATCAGAGCTAAGGAAGGTAACCAAATCGGCAATTTCCTGTGGCGTTCCTAGTCTGTCCATTGTACTTTTTGCTGCAACCGCTTCCATCATCTCCTTATTAAGATGATCTGTAAGTAATGGCGTTTCTATATATCCCGGCCCCACAGAATTACAACGTATGTTTTTCTGTCCGTATTCCGCTGCGATATTTTTTGTAAGCCCAACAACACCGTGTTTAGAAGCAGTATAAGCAGGACTATTTGGTGCTGCCACAGTACCGTGAATGGAAGCAATATTTACTATACTCCCACCCCCGTTTTTCATCATCTGTTCAATTTGATAACGACAGGCATAAAAAACACCGCTAAGATTTAGGGCTATAACCTTATCCCAAGCATCAATATCATATTCTCCTGTTGGTGCAGCAGGACCACCTATACCCGCATTGTTGCATGCAATATCCAGTCTGCCGTATTTTGTTACTATTGCCTCTACAAGTTTCTTGTTATCTTCTGCCTCAGAGGAATCAGCCTTAACAAAAAAAGCTTCTCCTCCGGCTTTCTTAATATGATTTACAGTTTCTTCCCCATGTATCTCATTAATATCGGCTATTACTACTTTAGCACCTTCCTGTGCATACGTCTCTGCTATGGCACGTCCTATTCCGGAGCCACCTCCGGAAACAACAGCCACTTTATTATTTAATAATGACATATTATAATTTTTTAATTGAACTATAAATTTACGAAGCAAATCACTGGAAAGCACTACTATACGGGCAGTTTATCCTTTTTTTAACACCAACACAAACTATAAGATTATTTTCTTATATAAGATTATTTTCATACATTTGTTTTATGTATGCCCTTATAGACTGTAATAACTTTTATGTATCCTGCGAAAGGGCCTTTCAGCCTAAGTATCAGGACAGGCCGGTTGTTGTACTTTCCAACAACGACGGCTGTATTATATCGCGCAGTGAAGAGGCAAAGGCAATAGGTGTACCAATGGCAGCACCCGAGTTTAAAGTACGTGATTTATTAAGGGAAAATAATGTAAAAGTGTTTTCATCCAACTACCCCTTATATGGAGATCTTAGTGAAAGGGTAATGAAGATAATGGAACTTTTTACCCCTAATGTGGAAGTATATAGTATTGATGAGGCCTTTCTTGATTTTAACGGTATTACCATTGAAAATTACAACAGCTATGGGCATCAAATGCGTGAAACTGTAGCCAAATGGATAGGCTTACCCATTTGCGTAGGGTTTGCTCCTACAAAAACACTGTCTAAAGCTGCAAACAGGATAGCCAAAAAATTTCAGGATAAAACGGGAGGGGTTTATGTCATAGATACTGAAGAAAAACGGATTAAGGCGTTAAAGTGGCTAAAGATTGAAGATGTATGGGGAATTGGCTACCGAACCGTAAAAAAGCTAAAGGCAAAAAAAGTAAACACAGCCTTAGATTTTACCGAACCTTATATGGAGGCATGGATAAAAAAAGAAATGGGAGTGACAGGGCTACGCATTAAATATGAACTGGAGGGCAAACCCGTCATAGGTGACGGACAGGTTCCTGAAATAAGAAAAAGTATTGCCACAACACGAACTTTCCCGAAACAGATATCGGATTTTGACCTGTTACGGGAACGCATTACAACTTTTGCAATGGTTACAGCTGAAAAACTTAGAAAACAGCAAAGCTGTTGCCATACCATAATTGTAACATTGGTAGCCGATAAGCATAACCTTAATAACCCAAAATACTATTACAGCAGAGCAACCTTACTGCCATTTGCATCACAGTCGGGTATTACAATAAGCAATGCGGCTGTAACCCTTTTAAAAAGCATGCTGGCAGAAACAGAGTCGGTAATATTTAAAAAGGCAGGGGTTATAGTAACCGACCTGATACCGGAAAATACACGTCAGTTTAATTTGTTTATAGATGAAAACCCAAGGCACATGGCACTGATGAAAGCCATGGACAATATAAATACCAAAATGGGCGACCGGATACTACGGTTAGCATCGCAGGCAAAAAAAACCTGGGATATGAAACAGGACATGCTCTCCCCCCGATACACCACAAATTTTAATGAAATACTACAGATAAATGTTGATAGCAAGCAATAAATACAGGGCGCTTAACATATATGCTCCCGACATGGAAAGCAAAAGCCCCCTACCCTATATATCACACGGAGTTTCGGCCGGATTCCCTTCTCCTGCTCAGGATTTTATGGAAACCAAAATTGATCTTAACAGGGAACTCAGTAAAAATCCGTTAAGCACCTTTTACATTAGGGTATCAGGAAACTCCATGATAGATGCAGGCATAAACAATGCCGACATACTGGTTGTAGACCGCAGTATGGAGCCTTCCAACGGGAAAATAGCCGTTTGCCTGGTAGATGGTGAATTTACCGTTAAAAGACTGGTATCAGATATCGACTGCCTGTATCTGATGCCCGAAAATAAAGCTTATACCCCAATAAAAATTACCGAAAACAATCAGTTTATAGTATGGGGCATAGTGACCTATGTTATAAAGAAGGTAGCATAGGTATTGGCTATCTCCTATAAACAACTTATACCAGAAAACAATAATAGGATTTGGTTAATAAGTTGCAAAAGAAAAATTTTCAGTATAGAAATAAAAAACCCACCAGCAAGCTAATGGGTTTTTGTACCTGGAGTGGGAATCGAACCCACACACCGTAGTACACGAGTTTGAGTCGTGCGCGTCTACCAATTCCGCCATCCAGGCATTTTCCTCAGTAAATGTGGGTGCAAATGTAAAAAATTATTCTAATCTAGGGTAAAAATAACCTAAAAAAACTTCCAGAGTTCAATTAAATTCCTAAATTTGCACCTCGTTTAGAGAAACAACACACTAAATAACTACAAAACAAGTATTTAAGATGTCATACGTAGAGCCGGAAGCTAAGATATTTTCATGTTCTAACAGTGAATACCTGGCAGAAAAAATCGCTAAAAGTTATGGAACTGAATTAGGAAAAATTACTTTTTCACAATACAGTGACGGTGAGTTTCAGCCATCATTCGAAGAGTCTATAAGAGGACTTCGTGTTTTCCTTGTATGCTCTACTTTCCCAAGTTCAGACAACTTAATGGAATTATTGCTAATGATTGATGCTGCAAAAAGAGCATCTGCAAGACACATTACAGCAGTAATACCTTACTTTGGATGGGCAAGACAGGACAGAAAAGACAAACCAAGGGTTCCGATAGGAGCTAAGCTTGTTGCTAAGCTACTTGAATCGGCAGGTGCTACCAGAATTATGACCATGGATCTTCATGCAGACCAGATTCAGGGCTTCTTCGAAAAACCGGTAGACCATCTGTTTGCTTCTACAATATTCTTACCATATGTTAAGAGTCTTAACCTTGAAAACCTTACCATTGCCTCTCCGGACATGGGTGGATCTAAAAGGGCTTATGCATATTCTAAATTCTTAGGGTCAGACGTAGTTATCTGCTACAAGCAGAGAAAAGAGGCTAACGTTATAGAAACTATGGAGGTTATTGGTGATGTTAGAGGACGTAACATTATCCTTGTTGACGATATGGTTGACACGGGAGGTACGCTTACTAAAGCTGCCGACATGATGATGGAGAGAGGTGCATTAAGCGTAAGAGCTATATGTACACACGCTATACTATCGGGTAATGCATATGAGAAAATTGAAAACTCTCAGCTTCTTGAGCTGATTGTTACAGATAGTATTCCGCTTAAAAAAGAGAGCAGCAAAATACGTGTGGTTACATGTGCTGAGCTGTTTGCTGATGTGATGCACAAAGTACACAGCAATAACTCTATCAGCGGTAAATTTTTAATGTAATTTTTTATTAATTAATATATTTCAAAATGAAATCAATTACGATCAAAGGATCTGAAAGAGAAAGCGTGGGTAAGGCGGCAACGCGTACGGCACGTAATGCTGGAATGGTTCCTTGCGTGTTATACGGAGGAGATCAGCCAGTACACTTTACTGCAGACGAAAAAGGATTTAAAAACCTGGTTTACACTCCAAACGTACACACTGTGGTAATTGAACTTGCCGGTAAAACTTACAACGCTATCCTACAGGATATCCAGTTCCACCCGGTATCTGACAAAATTTTACACATTGACTTCTATCAGTTAAATGCTGAGAAAGAAATCACTATGGAAGTTCCTGTAAAAGTTGTTGGTAACTCTAAAGGTGTTATGGCTGGTGGTGTTTTACGTCTTAACCAACGTAAACTTAAAGTTAGAGCTTTACCTGCTAACCTTCCTGACTTTGTTGAAGCTAACATTACAAACCTTGAAATGGGTAACAAGCTTTATGTTACAGAGGTACCTGCAGACAACTTTAAATTACTTCACCCGGACAACACTGTTGTTGCGCAGGTAAGAATTTCACGTGCTGCCATGAAAGCTGCTCAGGAAGCTGCAAAAGCTGCAAAAGATGCAGGAAAGAAGAAAAAATAATTTCTTTTTCAATTATACAAAAAAGCGTCCTTTACGGGACGCTTTTTTATTTAAGGCAAAGTTGCCTATTTTTGAAGCATGAAATGGCTTACAAACCTTTTTAAACAAAACAAGACAGCTGAGAGTATCGATCCCATGAAAAAATATCTTATAGCAGGACTGGGCAATATAGGAGCCGAATATGTAAACACACGTCACAATATTGGCTTTAAAGTAGTAGACCGACTGGCACAACAGGAAGGGGCACAGTTTGAAACAGCAAAACTGGGCGCTGTGGCCGAAGTAAAAATAAAAGGCAGGACGCTTATCCTTTTAAAGCCTAATACTTACATGAACCTGAGCGGTAAGGCCATAAAATACTGGTTGGAAAAAGAAAATATACCAAAGGAAAACCTGCTTGTGGTTACCGATGACCTAAACCTTGCCTTTGGCACCATCAGAATTAAGGCAAAAGGAAGCGACGGAGGCCATAACGGACTTAAAAACACTCAGCTATTACTTAACTCTACTGAGTATGCGCGTTTTCGTTTCGGGATAAGTGATGAGTTTAAAAAAGGCCAACAGGTAGATTATGTTTTAGGCGAATGGAGCGAAGAAGAAAAGGCTAAACTTCCGGAAAGGCTTGACATGGCATCAGAAGCTATAAAATCATTTGCATTGGCAGGGCTAAACAATACCATGAATACTTATAATGGTAAATAAATTATAAACAGGCTATTCCTTTAACCATTAATATGTAATTTGGCTTAAAGTTTGTTTTTGTAATTAAAAACCGTAGTATGAAAAAAATTATCCTATCAATAGCATTTGTAACAGCATTAGCATCTTGCGGAAGCCAGAATACCGTTTTAAAATCAGGAAATTACAACCTTGAAAGCAACTGCCCAACACAAGGAATATGTTCGTTTGAAGTACTTAAAGACAGTAGCCTTGTATACAAACAAAACGGGGCAGGTAAATTGTATTATGAATCTCAGGCACAGGAAGGCAAAAGTATTTTAAAGTACACCTATAGTAAAACACCTAACAAACAGGCTCAGGACGATTTTTATAAAGAAGAAGTAATTATTGAAACAACAAGTGATGTGGCTTCCTTAGACAGGAATAGTGAAATTAAAATGCTTTTTGGGGTGTTTTGCTATTGCAAAGACCTTGCAGGCTACAGAGAGGTTAAAGACGGTTATGCCGAATATAAAGACGGTAAAGTTATTATAACACTTCCCGATGTTATCCAAAACCAAAAGACAAAGACAATAATAGCATATATAAAATAAAAAAGAGGCGCTTTATAAGGCGCCTCTTTTATTTATCGTGATTATTACTGAACCACTATCTTCTTAACTTCTTTTCTGTTACCATCCTGTACAGAAACAAGATAAATTCCGGATTGTATTCCCTGTAAGTTTATATCTCCAGAGAAAGTTCCTGTATTTGCATAGTTGTTTGACAATATCTGTCTTCCTCTCATATCATATACAGCTATATTAATATCATTCGCTGTAGCAGAACTGAACGACACGGTAAAATTACCATTGTTAGGGTTAGGATATAAAGTAAAGCCATCAAGACCAAACTCTTCATTATCTAACAATTGAATTGCAAAAGGAATAGAATTCACAGCATAGTACACATTATCTGCCGCTTTAATCATAATCCTGCAATTATCAGACTCAGGAAGACTTGAAGGTACTACGAAAGATTCAGTACCGTCATTCGGTGTATTTTCAATTAGCATTTCAAATGTTTGTCCACCGTCTGTAGAAAGCAATATATCAACATTAGCCGTTAAAATAGGAGCCTGATCAGTATTAGCAACATTCCAGGTTATTGTTTCAGTTGTATTGGTTTGCCATACTTCAGCAAATCCATCCTGAGAAGTTACAGTAAATGGTCCTGCATTTCCGTAAACAATAATCTGCTTGTTAATTCTTGATGTTTGTCCTCCGTTAGGAACAGCATTATCTCTTACCGTAAGAGCAAAGTTAAGTGTTCTGCCTACTATAGGCACAACTTGCCATTGAGGAGATAGATTACCCGCCAAAACATTTTCAAGAGGCGGAAAATATCTTTCAGGAACATCTACCGGACTTAAAGATCTGAACATTGGAGCATCAGTAGAAAAAGGTGCCGGAGACCCAACCACAACCGAACCATTTGCATCGGTCTCTTCCCAACAATAAGTAAGTGCATCTCCGTCAGCATCAGTAGCATTACCTGTCAAAACAAACGCTGTCCCAAGCGGTATGGATGTACCTCCCTGAAAATCTATTTGAGGAGCAGTATTATTATTATCAGTCTCCTCTGCACAGCTTATTGAGTTTATAAAAGAAAACACTTCCGCCATACTTACAGCATGAAAATAAGCATCAGAATGATTTTGTACATCAGCATTTGCACAAATACCTGCATAACCCATAATAGTAGTACCGCTACCCGGCTCTACCGCAGTTTGAGCACTACGGTTTCCATTACAAGAACCTGAATTTCCTCCACTTGCATTAAAAGTATGTCTTGCCGAAAACTGGTGACCCATTTCGTGACAAACATAGTCTACATCATAAGCATCTCCTACAGGATTATTGCTTCCGGTTACACCTCTTGCTTTACTGTTACTGCAAACACAACCTAACTGCGCTATACCTCCACCACCTGTACTAACTACGTGGCCAATATCATAATTTGAGAAACCAATTCTATCATCAATTTCATCCTGAATCTGATTCAACAGTACACCTCCGCTTTCATTTGTAAAAGGATAAGAACCTGAATTAGAAACAAATATAATATCATCATTAGTAGGAATAATTTCCATAGTAATGGCAAAATCTTTTTCATAAATACCATTCACTCTGGTCATGGTAACGTTCATAGCTGCTAAAACTGCTGCTTTTTTCTCAGCCGTTGTACCTGCACTTACTCCTGCTGCAGTAAAATGATATTGAGCATAAGTAAAAGTACAAGCCATTGCAAGTCTGTAAGTTCTTAAAACACCATCGTTAGACTGAGTGTTTTTTACAGTAAATTTTTGACCGAACTCAACTGCAGCATCTGCATCAGCTGTTTCACAGTCAAAAGACCTGCCACCTGTAAGGCTTGATTTTTTATATACAATATAATTTTGAAGATCCTTAGTATAAGTATCTATATAATAAGTACCCTTTGTAGAAAAGGTAATGGTGTGTAAACCAAAAATAGTGGTGCTGAAACGGATTGTTGATGTAGGGTTATCAATTCCTTTACCAACATAAGATTGTATTTCAGGATGACTTGCAGCAAGATCAGGATGCATTACTGATGCCTCATAAATTCTAAATCTTTCCAATTGTCCTTCAGTATTAGGAAAAGAAACAATTACCTGAGATTCTCCTGAAAAATTCTTTCTTGAGGGAGCAGAAGAAAGGATGTTTTTCATCGCTTCAAAATTCAGATGGTACAACTGATATTCGACTGGCATATCAGCACGATCTGCTTTTTCATAAGATACTAAACGCTCTTCTGATGTTTTACTCCATAGGTTTGATTGAGAATAGCCCCATGCAGATTGCATGATAACTATCAAAATAATTAATAGCTTTTTTGTCATTGTAATAGTAGTATATTTATCATAGCTGACAAATATAATGATTAATGTTCCTAAAAATTAGACTTTTAGCAACGGAAAAATGTTAATTTCCTATTTTCACCGCTAAAAAACTATATTTTAAAATAAAATCTTCATCATTATTATAATATACCCTCTTCTTATTAAATTTGCTTTATCATAACTCATTAGCCTTTGAAAATCTTCAATTCAATACAGGAATTTAATACCGATGCACGAACCATTGTAACACTGGGCACTTTTGACGGTGTACATAAAGGTCATAAAAGCATCCTGGAAAAAATAACCTCGAGCAGTAAAAAAGCAGGATGCGAAAATGTATTACTTACGTTTTTCCCTCATCCGCGTATGGTGCTTCAGCAAAACACCGATATCAAGTTGCTAAACACCATAAGAGAAAAGGCAATGTTACTGGAAGAATATGGTATAGACAATCTTATCATACATCCTTTTGACCATTCTTTTTCACGCCTCACCGCCGAAGAATTTGTAAAAGACATCCTGGTTGATAAACTTAAAGTACAAAAGATAATAATAGGCTATGACCACAGGTTTGGACGCAACAGGACTGCTAACATAGATGACCTTATTATTTTTGGAAAAGAATATGGTTTTGAAGTAGAACAAATATCGGCTCTTGAAATAAACGAAGTATCGGTAAGTTCAACTAAAATAAGAAATGCCTTAAATGCGGGTTATCTGGAAACCGCAAACAGGTACTTAGGATATCCTTACTTTTTAACGGGAACAGTGGTAAAAGGCAAACAACTTGGCAGAACCATAGGCTTTCCTACAGCTAACATACATATAACCGAAAGTTACAAGCTTATACCTATAAAAGGAGTTTATGTAGTTTCATCTGAAGTTAAAGGACAAAAAGTTTTCGGGATGATGAATATAGGCAATAATCCTACCGTAGGCGGCGTTGCAGAATCTATAGAAGTTCATTTCTTTAATTTTAATGCTGATATATATAATTCTGAAATAAGGGTTAACATACACTATAGGATACGCGATGAAATTAAATTTCCAAGTGTAAATCATCTAAAAGACCAGCTTATGGAAGACCAGAAAGTATCACTGGACTATATTTCTCAAAAACTGTCATGAAAAATTACCTTTTCCGGCAAATAGACAATGCCCCTCTTATCGTTTTCAGGATATTTTTCGGGTTTTTGCTCGCCTGCGAAACATTTGGCGCTATCTTAACCGGATGGGTAAAAGAAAATTTTATAGATGTAGAGTTTACATTCTCTCACATAGGCCTTAACTGGTTACAGCCTCTACCGGGTAACGGAATGTATTTTTATTTTTGCATTATGGGTATTCTGGGTCTACTGGTTATGGCAGGCTATAAATACCGACTTACATTAGGCGCCTACACCCTGCTTTGGGCCGGAGTGTATTTTATGCAAAAAACATCTTATAATAACCATTACTATCTTCTTTTACTGGTTTGCATAATAATGTGGTTTTTACCGGCCAATACTTATGCCTCGCTAGACGCTAAACAAAAACCTTCTATAAGGAGCCTTACAATGCCCGCATGGTGTTCATGGCTAATGATAACCCAGGTAACCATTGTATACTTTTTTGCAACTATAGCAAAGTTCTACCCCGGATGGCTTGACGGAACATTTACTAAAAACCTGTTGGATCGATCGGTTACAATTCCTGTATTACACGATATTTTTACACAAAAGTGGTTTTACCTTTTTATCGCCTATGCAGGTATAGCATTCGACTTACTTGTAGTACCCCTGCTCTTGTTTAAAAAAACCAGGACTTGGGCTTTTATAGCTTCACTAATATTCCATCTTTTTAATTCCATAACATTACAAATAGGCATATTTCCGTTTTTCGCCTTGAGTTTTGTAGTATTCTTTTATCCTCCTGAAAAAATAAGAAGTATTTTCTTTAAAAAGAAGCCTGCTATTAATGAGGAAATCACACGAAAAGGTAACTCTTATAAAACAACGCTGTATTACTTTTTTATACCCTATTTAATATTACAGCTTGCCTTACCTCTAAGACATTATTTGATAAAAGGTGATGTATTTTGGACAGAAGAAGGCCATCGTCTTAGTTGGCGAATGATGCTGCGTACCCGTAACGGATATACAACCTACAAAGTAGTTGACAAAAAAACAGGTAACCCAATACCTTATAATGTACATACAAAAATGACACGTAAGCAATACAATAGTATGTGCACAAAACCCGATATGATATGGCAGTTTGCCCAACGAATAAAAAAAGAACAGGCACAAAAAGGGATTGATGTAGCTATATATGCTCAAACAGAAGCCGCTATAAACGGAGCTCCTCTAAAAAAGCTTATTAACTCAACCGTAGATTTAGGGGAGGCGAAATGGCATTATTTCTCTCACTCCCCATGGATAATACTCTATGAAGATATAGACACTTCTCAAAAATAGCCTTAAACCTCCATTACAAGAGTCCTATTTCTTGTATTAAAATTTTATTAATTCTCTTACTTTTTTGCCTTTTTATAGCTAAATTTCGGAATAAATCGCAATAGACTTTGACTAGCTTACTTCCTGCAAAAAGAAGTAAAAACAGCCAAAAAACTGTAACATAATTTATTAACGAATAAAACACAGCAGCTATGAAAGTTTCGAGGATAATAATTAACGGGATCATTATTTTTATCGGTATTGCACTATTTTTCCTTTTAATGGAAATGCTTGGTTTAGGAGATCAGATTTACCTGAGACTTGTAAACTTTATATTTGTAATATATGGTGTAAACCGAACTATTAAGCAGGATTATGCCGATCATATTGACGGATATTTTACTAACTTAAGTTCTGCCTTCTTCACGGCATTTACCAGCCTTGTAATAAGCATATTTGCTTTTATTGCGTATGCAGAATATAAAGGAGGTGAAGAGTACATACATACCTTTGCAGAAAACTATATTTTTGGAGGCACACCATCGCTTTACCAGTTTTGTATGGGCTTGTTTATAGAAGGTCTTGCGGCTAGTGCTATAGTATCATTCACATTAATGCAATTTTGGAAAGATAAGGTTGAAAAAATCAATAAGGTAGACGACCTTAATCATAACTAAGCAAAGTTTAAAGTGTTTTTTCGGTTGTTAAAACGGAATTTGCTACTTTTGAGCCAACTTTAAAATTCCGTTATGAATACAATGAGACACGACTGGACTAAGGAAGAAATAATAGCATTATATAATAAACCGCTTATGGACCTGCTTTATGAAGCAGCGTCAGTTCACAGACAATACCATGACCCTAATATAGTACAGGTATCTACCCTGCTTTCCATTAAAACAGGAGGATGCCCTGAAGACTGCGGATATTGCCCTCAGGCTGCCCGTTACCACACTGACATAGAAGGGAACGACCTTATGAGTGTACAGCAGGTAAAAGCACAGGCACTGCGCGCTAAATCAAGCGGATCATCAAGAGTTTGTATGGGTGCTGCATGGAGAAACGTAAAAGACGGACCTGAATTTGATCAGGTGCTTGAAATGGTAAGAACTATAAACAAACTTGATATGGAAGTTTGTTGTACGCTGGGTATGATTACCGAAAATCAGGCTAAGCGTCTTGCTGAAGCAGGTTTATATGCTTACAACCACAACCTTGACACATCTGAAGAATATTATAAAGAAGTAATTTCTACACGTGGTTATGAAGACAGGCTACAAACAATAGACAATGTTAGAAAAACCAATGTTACTGTTTGCAGTGGTGGTATTATAGGAATGGGAGAAAGCGTAGAAGACAGAGCGGGTATGCTTGTAGCACTTGCTTCATTAAGTCCGCAGCCTGAATCTGTTCCAATTAACGCACTTGTAGCTGTAGAAGGTACGCCAATGGAAGATGAAAAACCTGTAGAGATATGGGAAATGATAAGGATGGTAGCTACTACCAGAATCGTTATGCCCCAAACTCAGGTAAGGCTTTCTGCCGGTAGGACTCAAATGTCAAGAGAAGGACAGGCTATGTGTTTCTTTGCAGGAGCTAACTCAATCTTTGCAGGAGACAAACTGCTTACAACTCCTAACCCGGATGTAAACGAAGACATGAAGATGTTTGAAATGCTAGGTCTTATTCCTCAAAAGCCTTTTACTAAAAAATCACAGCCTCAAACTGTGGAAGCTCAGGATTCAGAATATGCTCCTCTTGGCGAAAAACCAAAATGGACACGCCCTGGCCACGCTATTGAGCGCAATCTTAAGGCTTCAGGTAAAGCATAAACACACAACAAGATATAGTAAAGCTTTTCTCAAATCGGGAAAAGCTTTTTTATTTGCATTAAATTATAGTTTATATTTGGATTGATTAAATTCTGGTTTCTTCCGTGCACAAAAAAAACCTTCAGATAGTATTCACTTTTTTAATTGCGTTGCTTTTTATATCAACCGCAAGGGCAAATACTATACAACATTGTGATTCACTTATCAAAAAAGGAGTGGAGTACATGTGGAAGAAAGAACATGTAAAGTCACTCGAACTACTTACACAGGCAAGAAACCTTGCCGAAAAGAATCACTGGTATGAGCAGGTTTTTTTGGCAACAAATAACATTGGCGCCAATTATTTCACCATGCTGGACTATGGCGAAGCTCTTAATTATTATCTGGAAAGCTATACCATTGCGGTAAAAGAACTGGACCCTCAGCACGAAATGGTTGTTTTAAACAACATAGCTATTATATATACCAAAGAAAACAACTTTGAAAAGGCAGAGGAATACTTTAAAAAAGCCTATGAAATAGCTAAAGAGAATAAAGATAAGATAAAGATTGGCCTTTATGCCATGAATCTGGGAGGTGTAGCTAATGAAACAAACAGGCCTGAAGAAGCAAAAAAATATATCACTGAGTCCCTCCCATTATTAAAAGGCGATCCAAACCTTTATGTATTAGCCCAGATAACAATGGCAGAGAATGATTTGTTAACTGGTCATACAACACAGGCAAGGGAAAAAGCCCTTAATCTATATGCTTCCTCAAAAAACCTTGATTTTAATGACATCGGCATTTCGCTTTTGTTCATAATCACAAAAAGCTATCTTGCAGAGGGTAAGTATGATGAGGCAGCCGTTTCGGGAAAAAATATATTAGCAGAAAACCCAAATACCGAGACAAAAAAAACAACCTATGAGCTGTTGTCAAAAATTTACTCCAAGTTAAAGCTTTATGACAAGGCATTGCAGTATAAAGACTCTGTTTTATCGGCAGAAACAGAACTTAATGACATCAAAAACGGAAAACTTTTAGAAACCAACAAAGTAAAATTTGAGATACAGAATTACAGGAATGAAATTGCCATAAATGAAGAAAAGCTAAAAACAGAAAGAAAAACTTTCTATACTATTATAGCTGCGATAATGGCAATAGTAACCATAATAATATTACTGTTACGCAACCTATCCGTTAAACTTAAACAGAAAAAACTGATTGCCGAGCAAAAGGAACAGGCCATTGCCCTGGAACTGGAAAAAGAAAAGAATGAAAACCTTATACTGGAAAAACAGATAAGAGAAAAAGAAAATAAGGCCAAACTGGAGCAGGAACGCCTTAAAAACGAAATTGAATCCCGTAACAGAAAGCTTACCGCTAAGGCACTCTATTTATCGGGCAGAAATGTGCTTATAGAAGATATCCTTACCAGTCTGTCTAAAATACCCGAACTATCAAAAAACAGTTCGCTTACTAAACATATAAAAACACTCAGGGAACACCTTAAGTCCGATGATGAATGGGAAAATTTCATTACCCATTTTGAAGAAGTAAACCAAGGCTACATAACACGCCTTAAAACATCCCACCCTTCACTAACTTCAAACGACATAAGGTTTATTTGTTATTTATATATGAACCTTACCTCAAAAGAAATAGCCTCAATGCTAAATATAACTCTTGAGGCCTGCAGAAAAAGAAAAGAAAGGATTGCAACCAAGCTGGAACTTTCTGATGCTTCTCAGCTTTACGACTACCTATATACTATATAACAGCAGTTTACCCTACCCATTACAACAAAATTTAGTTGTTTTGTTAAATAAACAACATCTTTAAACATTACAAGTTGTTAAAATATTGATATTTATAGCCAATACTGTACGAATATCGCAAAAATGTCTATCTTTAACGCGTTTGAAAGCAAATTTAGAGCTATTATTCGCTTAAGTGAATGGCAGGCAGATTTAAGCTAAGTTTTTCAAATACCAAATAGAACTAACTCGGGTTAACCCCCCATTACATAACCATAGAAACCTATTTTTTATGAAGAAAATCTACTTGGCTGCCCTCGTGGCATTGTGTGGCCTTGCTGATGTTACTGCACAGCAGGACCCGCACTA
>NZ_JUIW01000012.1 GCF_004151245.1 Flavobacterium beibuense
CTTTTTTGTTAGGCAAAGGAAGGACCAGGAGCCCTTTTAAAAAAGGGTTCCTGAGTCTTGATTCCTTAAATTAGTTTATTAGTCTACCTCACGGTTGATGTAAACCCAACCTGTTCTATTGTCGCCATTAGCGCGCTCCATAGAATAGAAGTATGTTCCTGTAGGAAGTTCTTTTCCATGTTTGTCAAGTCCATACCACTCGTTAGTATAATCCGTTCTACTGTAAACCTCCTGACCATAACGGTTAAAGATGCTCAGTTTAGAAACGTTAAATCCGGTAAGATCAAACGCATCATTCATATCGTCACCATTTGGAGAGATACCACGAGGGATTAGACAGTTAGGGTTTTCAACTTCAAACTCGCCTAAGAAAGGACAACTTTCCTCATATCCGGAAGGAATTACAGTAACCTGATAAACACCAGCCATTGTTGCCACAACAGATGGATCAGATGAAACAGTAGCACCATTAGCATCTGTCCATTCAAATGTTACGTTATCTTCATTATACATTCCGTCAAGGAAGTTAACCTGTAGTAAAAATTCATTATTTATACAGTCTCCGGTAACCTCAAATTCAGGAGCCGGAACAACAGTTACGGTAAAGCTGCTCTCATCAGAACAGTCACCAAAATCAGCTGCTGCATCTGCATAAATATAAATAGTCTGACCTATAGCTATTTCAGTGCCTGCTGCAAGCATTTCGCCTGTAGCTCCAGGACCTGTATAGTAAGCATTGTTATCGCTAAGTGCCGGCAGTGTATATGCTCCACATGATGTAAAGTCTTCGATTACATCTGCAACAGGCATAGGCACTACTATTACCTCAATAGCTTCTGTATTAACACATCCGTTATTGTTTACGGTAACTTCATAGATACCACCTTCTGTAGCTGTAATACTGATTCCTGAATCAGGAAGACCTGCACCATCTAATGTCCAGCTAAATTCAACATCAGCAGGATCAAAATCAATCGGAGTTACTGTTATAGTACCTGCAGCACCCTCACAAATTGAGAAACTTTCGGTTACTGTAAACGTTGGCGGATTATCTTCCACAACAACATTAAACGGTTTTACCGCAACACATCCGGTAACAAGACCTTCAACTCTTGCAAATAATGGCTGACCAAACTGAACAGTGTTTGTAAACATCATATCTACAGCATTGGTCTCAGCCATAGCATCCTCTTCAGTAGGGTAATATGTAACTTCATAATCTGCAGCATTGAAACCTGCAAGAATTACTGCGTCGTTTTGAGACAAATCAAAAGTATCGAATCCTGAACTGTCACAAGCAAATAAATCTACAGCATCGTTAACTGAAGGGAAGTACTCTATAACTACAGAGTCATTTCCAATACAAGTTGACGCTAAGTATGTAGCACTAATAGTATAAGTACCCGGCTGTGTAACAACTATTGTAGAACCTGTATCCTCAAGCTCTGTCGCAACACCATCCTCATCTGTATAAGTCCATATAATATCATAATCTTCAGCATTTATGTTAGAATCTAACACATACTCCCCTCCTTCACATAATGCAGTACCGTTCTCAACAATTAAGTCGTCTCCAAGATTAATCTGACCAATATCAAACGGTCCGATGAATACAGCTGAGTCATAAGAACTATCATTTCTATCAGCAATTACAAGCTTAATATGATAAGTATGTCCCATTATAACATCAGCTTGAGCAGCCATTTGTACTGTATTACCATTATAGTTAATTGCAGCGGCCATATCTCCCTGTTCATAATAAGCATCAAAATAAGCTTCGTTAGCCGAACCACAACTACTGTTATATAGCTCATTTCTAATCGTTACAACCGATACCGGTATATCAGTTCCAGGTATAACAGCGAGATTTTCTGTCACCGGCGTTTCCGCATCCATATCAGTAAGGAAGAAAGCAAATGCATCAGAGAAATTACACTGGAAAGTTCCATACTCTTCAGATGCAAAAACAAATGGGAAACTGATATGGTTTGTTAACGGAACGAAATCAAATTCCAGCACAGTAGCATCATTATAACTCCATAAATCTGGATCAATTCCTGACTCAGTTATATAATTGAACAAATCAGTATCACCCGGCCAAAAACCATCTCCTAAGAAACCAGTATTAGGTCCAGGCGATTTCATAGCATCACCTGTTGAAAGTATAATCCCTTTATTTAGTGGGAAAGCAGATAAGCCTTTTTCAAACATAGCAATACCATTTTGACCTCCCCAATCGTTTGAAATACCGGTAGACCATGTAATATTATTTACTGTAGCACACTCTGAAGTTATTAGTATTTCGGTTACAAGTTCTTCTACAGAATAAGTTGTATTATCAGCTGTAATTGAAGCAGGAGTTACTACACATAAATCAAAAGAAGTTGGCGCTGACGGATTATCCAACCAATCAGTAAATACCTGAATATAGTATGTTTCTCCCGGAGTAAGGCCAGACACAGTTGCTGCGGTATTCCAATCACAATATACATCTGTTAGTGAAGTACAATCTTCACCTTCATAAACGGTCAGGTTATAAGAACCACCATTCATGTTAGTAAGTGAAATTGAGTGTGTAGCTTCAGTTGCAACAAATGAGTACCAAACATCATATGTTGGAGCCTGCCAGTTACAACTGGCCATTTGCCCTGAAGAAGTAGCACCTGTTAATGTTCCTGAAATTATCTCATCACAATCAATACCAGGGTTTACAGGTACAGGAACTGCTCCATCACAAAAATCATTTGAAATAGCTGTTGTAAATACAAACGGACCTGACCATGTACTGTAACCATCTTCTTCTCCACAATTAGCTCTTACATAGAATACATATGGAGTACCAGAAGTAAGCTCATCAGCTAAATAAGGGTTATCGTTTGTAACTTCTCCCGGCTCTGTTGGTGCCGGAGATCCGTAAGGTAAAACCCAAATTTCCCAAGTATCTGCAGATCCCATTTCATCCCAACCTAATAAAGCTGAGTTAAGCTGTAAGTCTGTAGCTGTTAAGTTTTGCGGTTTAGGGCATGGTGGAGGATCACAAGTTACAGGACCAGCAATAACAACAGTTCCCTGTGTTTGTGTACCCGGCAACATTGTATATACATCCTCTGCAAACGGACTGTATATTACAAGACCTTTATCATCAGGAGTCCATCCACCTACATTCCAGAACACCTCAATATCAACATCCGGACATAAAGGTATTTGTACTGTGCCTGAATAACCCCAGAAATCAGGATCTAATGTAGCCACAGGAACTCCTCCCTGAGATATTATCATTGTATTATCTTCCCAACCCCATCCATTTTCGCTGGTCATTTCAAATGTGAATAAACATTTTTCAGATTCATCACATACTTCAGTATTAAATGCATAAGGACCTGCCCAAGCACTGTTTTCAGTATCAGAACAAACGTATCTTACATAATATTCATAGTTTGTTGCAGGTTCTAAACCATCAGCAGTTACAGGATTAGTATCTGTAGGCTCGCCATCTGTAGCATCTGTAGGAGCAGGCTCTCCAGCCTCAACAATATAGTATTCCCACTGACCAGGATCTGTACCTAACCAACTTAGGTCTGCCGTAGTCATAGTTTCATTAGAAGTAGTAAGGCTTGTAGGAGGTATACAAAGTGGATTATCACAATCTACCATACCTGAATAAAGTAGCGTTCCTGATGAACCAGTACCAATTGGTTTTTCATACATAACCTGATTAAAAGAGTTTGTTATTGAAACACCAACCTGGTTACCCCATCCTCCTGCATTCCAAAATAGGTCTACAGGGATACCATTACATACCTGAACTTCAATTTCTATAGGTCCGGTACCATCTTCCCAAGTAAAATCAGGGCCTAGTACAGCAAGTACAACCCCGTTTTGAGAAACGTTCATTGTGTTATCATCAAAACCTCCCCACTGAGAAGTTAGTGTAAATGTTAGTGTACACTGATCTGCTACTTCACACACCATTGTATTAAAGTAGTATGGTCCTGCCCAGGCACTAAAAGTACCATCACCACAGTCTGCCCTTACATAATATTCATAAGGAGTAGACTGAGTTAAATCATCTACTGTAAAGTTTGTATTACTGTCTGCTGTTTCACCAGCGCCAGTTGGTACACCTGAACCCGGAGCCTGAACAACATATTCCCATGAGGTGGCACCACTTGGATTTGTCCATGATAAATCTGCGGTAGTAAGACCAATACTTGTTGTTGGTAAACCTACAGGCTTTTCACAGTGAACCTCCTGAATTACTAATGTGTAAGGAGTCACCTGCGGAAACGGACCCCAACTTGAAACTACAAAGTAATAAGTAGTCCCTGCAGTAACAGGGAAAAGAGGGATTTCTACAGGTGTCTCATCCCAAGGGAAGACACCGCCATCAAGACAGTTAACACCTATATCATCGCATGAATCATAAATAAATATGGCAGCATCGGATACTGCATCATAAAATTCTACACTTATAGTACCATCCGCAGTTGCTGTATAAGAATAAACTACATCATCTCCGTTAAGATACTCCTGCCAATCCCATTCTACACAGGTTAAACCCGGATTACCACTATAATCATTTCCATAGTTTGATGTGTTATCAGTGGTTGAGAAAGGAAGTGATGCTATTTCTAAAGGTGCATTACATGTATCACCTAAGCCCGGAGTGTTAAAATAGAATGGACCAGCCCATTCACTTTCATTCACACCTTCCTCACAAACAGCCTTTACAAAAAACTTGTACTGAGTATCTTCAAGAAGTACAGGATCGTATTCTGCCGTACCTGTAACAGTAACACCAGAACCTGTAGATGGCTCAGAAATCGGAAGAACTTCAACTTCCCACTGTGTAGCAGAACCCGCATCCCATGTTAAATGAGCCGAATTTAAAGTAGGGTTTTCAGCCAAAAGGTTTTCTGGTATCATACACTGTTCTGATACCGAAACATTATCAATTAACCAACGGTCACCATCATCACCAACCAAAACGAAAGCCAGACGCACAGTTGTACCCGGCGTCAAACCATCTAAAGGAAGTAATATCTCCGTATACTCCGTCTGTACAGGATTAATCTCATCCTCTTCCCATTCCATTACCTGAGTATAAGCCGCTAAGTTAGATGCATCAGGATCAGTAGTTACCATTATACGGTAAAGACTTCCGTCATCTCCTGGTATACCTAAACGGGAGAAAAATCGTAACTGTGGGTTTGCCGGAACAGTAAACGAAGGTGTCACCAACCAGTCCTGAGGAACCGGGTTTGTATCAGGAACGTTCTCTTTATCAACCATTGCTGAATAAGTTCCTTCATGAGCAGGAAACGGAAGTGCTGTTCCCCCTGGAGTTTGTGTCCAAAATTTAAGGTTTCCAGACCCGTTGTTGTAAATGCCCCATCCAGTAGGGGGCCATGTACCTTCAAACCCTTCCTGTGCAAGCTGCGAATATCCGCAAAGAGCACTAAAGAGCATGAAAAGCAATAGGGTAATTCTTTTCATATTAAATATTTTAGCAGTTTGTTTAACGTTTCGAAAATACTAAAAATATGAATCAGAAAAACTTAACGTTATTTATATTTTAATTTTTTTGTTAAAAAAAACAAAATTACATGCGTATGTTATATTTTTAATGCAGGCTTAAAATTCAAAACAATCTGTATACATTATTCGAAAAAGCTAAGTTTTTTTTACACTTTAACTAAAAATAAAACAACACCTCCTTACCATTAAAGTTTTTTAAGCGTTAAGTAATATTTAAAATATTATAAACAAAGCCCTAATTAATTACATTATTAATGATTTTCAACAATTAAAAAAAGAATTAATCAAAGAAAGAAAAATCCTTCAATAAAAGCTTATCCAGAAGATACAATAATAAAGCGCCATGAGTAAAGTTACTTATGACGCTTTATTGTGACCGCGGAGGGGTTCGAACCCCCAACCCTCAGAGCCGAAATCTGATATTCTATCCAGTTGAACTACGCGGCCTCTAAAGTTTGTCAGTTTTCAGAAAACCTATCAAACTCTAATTATTTTTTTATGCTAAAAGCCTTTTTACCACTGCAGATATTGTTTTACCATCCGCGCTACCGGCAAGCTCTTTTGAAGCAATACCCATGGTTTTACCCATATCAGCCATACCAGAGAAACCGTTAGCTTCAATTATCTGTTTAACTTTGGCTTCCACCTCTTCTTCGCTTAACTGAGCCGGAAGGAATTTCTCTATAACCGCTGCCTGTTCAATTTCAGGAGCAGCAAGGTCTTCCCTACCTTGTTGTGTATAGATGGCAGCACTGTCTTTTCTTTGCTTAACAAGTTTTTGAAGCAGCTTTATCTCTTCTTCCTCTGCTAATTCTTCTTTAGCACCACTTTCAGTCTGAGCCAGTAATAATGCCGATTTAATAGCACGTAGCGCCTCAAGGGTTACTGTATCTTTTGCCTTCATGGCTGTTTTCATGGCGTCCATGATTTGCGTTTGTAAACTCATAAGTACAGATTTTTAAAATATGAATGCGAATATAAAAAAATTAACCCGAAAGTATAAAGTGCTTTCGGGTTAAAGGATCACATTTGGGTTAGTTTAATCTACATTGTCGTGAAGGAAAGAATTGTTAGATCGTAACTGTAAGTCGTCGTTACTGTCTGTTCCTAATGAAAAGCGTGATTTACTGTTGTCAGGCTTTGATGCATTAAGATCTATTCCCATCCTTTTATAAGCAGGCTCTTTTTCAATTTCATCTATCCTTGCAGAACTGTTATGGAATTTATAATTAAACTCCTTCATTTTTCTTCTGCGCTCTTCTGCCCTTAACCTTAAGGTCTCATCTATAGTCATTTCAACCGGAGAAATATCAGCCTGGTTTGTTTCTGCCTTAACCGGCTCCTCCGATTTCTTAAATGTAATATTCAGCTCTTCGTCTACAGGCTCTTCTACCTTAGCAACCGGCTTAGAAGATAAAAGCTCATTCTCTTTTTCAAGATACTCTTCCAACGAATATCTTACAACACCAGTTTCGTTAAGCTCTGTCATAGGCACAACCTGTACAGCATCCTTAACCTTAATATCTTTAGTTTCATCATTAAGAGAGAACAAAGTTCTTTCTTCCCTTTTTACATTATCAGTTGTAAGGTCAAAAGAAAAGCTTATCTGCTCTTCTTTAGGAGCGATAACAAACTCCGGATCTACAACCTCTATTTCTCTGACATCTTTAATTACCGGTTCAAAAATCTCAGGTTCGAATTTTTTAGGCTCTTCTTTAACCGGAGAAACTATCTCAAAAAACACATCAAGATTGTTTATATAATCAGTAGTGGGGATAAGTCCGGCTTCTGCCTCAATCTTTGTTTCCGCAACCGGCTGTTGTATTTCCTCTTCCACTTCTTCTTCAAGCGTAAACACCACTTTCTCTTCCTCTACAGGAACCTCTGCCTTAACCTCAGGTTTTGGCTCTTCCTTAGCGGGTGAAGCAAAATCAAATGAAGATATTACTGATTTCTGACTCAGGTCGCTTACCAGTTTTTGCTCTTCTTCAAGTGCATGGATAATCTTTTTAGGCTCTGTATTAACAATTTCGTTTTGCTGCTCAACATTAAAGCCGGTAGCAATAATTGTAACCGCAATAGCCTCGCCTAAAGTCTCATCTTCACCAACACCCATAATGATGTTAGCATTAAATCCTGCTTCCGACTGGATATGGTCGTTAATTTCACCTATCTCATCAATAGTAATCTCATTAGTACCCGAAACGATTAGCAACAATACGTTTTTAGCACCTGTAATTTTATTATCGTTAAGAAGTGGCGAATCCAATGCATCTACAATAGCATCTTTTGCACGGCTTTCGCCTGTTGCTACTGCAGATCCCATTATAGCGGTACCACTGTTTGCCAATACTGTTTTGGCATCCTTAAGGTCAATATTCTGAGTATAGTGATGTGTAATAACCTCTGCAATACCTCTTGAAGCTGTCGCTAATACTTCGTCAGCTTTAGAGAAACCGGCTTTAAAGCCAAGGTTACCATACACTTCCCTTAATTTATTATTATTGATAACGATTAAAGAGTCAACCTGCTTTCGTAACCTTTCCACACCCTGAAGGGCCTGTTCAGAGCGTACTTTACCCTCAAACTGAAAAGGTATGGTTACAATACCCACAGTAAGTACATCTCTCTCTTTTGCCAGTTTAGCAATTACAGGAGCAGCACCTGTACCGGTACCACCGCCCATACCTGCCGTGATAAATACCATTTTGGTATTTGTATCCAGCATTTTTTCGATTTCCTCAATGCTCTCTAAAGCAGACTGCTGTCCAACTTCGGGATTTGCTCCCGCCCCAAGACCTTCGGTAAGACTAACTCCTAACTGTATCTTGTTTGGCACCGGACTGTTTTGAAGCGCCTGTGAGTCAGTATTACATACTACAAAATCTACTCCCTTGATTCCCTGCTTAAACATGTGGTTAATAGCGTTGCTACCGCCACCGCCTACACCAATTACCTTGATTACGTTTGATTGGTTTTTAGGTAAATCAAACGAAATACTTCCAAATTCTTCATTGCTCATCATAATCAATCGGGTTTTACTCTGCGTTATCTAAAAATTCTTTAATCCTATCTATATATTTATCAAAAAATGACCTCTTAACCTTTTTCTCGGTAGAGTCATCAATACTCTTTTCTTTTTCTACAGCTACTTCTTCCAGCTCTTCAACCGCTTCTGCAGTTCTGGCCTCTGTTTGCATTGGCTGATGCCTTACCGGCTCCGGCTGCCTCACCTCATTTACAGGTGTTGCACTCCTTGTGTTGTTTCTGATGCTGTTCATAACAAGCCCCACTGCCGTTGCATAAAGCGGACTTGATATTTCCTCATCAGAATTTCCGGCAAGGTGCTCGTTAGGGTAACCTATTCTGGTATCCATACCGGTAATGTACTCCACAAGCTGTTTTATATGCTTAAGCTGAGACCCACCTCCTGTTAGCACTATACCTGCTATCAGTTTTTTGCGCGGATCTTCATGACCGTAAGCCTTAATCTCTGCAAATACCTGCTCTATAATTTCCACTACTCTGGCATGGATAATTTTAGAAAGGTTTTTAAGCGAAATCTCTTTAGGCTCCCTGCCTCTCAGGCCCGGTATGGAAACAATTTCGTTATCCTTGTTTTCACCCGGCCAGGCCGAACCAAACTTCACTTTAAGCAGCTCTGCCTGTTTTTCTATAATAGAGCAGCCTTCTTTTATATCTTCTGTTATTACGTTTCCTCCAAATGGCACTACTGCTGTGTGGCGTATAATACCATCTTTAAATATGGCAAGGTCTGTTGTACCACCCCCTATATCAATAAGCGCTACACCTGCCTCTTTCTCTTCCTGGCTAAGCACCGCATCGGCCGAAGCAAGCGGCTCTAACGTTAACCCTGAAAGGTCAAGCCCTGAACTCTTAATACATCTGCCCACATTCCTGATTGACGAAGCCTGCCCTACCACTACATGAAAGCTGGCCTCAAGCCTGCCGCCATACATACCTATAGGCTCTTTTATCTCAGTTTGCCCGTCAATTTTAAATTCCTGAGGCAATACGTGGATAATTTCTTCACCCGGCAACATAGCCAGTTTGTGAACCTGATTAATTAAAAGATCAATATCTGCATCCCCAATCACTTCTTCAGGATTGCTCCTGCTAATGTAATCGCTGTGCTGAATGCTGCGAATGTGCTGGCCGGCAATACCCACCACCACATCATGTATTTTATATCCTGAATCAGCTTCGGCTTCCTGTACCGCCTGCTGTATCGACTGGATAGTTTGTGTAATATTATTAACAACTCCTCTGGCTACACCCAGGCTTTTGGATTTACCAACACCTAAAATCTCAAGTTTCCCATACTCATTTTTCTTGCCTATCATGGCAACAATCTTTGTTGTCCCGATATCTAAACCTACTGCAATGCTTTCTTTTTCCATATCCTATTTTTTGGCGCACACAACCTGTTGTGTAAATTTCAGATTTATCGTTTTGTAATTCTCAATCAATGTATCCCTTACTGCATTTTGAAAAAATGCCTTATAATTATTAAACTTCTTCTCTACATTTACCATCTTCCCGAAAAGTATCACATAACTATAATTTCGGCTCATCATTTTTAGCGATCCTGTAGGGGTAATCTCTATCCCAATGATATTCTTTCTTAAAAAATCATCGTCATATATATATTTTACTAACGAGTAAAGCTTAGTTTTATCAACGCCGTTAAGGGCTCCGTTTACTAACAAAACCCTAGCTGTTGAATTTTCGGATAGCGGCATTTCACTCCCCTTATAATCAATGTAATACGACTCTCCTCCTTCAAAAATCCTTGCAACTGGTACTCTTTGCTTAACAATTGCCTTTAGCTTGCCGTCTACTGTAGCGAACACCTCTGCATCATCAATCATAGGATTTGATTCGAGTCTTTTCTCCACGCTATTCAAATCTAATTTATCTTTCGTTATGCTCGTTACACTGTTAAAATTTTGTATCAACAACTTATTAACTTTATCAAGGGTAATAAACTCCTCATTATCCGCAAATTCAACATCGGCAGACACAAAATGCCTGCTTACGTTCCTTTTTGCAGAAAAGGAATAAAGGAAAATAACCACTACAGCGATTACAAAAAGCCTTATATTATCCCAGTTAATTCTTTTCATCAAGCACCTTTTTTATATCAGGAACCATCTCTCCTATATCTCCAGCTCCTATTGTAACAATCACAGAAGCATCTGTCATTTTCAAAAACGGAATCAGGTCCTTTTTTGAAATCAGTTTCTTGTTCGGATTATCAATTTTATCCAAAAGCCATTTTGAAGTTACTCCTTCAATAGGCAGTTCCCTTGCAGGATAAATATCCAGCAACACTATATTATCAAAAGCCGAAAGGCTTCGTGCAAATCCGTCTATAAAATCCCTCGTCCTGCTAAAAAGATGGGGCTGAAACACAGCCAGTACTTTCTTATCAGGATACAGTTCTGATACCGCCTGATGTACGGCATCAATTTCTGTTGGGTGATGTGCATAGTCGTCAATATAAATCAGGTTGTCCTTTTTAATTTGGTAAGAAAACCTTCTTTTTACTCCTTTAAAAGTTTCCAGTGCCGATTTGATATCATCATCGGACACGCCATAGGTCTTAGCCATAGCCAGTGCCATTAAAGCATTGGTTAGATTATGCCTGCCCGGAAGCGCAAACTTTATATCTCCTATTTTACCTTGCGGAGTCTCGGCATCAAAAATATACCATCCGTTTTCTATCCTTATGTTTACCGCATTGTAATCACTTCCGTTTTCGGCACCTACAGTCACCCCTTCAAGAGGCAGTCCTTTTGTTATAAAGAGTTTCTTTTTATCCTTAACCTTATCGGCAAATTCGGCAAACGATGCCTCAATAGCCGAACTGTCTCCATAAATATCCAAATGGTCGGCATCCATAGAGGTTACACAGGCCACATCAGGGTGCAGGTGTAAAAACGAACGGTCAAACTCATCAGCCTCAGCTACGGTTAACGTTTTACCCTCACCTACTATATTAGAATTATAATTCTCAACAATACCACCTAAAAATGCGGTTACATCTACTTTGCTCTGATACAGTATATGCCCCAGTATGCTTGATGTAGTTGTTTTACCATGTGTACCTGCAACAGCAAAGCAATAAGTCCCTTTAGTGATTATACCCAGTACTTCTGCTCTTTTTTTAACTACAAATCCATTTTTAAGGAAGTAGTTCCACTGAAAATGCTCCTTAGGCACTGCCGGTGTCACCACCACAAGCGTATTGCTTTTATTAAGGAACGGCAGGTCTATAAGCGCAATACTGTCTTCAAAATGTACACGTATTCCGTTTTTCTTAAGCTCATCGGTAAGATGCGTTGAAGTACGGTCGTACCCTGCCACATTTTTACCTATAGATTTAAAATAGCGGGCCAGGGCACTCATACCGATGCCTCCTATACCTATAAAATAAACGTTATGTATCTGGTTTAAATCCATATATACTTAAGCCCTACTTAATCAGTTTTATAATTTCTTCTACTATATCATTTGTGGCATTTGCCTTTGCCAGCTTTTTAATATTCTCACTCAGTTTTTGCTGTTTCCCTTCATTGGTTATCAAATCAGAGAACACATTTTGGAACTGGGTATCCAACTGTACTTCTTTTAAAAGCAGCGCACCATCCTTATCCACAATTGCCTGCGCATTCTTCGTCTGGTGATCTTCTGCCACATTAGGCGACGGTATAAATAACACCGGCTTGCCCACTATACAAAGTTCTGAAACCGATGATGCCCCTGAACGTGATATAACTACATCGGCAGCAGCATACACAAGACCCATCCTGTCTATAAATGACAGCACCTGAACCTGCTTATCATCTCCATAATGCCTGTATTCTTCATAATACAGTTTACCGCACTGCCATATTATCTGTACATCCTGAGCTAAAAGCCACGCCAGTTCTTTTGCAATAAGCTGGTTAATTCTTCTTGACCCAAGGCTTCCTCCCAAAACAAGCAATATTTTTTTGTTAGGATCTAACCCGAAATGAGCTACAGCTTCATCTCTTTTTCCGCTTACGTTTATCAAATCCTGTCTTACAGGATTTCCTGTAAATACAATTTTTGAAGCAGGAAAAAACCTGTCCAGATTATCGTAAGCCACACAAATGGCATCTGCTTTTTTAGACAGCCACTTATTCGTTATACCCGGAAAGGAGTTTTGCTCCTGTATTACCGTTGGCACTCCTAAAAACGACGCTGCCCTTAGTAAAGGTCCGCTGGCAAAACCACCTGTTCCTATTACCACATCAGGCTTAAACTGTCTTACTATATTTCTTGCCTTAAACAGGCTGTCAATCATTTTTACAGGCAACAGTGCATTATCCAGCGTTAGCTTTCTTTGTATACCTGCTATCCACAATCCTTTTATCTTGTAACCCGCCTGAGGAACCTTTTGCATTTCCATTTTATCTTTTGCTCCCACAAAAAGTATCTCACAATCAGGAAAACGGGATTTAAGCTCATTGGCAATAGCAATGGCAGGATAGATATGCCCTCCTGTGCCACCTCCACTCAATATGAATCTCTTTACTGCCATCACTATTTATCTTTTTAATCTTTGATCTCTTACTTATGGTTTACCCATTACTGCATGCATTGGGTTTTTCGTTCCATCCTCTATGGAAAAAGCAGCCGATGTTCGTTCTGCCTCTTCTTCTCTTTCCTTGCCTTCCTCTTCCAGATGCTTGTCTATCATTCGTTGCAGGGCTTCTTCACGCTCTTCTTTCTCCAGCCTTTCCTGCTCTATTTCTTCATCTTTCTTGGTTACGCTTAAAATAATGCCTACTGCTATACAGGTCATCCAGATAGAGCTACCTCCGCTACTGATAAGCGGTAAGGTTTGTCCTGTTACCGGAAGCAGTTCTACAGCAACTCCCATATTGATAAGTGCCTGAAAGATGATAGGAAAACCTAACCCCACAATGAGCAGCTTACCAAAGAGTGTCTTGGCCTTATGTGCCGATACCAGGAACCTGAAAAACAGCATTAGATACAGAAACAATACTCCTATCCCACCTATCAACCCGTACTCTTCAACGATAATCGCGAAGATAAAGTCGGACGATGACTGCGGTAGAAAGTTCTTCTGTACACTCTTACCTGGGCCTAATCCGTTAATCTTTCCTGTAGCGATTGCAATTTTTGCTTTCTCTATCTGGTAATCGTCTTCATTAGGCTTATCTGAAAAGAAGCTGTCAACCCTCGAAATCCAGGTATCAACCCTGTTAGGCATTGCATCTGGAAAAGCCTTTGCAAATACAACAAAGAACACCAACATAGCTACTCCCATACCTATTATAGTACCCAGATACCTTAACGGATATCTCCCCACAAATACCAGCATACAAACCATGCTGAATATAAGAGCCGTGGTAGAGAAGTTAGCCGGAAGTATTAGTGCAAGCACTATAAATACCGGAATCCACAATTCAATGAACGATGACTTAAAGGTTATTTCCTTATCCTCAATCTTAGCAAGGTACCTCGCCACATACACCATTAGCACTATAGATGCCAGTGCCGATGTTTGAAAGGTGACCCCAATAAAAGGTACTTTTATCCAGCGGCTGGCGTTAGCACCGTCTATAACAGTACCCTGAAAAAAGGTGTACACCAACAAGAGACCTACTATAGGCAATCCTATCTGGGATAGCCCCCTGTAGTAATGATAAGGCACTTTGTGAACAAAATAAATAAGCGCAAAGCCTATAAAAATGTGCACCAAATGCTTAACCAGATAACCTATAGTAGATCCTTTACCGATTACATACACAAGGTTTGCACTTGCGCTGAAAACCGGCATGAACGATATAAGGGCCAGTAGTACTACAAATGACCAGATACCTTTATCTCCCTTCAGGCTATTGATTAATTCTCTCATTACTCTTTGTTTTTGCCTTTACAAAAGGCAGGTTTTATAAATTCTGCACGGCTGCCTTAAACAGTTTTCCGCGTTCTTCATAATTCTCAAAAAGATCAAAACTTGCACATGCCGGAGAAAGCAATACTGTATCTCCTTTTTCTGCCAGGCTTTGTGCAATCTTTACCGCCTCGGTCATACTTGTGGTCTCAACCATCACGTCTACCACATTACTGAAGGCGTTCATTATTTTCTGATTATCCACACCAAGACATACAATAGCTTTTACCTTTTCTCTTACTAACTGCATAAGCTCATCGTAATCGTTACCTTTATCAACACCACCCACAATCCAAACTGTTGGTGTAGTCATACTGTCCAGCGCAAAAAACGTTGCATTGGTATTGGTCGCTTTAGAGTCGTTTATATACTGTACATTTTGTATTTTAAGTACTTTCTCCAAACGGTGCTCAACACCCTGAAAGTTGGAAAGACTCTCCCTAATCGTATCTTTCCTGATACGCATCAGCTGTGCTACTGCAGTTGCTGCCATAGCATTTTTTACATTGTGCTTTCCTTCTAATGATAATTCGTTTATCGGCATGGTAAATTCTTCTTTATTGATGGTTGAAATAATCTTATTCTCTTTTACATATACTCCCCCTTTAACTTCTTTTGTAAGTGAAAAAGGTATTTTTTTGGCTTTTATCTTATTCTTATCAAGCCACTTTTTAATCTCCTCGTCATCGGCGTCATAAATAAGGAAATCATCCTTAGTCTGGTTCATGGTAATCCTGAACTTTGCCTCTATATACAGGTCAAAATTATAATCGTACCTGTCTAAATGATCCGGGCTTATGTTTGTTATTACCGCTATATTAGGACTGTATGTTTCTATCCCGTCCAACTGGAAACTGCTTAGTTCAAGCACATAGCCTTCGTGTTTATTCTCTGCAACCTGCCAGGCAAAACTTTTACCTACATTTCCGGCAAGCCCCATATTTAATCCTCCCTGTTTAAGAAGGTAATGCGTTAACATTGTTGTGGTGGTCTTCCCGTTACTTCCCGTTATTCCCACGGTTTGCAAATCGATATATTTTGCTGCAAACTCAATTTCTGATATTACAGGAACACCTTTCTTTTTAAGCAGCTTTACTATGGGCGACTTATCAGGTATACCCGGGCTTTTCATTACAACATCGGCATTAAGGATAAGTTCCTCAGTATGCTTTTCCTCTTCCCATTCCAGTTTATTAAGTGCAAGAACTTCTTTATAGTTGTTTTTTATCTTTCCGAAATCAGACACAAATACCTCATATCCTTTTTTCTTTCCTAAGATTGCGGTACCTACACCGCTTTCTCCGCCACCTAATACTACTAACCTCATACTTACCTAAGTTTTAA
Organism: Flavobacterium beibuense; assembly: GCF_004151245.1. GTDB lineage: Bacteria > Bacteroidota > Bacteroidia > Flavobacteriales > Flavobacteriaceae > Flavobacterium > Flavobacterium beibuense_A. The sequence continues at coordinate 15,857 of NZ_JUIW01000012.1, forward strand.
TGAAACCAGTGAGAATATTGCTAATAGTATCCCTACAATCCAGAAGCGCGCTACAATCTTACTTTCATGATACCCTTTCTTCTGGTAGTGATGGTGTAGTGGCGACATCAGGAAAATACGCCTGCCTTCCCCATACTTTTTCTTCGTGTATTTAAAGTAGCCCACCTGCAGTACTACCGACAGGTTTTCTGCTAAAAATATTCCGCATAAAACCGGTATAAGCAACTCTTTTCTAACCGCAATAGCCAGTACTGCTATTATACCGCCTATGGTAAGGCTTCCTGTGTCTCCCATAAATACAGATGCCGGATAGGTATTGTACCAAAGGAAACCGATAAGCGCCCCCACAAAGGCCGAAATAAACACCGTCATCTCTCCCGAGTTGGGGATGTACATTATATTGAGGTAATTGGAAAAAATGATATTACCCGAAACGAATGCAAATATCCCGAGGGTGAGTACCGCAATAGCCGATGTACCTGCCGCAAGCCCGTCTATACCATCGGTAAGGTTAGCTCCGTTAGATACCGCCGTAATGATGAATATCACCACAGGAATAAAAATCAGCCATGCATAGTTTTTATAGTTATCGCCTGTCCACGCAAGGATCTCGGCATAATCAAATTCATTATTTTTAAAGAATGGAATGGTAGTAGCCGTAGATTTCTCTTCACGAGGTCCTGCATTAGAAGCCATTTGTTCTGTACTGTAAATATTTACTTTAGAAGTATCTGTCCTTACAGTTACTGCCGGATGGAAATAAAGTATATAACCTACTATAAGTCCAAGACCTACCTGGCCAACTACTTTAAACCTTCCTTTAAGACCTTCTTTATCTTTCTTGAATATTTTAATATAATCGTCTATAAAGCCGATAGTACCCATCCAAAGTGTGGTAACTATAAGCAGCATTACATAGATATTATCAAGCTTTGCCAAAAGGATTACAGGAATAAGGGTAGCCATGATAATGATAAGCCCTCCCATCGTTGGCGTGCCTGCTTTTTGTGCCTGGCCTTCAAGACCAAGCTCACGAACAGTTTCACCTATTTGCTGTCTTCTCAGGAAGTTGATAATCTTTTTACCAAAAACAGTAGAGATAAGCAGCGACAGTATAACTGCCATACCCGAACGGAAAGTGATATACTGAAATACCCCCGCTCCCGGTACATTAAGATGTTTATCTAAATAGTCAAATAAATAGTATAGCATACTTATCGCTTATTTGTTTAGTTCTTTTAAAATTTCCTTTACTGTTTTCATATCATCAAAATCATGACGAACGCCATTTATCTCCTGATAGGTTTCATGGCCTTTTCCCGCTATAAGAATGATGTCGTTAGGGTTGGCAAGCTGGCAGGCAATTTTTATAGCCTGTTTCCTGTCTACAACCGCAAGGGTCTTTTTATAATTATGAGGCTCTACACCTTTTTCCATATCCTCAATAATCGCTTCCGGCACTTCACTCCTTGGGTTATCCGAAGTAAAAATGGCTTTGTCACTCATTGCCGAAGCTATGTTTGCCATTACCGGGCGCTTCATCTTATCTCTGTCACCTCCGCAACCCACAACAGTTATAAGCTGTTCGTTACGGGTTCTTATATCTTCAATCGTTTTTAGAACATTTTCAAGCGCATCAGGCGTGTGGGCATAATCTACAATAGCTGTTATTTTAGAATCAGACACCACAAACTGGAACCTACCTGAGACACTTTCCAACTCACTCATAAGGCGAAGCACTTCTATTTCCTCTAGCCCTAAGTTGATAGCCGCAGCATAAATTGCCAAAAGGTTATAAGCATTAAATGTTCCTATAAGCTTAACCCATACTTCCTGCTCATTTATTTTAAGTAACAATCCTGTAAACTGGCTTTCCAGTATCTGTGCCCTGTAATCGGCATAGGTTTTTAAGGCATAAGTAAGCTTTTTTGCTACCGTATTCTGCAGCATTACCAAACCGTTCTTATCGTCTATATTGGTAAGTGCAAAAGCCGATTTAGGAAGCTTATCAAAAAAGGACTTCTTAACATCCCTGTATTCGCTAAACGAACTATGATAATCAAGATGATCGTGAGAAAGGTTTGTAAAAATCCCACCAACAAACTCAAGCCCCTCAGTTCTCTTTTGGTGAATCCCGTGTGAGCTCACTTCCATAAAGCAGTATTCAACACCTGCTTCCTCCATTTCCTTTAAATACCTGTTTATGGTAAGAGAATCAGGAGTGGTATGTGTCGCCTTATATTCTTTATCGTTAACCAGTATTTTAACTGTAGAAAGTAATCCGGCCTTATATCCAGCTTTTTTAAACAGCTGATACAGTAATGTGGCAATAGTGGTTTTACCGTTAGTACCGGTAATACCTACCAGCTTAACATTATGCGACGGATTACCATAATAATTAGCCGCCATAAAAGCCAGTGCCTTGTTGGCTTTTTTAACCAGCACATAAGTAACATTTCCTATAAGCTCATCAGGAATCTCTTCGCAAACTATTGCTACAGCTCCCTGACTTATTGCCTTATCTATATACTCATGCCCATCTGAAACCGTTCCTTTTATGGCTACAAAAACATCTCCCTTGCCTACCAGACGGGAGTCGAACTCTATTTTGTTTACAGAAATATCCGTAGAACCCTTTACGGCTTCAATAGAGGTTTTGTATAATATGTCTTTTAATACCATCACGACGATAATTCCAGTATTATGGTTTGATCTTTAACATATGGCTGTCCCGGAGCCACCGATTGTTTTTTTACTTTTCCTGTGCCAATTACCTTAACCTTAAGCCCCATATTACCTAAAAGGGCTACGGCATCCATACCACTCATACCAAGTGTATTAGGTATTGACTTATATTCTGTTTGCGCCTTAGTATAATAAGATGCATACAAATCTTCCTGTTTTTTAACCTGTCTGTCAAGGTTATCAATCTGGTTTGTGGAAGGCACATCGGTAAATATCTTTTGTGCTATCCTTTTAAATACAGGCCCGGACACATCGGCTCCGTAATAACCCTTATTGATACTTGGCCTGTGTATTATCACTATGCAGGAATATTTAGGGTTATCTGCAGGGAAATAACCTGCAAATGATGATGAATAATACATTCCGTCATCTCTACCCTTACCCTTACCATAGTTAACCTGTGCGGTACCTGTTTTTCCTGCCATGGAGAAATCTTTTGAATACAGTTTTGAACCTGTACCCTTTTTTACCACATTTTCAAGAACCGCTTTTACCTTATCTATTGTCTCCTGAGAGCATATCTTAGGGTTTATTACTTCTTTATCAAACTTCTTTATGGTCTTGTTCCACTCTTTTATTTCCTGAACAAAAAGCGGCCTTACCATTTCGCCGTCATTAGCTACTGCATTATAAAGAGCTAGTGTTTGTAATGGCGTCATAGAGACTTCATAACCAAATGCCATCCAGGGAAGTGATAATCCCGACCAGGACTTATCTCCCGGTTGCGGTATTTTTGGCCTCCCCTCACCCTTAATACATACCCCAAGCCTTTTGTTTAACCCAAAACTGTTAAGATGATCTACAAACTGTTGCGGGTTATCTTTATAATTATCATAAATAGCCTGTGCCATTACTGTATTGGACGATAACTCAAATCCTCTTGCCAGCGTTATTTTTCCATAACCACCTTTATGGGAGTCACGTACTTTTCTTTTATAATAGGTTACCACACCATCGTGGGTATCATATACCTGACTCGTATCTACTTTTTTATCTTCAAGCAGCGAAATCAAACCTGCAAGCTTAAATGTAGAGCCCGGCTCCTGCGATTCGCCCACCGCATAGTTTACTGTTTCGTAGTAAGAACCATCACTGGCCCTGCCTAAGTTAGATATCGCCCTAACATAACCGGTCTTGGTTTCCATTACCACCACACAACCGTGATCTGCCTCATAGTATTCCAACTGCTTAAGCAGTGCGTGGTGCGCTATATCCTGTATGTACACATCTATTGTAGACACAATATCACAACCATCTATAGGCTCTATCTCATTTTCATCACTTATCGGCTTCCACTGGCTTTTTGCAATCTTCTGCATCATCTGCCTTCCATCCTTACCATCAAGATATTCTGCAAAAGCACCTTCTATACCTACTTCACGTTCATTACCATGATGATCCAGCCTGTCATATCCAATAGTCCTTTTTGCAATCTTTCCTATAGGATGCTCCCTAATGGTACGCTGCTCAGTAATAATACCTCCCTTGTAAGCCCCTTTATTAAAAAGCGGAAAGCTTTTAAGACGCATATACTCTGTATAACTAAGGCCTTTTGCAATAAACAGATACCTGTTTTTATTATTACGTGCCCTTTTTAGCTTCTCATAATAGAAGGATGACGAATTCCCGAACATTACCGAAAGTGAATCTGCCAACGGACGAATATTTTCATTAAAATCAGTAAGCTTAGGCGCCAACGCATCAAACCTTATATCATAATTAGGTATAGATGTAGCTAAAAGACTTCCGTCAGACGAATACACATTACCCCTGTTTGCCGGTATGGTAATTTCCCTAACTGTACGCTCTTTAGCCAGTTCGCGGTAATATTCCCCTTCTACCCACTGTATATTGGTAAGCTTTACAACTACAAGAATAGCCATCACAAAAATTGCGAAGGCTACCAGGTATATTCTGTAAGAGATATGTTTGTCTTTATTACCCATCTCCTTTTGTTGTATTACTCTTCCGTTTTGTAAACTTTTATTTTCTTTGGCGGAACTGATGACGGGTAAATCCCTCTCAACTCCATTTTTTTAGAAACTGTGGATTCCATTTTCAACTCCATCAGTTCCGAGCGCATATCTACAAATTCCGAACGCAGCTCTTTAACCTCATCTTTCAGATCAGCAATCCTGTACAGTTTTTGTATGTAATTGTGTCCGTTTGCAATCATCAGCATAGCCACCAGAATGAGGTACACTATAAAGAGCCAGTTTTTCATAGACCCTTCATCTACCAGATATTTCGCTTTTAATAAACTATATACCCCGCCTTTCATACCTTATACTTTTTCTGCTATCCTCAGCTTTGCACTTCTTGCCCTGTTATTTATTTCAATCTCTTCTTCCGTAGGCACTATAAGCTTTCCTATTGCCTTGAAAGGAACTTCAAAATTCCCGAACATATCACGCTCAGGCTCTCCCTCAAACATTCCGTTTCTTATAAAGCGTTTAACCAACCTGTCTTCCAGCGAGTGGTATGAAATCACACTCAGTCTCCCACCCGGTTTAAGCACCTCTAAGGTTTGCTCTAAAAACTCCTTCAGCACATCTATCTCCTCATTCACCTCAATACGTATAGCCTGATAAATTTGCGCCAGTATCTTATTGCTTTTATGAGCCGGCAAAAATCGACCTAATACCTTTTTAAGTTCATCGGTACTTTTTATCGGATTTTCCTTTCTGGCATTTACTATAGTATTTGCCAATGCACCTCCGTTTTTAAGCTCACCGTACTCGAAGAACATTTTTCTAAGTTGCTGCTCATCATATTCATTCACCACATTATAGGCGCTTATCGCTCCTTTCTGATTCATCCTCATATCCAACCCGGCATCAAAACGGGTAGAAAAACCACGCTCTGCCACATCAAACTGATGAGAAGAAACGCCAAAATCTCCAAGAACACCATCTACCTCCTTAATACCATAAAACCTCAGGTATCTTTTTAAGAATCTGAAGTTTTCAGGAATCAGTGTAAACCTGTCATCCTTTATTATATTAGCCTGAGCATCCTCATCTTGATCAAAAGCGAACAGCTTTCCCTTTGGCCCGAGCCTCCTCATTATCTCCCTGGAGTGCCCACCACCACCAAAGGTGACATCCACATACACTCCGTCCGGTTTTATATCGAGTCCGTCCACAGTTTCTTTAAGCAAAACCGGATTATGATATTCCATCGTCATCATCATTTAAATTCCCCATTACTTCTTCTGCAAGATCAGCAAAATCAAGAGCCGTGTCGTCTATTGATTTTTCATACTTATCTTTGTCCCAAATCTCCACAATGTTAACCGCCGAAGAAAGAACAATCTCCTTATCAATACCCGCAAAACCAACAAGGTCTTTTGATATCAATAATCTTCCGGCAGCATCTATCTCCACGACTTTAACTCCGGCAGTAAACCTTCTGATAAAATCATTATTCTTCTTCACAAAACGATTCAGCTTATTTATTTTCTGCATCATTTTATTCCATTCTTCCATTGGATACAATTCAAGACATGGCTGAAAAACCGAACGTTTTAAAACAAAACCATCTTCAAGACCGGCATGCAATTGCTTCTTCAAAGAAGCAGGAATCATCAGCCTCCCCTTCGAATCTACCTTACATTCATATGTCCCTACAATGGTATTCAAGCAGTTACGTTTTGGATTGTTTTATAGCAAATATATGGAAATATTTACCACTTATTACCACTTTATACCACTTTGTTAATAAGTTTTACCCACTTTACAACCACCACGGGAAAATTAAGTCAGTAAGCTGATTTATAATGTTTAAATAAATTTTAGCTTTTAGAAAAATATGCTGAGAATATTTTAATTTTTTAAGATAACTTAACATTCAGAATGAAAAAATTTAAAAATCTGAAAAAAGAATAAGTTTTTAACATTTTCAATTCAAAATCAAGCAGTTATGTAGTAAAAATAGCACAAACAAAAGCTTCCCTGTAAAATATGCCTGCATAGCAAAAAATTAGTCTCATATATTACCTATAATATTATATATTTGTGCATATTTGAAATTGTTACAAATCTAACATGCATACCACCAACAAAGAAGGTAAATACAGTTATTTTGAAGCCGGTGAAGGCACCCCTATCATTATACTACACGGACTTATGGGAGGCCTTAGTAATTTTGACGGTGTTGCAAAATACTTCCCTAAGGAAGGCTATAAAGTTGTTATTCCTGAATTACCCATATACACACAAAGCATTTTAAAGACCAATGTAAAAGCCTTTGCAAAATGGGTAAAGGACTTTATTACGTTTATGGGATTTGAGAGGGTAATATTGCTGGGCAACTCTTTAGGAGGCCACATTGCACTTTACCATACCAAAATGTATCCTGAAAAAATGCTTGGTCTTATTATAACAGGAAGCTCTGGTCTTTATGAAAGTGCTATGGGCGACAGTTACCCGAGAAGAGGCGACTACGATTATATTAAAAAGAAAGCCGAAGACGTATTTTATGACCCTGCGGTTGCCACTAAAGAAATTGTAGACGAGGTTTTCCAAACGGCAAACGACAGGCTTAAGCTGATAAAAACATTAACCATAGCCAAAAGCGCCATTAGGCATAATATGGCTGCCGACTTACCTAAGATGCACGTACCTACCTGTATTATCTGGGGAAAGAACGACAAGGTTACACCTCCTGAGGTTGCAGAAGAGTTCCATTCATTATTACCAAACTCTGAGCTATACTGGATAGACAAATGCGGACATGCCGCTATGATGGAGCACCCGGACGAGTTTAACAGGTTAATGCACGAATGGCTTAAAAAAGCCTCCATTTAAGTAAACAAGATAATAACCGGACAGTCCCGGACTTAATATAAGCCACGAATTACACCCGTTCACTTATTTATATTTAAATTTGTGAAGTTTTGTGTAATTCGTGGCTAAAAAATTTTAAAAATGAAGATAGATACTGCCGAATTTGTTATCAGTAACTCCGATGTAAGCAAATGCCCTAAGGAACCCCTTCCTGAATATGCTTTTATAGGAAGGTCTAATGTTGGGAAATCATCACTGATAAACATGCTTACCAACAACAAGAATTTGGCAAAGACTTCAGGCAAGCCCGGAAAAACACAACTAATAAACCATTTTAAAATAAACAGCAACTGGTTTTTAGTGGATTTACCCGGATATGGTTACGCTAAGGTATCTAAGAAGACCAAACAGACTTTCCAAAAGTTCATTACCGAATATTTTGAAAAGCGCGAACAACTTGTTTGTGCATTTGTACTTGTGGATATAAGACTTGAAGCCCAAAAGATAGATCTTGAATTCATTAATTACCTGGGAGAAACACAAGTGCCTTTTTGCATCATATTCACAAAAGCCGACAAAATAAGCCGTGGTAAGATAGAACAGCATATTGCCGCTTACAGAAAACAGCTGTTGGCAAACAACTGGGAAGAAATGCCTGATTATTTTGTAACCTCATCTACCGAAGGTACAGGCCGTGACACATTATTACAATATATAGACGATGTAAACCAGTCTATTTTCAGTAATAACGACTTTATATAACTACAGGAACTTTTCCATAAAATAATTGATAAGCGTCTGTCCGTTGCGCTCTACCCTTTGTTCTTTTAGAACAGTATAGCCATGCTTTTCAAAAAAAGGTCTTGCCGTTATTGATGCTGCTACGGTTACCCTTTGCATATTCGCATCCAGGGCATGCTTTTCTATTTTCTCTTTAATAAGAGTTGCAATCCCCTGTCCCTGATGATCTTTATGCACAAAAAGATGATCAAAATACCCTGTAGCATCTATATCACCAAAACCTTTAATAACACCTTCCTTTTCTACAATAATGGTATAGTTTTGAGAAAGTATCCTGTTCCATCGTTCAAAATCTAAATCGGCAGGTGCCCATGCGTCGAGCTGTTCAGTAGTATAATCTTTTTTATTTACCGAATGTACAGTGTTATAAAAAAGGCTCACTACCTCGTTACAATCTTCCTGCTTATATAAACGTATTCTATACATAAATAAAAAAAGCGGCCTAGGCCGCTCTATAATTAGTCTTTTTTAAGTTCCAGCTTTTCGGCAAAATAATCGCAGAAATCCCTCATGGTTTCACTCATTTTCTTATCTCCCGTTGCACGCTCAAAAGTATGCGACATAGACACTAAAGTCTGGTGAAAGAAAACCTTCATTTCATCAACAGGCATATCTTTGGTCCAAAGATCGATACGCATGCTCTCCTGGTTATTATTATCCCATACAGAAAGCATCATCGCTTTAGACTCCTGATTGGCAACACCACCGTCACGCGCAGTCCAGTATAGTGTTTCAGGCACCCTGTTTTCATCAAGCTCAACGTTTATTTTTATTTCAGATTTAAGTGTATTCTTAGACATTATTTTTTGGGTTTGTATTTAGAATTATCAAATATTGTTTTGGCGTCTGTTTCCAAAAGCTGCTGCAAAGTTACATCTTTATTATTTTCCATGTACGACCTTACAATCTGCCAGCCTATCCACACACCAAGCCTACCAGGAGACTCATTATCAAGTTCTAGATAAAACTTAGAAAAAGGCGCCGGATTCACAAAACGGTCTGCAAGTTTGGCATTAGTATCAAACAAAACTTTATTCTCTACAAAATAACGCCATATCTCCGACTCGTTTTCTTCAGCCCATGCTTCCTGCTCTTCAGTATATCCCATCTTTGCAGCATCTGTAGTATTTGGTATCAGCAAATCTTTTAAGTAAAGTTCCTTACCGAAATAAGTTATAATAGAAAGAAATGTCCTATCCTTTGGTACTGCGATATAGTTTGTAGCAAAAGACGAAACCACATCCGGCACTATCTGGTTAGGCTCAAAAGTCTGCACCTGATAGCTCGGCAAGCCGTCGTACAATTTATTATCCTTACCTAAATACAGGTTAATAGGTATAGCAACTACTTCCGGCGAGTAAACAGCCCTTTGGTTTTCATCATCGGATATTATTGTGAATACTTCCGGCACATTGGTATCAGGAAAATAATATTTCATGTGTTGGAAAAGCGAATGCATATCATCCTGTAAAGCATTCATATTAGGAAACACTTTATCTGTTTCCTCCTTTAGCTGACGCATAAAAGGATCATTCATATTACTAACCCAAATAGAATCGGGGAAATTTTGAGGAAAAAAGAAAGGATAAGCCTGTTTCAGCTTTGGCAAATCTTCAGGCTTACTATTGTAAAACACATCATCAAATCGTACTATCTTAACCTCTCCCACATCAACACCGGCAATAGCAGCCTCTGCTTCATTTTTATCTTTACATGAAACTAAAAGCAACGGAAAAAGTAAAAACAGGAAATATTTCTTCATAATTTGTCTTTGTATTAAAGTCCCGGTTTGGGATTATTTACTTTTATAAATTATTTTTGTGCAAATATACATTACTAAACCAAATACTGAGTAATCATGGCAACCCATAAATTTAAAACCGAAACTGTTAACGAATATATTGTAAACTGGCTGCGTGACTATGCAGCTAACGCAAAAGTTAAGGGTTTTGTTGTGGGAATATCCGGCGGTATCGACTCAGCAGTTACCTCAACACTATGTGCACAAACCGGACTGCCTACCCTTTGTGTTGAAATGCCAATTCACCAGGCAAAAAGCCAGGTAAGCAGAGGCAGGGAGCACATACAGCAGCTAAAGGAACGTTTTGATAATGTATCTTCGGCAGAGGCCGACCTGACACCGGTTTTTGAAACTTTTAGAAAAGAGGTTCCTGAGACTGAGAATCAGTACCTGCAGGATTTGACCCTTGCTAACACAAGGGCGCGATTAAGAATGACTACTCTTTATTACTTTGCGGGTATAAACAGTGCGCTGGTTGCAGGCACAGGAAACAAGGTTGAGGACTTTGGCGTGGGCTTCTTTACAAAATACGGCGATGGTGGTGTAGACCTAAGCCCTATTGCCGATTTAATGAAATCGGAAGTACGTGAACTGGCCAGATACCTTAAGGTTCCGCAAAGCATTATTACCGCAAAACCTACCGATGGCCTCTTTGGTGATGACCGAAGTGACGAGGATCAGTTAGGGGCAAGTTATGACGAACTGGAATGGGCAATGCGCCAAGTCGAAAAAGGAAGAAAGCATGACGAGTTTGAAGGAAGGGAAAAAGAAGTTTTTAACATTTATTTAAGACTCAATTCCATAAACCAGCATAAAATGAACCCAATACCGGTTTGTGAAATTCCGCCAAATTTGAAATAAAATTCTTTCATTCACAATACTTTAAGATTTTAATAAGATTTTAATTGCTAACTTTACTGTAGGTTTTAACTCAAAAAATAGCAATTATGATTAAACTATGCTTAGCGGATAATCATCCTGTAGTACACTATGGAATGAAAGCGTACTTTAGCGAAAATCCGGAAATCAGCTTTGCAGGGGTGGTAAACAATCTTGACGGCCTCATGGACGTATTAAAAAAGAAGACTGTTGATGCCGCCATTATTGACCTGGAGTTAGACGGACTAACGAGTATAAGCTCGGTAAAATCTCTCGTAAAAGATTATCCCGAAACCAAGATTATAATTTTTACTAATCTTGCTGAGCAAATATATGCCCCTAATGCCTTAAAAGCCGGTGTTTCTGCCTACGTGCATAAAAACGCCAGGATGGAAGACCTTGAAAATGCCATTAAAAGAGTTGTTAAGGGAGAAGTTGTTTTCAGCGAACTGGTAAAGAAAAATCTTGCGCTTCTTAATAAAGGAAAAAAATCGGAAAGGCTCTACAGAAAACTCTCTTCCCGTGAAATTGAAGTACTTCGTTATCTTAGCGAAGGAAAAAAGAATAAAGAGATTGCAAAGCTGCTTGACCTGAACGAAAAAACGATAAGCACCTACAAACTGAGACTGCTTACAAAACTGCACGTTACTAATCTGGTAGACTTAGTAAACAAAGCTAAAACCCTGGAAATAGTTTAACCCCCACTAAAACATATTTACAAAGGACCCACATTACTACACCCACCCACAAACCACCTTATAACATATAGAAATAAAAAAGGCAACTATAAAAAGCTGCCCTGATATTGTATTACCTATGTGGTACGTATTCGTTCAATACGTTTAAGTACGTTTCTGTTAAGTTCGGTGTAATCCATTATATCCTGCATAACATCTCTGTTGTCTGCCTCAGGTTCCGGCTTTACCTGCGCCATAAGCTCATGAATAAGTTTTTTGATAAGTCGGGACCTTAAATCAAAAATAATCTGTGTCACGTGTTCCTCTACAGTCATATCTTTCATCTTAACGGGTATTTGCTGCTTATCTTCCCATCCGCTAAGGAGATATTTATCATCTTCCATATAAATATCTGACACCAGCCCCTGCAAATCAACCGAGAAATTGTTTATAAAGTTTTCCTGTTTGATTTCCTTATTAAGATATATCTCAATCATCTGCTTTAAAAGCGCACTAAAGGTAGGCTGAGTAAATTCAATTTCATCTTCCTGCAGATTCAAGTAAATCCATTCATACACTTTACAGGCCTGTACTTCGGTAAAAGTGGCCTCCTCTCCATACTCATCGAACTTAGTATATATGTTCTTAAATTCGCACTCCATATCGCCATAAAGCTGAAGCGCTTTTACAATTTCATATTCTATACCCGAAAGATCATCTGCACTTTGTTTTATTTCCGGCATTTCCTCAACCACAGGCTGCATTGCTTTTGCCTTTTGCTCCTCTTTCTGCTTTTTACCGGCATCAGTAATATCCTTTTGCACTAACTGAGCCAGTGTACTTACCAGCACCTGCTCTGATATATCCATAATTCGGGAACATTCCTGTATGTATACCTCACGCTGAATCCTATCGGGTATCTTCGAAATACTGGTTACTATATCCCTTATCAGTCCTGCCTTTTTTACCGGATCGTTTTGCGCTTCATCCATAAGTAACGAAGCCTTAAACTGTATAAAGTCTTTAGCGTTACTGCTTAGGTATTCGGTCAGTTCCTCATAAGATGATTTTTTGGCAAAACTATCAGGATCTTCCCCGTCAGGAAAAGTACATACCTTAACATTCATCCCTTCTTCAAGAATAAGATCTATACCCCTGATGGAAGCCCTAAGACCTGCGGCATCGCCGTCAAAAAGCACGGTAATGTTTTTGGTAAGCCTGTTTATAAGACGTATCTGATCGGGTGTTAAGGCAGTTCCTGATGAAGCCACAACGTTTTCTATACCTGCCTGGTTTAGCTGTATAACATCGGTATACCCTTCTACAAGGTAACAATTATCAAGCTTTGCTATAGATTGTTTGGCATGGTAAATACCATACAGTACTTTACTTTTATGGTAAATATCACTTTCCGGAGAGTTAAGGTATTTGGCTACTTTTTTATCGTTAGTCAAAATACGCCCACCGAAACCCAAAACACGGCCCGACATACTTTGTATAGGAAACATAACACGACCACGGAACCTGTCTACATTCCTGCCGTCTTCCCTAACTATCGTTAGTCCGGTTTTATCAAGATATTCCAGTTTATATCCTTTACCCAGGGCTTCTTTACTAAAAGCATCCCATTCTTCAGGAGAATATCCTAATCCGAATTTTTTAATCGTCTCAGAAGTAAATCCTCTTTCCTTAAAGTAAGAATAACCTATAGCCTGCCCTTCATCGGTATTTAATAATGTACTTTGAAAATATTTTTGCGCGAATTCAGAAACCAGGTACATACTCTCCCTTTCATTAGCTTCCTGCTTCTGTTCCTGCGACTGCTCGGTCTCCTCGATTTCTATGTTGTATTTTTTTGCTAGATAACGGATTGCTTCCGGATACGAAAAGTGTTCGTGTTCCATCAAAAAGGCAACTACGTTCCCCCCTTTACCGGAACTAAAATCCTTCCATATCTGCTTCACCGGAGATACCATAAATGAAGGAGACTTCTCGTTACTGAAAGGACTAAGCCCCTTAAAGTTACTACCGGCACGCTTTAGGTTTATAAAATCACCTATAACCTCCTCAAGGCGGGCAGTCTCAAATACAGTATCTATGGTACTTTGTGAAATCAAGGTTTGGTCAAATATTAAAGGGGTGTAAAGTTACAAAGAATTGTAACCAAACTTAAAGATATAAAATATCTTTATTATTCCTTCGCCACCAAGCTGTCTATCATTCCGTTAAAAATGAAATAGTGAAAAGGCAGTACAGAATACCAGTACAATCTGCCCCATAACCCTTTAGGCCTAAAAACAGCGCGCTGCCACAGCTTACCTTTCTCTATCCTGAATTCCAGCCAGGCTTCACCCGGTAATTTCATCTCCGCATAGAGTAAAAGACGTTTCTCTTCTCTGTTGGCAAAAAGTACGCGCCAAAAATCGAGCGCATCGCCCGGTTGTATTTTAGAAGGATGGGTCCTTCCTCTTCGCAATCCTACACCACCAAACATCTTATCCAAAAAGCCACGAGCCTTCCATAAAAAGTCACCGTAATACCATCCCGTATATCCGCCTAAAGCCCATATCCTGTTTAGCACCTCTTCTTCATTCTCAACTTTACGTGATTTTATATCTTTAAAACAACCATATTTGGGAATGGTAATATACTTAGAGATCTTTTCACTAAAACGGCCGCTTATAATAGAGTCTTTCCAACTTGAAAGTATAGCGTCTTCCTCTATTTTTTGGAAAGCTTTCTCCACTGCTTCCCTATACGTTATGGGATGAACATTCAACATCTTACCAAGATTATTAGAACGGCCCACAATGGTTATTTTCATACTATCCACAAGAGATGCTGCAAGCTTAAAAGTAGTGGAAGTGACAAAATACAACCAATAGGATGACAATTTAGGTGTCATTACCGGAAGAGTGATAATATAGCGCTTAAGTCCGCGTACCTCGGCAAAAATGAGAAGCATTTTTTTATAGGTCAGTACTTCGGGACCATATATATCATAATTGTTATTGTAAAGCCTTTCATCTCCCGCTGCTTTAGAAAGGTAACTTAATACGTCTCTTATTGCTATAGGCTGTGTTTTTGTATTAAGCCATTTAGGCGTAACCATAACCGGAAGTTTTTCAACCAAATCCCTTATAATCTCGAACGATGCACTACCACTTCCTACAATAATACCTGCCCTGAAAGCGGTTAAGGCATATTTACCCCCGCCCAGCGCCTGTTCTACCTGTTTTCTGGATCGCAGGTGTTTGGAAAGTACATCTTCATTTACAATACCGCTTAAATATATAACCTGTTTTAATGAAGTATCCTTTACATAACTGATAAAGTTATAGGCACAGGCGAGTTCCTGCTTTTCAAAATCATCTGAAGCCGACATGGAATGCATAAGGTAATAGGCCACATCTATATCTTTAGGAATTTTTACACCTGTAGAATAAACGAGAAAGTCTATCTCTACAAATGTTATGGTGTCCTGATCTTTAAACTGTTCGGGAATTCTGTTAAGATCTCTTACACAACACACCAGATCATGACCTGCTTCCAGCAAAAACGGAATCAATCTTTTCCCAATATAACCTGTGGTACCTGTTACAAGAATTTTCATAGTGTAAGAATAGTTCTTATAAAGTTAGTTACAACTTTATAAAAACACCCCATAAACAGTTGTTATTTAATTACTAAAAAGCAATTTAGGTATGCCCTATTCCGAATCCATAGTATATCCAGAATACCGTTCTTTGAACCAATCTTTCTCTTTTTTAATTTCTGAGGAAGAAAGCTCGGAAATCACATAAAAAGAATTATCCAAAAGCATAAAAAAATCAATATCTTCTTCATGACAGATAGTAATCATTTTAATAAGATTACTGTATTTTGATCCTTTAGCAAAATCAAACCTTACACCATTAATTGTATCACTAGTATTAGCCAGTGTATGAATTAACTCTCTGGCTTCTTTAAACTTGTCTTTATTCCTTTCTTTATCAGCATCAATAATATAAGTGGCATACTTTCTCTCAAAAGGAAGAGGATAACGCCAGTTTTCAACGTCTTTATCCGCCATAGCAAAAACAAGACTTCCGTTAGCCTTAAACATATCCATATTATACATATAAGTACAAACCAAGGCAGGAAGAAGTAAAACTATCGCTCCTAAACCTGTAAAATAACCAAACTTTCTATCTTTTGAATAAAACATAAAGCTGATAATTAGTTACTTAAAGATACAAAAAAGAAATTGCTAAATACTAGCTTAAATCCTCAACATCAAGCAGGTTGTGTTTTAAGGCAAATACTATAACGCCAATAAAATTCTTGGCTCCCACTTTATTGATCATCCTCTGCCTGTGGGTTTCTACAGTGCGCTGATGGATAAAAAGTTCTTCGGCTATTTCAGCAGAGCTTTTTCCCCGGCAGATAAGACGAATAACCTCCTTTTCCCTGTCACTTAAAAAGTCACTGTCGGGCTGCAGTTCGTTTCCTCCCTGCTGAAACAACATAAGATCTTTTAGTACCGATCCCAGTTCAGGACCCAGATAAAAACCGGTAGTATTTAAATTACGGATTGCCAGTTCAAGTTGTTCGGGTTCAGAATTTTTAGTTACAAAACCATGTGCACCACTTTGCATTACGTGCCTTATGGTCTCTTTGCTTGACAGTTGCGATATCATTAATATCTTAATGGTATCGTGCGTATTAAGCACCTTTCCGCAAAGCGTATAGCCATCCATCTCAGGCATCTGAATATCAAGAAGAGCAATATCCACATCCTTGTTCTCTTTAAGAAATGAAAGGAAGTCTTTACCACTATCACTTTCATAAATCACCTCAACCCCCTCCAGAGTGCCTAAAAGGGCTGCAAGGCTTTTCCTGAAAAGCTTATGATCGTCTACAAGAGCTAACTTAAGCATTGTTTACATTTTTTAGTGTTATGGTAAAATGGTTACCCACTTGTTTTTCTTCTTCCTGAACTATTACCCCACCTACAGCATGCAGGCGCGAATTGATATTTTTAAGTCCGCTGGCATTCGGTTTAGCCAGATTCTCCCTAAAATTAAACGGAGTTCCGTCGTCTGTTATATCTATAGTCAGGGCTTCTTTATTTAAAGCTATATTTATATCACATTTAGAAACATTACCATACTTAACCATATTTGTAGTTAACTCCTGCAACACCCTAAAAAGCTGATAAGCTACCGATGCCGGTAACGCCACTGCTCCGTTAGCTGTAACCTCAAAATAAATCTGAGCTTTTGCCCCTATACTTTCAAGATAACCTTTAAGTGCAGGCACAAGCCCTTCTGTTTCTAATAGTGGTGGCATAAGGTTATGCGACACGGCACGTGTATTTTGCAGGGCAGCATCTACCCCTTCGCGAATCTCATCAAAAATCTCCTTGTTTTCCGACTCTTTTTTTGCCAGTACACTCAGGTAATTTTTAATGGCACTTAAATCACCCGAAACTCCGTCATGAAGATCGGCAGCTATACGTGCCCTTTCATTTTTTTCACTTTCAAGACTTACTTTAAGCATGTTTTCGGCTTCCTTACGTTTCATCCTGAAAAAATGCCTCTGATAAGTTACAACAATAAATAACAGCCCAAATGCCAAAAACAGCATTATAGCTGTACCGATATAAAATAAAGATACTACTTCTTCCCCCGTTCCCTTCATAGTGTGTGTATTCTAAGATTACAAAACAGGTAATTGCTTTGTACCCCAAAAATACAATAATAATCGTGTATTTAACACAATTTTAATTACGGCTTTTTCTCAGTTCCTTTCCAAACACCTATTGTTATCATAATATACATAATAATAAGTCCACTAACAAAAACTAACCAATTAGTTTCAGAAAGACCTGTTATTATTTTTAACTGATCATACAATAATGATATAAAAAACCCTCCGGAAAAATAGATTATCAAACCGCTTATAAAATAAAAAGACGGAATTATCCATAATGAAATTATCTCCTTATTAAACAAATCTTTAAACCAAATAAACGATGAAATAAAAACAAAGAGTAATATAGGCACTAAAAGATAAGCCTCTAAAGTCGTATGAATATTATATTCCCAATAGTACAGTATAATTAAAAAGCCAACTATTACAATAAACATAGTTCCTTTAAAAAAGTACATATACCTTAAACCTAATAACTCCCTAAAAAAGTACCAGAGGGCTAAAAACTCCAAAAAGGTATATGCTGTAAACCAATAGGCAGATGGAATTCTCAAAAAACTTGTAAAAATAAGCTCATAAAAAGCACCTATAAATATTAACCACAAATAAGGCTTTATCGCTAGCATTTCGTAATTAAAACAAGGATTAGTTTTTCTAAAGAAAGTTATTGTCAATGGACTAAAAGCTAAAATTGTAGCGATTAAAGGAAGTATCTCTTTTATATTCATTTTTTTTCAGTCCTTTTCCAAACGCCTACTACCATCATAATATGCATTATTATAGCCATTACGACAAAAACCATCCAGTAAGTTCTTGCAAGGTGAGTAACGACTCCTATTTCATAAATTAAAAGGGAAACAAAAACTGCACCTGCAAAATAAAGAATCAAACCACTAATAAAATAAAATGAAGGTATTTTGAACAACGATTGAATGTCTGGTTTTTCAAAAAGTTCTTTAAACCATAAAAACGATGAACTAAAAACAAATAATGAAACAGGAACTGAAAAATAACCATCAAGTTTTTGGCTAATATTCATTTCCCAGTATTTCAGAATAGTTAGAAAACAAAAAAAAGTAATCAGAAAAAAAACTATAAAGAATAACCTGTATCTGTCAATAAACAGTTTTTTAAAAAAGTAGAAAAGGGCTAAAAATTCAAGAAACCCATAGGCTGTAAACCAATATGCAGATGGAATTTTTAAAAGTTTTGTAAACACAAGCTCATAAAAAGCCCCAATAAACATAAGCCATAAATAGGGTTTTACAGCCTGAAACTCTTTTGTAAAGCCTGAATCCGGTTTACGAAAAAATAGTATTATAAGAGGAATCATACTTGTTATTATAGCAGATATGATTAGAAAATCTTTCATCTCTACTTTTTTTCAGTCCCTTTTAAAACTCCAATCAAAAGTAGCATCCTCATTATAAAACCTAACACCAATGTAATAAACCAATACTTACTAATTTCTCCTGATGACTTATAAATAACATCTATTAGTAGAAAATGAAAAACACAGCCGGCAAAATATAATACATTGCCAATTATAAAATAAAAAGAGGGTGATTTTGTTAATGAAACAACTTCTGCTTTTTTAAACAAATCTTTAAACCACAAAAAACTGTAAGTAAAAATAATTATTGTTTCTAAAGCCAAATGATAACCTGCTAAAACCAAGTAATCGTTTAAATTCCAGTATTGCAGACTAAAGAAAAAAAACAAAACAAAGATGCTTATACAGAAACCCATTATTTTTTTATTTATATTCAAAATATTATAAAAAAAATAGGTTAATGCCAAAAACTCAAATAAAGTATAAGCCGTAATAAAATAGGCTGCAGGAAACCTTATTAAACCAGTAACCACCTCTTCATAAACACTAGATAAAAAAAGTAGCCATAAATATGGTTTTATCGCTAATATCTCCTTTTTATGATTTGGCCTAGTTTTTCTTTTATATATCAAATACAATATTATCACCCCAATAATGGGATAACAACTCTCAAAAAAAAGATAAAAAAAAGACAGCATAGGCTTATATCAATAAAAAACAGCCAGAAAATTCCTGACTGCTTTTTTAATTTTTTAAAGTATCAAACCGCTTGCACTATCACATGAATTAGGACATGGTTTTGCCCTATCAAGTATTTTACCATCGGTCATGTCTTTACATTCTGCATTTACTCCTACTAAAACAAGGGTTTCTTCTCCTCTTGTTTTATCTAATGCACGATAAATACGAATACCCATACAGCCTTCCTGAGCCAAAAGCTCCTGAAGTTTCTCTGCTCCTAAATAATAACATTTGTGTGAAGACGGAAAATCGTTTTGAAAATCATGGGCTAATGTTTTTGCCTCGCTAAGGTTGATAAATTCTCCGGTGTGTCTGTCAATTGGCATAACTATTTAAATTTTAGATTTACTATGCAAAACTAACAATAATGGTTTTTATTATTACAATTACGTAAAAATACATTTTAAATTACGGAAAACACGTAACCCTGAACACATTACGAAATTGTTAAGCATAAAAAAAGGTGTCCCTAAAATTGGAAACACCCTTTTTGAAGTACAAAACTAACCCTAATTTTTTAATTAATATCAAATCTTATGCCAAGTGATAAATTGTTTTGATCAACATCATTATTAGCAAAAATTGGCTGCAAATCATACTTTGCATAAAGACTTACCTGTCCGTAACCTACATAAGCACTTAGTCCATAAGTAGTATCGCTAACATTGTATTCTCCTCTTAACCTGTCTTTTACCTGATGTCCGTTAGCATCTTCATATTTAAGAATCTGCTTTTCTTTAACATTTACCCCTACATAGCCACCTATACCTATCTTGAAGCTATCATATATAGGATAATAGGTATGAACGTCGCCAACTTTCTTCTTTGTAAAATCAAACTCCAGGTGTACGGGTATAACAAGATTTACATATCTAAGGCGTGCTACGTCAATGTTTAGCCCGCTATCTGCAAGTACAGTTTTATCTCCGTTTGTTACAAAAATCTTATCGTCATCCGGTCTTAGGTTATTGTACTGTAACGAAAGTCCGTACTTGGCATGTAAAAGATTATTATTTTTTAATAAACGGCTGTTAAAAACAATACCCCATTCATAGAAATCTGATCTCCATTTAAAGTTATCATTGTCCATTTTGCCGTCTACAATCATACGGTTTACACCTAAAGCAAACAGAAACTGAGAAGTGGTTCTCCTGAAGTCAATGCTATGAATGGTATCGTTCTTACAATCAGAATTTTTACCCTTATTATAATAAACATATAAGGCACCATCTCCTCCATCTATATTACCGTCTACCTTGTCCTGAACAAGCTTATCAAGCTTTTCTTTTTCCACCGCCACACGGGTTTCTATATTATTTGCTCGCTTTTCAGCAAGCTCAATTTTTCTCTTATCTGCCTCCTCTTTTGTTATCTCATTCTTTTCTAAGAGTATATTTACAGCTTCTACTTCAATTTTAAGAGAGTCTTTCTCCTCTTTAGAAATATCTTCAATACTGGTAGATATCTCTCTCACCCTGCGCTCAAATATCTGCGCATTTAATTTGGTGGCCATAAGGCATAGTAATGCCATTACATAAAAAGTAATTGTTTTCATGTTTAAATTATTTTAGTATTGGTGTTATGATTTTATTCTCTGTTCCTGTTTACAACAGTAGTTTTTACAACATTGTAGTTTTTAGTTACTGTTTGCCATACTTTACTCCTAAAGTTGTTATCAAGCTCGCCTTCAACTTCCGAAAGTAGAGAGTTTGCACTAACTTTTACTTTAGTTTGCTGAGAGGAACTTATGTTGTTCATAGTTTCGGCTAAAAGTACTTCTGCTTCCTGATCCGGACTCAGGTTTTCAGTAAGTATTTCTGTCTTAACTACACCAACAACGGCAATTGTAGTATTTTGAGGAGCTACTGTGTTTATTACAGGCTCTTGTTTTTTTGCATTTGTTTTCTTTTTTACAGTCGTTTTTTCTATACTCGCTACCGCAGTATTGCTAATTTCGTTAGCATCTTCAAACTCCCTTACCTGTGCATTTGTTACATTTGATTCTTTAAGGTTCTCTTTTTGTTCCGGGGCAGTAACAACTGTATTAGTACTATTATTAATTATCTCTTCTGTTTTTTGCTGATTTAAAAAGAACGTCCCTGCAAGGATAAAACCCAAAAAGCCTGCTGCCACATACATCCATCTGTATTTTGGTGTTTTCTTTTTCTCAGCAACCGAAAGCATGGCATCCAGCCTGTCCCACGCCATTTCCCCTGGCTGAATTGTTCTTTTATTCAGCTTTTCCTTTATCTCTTTTTCCCACTTATTCGGTTCCATTTGAATAATTTTTTTGTTTGTTAATCTTCTCCTGAAGCATCTTTCTTGCATGCGATAGCTGCGATTTGGAAGTACCTTCATTAATCCCCAGCATTTTTGCTATTTCCTGATGCTTGTAGCCTTCTATCACATAAAGGTTAAAAACCATTTTATATCCTTCAGGTAAAGCATCAATCATGCATTGTATATCATCTGCCGAGAGCTGGCTCTCTATAGTATCTGCCGTACTTTCAACATAATACTCATCTTCAAGGAAACTTATTTTTTTCTGTACTCTTAAATAAGAAATACATTCGTTTACCATTATCCTTCTTATCCATCCTTCAAAACTTCCTTTATGCTCAAAGCTTTTAAGATTGGTAAAAACCTTCATAAAAGCCGTTATCATAACATCTTCGGCCTGCTGCAGGTCTTTTATATATTGCCTGCACACCCCCAGCATTTTAGGCGAATACTTAGAATATATCTTATGCTGGGCATGCCTGTTGTTTTGCACTGCCTGCATGATAATTTCCTTTTCTTCCTGATGTAAGGCAATTACTTTCAAAGCTCTGGTTATTTGGTTGTTTATTTAGGTGTGGTTGTTATTTAACCGACTTCTATCAACATAGACGAGAAGCGTTGCAAAATAGTTGCATGAAGGTAGAAAAATTTTTAATTTATTTTTCAATAACCTGAAAAACAATGCATTAAAAATTATATTTTTCTTTCAATAACGTAGTTAACCATTAAGGTAAGTGCATCTTTGTAAGGAGATGAAGGATAATCTGAAAGCAGCATTAGGGCTTCTTGTTGAAATTCTGCCATTCTTTGCTCTGCATAATCAAGGCCTTTATGCTCTTTTACAAAAGCGATAACCTGCTTTACACGCTTTTTATCCTTATTATGGTTTTTAATGGAGTTTATAAGCCACTTTTTCTCTTCCTTAGAACAGGTATTAAGAACATATATAAGCGGTAAAGTCATTTTCTGTTCCTTAATATCTATACCTGTAGGCTTACCAATGGCATCTTCGGTATAATCAAAAAGGTCATCCTTAATCTGGAAAGCCATACCTATCAGCTCTCCAAATTTTCTCATTTTTTCTACGTGCTCACTCTCAGGATCTACAGAACATGCCCCAAGCGAACAGCAGGCTGCAATAAGAGTAGCCGTTTTTTGACGGATGATTTCATAATATATCTCTTCGGTAATATCAAGCCTTCGTGCCTTTTCAATTTGAAGCAGCTCACCTTCACTCATTTCGCGAACAGCTACCGAAATTATCCTTAGCAAATCAAAATCGCCATTATCTATTGACAATAGTAAACCTTTAGACAGCAGGTAATCGCCTACAAGAACCGCTATCTTATTTTTCCATAAAGCATTAATAGAGAAAAAGCCACGGCGTTTGTTACTATCGTCCACAACATCATCATGAACCAGCGTCGCCGTATGGATAAGTTCAATTACCGAAGCCCCCCTGTATGTCCTTTCGTTTACAGTACCGTCGCTAATCATTTTAGCCGTAAGAAAAACAAACATAGGTCGCATTTGTTTACCCTTACGGTTAACTATATAATATGTTATCCTGTTAAGCAGGGCAACTTTAGAAGACATGGATTCATGAAACTTTTTCTCAAAAAGTTCCATTTCCTTTAATATGGGTTGCTTTATCTGTTCGGTGATTTTCATCGCACATCAAAAGTAAACAAAACACCATTAACACCCAACAACATAATTGCAACTTTAATAATTTATAAGACAATTAAAAACAAAAAGCCACAGTTTACACTGCGGCTTCATTCTTATTTGCCAGCTGCCCACAGGCAGCATCTATATCTTTACCACGGCTTCGCCTTACTTTTACTACAATGTTGCTTTTTTCCAATGCGGCAATATAATCATCTATTGCCTGTTGTGGTGCCTGCTGAAATTCACCATCATCAATAGGATTATATTCAATAAGGTTTACTTTGCACGGCACATACTTACAAAACTTAACCAGTGCGTCTATGTCACGTTTGGAATCGTTTATACCTTTCCAAACCACATATTCATAAGTTACACGGCTTTTTGTTTTGCTGTACCAGTATTCCAGCGACTCTCTTAACTCCTTTAAAGGGAAATTTTCACTGAAAGGCATGATTTTGCTCCTCACCTCATCTACCGCAGAGTGCAGCGATACGGCAAGTTTAAACCTTACCTCATCATCGGCAAGCTTTTTTATCATTTTAGGAATACCCGAAGTAGAAACTGTAATTCGTTTTGGCGACATCCCCAAACCTTCAGGGGAGGTAATTTTATCAATAGCCTTAATAACGTTATTATAGTTCATTAAAGGCTCGCCCATACCCATAAATACAATATTAGACAAAGGCCTGTCATGATACAGCCGGCTCTCGTTATCAATAGCCGCAACCTGATCATAAATCTCATCGGGGTTAAGGTTACGCATGCGCTTAAGCCTCGCAGTAGCACAAAAGTTACAGTCCAGGCTACAACCCACCTGACTGGATACACAGGCAGTAGTCCTGGTTTCGGTAGGTATAAGTACTGACTCTACCACTAAGCCATCGTGAAGGCGAACGGCATTTTTAACGGTACCGTCACTACTCTTCTGCATTTGATCTACACGAATATGATTAATTACAAAGTTATCCTCCAGCATTTGCCTTGTAGCCTTAGCCACATTGGTCATATCATCAAAACTGTGTGCGCGTTTACTCCACAGCCATTCATATACCTGATTGCCGCGAAATGCCTTATCTCCATTGGCTACAAAAAAATCACGTAACTGTTCTTTTGTAAGCGCCCTTATATCTTTCTTTTGCGTTTGCATGGCGCAAAGTTAGCAAGTATTAATTAAAAAAATTAGCCCTTAACGAATTAAGGGCTAAAAACTTATTTTTTATAATACAATCTGTATTATTCTTTCACGATTTTACGTGTAAGGGTTTTGTTTGCAGCAGCATCTGTTAGCCTTAAAATATAAACACCGTTAGCTTTTGCCGTCATGTCTATTGTATTGTTAGCACTATCAATTTTTCCTGACTGAACCGCCTGACCTAATACATTGTAAACCTCATATTGAAGAGCAGAAGCATCGTCAGTTAATGAAACCGTAAACAAACCGTTTGAAGGGTTAGGGTAAACTTTAATTTCATTTACAGGACTCACAACGTCAGACACCCCAAGCAACGGAGAATAATAATCCAGTGTAGTCGATGATGTATTGTTAGGGTCTAACCAGTCTCTTAGCCTGTTTGAAGAAGATGAACCTGTACTCCATGATTTATTAAACCTACCGTAATAATCACCAAAACCATTACCATTAGTACTGTTACCATTGTTAGCACATTCAGAATTACCTCCAAGAAGCTGACCTCTTATTCTTCCGTTGTTGTCAAATAAAGGAGAACCTGATGAACCTCCCTCAGTAACACCTTTTTCCCAACTTACTACTTCCCATGTATCTATATTACCCATATCACCTGCATTAATTGTAGTCGAAACAGGTGACCCGGTATCAAGAGATACTTTCATTATATCTCCGGAAGGATGGTGTATACCAAAAGATTTTGTTGGAGTTGTAGTACTTCTGTCCCATCCGGCAAAAACCAAATCCCAGGAAGAATCAATAGGCCCTGTTATTTGTACCAAACAAAAATCACTCCCTGCACGGTGTGCTTTTAACTGAGCACCACTTACTGTATGATAGTCAATATTATTTAAACTGTTTGAAGTCGTTGCACAAGAAGTTGTAGTGCTTATCCAGTTAAAACGGAAAGACCACTGACTAGGATTAACTGTTCCAAACTCATTCTCATAACAGTGGTTAGCTGTTAAAAAATAAGGTGTACCATCGTTATTAACATTATTTACAAGCGCTCCTGTACATAAACCACCTCCAATAATAATTTTAGCAACAGACTTTTTATTAATGTCCTTAAGGTCATCTATGCCACTACCCATAGTGCAGTTAACATCATAATGACAGTTACCAGAATCATTCAGCTCATTTGTTCCTTTTAAGATATCATCAGCTGTTCTGTATCCGTGTATAAGTTTGTAAAACTCAAGTTTACCTTCATTTTTATGAGCTGCAGGCTCATAATACTCTACCCAAACATCTTCTCCGTTAACTAACCATGTCCCTAAAACCCTTTCAGGGTTATTTTGCTTAGCATCATAAGCACCCAGCACATCTTTTCTGTCGTTACTATACAGATAAAGAGAAGCTCCTTCCGGCATATAAAAATCACTAAACAGGAAATTCATGGTTTTAGCACCTTCAGAATAAAAACGTATTCTCCATATACGATCACCGTTTTCAAGTGTTTGCCAGTGCCCACTGTTTGCAAGGTTATAGTCTACTACAAACTCATAGCCAAACCTGTAAGGGATATCCATTCTTCCCTGATTCCTTAAATCTTCCTGCTCAATTTTAGCAAGATCAAAAGAAGGCATAACTATAGGCGCAACGCCGTCAAGATTGTCAAACTCCCAGCCTTTTGGAGTAGCATCATTGCTTAACTGAGCATTCCCTATAGCAAATACACTGATAAGCAATAAAGTAAAAAAATTTTTCATAATTAATTTTTGCAGTTTTAAGGCGCTAAAAATACTCTTTAAATATTATTTATTTAACGAAAAAAATAATTTTAACGCGTTAAAACAACACATTTACCGCTTAACCCAATATATACTTCACAAAAAAACCTACTGTTTTTTCCTTATTTTTGCATTATCCAAAAAACAATACTATGCATTTTATATCAGAAGAACTGGAGGATTATGCTGCTTTTCATAGTGAAAATGAGCCCGAACTTTTAAAAGCCCTTAACAGGGAAACCCACCAAAAGATATTACAGCCAAGAATGCTTAGTGGGCATTTTCAGGGCAGGGTTTTAAGTCTTCTGTCAAAACTGGTAAATCCTAAAAACATATTAGAGATAGGCACATATACCGGCTATGCAACATTATGCCTTGCTGAAGGACTAAAGAAAGACGGAGAGCTTGATACTATTGATGTAAATGAGGAACTTGTGGATTTTCAAAGAAAATACTTCGATCTTTCTGATTATAAAAACCAGATCCATCAACACTTAGGGAGTGCGCTTGACATAATACCTCAACTTAATAAAAAGTTTGACCTTGTATTTATAGATGCCGATAAGGAAAACTACATTAATTACTTTAATATGATAGTACCCATGATGAATAAGGGGGGTATCATTCTTTCTGACAACGTGCTATGGAGTGGTAAGGTATTAGAACCAGTTAAACCTAACGATAAAAGCACTAAAGTACTATTGGAATATAATAAGATTCTTAAAGATGACCCAAGGATAGAGACCGTGTTATTACCTATCAGAGATGGGCTCACTGTTAGTAGGGTTATCTAAATTTTCCTTTTGCTCAGGAAACAATTTATCCCTTAAATAACGGTAAAGCAATAGCATTAACGAGGCCGTGAATATACCCCATACAAAACCGGAAAGTATATCCCCCGGATAATGAAGGGCTAAATATATCCTGCTGTAAGCAAATATAAGTGGCCATAAAAATATAAAGCCCATATATTTAAGATAAGGCCTTAATACATGATACAAAAAGAAGGCACATGCCATTGAGTTTGATGCATGACCCGAGAAAAAGCTATAGGAAGCACTGTACTTAAAACCTCTTACATACCCTGCTATTTCAGGATTATTTAGCGGACGAAGCCTTTGAACCGTATTTTTAAACAGATTAGTCGTCTGATCGGTAAGTGTTATTAAAAGAGATATAAGTATAATGACTAAAAGAGCATGTCTCCATCCTAACCTTTTGAAGGCAAGATACAGGATAAGTGCAAAAACAGGTATCCAGTTGAATTGTTTTGTAATAAAGAGCCAGAAACCATCGAAAGTTTCTGTACCAAGCGAATTCAAATAAACTAAGAGGTTCTTATCCTGTTCAAGGAGCCAGTCAAGCATTTATCGTATACGTTTTATAGGCCCGGAGGCATCTTCTATATCTTCTTTAACTTTATTTATTTCCTGATTGATATCAGTTGTAATATTACCACCGGTCCTGTTTACGTCAGAACCTAAATCGGTAAATGTTCTTTTTATATCATTCATGTCGGCACTTTTATTAATCTCCGACTTAATTTCGTTGGTGGCGTTTTTAAGCTGTTTCATTCCCTTACCTAAAGTACGTGCTATTTCGGGTATTCTGTCAGACCCAAACAGCATAAGTACTACCATTATGATAAAGAAAAGCTCTCCTCCTCCTATTCCAAACATAACTTCAGATTTTATATTACAAATGTAGTTATATTTACGTTGTTTGCTCTGCTAAAGATGTTTAATTATCTTTTTTTAGCCGATTTTAACTATTACCTGCCTTCTAGTTCATCAAATTTAGATTTCACCTCTTCTTTAGGCCAAACATTATTGCTTACATCAATATCTGCTGTTAATAATTTAGGGTCAAGCGTAATCTTTTTCACCTTTTTCTCCACAGCAAAAACACGCGAAGCAGTTTGGTTATTCATACGCCATATCTGTACCGGGAAATTAAAGTTTTCTGAAGAGCCATCTTCATAGGTAAGCTCAACAAGTATTGGCATTAACATATTACCCGGCTTATTAAAGGTCACTTCATAAAAGTAATTCGGCTGCTTTAATTCTGCCTGTTCCGCTCCTGTAAAATTTTCATTCACATAATCAGAAAGAAGTTTAATATCCTGTGCTTTTTTAGCTTTCCCGTCATTTTCTGAAACCATGTATACAAAGGGCCCTTTATCTCTTCCAAACCTACCTCTTTTTACGGAAAAATCATCCATATCCGCAGGTCTTTCATCAGTTACATAAAACTGTTTTACTTCCTGAATGCCTAAATCAACATAGTCTGTAGAATAGAACCATCCTCTCCAAAACCAGTCAAGATCTACTGCAGAGGCATCTTCCATAGTCCTGAAAAAATCCTCTGGTGTAGGGTGTTTAAATTTCCAACGGTTTGCGTAGGTTTTAAAAGCATAGTCAAACAGCTCATGCCCCATAACAACCTCGCGAAGTATATTTAATCCTGTTGCCGGCTTGGCATATGCATTGTTACCAAACTGAAACAGTGATTCTGAGTTCGTCATAATGGGTGCGATAGATTTTTGATTACCGCTCATGTAAGGCACAATTTTAGCCGCAGGTCCTCTGGAAGAAGGATAATCTTCTTCAAACTCCTGCTCTGTAAGGTATTCCAAAAAGGTATTAAGACCTTCATCCATCCATGTCCACTGACGCTCATCAGAGTTAACTATCATAGGGAAGAAATTATGCCCCACCTCGTGTATAATAACGCTGGTCATACCATATTTAATTCTTTCGCTAACAAAACCGTTTTCATCAGGACGCCCGTAATTCCAACATATCATAGGGTACTCCATCCCCTGGTCTTCTGCCGAAACAGAAACCGCTTTCGGATAAGGATAATCAAACGTATATTTTGAATAAGTTCTTAGTGTATGTGCCACTACCCTTGTAGACCTGTCTCCCCATAAAGGATTACTTTCTTTAGGATAAAGCGAAACAGCCATAGCTGTTTTACCCGAAAGCTGTACCGCCATAGCATCGTAGATAAACTTTCTTGAGGTTGAAAAAGCAAAATCCCTTACATTTTCAGCCTTAAACTTCCAGGTTTTCTTTTTATCGCTAAAACCTTTTTCTGCTTGCTCTGCCTCTTCCTGTGTTACAATAATCACGGGATTATCAAACGACTTTGTTGCCTGTTCGTAGCGTTTTACCTGTTCGGCAGTAAATACATCCTTACGGTTTGTAAGTTCGCCGGTAGCCTCCATAACGTGATCGGCAGGAACAGTAATGTTCACCTCAAAATTACCAAATGGAAGAGCAAACTCTCCTCCGCCCCAAAACTGCATGTTCTGCCAGCCTTCTACATCGTTATAAACAGCCATTCGCGGGTAGAACTGTGCAACTACATAAAGATTGTTACCATCTTTATCAAAATGTTCATAACCTGAACGTCCTCCTACTTTCCTATAATTATTTACATTATACCACCATTTAATGGAGAATGAAATCTTGTCTCCCGATTTTAATGGCTGCGGAAGATCAATCCTCATCATGGTTTGGTTAACTATATAATTAAGCGGGTTGCCTTTAGCATCTTTTACATATTCTATTTTAAAACCACCATCAAAGCCCTGCTCCATAAAATTTCTAGAAAAATTATCGGGCGGGTATGCCTTATTTACCCTTTGGTTTTCTACAAGAGGTGACTGTGAAGTTCTTGACCTTCTGTTTTGATCCAGCTGTACCCACAGGTAATCGAGATTTTCAGGTGAATTATTGTGATAGGTAATGGTTTCGTTACCATAAATTTTAGTATTCCTGTCATCCAGCTCTATATCCATTTTATAGTCGGCCTGCTGTTGGTAATAAGCAGGTCCCGGTGCACCCGATGCCGTACGGAACATATTTGGTGTAGCCATAAGATCATACATTTGGCTAAACCTGTTATTGTCATAGTGTCCCTGTTCCCTTTCGGTCTTTTCCTGTGCTGTTAATGGTAAAGAAGCCAGTGCGGCTAAAAAATATGCTAGTTTTTTCATGTCCTTAATTAATAGTCTAAAATGTCCTGCGGATTATCATTAGTAAGCAAAAGACTTTTTTTGTTACCGCCTATTTTTGAGTTTATGATATTTTGCTGCTCCGGATAAGCCTCAAATAGTATAGTGTTTCTAACCTCAAGTGTTTTTATTTTTTCTTTTGCTTCAGTAGTAATGTACAGTATAAGTATATCATCTTCGGTTTCACGCCCCAGTATTTTAAGAGTTTTAACCGTTCCGTTTACTTTTACCTGAAGTTTTTCGGCTACATACTGATTGATGTATTTATCGGCATCGGCAACTTCTTTTTTTGTACACAGGAAAAACTGCTTTTTATTCTTATCAGAAAGCGCCTTATCCAAATCATCAATAAAAATACGGGCAGTAATTTGCAGCTCTTTTTTTTCCGGAACCTGCTCCATCATAAAAACAGCCACATAGTATTTATGCACAGCGGCTGATGTTAGTACAGCTGCCAGCATAAAAAGGAACGTATATCGTATTATAACCTTCACGTTCCAAATGTAATAAAACTTATTTATTTCTCCATATTGCGGTACTCCTCACCTTTCTTAATAAGATAATCGGTAAGCTCAAACTCCTTATCGGGAGCCAGCAGTTTAGCCGACTCTTCACCATTATCACAATAAGCAAGGAAAAGGCCTATTTCTTCATGTTTGAGTTTAAGAGTTTCAGTAAAGAAATAGTAGGTAAATTTTTCCTGAGCGACCTCGCTAAAGGTCTTACCGTCAAGATACTCTTTTGTATAGTCTTTTTTACGCCCTTTGGGCTTAAATATCATGTCATATATTTTTACAAAATCCATACCGGGTAGTCGCGGCTCTGCACTTGGAAAGGCAGGATTCACAGGAATTTTGTCTACCACATCCACACCCTCCATGAGTTTTTTAGCTTCGAGATCGGATGTATAAATACGGGTTTTTATACCTTTACTGTCTTCTTCAAGATTACCTGTTAGTGTTGTTATAATAACTTCATCGAGCATTGTAACATCCAAATCCAGCTTTATGGTAAGCCTTTCATCGGTAAAATGATCTTCAACAAGTACAAGCATAGCAGGCCTAAAGGTCAGGCTCGAAAAATAAAGTGTATCGGCAGGCTGTGCATAAATGGTAAACAACCCATTATCATTGGTTATAGCCTTAATATTTGTATTTTTGTTAAGTACAGTAATATACTCCACCTTAAGGGAATCGGCCACTACCTTACCTCGCAGTAGTTTCCTCCCTTCCTGACTAAACATTAAAACCGGAAACAAAACAGCCAAAAACAACAATAACTTCTTCATAATGCATATTTTTTTGTAATGAGAGAGGGCATTACATAAAGATACGAAATTTAACCGTTAAAGAGTATTAAGAAACTGCTTACTTCTCGACTTCTTCCAAAAGTATTTCCCTGTATTTTATAGCCAGATTACTTAAAATAAATTTTGCTTTTTGCTCATTCTTTTCCCTTAAAGCTTCAACAAGCGTTTTATCCTCAATGGCATAAAATACAAAACCACCGGCATAATCTTTAGGGATACCCAGTTTGGTTTCCATCTCTTCTTCGGTATACAAGCCGTACACCATCTCAAAAGCGGTTTCCTTCCCCTCGGTAACAACCTCTTTTTTAAGTCGTTTTGTTTTTCCTGTTATCGTGTTTATAACTGCATCAAAAGATTTACCTCCTCCCAATATACTCAAAACATCAAAAACCGATTTTATTTCTCCCGCAGTGTATAGCTTCTTCTCTGCAGGGGTATATTGTTTTTGTCCTTCCGGCACAATACCCATAGCTTCGGGATTCAGGTTTTCATACTTATTAATGACTACTTCTTCCAGTTCATAAGTACCTAAATCTACAATAAGCAATTGGTTAAAATCCTGTTCCCTTATAATTATCTTTCCGGTATATGGATTGGTTGTTTCTACCATTATAGTATCTGACACCGCTACATCCATAGTAAAATTCCCAAGCGTGTCGGTTTTTGTCTCCACCCGGGAATTTAAATTAACTACTCCCCTTTTTGGTATGGGAATACTGGCCGCAACAACTCTTCCTTTAATTGGTTTTCGCTGTTGTGCATTAACCGAGAGGGTTAAAAGAAAAACGATAATAAAAAATCTAATCTTCATTTGGTGTGGTTCTATCTGGTTTGGATACGGCAGTACTGTCCGATTTTTGTTCCGTTTCTATAAGGTTTCCATCCTTATCAATAACGCCGTCTTCTCTGAGCAGACCAAGGTATTGAACCGAAAGTCCGTTCATTAAGAATTTAGCCATTGTATTATTTTTTGCTTTTATGGCATCGGCAAATTGCTTATCTTCCACTATATAATATATAAATCCTCCCACATATTCCTCAGGAACCTTAAACTCTTTTACAATATCATCGGTATCATAAATATAGTTTATTTTAGCCATAAGCATTTCTTTCTTTTCATACTCAATGCCTTTTTTAAGTGCTTTTTTCTTTCCGTTTAAACTGTTTATTATACCATCTATACCATTACTTGCCGTAAAAAGCCTCCTTTCGGCAGGTGTATATCTTTTCTGGCCTTTAGGCACTATCCCTAAAGATTCTGCGGTTATATGGTTATAGTTTTCTATTACTACCTCATTCAGCATATTTACCATAGGCTCCAGCTCTACAAAAAACAGATTTTCACCTATATCCTCTTTTTCAACAACCACACGCCTGTCCTTAACCTGTATGGCCGAAAATATAAGTGTATCCTTAGGCTTTGCCATAATAGTAAAGTAACCTCCGGGTTGTGTTGTCACGGAAGCTTCGCTGTTTTTGTTAATTACATAAATGCCTTCAAGCTCATCGGCCTGCGATTTTATCTTGCCTTTAAGGGGTTTTCTTTCTTCTTCCTGAGCAAATGAAGGAGAAGCTATAAACAAGACTGTAAACAGAAAAAATAAATTTTTCAATGGTATAGGTAAATAGGTGACAATTATAAAAGAAAAGGATAAGATTACCTGAGAATTTGCAGGCTTGAAAATCTTTGTAACTTTACCTTTTCTTACTTACTGATAAACGAATGAAAAAAATAATTATTGCAAGTACCTCCACATTACACGGAGGCGGATACCTTGATTACCTAACCAATACACTTAAAGAACATTTTAAAAACTGTAGTTCCCTGCTTTTTGTACCCTATGCCAGGCCGGGAGGCATTAGCCATGATGATTATACCAAAAAAGCTACTGAGTTTTTCAGTTCTCTGGATATATCCGTAAAAGGGATTCATAAATTTGAAAACCCTGTAGAAGCGGTACAAAATGCTGAAGCTATTTTTACAGGCGGTGGAAATACCTTTCTTTTGGTAACGCAGCTATACCAAAACAAGGTAATGGATGCTATTAAGACAGCGGTCGAAAAAGGCACTCCTTATTTGGGCACCAGTGCAGGAAGCAATGTTTGTGGGCTTACCATGGAGACTACCAACGACATGCCTATTATCTATCCGCCAAGCTTTGATACATTAGGGCTGATTCCTTTTAATATCAATCCGCATTATTTAGATCCTATTGCAGGCTCAACCCATATGGGCGAAACACGCGAGACCCGTATTAAGGAATTCCATCAGTTTAACCCGCAGCCTGTATTAGGCCTTCGCGAAGGCAGCTGGCTTGAAGTTAACACAGATATCATAACCCTTAGAGGAAGCCTGCAGGCACGACTTTTCAGACAGAATACAGAACCTGAGGAAATAGAAACCGGGACAGATTTATCCTGGTTAAAATAAGACAATAAAAAAAGCAGCCGTTAAGCTGCTTTTTTTATTACCAGAAATAAGTTTCATAAATGGTATAAAAACAAAAACCCAAACTTTTCAGTTCGGGTTTTGATTTTGAGCGGAAGACGAGGCTCGAACTCGCGACAACCAGCTTGGAAGGCTGGAGCTCTACCAACTGAGCTACTTCCGCATTATTGTGGTGCAAATATACGTAATAAGATTTTACAGTTGCAAACTTTTTTTTAAAAAAATTTTCTCCTCAGCCCGCATTATTACTTAAAATATTTATTATTAATTTGTTATCAGAAAAAAAAATTCATGTATTCTGTAAAACAAATTACTTCTCAGCAAACTTATGCCGTAAGACAGCCCGTTTTAAGACCGGGAAAGCCTGTTGAATCCTGTATTTTTGATGGTGACGACTTTCCCCAAACCGTACATTTTGGTGTTTACGACTCAAATAACCTTGCAGGTATTGTCTCTGTATTCAGGGTTTCACATCCAGGCTTCTCCAATGCTAATCAATATCAGCTGCGCGGTATGGCCGTTTTACCTACCCACCAAAAGAAAGGACTAGGCGATTTACTACTTGTAGCTGCAGAAGATTACATAAAACAACAGGACGCAGACCTTATATGGTTTAATGCCCGTGAAGTGGCTGTTGGCTTTTACAGCAAGGCAGGATATACTATTTCGGGAGATTTATTTGAGATTCCAGCTGTGGGACCACATTACGTTATGTTTAAATTGGTATAATTGATTTTTAATTAAATCATCAATTATTTAACTAAAACGTTATCGTAATCTCGATTTTGTTTTGTAATTTTATTACAAACAATCACCCCATGATAGCCCGTGTCTACATTGCAGGCTTATTTTTTTTGCTGTCAGGATGCGCCAAGGATCCTCACACTGTAAAAAATTTGCCCGTAGCCAAGGCTCAGGAAATGGTTAAAATTCACCCAAACAACTCTCCTTTTACAATAGACAGCACTTACTTAGAAAGTTCGGCAAAAAACATAAGGGAATTTTACAAAGACAAAAAATATAAAGCCCTATGGACAGACGAAAAAGACAGAAAGACGCTGTTACTGTCTATAGCCTCAGTTGAACAGGATGGCCTGCAGCCCAACGACTATAACTACGATACACTTACCGCTTTTGAAAAAAATAAAGATTTAAACAAAAAACAAAGCGCAGCGTATGACGTTTTACTAACACAGTCGTTCTACAAGCTGGCACTACACTTATTTAAGGGAAAAATATCGGCTGCGTCGTTATATCCCGACTGGGCATTACAGCAAAAAAAACTGGATATAGGCCCACTGCTGGATGAAGCCCTTAAAAACCACACAGTGGATAAAATAATGGACCGCTGCAGGCCTCCTCATAAAACCTACGAAGGTTTACGTAAATGCCTGGCTTACCTAAACAGCATGCCGGACGACAGTTTATTACAGCCTGTAAACATAAAAGAATCGATAAAAGAAAATGATTCCCTTGACCAGGTTGTTTTAGTACGAAAAAGGCTTGCCTACTGGCGGGATCTAGAACAAAGCGACACCTTAAGCCCTGTTTATGAGACCAAAGCTATAGAAGCAGTTAAAAAATTCCAGGAGCGACACGGTATACTTCCCGACGGGGTTGTAGGCAAAAAAACCGCTGAAGCATTAAATATTACCCGGCAGCAACGCATAGAACAGGTAGTGGTTAACCTGGAACGCTGGCGTTGGTTTGCTTACGATTTTGGAGAAAAAGCCATATTAATAAACATTCCAGATTACAGGCTCGCCCTTATTGAAAATAATGACACCATAGCTACTCACAAAGTAGTGGTAGGAAGACCGGATAGACCTACCCCCATACTGGACTCAAAAATAAATTACCTTGTGGTAAACCCAACCTGGACAGTACCTCCTACCATACTGGAAAAAGACCTTACTCCAAAGGCTACTGATGATGTTAGCTATTTCACAAACAATAACCTTCGCATTTTTGACAAGGACAGCAATGAGGTTTTACCTGAAGACTGGAAACCGGAAATGGCTAAAAACTACAGGTATGTACAGGGATCGGGCAACAGTAATGCTCTGGGCAACATTAAGTTTAACTACAACAATCGCTTTTCGGTTTACCTGCATGATACCAATCACCGTGAAATGTTTGGCAGATCGTACAGGGCACTTAGTTCAGGCTGCGTAAGAGTACACAAACCGCTTGACCTTGCAGAAAAAATCCTGACGAAGGAAAACAGCGACTGGAATATGGACAAAATAAACGAAATGATTGCAGCCGGTGAGACCGAAAAAATCTACCTAAAAAAGACCAACAATGTACACCAGCTATACTGGACAGCCTGGATGGACAAAAATGGTCTTCAGTTTAGGAACGATATTTATAATCTCGATAAATTACTCTACGATAAATTAAGAAATTAATTTAGACGAGGCTGTGTACTTTTTAGACGGATAATAAATAAAAAGACACGATTTCCCCTGAATAAGACTAATAATCTCTTTAGTCACACCATTAGGTAATGCAGGACAACCAAGACTTCTACCCAGTCTTCTGTGTTGCTTAATAAAGCTTTCGCTTACATAGTCTGCACCGTGCATTACAACAGCTCTGTTTCTTGCATTGCTGTTAATGCCGTTTTCAAGACCATCAAGACGCATAGAAGATCCGTGCTTTCCGGTATAAAGTTCTCCGGTAGCATAAAAACCTAAGCTACTTTTGTTAGAGTTAGCCGCATTGGAAAAAGCCGTAGCAAACTCATCACCACTGTTTCTTCCGTGAGCCACAAGAGTATTGTACAAAATAGTTTTTGTACTCATATCTATAACCCAAAGTCTTTTAATATTGGAAGACTTGCTAAAGTCTATAAGCGTTAGCAGGTCTTTTTTAATCTTACCTTGTTGCTTAAGTAGTTTAAACCCTTCAAATGCTGTTTGAAAAGATTCAAAGTCAGGCATTGAAAAAGAATTAGACTCTATTTCATTATAAACCGACTCAGCAGTTACAATTGCAGCAGTTTCTGCAACCATTGGCAAAGCTTCCGGTTTAGATATGTTTTTGGTAGTAGTGGTAGTAGGTGAAGTTACAGCTGATAGTAAAAATAAAATTGACGTAAAAAAGTTGTAAATCATCTTCATTAATAGTTTTGCGTTTCTAACAGGTCGGCTAAAATAAATTAAAGTTTTCTAAACAAAAAACCCAACACTGTTAAAATCAGTTATTTAACATTTTCATTCGTAGTGACCATAAAAATCACTATCTCCCTCACACACAATAACGTTTTAACAACAAATCTATTATATTTTTAATAATAAAAAGTTAATTATTGCGATTCGCCTAATATTATACAAGTACCTTGCCAAAAACGATTATAAAATGAATTTTATGAAAAAATACACAAATTTAACATACAACTGCTTTGTGGTAAATGGCAATTTGGATGGAAAATAGTACTTTTAACCAAATTTTATTTAATCCGCAGAAATTAAAATAAGTCATGAACAAAAAAGTAATCCTGATGATACTTGACGGATGGGGGAAGTCTCCCGACCCTAAAGTATCTGCAATAGACAATGCAAACACTCCTTTTATAGATAGTTTATACACAAAATACCCCAATGCAACCCTTAGGACAGACGGGCTAAACGTTGGCCTTCCCGAAGGACAGATGGGTAACAGCGAAGTAGGACACATGAATCTTGGCGCAGGCCGCATCGTGTATCAGGATCTTGCAAAAATAAACTTAGCTGTACAAAACAAAACCCTTAATACAGAAAAACCTCTTGTTGACGCATTTAACTATGCCAAGCAAAACAATAAGAAAGTTCACTTTTTAGGCCTTGTTTCAAATGGTGGTGTACACTCGCACATAGAACACATTAAAGGTTTAGTTGATGCCGCAAAAAATGCAGGTGTAAGCAATACTTATATACATGCCTTTACAGACGGACGTGATGTAGACCCTAAATCAGGACTTGGTTTTATTACCGATCTTGAAAACTATATTAAAGACACACCAACAAAGCTGGCTTCTATAATAGGCCGCTATTATGCTATGGACCGCGACAGACGTTGGGAAAGAGTAAAACTGGCGTACGATTTACTGGTACACGGTTTAGGAATACCTTCTACCAATGCCGAACAAAGCATACAGCAAAGCTATGACGAAGGGGTTACCGATGAGTTCATCAAGCCTATTGTTATGACTACTGACGGAACTAACCCGATAGCTATAATTGAGGAAGGCGACGTAGTTATCTTCTTTAACTTTAGAACCGACAGGGGAAGACAGCTTACAGAGGCGCTTACACAAAGCGACTTCCATGAGCAGAACATGCACAAAATGAACTTGTACTATGTTACCATGACTAATTATGATGACAATTACAAAAACGTTCATGTAATATACGATAAGGACAACCTTACCCAAACATTAGGTGAAGTGGTTGCCAAAAACGGTAAAAAACAAATAAGGATAGCTGAGACCGAAAAGTATCCTCACGTTACTTTCTTCTTCTCAGGAGGACGTGAAGAGCCTTTTGAAGGTGAGTCAAGAATTTTATGTCCTTCACCAAAAGTTGCCACTTACGACCTGCAACCGGAAATGAGCGCTTACAGCCTTACCGAAAACTTAGTTCCAGAATTAAACAAACAGGAGGTAGATTTTGTTTGCCTTAACTTCGCTAACGGGGACATGGTAGGCCATACCGGAGTTATGGAAGCCGCCATAAGAGCATGTGAGGCTGTGGATGCCTGTGTGAAACAGGTGGTTGAAGCTGCTCTTGAAAACAACTACACTACTATTATAATTGCCGATCACGGTAACTGTGACACCATGATTAATCCTGACGGAAGCCCTAATACGGCACACACTACTAACCCGGTACCTATTATTTTAGTAGACAAAGACCTGAAATACATTAAAGACGGTATTTTAGGGGATATTGCCCCAACCATTTGTGAACTGATGGGCATACCACAACCGGAAGCCATGACACAACATTCGTTAGTATCTTAATAAATAACCCTGCCATTTGGCAGGGTTTCTTTTTATATATTCCTAAAGGATTCGTAATAACTTCGCTCTACAGTCTCCCTGTGGTCTGGGTGTGCAATATCGGTAAGTGCCTTAACCCTTTGAGTAAGTGTTTTACCATATAAATCGGCTATACCATATTCAGTTACTATATACTGAACATGAGAACGTGTGGTTACAACACCGGCTCCCTGCCTTAGGCAAGGTACAATTTTGCTTTCCCCTCTTTTAGTAACAGAAGGCAATGCTATAATAGCCCTCCCTCCTTCACTTAAAGAGGCTCCTCTTATAAAATCCATCTGCCCGCCTACTCCCGAATACATTCTGTAACCTATTGAGTCGGCACTAACCTGCCCGGTAACATCTACCTCAATGGCAGAATTAATGGCAACCATTTTAGGATTTCTCCTTATTACCGATGTATCATTTACAAAAGACGATTCGCGCATTTCAATAAAAGGGTTATCATTTACAAAATCGTACAGCCTTTGCGAACCTATAATAAAAGTAGCTAATGCCCTTCCTTTCGCAACCCCTTTGTAATTACTGTTTATTACATTACTCTCTATAAGGTCTATAACACCATCCGAAAACATTTCGGTATGCAGACCTAGGTCTTTATGGTTAACCAGTTTTTTTAATGCCGCATTTGGAATAGAGCCAATACCCATCTGTAGTGTACTTCTGTCGTCAATAAGCGAGGCCACATACTCCCCTATCTTATCTTCCTGCTCACTAATAGGAGCCGGATCGTGACCGTGAATAGGCACATCGGCTTCCACCATATAGTTAATTTCAGAAACATGGATAATACCATCTCCAAAAGTGCGCGGCATTCTTGGGTTAACCTGCGCGATTACAATTTTAGCATTCTCTATTGCTGCCATACTGGCCTCTACCGACACTCCTAACGAGCAATAGCCATGACTGTCGGGCGGGGTTACATGTATAAAAACCACATCAAGCGGCAACACCTGCTTTCTGAAAAGCCTTGGCAGCTCACTCAAAAAAACAGGAGTGTAAGATCCGTTTCCGGCTGCAATGGTGTGCCTTACATTTTTACCGATAAAAAATGAGTTTACAAAAAAACTGTCCTTTAGCTCGGGATTGGCATAAGGTGCCTCACCTTCGGTATGCAGGTGGCATACCTCAACATTACGCAGTTCTGCTGCCCTTTCAGCCAGTGCCTTTGTTAATACACCCGGCGTAGCGGCGGCGGCCTGTACATAAATCCTGTCTCCCGATTTTACTGTTTTTACTGCTTCATGAGCAGATACATATTTTGCCATACCTAAAATTTTAATGCAAAATTAGCCTCATATAAAGTTACAAAACATGATAAAACTCATGCCACAGGAGCTATTAAAAATAATCCGCAAGAATGTTGTACTTTTGTTCCCGGAAAAATTTTTAGAACATGATTATCCAAAAAACCAGAGAAGAAATTGAATTGATGCGCGAAAGTGCCCTTATTGTTTCTAAAACATTAGGTATGATCGCTTCAGAAATAAAACCGGGTGTAACTACCCTTCACCTTGATACGCTTGCCGAAGAATTTATTCGTGACCACGGTGCAGTACCGGGCTTTAAAGGCCTTTACGACTGCCCTTCAACACTTTTAACCAGTGTTAACGAACAGGTGGTACACGGTCTTCCTACAAACAGGCCTATTGAAGAAGGAGATATCGTATCGGTAGACTGTGGTGCTCTTAAAAATGAGTTTTACGGAGATCATGCTTATACTTTTGAAATAGGCGATGTGGCCGAAGAAACACGCAAACTGCTACAAATAACCAAAGAATCCCTTTACGTAGGTATAAGGGAATTTAAAATGGGTAACCGCGTGGAAGACGTAGGTAGCGCCATACAAAGATATACCGAAGCACACGGTTATGGTGTAGTGAGGGATCTTGTAGGCCACGGGCTTGGAAAAAAGATGCATGAAGAGCCTAATATGCCTAACTACGGTAAAAGAGGCCGTGGTAAGAAATTTATAGAGGGTATGGTAGTTGCCATAGAACCTATGATTAACATGAAGTCTAAAAATGTAAAGCAGCTTAAAGACGGCTGGACGATTGTTACTGCCGATGGAAAACCGAGTGCACACTTTGAGCATGACGTAGCCCTTGTAGACGGTAAGCCTGAACTGCTTTCCACTTTTGCATATATATACAAAGCGTTAGGCATTGAGTCTAACGAAGAGGATGAATTCAGAAAAGTGCCTCTTGTACTATAATG
Organism: Flavobacterium beibuense; assembly: GCF_004151245.1. Classification (GTDB taxonomy): domain Bacteria; phylum Bacteroidota; class Bacteroidia; order Flavobacteriales; family Flavobacteriaceae; genus Flavobacterium; species Flavobacterium beibuense_A. The sequence continues at coordinate 57,225 of NZ_JUIW01000012.1, forward strand.
AAAAAGCTGTTTAAATTAGTTCTCAATACCATACCAAGACCTATACTTATAAGGCTTAGTTATGTTGCAAGGCCTGCATTGGCATTAGCACTGAAAGGTAATACCTATACCGATCCTATTGACGGCAAAAGCTTTAAAAGCTTTTTGCCGTACGGATACGGACATCAGCGCAATAATGTACTGGCGCCGGGTACACTTTCGCTGGAAAGGCACCGTCTTTTATGGCTGTACCTTAAAAATGAGACTGATTTTTTTACAGCCTTTAAAAAGGTATTGCACTTTGCTCCTGAACAGGCATTTTATAAGCGTTTCAGGAAACAAAAAAACCTCGACTATACCACTACCGATTTAAATTCACCCTTGGCTGATATTAAAGCAGATATCTGTAATCTTCCATTTGAGGATAACAGTTACGACCTTATACTTTGCAACCATGTTTTAGAGCATATCCCTGACGACACTAAAGCCATGGAGGAACTATACCGCATTATGAAACCGGGCGGAATGGGTATTTTTCAGATACCCCAGGATTTGAAACGCGAAACCACTTTTGAAGACAACACTATAACCGACCCTAAAGAACGCGCCAGAATATTTGGACAGTATGACCACGTAAGGGTTTATGGGCGCGATTATTTTGACAAACTGAGAAGTGTAGGTTTCCGTGTTGTGGAAGAGGATTACACAAAAAAAATCGCCCCAGCTGATGTGGAGCGATTTTGTCTTGCAAAGGGAGAAATTATCCCTGTATGTTATAAAGATTAATTTGTTTCCTCAGGCATAAGCATTGCTACTACCTTGTCTTTAGTGAGGTACTTTTTGGCAACCGCCTGCAAGTCTTTCGTTGTCAAGGCACTTACATTACTCTCAACCTTAAATATCTCATTTAAGTCTTCACCGGTATTGTAACACCAGTTAAAGTAGCTCATCCAATAATTGTTTTCTTTTATTTTCTTTTTGTAATCAAGAAGCTCACCTTCCTTAAATTTATTCAGGTCTTTTTCTTCAGGGCCATTTGCTATTATTTTATCAAGCTCCCTAAGTGCAGAGTTTGTAAGTTTTTCTGCATTTTCAGGCCCGCAAGGAAAACCTATGTTAAAGCTATACCAAGCGTAAGGCACTTTGCTTATACTACCGTTGGCATTAATACCATATACACCACTTTCGTTTTCCCTTAATTCTTCTAAAAGTTTAATCGTTAATACTTCTCCAAGGGCTTTCATAGCCAGAGCCTCTTTAGCGTCATATTTTGAAGCTTCTCCGTAAAACATTATTCTAACAGTACTTTTAGGATCAGTGCCCTTATTAACCACTTTTTTATGTTCTCCGCCCAAAAGCCTGTAACCCGGATCGGTCATCTTTTCTTTATCAGTTTTAACAGTAGGTAATGATGCAATATACTTAGCTGCATATTCTTCCATTTTGGCATCATCAATATTACCTATAAAATAAAACTCAAAGTCGGCCGCATTTGCAAAACGCTCTTTGTATTTTTCATAAGCCAGTTTATAATCTGCCTTGGCCCAGGTTTCTTTTGTTGGTATAATACCGTTAAACCTTGGATTGTCTTTATAAAGGAAAGAATAAAGTTCCTGCTGGAAATAGAACGATGGCTGTGAAGCCATATTATCAAAAAAGGCCGATTGCTTTTGCTTATAACCCTCAAAAGCCTCTTCATCATAATTCAAGTCAGTAAAATAAGCATACATCATCTGCATCATATACTCCATGTCTTTTGGGGTACAGCTACCATCCATCTGCTCTGTAGTACTTCCTACATAAGGAGAAACCCTGGCAATTTTACCTGTCATAAACTTATTGATATCATTAAGTTTTAAACCTGAAAAACCAGCTTCAGCAAGACCATTCATGGCAAACTGTATTTTATTGTACTCATCGTCAGAGTAAAGGTTATTACCTCCAAAGCTTATTGCCTTCATTATTATTTCGTCGTTTTTAAAGTCGGTTTTTTTGTATACCACTTTAGCACCGTTAGAAAGATATAAAGTAGTAGTACCTACTTCATCATCGTTCTCTTTCTTTAATATAGAACCGGCTACAACCTCATTTCTTAAAAGACTTGATGCAACCGCTGCATCTTCATAAGGAGTAATATTATCTACAGACATATCAATTACAGCCAATACTTCCTGTTCAGTAGGTTTTTTTAAGCCTTCTTTTTCAGGACCGGTAAAAATAACTACCCTATTATCTTTTTTAAGATACTTACCCGCTAATGCATTAATATTTTCCAGTGAAGCTTTATCCAGCAATTCTTTTGTTGCCTTATACTCCCACTCTATACCGGGCATAGGCTCTTTCTCAAGAAAATTAGACTGATATTCACTTACAAAACGTGAAGAATAGGTTTTATCTCTCTCGTTATAACTTTTCTCCAGATAAGCAAGTCTTTCTGTCTTAGCCCTTTCCAGCTCGCTTTGAGAGAAGCCATATTTCCTTACCCTCTCGCTTTCCTCTACAAGCACCCTTAAGGCATCCAGCTGCTTATCTTCTGATGTCATTGCAAAAGACATATAAGCCTCTTTTGACCTAACCATAGCACCACCGTGATAGCTGTATCCGAAAGTAAATGGCGGATTTGGTGAATTCCTAATCTCTTCAAGCCTGTTATTAAGCATTGTGGCAAACAATGACCTTTCAAGACTACTTTTATAATCGTTAACAGTCACTATTTTCTTAGGCTCTGTATAGTCTTTATAAAGTACCTGTACCTGAGAACCCGAAGCTTCCTTATCCGTCTCTATACAAACAAAAGTTTCCTCGTGGTTAGGAACATCAAATGTTTTTCTCGAGCGCTCTTTTTTAGGGTTCTTATAAGAAGAGAAATGATCTTTTATCTTCTTTTCCATAGCATCAACATCTATATCCCCCACTACAATAACCGCCATTAGGTCGGGCCTGTACCAGTCTTTATAGAAGTTTTTAATCTTATCATAAGTAAAATTCTCAAGGATTTCCTTTTGACCTATCGGCAAACGATTTGCATAATGTGATTTATACATTAATTTTGGCATGAATTGCTTCATCATTCTGTCGTCTGCCCCAAGCCCAAGGCGGTACTCTTCCAGCACAACACCTCTTTCTTTGTCAATTTCTTCAGGTGTAAGCACGGCGTTAAATGCCCAGTCTTCCAGTATACTGAATCCTTTTTCAAGTTTTTCCGCATCATCCGAAGGTATAGGCAGGAAATAGACCGTTTCATCAAAGCTGGTATAGGCATTAAGGTGCTGCCCGAATTTAACCCCGATACTTTGCAGGTAATCTACAAGTTCGTTTTTAGGAAAATGTTTCGTACCGTTAAAGCACATATGCTCCATAAAGTGAGCAAGCCCCTGCTGGTCGTCTTCCTCTAAAATAGAACCCGCATTTATAACAAGCCTAAGGTCTACCTTGTTTTCCGGCTTGGCGTTCTTTCTAATGTAATAGGTAAGTCCGTTTTTAAGTTTTCCTGTTCTTACGGCGGGATCAAACGGAATAGCAGAATCCCCTTTAAGGTCGATGTCCTGTGCTGAGGCAAGTAAAGGTGCAGCTACCAGAAACATCCATAATCTAATCTGTTTCATACAATTATATAGTTGGTTTGATTTTTTATTAACTTTAAAAATAACGATTTATTGCCTATAATTTATAGCAAATCCCTAAGTGTTAAAATAAATTTTAAGAATCCTAAATTTCTCTTATCTGCTTGTATATAATATATTTGCCTATATTTACGCTCGTTAAGTAATATTATTTAAGACATGCTTAAAGCACATATACGACTTGTTTTTCTAGTTCTGTTTTTACAATTACCACATATAACTAAAGCACAAACTCAGGTGCTTCAGGAAGTAGCCCCTCCTTATAACATTAAGACGGCTTCATTTATGAAAAACGGAGAAAACGTATATCCTTTCTTTAGGTTGGGAGACAATTTCCAGTTTGTGTTTGATGATCTTTTTGGCAATGAAGCCAACTATTACTATACACTTACGCATTGTAATTACGACTGGACCAAGTCTCAGTTAACGGTTAACGAATATCTTACAGGTTTTGACACACAGCGCATACAGACTTACCAAAACTCTTTTAACACCCTACAGATTTATTCGCACTATACATTAACCTTCCCTAATAAGTTTACTTCAATACGACTAACAGGAAACTATATACTTAACATACTTAACGAAGATAGGGAAGTTATACTGTCCAGACGCTTTATAGTGTATGAAGAGAAGGTGGCCGTACCCCTACAGGTAAAAAGAGCCAGAGGAATGAACGAAAGGGATGAGGCACACAACATGGACTTCTCCATTAAGACCAATGCCTTTATTTTCCAGACGCCGTTACAGAATGTAAAGGTAGGAATCTTTCAAAATGGGAGGTTTGACAATGCCATATACAATATTAAGCCACAATACACTATAGGCAACGACCTTATATACAGATATGATAAGGAAACACAGTTTTGGGCAGGTAACGAATACCTCTATTTTGACAATAAGGACATACGGAATGCCGTAAACAATATTGTAAGGGTAACCAGCGGTGAGATATATAATAACACACTCTACACCAACGAGGCACGAGCTAACAAGCCATACACCTATTATCCCGATATAAACGGAAACTTTGTCCCTAACAACATAAACCTTAGTGTTACCGACGTCAACTTAGAGTCAGACTATGCATGGATATTCTTTAAACTTGAGGCGCCCACTTTCTTTGAAAAAGAAGACATATATATAGGCGGCATGTTTAATAATTATGCCAAGACCGATGAATACAAAATGGAGTATAACGAGAAAACGGGCATCTATGAAAAAGCCGTAATGATAAAACAGGGCTTTACCAACTATATGTATATTGCTGCCAACGCCAAAGGAAAGGTGGACGGCAAAAATGCACCAGACGGTAATTTTTTTCAAACAGAGAACGATTATAACATTTTAGTATACTACAGAGAGAACAATGAACGTTATGATAGGGTAATTGGTTACGGATACGCCAATTCAGAAGATATTATAAACTAAATATCAGTTAGTTAAAAAATTCTTTCTGATAATTTAATATCGTAAATAAATCTAAAACAATAATTAATTCGTATTTTTGTTAGGCAATTTGGTTATGCAACATATGGTAACACAAATAACAAGAGGCATAAAGATTTCGGTTTCTACTAGTTTTGAAGGCACTTACTTTAAAAACTACAAGATTCATTTTGCCTTTACTTACGAGGTAACCATAGAAAACCAAAGCAAAGATTCCGTACAGTTAAATTCCCGCCACTGGGAAATTTACGACTCCCTTAATGATATTGAAATTGTAGACGGCGAAGGTGTAATAGGCAAAAAACCTGTTTTAAAACCGGGCGAAAAACACACTTACAGTTCCGGCTGTCTTTTGGCTTCTCCTTTTGGAGCCATGAGAGGTTATTTCAATATGATTAACTTTACTTCTACCCGAACTTTCAGGGTAATTATACCTACTTTCAGGTTAAGCGCTCCTTTTGCCCTTAATTAAAGTATTTTCAGGCATACCCATTCATCAGTGATTTTTTTGCAATTAAACAGCAGATTATTTCCGTATATTTGCATTACTAAAAATTTTTTAATTGCTTAAATTATAAATTATTATGCCAAAAGGAATATACAACGTACCCGAGGCTTTTAACGAACCCGTTAAATCTTATGCTCCCGGAACTACGGAAAGAGAGCAGGTACTGGCCACTTTTAAAGAACTTTACAACACTATAGTTGATGTACCTTTATATATTGGTACGGAAGAAATCCGTACAGGGAAGACAAAAACAATAAACCCTCCTTTTGATCACAAAAAAACGGTAGGTACTTACCATGAAGCAGAAAAAGAGCACGTGGTTAAAGCTATTGAAACTGCACTTGAAGCCCGCAAAAAATGGGCATCAATGGCTTGGGAGCAAAGAGCTTCTATCTTTCTTAAGGCAGCTGAGCTTTTAGCAGGTCCTTACCGTGCAAAAATTAACGCTGCTACCATGATAGCTCAGGCTAAAACAGTTCACCAGGCAGAAATTGATGCTGCTTGTGAGTTTATTGACTTCCTGCGTTTTAATGTAGAATATATGACACAGATATATGCTGAACAGCCTGTATCTTCAGACGGTATATGGAACAGAATGGAACACCGTCCGCTGGAAGGTTTCATTTATGCCATCACTCCGTTTAACTTTACTGCTATTGCAGGTAACCTTCCTGCCTCTCCTGCCCTAATGGGTAACGTAGTGGTATGGAAACCAAGTGCCGCCCAGGTTTACAGCGCTAATGTAATTATGGAAGTATTTAAACTTGCAGGATTACCTGACGGTGTAATAAACATGGTACACGGTGACCCTGTTATGATTACAGATACACTTTTAGAAAGCCCTGATTTTGCAGGAATACACTATACAGGTTCTACAGCCGTATTTAATGGTATTTGGGCAAAAATAGGTCAGAATATGGGTAAAGGCATTTACAAAACCTACCCAAGAATTGTAGGTGAAACAGGAGGTAAAGATTTCGTTCTTGCTCACCCTTCATCTATACCTGCACAGGTAGCAACAGGCCTTTCAAGAGGTGCTTTTGAATTCCAGGGACAAAAATGTTCTGCAGCTTCAAGAGCTTATATCCCTCAGTCAATATGGCCGGCTGTAAAAGACCAGCTTGTTGCTGATATCGCTTCAATGAAAATGGGTTCTCCGGAAAATCTTTCAAACTTCATTACATGTGTAATACACGAAGGTTCTTTTGATAAGCTTGCAAAATATATTGATGCGGCTAAAAACTCTCCTGAAGCCGAAATTATTGCAGGTGGTAAGTATGATAAATCTGTAGGTTACTTTATTGAGCCAACAGTTATTGTAACTACAAACCCTCAATATGAGACTATGCACACTGAGCTTTTTGGCCCGGTACTTACAATATATGTTTATGAGGATGCTAAATGGGAAGAAACCCTTAAACTTGTAGACGAAACTTCTCCATACGCTTTAACGGGAGCTATTTTCAGTCAGGATCGTTATGCTATAGAGCAGGCTACAAAAGCGCTTGAAAACTGCGCAGGTAACTTCTATATCAACGACAAGCCAACAGGTGCAGTTGTAGGACAACAGCCTTTTGGTGGCGCAAGAGCATCTGGAACTAACGACAAGGCAGGTTCAATCCTTAACCTTTTACGTTGGGTTTCTCCAAGAACAATTAAAGAAACATTTGTTCCGCCAACAGATTACAGATATCCTTTCTTAGGATAACATCATAAAAAAAGGCTTCCGAAACGGAAGCCTTTTTTATTTATATTTTATATTTCATTGCCAGGTGTACCACCTTTTTGGTCTCAAAAAATTCATCATTAAAAAACTCTGAAAGATCATAAAGCGTAGTTCTCTGAAAAACAGAAAGCTCTTCGGTAAGATCACCTCCTTTTAGATAAAGGATACCGTTTGGCAAATCATGATTCTGGTCTTTCTTCACCTTACCCCTAACCCACTTTACAAAATCGGGCATATTGGTAACGGCACGGCTCACAATAAAGTCAAACTCCTTATTTATCTTTTCAGCGCGCATCTGTTCGGCTTTTACATTCTTAAGTCCAAGTCCGGCAGCTACCTCGTTAACTACCTTTATCTTTTTTGCAATTACGTCTATTAGATAGAAATTGGTTTCAGGAAAAAGTATTGCAAGCGGTATTCCCGGAAAACCTCCACCAGTCCCTACGTCCATCACATCGGCACCCGGTTTAAACTTCATAACTTTAGCAATACCAAGTGAGTGTAATACATGTTTAGTATACAATGACTCGATATCCTTTCTGGAAATCACATTAATTTTTGCGTTCCATTCGGTATAAAGTTCTTCCAGTTTTGCGAATTGTTCTTTTTGCTTTTCGGTCAGATCCGGAAAATATCTAACAATCTCCTCCATCAATTTTAATTTTAGGCAAAAGTAAGCATTTTAAGCGCTAATTTTTACATCATTTTTTTCGTTTTGCTACTCATTAATAATTACCTTTGAAGCTTCTAGATTTGAAATATAAATACATGAATATCAACACTCCCGTTTTTTCTAAAAACGACTCAATAAAATTTTTCAGGACTCTAAACAAACGCGTAAACGACTACTTTAAAGAAAACAACCTGAAAAAAACCGGAAACTGGCAGCTGCATCTAAAAGCAATCGTAATGTTTGCCCTGTTTTTGGCTCCCTATTTTTTAATACTGACACTTAACCTGCCTGTTTGGGCACAGTTCCTTTTAACCATTGTTATGGGAGTAGGTATGGCCGGTGTGGGCATGAATGTAATGCACGACGGTAACCATGGCTCCTATTCTTCTAAATCGTGGTTAAATAACTTTATGGGCGGCAGTATTTACATCCTTGCAGGAAACGTATACAACTGGCAGGTACAGCACAATGTACTTCACCACACGTATACTAACATTCACGGGCATGATGAGGATCTTGATGCCGGAAGGGTAATACGTTTTTCACAAAGTGCAAAATGGAGAAGATTCCATAAATTTCAGCATTACTATTCCATTTTCCTTTACGGACTGCTTACTTTTAACTGGGCTATTACAACCGATATAAAACAAATGAGAAGGTATATTAAAAAAGGCCTTTCTTACGGTAAATTCCAGAGTCCGGTTAAACAATGGACGGTACTGGTAGTAACAAAACTTATTTATGTTGTGGTATGGCTTGCCATTCCTATGATTTTAGGCATTACATGGTGGAAAGTACTTATAGGCTTTTTTGTAATGCACTATACTGCCGGACTTATTTTAAGCGTGGTTTTCCAATTGGCACACGTTGTTGAAGAAACCGACAACCCTATACCGGGTGAAAACGGTGAGATAGAAAACACATGGGCAATACACCAGCTTTATACAACTGCCAATTTTGCTCCTAAAAACAAAATTGTAAACTGGTTTACCGGAGGATTAAACCACCAGATAGAACATCACATTTTTCCAAACATAAGCCATATTCACTATGGTGCTATTGCAAAAATCGTGAAACAAACCGCTAAAGAGCACAACCTGCCTTACCATGAGTTTAAAACCATGCGCAGCGCCATAGCGGCACACTTTAAGCATCTAAAAGAGCTGGGCATGAAACCCGCATTAAATTAATAATTTTAAGTCAATTAAACACAGTACGACGATGAATCAGCTTTCTGACAGGATCAATAATCTGTCTACCTCACAAACGCTTGCTATGGCAGCAAAAGCCAGAGAGCTAAAAGCACAGGGAAAAGATATTATAAGCCTTAGCCTTGGCGAACCGGATTTTAATACTCCGGATTTTATTAAAGAAGCGGCTAAAAAAGCCATTGACGAAAACTACAGCGCTTATACACCGGTAGACGGTTATGTTGAGCTTAAAGAAGCTATTTGCCGTAAGTTTAAAAGAGATAACGGTCTTGATTATACACCGTCTCAAATTGTTGTTTCAACAGGTGCAAAACAGTCCCTTTACAACATTGCACAGGTAATGCTTAATGATGGTGATGAGGTATTGCTGCCTGCTCCATACTGGGTAAGCTATGTAGAGATTGTTAAGCTTTCCGGAGGTGTACCGGTTGAGGTACCTACTTCGGTAGAGACTGATTTTAAAATGACTGCAGAGCAGCTTGAGGCAGCTATTACGCCTAAAACAAAAATGATGTGGTTTAGCTCACCTTGTAACCCAAGTGGTTCGGTTTACAGCCGTGAGGAACTTACTGCTATCGCTAAAGTATTAGAAAAATACCCTAACATATACATTGTATCTGATGAGATTTATGAGCACATTAACTACTCAGGTACATTTTGCAGTATAGGTTCTATACCTGGAATGCTGGAAAGAACAATTACCGTAAACGGTGTGGCAAAAGCTTTCGCCATGACAGGATGGAGAATTGGGTACATAGGCGCTCCTGAGTTTATTGCCAAAGCATGTACAAAAATACAGGGACAGGTAACAAGTGGTGCTAACAGTATCGCTCAGCGTGCTACCATTGCTGCTGTAGATGCCGATTCTTCTGCTATTAAGTACATGGTGGATGCTTTCCATAGGCGCAGGGATTTAGTTATAGGTCTTGCTCAGGAAATCCCGGGCTTTAAATTAAACGTCCCGGAAGGTGCATTTTATGTTTTCCCTGACGTATCTTACTACTTTGGTAAAACATTAAACGGAGTGGAAATTAAAAATGCAGACGATTTCTCTATGTACCTGTTAGAGCATGCTAATGTGGCTACCGTAACAGGAGATGCATTTGGCAACCCTAACTGTATCCGTTTCTCTTATGCTACAAGCGAAGAGCAACTGATTGAAGCTTTACGAAGAATTAAAGAAGCACTTGCTTAATACAAAATACTGCCCTGCCTAAAGCAGGGCTTTTTGATTATATAGTACATTATAAGGAATATGCAGAAAAAAATACTTTTATTAGGCTCAGGAGAATTAGGTAAAGAATTTGTAATTGCAGCACAGCGTATTGGCCAGACTGTAATAGCTGTAGACAGCTACGAAGGCGCTCCTGCCATGCAGGTAGCCGACGGTTTTGAGGTTATCAATATGCTTGATGGCTCAGCACTTGATGCGGTTGTAGCAAAACACAATACTGATTTTATAGTTCCTGAAATTGAAGCGATAAGAACAGAGCGTTTTTACGATTATGAAAAGCAGGGCGTTACTGTAGTGCCATCTGCAAAGGCGGCTAACTTTACCATGAACCGTAAAGCAATACGTGACCTTGCAGCAAAAGACCTTGGCCTGCGTACGGCTAATTACCGTTATGCAACTTCTGCCGAAGAGCTTGAGAAAGCTGTAAGCGAAGTAGGTATGCCATGTGTGGTAAAGCCGCTTATGTCCTCTTCAGGTAAAGGGCAGTCTACCATTAAAACACATGAGGATATTGAAAAAGCATGGAAATATGCTGTAGAAGGTTCCCGTGGTGATGTAGTAGAAGTTATTGTTGAAGCTTTCGTAAACTTCCATTCCGAAATTACATTACTTACCGTTACCCAAAACAATAACCCTACCCTGTTTTGCGCTCCAATAGGCCACAGACAGGAACGTGGTGACTACCAGGAAAGCTGGCAGCCTGCAAGAGTTAGCGATAAGGATATTGCAGAAGCTCAGGATATGGCTCGCAAAGTTACCGAAGCTTTAGGCGGAGCAGGAATATTTGGTGTGGAGTTTTTCCTTACGGATGAAGGAGTTTACTTCTCTGAACTATCACCAAGGCCACACGACACAGGCATGGTAACACTGGCAGGGACTCAAAACTTTAATGAGTTTGAACTGCACTTAAGAGCAATATTAAGCTTACCAATAGCCAAAATCACGTTGGAGAGAAACGGTGCAAGTGCCGTGATACTTGCTTCGGAAAACAGCAATAGTCCTACCTATAGCGGAGTGGAAAAGATTGCTGCTTTACCTAAAACTGATTTCAGGTTATTTGGTAAACCAACATCACGTCCTTACCGCAGGATGGGTGTTGCACTAACGTATGACAATACTGATACTTCGGTAGAAACTATAGTTGAAAAAGCTATTGCAGCCGCTGCATTAGTAAAAGTAAATGCATAAAAAATACAACAATAAAAAAGGCCGGGTAAACCCGGCCTTTTTTATTTCTTAATTCCCAACTTGAGATTATCAAAAGTAGAAACGTTTATTACATCTTCCACATCATTATCAAAAGATATGCTTATACTGTCACCTTCTTTGGTTACAGGAAGCTCATTAGACAATTGTGACGAGCCTATAAATATTTTAGGACTGCCATTAACGGTAAAGTAATAAAAACTGTTACCGTTTTTAATATCACTCTGTATCCTCGTCACTGTAGTACTAAGATTTGTTCGGGTATCTACCGCATCTGGGTTTATCCTGTTACCGGACATATTATATACATTCTTGTAAGCCATAAGAGCTTCAGACATGGTATTACCCACTCCCACTATGGTATAATCGCCAATAGCAACCATAGCATACATTTTTACCAGTCCGCCACCATCTTTCAAGGTCATAACATAGGTTGGTATACCGTTAATAGTGTAAGGAACAGGCAGTGAGGCGTGGTAACGTTTTTCCTGAACCTTACCTTCGGCCGATTTTTGTGCTGCATACTCCGTTGCACCACTTTGCTTATAGAAAGTAGTTTCTTTAGTACGGGTATCTACCAGTACGAATCCTACTGCCGACTCATCCTTCCCTACAGACGATACTCCCGTATACCAGTAAGGGCGACCGTCTTTACCATAAACCAAAGTAAGATCCTCGGTAATCATAAGCTTGTCTTCATTACTCCAGTTCCAGTAACCATGAACATACTCCCCCCAATCGGAAAGCTGATCAATTACAAAAGATATAGGCTGTATTCTGTCAATCCATACCGGGGCATTAGCTATGTCATACTCTTTTAAATCGCCTGTCTGTGCATCAATAACAACCACGCCATCGGCATCATTGCCGGAAAACCCTATTCTCTTTTTATACTTTGTTGCTACCCAAAATGGTTTGCCTGTATCATCAACCTCAAAAGTAAAATTGGTAAGTCCTGTAGTAGCATAACCATTAAAATAAGCATACCTGTCTACCCTGCTCCCAAAGAAAGCCTCAGGCTGATACTTAATTTTAATATCCTTTCCGTCCAGATGCTGCACCAGTCTCACATCGCGCTCATTTGTCGCAGATACCATTACATAACCATCGGTACCCTCAGTATTATTAAGCCATTTAAAAAAGCCTGAATGTAATAGCGGTGCTACCCAAAATAAATCGTCACCTACCTTTTGGATAAAAAACTCACCCAGCTCACTTTTGCTGCCTAATGCAGGATCTGAACCTATTATTTTTTCTCCTAACAAAGATGCCAGTTGTTCATCTACTACCCTAACCTTATTAATTGCTATAGGTGCAATATGGTTTGCCATCTCGTTACCTGTTTTAACCTCCCCTATCAGTTCTCTATAAGACTGATTGTAAAATATAGGTGCACTTGTTACAAAAGGCAATACAATAACATAAATAAGAAGTATTGGTACAATCCTGAAAAGTATCTTTTGCAGGCTGCCAAATTTAAACTTCAGCTTATTGTTAGTCGTGTAAGCTTTCGCAGTAAGTAAATTGAGTAAAAGAATTAGGAATATAAGTATAACTGCAAATCCGGTAAACCTGTAATTTATAACCGGTAGTGCAATATAAAAAATTAAAAATCCTGTTAGCAATACAAATATTGCTGCGACTGTCCTTTTCATGATCGTTATTTGGTTTGTTTCCTTATAAGTAGTATCTACCTTTAAAACGTTACATTTTTCGGGGGATAATTCAGCATTAGCCTATACAAAAGCCATTTCACTGTAAATGTGATAAAAATCCGGCCTTAAAAGTTATTTGCAATTATTTAAGATTTCAATTCTTACTTTTGTATAAATGCCCTTGCAAGTATGAAGCTGCTTATAGTAGAAGATGAACCTCAACTTTTATCGGTTATCCGTAAAGGCCTCTCAGAAAAAAATTATGATGTGAGCGCTGCCATGGATGGTACTACCGCGTTGGAAATGATTAATAATAATCATTTTGATGTTGTAGTATTAGACCTTATGCTACCTGATATTAACGGCATTGAAATTTGCAGGAGACTAAGGGCTGTCGGTAACTTTGTTCCCATTTTAATGCTTACCGCCTTAGGAAGCAGCGAAAACATTGTTACAGGACTTAATGCAGGTGCCGATGATTACATGGCAAAGCCTTTTAAGTTTACCGAACTCGAAGCACGAATTAATGCACTCGCACGAAGAGCCGGACAGGAACAGAAACCAGCCGAGATTATTACTATAGATAACCTTGAGATTGACCGAAAGGCAAAAACAGTAAAACGTGAGGGTGAACTGATATCTCTTACCGCAAAGGAGTTTAAACTTTTATACTATCTCGCGAAGAATACAGGTATTACACTATCTCGCGAAAAGATACTGGATAATGTTTGGAATATAAATTTTGATATGAACACCAATGTTGTTGACGTATACATAAATTACCTTAGAAAAAAGATTGACAAGCCTTATTCGGTTAAGCTTATACATACCATTAAAGGCCTTGGTTATGTTTTAAAGCCCTAAACAATGCAGATTAAAAAGAAAATTACCGTTACTTATATTGTTCTTTCGGGAGTAAGCACACTGGCATTGTGCCTACTCGTGTTTTTTCTTTTTAAACAAAACAACCAATACTATTTTTTAAAAAGGCTTCAGGACAGGGCAAAGATTGTCGCTTCTATCCATTACCAGCATGATCCCGTTAAGGCAGCTTACTACAAGAACCTTAAAGCTAATGGTCTCGAAGAGCTTATCAACGAAAATGATTTTGTACTTAAGGTAAACGGAGAAAACACCTTTGAATACAATACTGAACTTAACCTTCCGCCGGAGTTTTATGCAGAAGTAATGAGAGAACAGTCGGGATGGACTGTAGACAGCGATCATCAATACTATTATGCTCAGATTTTTAATGAATCGGGACAGCGTTATATGGTTATAGTTACCGCGCGCGACAGAAGAGGTAATACCAGCTTGATATATATAACCCGGATACTTATTTTTGGCGGACTTGCCTTTATTATTATAGCTTATTTCTTTGGCCGATTTCTTGCCGCAAGGTTTATTAATCCTGTTTCGAGAATTAATAAAGAAGTTAAGCGTATTAGTGCTTCTAATCTGCACAACCGCCTGCCGGACATAAAAGACTCGGACGAAATTGCGGATCTCACCCGCACCTTTAATGATATGCTTGACAGGTTGGAAACATCTTTTGAGATTCAGGCCAATTTTATCAATAATGCTTCCCATGAACTGAAGACACCTATAACTACTATTATAGCCGAAACCGAGATTGCATTATTAAAAGAAAGGGAAGCCGAAGAATATATCACTACATTAGAAAATATCAATAAGCAGGCCAGCCGACTGGGTAACCTTACCGAAAGCTTATTAAAACTTACCCAAACGGGGTATGACGGCAAAAAGCAGGTTCAGGACATTGCACGCATAGATGAGGTGCTCATGGATGTTAAGTGTGATATTGATAAAATATATCCGCAAAACAGGGTTACCATCAATCTTAAAAACATACCGGAAGACGATTCTCTGTTGGTATTGCCATGCAACAGGCCTTTACTGGAGCTTGCCATTGGAAACATTATTACAAACGGTGTAAAATATTCTGATAATGAAGAGGTATTTGTAAGCCTCAAAGCCGATAAAGAGGCTATTACCATAAGTATAACCGATATCGGAATCGGTATACCTCCCGAAGATATACCTTATCTCTATGAACCTTTCTTTAGGGGTAAAAAGGCTGCCTCAAAATATGCAGGCTACGGATTAGGGCTGCCATTGGCCATGAAAATTATCCGAATGCATGGCGGCGAGCTGATTATTCAGTCTGAACCCGGAAAAGGTACCGTAGTAAATATTGTATTTACAATCTCCAACATTAAAAATTCTAATTTTAATTCTTAGGAAATTCTAATGTTATTCTAAATCCCTTCTAAGTTTAGGGCTGTTGTTTTGTATGTATAAACTATAAGATTTATGCATTATGAAAAACATTATAATCCCAACAACGATTGAAGATGATACATTAACCGCTGTAAAAACAGCAGTTAAATATGCTACGGGAAAAAACTGCAGCATAGTGCTTATGTTACTCCAAAAAATACCCGACACTTATTCTGCCTCTCATTTTTTAAGAGAGACCTCTCCTAACTATACAATTGCGCAAACTAAAATTCTTCAAAAATGCAGGGAAACCGTAGCAACTGCTGATAATTGCAGGCTGATAATACATAATCAATGCGGTATTTCGGGACCTTTATTAAAAAACTTAATGGAATACCTTGCCACAGACCTGGTAATCCTTACTCCTTCCTATAAGGCAGAAAAAAACAGCCTTCATTCCTATTGTATACAGTTGCTGTTAAACAGTAAATATCCGCTGCTTCATTTGGGTAATAACCCGGAAGAAAACGATTTTAATAAAGCACTGTATTTAGAACACTCTAAAATAGAGTTTGGTATAAATGACATTCAGAAGATTATAAGTGAACAATTTTCATTTAAAATAGTAAGCCAGGCCAGGATTGAGGAAAGTCTCGAAGATATGGCCGCCCAGATTACGGAAACCATTTCCAAAAATAATATTGACATACTTATTGAAGCCAGAAAATCTACCAAGAGAAGTCTGAACCGAAAAGCACAACCTGTAAATCATAATCTTGGTTTACCTGTCCTTTCGGTATATGCCGAAGCTTCAACATAAAATTCAGAAATTATGCTGTTAAAGAAAAAAATACCAATGAAGTATGTAATGGGTAAGATTAGAGTAGAACTTATCCTTATACTTTTATATACTGTAGGGTTTGAGCTGGTACATCATTATTATCACGCCCTTTCCATAGATATACCTATTGCGGTACCTACTATTGTAGGTACAATTATATCCCTGCTTTTAGCCTTTAAATCCAATCAGGCTTACGACCGTTGGTGGGAAGCCCGTATTGTTTGGGGTGCTATCGTAAACGATTCAAGAACATTGATAAGGCAGGTAATAGGGTTTTACAAAGACCCCGATTTTTCTGTTGAGGCAAATGACTTTAAAGAACGTTTTGCCAAAAGGCAGGCGGCATGGTGTTACAGCCTGGGGCAGTCCTTAAGAGGTAAAGATGCCGTTAAACCTATACGTTCATTGCTTAGCGAAGAGGAATACCGCTTTGTAAAGAAACACAAGCATGTTCCTAACGCATTGTTATTACTACATGCCAAAGAGCTTAAAAAAGCGAACAACGAGGAAAGGATAAATGTATACCAACAGGTAGAGATAGACAATACACTGAGCCGTTTATGTGACAGTATGGGTAAATGTGAGCGTATTAAAAACACGGTATTCCCTACCACATACAGTATGTATATACGCTTTACATTAATACTGTTCCTTACGCTGCTTCCGTTTGGCTTAACCGATCTTTTAGGATGGCTGCAAATACCTCTTGTTACTACTATTGGTGCTGCTTTCTTCTTAATAGAAAAAATGGCCATACACCTGCAGGATCCGTTTGAGAACAGACCTACAGATACACCTATGATTGCAATTTCAAACACTATAGAGCAAAACCTCCTGCAAATGGTAAATGAATATAGAGATGAGTTTAGTGAGGAATCTTTACAGCAAAGCCCGAAGCTTAATCATTTGCAACCGGTTAAAAACCCCTATTTCGTTCTGTAATTTTACAGAAGTTTGGTTAGGTTAGCGTGAGCCGCCCCCTCCTCCATCGGGGCGGTTTTTTTATTGTATAGCATAGTCCTGAAAAAATCCTATTTTTGTGCAACAAAACTAAACTGAGAACAAAATGAAAGCATATGTATTTCCGGGACAGGGTGCCCAGTTTACAGGAATGGGTAAAGAGCTTTATGAAAACTCTCCCCAAGCAAAGGAATTATTTGAAAAAGCCAACGATATATTAGGTTTCCGTATTACAGACATCATGTTTGAAGGTACTGCAGAGGAACTTAAGGAAACTAAAGTAACACAGCCTGCCGTTTTCTTACATTCGGTTATTTTGGCGAAAACCTTAGGAGACAGCTTTAAGCCGGAAATGGTTGCCGGACACTCTTTAGGTGAATTTTCTGCACTTGTAGCTGCAGGGGCACTTACTTTTGAAGACGGACTTAAACTGGTATCACAACGTGCCATGGCAATGCAAAAAGCTTGTGAGATCACTCCAAGTACAATGGCTGCTGTATTAGGCCTTGAAGATAAAATTGTTGAAGACATTTGTGAACAGACTGAAGGTGTTGTTGTGGCTGCAAACTACAACTGCCCGGGTCAGCTTGTTATTTCAGGTGAAACTTCGGCTGTAGAAAGAGCTTGTGAAGCTTTAAAAGCTGCTGGAGCAAAAAGAGCATTAATCCTGCCTGTAGGTGGTGCTTTCCACTCTCCTATGATGGAACCTGCAAGAGAAGAACTTGCCGCTGCTATTGAGAAGACTGTTTTCTCTGCTCCGGTATGTCCTGTATACCAAAACGTACCCGCTACAGCAGTAAGCAATCCTGATGAGATTAAGCAAAACCTTATTATTCAGCTTACGGCTCCTGTAAAATGGACTCAAAGTGTACAAAACATGATTGCCGATGGTGCTACCCTGTTTACAGAGGTTGGACCGGGTAATGTGTTACAGGGTCTTGTTAAAAAGATAAACAAAGAAGCCGAGACTGCTTCAGCATAAAAAATAAATACAACTGATCCCCTGCAATTGCGGGGGATTTTTTATTTTAGTTTTTATGAAATTCAAAAGCCGAAAAAACATTTTCTCTTACCTAATATTCGCTTTTACAGCGGTTATCATAATTTTTGCCTGTATACAGGAATATCTGGAAGAAGGATTTTCAATAAGTCTTATCCCCTTGTATATCATCAGCCTTATTATTTTAATCTTTCTTGGAGGAATGGCTACTACACACTATATAGTTACACCTTCTTATATAATTTACAAATGCGGTTTTATTAATGGTAAAATAGAGATAAACAACATACATGAAATTGTAAAAGGCAAGACCATGTATGTAGGTTTTAAACCGGCACTGGCAACCAAGGGACTCATTATAAAGTATAACAAATTTGATGATATTTACATCAGTCCGGAAACCAATGACACTTTTATAGAAGCTGTTTTAAAAATAAATCCCGACATTAAAATAACACTCCCTTAATAATAGGAAACGCAACCTTTTATAGTATTGCTAATCTTATTAGCAAAACACCAACTATGAAAAAATTATTGGCTGTAATAGTACTGCTAAGCATTACCTCTTGCGCAACAATTACAAACAAAAGAACCTATCCGTTAAAGGTAAGCACCAATGCTCAAAACGCCACCGTAAAGATTTATGACAGCACTTACACAATACCTGCCGAGGTTAAGGTAAAACGCAGTATTAAACCACTTGAAATAACCCTGAATTATGATACTATTAGCAGGGTTTACAAAGCCAAGTCCAGATTAACATCTAAAGCCTATGCGTTTAACCTCATCGTCACCCCATTATATCCTGAAAGTTTATTGGTAGATGTTGTGAGTCAAAAAGGTTTCTATTATGGTAACGAACTTTTTTTAGACATTAACGACACTCTTGGCAAGGCCATAAAGTTACCTCAAAGAAAAAAACGAGATATCATTTGGAACAAAAACAGCATAAACATTGATATATCCATGCCCTATGTAAACGGATTTCTTTTTCAACCCGAAGGTGAAGGAATACAAAGAGGACTTGGTTTTTTTGGTATAAGTACAGGTATAGAATATTTTTACAAAAACAATAAATTCGTAAAACTTAACGTAGGAGGAATTACAAACTTCGCTCTACCTTTCCCTGTCCCCATAACGAATGATGGCGACGTTGAAAATTTTACTTCCGTGTATACTACCCTTACGGATAATTATCAGCTAAAGCGTTTTAGTCTGGGATACGGGCTTAGTTACACCTACAACAGATGGCATTATAATTATGGTGATGATAATTATACTAATGAAAAGGACAAAACCGAAAAAAGTAAAAACATCGGATTGTCTTTTAACGCTTACTATGACTTTGGAAAAACTTTTCACGTAGGTTTTATTTACAACCCTACTCTGTTAAGTGTATATCCTCAAACCGAATTATTATACCAACATACCATAAGCTTTGAAATGGTATGGAAAATAAGGATAAAAAAATAAGGGGTTATTTACCCCTTATTTTCTGTTCCCATTTCCAGGCCGATGCCAGTGCATCATCAAGTGACAACTGTGCCTTCCAGCCCAAAACGTTATTTGCTTTTGTTGTATCGGCATAAGCTTCAATAACATCTCCTGCCCTTCGCCCTACAATTTTATAATTCAATTTTTGTCCGGTTACCCTTTCAAAGGCATTAATAACCTCAAGAACCGAGTTTCCTTTACCTGTACCCAGGTTAAATACTTCCACTTTCTCCAGATTCTTTTTCCCAATAAGGCGTTGTAAAGCTGTAACGTGTGCTTTTGCCAAATCTACTACGTGTATATAGTCTCTTATACAGGTTCCGTCCGGCGTTGGGTAATCATTACCAAAAACCGAAAGCTGCTCTCTTATACCAATGGCAGTTTGAGTAATAAACGGAACCAGGTTTAATGGCACACCTAATGGCAACTCCCCTATATTACCAGAAGGGTGAGACCCTACGGGATTAAAATAACGTAACAGAATTGAATTTATGCTGCTCACTTTTGAAACGTCACTTATAATCTCCTCTCCTATTTGTTTGGTATTACCATAAGGCGACATCGCTGCCTGTATAGGAGCCTCTTCGGTAATAGGCATTTTCTCTGCCTGACCATATACTGTACATGAAGAACTGAAAATAAAATAAGACTCTTCTTTCTTTTGAAGTTCCTGTAAAATATATACCAGCGAAGCTATATTGTTCTCATAATAAAGCAACGGATTTTCAACACTCTCACCAACCGCTTTAGAAGCTGCAAAATGAATAATTCCTGTAACATCGGCATACTTCTTAAAAAAGTCTTTTACTGCCTGCTTTTCCCTAAGGTCTATCTGTTCAAACTCCGGTTTTTTTCCGGTTATGGCCTCAATACCTTCAAGCACATCAACAGATGAGTTGGAAAGATCATCAATAACCACTACATCAAAACCTTCCTTTTGGAGTTCTACTACAGTATGCGAACCTATAAAGCCTAAGCCTCCCGTTACAAGTATTTTCATTCTCATTTGTTGGCTGTTATGTCAAATATTCTAAAATGCTGTCTGTTATAAATTTAATCTGTTCGTCGTCAAGCTCAGTATGCATTGGTAAAGAAAGTACCTCATTAACCAGTTGATTGGTTACGGTAAAATCAGCCTCATTATACCTTTCGTCAAGATATGCTTTTTGCTTGTGCAGTGGTATCGGGTAATATATGGCACATGGAATATCTTTACTTTGCAGGTGTTTCATTAAACCATCCCTGTCTCCGTTAAGAATCCTTAATGTGTACTGATGGAATACGTGGCTGTCTTTATCCCCTTTTGTTACCGGAGTAACAATGCTGGCATGCCCTGCAAAAGCGGCATTATATTTTTCTGCTGCTGCCTGTCTTGCTTCGTTATAAGAATCAAGTAAGGGAAGCTTAGCATTAAGAACCGCAGCCTGTACACTATCAAGTCTTGAGTTTACACCTACCACATCATGATGGTAACGCACATACATACCGTGGTTAACAACACCTCTTATTATATGGGCAAGCTCATCGTTATTTGTAAAAATAGCACCTCCGTCGCCATAGCAACCAAGGTTTTTAGATGGAAAGAATGATGTAGAAGCCACATCGCCTATTACACCAACTTTCTTTTTAGAACCGTCGCTGTATTTATAGTTAGCACCTATAGCCTGAGCATTATCTTCAATTACAGAAAGGTTATGCTCTTTTGCTATAGCCATAATCTGCTCCATGTTTGCTGCCTGCCCAAAAAGGTGTACAGGAACAATAGCTTTTGTTTTAGGAGTAACGGCGTTGCGAATTGCCTCAATAGATATATTAAAAGTATCCGGCTCAACATCTACCAGTACAGGGGTTAACTGCAGTAATGCAATGACCTCTACCGTAGCGGCAAAAGTAAAGTCGGCAGTAATAACCTCATCGCCCGGTTTAAGGCCAAGCCCCATCATAGCAATTTGAAGTGCATCGGTACCATTTGCACAAGGTATTACATGCTTTACACCAAGGTAATCCTGAAGGCTTTTTTGAAACTCATGTACCTGAGGCCCGTTTATATATGCTGTATTGTCTAAAACTTCCTGAATAGAATTATTTACTGTATCTTTAATTTTATCATATTGACCCTTAAGGTCAACCATCTGTATTTTTTTCATTTGCCTTTTAAATTTAAGCCATAGCAAAACTACTAATTTAATGGCTGCCTGCCAATCAAAATAATATAAAGTATTAATTTAGCAGCTCAATATTTTCACTATGTTTTTTCTGTACAACCTGCTTACCGTTTTAACTGGATTCCTACTAAAAATCGTTGCGCTTTTTAACCACAAGATCAGTCTTTTTGTTAAGGGCAGGAAAACGGTTTTCAGCACTCTGAAACAGCATATACAGCAACAGGATAAAACTATCTGGTTCCATTCAGCATCGTTGGGTGAATACGAACAGGGGCTCCCGGTTATGGAAAAAATAAGAAAGCAATATCCTGACCATAAAATTGTACTTACGTTCTTCTCGCCTTCGGGATACGAGATACGTAAAAACACAAAAGCTGCCGATGTTGTGGTTTACCTTCCTCTGGATACCGCCGGCAACGCCAAAAGATTTATAAAACAGGTGCACCCTGAAATGGCCTTCTTTATTAAATATGAATACTGGCCTAATTACCTAAAGGAACTTAAAAAAGCAGGCACGCCCACTTATCTTATCTCAGGGTTAATGAGAAAAAAACAGGTGTTCTTTAAATGGTATGGTGGTTTTTACCGCAAGGCATTAAAAACTTTTACACAGTTTTTTGTTCAGGATAACAGCTCGAAGGAGCTTCTTCAAAACATCGGTTTCCATAATGTATCCATTAGTGGCGATACCCGCTTTGACAGGGTTAGCGAAATACTTGAACGAGATAATACACTACCTTTTATAGAAGAGTTTAAAAACAACAAAATCACTATGGTTGCGGGCAGTTCATGGCCTAAAGACGAAAGTATGTTCATTGATTTTATAAACTCGTCAAATAACACTAAATTTATAATAGCTCCGCACAACATTAAAGCAGAGCAGATTGAGCAGCTTAAAAACAGCATTACCAAAAAAACAGTGCTGTTTTCTGAAAAGGAAGGCAAGAACCTGGCCGAATATGAGGTATTTATCGCTGACACCATTGGAATATTGAGCAAGATATATAGCTATGCTGATTTTGCTTATGTAGGTGGTGGTTTTGGCACATCAGGGCTTCACAATATATTAGAGCCCGCAGCATTTGGCATTCCTATCGTTATAGGGCCAAATCATGAGAAGTTCCCCGAGGCCATAGCCATGATACACATGGGCGGATGCATTGCCGTGAAGGACAAAAAGGAAATGGAAGAAACACTTTCATCTCTTATTTATGATGATGATTTCAGGAATGAAAAAGGTCATATTGCAGGCACTTTTGTTCACATGAACCGTGGTGCTGTAGACCGTATTATAAGCAACATCAATAACTGATGCCAATTACTTTTAAGCCCATTAGGACTAATTATATTGACCGTACTGTAGCAATGATGCAGGATTTTTATGCCATAGATAATTATCCTATAGACCCTGTTGTTTCAAAATCACTTCTTAGAGAGTTTATTGAAAATGAAGGTTTAGGCAGGGGCTGGCTAATTCTGGATAATGACACAATTATAGGCTATGTTATACTCACCTTTGTTTTCAGCTTCGAATACAAAGGACGCATTGCTTTTTTAGATGAGCTTTACATCTCCCCTAAAGGGCGGGGTAAGGGTATAGGTAAACAAACGGTAGATTTTATTCACGACCAGGCACTTGATTTGGCTATAAATGTTATTTACCTTGAAATTGAAGGCCATAACATGATAGCCCAAAAACTATACCTCTCTAAAGACTTTACAGTACATAACCGCAAGCTCATGAAGCTTACGGTAAAAAAATAATGTTCCATTTCGACCGTAACGAAGTGAAGCGGAGAAATCTCACAAATAGATTCCTCTGTTCCGCTATCGCTGCAATCGGAATGGAACAATAAATTAGGTAAGTAATTATTCCGGCATTAAGTGAGTAGAAATAGACATACGGTTCCATCCGTTAATAGCTACTATTGCCATAATAGCAACTGCAGTATAGCTCTCTCCTAACAGATTTACTGCATTTTCATAAGTCTCATCAGATACTTTTCCAGTTATCCTGGTCACTTCTTCCGTTAAAGCTAATAAGGCCCTTTCTTCGGCAATAAAATAGTTGGTATCCCACCACGCGTTAAGCGCATAGATCCTTTTTTCGGTTTCACCATCTTTTCTGGCCTCTTCGGTATGCATATTAATACAAAAAGCACAGCCGTTAATTTGTGACGCCCTTATTTTTATAAGATGCTTGTGGGTCTTAGATAATTCTGTACCGTTTATGTATTTTTCTAATCCAAACATGGCTTTATAGGCTTCCGGCACAACTTCGAGTAATTTCATTCTTGTTTTCATGATAATTGTGTTTTAATTTGTTGATACAAAGTTCAAACACAGGCATCACAAAAAACTTAATGTAGATTAATAAAACACAGCTACTCTTTTTTAGCCCTTACCTTACTCAAAAATTCAGGTGTGAAACCCAGATATGAAGCCAACAGATATTGAGGAACACGCTGAACAAAGTCGGGATAGGTTGCTGCAAAGCTACGATAACGTTCCTCTGCAGAAAGATTAAATATATAATGAGTACGCATGAGGGAAGCTGCATAAGCCCTTTCCAACACCTGCCTAAAGTAGCTTTCCAGCTTAGGGACTTTAGCCAACAATTCATTTTCTAACGATGCGTCAATCACAGTCACTTCTGCTTCCTCAACGGCCTGCAGGCTCACCCGAGATGGCTTTCCGCTGTTATAGCTAAAAAAATCGGTAACCCACCAGCCTTCTATAGCAAAATGTATTACCTGCTCCACTCCCTTTTCATTAAGGTTGTACATTCGCAATATTCCGTTTACCACAAAGTATTTTTTAGAACATACCTCTCCTGCCTCGAGCAAATGTTCTTTCTTACCATATTGTTCTGTCTGCACATAATCCTCCAGGATTTTCTTCTCCTCATCCGTCAGCTGGACGAACCTTTTTATATGTGCAATCAGTTTTTGTGACATTTTAAAGTATTGCTAATAATACTGAAAGATATAACACAAATGGCAAACAAAAAGCCCTTGTAGCATTATTTTGTGCAAAAATTGTAACTTGCGGGCACAAACTTTTTTACAATACACTATGAAATTTTTAAGACTGCTTGTCCTTTTACTGGTAATCCCTGCCTATGCACAACAGGGAGGCATGTGGATACCATCCCTGCTTAAAGGAATGAACGAAAAAGAAATGAAGAGCCTGGGCATGAAAATGTCGGCTTCAGACATTTATGACGTTAACCATTCCAGCCTTAAAGATGCCGTTCCGCAATTTAACGGCGGATGTACATCAGAGGTTATTTCATCTCAGGGACTTCTGTTAACCAACCACCATTGTGGTTATGGAGAAATCCAGTCGCACTCTACAGTAGAGCACGATTACCTTACCGATGGTTTTTGGGCGATGTCTATGGAAGAAGAGCTTCCTAATGCCGACCTGGAGGTTACCTTTATAGTAAGGATAGAAGACGTTACCACAAAAGTACTTGACGGCACGGCTTCTATAACAAGTGAAGAGGCGAAGCAGCAAAAAATACAGGAAAACATTAACAACCTTACCAAAACCCTGCCTAAAGAATCATGGCAGGAAAACAGGATACGTACTTTTTATGAAGGCAACCAATATATGCTTTTTGTAGTGGAATCGTATCCGGATGTTCGCCTTGTAGGTGCACCGCCTTCATCTGTGGGTAAATTCGGATCTGATACTGATAACTGGGTATGGCCAAGACATACCGGAGATTTTTCAATCTTCAGGATATATGCCGACAAGAATAATCGTCCGGCTCCTTACTCCAAGGACAATGTTCCTTACAAACCAAAACATTACTTTCCTGTATCTATAGGAGGTATAGAAGAAAATGATTTTACACTTGTATTCGGTTATCCGGGCAGAACTACAGAATACCTTCCTTCTGTAGCGGTTGAGCAAATATTAACCAGCCTTAATCCTGCTAAAATCGAAGTGAGGGATGCTGCACTTAAAGTTACCGACAGCTTTATGAGAAGGGATCCTGCCATTAAAATACAGTATGCAGCTAAATATGCACGTATTGCCAACTATTGGAAAAAATGGATAGGTGAATCGCAGGGGCTTGAAAAAACCAATGCAGTTGCAATTAAAAAAGACTACGAGAAAAACTTCCTTAAAGAAGTAAACAAAGCAGGCAAACAAAGTGAATACGGAAACCTGTTCAACCAATTTGAAGCAAAATATAACGAGATTGCTCCTTATGCACTTAGCAGGGATTACTTTTTTGAAGTAGTTTTAAGAAATACGGAACTGCTTACTATAGGCTTTAGGCTATACCAACTGGAGCAGGTATATAATACTAGAGGTGAGCAGGCTTTCAACGACCGTAAAGGAAATACCATCGCTTCTCTTGAGGGCACTTACAAAGACTTTAATAAAAATGTAGATGAGAAGGTTTTTGAGAAGCTTATCGAACTGTATGCAACTAAATCGCCACAGCAGTTTGTTCCGGCAGGACTTATTAATGCCGACTACAAAGTACTTACCAAAAACATTTACAGCGAGTCTAAGCTAACAAGCTACGAAGGATTACAGGAACTTTTAAGCGGCGATGCCAAAACGGTTATAGAAAAACTTAATAACGATAAAGGCTTCCAGCTTGTAAAAGCAATGTCTGACTCTTTCCTTACTTATGTTAATCCTAAGTATGAGGAAATCAATTTAGAAATTGAGGCTTTACAACGCACTTATATGAAAGGTATTCTTGAGCTAAGCCCTAAAGATGCCAGAATCTTCCCTGATGCTAACAGCACACTAAGGGTAACATATGGTAAAGTAAAAGGATATGCTCCAAGAGATGCCGTTTACTATGAGCCTGTAACCTACCTTGACGGTGTTATGGAAAAATATGTGCCGGGAGATTATGAATTTGACGTTCCTAAAAAACTTATAGACCTTTATAATAAAAAAGATTATGGCCAATATGGTGATAACGGAAAAATGCCGGTTTGCTTTATAGGTACAAACCATACAACCGGTGGTAACTCAGGCAGCCCTGCCATAGATGCCAGAGGTAACCTTATAGGATTAAACTTTGACCGCGTATGGGAAGGTACTATGAGCGATATTTATTATGACCCTTCTATATGTAGAAATATAATGGTAGACATGCGTTATGTATTGTTTATTATTGACAAATATGCAGGTTGTACCCGCCTTATAGATGAGATGGAAATAGTAAAAAATAAGAAAAAATAAGGGTTCGGGTTAACCTTACAAAAAGCTTGTTTATACCCTTAGATAATTTTTAGGAATATTTCTAAGGGCTCAATAGACAAATCTTAGCAATAATGCCGAAAACGATGTATTTAATATGTTGGGTTTCAGTAATAAAAGATTTTTAAAAAATTTAGCAAGATTTATTTTGTGGTGTCAAAAAATTTATATCTTTGCTCCGAATTAATAATTAACCTTTATAATTTAGTAAGATGAAAAAAGTTGTTTTAAGCCTAGCTGTTATCGCTATGATTTCATTCGTTTCTTGTAAAGAAACTGCAAACGAAACTACTGAGCCTCAAACTGAAGAAGTTGCTCCAGAAGTTGAAGCTACTCCAGAAGTTGAAGCTGCTCCAGAAGCTACAGTTGATACTGCTGCTGCTCCAGTTGAAGAAGCTCACACTGAAGAGGCTGCTCACTAAGATTTTAGTAAGTAAAAGCATAAAAGCCCCGCAATGCGGGGCTTTTCATTTTTAGTAAACTTAAACAAACACATCAAAATCAAGTTTGATATTACACTGCTTTAATAAAAAAGAAAACAGCATAACCATCTGCAAATAGCTATACCATTTTATTAAAGCATAAATATTTTATTTACTGCAAAACACATATTGTCTTATCCTGCTCAATAAACA
This sequence comes from Flavobacterium beibuense, assembly GCF_004151245.1. Classification (GTDB taxonomy): domain Bacteria; phylum Bacteroidota; class Bacteroidia; order Flavobacteriales; family Flavobacteriaceae; genus Flavobacterium; species Flavobacterium beibuense_A. The sequence goes on from NZ_JUIW01000012.1 coordinate 85,063, forward strand.
GCAGGGCAATATATATTACCTTTTTATTTTCTTTGTTTTAATTTATTATTCAGGCTAATTAGTGGGCCGTGGGTAAATAATCTTCTTTAACCTGTTGACATTAAGTACCCGCAATACCTTTTAAATACCATTAAACTAGGTTATCAAATTGTTAATTGTAAAAAAGGCAATAAAAAAGCCACCCAAAAGGGCGGCTTAAGTATAAAATATTGAATCAGGCCGTAGTATAAATCTTTTATTTAGTTTATGCTTCCTATAGTAACACTGTTACCAAAATCACACTGACTGCAGCCATCGGTACCAAATAATCCATCAGTACCTTTGCATGCAGCAAAGTTCCAGAAATCACGTGTACGGAATAACGGACCTTTACCTGAAGCTCCCCAGTTACCGCTAAAATTGAATTCGGTTTTTTCACAAGACATAGCTACAAGATTGTTCCATGTTCCATACTCATCTCCGGCATCAGCAGGATTTCTGTAGTCTCCGTAATACGTGCACTCATACCCAAAGAAGCTCGAAGAACGTGAGTTATGATACATACCGTGTGCTTTTTTACCTACATAGCCCACAACTCTTGTTCCTATAGCTTTATTCCTCCAGTCTTTTGTATACCAGCCACCATGCTGAAAATAAGTTACTGTTAAGATTTTTTGTGTAGATTTCTTTACCTGAAGTACGATATGCTCCCAGTCATAATCATGACCTCCCTGTCCTGCAGCACAAGGCTCCTGACGCTTGTAAGTAAACCAGTATTCTATAAATATCTTATCAGTATCAGACGGATGCTGCTGTACATCATAATAAGTAGGAAATACAGGTGCTGTAGGCGCTGTAGCATCAGTTAATGCAAGTTCGCCACCGCATACCTTACCTCCGGCAGCAGAGCTGGCCAATACAGTCTCTACAGAAGCAGGATAATCCGGTGCTGCACGATCAAACTTTACCAACGGAGCAAACTGATTTGCCCAGGTACCGGCATTGGTCGTCACCTTAGTAGGACTCTCACTACAGTCACAATTTAAAAAAGGGTGAACATTTGTAACTTTAGTATTAAAAGTTACGCTTTGTGCTTCTTCCGCATCCGGAGTTGAACACTGCACAAACATAAATACGCCGATTAGCATCAGCAGTTTTAAAAAATTGGTTTTCATCTTTATAAATTTTTAGTTGGTTTTCAGATTTATATCTGATTCAATATTTTATAAAGAAGATTTTTACCACGGCAGTACAAAGAACATCCATTAAGATTAACTCAACATCTGCAAAGTATTTTTAAATCTTTAAAAAAGCGTTAAGCAGGTTAAGAAACTATTTTTCAGAAGCTTAAACCCCTAAAATAAAAAAGCCCTGCTATTGCGGGACTTTATGTATAATATATTGTTCTTTTATTTCAATGCTTTTTTTATCGCTTTACGCAAAGAATCCACCCCTCCTTCATGATATCCCTTTTCAATTTTAATCAATTTCCCTTCCCTATCATAAATAATAACCGTAGGAAATGAATTTACACCAAAGTCTTTAAAAATCTTATCCTCTGTTTTATAAGTAGATAAATAATTCATCTTTTTGTACTCTATATACTCATTTACATCCTCCTGAACATCTTCATGGTTAACACCTATTATAACCAGATTATCTTTAAATTCTTCCTGCAACTCAATTAAACCCGGTATAGACTTTACACAAGGAAAACACCCCCTAAACCAAAAGTCAAGTAAAACAACTTTACCTTTTAACTCCCTGAGTTTAACCGTTTCATTATTATTCAGTTTAAGTTCCAAATCCGGAATATACTTAATGTCAACATTAGTTTGCGCATTAGCGGTAAACGAGCTAAATACAGTTAGAAAAAGACTCAGTATAATTGTAAAAGAAACTTTTCTTGTCATCGCTTTTAAATTAGGATTAGTTAATTGATTCCAGGCCTTTAACTTTTTCTTTAAACGTTCTATAGCGTTCTACCGGATTAATGGTTTCATTCTTGTCAATTTTAAAATTCTCTAAAGAGATATCAGGATTAATAGCCAAATATTCAATTTCATAATCATCATATTCTTCCATAGTTTCCCATTTCCCAAAAGCCGAACCGGCTACAGGCAAATAATCTGACTTGCTGATATAGATTTTACCAACCCTATCCCTGGCGCCTTCATTATCCTTAAAATCTATTGTAACACAATAAACCATCGTATCTTTAAACATCTCCTCTGTAATCACAATGCTTTCGGCTTGAGAATTACCTTTATCAGAAGGCTTCCTTAAAGCAAAATATTCCCCCAACAATAAGTAGCTATAATTTTGGACCATAACCTGCACCATTCTCTTATCTTCATCTATATAAGGCTCCTTATAAACATCCAGAGAGTCAACCAATCTATTAAAATTAAATGTCCTTTTACCATCATACTTCGTGTGTGCATAACCTTTACCACCTGAAGAAGTAGATTCTTTATCTACAATATGATAGGCTTTTAATCTGTCTTTCGGATTAATATACAAGGAGCATATGGCAGTAGTGTAAACAGTATCGTTATCTGAAAGCCTCTTTTTTTTACAATCTATCTTATAGACTACCGTATTGATCTTTTCGGAAGATTCAAACATTTTTTTTCTCACTTCGGTAGCTTCTTCTTTAGAAAGCTGCGACTGGGCGCTAACAGTAAATGAGCTTAATACCATTGTGATAAGACCAGAAAAGAAGAATAAATTTCTGTTTAATAGATATTTCATAAGGTGTGCTGATTTGATACACAATTATACGAAAAAACTATTATATACAGATTATCATAGATTTTGGAGTATCTAAACAGAGATTACATAAGAAGCTGAAAGAAATAAAAACAAAAAAGCCCGAACGGATTGTTCAGGCTTTTATAGTACTCAAGGCGGGACTTGAACCCGCACGGGCATTACTACCCACTGGATTTTAAGTCCAGCGTGTCTACCAATTCCACCACTCGAGCATTTTGGTAGTATTTGAGCGAAAAACGGGGTTCGAACCCGCGACCTCAACCTTGGCAAGGTTGCGCTCTACCAACTGAGCTATTTTCGCATTATCAATATCCGCTGTTTGCTTGTGTATTGCGGTGCAAATGTAGCACATTTATTCAATTCTACAAGTGTTTTTTGAAAAAAAATTTAGCGAAAAATATAACCTGTTGATAACCTTTAGCTTAAATATAAAACTTTTTTTAAGGCTCTATTCCATACTACAATCTTTCACTTTACCCACTATATCTGAAGCCTTATAAAAGTAATCTTCTTTTGAAACAGGACTACCTATTATGCTATAGTGAAACTCAAAATCGTTATTGCAACAATACGCAAACACTAATTTCTTCTCATAATCATCAAGACTACCCTGCAAGTACATTTCCCTGTTCTTATTAACCTTATCAGGCTCCGGCATTTCCCTTAACCTGTAAATCTCACATTCAAATATTTTAAACGCATAATTACCAATATTATTAAAAACCCTATCTCCCAACTCGATATAATGTGTTAAAAAACCAGGCTTAATCTCACCGCTTTTCATACTACTTATATACATTTCCTTTATTTCGTTCTGCAAACTTCTGTCCTTACCCATTTCAAGATAATGAAGAAAAACAACTGAAGGCAGATTAACATCACCCACTAAGGTAATTGTAGCCCTCAACTTCTTTTCAGAATAATAACCATTCTTTTTAATATAATTAATCAGGTTTATAGTATTATTCCTGAAAAGCACCTCTAAAGTATCCGGAACTTCCCAACTATCACGGTATTTAGTAAGCCGTAGTTTATTATAAACAGAATCTAGTTTTCTAAATTCATCAAGATCTGAGAGATATTGCCTGTTAGCATTAAGGTTCTTTTCTCTAACCTTTTTCGCTTTTTGCTTTATTTTCAGAAAAGCCCTGCTATCATTGTAGTCCTCAAACACTTTTCTTTCAAACAACTTGGCATCAACTCCTTTATCAGCCAATCTGTCCGCAAAAAGAAGAAACTGTTCTTTATTATTTTCCTTATGCGCGCAAACAGCAGCATTATAGAGGTCAATACCAAATTCAACCCCTGTTGCAGTAAAAGCTTGGTTGTATTTTACAAGTGCCTGTTTGTAATTACCATCGGTAATATTTAATTCAGCCTCATTTACAAAATTATTATACTGTTCTCCTATACTTTGGGCAGTTAAACCATTTGTAAAAATAGATAAAGTGAAAAATAAAAAAAGCGTAAGGTGCTTCATAACAATAAATAATCATTCATTGTTACAAACGAAAAACACAGCGTTTTGTTATCCCTAAATTACTTTGCCAGCATTCGTTTAATCTCGTTAAGCTTCATTAAGGCTTCTACGGGAGTAAGCGTGTTGATATCAAGATTAACTATTTCCTCTTTTATCTCTTCTAAAAGCGGGTCATCAAGATTAAAGAAACTAAGCTGCAGTTCATCATCCTTAGAGGCTTTTCCGTTAGACAATGCCTCGCCCGAATGATCTTTCTCCAGCTTTTTAAGCAGCTTTTGTGCTTTTTGAATTACCGTTTGCGGCATCCCCGCCATTTTGGCTACATGAATACCAAAACTGTGTGCACTACCCCCTTTTACCAGCTTACGTATAAACAACACCGTATCCTTAAGCTCCTTTACCGAAACATTATAGTTTTGGATGCGCTCAAAAATATCCTGCATTTCATTAAGTTCGTGGTAATGGGTAGCAAAAAGCGTTTTAGGCTTTGCAGGGTGTTCATGAAGGAATTCGGCAATGGCCCATGCAATAGAAATACCATCGTAAGTACTGGTACCACGGCCAATTTCATCCAGTAAAATAAGGCTTCTGTCAGACAGGTTATTAAGAATAGAGGCTGTTTCGTTCATCTCTACCATGAAGGTTGACTCACCCATAGAGATATTATCCGACGCACCTACCCTTGTAAATATCTTGTCTACCACACCCATCCTGACACTTTCGGCTGGGACAAAACTACCCATTTGTGCTAATAGCACTATAAGAGCTGTTTGCCTTAATATTGCCGATTTACCCGACATGTTAGGACCCGTAATCATTATTATCTGCTGCCCTTCCCTGTCTAAGTAAACATCGTTTGTTACATAAGGCACATAAACAGGAAGCTGTTTTTCAATAACCGGGTGGCGGCCTTCTTTTATTTCAAGATCAAAGCTGTCGTCAATCTCCGGGCAAACATATTTGTTTTCTATTGCAAGTTGTGCAAATGACGTCAAACAATCCATTTGTGCTACCAATGCCGCATTAAGCTGTACCGGCTTAATATAAGTTGCTATCCACACTACAAGCTGTTCAAATAATTGTGTTTCCAGTTGGTGTATCTTTTCTTCAGCACCTAATATTTTAGCTTCATACTCCTTAAGCTCTTCGGTAATATAACGCTCGGCATTAACAAGGGTTTGTTTCCTTATCCATTCTGCCGGAACCTTATCCTTATGTGTATTCCTCACCTCTATATAGTAACCAAATACATTATTGAATGATATCTTAAGCGAAGAAATACCCGTACGCTCTGATTCTCGTTTTTCTATAGCCTCCAGAAACTCCTTTCCTGAAAAAGCGATGCTTCTCAACTCATCAAGCTCGGGGTGTACACCTTTTGCAATGGCGTTACCCTTATTGATAGACACAGGCGCTTCGGGATGTACCGTAGCTTTAATCTTTTCCCTTAACAGGTCACAACTATGAAGGCTATCCCCTATAGCCTTAAGAGCTTCGTTATCACTTTTTAGTGCCAGTTCCTTAATAGGCACAATAGCATCAAGAGAATCATTAAGATAGTTAACCTCCCTTGGGCTTACCTTACCTGCCGCGATTTTAGAGATAAGCCTTTCCAAATCGGAAATCTGTTTTACCTGCTGCTGTATTTTATGCAGCACTTCGGTATTATTGGTAAGATAAGAAACCACCTCATGCCTTGAGCGTATTTTATTTGCATCCTTAAGCGGTAATGCCAGCCAACGCTTTAAAAGCCTTCCTCCCATTGGCGACAGGGTTCTGTCTATAACATCGAGTAAGGTCACCGCATTAGGATTCGTACTGTTGTAAAGCTCAAGGTTACGTATGGTAAAACGATCCATCCATACATAAGCATCTTCTGCTATACGCTGAATAGAGGTAATGTGCTGTACTCTGTTATGCTGTGTTTCCGAAAGGTAATATAACACTGCTCCCGAGGCGATAACGCCCTCCTGCAGCTCCTCTATACCAAAACCTTTAAGTGAGTTGGTTTGAAAATGCCCGGTAAGGCTTTCAAAAGCATAATCTTCTTTATATACCCAGTCTTCAAGATAAAAGGTATGGTAATCTTCTCCAAAAGCCCCCCTAAAAGTAGTTTTATCCTGTTTCGGGACCAATACCTCACTCGGACTGAAATTCTGTAAAAGTTTATCGATATATTCTTCGTTACCCTGAGCGGTAAGAAATTCTCCCGTTGAAACATCAAGGAAAGAAACACCCAGTGTTTTCTTGCCGAAAAATACCGAAGCAAGGAAGTTGTTAGACTTGGCACTAAGCACCTCATCATTCATCGAAACGCCCGGCGTAACCAATTCGGTAACTCCGCGCTTCACGATAGTTTTAGTCATTTTAGGATCCTCCAGCTGATCGCATATAGCCACACGAAGACCCGCCTTCACCAGTTTAGGCAAATAGGTATTTAATGAATGGTGCGGAAAACCGGCCAGTGCCGTTTCAGTTTCACTACCGTTACCTCTTTTGGTTAATACAATACCTAAAATACCCGCTGCCCTAATGGCGTCTTCACCAAAAGTTTCATAAAAATCACCCACACGAAACAACAGGCACGCATCAGGATACTTTGCCTTAATGCTGTTATATTGCTTCATTAACGGGGTTTCTTTTGCTTTTTTCTCTTTTGTTGCCAAGGTGAAGTTATTTACCGGTTAAACTAAAGGGCGAATTTAATCAAATTCCAAAAAACTTAGGGTACACTGTTAGCAAATGGTGGATAACTAAATAATATAATATGCTTACTTTTGCAGCACGTATATTAAAGCAGAAAAATGAGAAAACTGGCAAACAGCGAACTGGACAGGAAAAGTGTTGACGATTTTAAAAAAGCAGAAAAAACTCCTATCATAATTATTCTTGACGATATAAGGAGCCTGCACAACATCGGATCGGTTTTTCGTACTTGTGATGCTTTTCTTATAGAAAAAATATACCTGTGCGGCATTACCGCAACTCCTCCTAATAAGGAAATACACAAAACTGCACTGGGTGCTACCGACACCGTTACCTGGGAATACCAAAAAGATGTACTTGAGGTTATCTCTTCACTAAAAAGTGAAGACACCGAAGTATGGGCCATAGAACAGGTAGAAAAATCAGTTTTCCTAAACGACTTTGCTCCGGAAAAAAACAAAAAATATGCACTTGTTTTTGGCAATGAGGTAAAAGGTGTATCACAAAAAGCAGTACAACTTTGCAACGGAACGATTGAAATTCCGCAATTAGGAACTAAACATTCCCTCAACATTTCGGTAAGTACAGGCATTGTTGTATGGGATATCTTTCAAAAACTACAACATTAGTACCCCTAAAACGTTTTTTTCCTACTTTTACGGGATGAAGTCCCTTAAATTTAAACATCTAGTTCTTTTATTGTCCTGTTTTGCATCATTAATTATAAATGCTCAGGATGCTCCTCCCGTATTAACCGCAAGCGGAAACCAGATTTATTGTCCCGGCACGCCTATTAATATTGTAACCGATTTTAATATTACCGATGCCGATGACACCGAAACCAATGCTGTATATATCCAGATATCATCAGGATATGTAAACGGACAGGACATACTATCACTAAACACTACAATACCAAACATAACAAGCAACTGGAATACTGTTTCGGGCAAGCTTACCATAGAAGGCGTTGGCGGACAAAGTGTTACTTACAGCGATTTGATAACCGCGGTGCAAAATGTGGTATACAATAACACCTCGGCAAACCCAAGCGGTTCAAGAACATTTTCTATTACTATAGGACAGGCTAATTACTTACCTTCTACTGGTCATTATTACCAGTTTGTATCCTCATTAGGAATAAGCTGGACAGCCGCTAAAGATGCAGCTGCAGCAAGCACCTACTATGGATTACAGGGATACCTGGCCACTATACTTTCTTCTGACGAAGCACAGCTTTTAGGTGAGCAGGCAACCGGCACGGGCTGGATAGGCGGAAGTGATTCGCAAACCGAAGGTGTATGGAAATGGATGACAGGCCCTGAAGCCGGTATAACATTCTGGAATGGTGGTGTAAACGGCTCAACACCAAACTTTGCCTTTTGGAATACAGGAGAACCTAACAACCAAAGCGATGAAGACTATGCCCACATTACCGCACCTGGTGTAGGAATAGCAGGCTCATGGAACGACCTACCTGTAAGCGGAAGCACAGGGGACTATGTTCCTAAAGGATATATTGTAGAATACGGAGGGATGCCCGGCGACCCTGTATTACAAATATCTGCGAGTACAACCATAACCATCCCTACCATTACGGGAACCACACCTGCAAGCAATTGCGGCGAAGGATCAGTTATACTTCAGGCCACTGCCGGAAGCGCTTTAATATACTGGTATGCAAATCCAAATGGCGGTACTCCGTTAGCTACCGGAAGTAGTTTTACAACACCGGTATTAACAGCCTCCACCACCTATTATGCATCCACTCACGATGAAACCTGTACAACTGCATCAAGAACTGCAGTAACGGCAACCATAAACCCAATCCCAACTGTAACAGTAACACAACCTGACCCCATATGTAGCGGAGAAACAGCAACACTGGAGGCATTGCCATCGGCAGGAACCGTAAACTGGTATACCTCTGCAACAGGTGGCACAGCGATAGGTTCGGGAACAAGTTTTACGACACAGGCTTTAAATTCAGATACTACTTTTTATGCTGAAGCTATTAGCAACGGATGTCCGTCTGCTTCGAGAGAAGCGGTAACGGTTAGCGTAAATGCTATTCCGGATGCAGGAGAAGATGAGGAAGTTGTTTTTTGTGAAGATAGCCAGGTAACACTAAATGCTAATGTTAGTAATGTTACTTATTTATGGTCTAATGGGGAAACCACTCCAAGCATTACGGTTAACCAGGCAGGAGCCTATACCCTTGAAATAACCAATAGTGCCGGATGCAGCGACAGTAAAACTTTTACAGCTGTTATGCTTACCGCACCTGTAATAAACAATGTTGTGGTAAACTCGGCAACGGCAACTGTAATAATGGAAGATACCGACTTTACGAGTTACGAATATTCACTTGACGGGATAAACTATCAAACATCAAATATGTTTTATAATCTTAGTGCAGGACAGCATACCGCTTATGCACGATCGCAAAATGGGTGCGGCATGGACTCGCAGACCTTTTTTGTATTGCTTATCCCCAGATATTTTACCCCTAACAACGATTCGGTTAACGATGTATTTACTATAGCTGGATTATCTACCTATCCTTTTGCCAAAATCAGCATTTTTGACCGTTATGGCAAAATTATAACAGTGCTTAGCAGTCGTAACCGCTCTTGGGATGGCACCTACAACGGACGAAACCTGCCTTCAAGTGATTACTGGTATGTAATACAACTGGATCCGTCGCTACCTGAAATAAAAGGGCATGTAGCATTAATTCGATAAGATATGGTTTTGAATTTGGGTTAGGATATCCAGATAATCTTCCTGATTATTTACAAAATCTTTACCCTCTACATCAATCAGCAGGATATTCATCCCCTGTTGTGTTTTGATGTATTCCATATAGCCACTGTTAAGCCTATCCAGATATTCCGGCTGAATATCCTGTTCATAGGTGCGTCCGCGTTTCTTTATCTGCTCTAACAGCGCATCCGTTTTTCGGTATAGATAAACATATAAATCAGGCTTTGGCGTTTCCCTGTTTATGATATCAAAAAGCTTATGATACAACCTGTATTCATCTTCGGTAAGGGTTACCTTGGCAAATATCAGTGATTTAAAAATATGATAATCCGACACCACAAAATCACTAAATAAATCCAGTTGGTACAAATCGTCCGAAAGTTGCTGGTGCCTGTCAGCAAGGAATGACATTTCCAGCGGAAAAGCATATCGTGCAGGCTCCTTATAAAACTTAGGCAGGAATGGATTATCGGCAAAACGCTCCAAAATAATTTTTGCATTAAAATCCTCGGCTATTCTTCCCGAAAGAGAAGTCTTCCCAGCACCTATATTTCCTTCAATAGCTATATAATTAGCCCCTGTAAACTGTATGTTTTTTATAGGATTTTCCAATTGGGAAACCAGTTTGCAATCACTATCATCGGTTGATTCGTCTACAAGAAGGTCGATATCCTTTTTAAGCACCGGATGCACCCATTCCGGCATTACATCCCTTAACGGATACAGCACAAAATTCCTGTCCTGCATTCGCGGATGCGGAAGGGTTAATTCAGGCAATGCAGCGATCTCGTTATTAAAAGCGATAATATCAACATCAATAACACGGGCACTATACCCCTGTCCTTCACCCCTTACCCTGCCAGCATCAAGTTCGGCCTTAAGTAGCGCCTGCAAAAACTGTACTGCTGTTTTATGGGTATGTACCAAAATAGCGCAATTATAAAAATCGTCACTTTCAAAACCCCATGAAGGCGTTTCATACAGACCGGAAACCTGTACCACTGTAGCTATATGGTTATGTATATAACTAATACAGTCCTGTATGTGTTGCAGTCTGTCACCCTGATTACTTCCAAGAGATAATATGGCGCGATTTTGAAATTTCATAGGCTGCAAATTAACTAAAACAATTTTAAAGGAAATTATATTTAAAGCCTGTGTTAACAAATTAATTTAGGGTCTGTACATATTTTTATAAAATTCTATCTTTAACCACTGTAACACTTTTGGACATTGTGCTACTTATATACAAGACAATAAATAAATCTGTACTATGCAATTTTTAAAAAATGTACTGGCTACCATTACAGGCCTATTCTTATTCTGCTTACTTTCATTCCTTTTCTTTATTATCATAGCTATTGCTGCTGGGGGAAGTAATGATGATGTTGTTACCGTTAAAGACAACTCTGTAATCGAACTTGACATTAAGGATGTACAAAACGATTATGCAGGAAAATTTTATAACGATAAACTATCTTTCCTAAACGACACGCCACATGATGGCCTTGTTGATGTGCTTAAAGCTATCGAGGCTGCAAAAACCGATGATAAAATTAAAGGTATAACCATAACCAACAGTACTTCAAGGTTAGGTATTGCACAAAATAAAGCACTAAGGGATAAACTTGAGGACTTTAAAGCATCAGGTAAATTCATTGTGGCTTATTCTGACAACTTCAGCCAGTCAGACTATTACCTTAACTCGGTTGCCGATACTATCTATATGAATCCTATCGCCGACCTTGATTTTAAAGGACTTTCTTCTGAAGTAATGTTTTACAAGGATTTTCAGGAAAAAACAGGCATCAAGATGGAGGTAATCCGTCATGGTAAATACAAAAGTGCCGTAGAGCCGTTTTTAAGCAACTCTATGAGTGAGGCCAACAGGGAGCAGATTTCAGAACTGCTTAACTCTGTATGGACTTCTGTAGCTGATGATATTTCAAAAAGCAGGAACATCCCTGTAGACAGCCTTAACAGTATTGCCAATAACCTTTCGGCACGCACTGCTGAAATGGCTAAAGACAGAAAGCTTATTGACAAAATAGGTTATGAAGACGAGTTCCATGCCGGTATTAAGCATGCTCTAAAAGTTGCAAAAGACGAAGACTATAATTCGGTAAGCATACTTGACTATGTTCAGGCAAATTCTATTAAAGACCTGCTATCTGACGCTAAAGACGAGATTGCTGTGGTTTATGCTCAGGGTGAAATTAGAAGTGGCGACGGAGCACTTACCATTATTGCTGAAGGCGCAATGAGAAAAGCCCTGAAAGAAGCACGTGAAAACGAAGATGTAAAAGCAGTGGTACTTAGGGTTAACTCTCCAGGAGGAAGCGCCCTTACTTCTGAACTTATATGGAGGGAAATTGAACTCACCAAGCAGGTAAAACCGGTAGTGGTATCTATGGGTAACTATGCTGCATCAGGAGGATATTACATTTCCTGCGGTGCTAACAGGATATTTGCAGAATCAGGTACCATAACAGGATCTATAGGTGTATTCGGAATGCTTCCTAACCTTTCTCAGCTGTCTAACAATTTAGGTATACATACAGAAAAAGTAAGTACTCACGATAACTCGGCAGGGTACAGCCTTTTCACTCCGCTTGAAGATGAAACAAGAGCTATTATAACAGAAAGTGTAGAAAACATTTACACCACTTTTGTAAATCGTGTAGCTAAAGGAAGAAACATGTCTTTTGAACAGGTAGATTCTATTGCCCAGGGACGTGTATGGGCAGGTACCGAAGCAGTTAAGAACGGACTTGTAGACGAAATAGGCGGCCTTGATGATGCCATTGCCTATGCTGCAAAACTTGGTAAAACCGAAAGCTACAAAACAGTAAACTATCCTGAGTTTGAAATGACTTTTGATCAGTTTCTTGCAGGTAAAAGCGGACTTCCTTTTGCTCAGTCTAAAGAAGACATGATTAAAGAAGAAATTGGAGAAGAAAACTATATAATGTTAGAGCGTATAAGAAGGATAAATCAGCTACGCGGCAATCAGGTTATCCTTCCTTATGAAATAACGATACGATAATAAGCGTTATAAATCTTTATTTGTATTTTTAAGGTCTCTAACTAAAAAATTATGATCAAGAAAATTTTAAAATGGGCAGGTATTATCCTGCTCATCCTTATTATTGCACTGGTGAGTGCACCATTCCTTTTTAAAGGAAAAATAAAGTCGCTGGTACTTAAAACCATAAATGAGCAGGTTGATGCCACGGTAGCCTTTGAAGACGTTAGCCTTAGCCTCTTTAGGAACTTCCCTATGGCAAGTGTTTCGGTTGAGAAACTAAGCATTATCAACAAAGCCCCGTTTGAGGGAGACACCTTGGTTTATATGGGTAATATAGACCTTACCATGTCTGTTAAAGAACTTTTTAAAGGTGAGGGCGAGCCCATGAACCTTGAATCATTCTCTACCAAAGACGGTGTGGTAAACATCCTTATCAATAAAGATGGCATAGGCAACTTTGACATTGCCCTTAAAGATGAGGAAGACAAACCGGGCGATGACAGCGAAAGCAAACCATTTGCACTTAACATTCAGGATTATGCCGTAGAGAACCTACGCCTTAAATATTATGACGAAAGCTCTAAAATGAAGCTGGTTATAGACAGCCTTTACCATGATGGAAAAGGAAACTTTGCCGCTTCTAAACTTGACCTTGACACCCATACTACAGCCAAACTTTCCTTTGATATGGATAAGACCAACTATATGAGGGATGTAGCATTAAAACTGGATGCGGTATTGGGTATAGACTTAGAGAACAGCATATATACTTTTAAAGAAAATAAGGCTTTTATCAATCAGTTGCCTTTAGAGTTTGACGGTAGTGTAGCACTTAAAGAAGAAGGCCAGCAGATTGACCTTACTTTTAAAACGCCTACATCATCTTTCAAAAACTTCTTAGGCTTGGTTCCGGAAGCTTATTCCGGTAACCTGAGCACCGTAAAAACAGAAGGAGACTTTACTATTGACGGTAAAGTGAAAGGACTTAACGGAGAAAACAGCATCCCTACATTTAATGTAGCCATAGCTTCAAACAACGCTTCATTTAAATATCCTGATCTTCCTAAATCAGTGCAGAACATTGTTATTGACACTAAGATTATCAATGAGACAGGTATTTTAAACGATACTTATGTTAACCTTGACAAACTGTCTTTCAGGATAGACCAAGACGTGTTTAACGCAAAGGCTACTATAAGGAACATTGTGGATAATGCCCTTGTGGATGCCGATCTTAATGGTACCATTAACCTGGCTAACGTAAGCAAGGCCTATCCTGTTCAGCTTGACACACCGCTTTCCGGCATCTTAAAAGCGAACCTTTCTACCAAGTTTGATATGCTTTCTGTAGAAAAAAGTGAGTATGAAAAAATGCAGAATAATGGTAGCATGAGCCTTTCAGGATTTACATATTCCGGGGACGGGATGGCAAAACCTGTATCGATAAGCCAGGCAAGCATACAGTTTAACCCAAGCAGAATTACGCTTAGCGAGTTTAAGGCTAAAACAGGAGGTTCTGATATTTCCGTTACTGGTACGCTTGACAACTTCTACGGATTTATCTTTAAAGACCAAACTCTTAAGGGTAATTTTGACATGAGCGCTAACCAACTGTTGGTTGCCGATTTCATGGCTCCTGAAGCTCCTGAAACAAAAGCGAAGACTGAAGAAGGAGAAGCTAAAACCGAAGCTAAACCTGCCGCAGCATCAGAAGCGGTTAAAATACCTGCTTTCCTTGACTGTACAATTACTGCAAGAGCAAATACAGTAGTATATGATAACCTTAACCTGAAAAACGTTTCGGGTAAAATGGTAATTAAAGATGAGGCTGTTGCCTTACAGAATGTAACCACTGATATATTTGGAGGTAAAATAGGGTTTAACGGAAATGTTTCAACTAAAGCTGCAACGCCTACTTTCAAGATGGACTTGACGCTTAGTGCTGTGGATATTGTTCAGTCGTTTACGCAGCTGGACATGCTTAAATCAATAGCGCCTATTGCCAATGTACTTACAGGTAAGTTAAACTCGACCATTAATGTATCGGGTAACCTGGACAGTAAGGAAATGACACCAGACCTTAACAGTCTTACAGGTGATTTACTTGGACAGTTAATGAATACCAGCATTAAAGAGGAAAACTCTAAACTACTTACAGCTTTAGACAACAACCTTAAATTTATAGACCTTAGTAAGGTTAACCTTGACAACCTAAAAACATATTTAAGTTTTGAAAACGGCAAGGTAAACATCAAGCCGTTTAATATCAAGTACCAGGACATTACAGTTCAGGTGGGTGGTCAGCATGGCTTTGACCAGTCTATTAACTACAATGTAGCTTTTGATGTTCCTGCAAAATACTTAGGAAGCGATGTTAACAAACTGCTTAGCTCTTTAAACAGTACTGATGCAAGCAAGATAAGTGTTCCTGTAAATGCTAACATTACCGGTAGTTTTGACAACCCTAAAGTAAGTACAGACGTTTCTAAAGCTGTGACCGACCTTACACAGCAACTTGTAAAGCAGCAAACGGATAAGTACAAAAAAGAAGGAGAAGATAAGCTTAAGGAAACTATTGGTGGCCTGTTAGGCGGTAATAAAAAAGAAGAGGATAAAACCTCAACAACTACCGACCAGACAAAAACAAACACCACTACCAATAACCAAACCCAGCAAACTGCTGAAGATAAAGCAAAAGAAGCCGGTAAGGATTTAATTAACGGCCTGTTTAAAAAGGATAAGAAAAAAGAGGAATAATAAAAAAAGCCCCTGCTAAGCAGGGGCTTTTTTTATATAATAACTATATTATACACTTATAATAACCTCAAAACCTTCATAAGACCTTACGTTAAATACGGTACCGTCTTCAAACATAAGGTATTGCCCCTTTATACCTGTAAGCTTACCGCTGTAAGCAGGCGTTTTGGTAAGGTTAAGACTGTTTATCTTTTTAGGATATTCCAATACCGGATACTCTAAAGTATAAAGTTTTTCAGGAGTAGTCTCAAAATACTCTTTTACCTCATCCGGCAGTAATGCATGCATCTCGTTTCTTCTGCCAATAAGATCAATCTCCATAATATCATTAAGCAGCATTTTCTTCCAGTTTATCTTGTCAGAAAAATGGTCTTTTAGGGCAACCTCTGTAATACCTGCCAGATAACGGTTAGGCACCTCAATTAGAGGAATAGCCTGCGATGCTCCCTGGTCTATCCATCGTGTAGGCACCTGAGTTTTACGAGTAACCCCTACCTTCATATCACTTGCTGAAGCCAGATATACAATATGCGGCTGGAGCTGCACTTTCTTTTCATATTCCAAATCCCTGTCGGCAATACCCAAATGCGCCGTACTCAATTCAGGTCGCATAATCCAGTCACCGGCATCAGGTATGCTGTAAAAGCAGTCGTAACAAAAACCCGTTCTGTATATTTTTTTCTTTTTACCACAGTTAAGACACTTAAAACCCTGAAAATTAATCTCAAGATCTCTGCCCAACAACTGATTCATATTCAAAAAACTATTCTCAAACACCAGATAATACTGTATCGGGGTGCCCTGTTCGGTTTGCATTTTTGTTAGTACTCCTTCGTATTGCATGGAAAATTTAGTATTTTTATGGCATAAAGATACTATAAAATATGGCTTTGGCGATTATCAATTCGGTTGCTTCATGGATTTTGAAGAAGAGAATCCATCAGATAGAATTGTTCCTTAAGTACCCTAACGAGGTTCAGGAGGAACTGCTTCACAGCCTTTTAAGAAGTGCCGAGAACACCTCTTTTGGTAAAAAATATGATTTTTCGTCAGTAAGAAGCTATGCTACTTTTGCCGAGAGGATACCTATTTCCACATACGAAGATCTGGAGCCGCTTATTGAGCAGACCCGCCGTGGCGAGCAAAACGTTATCTGGTCTTCCCAAATTAAATGGTTTGCAAAATCCAGCGGTACCACCAATGCCAAAAGTAAGTTTATACCCGTTAGCGCCGAAGCATTGGAAGACTGCCATTACAAGGCTGCTAAAGACTTACTTTGCCTGTATCTTAACAACAATGAAGATGCCCAACTATTTACCGGAAAAAGCCTGAGGCTTGGAGGCAGCAAGCAGCTTTATGAGGACAACAATACTTTTTTTGGTGACCTTTCTGCCATACTTATAGAAAACATGCCTATGTGGGCAGAATTCAGCAGCACACCAAGTAACAGGGTATCGCTAATGAGTGAATGGGAAAGCAAGCTTTCTGCCATTGTAAAGGAAACTGTAAACGAAAATGTTACCAGTTTTGCAGGTGTCCCTTCATGGATGCTTGTCCTTATGAACAGGATATTGGAGGAAACCGGAAAAGGAAACCTTCATGAGATATGGCCAAATGTGGAAGTTTATTTTCACGGAGGCGTTAGCTTTGAACCTTACCGCGAACAATACAAAAAAATACTGCCTAAAAGTGAGTTTAGGTATTATGAAATATACAATGCCTCTGAAGGTTTTTTTGCCATACAGGACACCAATGAGAGTGATGAGCTATTACTAATGCTTGACTATGGTATTTTCTACGAATTTATACCTATGGACAGTTTTGGCTCACCTAACCAGAAAGCAGTACGACTGGCAGATGTTGAGCTTAATAAAAACTATGCAGTACTTATTACTACCAATTCGGGATTATGGCGTTATCTTATTGGCGATACTATTCGCTTTACATCATTAAACCCGTACAGAATAAAAATAACCGGACGCACCAAACATCATATTAATGTATTTGGGGAAGAGCTGATGGTAGAAAATACCGACAGGGCGATAGCCAAAGCCTGCAAACTTACAGGAGCCGATGTTTGCGATTATACCGTAGCTCCTATTTTTATGGATGGCAAAGAAAAAGGTGCACACGAATGGATTATTGAATTTGACAAACATCCGGAAAACATAGAGCATTTTACTGAAGTTCTTGATAAATCATTACAGGAACTTAACTCTGATT
Source organism: Flavobacterium beibuense (assembly GCF_004151245.1). Taxonomy (GTDB): domain Bacteria; phylum Bacteroidota; class Bacteroidia; order Flavobacteriales; family Flavobacteriaceae; genus Flavobacterium; species Flavobacterium beibuense_A. Next base: position 102,777 of record NZ_JUIW01000012.1, read on the forward strand.
ATGAAGCTAAGCGTTACAACAACATGACCTTAAATCCGCTGGTAATAAATGTGGCAAGGCCAAAATTATTTTACGACTGGCTTAAGGCCCAGGATAAACTGGGAGGTCAACATAAAATCCCGAGGCTTTCTAACGAAAGACATTACATGGAACAACTTAAGGCCATGCAGCCTGCCGACATAACCGCTTAAACATTAACAGTTAAATTATTAGCCTTTTATATCAAGTTTTTATATTTGTAAAAATTGAAAAGCTATGAAAAGGATTTACTTACCACTATTAGGAACTGCTTTATTGCTTTTAACATCATGCGGACCAAAACGACTGGGGTGCGGCAAAAGATGGTGTGAGGCAACAAAATCTACAGAACAGGTTAACATCAAAAAAGATGCATAATAAAAAAGGCTGCCATTCGGCAGCCTTTTTTATTTATATCAGGCAACAATTATGATGCTGCCTTAAGTCTTTTTAATAAAGTCTTATTAAGATGATGTTCTACATACTCTTTATCAATATGCAGTTCTTTTTCATCAGATCCCGGGATTTCATACATCGCCTCGTTAAGGATGGCCTCGCATAGCGAACGTAGTCCCCTTGCACCCAACTTGTACTCTAAAGCTTTGTCTACAATGTAGTCTAATGCGTCATCACTTACCGATAATTCAACCTCATCCATAGCGAACAGCTTTCTGTACTGCTTGATAAGCGCATTTTTAGGCTCTGTAAGGATAGCTCTAAGCGTCTCCCTATCCAGAGGATCCATATGCGTTAAAACCGGCAGCCTTCCTATTATTTCAGGTATAAGACCAAAGTCCTTTACATCTTTAGGAATAATGTACTGTAACAGGTTATCATTGTCAATATTATCGGCATTACGGGAAGTGCTGTAACCTACAGCCTGCCTGTTAAGCCTTTTAGATATTACACGGTCTATACCATCAAAAGCACCTCCGGCAATAAATAGGATATCCTGTGTATTCACCTCGATAAACTTCTGGTCAGGGTGTTTTCTTCCACCTTTAGGCGGAACGTTAACCACAGTGCCCTCAAGCAACTTTAATAATGCCTGTTGTACCCCTTCTCCCGAAACATCACGTGTAATGGACGGATTATCGCTCTTACGGGCAATTTTATCTATCTCGTCAATAAATACGATTCCTTTTTCTGCTTTTTTAACGTCATAGTCGGCAGCCTGAAGTAAACGGGTAAGTATACTTTCCACATCTTCCCCCACATAACCTGCTTCTGTAAGCACGGTAGCGTCTACAATAGTTAAGGGCACATTAAGCATTCTGGCAATGGTTTTAGCCACAAGGGTCTTACCTGTACCGGTTTGCCCTACCATAAGAATGTTACTTTTCTCGATTTCAACACCCTCATCGTCCTGCTTTTGCATTAGCCTTTTATAGTGGTTGTATACCGCTACAGACAGCACTTTTTTAGTTTGGTCCTGCCCTATTACATACTGATCAAGAAATGCCCTTATTTCCTTTGGTCTTTTAAGCTCAAGCTCAGCAGAAAGCGATGCAGAACCGCTTTGTCTTAGCTCTTCAAGCACTATACCATGAGCCTGCTCAATACAGCGATCGCAAATATGTGCATTGATCCCTGCAATAAGTAAATTGGTCTCAGGCTTTTTTCTGCCGCAAAAAGAACATTCTAATACTTCTTTAGCCATATAATTTTATAATGTTTTAATAGCCAGAGACATTGCCCCGGCCAAATAAAACGCAAAGATACGATTTTTATTCTGTTTTACTCCCTAACAAGTACTTCGTCTATCATACCATACTCTTTAGCCTCTGTAGCTTTCATCCAGTAATCACGCTCACTGTCTTTGTAAACTTTGTCATAATCCTGTTTAGAGTGCTTAGCTATTATATGATATAACTCCTCTTTTAGTTTTAACATTTCACGAAGATTGATCTCCATATCGGTAGCGACACCCTGTGCTCCTCCCGATGGCTGGTGAATCATAATTCTTGAATGCGGAAGTGCCGAACGCTTACCGTCTGCACCTGCGCAAAGTAACACTGCTCCCATAGAAGCTGCCATACCTGTACAGATAGTAGCTACATCAGGCCTGATGTACTGCATGGTATCATACATACCTAAACCTGCATATACGCTACCTCCCGGAGAATTAATATAGATTTGAATATCCTTAGAAGCATCTGTACTTTCAAGGAACAACAACTGAGCCTGTACAATATTTGCAATCTGGTCGTCTATACCGGTACCTAAAAAGATGATCCTGTCCATCATCAAACGTGAAAATACGTCAAGCTGGGCAACATTCATCTGGCGCTCTTCCATAATATACGGAGTCATGCCCATTGGGGTTACACGGTTAACTAATTTATCATAATATAGATTGTTTATGCCATGATGTTTTGTGGCATATTTTTTAAACTCTTTACCGAAATTCATAGTCATTTTTGGATTTAAAATATTCGACAATAAAAAAGCGTCAGGATATAAATCCTGACGCTCAAATATACTTATTTTTTACGAGAAATTACTCTCCGTACATTTCCTTAATAAAGTCCTGATAAGTAACTTCTTTCTCTTTTGCTTTAACATTTTCTTTGAAAAGGTTAAGCATTTTTTCGCTCATTACCTGCTCAGATAATCTCTTAACTTCGTCTTTGTTAGAAAGAACTCTTGAAACAATATTATCAACATCAGCATCAGTTGGGTTCATCTGACCGAATTGTGCCATTTGTTTTTTAATAACATCTGAAGTATAAGCCTTAAGATCGTCAAAAGTTATCTGTAGGTTGTTCTCAGTAATAACTTTACCTTCAATCAACTGGTAACGTAAACCTTTTTCAGATTTAGCATACTCTTCTTCAGCCTGCTCTGCAGTTAGCGGGTTCTCACCTACAGTCTGTATCCATTTTTTAAGGAACTCAGCCGGAAGATCGAACTTAGTGTTCTCGATTAAGAACTCAGTTACATCGTTAAGGAATTTCTGGTCTGCCTGAGTAGCAAATTGCTGCTCTGCATCTTCCTTAATTTTCTCTTTTAGCTGCTCTACAGAAGTTACAACACCTTCACCAAACAGTTTATCAAAAAGCTCCTGGTTAAGCTCAGCTTTTTCAGAAGTATTAATTTCTTCAATCGTAAAATCTACATCAACTTCAAGACCGTGTACATCATCATGACTTACTTTAAGGTAATCCATAAGTTTGTGATCGTCATCAAAAAGGTTTTTAGTAGAAACCGTTACAACATCACCAACTTTTTTACCGATAAATTTCTTTCCGACAGTTTTAGTTTTGAAGATAGAAGGAGTAATAGTTACTGTATTGTTGATACCTTTTTCCTCGTTTGTAAACGTACCGCGGATATCATCACCTTCTTCAGATTTTTCTTTAGAAACAAGCTTACCGTATTGTTTTTGAATACGCTCAAGCTGCTCTTCAAGCATAACATCGTCTGCCTTGATTATATATTTTACAAGTTTGTTTTTTGCAGCAAGGTCTATTTTGAATTCAGGAGCAAGACCAAGTTCAAATTCAAAAGCATAATCATCAGCATCCCAGTTGAAATCTTCAGTCAATTTAGGAAGCGGATTACCTAATATATCCAGTTTCTCCTCAACAAGGTAATCGTTAAGTGAAGACTGAAGTAATTTGTTTACCTCATCTACAAGAATGGCTTTACCATATTGTTTTTGTATCAGGCTCATTGGAACAGCACCTTTCCTGAATCCGGGAATGCTTGCATTTTTCCTGTAATCCTGTAGAACTTTATCTACCTTTGGTTTGTAGTCCTCTTTTGTAATAGCTACTGTTACAACAGCATTTAATGCATCTACCTGCTCTCTTGTAATATTCATTATCTAAATTATTTTAAAAACCATAAAATTATGGGTTGCAAAAATATACTTTTTTTACAACCCATACAAGTTTTTAAAATATTGTATTTCAACACCCTTAAAAAGAATACTGCTGCTTATTTTCAGGAAGCCTCTTTTTCTGAAAGCCTGGATACCAGCGACTGGCAAAATGATAATATAAGACTAAAAAGCAGGGCGTGCCAAAAGCCATCTACATAAAAACCGGGAACCAGTTCTACACAAAGTAAAATGATAACAGCATTTATAACCAGCAAAAACAACCCTAAAGTAAAGATTGTTGCGGGAAGCGTAAATAAAACCAAAAGCGGTTTTACAAAAATATTAAGCAACCCTAACACCAAAGCCACCAGTAATGCCGATCCCCAACCGTCTACCCTAACACCCGGAAGCAGGTGTGACAACAACAAAACAAAAACAGTGGTAAAGAAAATGTTTATAAGTGTTCTCATGTTAAAAAAGTTTATTGCTGACATAAATATAAAAAAAGCACCGCTAAAATGCGGTGCTTTTAAGAAAATGTTATCGCTAACCTAACTAGTTTGTTGGCAATACAGTAGCCCCGGGATAATAACCAGGAACTAGACGAGGAATGTTAGCATTATAATGTTGGTTAATAACCTTAATTATCTCATTTGCAACAAGTGCATAACCTCTTGCATTAGGATGCACCCCATCAAGAGAGAAAACAGTGGTATTTAAAGCAGATGTACTAAAATAATCTGCTGTATAAATCTGACCATCTTCTATTCTTAAACCACTTACAAGCTGGTTAAGAATTGCATTCATATCTGCCACAGCAAGACCTTTAGAAGCTGCAATAGCTTTGATAGTCTGGTTATAACTTAAAGTAGCAGTATTAACCATTTGTATTTCAGCTTCAGTAAGCACATGATTATCCTGTAATGGGTAAGTAACTCCAAATTTATCAAAAGGAGCCGGTATACCTGCGGGAGCAGTACCTATAACACTTCTTGTTGTAAGCAATATAAGATCGTTTGCTGTTGCCTGTCTTGCCTGTCCAAAAGTTTGCCCTAAGAAGGCTGCATAAGGAGCAAATTGAGGAATAGTTCCGGCTGCCGCAGTAATCTGAGCACTGAAATTAGTTGCTGCTTCGTCCTTAATTAAAAGCGGATTTGTATCTAAAACAGATAAAGGATTAATCCTGTTCGGTTGACCAAGAGCTGTAAACACCTGATCTAAAAACGCATATATAGTACCATTAAGTTCGCTCATAGCTGCAGCACCAGCCTGACTGTTACCCCCACCTAAAACACTTGTAGTTAAAGGATTGTAAGGCACCGTAGTAAAAAACGGAATTGACGTTACATTAGGAACTGTGGCTACGACACCTTTTGCACCACCAATTGTAAGCATATCTGTAATTCCCGAATACACACTGGCAAATACGTTAGGATCTGTAATATCGTTTGAACCATAAGTTGACGGATCAAAGTTACCGGTCTGATCTACACCAACACCTCCTGAAGTTGCAAAGGCAAGTACATCGTTACTACCTATCCAGTTAGTAAAGAAAGTTGGATTTTTAGACATTGCATCAGCCATTACTGTAGTAGATGGCGAAGTTGCATGACGTACAAAATAAGGATTTGCCTGTCCTAACGCAACACCTGCAAGATTACCGTATCCCGGTGCCAATAAGTGAAATGATTTTGCTCCCGGCACACCCATATTATTATAGGCTGTAGCCTGAAGGCTGCTCACCTCAATAGTACAGGCAGCAGCAAGAGGCTCAGGGCCACCGGCAGTAGCATCAATAATAAGCCTTGTTGCAGCTATTTGATTACCACCAAGTAAAAGACCTCCCGCATTGTTAATATCATCCTCATAAGATGGTTGTGTAAAAGCACCTCCACCCACTACAGCAAACTGCTGCGATAACAGGTTAGGAAAAGAATAAGACTGGCTCACTCTTGAAACAGTACCATCCATATAACCTGCAGTTAAAGAGTTACCTATTGCCACATAAGATGTAAAATCTGCATCTCCGGCACTGTAACTACTATTGCTTACCTCATTATCGAATTCAGGTTCACAGGCAATAAGGCCCGCAGCAAGCAATGATAAGTATATAAATTTATTTTTCATGTCAATTTTTATTAGAAACTATAACTTAAACCTATACCCGGAGAAAACACAACGCTTTTATAAGTACCTCCAAATGAAGTATACTGTCCGTCTTCCTGGTAATAATCATATGAATTATCAACCTCATCAAAGTGTAGGAACAGGAATGAGAAGTCTACACCCAGTTTAGGGTTTATCTTATATGTTAAACCACCTGTATATCCCATAGAATCATTTCTTGGTGTTTCAGGAGCAAAGTAACCATCCTGAACCGGACTCTCGTCAAAGTACCAGCCTGCACGGAAAGAGAACTTATCGTTAGCAATATACTGCGCACCTACCCTGTAAGTGTTTGAATCCTGATAATTTCTTGGGTTAACTGATGTAGGTGCACTGTTATGGAAATCAACCACCAGAGATTTATATACATCCCAGAAAGCCCTGTTATAATCAAAAGCAAAAAGAAGCTTATCATTTACCTTATAAGAAAAACCTACAGTAAGCTCTGCAGGAAGAGGAAGATCTGCATCAAAAGTAGTATTAGTTAAAGTAGTGGAAAGAAATGCAGGAACATCGTGGAAAGTAGCATCACCATCGCGAGCTTCCATTATAATTTCTGAACGATAATTAGCGCCAATTGTAAGGTTTTCAACCGGCTTTAAAGTAAATCCTGCTGTCCATCCCCATGCATTTACACCGCTTGCATCTATAGTCACATCAGTTCTGTTACCGTTTTCATCTGTAAGGCTTCTGCTAACGTTTCTGTTAAAGTTAACACTACCCGTTACAAATATAGGACCACCGCCTACACTAAAATAATCGTTTACTTTTAATGATACAGACGGCTGAATGTAAATAGCCTGAAGATCTATATTATTAACCAGGTGAGAACCCTGCCAATCCTGATCCCACTCAACAGCACTACCATAAGGTGAATAAACCGCTAAACCTACCGAAAGCCAGTCGGTAGCTCTATAAGAAACATACGCATTAAACGGTGTACCAAAATTCTCTGTAGAATTCATCCAGTTATTTTCCCTGTTCTGGAACTTTGTTCTGGCAAAAAGGGCATTACCCCCTATAGATGCATTAAAACGGTCTCCCAGGAATGCCATACCCGAAGGGTTAAAAAACAAAACCTCGGCACTGTTTATAACAGCCACACCGGTATGCCCCATAGCCAGCTGTTTCTGCCCCTGAAGACTAACCCTGTAACCACCTGCAAAAGCAGTGGTAGCTGTTAAAGCCATTAGGGTTAAAGATAATAGTTTTCTCATGGTTAAATAAGTATTAGTTTTTCATATTGTAAATAGCTTATATCAAATTTAGGATATTTTATGAAAAATACAACGATTGAGATAAAAATATTATGCATTCATAATAATTTATTTTACAAAAAATACATATTTTTTTTGACAATATGATTATTAAAAAATCTATATTTTAAATAAATAACATAAAATTAACCAGAATTAACTATTAAGAACTTCGTTAACTAAAGATTAGGACACCATACTATTAACAAAAACATAAAGTAGTTTAAGAATCATTTAAATCGCTGTACCTTACCCGTTAAAATCAAATCAGCCTTATGTCCCTCTTAAAAAAAATACTCATCGCAACAGGTGTTTTAATACTACTCCTGATAATAGCCAATTACGGAATAAGCTATTGGATATCCCAAAAGCTTCCTTCCATACTGCAATCGGAAGAAAAAATGCCTTACAACATCAGCTACAGGGATCTTGACATCGACTTACTGGGCGGGAACCTAACTGTTCTGGATGCTGCCCTATCTCCTAAAGACACTACAGGAATTGCAATAAAAAACGGAGCTTATGGAAAAATAGACAAAATAAAAGTAGAGAGTTTCAGCCTATGGCAACTACTGGTAAATGACAAAATAAAAGTAGCCCATATAATAATTGAAAAACCGGAGATTATACTTTACCCTGAAGAAGAGAAATACAAAGTAAAAAGCAATTTGGTAAAACCCTTTAAGAACACAGTGTTTACCGAAACAATTGAACTGATAAACGGTAAATTCACATTACTGGACACTACAGATAAAATAAAACTAAGAGCACACAATATTGCACTCAAGCTTAAAAACATAAAAGTAGACAGCACCACTATTAACGACAACCTACCGGTAAAATACTCCTCATACCTGTTTAACTGCGACAGCATATATTATCAGGCAGGGAGCCAATACCATATTACGACTGAAAAAATAACATTAAGCGACACCTCTGCTATTGTAAATAATTTTAAACTGACCCCGGAGCTTAGCCGTATCGCTTTTGCTAAATCCATACCTAAAGAAAAAGACCAATACCGAATAGCGGTAGAAAAAATACATGTCCCGAATTCTGTTTGGGGATTTGTAAACGACACTCTTTTTGTCCATTCTCCTGAAATAAACCTCAATAAGGTAAATGCGGTAATCTACAGGCCAAAAATGCCTGCCGATGATCTTAGCACCAAAAAACTGTATAGCCAGATGTTAAGGGAACTGAATTTTGACTTAAAGATTGACAAAATAAACCTGAAAGACTCCTATCTTGAATATCAGGAACAGCAAAGCTACGACAGGGAACCGGCAAAGGTGTCCTTCTCAAATTTTAATGCTACGGTAGCCAACATATACAGCCCATTGCATAAAGAAGAGTTCCCTACTACCTCACTGGATGTAAGCTGCCTGTTTATGAAATCGTCACCATTAAATGTACACTGGACGTTTAATATCCCGGACCAAAGCGACTCCTTTACCATAAAAGGACATTTGCAAAACGTAAACAGCAGTACGATAGACCCGGTAGCAAAGCCTCTTATGAACCTCACTACTCAAGGTGACCTTGAACAGATTTACTTTACTTTTAACGGCAACAGGGAAACATCTAATGGTGCTTTTGCTATAAGGTACAATAATCTAAAGGTAAAACTTTACAAAAAAGACGGCAAGAAGGAAAACAAGCTTATGTCGGCAGTTGGAAACCTCTTAGCTAAAAACGATAGTGACGGTGACTTAAAACAGGCCGATGTTAGTGTAGAAAGAGTAAAAAGTAAGTCGGTATTTAACTTTTTATGGCGCTTTTTACAGGAAGGACTCAAAAAAACACTTCTACCTAAAATAATGACTAAAAAAGATTAAATAAAAAAGGCTGCTCAGATGAGCAGCCTTTTTTATTTATGCAGTAAGAAACGCCAATGTCTCTGCTACAAAATCCTTAGGATTTTCGGCATGCAGCCAGTGGCCTGAATTTTTAATATCTTTTATCATTGCTTTAGGGAAATGATTATGAATGGTTTCAAAATCCTGATCTTTAATATAATCTGACTTGTCTCCCCTTAAAAATAAAACCGGCCCATCATAAACACTACCTTCCGGTAATGCAGCACCTATGTTATCTATTTTCTCGGTAAGGACTTTTAAATTAAACCTGAAAGCCAGTTGTCCCGATTCTACCCAATAGAGACTTTTCATAAGAAATTGGCGTGTACCAAAGTCTGGGATATAGTGTTGTAATATTTCTTCAACATCACTCCTGCTTGGTTTTACAGAAAAATCTACCGCATTAAGTCCGGCAAGTATGTCCTGATGGTGTGGCCTGTAGTATTTAGGCCCTATATCGGCAACCACTAACTTCTCAAGCATTTCAGGATGTGCCATAGCAAAGAACATACTTATCTTCCCTCCCATTGAGTGACCGATTATATCAACCTTTTCAAGATTATGCTCTTTACAGTAGTCATAAAGATCCTGCACCATTACATCATAATTAAACTCATCTGACTGCAAGCTTCTGCCATGGTTTCTCATATCTAATGCATGAACTTCAAACCCTCTTTCGGCGTATTGCCCGCCAAGCGTTTTCCAGTTGTCAGACATTCCTAAAAAACCGTGAATTATAAGTAATGGCTTTCCGCTTCCTTCTATTCTTGAATATAAACTCATTATTATTTAAGTTTTTGAAGATACATATTCACTACATTCTCTATACCCAGGTAAAGTGATTCAGAAATAAGGGCATGTCCTATAGAAACTTCCAGAAGCCCCGGAATGTTATCTTTAAAAAACTTAATATTATCAAGACTAAGGTCATGACCGGCATTTATGCCCAAGCCCAACTCGTTTGCAAGTTTTGCTGAAGCCACATAAGGTGCAATACCCTCTTCATTCCCTAATCCGTACTCATGAGCAAAAGCTTCAGTATAAAGTTCAATCCTGTCTGTTCCGGTCTCTTTAGCGCCTTCAATCATATTAAGTACAGGATCAACAAAAATAGAAGTACGGATATCATTTCTTTTAAACTCGGCAATTACTTCCTGTAAAAACGACTTATGCTTTATTGTGTCCCAACCCGCATTCGATGTTATGGCATCATCTGCATCAGGAACAAGGGTAACCTGTGTAGGTTTTACCTCAAGCACTAAATCCATAAATTTCTTTATAGGATTACCCTCAATATTATACTCTGTATAAACAACAGGAACCAAATCCCTTGCATCCTTATAACGAATATGTCTTTCATCAGGCCTTGGATGAATAGTAACCCCCTGTGCTCCAAATTTCTGAACATCGGCAGCAACTTTAAGCAAATCAGGCACATTACCGCCTCTTGAGTTCCTTAACGTTGCAATTTTGTTTATATTTACACTAAGTTTTGTCATTTTGTCCCTGTTTATTTGAATTTTACACAAAAATACAAAGTAAAATTAAGGTAGAATATTCTTATTTTTGATTATTTTGCACTAGTAACTGATACTTCCCCAACATGATTGATATAACTGATTTTATCAACAACAAAATAAAACCCCTTAACACGACCGAATCTGTAGCAGATGCGCAGGATCTTTTTGCCGAATATCCATTTTCACATTTTCCCGTACTGGAAAACAATGTATATATAGGCTGTGCCGGCAGCGAAGACATCGACCTGATGGAGATAGACAAGACCATGAACGACATGCGCTATACTTTTGACAGGTTTTTTGTTAGGGATACAACAATATGGCTTGACGTACTTGAAGTATTTGCCAAAAACGAAACCAACATAATGCCCGTTTTGGATAGCGAGAATAAATACTTGGGCTATTATGAAATTACAGATATTATTCAGTTTTTCCATCAAACCCCTTTCCTTAAGGAAGACGGAGGCATACTTGTAGTGGAAAAAGGTGTTGCCGATTACACCATGAGCGAAGTTGCCCAGATAGTGGAAAGCAACAACGGCAGGCTTTTGGGATCATTCATCTCTGAAGCAAACCTTGAAAAAGTACAGATTACATTAAAAATAAGCCTTGGCGGGCTAAGCGAAATAATCCAGACATTCAGGAGATATAATTATGAAATTATTTCTGAACATCAGGAAGACGCCTATCTTAATACATTAAAAGACCGTTCTGATTACCTGGACAAATACCTGAACATATAATAAGCGTGAAGAATATGAGGATAGCTGTTTACGGTCAGTATTACAAAGACAACACCGAAGACATAATCGAGAAAATGTTCTCGGTTTTTGAAGGACATACTACCGAAGTGGTTTTTGAAGCAAATTTTTACAAAGCCATTACAGAAAAAGGGCTTTTACAAAAATCATTTTCAACTTTTACCCATCATGAAGAGCTGGACAGGCGTTTTGACATGCTTATAAGCATAGGTGGCGACGGCACCATGCTTAGGGCGGCTACTTATGTGCGTGATAAAAACATACCCGTACTTGGTATCAATGCCGGGCGTTTGGGATTTTTAGCAACCGTACAGCAGGAAGATATAGAGACACTGCTGCCGCTTATTTTTGAAAACAAATACAAGATTTCACCAAGAACACTTCTTTCACTTGACTATGAAGGAATGGAAAAAGAAGATGGACTTGATTTTGCTCTTAACGAAATTACCGTAAGCCGTAAAGACACCACCTCAATGATAACCATAGAGGTAAAACTAAACGGCGACTACCTTAATGCTTACTGGGCAGACGGACTTATTATATCTACCCCTACCGGTTCTACCGGATATTCATTAAGCTGCGGAGGCCCGCTGCTTATACCAGAGGTAAACAGCCTAGTAATAACACCTATAGCACCCCATAACTTAAATGCACGCCCGCTTGTAATTCCTGATGATACGGAGTTGGAACTTAAAGTAAGCGGCAGGGAACCACAACATCTTATTTCACTGGACTCCAGAATACTTACTGTAGACACCGAAACACCGTTAACAATAAGAAAAACAAGCTTCAAAATAAACATGGTTGAATTTCCTGAAGAGAAATTCATAAAAACGCTTCGCAAAAAACTTCTTTGGGGTGAAGACAAAAGAAATTAAAAAATAACTTTTTTGACTTCATTACATACTACACTACACCTTCTGTCGTTTTGTAGACTGAACCTGATTGCCAAATTGAGGTTAATAGATTGTAAAAAGTCTTAACGAAGGCGATTTAGAAATCTATATTATTATATTTGCACCTATTTTGATAAAATGAGTAGAGTTTTTGTTGTTTTATTTTTAATTGTTTTTTCACTGAAAGCAGAAGCCCAGATTAATGAAGTGGGTATTTTTGCCGGAGGAAGCAACTACATTGGAGATGTGGGTCCTACGAACTATATAGCGCCGAAGGATCTTGCAGTGGGTTTACTATATAAATACAACAGGAGTACCCGTCATTCTTACAGAGCTTCGTTTACTTACGCAAAGATATCTGCTAATGATGCAGATTCTGACTCAAGCGGAAGAAAACAAAGAGGCTATTCGTTTGATAATACAGTAAAAGAGTTATCTTTAGGCCTTGAATTTAATTTTTTCGATTTTAACCTGCATGAACCGGAGTTTCAGCTAACCCCTTATGTATATAGCGGGCTTAGCTATGCATGGTATGAAGAGCAGTATATCAACAACGGGAGAACCTATGATAACGGAAACAACAGCTCATTTGCCATACCGATGATAGTAGGTATAAAAACGAATGTATTACCAAATTTTGTAATAGGCTTAGAAGTGGGCGCACGATATACATTTACCGATAATTTAGACGGCAGCTATCCGGAAGACGATACCTTCCAGAATCTTCGCTTTGGCAACTTAGAAAGCGAAGACTGGTATGTATTTACCGGACTTACCCTTACTTATACTTTTGGAGAAAAGCCTTGCTACTGCCCTAATTAACATCATGAACAAATCAATTACTATAAATACTGAAAACCTACCTACTCACCTTGCCATAATAATGGACGGGAATGGCCGTTGGGCAAAGCAACGTGGTATGTTAAGGGCTTTTGGCCATGAAAGCGGCACAAAATCAGTAAAACAAACTATAGAGAACTGTACCAACCTTGGTATAAAATACCTTACCCTGTATACCTTTTCTACAGAAAACTGGAACAGGCCTAAACTGGAAGTTCAAACCCTAATGAAAATCCTTATCAACACTTTGAAAAAGGAACTTCCCACACTTCAAAAAAACAATATCAGATTAAGCACTATCGGCAACAGCGAATTGCTTCCTGAAAAAGCCAGAAACCAACTTTTTGAGGTTATAGAAAAAACAAAAGACAATAACAAGATGGTACTTACCCTTGCCCTTAGCTACGGCTCCAGGGAAGAGATAATATCAGCTGTTAAACAGATAAGTGAAAAAGTAAAAACAAACGCGATAGCGGTAACAGATATAAATGAAGAAATAATTACTCAGCACCTGTATACGCATGACATGCCGGATGTAGACCTGGTTATAAGAACCAGCGGCGAACAAAGAATAAGCAACTTCCTGTTATGGCAGTGCGCGTATGCAGAATTTTATTTTACCGATGTATTATGGCCGGACTTTAGTGAAGAAGACCTGCACAAGGCAATTATCAGTTACCAAAAAAGAGAACGTAGATTTGGAAAAACCAGTGAACAAGTTAAATAACAGCGTGATGTTTTATAAACGCATTAAATTATTTTTAGGAGTAGTATTTTGTATTCTATCCGGTACAGCCACAGCGCAGGACAGGGTTGAACCAGGCCAGTATATACTGGCAGGGGTTGACGTAACCGGAAAACTTACATATAACGAACAAACCGTAGTACAATTTACCGGCCTTGAAAAAGGACAGCGCATTAATGTTCCCGGTGAGGAAATAAGTAATGCCATAAAAAAGCTATGGAAACTTGGACTGTTTAATAATATTGAGTTTTATGCCACCGAAATTAAAGGTGACAGTATTTACCTTGAACTTAATGTAAATGAGCTTCCTAAACTTAGTGATGTAAAAATGCAGGGACTTAGAAAGAGTAAAATAGAAACTCTTATTAAGGACACTGAACTTACTAAAGGAAAATATGTAAACGAAAACCTTATTACCAATACCAAAAACTATATTGAGAATAAGTACAAAAAAGACGGTTACTACAATACAAAAGTTGCCATTAATGTAATACCGGACAGTGCAAATACTGTAAAAATGGTAGTTAACATAGACCGTGGCAAAAAAGTAAAAGTCTCCAAAATCAAATTTGAAGGTAACACGATGCTTACGGACGGTAAGCTGAGAAGTGCCATGAAGAACACTAAACAGAAGAGCTTCATGAATCCGCTGCGTATCTTTAAATCTTCTAAATACATTAAAGACAAATACAAGGAAGACTTAGGAAGCATTGTAGATAAATACAAAGAAAAAGGTTACCGTGATGCACGTGTTACTTCTGACACTGTAATCTACAACCCTAAGAAAAACACCGTAGCAATAAACATTGCTATAGAAGAAGGTCGTAAATACTACTTTGGAGACATTAAGTTTATTGGTAACACCGTATATACCAACCAATACCTAAAACAGGTATTAGGTATTAAAAAAGGTGAGGTTTATGATGGTATCCTTCTTCAAAAAAGGATTGCCGATCAAACTAAACCTGATGGTGAAGACCTTACCAACCTATACCAAAATAATGGATACCTGTTCTCTAACATCAATGCAGTAGAGGTTAGAACAGAAAATGACACTATAGATTTTGAAATCCGTATCGTTGAAGGACCTATTGCTTACCTAAACAAAATTACAGTTGTAGGTAACGACAAGACTAACGACCGTGTTATATACCGTGAGCTTTTAACAAGACCGGGGCAAAAATGGAATAAAGAAGACGTCGTTAGTACGGTTAGGCAGCTGGGATCATTAGGATATTTTGATGCCGAAACAATCAGGCCTGACATTAAGAACCCTTCTCCCGAAACCGGAACAGTAGATATTGAATGGAACGTTACAGAAAGAGGATCGAGCCAGATAGAACTTCAGGGAGGTTATGGCGGTGGTGGCTTTATAGGGACACTGGGCCTATCCTTCAACAACTTCTCATTAAGGAATATTTTCAACAAGGATGCCTACAACCCAATTCCTATGGGAGACGGACAAAAACTGTCGCTACGTGCACAGGGTAGTACTTATTTCCAAACTTATAGTTTATCATTTACTGAGCCTTGGTTGGGTGGCAAGAAACCTATACAGCTATTCTCGTCGCTATCGCACAGTAACCAGTACCTGTATAACTTCCAGACAAGGGATGTGGACAGAAGCCAAAGCTTTACCATTAGTTCAGTAACATTAGGTTTAGCAAAAAGGCTTAGTGGTTTTTATGACAGGATAACTATATCTCATGCCATGACATTCCAGTACTACAACCTTAATAACTACAACACAGGGCTGTTTACATTTGGTAACGGTAGCTCGCGTAACTTAGCTTACACGCTCGAGGTTACAAGAGACAGTAGAGGATCACCTATATTCCCTACTTCAGGTTCTATAGTTAGTGTAAGTGCTAAAATGACGCTTCCATACTCTTTATTCAACAATATAGACTATGCTAACCTGGGAAGCCAGAACGAATATAAATTAAGAGATGGTAATGGCAACTACCTTAAAAACGTAGGTACAGACGATAATCCGGTTTATCAGGTAACTCACGATCCTGCGCTTGCAGCAGCAGACAGAAGTAAGATAGACCAGAAGAAATTCAATTGGCTGGAATATTACAAGATTAAGATGAAAGCCGATTGGTATACAAAAATTTATGGTAAATTAGTGCTTCGAACACTAGGAGAATTCGGCTTCCTTGGTGCTTATAATTCGAACAGAGGGGTTGTTCCTTTTGAAAGATTCTTTGTGGGTGGTGACGGTTTAGCTAACTACTCGCTTGACGGACGTGAAGTAATACAGCTTAGGGGTTACCCTAACCAGGCGCTTTCGTCTATAAACGGTGGTACGGTATACAACAAGTTCTCATTAGAGCTGCGTTATCCTATTACACTTAAACCACAGGCGTCAATTTATGTATTAACCTTCTTAGAAGCAGGTAATTCATACGACTCTTTCCAGGAATATAATCCTTTTGCTCTAAAACGTTCGGCAGGTTTCGGTCTAAGGGTATTTATGCCGGCCTTCGGATTGTTAGGAATAGATTTTGGTAATGGATTTGACCCAATTCCGGGCTCCACACAAAAGAACGGATGGGAAACACACTTTATCATTGGCCAACAGTTTTAAAAAATTGGCATGATATTTTCTAATATGAAAGAAGTTATGAAAAAACATTTTTTAGTATTACTGGTATTATTTACTGCTGCAACGGCAACAGCTCAGTCACGCGGGCTTAAAATTGCCTATATAGACATGGAGTACATACTTGAAAAAGTACCTGACTATGCCGAAGCAAAAAACCAGCTTGAGATTAAAGCTCAAAAGTGGAAGCAGGAAATGGAAGTAAAGAAAAATGAAATAAATAAGCTTAAACAGAATCTTGATACCGAAAAAGCACTTTTAACCAAAGAGCTGATTGAAGAAAGAGAAGAAGAGATAAGCTTTTTAGAAAAAGACCTTATAGAGTACCAACAGAAAAGGTTTGGACCAAACGGAGACTTTATTACTCAAAAAGCCGTATTGGTTAAACCAATTCAGGATCAGGTTTTCAATATCGTTCAGGATCTTGCAGAAGCAAGAAATTATGACTTCATTTTTGATAAATCATCAGATATGACAATGCTTTTCTCTGCCAAAAGACACGACATCAGTGATTTTGTTATAGGAAGAATGACAAGAGCTGCAAAGAGAGAAAAACTTAGTAACAAAGAACTGAAACAGCTTGAAGAAATGGAAAAGCAGGAAGAGCTTGATATCGATCCTGCCTATGCTGAAAAAAAGCAGAAACTTGAAGACAGAAAAGCTGAGAGAGACAGCATTATAGAACAAAGAAGAAAGGCGCAGGAAGAAAAAAGAAGAGCTTACGAAGAAAGAAAAGAACAGCAAAAGAGAGAAAGGGAAGCTAAAAGAAATGGCACGCAAACAGACAAAACCGGCGAGGATACTTCTGGGGAAACAACAGGAGAAAGACCTGCCGGAGAAAGCAATACAACTGATGCCCAAACTGAAAGACAGGATGCTGTACAAGCTGCCAAGGAAGAAAGAGAACGTAAGATAGAAGAGCGCAAAAAAGAAATAGAAGAACGCAAAAAACAACTTGCTGAACAAAGGGAAGCTGCCAGAAAAGCACGCGAAGAACAACGCAACAAAAATACGCAGCAACCAGAGGAAGAACAACCTCAGGAGCAAAATGAGACCACCCCTACAGAGGGCGAAGGAAATTAACAACGGATAAAAACAAAAATTAATACAAATACCTTAAATGATGAAACAATTAAAATCTTTACTAATCGCTGCAGCACTTTTCATAGGAGTTAGCCAAACTGTATCAGCACAGGCTAAAGTGGCACACATCAATGTAAGTGAATTAATGACAGCTATGCCAGAGATGAAAGCAGCTAATACTCAACTTGAGCAAATTAGCAAAACCTATGATACTCAATACAAAACGATGGTACAGGAGTTTCAGGCAAAAATTCAAAAATATGGTGATGAAGAGGCTACTGCAGGAAATGCGGTAAACGAGGCACGTGCTAAAGAAGTACAGGATATGCAACAAAGAATTCAGGAATACCAACAAACGGCTACAAGAGAGCTTCAGGACAAACAGGAAGCTATCTACAAACCAATTCTTGAGAAATCTAAAAATGCTATTCAAAAAGTAGCTAGAGCTAAGGGATACCAGTATGTTCTTGACTCTTCTACAGGAAGTGGGGTTATTCTTGCTGACGGACCAGATTTAATGGCAGACGTGAAAAAAGAATTAGGTTTCTAAAAACCATCATTTTCAAGATATTTAAACGACTCATATATGAGTCGTTTTTTTTTATATTTGTTGTTATGAACAATACCACGAACCCCATAGGCTTATTTGATTCAGGAGTAGGCGGAACGTCAATATGGAAAGAGATACATAATCTCCTTCCTAACGAAAACACTATATATCTTGCTGATAGTAAGAATGCCCCTTACGGAATGCGTCCAAAAGAGGAAATCGTGGAATTAAGCTATAAAAACACTGAGTTTTTACTTGAGCAAAACTGCAAAATGATAGTTGTTGCCTGTAATACTGCCACAACTAATGCCATTAAGGAACTAAGGGCTAAATATGATGTCCCGTTCATTGGGATAGAACCTGCTATTAAACCCGCCGCAAGTTTTACAAAAACACAAACAATAGGCATACTTGCCACAAAGGGCACTTTAAACAGTGAACTGTTTCATAAAGCTGTATTAAACTACAAAGATATTAAGATTATTGAACAGGTAGGCCACGGGCTTGTAAAGCTTATTGAAGAAGGTTCTCTTGAATCTGCAGAGATGAAAGAGCTGCTGGAAACCTATCTTGAACCCATGATAAAAGCTAATATAGACTACCTGGTACTTGGTTGCAGCCATTACCCTTATCTTATACCACAAATAAAAAAAATACTCCCACAGAGCGTTAAAATAATCGATTCAGGCGAAGCGGTAGCAAAACAAACAAAAAATGTCCTGATATATCAGGACATTCTTAATACCTCTTCTCAAAGAGGTTATACTACTTTCTATACAAACAGCAATCCTGCTGTACTTACTAATATTCTTGAAAACCAATATGAAGTTGAGGAAAAGGACTTTTAATCCTCCTCTCCTTTTTCTTCTTTAAACCAGGAAGAATACATCACATAATTATTAGATATCCTACCTATTTCTCCGGCAAAATCAGAAGCATTGATATCTTTTACTTTTTTAGCTGGTATTCCCGCATAAATAGTCCCTGATTCCACCACGGTATTCTGAGTAACAACAGAACCTGCCGCAACAATCGAATTACTTTCTATAACGCAATTATCCATAATGATTGCCCCCATACCTATAAGCACGTTATCATGCACTTTACAGCCGTGCACAATAGCATTATGCCCGATAGATACATTATTACCTATTTCAGTCGGATGTTTTTGATAAGTACAGTGTATTACGGCACCATCCTGGATATTTACCTTATCTCCTATCTTTATATAGTGCACATCTCCCCTAACAACAGCATTAAACCATACGCTGCATTCTTTACCAAAAGAAACATCTCCTACAATCGTAGCATTTTCGGCTACAAAACAATCCTCAGGAATTTGAGGATACTTACCTCTAACTTCTTTAATTACCATAACAGATTCCAAAAAAAAGTCCCGATAAAAATCGGGACAGAATTAATAATGCATTTATAACTAGTTATTAACGGCCGGACAATTACAACTATAAGGCTCCCTACCACAAAACAGGTTAAGACCTAAGGTTATTTGATGAAAACCTGCATTATCAAACTTAACATCACCGGTTAAGTAAGAGTAAGTGTAGGCAAACATAAATTGTTTGTAGTTAACACCTATAATAGGAGTAAAATATTGCAGGTTTTGATCTTTTGCACCATTACCATCTATGTATTGTGCACCATCAAGATATCTTCTGTAAGATAAACCTCCCCATACTTTACCAAAGTCTACATTTTTATAAACTTTAAGGTTAACATCTAAAGATTTCTCTTTTGTTTCATCTACCATCTGGAACATTAATGAAGGTTCCCATTGTAAACGGTCAGCATCTCCAAAAACATATCCTAAACTCATTAAGTATTTTCTAAGGTTGTCACTCTCAATATCAGTATAAATATCCCTCTTGCTTGCAATAACGTTTTTAGCAACAAAGTGAGCATAAAACTCAAGGAACTGATATGAAGCACCTATATCGATATTGAAGTAAGAATCTTTTTGTTGCATACCTCCATCAATAATAGGGTCAAAATCAGGCTCAAACTCAGTCTCATCTAAGCGACTCTGAACAAGACCAACGTTCATACCAAATGAAAGCTGATTCAAGTCATAAGTACTTCTTGAAAAACGTATGTGGTGAGCATAAGTTAATTTAGCTCCTGTTTGAGAATGGTAACCATTCTTATCATTGAAACCAATAATACCAATACCAGACTGCTCTCCTACTTTACCGTTAAAACTTAATGTTTGTAACTGTGGAGCATCATCCTGGCCAAACCATTGCTGACGTGCAGTCAGTCTTAATTTAGCACAGTTAGCCGCACCTGCCATAGATGGATATAGTAGGTAATAGTTATCTGACAGGTAATCTGAGTAAACCGCAATCCCTTCCTGCGAAAAAGACAGCTGAGTTAGTAATAGTCCAAAAAATAGATAAATCTTTTTAAAATTCATGTCGACCTTATCGTTTAATGAGAAATGCGCTTTAACTTTAATTGATGTTTTATATTTATTAACGGTCCTACAGGTCAATTTATTTTACTAAATTTTTCCATAGCGGTCAAATATATAAATTTTTGCGTTAGGTTGGTAATGATAACTTAATAATATTATAAAAATGCTACCACTTATGGCAGCATTTTTATATTTTAATTTAAATCTTTCTATCTCTTCAGTGAGAAGTGTG
>NZ_JUIW01000013.1 GCF_004151245.1 Flavobacterium beibuense
CTTCTCACTGAAGAGATAAGACGATAAACAAATGATAAAAAACAGGCAGCCCACGGGCTGCCTGTTTTGTTTTAATTAAATAGAATAAAAAAAGGGATGCACGTGCATTCCTTTTCGTTTTATAATATAAAAAGCTCTTCTTAGTTGTTGTATTGTTTAAGAGCTTCTTTAAGAATCTCTACAGAACGGATCAGATCTTCTTTCTTAAGAACATAAGCAATTCTTATTTCATCTAAACCAACATTAGGTGAAGAATAGAAACCTGCAGCAGGAGCAACCATTACAGTCTCTCCGTTAAAGTCAAATTTCTCAAGTAACCATTGTGCAAAGTTATCTGCATTTTTAACAGGAAGCTTAGCGATGCAATAAAAAGCACCTTTAGGTGTAGCAACCTTAACACCTTCAATTTTATTTAGCTCACTGATTAAAGTATCTCTGCGCTCTTTGTACTCGCTGATAACTTCATCAAAATAGCTTTGAGGTGTTTCAAGTGCTGCCTCACTTGCTATCTGAGCAAAAGTAGGAGGGCTTAGCCTTGCCTGAGCAAATTTCATTGCAGTAGTCATTACTTCTTTATTTTTAGAAACAATGCATCCTATTCTTGCTCCGCACATACTGTATCTTTTAGAAACAGAATCAATCATGATTGCATTTTCCTCAATACCCGGTACATTCATTACAGAGTAATGTTTGTCTCCGTCATAAGTAAATTCACGATAAACTTCATCGGCAATTAGGAAAAGGTCATGTTTCTTAACAAGCTCTGCAAGCTGTTGTATTTCTTCCTGGGTGTATAGGTATCCTGTTGGGTTACCAGGGTTACATATTAGGATAGCCTTGGTTTTAGGAGTGATAAGTTTCTCAAAATCGGCAATTGGAGGAAGTGCAAAACCTTCATCTATTGTAGAAATTACAGGAACAACTTTAACGCCCGAAGCTGTTGAAAAACCATTATAGTTAGCATAGAACGGTTCAGGAATAATAATTTCGTCTCCCTGATCCATAGTGCTACCCATAGCGAAAAGTAAAGCTTCAGAACCGCCTGTTGTAATGATAATATCGGCAGCATTAACCGATACTCCATGATTTTGGTAGTAATCAGCAAGTTTGTTTCTGTAACTTTCAAATCCGGCAGAGTGGCTATACTCTAATATCTTAACCGAATTGTTTTTTATAGCTTCCAAAGCAACTTCCGGAGTTTTGATATCCGGTTGGCCTATATTAAGGTGATATACCTTGTGGCCTTTTTTCTTTGCAGCCTCTGCATAAGGAACCAATTTTCTTATTGGAGACTCAGGCATTTGCTGGCCTTTATTTGAAACTTTAGGCATTGTATTGAATTTTAATTTTTTTGATGCGCAAATTTGCGACTTTTTTTAGAAACTTAATAATATTAAATTCATCTTATTCAGACTTATAGCAAAATTTAATGAATTGACTGAAAATAAAAAGCCCCTGCTACTGCAGGGGCTTTTTATTTGTTATACCTAAATTACTGGTTAGGAAGTGATTTTTTCTTCTCCAGTATATTAGCCGGTTCCTGTTTTACCACTTCGCCTTTTATTTTAAGTGCCACAACTCCGTCAGGATAATTTGTTGCATTAGAATATACAGTGATGGTTTTTCTTATTGGTCCCGGATTCATATTGTATTTTACTTCAATTTTTCCTGTCTCCCCAGGTTGAATAGGGTCTTTAGGTTTTGTTGGAACCGTACATCCGCAGGTAGATTTTACATCTTTAATGATAAGAGGTTCGTCACCTGTATTTGTAAATTCAAAAACTCTTAACCCGTTATCTGTTTCTTTGCTAACAGTGCCATAGTCAATGGTATCGGTTTTCAATTCCATCCGGGCACCTGTTTGAGCATTTGCAGCTAAACTGATAAAAAGTATAGCTATTAATCCTAAAAACTTTTTCATTTTGGTTAATTTTTTGTTTAGTAATTTTAGTAAAAGTAAATAGTTTTAAATAAAGAGCAAATATTCAGTACTCTTTTTTTTAATTTGTACTTATATGGTTACTTTTGCATACATTTTACAAAAATCAGACCATAAATCTTTTAAGATATTATTTTACAGATAGTTATGACGATACCTGCACAATTTGATGCTAAAGCAGTTGAGAAGAAATGGTACGACTACTGGATGAAGAACAATTACTTTCATTCTGAGCCGGACCAAAGAACACCGTACACCATAGTAATACCTCCGCCAAACGTAACAGGCGTGCTTCACATGGGGCACATGCTTAACAATACCATTCAGGATGTATTAATAAGAAGGGCAAGGCTTAAAGGCTTTAATGCCTGCTGGGTGCCGGGTACCGATCACGCTTCTATTGCTACCGAGGCTAAAGTTGTTGCTAAGCTTAAAGCGGAAGGTATAAACAAAAGCGATCTTACACGTGAAGAGTTCCTAAAGCACGCATGGGAATGGACCGACAAATACGGAGGTGTAATTCTTGATCAGCTTAAAAAACTGGGAGCTTCTTGTGACTGGGAACGTACTAAGTTTACTATGGATCCTGATATGTCAGCTTCAGTAATCCGTTCGTTTGTTGACTTATACAACAAAGGGCTTATTTACAGAGGATACAGGATGGTTAACTGGGATCCGGAGGCTAAAACGACACTTTCTGACGAAGAGGTTATCTATGAAGAAAGACAGGGTAAGCTTTATCATCTTAAATACCAGATTGAAGGTTCGGAAGATTTTGTAATTATTGCAACTACACGTCCTGAAACAATTTTAGGGGATACTGCTATTTGTATTAACCCTAATGATGAGCGCTATACGCATCTTAAAGGTAAAAAAGCTGTTGTTCCTATAGCAAACCGTGTAATTCCTATCATATTTGATGAGTATGTTGATATGGAGTTTGGTACTGGATGCCTAAAGGTAACCCCGGCTCACGATTTTAACGATAAAGAACTCGGCGAAAGACACAACCTTGAGATTATAGATATATTTAATGAAGATGCTACGCTTAACAGCTACGGACTTCATTATGCCGGTAAAGACCGTTTTGTTGTAAGGGATGAGATTGCCAAAGAACTTGAGACAATAGGAAATCTTGAGAAAATAGAAAATCATATTAATAAAGTTGGTACTTCTGAAAGGACTAAGGCTGTTATTGAGCCAAGGCTTTCTGACCAATGGTTCCTTAAGATGGAAGATTTGGTTAAGCCTGCTATAAAAGCAGTTTTAGAAACGGAAGAGGTTAAACTTTACCCGAAACGTTTTGATAATACTTACCGTCACTGGATGGAAAATATCCGTGACTGGAATATATCGCGTCAGCTATGGTGGGGACAGCAAATACCTGCTTACTACTTTGGAGACGGAAAAGAAGATTTTGTAGTTGCCGAGACTCCGGAAGCAGCTCTTGAGCTTGCTAAGCAGAGAACAGGTAATGCATCCCTTACTGCTGGAGACCTTAACCAGGATCCTGATGCTCTTGATACATGGTTCTCTTCATGGTTATGGCCTATGGCTGTATTTGGAGGGATTATGGATCCGGAAAATGAGCAGTACAAATATTATTATCCTACTAACGATCTTGTTACGGGTCCTGATATTCTTTTCTTCTGGGTAGCAAGGATGATTATTGCAGGTTATGAATATGCAGGGGAGAAGCCATTTACCAATGTTTACCTTACTGGTCTTGTTAGGGATAAGCAAAGGAGAAAAATGTCTAAATCGTTAGGTAACTCACCAGATCCGCTTGACCTTATTGATAAGTTTGGTGCCGATGGTGTTCGTGTGGGGCTACTTTTAAGTGCTTCTGCAGGAAACGATATTCTTTTTGATGAGGAGTTGTGTAATCAGGGTAAAGGATTTACCACTAAGATTTGGAATGCTTTCAGGCTTATAAAAGGCTGGGAGGTAAGTGATATTGAGCAACCGGAATATGCTAAAAAAGCGATAGAATGGTATGAGGCCAAGCTACAGAGAACTTTAGCTGAAATTGAAGATCATTTTGAGAAATACAGAATATCTGATGCTCTTATGGCTATCTATAAGCTGGTGTGGGATGATTTCTGCTCATGGTTCCTTGAAATGATTAAACCCGGTTATCAGCAGCCGATTGACAGGGTTACGTTTGATAAGGCAATAGAGATGCTTGAAAACAACCTTAAACTGCTTCACCCGTTTATGCCTTTCCTTACGGAAGAGATATGGCAGCATATTGCAGAGAGAACAGCTGAAGAAGCCCTTATTGTTGCAAAATGGCCGGAAGCAAAACAGTATGACGAAAAGCTTATTGCTGATTTTGACCAAGCAGCAGAGGTTATTGCCGGTTTAAGGACTATAAGAAAAGACAAGAATATACCATTTAAGGATACTATTGAACTTAAAGTTATTAATAACGATAAGTCTTCTGACTTTTTTGATACTATTATCGAAAAGCTTGGAAATGTTTCCGGATTAGAATATGTTACAGATAAAGTAAACGGGGCACTTACCTTTAGGGTTAAGTCTAACGAGTATTTTGTTCCTGTTTCGGGTAATGTAAATATTGAGGAGGAGATAGCTAAGCTGGAAGAAGAACTTAAATACAACCAGGGCTTCTTAAAATCGGTTCAGGCTAAACTTTCTAACGAGAAGTTTGTTAGTGGTGCACCTGAGAAAGTTGTAGCCATAGAGCGCCAGAAAGAGGCTGATGCATTGGCTAAAATTGCTACAATACAGCAAAGTCTTGAAAGTCTTAAATAAAAGAATTTCTATATAACAAAAAGAGCAGCTATTAAGCTGCTCTTTTTTATTTTAATAATATCTTATTCAAAGTATTTAAAAGTCCTTTCTACTATAATAGAAGGTTTATCGTTTATAGATATGATTTTTGATGTCCAGTTTCCTTTAGCATCATATTCATATTTGTAGCTCTTAGATTCTATAACAGTTTCCTTATCGTCTGTAACGGTAATTAGTGACATATTTCCTTTGTCGTCATAAGCATATCCGGCCTTATAAGTGATCTTGTCATTCTGGCGCATTATAGTGCCTATTTTATGGTTATTGGCATCGTAGTGGTGCTCTGTAGTATTTTCAGACTTGTCGTAGCCGTCATACATATACTCTTTTATCAGATTACCTTTGTCATAAGTATATTTGTTAACACTGCTCACTTTGCCATCACCATCAATTGTTTCTTTAGCAATCAGGTTGTCGCCATCATAAGCATAAGTAGTGGTATACTCAATTTTATTGTCTTTATTATAGCGAACGATAGAAATGATTCTGCCATTCTCATCATACTCATTTATATTTTTAAATTGTACAGTTTCAGTTTTAAGATAGGAGTGTTCTTCCTTTACGTTGCCGTTTTCGTCATACAGATAAACGGTTTTATCCATAAGGATGTCCTGTCCGTTGTACTTTAGTTCTTCAACCATATTACCGTTTTCAAAAGTCATGTCGGTTCTGGTTAACTGAGTTTCAGTCCCTGAATTCTTTTTAATGATTGAAGTATTGTTGTTTGCCTTGTCCCACACGTATTCAGTATTCATAAATGGCTTGCCCGACATGTACTGAACAATAGAAAGTGTTTTATCCTTTCCGTCAAAAGTCGTTTCTTCATACGGAGTGTCACCTTTCAGCCATTTTTTCTCCAACACTAGTTTGCCCTCGTCATTAAAGAAAAGATCAAAATCATGGCTGTACTTTACCTCACGCATTGGTTTTCCTCTTTCCATAGTGCCGTCTACAAGCTCGTATGATTTTTCACTAAGGCTTTCTACATTGCCTTTAAGTTCATACTTTGCCCAGTCACTTTTTTCATGGTCTACAACTTTTTTTTCTTCTTTTTGGCATGAAGCCATTATTAGCAGTAATGCAAAAGGAATTATACGTTTCATTTTAAGATTATGTTAAGAGTTTCAAAAGTCCGCTTTTTTTTTCAAAAAGTCAATTGAAGCATTCATTTTTTGAATAAAAAAATCCGCCACATGGGCGGATTTATATTTTTAACGGCAAAATATTATTTTGCTGTAGCGGCATCAAATTTTTTAGCTACTGCATCCCAGTTTATAACATTGTAAAAATTAGAGATGTAATCAGGTCTTTTGTTTTGGTAGTGCAGGTAGTAAGCATGTTCCCAAACATCTATCGCTAATATAGGAGTTCCTGAAATACCAACATTAGGCATTAAAGGGTTGTCCTGATTAGGAGTTTGCCCTACAGCCAGTTTACCGTTAGCATCTACATATAACCAAGCCCATCCTGAACCAAATTGTGTAGCAGCAGCATCGCTGAATTTTTCCTTAAAGCTGTCAAAAGAACCAAAGTCTCTGTTTATAGCTTCTGCAAGGGGACCTTTAGGTTCTCCTCCTGCATTTGGAGCCATAACTTCCCAGTATAGGTTATGGTTGTAGTAACCCCCGGCATTGTTTCTAAGGTTTTTGTTTTCCATATCCATACCTTTAAGGATTTCCTCGATAGTTTTGCTTTCAAGGGGAGTTCCTGCAACGGCTTTATTTAATTTGTTGGTATAGCCCACATGGTGTTTAGAGTAGTGGGTTTCCATAGTTTTAGCATCTATATAAGGCTCCAGAGCATTATAAGCATACCCAAGCTTAACCATTTGGAATTTTCCTTCTGCCTTTACATCATCAGGATTACCCATAGCCGGTGCTTCGGTTTTTTCTGCTTCGGGAACTTCAACTACTTCCTGCAGATCACTTTTTTCTTTGCACGATTGCATTGATGCAACCAATACTAAAGCCGAAAAGATCATCTTTACGTTTTTCATGATAGTAATTTTATTTAATTAGAGAATTTATAAGATCGATATAATACTGTTTGGCTTCGTCTGCACTTAAATGCCTTATCTGCATCCATGCATTCATTTTAAAAGCATTTCTAAGGTCGTAAGACTGATAATAGCTTTTGTTAGCATCGCCCAGTGTTGCCTGTTTGTAATAAGCATAAATCTTCAGCATGACATCCTGAGGTAAAGCCTCTGTCATGTTTGAAGCCTTTTCATAAGCTTCATGAAACAGGGTGTCTAAATCTTTCTCCTGCATTTAGGCCTTTTTTGCTATTATGGTTTTACCGCCTATAGCTTTTTGGTTAAGCTCAACGTTTATTTCTGTACCTAAAGGTAAGAATAAATCCACTCTTGACCCAAATTTTATAAAACCGGCATCGGTACCCTGTACCACATGCATACCTTCTTTAGCATAGTTAACAATCCTTCTGGCCAGTGCACCTGCAATTTGCCTGTACAGTATATCGCCAAATATCCTGTTCTCAATAACTACAGTTGTACGCTCGTTTTCTTCGCTGGCTTTTGGGTGCCATGCCACAAGGTATTTACCCGCGTGGTATTTACTGAATTTAACCAGTCCGTTTACCGCATACCGCGTTACGTGTACGTTGATGGGAGACATAAAGATTGAAACCTGTAAACGTTTGTCTTTAAAATACTCAGGCTCATATACCTCTTCTATAACTACAATCTTACCGTCTACCGGTGCAATAATAATGTGGTCTGCTGCATCAACAGGGCGTTTAGGGTTTCTAAAAAACTGTAGTATAAGCACCATGAATACAAGTGCAAATACTTCTATAAATTTTAATAGCCAGTAATTGTCTATAAACTTTTCTGCCAGTAAAACAATTACTACTGTTATTGCCAGCGACCCTAAAATGATTTTGGCTCCTTCTTTATGAAACATAATTTATTATTTGATAATACAAAAATAGAAAAGGTATTGCAAAAATAATACTATCCAGCCTGTCAAGTATACCTCCGTGACCCGGCATAATATTACCGCTGTCCTTCACACCGGCAACACGCTTGAATTTAGACTCCACCAAATCGCCCAGTGTACCGAAGATTACAAGGATAGTTCCGGCGCCCATCCATACGGCTGCCGACTGAAAATTATAAAAGATACTAAGTATGTAACTTCCTATAAGCGCAAATATTAATCCTCCTAAAAAGCCTTCTATGGTTTTTTTAGGTGAAATGCGTTCAAACAGTTTAGTCCTACCCATTGTTTTGCCTATTATATAAGCAAAAGTATCGTTAGTCCATATTATTATAAACGCGCCTATTATTAAATAAGGATTGTATTCTGCTCCTTTAAAAGGATATTTAGCAAGTAATACAAACGGAAGTATTACATAACCAATAAGTAATACTGCTTTCGCTATATCGTTTCTTTGGCCTGATGCCCCATTTTTAAACAGGTCCAGTATTAAGATGACCGAAATTATTAATGTGGCCAGGTTTATGGTAATGTTGTTTCCCAGACTATTTTTTGCAAAAAGAGTATAGATAATGAATAAGGCTGCCAAAAGCACGGCATGAAGCTTATTGAAGCCAACAAGATTGCAAAACTCTAAAACCGACAGAAGCATAAAAAGCCCAAAAAGGACTAAGAAACTTATTTCGGAATATAGGGTAGAGGCTATAAGCAGGATTATGTATACAATTCCTGATAGTGTCCTTGTTACGCTTTCGTTCATTATTACATGTCTTCCAACAGAAGAAGGTACAGGTTTTTTGCCGCACTTCCATAATGAAGGAAGTCTTCTTCTTTGGCTTTTTCAAAGTATTTAATAGTGGTGATGTTGGTAGGGTATTCCCTGTCGTATTTCTTCTTGATTTCCCTAAGGCCGTCGCTTTTAGAATTTAAAATCTGGCTGGTTGTGGCAAATATTACAATATTTGCAGGGAGCTCGTTAGGCTTGTTCTGTTTTATCTGGTTTGATGAAAACAGTATAGAGCCTTCGTCGGCAATAAGGTTCTCGCAGCTTGCTAATAAAAAGCGTGGCTTAGAAGGTTTATTGTATTCAAGTTTATTTTCGTCCAGTAAACTGTAAAGCTTAGGTTCAAAACATAAGACTTCACATTCAAACCAGTCATTTTCCTCTAAAATGTTCAAAAACTGGTCGTGAACCTCAGTAAGGTTGTCGCAGTATAAAAATTTTCCGCCGTTTTTTCTGAAGTTGTGGGTGAATAATTCATCAGCAGGTATTTCTTTCTCGGGTAAAAACGGACTGGTTTCCATGTTTTTATCCTCGTTTGAAGCATCATTGGGGGTACCAAAAATTTTTCTGAAAAGACTCATACCTAATTATTCGCGTTTTTCTGTAGATTTCAACCAAAGATAAAAAAATCTTAATTCAATACGGGTACTGAATTAAGATTTTTACTATAATTTATGATAATTAGAGCTTATGCCTCTGTAACTACTTCTGCATCTGGTCTTTCATAAGGCCTTTTGCCAAAAATATCTTCAAGGTCGTCTTTAAATATAACTTCTTTTTCGATAAGGATGTCAGCCAGTTTTAAAAGCTTGTCCCTGTTCTCTTCAAGTATATTTATAGCTCTTTTATATTGATCTTCTATAAGTACTGATATTTCTCCGTCAATAACCTTTGCTGTCTCTTCAGAGTATGGTTTAGAGAAATTGTACTCGCTTTGTCCTGATGAATCGTAGTAGGTAATATTCCCTAACTTATCGTTAAGACCATATATAGTAACCATTGCTCTTGCCTGTTTAGTAACCTTTTCAAGGTCGCTAAGTGCTCCTGTAGATATCTTATTGAAGATAACTTTTTCGGCAGCACGTCCGCCCATTGTGGCACACATTTCGTCAAGCATTTGATCCGGCCTTACAATAGAGCGCTCTTCCGGCAGGTACCATGCAGCACCAAGGCTTTGTCCGCGCGGTACAATAGTAACCTTAACAAGCGGCGCAGCGTGCTCTAGCATCCAGCTTACAGTTGCGTGACCTGCTTCGTGTACGGCAATAGCTCTTTTCTCCTCAGCAGTTATAATTTTATTTTTCTTTTCAAGACCACCTACAATCCTGTCTACAGCATCAAGGAAATCCTGTTTGTCTACTGATTTTTTATCTTTTCTTGCAGCGATTAGTGCAGCTTCGTTACAAACGTTTGCAATATCGGCACCAGAGAATCCAGGTGTTTGTTTTGCAAGGAACTCTGTATCCAGATTTTCCGATTTTTTAAGCGGCTTTAAGTGTACTTCAAAAATCTCTTTACGCTCCCTGATATCCGGAAGATCTACATAAATCTGTCTGTCAAAACGTCCTGCACGCATTAATGCTTTATCCAATACATCGGCACGGTTAGTAGCTGCCAATACAATTACGTTTGTATTAGTACCAAAACCATCCATTTCTGTTAGTAACTGGTTAAGTGTATTCTCACGTTCATCGTTAGAACCGGAGAAGTTGTTTTTACCACGTGCACGTCCTACTGCATCAATCTCATCGATAAAGATGATAGCAGGAGATTTTTCTTTAGCCTGTTTGAAAAGGTCTCTTACCCTTGAAGCTCCTACACCTACAAACATCTCAACAAAATCAGAACCTGAAAGGGAGAAGAAAGGTACTTTAGCTTCGCCGGCAACTGCCTTGGCAAGTAGAGTTTTACCTGTTCCCGGAGGACCTACAAGTAATGCTCCTTTAGGTATTTTACCACCTATGCTGGTATATTTTTCAGGGTTTTTAAGGAACTCTACAATTTCCTGTATTTCTTCCTTAGCTCCTTCAAGACCGGCAACATCTTTAAAAGTTACCTTAATGTCGTTTTTCTCGTCAAAAAGCTTGGCTTTAGATTTACCGATATTAAATATCTGGCCTCCGCCACCTCCGGTGCCGCCACCTGCCATTCTTCGCATCATGAAAACCCATAATGCTATAAGTACAACAATTGGTAGTAATGTAAGCAACAGGTCGCCCATCATGCTTTCCGGTTCAACAGAATAATCGTTGATCTTCCCGGCTTGTTTGGCCTCATCAAGTTTTTGGTCGAAAATTTCATTTTTAGGACCTTTGTTTACACTATATTGAGGACCTTTATTAAGCTCTCCAAGGAAATTTTCACTTACACCTTCGTGTTCTTTGCTTTTTAAAGCCTCTTCTTTAAGGTAGACTTCTACCTGGCTATTGTTTGAAACAACTTTATCTATCTGTCCGCTGTCAAGATATTCATAAAACTTTGAAAGCGAAATTGTTTTTGACCTGTTTAACATTGAACCGTTCAATGAAAAATTGATAGCCAGAAACATTAAGAAAATACCGCCGTATATAAGCCATGGGCTTACCTTCAACTTATTTGGTTTATTATCTTTTGACATGAATTTTTTTTTATTAGTAGTTGTTTCCTATTGAAGTAATTTTGGCATCACCCCAAAGGCTTTCTATGTTGTAGTACTCACGAATATGCTTTTGAAATACATGAACTACGATGTTTACATAGTCCATTAGTACCCATTCGCCGTTTTCTGTTCCTTCAACATGCCATGGTTTGTCCTTTAACTCTTTGGAAACTGTTTTTTGAACTGAGTGAACAATAGCGTTCACCTGTGTATTTGAGGTACCGTTGCAAATAACAAAGTAATCGCACACGGTATTATCGATTGCTCTTAAATCCAGAATATCTATATCACTACCCTTAACTTCTTCGATTCCTTTAATGATGTTTGCTAACAATACATCGGTGCTTATATTCTTTTTTGCCATTTAAAATTTTATATATTCTACAAAGTTATCATTTTTTGTATTTACTTTTGACCCTAATAAGGTATTAAAAAAAGTTATTTTGTTTTTTAATGAATATTATCAAACTCAATGCCATTAACTCCACTAACGACTATTTAAAAACGCTGTCGGGGACACAGTATCTGGAAAACTTTACTGTTGTTGTTGCCGAGAGCCAAACTAAAGGTAAAGGGCAAATGGGAGCCAAATGGAACACCGCACCGGGTAAAAACCTTACGTTTAGTGTGTTAATTAAAGATTTGCTTCTTGGTATCAACGAGATATTTAATCTTAATGTTGCTGTTGCCGTAAGTATTTTGCAGGCACTTGAAAAGCACAATGTTGATAAACTTTCGGTTAAATGGCCTAACGACATTTTGGCAGGCAACAAAAAGATTGGAGGCATACTTATAGAGAACAGCATTAAGAACAGCGGTGAGATTTTTTCGGTTGTGGGCATAGGGCTTAATGTTAATCAAACTGACTTTGAGGGGTTGCCTAAAGCGTCATCATTAGCAGTAGCTTGCGGGCATGAGTTTGACAAAACTGATGTTCTTGAAAATATTGTAACAAACCTTAAGCGCAATGTTGCTTCTTTGCTTCATAAAAATGTAGACCCGCTATGGGTAGCTTACCATAAAAACCTTTATAAAATAGGGGTGCCAATGCCTTTTGAAAAGGATGATAAAAAATTTATGGGTATTATACAGGGTGTTACAAGAAGCGGAAACCTTGAGTTACTACTTGAAGACGACACTATGGCAGAGTTTAAGATTAAAGAGCTGCAAATGCTTTATTAATCATAATCCTCATCATTGTCATCTTCTTCAAACTCATTGATTAGAAAGTCAATTACAAGCTCTACATTGTCGCCGTTTTCGTTTAATCCCCAATAAGAAGGGTAGTAGCCGTCTCCCCAGCCGGATGAGAACATTATTACATTATTGTCAGAATCCTTATCTGGGCGATGGTCGTTCCAGTCGCCTAAACTTCTCGAGAACTTATTTTTTGATGAATAGGCTTTAAACTCTTCCGAAAGTACTTCATCATAATAATTAGATTCAGGGTCTTTTTCTAAAAGGGCATCCATTTTTGCATTAAGCTGAGCGTTGGTTTCTTCGTCAAGAAAACACGCAAGTCCTGAGTCTACCGGAAAACCGAAAAATTCATCTTCTCCCAGTTCGTTAAGTTCGTCTTTGGTAATATCATCAGTAACTGCAAGCACCCATTTTGAGGCTTCCTCGGTCCTGAACTTAATTTTAGCATAGGCTACCCTGTAATGCTCTTCGTCTATTTGTGCCATATAAATATATACCGGATACTTGTCTGGTAGTACACTTCGCTTAAACGGACGCTGATCGTAGGTAAAGAAAGGGTCGGACGCAATAATTTTTCCTGTTGGCAGATTCAAATCGCCCACGTGAATTTCTACCAGTTCCTGCATTCCCATATCGTCATCCAGGTTGTATTCAAATTCAAAGTCGTCTGAGTTTTTCATAATTAGGTGAGTTTTATGGTAAGTTACTTAAAACAGTGGTAGTATGGTATTACTTTATAAAATTTTTAACCGGATTTTTGTGTAAACCTGTCATAGAAATTAGTGACAAGGCTTGTTTTTATACGGTTCTCTTCCAGTGTTATTATTCGGTATGCAAAAGAGTTGGTATTGATTTCTATGGTTGGTGAATTCTTTTTTACCTGAAACGCAGTAGAGGGAGTAATGTATTGGGTTATTTTTCTGTCGGTTCGTTTGTCAGGCATATGGTAGTGGCCGCAAAAAACGGTTATGTTATGCCTGCTTTCCTGTAATATATTGTTCACTGTATCCCTGTTTTTAAGCGGATAGGTTGTATCCATTCCCGTAGGGAAACCTAAAATAGGGTGGTGTACAAAAAGGACTATATGTTTTAGGGTATTTATTTCCTGCGAAAGCCATGCTAACTGGGGTTCGCTTATTTCACCCGAAGAGGAATCCATGTAAATGTATTTATAGAATTCATCCTCATGAGAATAATACAACTCATCTTCACCCTCGGTTTTAGTGCTTTTGTAAAAAGGAATTAGCTGAGAAAAAATGTCGTGATTGCCTAATGTTATTTTAAATCCGGACTTATAGTTTTCCAGCTTTTCAAAAAACCACTCAAGGTTTTCTTTATCGGCAAGATCGCCGGTAACAACAATATCATCAAACTTGTCTAAAGCAATATGTTCTAATACGGCTTTAAGGTTCTTCTTTGGGTTAGCCCCCCTGTCTATGGCAGTAGGGTCGCCAAGATGCGTATCGGTTATATGAGCAATAATTTTAGACATTACTCCTTTTTTTCATCCGGTTCAAAAACGGGATCCATTCTGCCGGGAATTTCCAGTTCGTCACTTAGGTTTGGTATAAGTGTTTTCATAGTAGGAAGGTTAAAACCTGCCGTGTCTAAGAAATACCAGTTTTTGCCTTCATTTTCTGAAATTGCAAGAAGTACAGAATTACTTGTCAGGGTACCACCCTCAACTTTCAGTTTTATCATTTGTACCAGTGTGCACTGCAGCGTATTATCTACTTTGTATATTTTTGAAGGTGATCCGTAATCCATAGATAAGAATGTCATGCCGTCTTTTTCCAGTCCTTCAACTTCCTTTTTAATATTTTCAATCATTTTAGCCCTTCCGCCCATATTTTTCAGGACTTTTGGGTATGTGAAGTCTGCAAACTTGCTGTAGTCTTTTGTAATAAATGCATTTCCCATCTTGTTTACCTGAGTAAGCATTGTTTTTTGGGTATTGGCATCCTGAGCACTAGCACTTATTAATCCTAAAGTGAAAACTAAAACAGTAATAATTCTTTTCATCTGATAATTAAAAAATTTCATTTTGATAAAAGTAATAAAAAAAGCCTTTTAGGCTAACTAAAAGGCTTTTTTGTTTTGTATTTATTGCTGGTTACAGCTTATGCATGTTGTTTGCAAGTGTCTCGATGAATTTGGTTATAGGGCCTTTTACCATCATGGCCATCATGGCATTAAACTCACCTTCAAATTTTAGCTGAACTTCGCTTGAAGAATCTGATACAGAATCAATGTTACCTGTTAAGGTAAAAGGAAGCTTATCGCTTGCAGCACCAAGAACCAGTTTGTTTGGGGCAGCTTTTTCCTTCATTTTAAGTTTAATTTCAGGCATGCCTTTTAATGCAAAAATAAAAGACTCATCTCCGGTAACCTCAAACTTTGCAATGTTGTCCGGCATAAGTTTTTCAAAATTCTTTACGTCGCTAAGCGCATCAAAAATATATTGTGCAGGTTTTTCAACCGTTACTTTAGGGCTTTCTAAATTCATATTATGTTTTGAGCTAAATTAATTACTGTCCCCAGGTATCAGGGGTTTTTCTCCACTCCTTAAGGGTATCATGCTCGTCTTCGGTAATGTATTTTTTAGCAACCGCTAAGTCTAAAAGGGTATCATAATTACCTAGAGTATTTAGTCTTACCCCTGCATTTTTAAAATTTTGTACCGATACGTCAAAACCATAAGTAAAAATGGCAACCATACCTTTTACGTTAGCACCGGCCTCTTTTAAAGCTTCTACTGCCATAAGGCTGCTTTTTCCTGTACTTATAAGGTCTTCTACCACAACCACGTTCTGGCCTTTTTGTAAAAAGCCTTCTACTTGATTCTGGCGTCCGTGTTTTTTAGGTTCAGGACGAACATAAACAAACGGAAGTCCCATAAGTTCTGCCACAAGCATACCTATACCAATGGCTCCGGTAGCTACTCCGGCAATTACATCGGGCTTACCATATTCTTTCTCTATATGTTTTGCAAACTCCTCTCTGATAAAGTTTCTTATCGGGGGGAACGACAGCGTAATCCTGTTATCACAATATATTGGAGACTTCCATCCTGAAGCCCATGTAAAAGGATTTTTAGGATTTAATTTAATTGCGTTTATTTGTAAAAGCAATTCGGCTGTTTTTTTAGCGGTATCTGTATTAAAAATCATAGTACAAATGTATAAAGTTTTTGTTAACGATAAGCCACTTTTTTTAACTAACCAGGTGGAGAAGGAAACAGATTTTAAAATGTTTCTGTTAGAGAGTGTTGATATTGAGCAGCTTATTATAAGCATGTTTAATAATAAGGTTAAAAAAGCTTTTCTTTATCATCCCGATGAGAAAGAAACCTTAAAGAAGCTTAAAGAGAAAATTCCGGTGGCAAAGGCCGGAGGCGGACTCGTATACAACAAAAAAGGGGAGGTGCTTTTTATTTTTCGTAACGGAAAATGGGACCTGCCTAAAGGTGGAATTGAAAAAGGGGAGGGCATAGAAGATGCCGCACTACGTGAAGTTGAGGAAGAAACCGGCGTAAAAAACCTTAAGATTACCCAAAAGCTGCAAAAAACCTATCACGTTTTTAAAAGAAACGGAAACTATAAGCTAAAGGTTACCCATTGGTATGAAATGAAAAGCGATTACAAGGGTAAACTACAGGCACAGGAGAACGAAGGAATAGAAAAAGTAGCCTGGCTTAACCCTGAGCAGATTAAAGAGGCTTTGACCAATTCTTATGAAAACATCAAACTGTTATTTGAGAACATGAAAGTACCTACGGAAGGATAGCAGGTCCAAGGAGCTTCATCCATAACGGGAAACCAATAATGCTTCCTGTAAGTCCACCTAGTATAAAAGTGAACCGTTGCTGTTTGGGTATTAATTTAAATACCACAATTAAAAGCAGTACTATTGCTATTGTAGCAGTAATAGCATTAAGAGACCATATCGGTAACCTAAAGTATTCTGATATATTGGTCTCGTCTCCCTGAGAAGTCCATTCTCCTCTGATAACCAAAAAGTATAGCCCGATAAAAAAATTGGCAACTTGTCTTGTCCAGAAGAAAGCCATAAAAACAAATGACCATTGCAATAATGTTAGTTTGTTTCCTATTTTTTTTCGGTTAAACCAAAGCAGTAAAAAACCTAAAGTTCCCGTTATGATAGTTTGAACAGGTCCGCCAAGTGTTACAAGGTTAGCACTTTTACGAGCTTTATGCATAAGAATAGAATATTTTTTCATAACAGCCTTATCCGTTCTACTTTTTAAAACTTCTTCGTTTTTAAAATGAAAATTACGAAATGTTTCATAATCTGTATTTTCATAATGCATTGAAGCATATCTTATTTTTGCTTCATAACCCAGTTTTTTGGCAACTATGTAGTGTCCGGCTTCGTGGGTGACTGCGCCTATTATAGTAAAAACTATAAAGCCTAAAACAACATAAATAAACAAACGGAAGTGTAAGGTGAAAGTCATGGAAAAGTAATTTCCATAAAAATAAAGAAAAATATTTCTTACAAATAAAAAAAGCAGGTATAAAAGCCTGCTTTTTTTATTATTTCATTTTCCTGTAAACAGGATATTGTAAATAAGATTTCTCGTAGTAAACCGATTGCCTGTAAATCCAGTCCAGTTGTGCTTCGCCGCTCTCTGCAAAGGCTTTGTCTTCCTGTTTCTTTTTCTCGAACGCCGCTTTTAGTTTGGGATCATCCTTAAGCAGTTTTGCAGCGGTATCTTCAAATACATAAGCAGAGAAATATTCTTTTTGTTGCAGTATGGCATCAAAAAAGTTCCAGTTAAAGTAGGAATCAGGCGCTTCAGGCTCTAAGGTTTCCAGCAGATATTTTACATTAGGCTGTTTAGTACTGATTATAAAATCGCCTTTATGAAACTGAACTTTTTCTGTTTTTACGGATACCTTAGTGCTGTTATGAGGGTGGTGACCTTCATAAGCGTTAGAGCTCGTTTTATAATCAATTATACTATAGCTTTCCACCTCAATTTCCATATCCCTGTCCAGAGGCTGCATGTCTATACCGTTAAGCTTTAAAAGTTCTATGGCATTCCACCATGATTTAGGTACAATATAAGCCTCAGGAATAGTAACCTCTTTTACCGGACTGTATTCCTGATAATAAGGTAAATTCTTTTTAAACGGCTTGGATCTGTCATAATACAACCTTGGTTTTCCCGAGACCTCACTAGTTTTGTAATCACCTTCATAACCTAAAAACTCCAGTTGGGTTACCTGGGTTTTGTCCAGTTCCCATAGCAGGGTATATTTCATACCCGGTTGGTAGTTTTTAAGGTTCTCGGCACGAAGCTGTTTTATATTTTTATAGTTCTTTTCTATATAATCTATAGAAGCCACCATATAATCGTAAGTCACCTTAACACGCGGTGCATAATCCTTAAGCATGTGTGTTTCGGGCATAGAGCCAATGGTGTTGAACATAGAGGCATACCCTGTAGAATATCTTGGGTAATCCATAAACTGTTCAAAACCGCCATCGGGCTTTTGGTCGTGTATGTTTACATAAGGAGTCGCTTCAGTACCCTGTTTTTTCATGTCGGCAAGAATTGCAGGGAGCATATCATTTTTAAAATAAGTGCCCAGCTCCCCACCCAGTTTTTGGTGATGGGTAGCAATATAGGTAAATGTATACTGATAGTCGGCACCATTGCTAACATGATTGTCTATAAACACATCGGGGTTTACCTTTTGGAAAATCTCAGCAAAGCTCCTGCTGTTTTTGGTGTCCGATTTCAGGAAGTCCCTGTTAAGGTCATAATTGCGGGCATTGCCCCTAAAACCATAGCTCTCCGGTCCGTTTTGGTTGGCACGGGTGTGGGAGTTGCGGTTTAGTGCACCGCCTATGTTATATATTGGAATGTTTACAATAACCGTATTCTCGGGTGTTTTTAGTTTACCTGTGGCAAGGTCACGATAAAGCATCATCGTAGCATCTATGCCGTCGGGTTCACCCGGATGTATACCATTGTTTAATAATAAAACAGCCCTGTTTTTGTGTATCGCTTTAAAATCAAAGTTCTTTTGTGGATCAAAAATCACGATATGTAACGGCTCACCACTATCGGTAAGCCCCATGGGCACCATCTGTATGGTTTCAAAGCTATTGTCAAGCATTTTAAAATAAGCAATGGTCTCGGCATAAGTTGCCGTTTGGTTGCCGTTGCCTTTTTCATACGGAGTAAGGTACTTGTCGTTATTTTGTGCCATAAGCTGCAGGGAGAACAGGATTAAT
Source organism: Flavobacterium beibuense (assembly GCF_004151245.1). GTDB lineage: Bacteria > Bacteroidota > Bacteroidia > Flavobacteriales > Flavobacteriaceae > Flavobacterium > Flavobacterium beibuense_A. The sequence continues at coordinate 18,606 of NZ_JUIW01000013.1, forward strand.
ACAAGCGATTTTTTCATAATCATTATTTTACCCTAACCGAATCGGGAACTAAAATAGTATAATCACCACCGTTGCGCAGCACATCCCTTACAATGCTTGAGCTTATGTAAGATGTTCTTGCTGCCGTAAGCAGGAATACGGTTTCTATTTTAGACAGTTCGCGGTTAGTGTGTGCAATAGCCTTTTCAAATTCAAAGTCGGCCGGGTTTCTAAGCCCTCTCAGTATAAACTGGGCACCTACTTTTTGGCAAAGGTCTATGGTTAGGCCTTCATAAGTAATAACCTCTACTTTGGGCTGATCCTTAAAGGCTTCTTCTATAAAGCGTTTGCGTTCTTCCAACGGGAACATATATTTTTTTTCGGCATTAATCCCAATGGCTATAATAACCTTATCAAAAAGCTTTACGCCTCTTTTAATAATGTCATAATGCCCAAGGGTAATAGGGTCGAACGATCCCGGAAATACTGCTGTTTTCATATATTTTATTTTTTTGCCAAAGCCTGTTCTATGGCATTATCAAATAGCTGTGGTAACGAAATACCAGCTTCGCGTGCCTGTTGCGGCAGGATACTCTCGGTAGTAAGTCCCGGTACGGTATTCATTTCAAGCAGGTAAGGCTCATCATTCACAATGATGTACTCACTGCGAGAAAAGCCGTCCATTTTTAATATTTCATAAACGCGTTTTGCCACGCTGTTTACTTTTTGTGTAAGTTCATCAGATATTCTTGCCGGAGTTATTTCCTGCGACTGCCCCAGATATTTGGCTTCATAATCAAAAAAGTCGTTTTCAGATACTATTTCCGTAATAGGAAGTACAGTAACCACACCACCATAATTAATTACACCTACCGATACCTCTGTACCGTCAAGAAAGCTTTCAATGATAATCTCGTTATCTTCTTTATATGCTTTTTCTATAGCAGGACTAAGCTCTTCTTTCGTCTTAACTTTAGAGATACCAAAGCTTGACCCTGATCTGTTTGGTTTAACAAAACATGGTAATCCTACCTTATCAATAATGGCCTGTTCGTTTATTTCGTCGCCCAGATTTAGGTAATGCGATACCGCAGTTTTGATTCCGTATGGTTTTAAAACCGAAAGCAAATCCCTCTTGTTAAAGGTTAATGCTGCCTGGTAGGGATCGCATGAGGTTTGCGGAATATTAAGCAACTGAAGGTAAGCCTGCATTAGTCCGTCTTCGCCGGGTGTACCGTGAATGGCATTGAAAACCGCATCAAAAGTTACCTTTTTTCCGTTGTAATCAACAGAGAAATCATGTTTGTTCACAAGGTATTCGTTACTTTCGTCGTCTACCATTACCCATTTGTCCTTAAGGATGTGCAGGCGGTAGGGATTGTATTTTGTTTTGTCCAGAAATTGGTACACAACATTCCCGCTTTTAAGGGAAATTTGATATTCACTGGAATATCCGCCCATGATAATGGCAACATTTTTCATTCTAAATGCGTTAAGTATTAGGTTTTGCTTACACAAAAATATCATTATTTGTCTAAACTTATAAAGTTTAGTATTATTTATATCTTTGCCAAAAATCATAGTAAATGAGCCTTAAAAACTTTTTGACAAGTAAAGCATTCTTGAAGCAGATAATTATAGCGCTTATAGTTACTGTAATTGTGGTATTTGCCGTTATGAAATGGCTTAACAGCACCACTAACCACGATCAGAAAATACAGGTGCCCGACCTGACAAAGAAATTGGTTAATAAGGCCGAAGCAGAGCTTGAAGCTCTAACATTAACTTATGTTATTGTAGATACGGTTGACTACAAACCGGATTATCCTGCTTATGCCATTGTACAACAGGATCCGCTACCTAAAGCTTTTGTAAAAGAAAACCGTAAGATATACATTAAGCTTAACGCAGGCGGTTATGATGATATTAACCTACCGGATCTTATCCAAAAAACCAAAAGGGCATCAGAATCTATGCTTAAAAGTGTAGGCCTTGAAATAGGTGAGGTTACTTATAAACCGTACCTTGCTAAAGATGTTGTACTTGAAATGAGACAAAACGGTAAAAAGGTTAAGGCTGGCGATAAGGTTAAAAAGGCATCTAAGATTGACCTTGTACTTGGCGACGGCAAAACAGGTTACAACATCTCTGACGATGATAGGGATAATATGCCTTGAAGCTCAGAAGAAGAAAAATAAATAAGCAGAAAGATATAAATGAGTCAGGTTATAACAGAGCAGGAGCCGGATGACGAGCTTTATGAGCATCACCGATTTGTAGCAGGTAAAGGACAGGCCCCGCTAAGAGTAGATAAGTTTTTAATGAACCTGATGGAAAATGCCACCAGGAACAAAATACAGCAGGCAGCTGCCGATGGTAATATATTTGTAAACGATGTTGCAGTAAAATCCAATTATAAGGTTAAGGCTAACGATGTGGTGCGTGTATTACTGGAGCACCCGCCGTATGAGCTTCTTTTAACACCGGAAAACATTCCGTTAGATATAGTGTATGAAGACGACCAGCTTCTTGTTATAAACAAAGAGCCGGGTATGGTTGTGCATCCGGGGCATGGTAACTATAGTGGTACGCTGGTAAATGCACTGGCTTATCATTTTGAGAACCTGCCTATGAACAGCAGCGAAAGGCGGGGACTGGTACACAGGATTGATAAAGATACATCAGGGCTTTTGGTTATTGCCAAGACCGAGCAGGCTATGGCACACCTTACCAAACAGTTTGCCGATAAAACATCTGAAAGGGAGTATATCGCTATTGTTTGGGGAGATATTGAGGAAGAAGAAGGCACTATTGAAGGTAATATAGACCGCCACGTTAAAGACCGTATGCAAATGGCTGTATTTGCCGATGGAAGCCAGGGTAAACATGCCGTAACTCACTACAAGGTATTAGAGCGTCTAGGTTATGTGACTGTGGTTTCGTGCCAGCTGGAAACAGGTCGTACTCACCAGATTCGTGTACACATGAAGCACATAGGGCATACCTTATTTAACGATGCGCGCTATGGCGGAGATAAAATACTTAAAGGCACTACTTTTACCAAGTACAAGCAGTTTATAGACAACTGTTTTAAAATACTGCCAAGACAGGCGCTACATGCTAAGACTTTAGGTTTTGAGCACCCTACGACAAAAGAGTTTATGCGTTTTGACAGCGAAGTACCTCAGGATATGGTTGAGTGTATTGAAAAATGGAGAACCTATTCTAAATCGCATACCATTGAGGATGACGAATAGCATTATGATTCGTTAATTTGGTTATTTGTTAATGCGAAAGCGAACACAGGTTGTCATTTCGACGAAGTAGAAATCTCAAACAGAATTAACAGAAATAAATAAAACTCTCAGCCATTATGACTGGGAGTTTTTTAGTGTCCATAAAAAAACCTGCGGTCCGTTAAAAGGAACCGCAGGTTTCGGGAAACATATATAAAGGTAAACCAGTTACTGTTTAATAAACTGTAATTCTATAGCAAGTTTAACTTCCTCACCAACAAGAACACCACCGGCTTCTAGAGCAGAGTTCCAGTTTAGTCCCCAGTCCTTACGGTTTATTTTACCTGTAATGGAGAAACCTGTTTTGGTATTACCCCAAGGGTCTTTTGCAAGTCCGCCAAATTCTACGTCAAGTTTTACCGGTTTTGTAACCCCGTGTAAAGTAAGGTCTCCTTTAAGAGTATACTCTCCTTCGTCTTCTTTAGTAAAAGAAGTAGCAGAGAAAGTTAATTTAGGAAATTTTGCAGCGTCAAAAAAGTCGGCGCTTAAAAGGTGCGCATCCCTGTCGGCATTACCAGTTGTTATAGAATCAACCTCTCCGGTAAATTCTATTTTAGCATTTTCAAAATCGTCTCCGTTAGTTTCAATGTAAGCGTCAAACTTTTGGAAGCTTCCTGAAACGTTAGTAAACATCATGTGTTTTACTTTAAATCCTATTTCTGAGTGTGAAGGGTCTATTACCCATTTAGTTGCAGACATAATTTATTAATTTTTAATTGTTATTGATTTAATTTCTGTATTAAGTTACTGATTTTTAAACTGTCATTGGTACATCCATTATTAATATTTCGGCACCTTTACTTAAAGCCTTTATAGTAATACTGTTACTGTCCCATACGCCAAGTCCGTCTCTGCGGTTAAGGGTTATACCGTTAATGCTGAAGTCGCCTTCCAAAACAAACACATATACACCGTTACCCTTTTTCTTAAAGTCATATTTAGTGCTTTTATCTTTATCAAACTTTCCTAAGTGGAACCATGCGTCCTGATGGATCCATACACCGGCATCATTAGGGTTTGGCGAAAGTATCTGTTGCATTTTGTTTTGCCTGTCGGCTGCCTTTAGTGTTATCTGGTCATAACGTGGGGTAACATTCCTTTTGTTAGGATATACCCATATTTGAAGAAACTTGGTAAGCTTGTCTTTATTCTTGTTGTATTCGCTGTGATAAATACCTGTACCGGCACTCATAACCTGAATATCGCCATTTTTTATAACCGTGGTATTGCCCATACTGTCTTTGTGTTCAAGGTCTCCTTCCAGCGGAATGGAAATGATTTCCATATTATCGTGCGGGTGAGTACCAAAACCCATTCCCGGATCTACACGGTCGTCATTAAGTACCCTTAGTACACCAAAGTGCATCCTGTCGGGATTATAATAGTTGGCAAAGCTAAAAGTGTGGTGAGAATCTAACCAGCCATGATTAGCGTGGCCTCGTGTGTTTGCTTTATGAAGAACTGTGCTTTCGGTTATTTTAGAATCTTCGTTAGGGAGATGGTTGTAACCTATAGGTTCCAGTGGTTGTATTTCGTCTATATCGTTTTTAAGCGCATCGCCTACAGCAGATGAGGCAACAAACATTCCTGTGCCCATCAGTCCTTTCTTTATAAAATCTTTTCGGTTCATAGTAGCGGTTGTTTTAATATTACAGTACAAAGTTGCGTAATACTAAAACCCAAAACATTGAACTAGGACAAGAAATACATTTTAGATAGAAAATTTGTAGATATTAATGTTTTGCAATCTTAGCTCTTACTTTACTAAGGAATTCTGCAGAAATACCAAGGTATGAGGCTATATAGTGCTGAGCTACACGCTGTGGCAGGGTAGGATAGTGGTCTAAAAACTCAAGGTATTTGTCCACAGCCGTTTTAGCTATGGTATTAAAAAGCCTGTCCTGTGTAACGGCAAGATTACGGTATAACAGTATTCTGAAAGCCCTTTCAAATCTTGGGGCTTTTTTAAAAAGCTCTTCTTTGCTTTCTGGAGTAAAGATAAGGAGTTCACAATCCTCTAATGTTTCAATAAATGTATGGCTGGGCCTGTTTTCATAAATACTAAAGGAGATATCGCTAACCCAGGAGTTTTCTATAGCAAACTGAAGTATAACTTCCTGCCCGCCTGCATCTATATAATACTTTCTTATACAGCCCTTAATTACAAAAGCCTCAAAGTTGCACATTTCCCCTTCATGCAGCATGATGGTTTTTTTTGGTACTTCCCTATATTCAAGCAGTGAATTTAAAATATCCAGTTCTTCTTTGGAAAAAGAAACATACCGGCTAATGCTTTCATTTATTTGTGAATACTTGTCCATGCTGTAAGAGTTTACAACAAATATAAATTATTTAAGGGTACAAAAAAAGTGCTGTCTCAAAAGCAAAATGCACTGTTTTTCCATTTCGACCTTGTGGAGAAATCTTTAAATATGGGTTTGAGATTTCTCGACTTCACTGCGTTACGCTCGAAATGACACTCTTGAGACAGCTCTTTATTTATTCATTTTCGGGAATAGGTTCCCATAATTCTATTTTATTTCCTTCCGGATCATAAACCCAAGCGAATTTACCAAATGACGCTTCGTCGCGTTTTTCATCTATTCGTACTCCATCGGCTTTTAGCATTTCAAGGAACTCTTCCAGTCCTTCAACCCTGAAGTTTACCATAAACTGCTGGTTTTTGCTAAAATATTTGGTGTCTGCCTTAAATGGAGCAAATACCGTAGGGCCCTGTTCCTGTTCCCATATTTTGCCACTGCCTATCGAGTGTATCCCGAAATACTTTTCATACCACTGGCTTAATGCCGTACTGTCCTGTGAACGGAAAAATAATCCGCCTATTCCTGTTATTCTGCCCATGCCTTAAATTCTTCTTTATTTTGTTTAGGTCTCTTTTTAAGTATTAGGGCAGCTAGTAACGTAAATATTATTCCTACCCATAAAATTTCAACATACGTATAAAGTATTACCATCAAAGGATTTTTGTAGTTCTCAACAAATTTTGCATTCTCGGCTATTTGGGCATTTATTTGTTCTGCAGTACTTCCTGTTTCCCTCATCTGTTCAACGATCTTATCCCCGTACTGTTGAGCAAAATTTGGGTAATAGTTGTAAAATATTATAAGCCATACAAAAACATATATAGTTGAGGTAATAAGCGACATAAGCAGTCCCATCTTTAATGCTTTTAGAAATGTAATAGAACCCCCGGCCTGTTTATCCCTGTAATTTTTAATACCCACAAAAATTAAAGAGAAGCCCACAATCATGGATGCAAAGCCGATAATCATGGCATTTGTCATATTCTCGTGCCCGGTAAGGAAAGTAATGACGTACCCGATGATACTTATTACCCCTCCGATTAAACCGTAAGTTAAGATAGTTTTTGTCATACCTGTTATTTGTTTTTATTGTTTGTTTATGGTGCAAAAATGAGTAATATCACATAAAACAGCCTCATCCTTTCGGGTGATTTTGCTGTTTTTTATAAAATTACAACTTTTGGGTGATAGGTGTTAAGGTATGATGCTCAGTCTTTTAGCTTTTTCAACGGCTTGAGTACGTCGTTTAACCTCCATTTTTTCAAAAAGTTTGCCTGAGTGTGTCTTAATTGTGTTGAGCGATACAAAAAGCTGGTCGGCAATTTCCTTATTGCTCATTCCTTTTGCCATAAGTTCTAAAACTTCAAGTTCGCGTATGGTAAGGTTAAGGTTATCCAGCTCTTTTTGGTTAAGAACAAATTCCGGAGTAGGGGTAACGTATACCTCTTTTTCCACAACAATAGTTTTTGGTTTAGGCTTAAATAGCTTTAAGGCAAGCCAAATACCAAGCCCCATAAAAACGGCAGCGATGATACCAATGTAAATATCCAGGGAAGTACTAAGCACTAAAAAACGAAATTCCAGCCAGCGTAGCAATAAAAGCAGCAACGCAAGGCTGGAACTGTATAGTATTAAATCTTTATGTTTCTTAAAAGCCTTAAACATGTTGGGGACTGTTTAGGGCAAAGATAAAATTATTTTTCTTCTCCTAAGTTAAGGGCGTCCCTAAGCATTTTTTCAAAGTTTGCCTCCGAAGGATAAGGTAATTCAGAGTTTACAAAGTTTCCGTCAGGATCAATAAGAATAAAACGTGGTATACCCTGTACGTTATATTCCTTCATAAACTTGTTAACATCATTTGCATGTAGCTGTAATACACTTTTAGATTTTTGGTTTACATCCACATACCAATCATCTATACGCCTGTCTACGCTTAGGGCAATAAACTGAATTTGCTCATTTTTATATTTAAAAGCAAATCGTTCAAATTTAGGACTTTGTTCCCTGCATGGTCTGCACCATGTTGCCCACACATCTATAGCCACATATTTACCTTTAAAATCATCCAGAGTGTAATTTTTCTTATCGTTGCTTACACCATCAAACAAAGGTGCTTTATTTCCTTTTTCAAGGGTTTTATAAAGGTTTACTTTAGAAGTCAATAATTTAGCATACCTGCCATCTGTAAACAGAGGGGAATATTTAGCCATAAGGCTGTCCCTTTCGGTAGTGGTAGATGCCTGTTGCAGGCTTTCTCCCATTTGCCAGTAAAGCATTTTATCCCTAAAAGTACCTTTGTCAAGTTTTTCAATACCCTGTAAGGTCTTAGTGTTTTCATCAAGTTCCTCCTTATTTTCGGCTATTATCTGGTTTTTCAGGTAACTGAAGTAATCCTGATCGCTTAATAGTCCTTCATCATTCAGCGGAACTTTTGCCATCATTGCTTTAATATCTTCATTACCTACAGTTTGCTGATCAGGATATAAAGCTATACGTTTTTTTAAATAAGAGTTCCAGTAAGTCAGGTATTTTATAGTAATAAGCCTTTCTTCCTGCAGGCGGTAATCTTCACGTGTGATATAATTATCTGCAGTTTTAAAGTTGTCAGATCCTTCAATTTCACCTTTCCACTCCTTAACCAGTTCACGAATAAAATAGTCTGGTTTGTCAAGATCACTGTTATTTTGAAGCATGTATGCTACATTACTCCATAAGGTATATTTTTCTTTTTTATATTGATTTTCTGCCAGTCTTGTACCTCTGTATTCAGCAACTGCAGCAACTTTATTTGCTTTAATTTTAATATATACACTATCCTTATTGCCTATTACTAAATCTGCTTTTAATTCACTAGATAGTTTAAGAGCATAAATATCCAGTGGCAGGTTTTTATCTATATGATAGCTGAATTTGTTGTCTTTTACTGGTATTGCAGCTATGGTATCATTTACAAAATTATCTGTCAGATACAAGGTGTCAAAATTATTTTCACTTTCAAATTCTCCTGCAATAACTGTCTTACCGTATGGCTCCATAACATTTGGGATTAGAGTATACCATAAAAGCCCTCCTAAAATAATAACCACGCCTGCAAGTTTGCCCGTGCGCCCTCCGCTGCCTGCAAAAGCCCTTACAAAGTTTTTGTGTTTGTACCATTCAAAACCAATGTAAAGTAATAACAGACTGCAAATAACAGAAACACATTCAGAATATGTAATCCAGTAACCTAACTGGCTTCCTTCAGGATTACGGCTTACCTGATATAACATTTCCATAGGGTACCATGCCGGGAATACCATAAAGTTTACAGCAATAAGATATCCTAAAATAATGGCAACACCTATTAAAATAGGCCATATAAAACTGGGCAGTAATACACAAATAACATATTGCAGTGCACTAATTGCAAGTGATGCAAGGAAGAGCCTTATTACCAGCCAGAATACGTGAGAAAACTCAAAAGAGAATGAAACTGTATCCGGTGTATCAAGGAACGAATACATTATGTAACTACTTATAAAAGTTACTACTATATAAGTGGCTATTGCAATTAGATTGGTTATAAGTAATATGGAAAACTTTGAGAAGTATATTGACAGCTTTTTAATTGGTTGTGTTTCCATAAGCTGCCATCCACCATTTTTATGATCCAGTTGCGTAAGCCTACTGGCAGAAATTATGATGATAAGCGGAAAAAAGAATCCGGCAAAAGCTTCAACAATTGCATCAAGTGTATGGGTAAAATAATTATAAGGTAGTCCCGGTTTTATATTTCTATTTTCAATAATAGTTATAATAGCATAAATTATTGGGATAATCGCGGCAATTATTATAGAGGTTAAATATACACCCGTCCCTTTTCTTTTAAGATGTTCTGCCTTTAAGGCAGTTAAAAAAGTTTGCATTATATATAGTTGTTGGTAAGGTTAATATTAGTTTACAAGTGCCATGAACCATTCTTCAAGACCGTCCAGGATTTTTATCTCATAGACTTCGGCACCATTGTTTACAAGGTTTTTTGTAAAGCCCGGAATTTCTTCGCGGTTTGCCAGTTCCAGTGAAAGCTGAGAATTGTTTTCCAGTAAAACAGTAGGATTGTCTTTTACCAACTGTTCATGCCAACGCGGTGCATCATTTATGGTTATACGTATTTTGCACAGACCGGATTTTTTGGAAAGTTCTTCCATAGTACCTTCAAACTGTATTTTACCTTTACTCACAATACCAACATGGGTACACATTTTCTCGATTTCGGCAAGAAGGTGGCTCGATACAAAAATGGTAATCCCTTTTTCCCTGTTAAGTTTTACCAGCAGTCTTCTTATGTCTTGAATACCGTTAGGATCAAGGCCGTTAACAGGCTCATCCAGTAAAAGCAGCTCCGGCTCGTCCAGTAGGGCAATGGCAATGGCAAGGCGCTGTTTCATTCCAAGGGAATAAGTTTTTGCTTTTCTTTTACCATCCCTTTGCAGGTCTACAAGTTCCAGTACCTCATTAATCCTGCCTTCGGGTACATCGCGCAGTTTTGCAATGTATTTAAGGTTGTCATATCCGCTAAGGTGAAGATACAGTGCCGGGCTTTCTACCAGCGCACCTATTTTTTTAAAGGAAGCGGGAAGCTCTTTATGCAACGGTTCCCCAAATAAGTAAATGGAATTATTCTGTTGCGGTAGTATACCTGTTAATAATCGCATGGTTGTCGATTTTCCGGCTCCGTTAGGACCCAAAAAACCATAGATAGAACCTTTAGGAACATTTAAGGAAACATTGTCCAGGGCTTTTCGGTTTTTGGAATAGTGAAAAGTAAGGTGCTCCGTCCTGATAATGTAGTCTGTCATTTTATTTTAGTTGGTTAATGGTTAAATAAGAAAACTCCTTATTTATAGTATTCGTATATGTTTTGCCGATAATGTTACAATCATTAACTTTGAAACATAACAAATTAGTATATGAAGATCGTTATATCTCCTGCAAAGTCGCTTGATTTTGAAACAAAATTACCTACAAGAAAAAATTCACAACCTGCCTTTTTAGAGCAAAGTGAGGTTATTCATAAAACACTTAAAGAAAAATCGCCGTCGCAACTAAGCAAGCTTATGGACATAAGCGATAAACTTGCCGAACTTAACTGGCAGCGCAACCAGGAATGGAAAACACCGTTTACCACTAAAAATGCGCGTCCCGCAATGTATGCCTTTAACGGGGATGTATATGTGGGGCTTGATGCCTATACCATACCAACAACAAAACTTAATAAGCTGCAGGATAGCCTAAGGATACTTTCGGGACTTTATGGCGTATTAAAACCGTTAGACCTAATACAACCTTACCGACTTGAAATGGGTACTCAGCTATCAGTGGATGGAAATAAGAATCTATATGAGTTTTGGAAAAAAACGGTTACCCAAGCCTTAAATGATGAGCTTAAGGACGGCGAACTGTTTGTAAACCTTGCCAGTAAGGAATACTTTGACGCTGTAGATACAAAGGCTTTAAAGGTGCCTGTAATTACTCCTGAGTTTAAGGACTATAAAGACGGTAAACTTAAAATGATAAGCTTTTTTGCCAAGAAAGCGAGGGGTATGATGGTACGTTATATAATAGACCATAATATACGCTCCCTTAACGGATTAAAGGGTTTTGATTATGAAGGTTATAAATTTGACGCCAAATTATCTAAAGGCAATAAGCTGGTTTTTACAAGATAGAAACTTATAAAACATAAAAAACTCCGAAGTTGCCTTCGGAGTTTTTTGTTTGAACACTTTGGCAAAAGCCTAATGTTGCGATATTAAATAACCAAAACAATTTAGTGCATTGCCTCACTCATATCTACTTTACCTTTTCCGCGTTTAACAAGCAGTATAAACGGTATACATAATAAGAATAGTATACCCAGGTACATAAATACATCCATATACGATAGTATAGTTGCCTGTCTGTTTACATTAATGTCAAGTACCTGATGTGCTTTAGCTAACGATTCGCTTGCAGAAAAGCCTTTTGCCATAAAGCCATGTTTTAGCTGCTCTACACGTTGCTGTACCGCAAAACTTGCTTTATCAAGGTGAGATATTAAATCTACCCTGTGCTGTTGGCTAAACCTTGAAATAAAAGTGGTAATGATGGCAATACCAAAAGAACCACCTAACTGACGCATCATACCTGTAAATGCTGCCCCTTCACCAATTCCTTTACCTTTAAGGGTAGAAAGTGACAGAGTGGTAATAGGTACAAACAGTAGTCCAAGTCCCATACCTCGCATAATAAGTGGCCAGAACATATGTTCTGATCCCGTATCATTGGTTATGATGTTATGCATCCAGAAGGTAAAGAAGAAGAATACAAGGAAACCAACGGCAACCATATAGGTTTGCGGTACTCCTTTTTGTATTAATCTACCTATTATAGGCATCATAAAGGCTGTTGTTAATGAACTTGGAATTAGCAGTAATCCCGTTTCAAAAGCCGTCCATCCTAAAACAGACTGTGTATATATAGGGACGATAAATGTTGAACCATACAAACCAAAACCGAGTATAAAACACATAATAGTACCTATTCGCAGGTTACTGTCCTTGAGGACGCTGAGGTTTACAATAGGGTATTGATAGGTCATTTCCCGCCAAATAAATGCGAGTAGACCAAAAACGGTTATAATGCTCAGCATTATAATGGTAGGGTCGGCAAACCAGTCATCCTGCTGCCCGTGTTCCAATACATACTGTAAAGAACCGATAAACGAGGCCAGAAAAACAATACCCCACCAGTCAACCTGACTGGGTTTAAGTTTTTCGCCATATTTAGGGCTTTTTACATACATAAGTGTAAGTAACGTGGCGATAATACCCAACGGAACGTTAATGTAAAATATCCATCCCCAGTGAACGTGGTCTACAATATAGCCACCCAATGGCGGACCCAATGTAGGACCTACAATTACACCCATACCATATATGGCCTGTGCCATACCTCTTTTTTCGGCGGGGTAACTCTCGGTAATAATGGTTTGTGCTGTTACCAAAAGGGCACCACCACCCATACCCTGTATGAACCTAAAGAATACAAGCTCCCATATATTAGTGGCATTACCACATAAAAAAGAAGCTACGGTAAATACTATAATAGACACGGCAAAATAATTTCGTCGTCCAAACTGCTGAGACAGCCAGCTTGTCATTGGTATAATAATAACGTTAGCAATAGCATAGGCAGTAATTACCCAGGCAATGTCGGTAAGGGTTGCACCCAGTGTACCGCGCATTTCGTTTAATGCAACGTTTACAATGGTAGTATCTACAATTTCAAGCAGGGCACAGAGTACCGCGGTAATGGTAATAATTACCCGCCTAAAGCCATATTCTACCAGGCTGTCATCCTGTGTTACTGTTGCTGCCATATTATTTTATGTGTACATCTACTTCTACGTTCATACCCGGACGAAGTAGTTTTACTTTTTCTTTATCGTTATTTTCAGTTAAGCTGATTTTTACCGGAAGCCTTTGTACTGTCTTAACGAAGTTACCTGTAGCATTATCCGGAGGAAGTAAAGAGAAACGGGATCCTGTAGCAGGAGAGAACGATGTTAATACACCTTCAAACTCGGTATCAGGATATGCATCTACTTTTACAACTACTTTTTGGCCTTCCGTCATTTTGTTAAGTTGGGTTTCCTTAAAGTTAGCTACTACCCAAGTCTCATTATTGTTTATTACATAGAATAATGCCTGTCCCGGTGCTACTAGCTGTCCCGGCTGTAAATCGATAGTAGAAACCTGTCCGTCTACAGAAGCCGTAACTACAGTGTAATCCAAATTAAGTTTTGCAGCATCAAGAGCAGCTTTAGCCTTCTCAATATTAGCAGCAGCAACTTCCGTTTGTTTGTTGGACACATTCGACTTTGAGATAATCGCATTTTTTTGGTAGTTGCTGGCTGCCTGTTGTTGCTGTAACACGTTTAACTGTGCTTCAGCCTCTTGCTTAGCGGCTTGCGCCTGCTCAAATTGTTGTTTAGTTATGGAGTGATTTTTATATAGGTTTTCGTAGCGTTCAAAGTCGTTAGTGGCTCTCCAAAGCCTAACTTTAGCGGCCTCTATGTTTCCCTTAGAAGACTGTACATTAGCCTCAGAAACCGATACGTTAGCAGCAGCACTTCCTACATCGGCTTTAGCGGCAGCATAACTACCTTCTGCAGCAGCAAGGGCAGCTTTAGCTTCTTCAACCCTTACTACATAATCTTTATCATCTATAACAAAAAGCGTATCGCCTTTTTTTACAAAATCGTTGTCTTTTACATATACTTTAGTGATGTACCCTGTAACACGAGGTATAATAGGGCTCATGTTTTTTTCTATCTGCGCATCATCAGTAGTTTCATGAGCTAACGAGTGAAGGTATTTGTAAGTACCATAAGTTCCGCCAACAGCTACAAGTGCTATAAGTATAAAAAGGAACTTTTTATTTGTTTTCTTTTTTTCCATGATGGATGATTATTTTGTTTGAGTAAGATTGAATGAGTTAGTTAATTTTCCTGAAACATTTAGCAGTTCATAATAACGCTGTGTAATATCTGCTTTAGAGAATGTTTCATTAAGTTTTGCCTGAAGCTGTTGTACATCGGCCTCTAAAAGGTCGTTTGTATCGCTAAGGCCGTTATCATATTTATCTTTTACAATACGGTAATTTTCGTCTGCCTGAGCAACGGCTTCTGTATAAACCCTGTTTTGTTTAATGGCAAGGTTATAATTTTCAAGGGCATCCTGTACCTGAACCTTAATCCTGTCGGTAAGTATTTCCACTTCCTGTCTTGTAGCTTCTGCACGGCTGGCAGCTGTTTTAACATGTTTGTTGTTTTTAAACAGGTTAGAAAGGTCATAAGAAATACCTACACCAAAGTTCATAGCATTGGTTACCTGAAATACGTTTTTAATATCAATAGCAGCATAACCACCTAAAAGTGTTACGGTAGGGTAGTAGTCAGCTTTAGCAACTTTCATGTTGGCTTCGCTGGCTTTTTGCTGCCATCTTAAAGCTTCAAGGTCATTTCTCTGGCTTATGGCATCCTGTTCTGTAACAGCAGTGTTTAATTCAGAAGCTTCTTCAAAATAAGCTCCGTTTGGTTCTATCTGAGTTCCTTCAGGAAGTTTTAGTAATGTTACCAACTGGTAGTTAATTGTAGAAGCTCTTTTTTTAGCATCTTCAAGAGAAAGCTCAATGTTAGATGCCTGTAACTGTGATTTAAGCAGGTCGTTACGGGCAATGATACCATTTTGCTCCATAGCTGTAAAGTCGGTAACACGTTGGTTAGCGCTTTTCAGGTTCTCCTGAATCAGGCTTATAGACTCCTGAGCTTTATAAAGGTTAACATACAATACTATGGTTTGCATGGCTATCTGCTCTTTAGTATGCGCTGCATTAAAGCTTTCTGCATTATAAGCATCGGTAGAAGCCTCTATGCTGTTTTTAAGCTTAAAGCCAGAAAACAAAGGCATACCTACGGTTGCCATACCTACCATAAGCTGGTCTACCTTTGGAGTTCCCGAAGCGGTTTGACCATCTTCGCTATCACCTGTAGGTAGTTTAAGTGTTATGTTTGGGTTTGTAAGCCTTTGGTATTGCCCTGAAAGTTTAACTTCAGGATAAATATTATTCTTTACGCTTTCCATTTCATACTTTGAAGTGGAAACCTTAGTGTCGGCAAGTGTTGCCTCATTACTTTTTGTAACTGCCAGGCCTATGGCCTCATCAAGGTTAAGCGGCTTTTTTTCCTGAGCCTGCATTGTGATAATGCCGGAAAAAATTAACGCCCCGGCCAGCAGTAAATATCTAGTTTTCATAAACTAAAAGTGCTTTAATGGTTTGTTTAATGTGAATTGTTAATTCGTTTTTTATATAATCTTCATAAGCTTCATCAGTAGCAATTCCTAAATGAGCTTCGAAGAAAGGCCTGTTCATCTGGAAGTGTACCAGTGTACCCATAATAGTAGGGGGTATAAGATTAATGTTTACATCTTTTCTAAATATTCCCTGTTCCTGTCCCTCATTAATAATCTTGGTAAAAGCCTCCATATTCTGGCGTTTTACATCAGTAAAAGCCTTCATATCCATTATCCTTTTTTTGGTTGAAAGTTCAAAGTGCAGTATCTGGTACATACACTTGTTTTTATTGATGCGGGAAATGTAAAGGTCTATCAGGCGGTCTACTTTTTCGGAAGGAGTAAGGTTTTCCTTAGAAATAATGTCAAGCTGCATTTTCATATCCGATGTACGGTATATTATAAGAGCTTCCAGCATTTTTTCTTTTGAACCGAAATAATAAGAGATCATTGCAATATTAACCTTAGCAGCTTTAGCTATACTTCTTATAGAAGTGCCGTCAAAGCCTTCGCTGGCAAACAGTATCTCTGCTGCTTTGAGTATCTCTAACTGCTTATCATTATATTCTGTCATGATATAGAATTCAAAATTCTCTGCAAAGTTAAACGTTTGTTTAAATTAAACGTTTGTTTAAATTTACTGTTAACAGTTATTTAACAAATAACGTTATAGTTAGTAAGGGTGTTAAAAAGTATACTAACCCTTTACGTTATTCCGTTAGTATTATGTTACAAAAAACCAAATATCAAATTTATTCTCGTAAGCCAAATGAAGATTTTAAAAGCCTTTCTATTAAGTTTAGCCCTATGCAGTACGGCCGGAGTTAATGCACAAAAGGTATTTGCTTCTGCAAAATATACCCAAATGTGCAGTTATTACGGAGAAGCTGTTACGGGTGATATCCATGCCTATAAACCTGAAGCCTCGGCAGAGTCGGCAGTAAAAAATATTATGTCGGTAATTGGCCTTAAGGCTAATTTTGAATTGCGTGCTGCAAATGTACCTAATGCTGCTGCCGTTATTTTAAAAGGTAAACGCTACATATTATATAACCCAAAGTTTATGGCTAACATCAACTCGGTAACAGGTAGTGACTGGGCAGCCATAAGTATACTGGCACACGAAATAGGGCATCACCTTAACGGGCATACGCTGGACAATGTGGGCAGCAGACCACAAACAGAACTTGATGCCGATGAGTTTTCCGGTTTTGTATTGGGCAGGTTGGGAGCCACTCTTGCCGATGCTCAGGCTGTAATGGGTACCATAGCTAGCATTAAGGGGTCGCATTCTCATCCTCCTAAAAGCGACAGGCTTATTGCTATTGCGGCTGGATGGAACAGGGCAGGCGGGAATGTTGTTGCTGCACAGCCTGTAGTGCAAATCCAACCCGAAAAGCCAAAACCTGTAGCGGTTGTCGAAAAGCCAAAAGAGGTAGCCCAGCCTAAACAGGTGTTAGTACAAAAAAACCTAACTCGTGAAGAAAGAATACAGCAAAGTGCACAGTATGATAAGAACATAGCCAGCGATGCTTACTTTCGCCATGACCCTAAGGGCAAATATTACCTGACGGTAAAAGGTAACCTGGTTCAGGTGGAGAAGGATAAAGTATATTTAGTAGCCAGACTCGTGAGGTCAAACAGATCGGGGTATAAAATGATGCTTACCGATAATGATAAAACCAACTTATATATAGATAACGGAGGTGCTTTGGTTAACGAATCGGGCAGCACGGTGGGTGTACTAAAGGCAAGGCGTTAAATGTCTGATTATTAATAATTATTTGCCGATAAAATAGTAAATTAGATGCGGTTTTGGCTGTGGCTGAGACCGCTTTTAATTTTCAAGGATATGCAGTTGAGTATTTTATGGAAGGGGATAAAAAACGACACAGACGAACATTGTGCCGTAAATTACCGTGATACCACTATCTCGGTACATTCTGAAATTGAAGGTTGGGTTAAAAGAAAACCTGTTTATGCAGAATACTGGTTAACACTTAATAATAACTGGGAAGTAAGGTCGTTTGAAATATCGGCTAATGTGGCTGATAAGACTTATAAATATTCTTTAGGTTTAGATGATAACGAACACTGGAAATGCAAAAAGAACCTGCCTCACTTTTACTTTGAAGGCTGTAACTATATTGATATATCGCTAACTCCGTTAACAAACACGCTTCCGGTAAATAATTTACATTTACTGAAAGGCGAGAGCAAAGAGATTAGCCTTATTTATGTAGATATACTGGCTAATGAAGCAAGGAGGGAAAGGCAAAAATATACCAGGTTGGATGAGCAGCTTTACCGCTTTGATAACCTGAAAGGCTTTACGGCAGATATTGAGGTAGATAAGGATGGTTTTGTAGTGGATTACCCGGGGTTGTTTGAGCTAGTACAGATTAGATAAACTATTTAGCTATATAATGGAACTTAACTACAGGATTAACTCCGTACCACATACGCTTGATATTATAGACCTTTATACCAGTGCCGGATTGAAACGTCCGGTTGAGGATGCCGAAAGAATCGGTACCATGTATGCCAATTCCAACCTGATAGTATCGGTTTACCACGAAGATAGACTGGTAGGGGTAGCACGTTCGGTCACAGATTTTTGTTATTGCTGTTATCTCTCAGATCTTGCCATAAGGGAAGAATATAAAAACCTGGGTATTGGCAAACGTCTTATAGAACTTACACAGGAAAGGCTTGGGGATAAGGTTGCCCTGTTATTGCTTTCGGCACCGGGTGCTATGGAGTATTACCCAAAAGTTGGTTTCGAAAAAATTGAGAATGGCTTTATTATTCACCGTAAGGTTTAAGCTAAATCTTTAAATTTGTAGAAAACCATTTGTAAAGCCATGAAATCTTTAAAAGTAATTGCCTTTGATGCCGACGATACCCTTTTTATAAACGAACCCTATTTTGAAGAGACCGAAAAGAAATTTTGCGGACTCATGGAAAACTATCTTTCTCATCAAAGCCTGTCTCAGGCACTTTTTAAACACCAAATAGAAAACCTTCCGCTGTATGGTTATGGCATAAAAAGCTATATCTTAAGCATGATACAAACAGCCATAGAGGTTTCAGATGGTACAGTAAGCATAAAACATATCGATAAAATACTGGAACTGGGTAAGGAGCTCCTGCAAAAGCCCATAGTGTTATTAGAGGGGGTAGAACAAACCCTGAAGGCACTTCATAGTAATTATAAACTGGTCGTGGCAACAAAAGGCGACCTTAAAGACCAACAGCGTAAGTTGCACGATTCAGGCCTTGGGGAATACTTTCACCACATAGAGGTAATGGCTGATAAAAAAGAGCTTAACTATAATAAGCTTTTAAAAAGGCTGGATATAGAGCCGCACGAGTTCTTTATGATAGGGAATTCGTTAAGGTCAGATGTGTTGCCGGTGCTTAATATTGGCGGATATGCCTGCCATGTTCCGTTTCATACTACGTGGGCACACGAGCTTATAGATCATGAAATTGAACACGATAACTTTTATGAGATAAAAAAACTGAACGAAATTATCCCCTTACTGCTTCCTTAATTACTGTCTATGAAACCACGCTTTTTTAAAACTCCTGCCGACTTTAGAGAATGGTTAGAAGAGAATCATGAAACAGCCCCCGAGCTGCTTGTGGGTTTTTACAAAGTAGGAACCGGAAAGCCAAGTATTACATGGCCGCAATCGGTAGATGAGGCATTATGTTTTGGCTGGATAGACGGCATTAGGCGTACTATTGATGAAGAAACTTATTCCATACGGTTTACTCCGCGAAGGCCAACCAGTATATGGAGTGCGGTAAACGTAAAAAAGATGGAAGAACTCCTTGGAGCCGGTTTGGTCAAGCCTATGGGGATAGCAGCTTATGAAAAGCTGAAAGAGGGTAAAACTAAAATATATTCCCATGAAAGGAAAGCACCTGCAGAGTTTACCAAAGAGCAGGAAAAACTGTTTAAAACCCACAAAGCTGCCTGGGAATTTTTTAATGCTCAGGCACCTTATTATAAAAATCTTATGAAGCACTGGGTTACTTCTGCCAAGCAGGAAAAAACACAGATATCCCGACTGGAAAAACTGATAGATACGTCAAAAAAAAGCCAAAGAATCCGATGAAAGGTCATTTTTGTACGTTAAAGCGCACATTTTTTTATATATTTTTGGTGGTGTTAGTATAAACATAAACTCAAAACCAGCTAATTATGAAAAAACACCTTATCAGAAATCTTTTCGCTATCGGAGTACTAATATGTTTTGCTTTTGCATTACCAAATTTCAGCAAAAAAGAATTTAACGTAGTTATTGATGCCGCACACGGCGGTAAAGACTATGGAGCTGTATATAATGATTACATGGAGAAAGATATTGCTGCAATTATTGCTAAGAAGATTGAAGCACTTAATAAAGACAACAAGGATGTAAAAATACATTTCACAAGAACAGGAGATGAATTCGTGAACTTAAACGAAAGGGTAGAGAAAATTAATAAAATTAAGCCCGATCTTGTTTTATCTTTACACCTTAATGCTGCAAGAAATCCTGAAAACACCGTTTCAGGAATGGAGATTTTTATAGCTAAGGAGTCTGACCAGAAAGAACAGTCAGCACAGTATGCAAAACAGCTTACCGAAAAAATAGGAAAAGATTATACTGTGGTAACTAAAGAAGCGGGTTTCTATATGCTTAAAAAAGCAGAAGCTCCGGCGCTTGTTTTTGAAATGGGCTTTATTACTTCAGAAAAAGACAGAGGTTACCTTACATCAGAAGAAGGTCAGGATAAGCTTGCTACCCTAATAGCAAACTTTATTACCGACATAAAATAATTATGATGAAAGAACAGAACTATACAAACCACATACGTTTTTACACACCGCACCATTTTGTGTTTTACCCTGTAATGATTTTATTAATGGGTATGTGTGTAGGATATGCTTTTAATAACGAAGACTGGCTTATATGGCTATCTATGTTCCTTCTTTTTTTATCGGTTACATTGGTAAGCTTTATGCTAAGGCAACATTATGCCTTAACGCTGCAGGACAGGATAGTTTTACTGGAACTGCGTTACCGTTATTATGCAATTACGGGCAACAGGCTGGAGTCTTATGAAGAGAATCTTAGCAAAGGACAGCTTTTTGCGCTTCGTTTTGCTCCCGATGATGAGCTTCCCGCCTTACTGCAAAGGTCAATAGACGAGAACCTATCGCCAAATTCTATAAAGAAATCGGTTAGAAACTGGAAACCCGATAATAACAGGGTATAAAATAAAAGAAGCCTGCTCTAAAGCAGGCTTCTTACATAGAATTAGGGTTGGAACCCACACAAAAAAAATTCTTACTCTAACTCCTAGATGTTTCTTCGGTCGTCGTGGTCATAATGTTGTTCGTCATCATTATAATGTTGTTCGTCATCATTATAACGTCCGTGCGTTCTTCTTTCCTCATCAATGTCTCTGCCGGGGCTGCGCTGCATCTGATCACTTTCATTCCAGTTACGGTCTGTATCTCCGTTTGCCCTGCGTTCTTCACGCCAGGTATTCTCATCTTCATTAAAAGTTCTGGAGTGCATTTGCCTTGCATCGTCAAGGTTACCTTCTGTAGAGGACCTGTTGTCCCTTTCCCAATATTCCCTACGGTCGGCATTACGCCCCCTTGCCCTTACAGGCTCGCCGGATGTGTTGCCTAAATGACCGGTATTTTCATTTATATCAGTCATAATATCTTAGTTTGAATTATTATTGTTTTCTCTTTCTTTTCTTTCTGCTACCTTTTCAGCTTCAGCAACATATTCCTTCGTTCCTTTAAGGTCTTTTTCGCTTAAATCTTCCCCACTTGAAACTTTAGGAGCAGGGGTTTGTCTTTGATCTTCTTCATTATGTCCCATAACTCTTTTATTTTTTGGTTATATACAAAGTTCGCTACTATATACTGCCTACAGAAGCCAATTAACAGTACTTTTTAGGTAAAATGTTAGAAAAAGTTTTAACAGTAAGCGGCAGGGCCGTATTCAACGCATATTAACATTTAAGGCCTTAGCATTTATAAAGGAAAGTTTAACAAACAATTCACTTAAAGAGTTGTAAAAGAGGGAATAATAGTGAGTAAATTAGTAGTTAGATTATAAGGTTATCCTTATAAAAAGGAAATCCAAAAGTCAGATTTAACCAATTTAAAATAAACATACTATTATGGAAAGAGCAAAATGGACAGTGGATCTATCCCATTCTGATATACAGTTTAAAATAAGGCATTTGGTTATAGCAAATATTTCAGGGTATTTCAGGGCATTTTCGGGTACCATGTATGCCGGTAAGGATGATTTTACCGATGCCGAGTTTAAACTTGCCGTTGATGTTTACAGTGTTGACACCAATAATGTAGAAAGGGATGAACACTTAAAGTCAGCCGACTTCTTTAATGCTGATTACTATCCTGAAATGGAGTTTGTATCGCAGTCTTTTAAACATATTGACGGAGACAGGTATGACCTTACCGGAAACATAACTATAAAAGGGATCACAAGACCAATAACCTTTAAGGTACTATTTGGCGGAGAAGCTAAAGACGGCTTTGGTAATATGAGGGCCGGTTTTGATATAAGCGGAGAAGTAAACCGTAATGATTTTGATATACATTCTAACGATACTACAGAAGCAGGCGGACTGGTATTGGGAGAAGAAATTAAAATGCATGCTAACATACAATTTGTAAAGGAAACCGATTATAATTAAAAAAAGCAGGATTTTATCCTGCTTTTTTTATGTATCCATATTTCCTCGATTCCGTTTGTTCTCAGGATGCGAAGGTGGATATCTGTCCTCTTCCGTATCCGAATTGAAATCGCGGTTCTCGGCTGTTTCCATGTCTTCGGCCTCATTGGCAGTACCGCGGCTTTTGTCTATTACTTTACCATTGTCGCGAGTAGTTTTGTCACTCTGGCTTACGGGTACTGCATTTTCCTCATCTACATCTCGGGCACGTTTTTGTATCTCCATGTTGCCTTCTTCATCTTTCTCAACTTCGGGTTTTAACTTCCTTTTAGAAGGGTCATAATTATTGGGCAGGTTCTCGCCGCTAAAGCCTTCATTTTTAGGACTCATTTTTTCCCTGTTGTCCATTTTTTTAGACCCTAAATCTTTTGGGTCATCTGTTCCTCCCTGTGTCATAGCAATTGATTTTTAGGTTATTCTGTCATAATATTACCACTTACATCACAAAAACAAAAGCCATTTAACAAAGCCTTAGCGCTACCTGTAGTTGACAATAAAATCGTAGTGTGACTGCACTATATTATTGACTGTTTTTTCAAGCGAATCATCTAGTGCGCTGTACCCGTCCTTTAGCTTTCCTGACGAATCAAAATAGTCGGGCAGCTTATATTCTATAAGTACGTTGCCATCGGTATAAATATCCCCAACATTAAAACTTAGCTTATAACTGTTTTGGCTAAACTCAATTTTCATGGTGTAGCGAATCCTGAAATAAAAAACCTCACCATAGTTACGGTAGTAAAAGGCGTTCTTTTTAAAAGAGCTTATGGTCAATGAGTTGTCTGTCACTTCGGTAATATCAACAGTGTTTTTGCCAAAGTTATACTCCATGGCCCAGCTTTGTGTAAGCTTTATAAGTTTGTCATTAGGGATGCTGGGTATACTTACTTCTATTGGATCAAATCCATAAGACTGCAACTCCATTACCGGAGGCTGCGCCCATGCAACACAATAAAAAAAGAGTAATAGTAAGGTTATCCTCATATCAGGAATTTTTAAGAGCCTTTTCAAATTCTTCCTGTATCCTGCTGTTAGATATCAGTAAAGGTTTTTTGTCTATGCTTATGGTAATGTCGTCACCTTCTATAGAGTAGGTTCCTGCAAATTTCCCAAGTGGGGTATTACCTTCAAAATTACCTGTTTGGTCGTTTCCGGCTAAATTGCCTTTATCGCCTACGGTACTCTTTATCTTGTTGAGCAGTTCGGTTTTATCACCCGGATATTTTACTGTAAATTGATTAGCCATAATATTTTGATTTTGATTTATAGTAAAGTTACAGAAATTATAAGCGGGGCTATGTTTACCTTTTGTTAAAAGGCGTAAGAAAAATACTTAGTAATGGGTATTTTAAAGGCTGGTTTTAGCGTTATCTTTGATAGGATAACCCATAAATTTTTTAGTATGGCAAAGGCTGTTTTAGTAGTGTTGTTTTTGCTGAATGCTGTTGTTGGCGCTGCACAAACGCTGGTATCGGGTATTTATACCACAATAGATGGTATAGACCAGATAAAAGTAAGTCAGACTGATTCCGAAGTGATATTTGAATATATTACCGAAAGTACTAATGTCTATAAAAAAGGGGAAGACGGATTGTTTTATGACGTGTATGATAAAGAAAACTACGTTAAGGTAATTAGTGATAATGAGTTTTACTATGGTAACCCTTTAGGTGAATTTCAGTTTATTTACAGTAACAGAACTGATTTTGAACCCGATCCTTTTTATGAAGATTCAGGTGATGAATATGAAGAGGAAACAGAAGAGAGTATTGATGAAGATTAATCCTTTACAATAAAACGACCCTTTTCTTCATCAAAAGTAATACTGTCGTCGTTAAATAAACGGTCAAATACTTTTTTGCTAATTAAATTAGCAGGTGTATCCTGAATTACTTCCTGAGGGGTCATAACAACAATATCACTGCTTAACTGTAAAGCCAAATCCAAATCATGGGTAGAGTAAAGTATACACTTACCCGTTTCTGCCGTTAACCGTTTTAATAGGCGAAGCAGGCTTACTTTATGCAGCAGGTCAAGGTGGGTAGTGGGTTCGTCGAGAATTATTATGGGCGTATCCTGAGCCAACGCACGTGCTATAAGCACTTTTTGTAATTGCCCATCGCTTATTTCATGATGCTTTTTATCGGCAAGATGTTCAATTTGTGTAAGCTGTATGGCTTTGTTTACCTGAATTATATCCTCTTGAGAAAGTGTTCCTAACCAGTTGGTGTAAGGTTGCCTTCCTAAAGCGATGAGTTCAAAAACGGTAAGGTTACTTGGCGGCAGGCTTTCTGTTAGCACTATACTAAGGTTTTGGGCCAGTTCCTTTGCATGGTAAGAAGCCAGTTCCCTTCCGTTTAAATGTATGCTTCCTGCTAAGGGTTTTTGTATGGCAGTAAGTGTACGTAAAAGGGTAGACTTACCTATTCCGTTTGCACCTATAAGCGCAGTAAGGCTTCCTTTTGTAAGGTTAAGGTTTATATCATGGGCTATTACCGCTCCCGATTTTTTTTCAGGGTAGCCAATGCTCAATCCGTTTGCGGTTAAAACTGTTTCCATACTGCTCATTTTTAACTGAAAGCTCCTTTCTTTTTCCTGAATAGCAGCCATATAACTATAGGCGCACCAATAATAGAGGTTATGGCGTTTATAGGCAATACAAAGCTGCTGCCCGGCCATTGTGTAACTGTGTCGCAAATAAGCATAATAATAGCTCCTGCAAGCAGCGTTGCCCAAAACAATACCATGTGGCTGCTGGTTTTAAATAACAGTTTTGCTATGTGCGGTACCGCAAGCCCTATAAAGGCAATAGGCCCTGCAAAAGCAGTAACACAACCGGTTATAATACTGGTGGAAAGTATGATGATAAAGCGAGTTCTGGTAAAATTTATACCAATGCTACGTGCATAGCGTTCGCCCAGTAGCATAGCGTTTAGTGGTTTTATACAGGCTACAGCCATAAGTAAACCAATAATACAGGTCGCCGAAAGTATGGCAATATTTTCCCACGAAAGGTTACCCAAACTGCCTAATGCCCAAAAGGTGAATTTTTGTAATTGTTCGGCGTTGCTAAAGTAACTTAATACCCCGACTATAGCACTGGCAAAACTGCCAAACATAAGCCCTACAATAAGTATCGCCATGGTGTCCTTTAGTTTTTGGGCAACTAAAAGCACTGCCAGCAATACCATAAAACTACCAAGCGTAGAGGCCAATACAAGTCCGTAAGCGGAAGAGAAAAAACTACCCACTACAGGAACAATACCACCACCTAAAATAACCATTGCCACCATAAGGCTGGCTCCTGAACTTAACCCCAATACATTGGGGCCGGCAAGCGGGTTACGAAACAGCGTTTGCATTAGCAGTCCGCCTACAGAAAGCCCCATCCCAACAATAACCGCGGTAATGGCCTTAGGCAGCCTATAGTTAACGATAATATATTCCCAGGTAGATTTAGAAGCACCGTTCCCTAACAGGCTTTGCACCACATCCTTTACGGGTATGTTTACCGACCCCAGGCTGATGTTTACCAAAAATACCGCTACGAGGGCTATGCCCAGTAAGGTAAAAAGTAATGTATATCGTTTGGTGTACAGCAAGGCAAATTATTTAAGTTGTTCAAAAAACTCAAGTTTGTGGTCTATAAGTAATCCTGGGTGTAATATTTTTATAAGGTCTTTAAGTACAAGGTCTGGCCTGTTTGCCGAAAGCTCATAATAAATCACGCCGCCGGTAGATCCTTTTTTACTGCTAAAGGAGTATACCTTTTGCTCCTTAAATGCCCTGAATTGCCCATAATGCGGATTACTGTCTGTCATTTCCTGTAATGACGTGAAATGGCTTGGGCCAATCCAGTATTCTGCATCCTGAGCTTTATCCAGTACCGTTTCTAACGACAGGCTAAGGCTTCCGGTTCCTTTAGAATCTTTCCAAAGGTAATCAGCGTTAGCATCTTTTAAAAATAATGCTGCCCAGCTGTCGCCCTGTGGCAGGTACCAGTGGTCCTGATAAATAGCCCCGCCAAGAACAGTTGGTCTATCTGTTGCCTGTTTGGCAATTTCCTTAGCCTCAAGGTAATCTTTTTCTATTTGTTTAAACAGTTCGTCTGCTTTATCATCCATACCGTACAAAGCCCCAAAAAACTTAATCCATTCTGCTTTTCCTAACGGATTCTGCTCTGTCCAGTCGCCGTTGTATAATACTTTCAGCCCGCTTTTTTCAAGCGTGTTCATCGACTTGTTATTGCTACTGATACTAAAGCCTATAATAGCTTCTGGAGCAAGGTCTATCATTATTTCGGTGTTTATACTTTCGTTCACACCTACATCCTTAACAAAGCCCTCGTCAATACGTTTTCGCGTCTTTTCGCTCGAAACATAATCAGTATGGGCAAAACCTACCAGTGTATTTTCTACCCCAAGCATTTCCAGTGACGGAATATGTGTGGTTGAAGTTACCACAACCGATTGTAAAGGTACTTCAAGTACCGTGTATTTTTTTAGGCTATCGGGTACAATTTCACCTTTTTGCTGCATTACATAAGTATAGCTTTCCTCGGCATCCGGCCACGGATTTGTAACCTTAACTATAGAAAATCCGTTGTATTTATATATCTCCAGTCCGTTTGCATAAGTAACTGAATTTTCAACAGTTGGAGCGGTTTTATCAGTCGTTTTTTGCTCTCTTTTACAGCCTGTTGCAAGCAACAGTAAAAAAGCAATAATTAGGTAGTGTAGGATTTTCATAACAAATATTAAACTGCTGCAAATGTATAAATTTCAATATAAATCCTATATTTGCACCCAACTTAAGGTTGTAGTGTGCCGGCAGCACACTGCATTAAAAGGGAATCAGGTGTAATACCTGAGCTGTTCCCGCAACTGTAAGCTTATCCCTTTTGGGAGGCTGTTGTTAACTGCATGCCACTGCCTGTATAGGCGGGAAGGTGAACAACAGTACGCAAGCCAGGAGACCTGCCTTAGGAGTTAACAATTATTCGAACCTTCGGGAAAAAAGGTTCAGGAAATTATGACGCTTAAAAAGATCATCCTAGTTTTTACAGTATTACTGTGCCAGTATATATGGGCGCAACAGGATACTATTGTTCAGTTGAAGGAAGTGGTTATATCGGACACCCAACTAAAAAACTTTACGAATACACAATCGATACTAACCCTTAACGATTCGGTTATCAATATCAACCAGTCGTCGCTTACTTCATTACTGAATTATAACACCACAGTTTATTTCAAGGAAAACGGGCTGGGTATGGTGTCCTCACCATCTTTCAGGGGTACTACTGCCCAGCAGACTGCGGTGGTCTGGAACGGTATTAATATCAACTCACAGCTTAACGGACAAACCGATTTTAATGTAATTAATACCCGCGATTTTGATGCTATCGATGTAAGGGCAGGTGGCGGAAGCGTTATTTACGGCAGCAGTGCCATAGGTGGGAGTATTCACCTTAACAATCAGTTGGAGTATAAAAAGAAATTCACCAATTCGGTAAGGGCAAACTACGGCAGCTTTAATACGTTTGGGGCTAACTATACCGGTACTGTTGCCGATGATAAGTTTAGTGCCGCATTAAGCATTACCCGAAACAGTTCTGATAACGATTATGACTATGTGGGTAAGGATGGACATAATCTTAACGGTCAGTACTATAACAACAGTGCTTCGGCAACTTTGGGTTATAAAATCAATCAAAGCAATGTCCTTACCCTCTATAGCTACCTGTTTGACGGCGAAAGACATTTCTCGCTTATTTTTCCCTCTGAAACCAGAACAAAATACTACAATCTCAATACCCGTAATATGCTGGAATGGACAGGTAATTACGGCAGGTTCACCTCTAAGCTTAAAGGGGCTTTCCTGAGTGAGAAGTACAAGTACTACGACAATATTGATGACAAAGGTTACGATTACGGAAAATCTGAATCGGTAATTGGTAACTACGACCTTCTGTTCCGGATAAACGATAAGATAAAGCTTAATTCGGTTTTCAATTTTACACAAACCAAAGGGTATGGTTCTAACCTTGAAGGAGCAGAAAGAAGCATTGGTTCTGCCGGTTTATTATTTAGCCATGCGGTTACCCAAAAGCTTTTGTATGAAGCAGGCTTAAGAAAAGAAGCTACCAATAATTACGACAGTCCGCTATTGTATTCGGCAGGTGTACGATACAGGGTTTCCGATTTTTACCTGGTTAGGGTAAACGGTTCCAAAAACTTCAGGATACCAACCTTTCAGGATCTATACTGGCAGGGTAGCGGGAATACCGATTTAAAACCGGAAAGCTCAGTGCAGGGAGAGATAGGTAATGAGTTTACCATAAAAAATGTATCATTAACCCTTACCGGATATTATATTAAGCTTAAAGATATGCTTAGATGGTTGCCTACCGGCAGTGTATGGCGACCACAAAACACCGACAGGGTTCGTACCTATGGCCTTGAAGCTGCCTTTAAATACACTAAAAACTTCAATAACCATCAGTTTGCATTTAATGCCGTGTATGGTTATACAAAATCGGAAGATGAAACTACAGGCTACCAGCTTATTTATGTTCCTTATAACAAAGCTTCGGGAGCACTGTCTTACAACTATAAAAAACTATCTGCCTACTACCAGTTTCTTTATGTAGGGGAAGTGTTTACAAGGTCAGACAATAACTCAAGATATAATATAGACGCTTACAATACAGGTAATGTGGGCGTGGAGTACAATTTTGGAAAATCAAAAATATACAGGCTGGGAGCACAGGTGCTTAATGTTTGGAACGCAGACTATGTAAATGTAGACAGCAGGCAAATGCCCGGCAGAAATTATAATATATATCTAACCCTTAAACTTTAACTAAAACTAATTCTATGAAACTTAGGAATTCTCTATTCGCTTTATTGGCAGGTTCTCTGTTTTTCGTGTCTTGTAGCAGTGACGACGATACTACTCCTGTAGCTTCGGGCGCTTATGCAAACGGAACTTTTGTACTTAACGAAGGTAACAGTAACCCGTCTTCAGGTACAGTATCTTTTATTGGTAATAACGGTGCTTTAGAGCAGGATATTTATACTGCTGTAAATCCGGGTGCTCCTGCTATAGGTACTTACCTTCAGTCTATGTTCTTTAGTGATGATTATGCATTTATCATCTCGGGACAGGCAAATAAAATTACTGTTGTAGACCGTTATACTTTTGAGTTTGTAGCCAGTATAGATACAGATTTTACTAATCCGCGTTATGGTGCAGTTATAAACGGCAAGGCTTATGTAACAAACACTAACGATTACGGGCTTGCAGACGATTTCCTTACTGTAATTAATCTTGAAGACTTTAGTACTACTACTGTAGATCTTAATAATTATGCAGAAAGAGTACTTGTTGAGAACGGTAAACTTTATATCGCAAACGGATATTACGGCAGCGGTACATCGGTAACTGTATTTAACCCGGCTAACAATACTGTTGATACTGTAATTGAACTTGGAGATTCGCCAAACTCTTTTGATGAGCAGGATGGTGCACTTTATGTAATGGGTGACTCTAAAATAAGCAGAATCAACCTTTCTAACAACACTGTAAGCGGTACTATTGAGCTTACTGAGGCTTTAGCAGGTGCTAAAAACCTTACTATTGAAGAAGGAAATATATATTTTACTGTTGATACTGCAGTATACAGCTTTTCTGTAAACAGCAATACCTTACCTACAGAAGCTGCATTTAGCTATGAGTCAAACTCTGCTTGGGGAGCTATGTACGGATTTAATGTTTATGGAGGAAGAATTTATATTGCTGATGGTGGTGATTTTTCTTCGGACAGCGAAGTTTATGTTTACGGATCAAACGGAACACTTATATCTACCTATGAGGTAGGAGTAGGGCCTAACAGCTTCTACTTTAATAATTAGTAAATTACTCCAGATTATATTGGTAATTTTGTTTAAGTTGAAAAGGCTTCCCGAGGGAAGCCTTTTTATTTTATTGCGGTAAGTTTTTTATAAGATGGTCAAGCCCTTTAGGAGCTTCTTCTATAAACATTTCTTCGCTAAATGGCTGCAGGTTTTTAGAACCCTTAAATAACCTGTGTGATTTGTGTGGCTGTTGCGGCATTCTGCCTGCTGCTGTTATCTGATTTATGGCGGTAGCCAATAAAGGTTCATCAGGACTGCCTATTACGCCAAGGTTGTCATAATCTTCGGGCATTTCTATTGTAGGTTCTATACCTTCCTCATATTCACCAAAGCCGTTCTTGTTTACAATTTTAAGCACTATAGGCTGCATGGCATAACGGTGGCTTGGGTCTACATCATTTTTAGAAAAATCAGGGGAGTCATATAATGTTACCGAACCCACATTTTTACCTATGGTGGTGGTTCCTATTACAACCACATCCACATAAGGCTTAAGGCAGTTTATTATCAGCTCGCTGGCAGAAGCAGTACTTCCTGTAGCCAGTATATAAACCCTGGTTAGATTAAGATGGTTAATGCTTGTGTTGTCAGACAACGATGAGGTAAAGTTATTGGTAATCGCTTCGGGATTGTTATCTTCAAAATAACTTTGCAGTTTAGGATTCCATTGTTCCTTAGCAAAAAGCTGCCCTTCAAGCTGCTGCCCTGTAATCATACTGGCAAGGTAAGTTGCAGTCCTTACAGATCCGCCTCCGTTATAGCGAAGGTCAAGTACAAGTTCGTTAACCCCCTGTGCGACAAAATCGCCAAAAGCATTGTTAAGTTCGGCATCATAAGGACTATAAAAGCCATTGTACATTAAATAACCTATAGTTTTGCCACCTTCATTATAAACCACATCACTAAAATAAACAGGGTCTTCGGCATATTGTGCTTTAGTAAGAGTTACCGATTCTCCGTTAGGAGTTACCGTACCGTCATTATAATCGGCTAGGTTAAGTGTATAAGTATCGCTTCCTAAAAGGTTACGGTAATTATTAACAGTCAGGCTAACTCCGTCTACAGCATAAAAAATATCCCCTCTCTGAATATCTTTAGCAGAAGCATCCGTATCGGGCAGTATATAACGAACATATCCAAAAATTGATGTCTGGGTTTCGTCAGTATATACAAGGCCATATTCTACACCATTGCTTTTTGAAACCCCCTGTAGTGCGGCTTCCAATACATTATAGTCTGATACTAAAACACTAAACCTGTCGCTTTTGGCAGTACTCGTAGGGTCTACATACTTAAGATTATTAAAAAGCGCCTCAGGACTTGAAAAGCCCTGTAAGTAAGAGTTAAGCTCTCCCTGATTACCAAATCGGTTATCAGCCAGGTCCGGTACATCCGGTTGCCAGTAATAATACAGGTTAAGCCCTTTCCATATAAAGTCGTTAACAGGAACGGCTTTGTCGTCCATATCATCACAGCTTTGCAGGGTAAAAGCCGAAAGAAGCAATAAGGTAAGGATGGTACTTATCTTTTTCATGTAAGCAGTTTTAAGTATATAAAACGTAAATTTAATATTTTTAATATTATTTGTAACAAAAAATAAAGGTATTCGTCTTCCTATTATAAAACCAATAACAACCAGCATTAATGTAATGAACCAGTCGGAGTTTGTAAATATTATCACTCCTTTTAAAGACCGGGTATACCGGTTGGCAAAAAGGCTCCTTATAAGCAATGAGGAAGCCGAGGATGCCACGCAGGAGGTTATGGTACGGCTTTGGAAAAACAAGAATAAGCTGGAAAGCTATTCAAGTGTAGAAGCACTGGCCATGACAATAACAAAAAATTACTGTCTGGATCAGTTAAAGTCTAAAAGGGCAACAGAAATGAGATTAGTACATTCTAATTACAGTGACCGGGAGCCCGGACTGCAGCAACAGGCAGAAGACCGAGACAGTTGGGAATGGGCAGAAAAGCTTATGAATAAGCTCCCGGAACAGCAGCGCCTTATTTTGCAGATGAGGGATGTGGAACAGTATGACTTTGAAGAGATTGCAAAAATTATGGATATGAATGAATCGGCAGTGAGGGTAGCCCTGTCCCGCGCCAGAAAGATGATGAGGGAAGAACTAACAAAAATGCACAGTTATGGAATTAAGAGAAATTGAAATACTACTAGATAAATATTTTGACGCAGAAACCAGTGTTGCCGAAGAAAATCAGCTTAAGATGTACTTTTCTTCATCCAATGTGGCGCCTCATTTGGAGCAGTACAGGTCTATGTTTGGATATTTTGCCCAGGCAGGCAGGCAGCGCTTTGAAAAGACGATACCATTAAAAACTAAGAAACGCTATGTAGGATGGCTATCGGTTGCAGCAAGTGTTGTTATAGCATTTGGCGTGTTTACCTTTATTAACAAGGAACCCCAGGAAGACCTTGGTACTTTTGATGATCCCGAAATTGCCTTAAGGGAAACTCAAAAAGCACTTAACCTGCTTTCTAACAATGTAAATAAGGGAGTAAACAGCATTAACTACCTGGAAGAGTATGAGAACTCAAGAAAAACAATTTTTAAAAAATAAAACAATGAAAAAATTTATAGCCATTTTAGTAATAATGCTTTCTCCGGTGCTGTTTTATGCACAGAGCGCATTCGACAAATTTGATGACAAAGACGGTATAGATGTGGTTTCGCTGGATAAAACTATGCTTGATCTTGCCGGTGACGACCTTAAACTAGGTAATGATGAGCAGGATATGGTAACCAAGTTTACTAAAGACCTGCAACAGCTTAAGATTTACAGTACTGAGGTTAAAAAATACAAGAACCAAATTGCCGATGCTGTAAAGAATTATGTAAAGGACAATAAACTGGAATCTCTTGTTAGTGTAAAGGATGACGGCGAAACCGTGAAAATTTACGCAAGACACAACAGGAGTGATGAAACTATTGAAGAAGTGTTAGTGTTCGTAGACAGTGGTAAGAAAGACGAGACAGTTCTTGTTACCTTTACCGGAAAAGTGAAACTATAATAAATTGCCATAAACTTAATTTAAATACCACGTAATGAAAAAGCTGATTGTAACTTTTGTATTAGTGCTGATGCCAACGCTGTTTTTTGCTCAGTCCATGTTTGATAAGTTCGAGGATGAGGATGAGATAATGACGGTACTGGTTAATAAAAAGATGTTTGAACTTATGGGGAACGTAAAGTCTGACCCTAACAATAAGAACTCACAGCAATTTTTTGACCTTATAAAAAGGCTGGATAACCTTAAGGTTTTTACCACGGAAAGCACTAAGCACAAAGCGGAAATGAAAAAAACAGTGGATGCTTATCTTAAAAAGTATCCGCTTGAAGAACTGATGCGTATTAATGAAGGTGGAAGAAGTATCAAGATTTATGTAAAATCAGGTGCTACATCATCTCAGGTTAAAGAACTCCTTATGTTTATGGATGGAGGAGACGAAGAAACAGTATTAATGTCGCTTACCGGTAACTTTGATATTAAGGAGATATCTTTCCTTACGGATTATATGAAAATACCGGGTGGTGATGAGATAAAAAAAGCATCATCTAAAAAATCTAAATAACCCACGATGAAAACCATTTATTATCTTTTCGGACTTGTAATTATAGCGGTGCTTACACTGGTATCGTGCGAGTCTAAGCCATCGCTGCAAAAGTATTTTGTAGAGAAATCGCAGTCAAATGAATTTATGGCTTTTGATTTGGGTACTGATATCATTAAGGCAGCTGGTTCTGATAACCTTACGGCAGATCAGGAGAAGGCACTTAAAGCAGTAAGAAAACTTAATATACTTATATTCAAGTCAGACTCTACAGATACAAATGTAGCCCACTATAAAGAAGAGACTACAAAGGTAAAGAACATTCTTAAAAACGGCGAGTATGAGGAACTTATGAGAGTGGGTTCCGGTAAAGACGGTGCCAGTATAAACATGCTGGGGGAGAATGACGATATTGATGAGTTTGTGGTTTTCCTTCGCAAGGATGGTGTTTTTGGGCTAATAAGGGTTTTAGGAGACGAAATGACACCAACCGATGTGCTTACAATAATGCAACTGGTCGAAAAATCAGGGGTAGATATGGCACAGCTACAGCCTGCACTGAATGAAATAAATGGAAGTAAAGGTTAATCTAAAGATTATTATAAAAGAAAATCCGTTGCATTGCAGCGGATTTTTTTATTTCTTAAAGTATTTAAACGGTACGATTAGCATACCGAAACATTCTCCCTGATCTTTTCCTAAATGCTTATGGTGCATTTTATGTGCCCTCCTTACAGCTTTTGCATATCGGTTATTAGCATTTCTTAGAAACTTAAACCGCTGGTGAATAAAAATATCATGTACAAAAAAGTAAGCAATACCATAGGCTAGAATGCCTAAGCCAATGGCAAGCCCTATATCGAGTATATTGTATTTCCAAAGTAAAAAGAAGCCTATACTAACCAGCGCATAAAAAATAAAGAAAGCATCGTTGCGCTCAAACCACGAGTCATGGTCTTTTCGGTGATGGTCTTTGTGCAGGCTCCATAAAAAGCCATGCATTATAAATTTATGGGTAAACCAAGCCATAAATTCCATAAAGCAAAAAGTTAGTACAAAAACAAGTATATAAATCCACATGGCTTATAATTTTAAATAAAGTTAAGGCGATAATTTAAATAGCACTGTGCCAAAAGCCCTAATTTTTGATAATTAGGTACTCTTATACGCCTGTTCTTAATTTCAAGAGGCGGAGTGTTTTTTAGTTTTTTAAGCAATTTCCTGTAATAGGCATAGGCTGTGTAAACACCAAATTTAGCTTCAACAGGTAGTTTTAGTATCCCTTTATAACCTTCTGCAAGGTCAGCCTCTATCTCTTCAATAATCTGTCTTTTTACCTCGTCGGTCATTTCGTTGAGGTTAAGCGAAGGGAAGTAGTTGCGTTCCAGTTCCTCGGTGTCGGCTTTTAAATCCCTAAGGAAGTTTACCTTTTGAAAGGCTGAACCTAAACGCATGGCAGGGCCTTTTAGTTCCTCATAGCGCTTATCATCATTATTTACAAAAACCTTTAGGCACATTAGTCCCACCACATCTGCCGATCCATATATGTATTCGTTGTATTCAGAAAGGGTAGTGTAATCCTTTTTTACCAAATCCTGCCTCATACTGTTCATAAAGGCATCTATAAGCTGCTGTGGTATATTGTATTTTATAGCGGTATGCTGAAACGAGTTTAAAACAGGGTTTAGGCTTATTTTATCCCTAAGGGCATTAGTAAGATCTTCTTCAAAAAGGCAGAAAAGCTGTTCTTTGTCATACTCATGAAAAGTATCCACGATCTCATCGGCAAACCTTACAAAACCATAAATATTGTAAATGTCCTGCCTTATGCGTGGCGACAGCATTTTTACTGCAGAGGAGAACGACGTGCTGTAAGCACGCGTTACATTTTTACTGCACTCATAAGAGATTTTGTCAAATATTGATTTCATAGTGCTTCGTTAAGGATTTCTTTGGTTCTTTGTCCAGTTGTTTTTCTATAAGTCCCGCAACGAGTTTGCCTGATATAAGTGCAGGCGGTACTCCCGGTCCGGGAACAGTTAACTGACCCGTAAAAAACAGGTTCTTTACTTTCTTGCTTTTTAGCCCAGGCCTTAAAAATGCAGTCTGCATAAGTGTATTGGCCAGTCCGTAAGCATTTCCTTTGTATGAATTATAGTCCTTTACAAAATCGTTTACACAAAACGATTCTTTAAATAATATGCTGTCTCTAAGTTTTTGCTGTGTTAGGTTTTCCAGTCTTGTAATTATCTTTTCAAAATATTTTTCCCTTAGCTCAGGTGTATCTTCAATTCCTGGTGCAAGCGGTATTAGAAAGGTACCAGCTTCTTTACCAACAGGCATTGCATCAGTATCTGTTTTACCGGAGAAGCTGGCATAAAATAAAGGTTCGTCAGGCCATTTGGGATTATCGTAAATGTCAATGGCATGAGTATCAAAATCCGAATCAAAAAACAGGGTATGATGCTCTACATTTTCTACTGGCTTATCAAACCCTACATAAAATAATAGGGAAGAAGGGGCGAACACCTTTTTTTGCCAGTAGCCCTCATCATATTGCCTGAACTTTTTATCTAAAAGTGTTTCTGTATGATGATAGTCGGCACCGCTTAAAATAATATCGGCATATAGCTTTTCTCCATTAACGGTTATATATTCGGCACAACCTGTTTCTGATACTCCTATTTTTGAAACGGATGCATTGGTTACAAACTTCACGCCCTGTTCCTTAGCAAGTTTAACCATTCCTTCAACTACGCTGTACATTCCGTTTTTTGGATACCAGGTACCAAGGCCAAAATCGGCATAATTCATAAAGCTGTAAAAAGAAGGGGTGTCACTGGGTTTTGCACCTAAAAACAAAACAGGAAATTCGAGTATTTGCACCAAACGTTTGTTCTTGAATTTTTTACGGATGTCTTTTGAAATGTTTCCAAAAAATTGCCCGAGTTTTGCTATGGTTTGTGGGGTAACCAGTTCCAGTGGGGACAAACCCGGGCGGTAAACCAAATCTTTTATAGCAATATCATAATTGCTTTTTGCTTCACTTATAAAGTTCTTAAGCTCTGTACTGCTGCCGGGTTCGTTTTCTTCAAATACCCTGTATATATCTTCCAGGTTATCTGCTATGGTTATATAATCTTCTTTACCAAAATAAACACTATAGGCAGGAGATAGTTTTTCAAGTTGGTAGTAATCGCGTGGCTTCTTGCCGAAATCCTCAAAAAAACGCTCAAAAACATCGGGCATCCAGTACCATGTAGGCCCCATGTCAAAAGTGAAACCGTCTTTTTTCAGCTGTCTTGCCCTGCCTCCAAGCGTATCGTTCTTTTCGTAAACAGTCACGTCGTTACCTTCGCCGGCTAAATAGGCAGCGGCAGCAAGTGAGGAAAATCCTGAACCGATTATTTTAATAGTAGCATTCATTTGTTTAATAAAATTAAAAAAATATTAAACAAAAACAATAAAGCTTTTGTTAAATTAAAGTTTGTTGGTAAAGTCGGATATAGAATTAAAGACTCTTATGTTGGGGTTTAATATTTCTGTGTCTAAATATTGAGCATTCCTTCCAAAAAGGTAAAGCCTGGTCTCGTCGTCATTTATCACATGCTTTTTAAGTTCCTCTACATACTCGCTTATTTCGTTGTTGTTTGGCTCGACGGTTGTATAGGTTATAAACGTAATATTGCTGAAGTAGGTTTTAACATCCCTTAGGTTTTCAAGAGGTACACTTTCTCCTAAATATACGGTTTTATATCCATTAAGACTGAGTTCGTAGTTAAGGAACATTAATCCTAATTCGTGTATTTCGTTTAATGGCAGATATAAAACAAATGTTCTGTCAGTTTTTGTAGGCGGTGTAGTTTGTATTTTTTCGGTGTTGGATGCTAACTTCTGTTTTATCAAAAAGCTTATAAAGTGCTCATGAGCAGGGGTTATGGTGTTGGTTTGCCATAAGTGGCCTATCTCATTAAGCAGCGGAAGGAAAAAATCGTAGAATATCTCTTTAAATGATTTATCCTGTAATAGTGAGTTGTAGGTGTTTAGAAATAGTGACTGGTCAAAATTCATCATGGCCAGTTTAAAATTGTTAAGCACATGATCTGCAAGACTGCTTTTGGAAAGTATTTCCTTAACTAGTACCGGAATCTTTTCGGGAGGCATTTTAGAAATGGCTGATATCTTATATCCAAAATTGTGAAGGGTGGTGATATTAAGCAGTTTCTGAAGGTTTTTTATGTCATAAACCCGTATGTTGGTATCTGTACGCATGGGTTCCAGGATATTGTATCGTTTTTCCCAAATGCGTATAGTATGAGCCTTGATGCCGGATAGGTTTTCAAGATCTTTTATATTGAATATGTTTTTTACACTGTTCATTGTTTTTTTAAAAACTTTAAACAAAGTTAATTAAAAAATGTTTAAATAGGCTTTTCATGACTTTCTTTTTTTGCGTTACGTAATTTATTATAATAGATTTAGTGTTTTCCTGTATTGTGTTTTAAATAATATTATATCACCTTTGTATTGTAAAGCCGACTAGACGGTTATGCAATGTTTGTTCTATTATAAGCCTGCTTTGGGGACAAGGCGGGTTTTTTTGTGGCCTGTTGTAAAGGTTTACGTGTTTTTACATGATAAATTCAGTGTTTTCCTGTATTGTAAAAACAGTGCTTTGGTTGCATCTTTGTATTCAACAAATCAACCCATCAATCGTTAACGCAATGTTTGGTCAATAAAAAAGCTCCACTGTCTGCGGAGCTTTTTTTATAAAAAATATCTAAAACATTAAATAGAGTTCTCCAGTATTTTAGGTAAATCGGTTTCCCAATTGGTTACTATAAACTTATCGAATATACGATTGTCTTTCCCAATTACATAACATATATGAGAACAGTAAGTCTCTCTGTATTTTGTATATATGTCTTTATTGGCTTCAAGTTCAGTATCTATTTGTATTGTGCCGGTTTTTCTCTCTTTTATGGCAGAGTCCATTCTAATTACATGAACCTTACTGCCATATTTATTGCTTATATCAAAAAAAGCCTGTGTGGAAGCCACATCACCACCGCATCCGCAGGAGTTGACAATAATTATTATCTTATCGTGAAGGTCTGTACTGTTAATAATACTTCCTGTAGTAGTGGTAGCAGAAAAAGCAGGTGCAATCATGCCAACTTCAGTCCCTGTTTTTTCTGTAAAGCTGTTGTCTTTTATAAGTGTAATATATTCGCCGTTATTGGTAATATTTTCAAAACGGTAATGATTGTTGTTAAGTTTGATATATTGTCCCACTCCTATCTGGTCTCTTTCAAATATAGTGTCTTTTACTTTTTCATCATCTGATAATAAGGCTATTTTCGTTCCAAATACATCAGCGCTGTTATTGTAGTTAAAAACCATGTTTCGTAAATTACTGGCACCTATTTTATAGTTTTTATTATTAATGTTTATGTCGGCTGTTAAGTACTCGCTTTTACCCAGTCCCAAATCGTTATTCGAATTGCCTATCTTTATCCATGAGGAATCTTTTACAATTTGCTTTCCGTTAGAGATTTCATACCTGCATTGTACCAAATCTTTGTTTGAACCCCATTCAAAATCCCTGTAAAGACGAATAGAGTCATCAGTAAAGTCCCGATTGTTAATCTGATCAACAATAAAAACCCTTTCTTTTCCGGCTGTACCTGTCATAAGGTTAATATAATGGGGTGTTTTTGAATGTAAATCTGTTGGGAGTAACCCCCGTTTTATATTCTGAATTTGTTTAGGATAAACAACAGGGTAAGGAAATGTATCTATTGTATCTTTAAAATCCATTGAAGTAGCTCCTGCACCAAAAAATCGTCCTCCTTTGTTTTTTTTGGTTCTTATAACCAGTGTATCGTTTTCTGCAGTAAAGTGGTTAGGTTTGCTTTGTGAAAGTTGTTTGTGGTCGTCTTTACTTTTTTGACAGCCCTGAAGTATAAGTGCAATCAATAAAGCTTTAAAAAGTAGTTTCATTGTAAGGCGGTTTGTTGTTTGTAATAAAAAGCTAACGCATAAAGAAATTAAAAATTATATGTTTTGATTTCAGATTTTGCCTGAATAAGTTTTTATTATTCTGATATAGAATAAATTGATTCTCATAATCTTTGATGATGTTTTATAAAATCCTAACTTTAGGATGTTACATAATGTGCGAATTAGCAAAGTATTACCAATCATAAAAATTATTTAAGAATATGGGAAACGATTCAAACGACATCAGTAAATGTCCGTTTCATAATGGCAGCATGAAAAGCAATGTAGCCGGAGGCGGAACAAGAAATCAGGACTGGTGGCCTAACCAGCTTAAAGTAAGTGTACTTCGACAAAACTCTGAGAAATCAAACCCTATGGGAGAAGATTTCAATTATGCGGAAGCTTTTAAAACCCTTGACCTTGATGCGATTAAAAATGACCTGCACGCGTTAATGACAGATTCACAGGACTGGTGGCCTGCCGATTTTGGTCATTACGGGCCTTTATTTATACGTATGGCATGGCACAGTGCCGGAACATACCGTGTAGGAGACGGACGTGGCGGAGGGGGGGCAGGACAGCAGCGTTTTGCTCCGCTTAACAGCTGGCCTGATAACGTGAGTCTTGACAAGGCACGCAGACTGTTATGGCCAATAAAACAAAAATACGGAAACAAAATATCGTGGGCCGACTTAATGATCCTAACCGGTAATGTGGCCCTGGAGTCTATGGGCTTTAAAACCTTTGGTTTTGCCGGAGGACGCGAAGATACCTGGGAGCCGGAAGAAGATGTGTACTGGGGTGCTGAGACTACATGGTTAGGCGGCGACGTTCGTTATGCACACGGTTCGGAAGGTGTGGCGGAAGATCATGGTGTACTGGTTTCCGATGATGATGCCGATGGTGATAAACATAGCCGTAACCTTGAAAATCCGCTGGCAGCAGTACAAATGGGACTTATCTATGTAAACCCTGAAGGTCCTGATGGTAACCCCGACCCAATTGCTGCGGCAAAAGACATACGCGATACATTTGGCCGTATGGCAATGAACGATGAGGAAACCGTGGCGCTAATTGCCGGAGGGCACAGTTTTGGTAAAACTCACGGTGCTGCCCCTGCCGATCATGTGGGCAGTGAGCCGGAAGCAGCAGGTATAGAACTGCAGGGATTCGGGTGGAGTAACAGTTATAAGTCAGGTAAAGGTCCGGATACCATTACCAGCGGACTTGAAGTAACATGGACAAAAACACCTACCCAATGGAGTAACAACTTCTTTGAAAACCTTTTTGGGTTTGAATGGGAGCTCTCTAAAAGTCCGGGTGGTGCTCACCAATGGGTAGCTAAAAATGCAGATAGCTTTATACCTGATGCTTACGACAGTTCTAAAAAGCACAGGCCAACCATGCTTACTACCGACCTTTCACTTCGATTTGATCCGGCGTATGAAAAAATATCAAGACGCTTTTTTGAGAACCCTGATGAATTTGCCGATGCCTTTGCACGTGCATGGTATAAACTAACCCATCGTGATATGGGCCCAAAAGCGCGTTATCTTGGACCGGAAGTTCCGGCAGAAGAACTGCTTTGGCAGGACCCTATTCCTGAGGTAAATCATACACTTGTTAACGACAGTGATGTGGCCGATTTGAAAGAAAAAGTGCTGAACTCAGGGCTAAGCGTTTCCGAACTTGTTTCAACAGCATGGGCTTCGGCTTCAACTTTCCGAGGTTCTGATAAAAGGGGAGGGGCAAACGGTGCACGTGTTCGCCTTGAACCACAAAAAGACTGGAAGGTTAATAATCCTTCTCAATTGCAAAAAGTACTTGGAGTACTTGAAAAAATACAGTACAATTTTAACAGCTCTCAAAGCGGAGATAAAAAGATATCACTAGCCGACTTAATTGTACTTGCCGGTAATGCAGGCGTTGAGAAAGCAGCTAAAGATGCCGGATATAATACTTCAGTTCCGTTTACAGCAGGACGTATGGATGCCTCGCAGGAACAGACAGACGTAGAGTCTGTAGCATTCCTTGAGCCGTTTGCCGATCCGTTCCGTAACTATCGTAAGCATAATTCAAAAGTAACTACCGAAGAGCTAATGATAGATAAAGCTCAACTATTAACACTTACAGCACCGGAACTAACTGTGCTTGTAGGTGGTATGCGTGTACTTAATACAAACTACGATGGTTCCAACTACGGGGTGTTTACAGCGCGTCCGGGGCAGTTAACAAACGATTTCTTTGTAAACCTCCTGGACATGACTACTGAATGGAAAGCCACATCAGATGATATGGAACTTTTTCAAGGAAGGGATCGTGTTACAGGACAGGCAAAATGGGCTGCTACCCGTGCCGACCTGATATTCGGTTCAAATTCAGAACTAAGGGCTATTGCTGAGGTTTACGGACAATCGGATGCTAAAGAGAAATTTGTAAAAGACTTTGTGGCAGCATGGACCAAAGTAATGAATGCCGACAGGTTTGATTTGGCATAATCCTTAAAATTTATATATTGAAAGAATCCCGGTAATTACCGGGATTTCTTTTTTAATATTCGCTTATTGCTTCCTTATTGTACTTTCTTTTATATTCTAAAGGAGACATACCTGTTATTTTTTTAAATATCTCCCTAAAAGCTTTTTCATCTGCATAGCCTACTTCAAACATTACTTCGTTAATGTTTTTACGGGTAGTTTCAAAGGCCTTTTTAGCAGATTCAATTTTTACTCTTTGCAGGTATTCTACAGGTGTGTTTCCTGTGGCTTTTATAAAACGCCTGTCAAAATTCCTTCTTCCTACGGCAAGCTTTTGCGAAAGCTCTTCCATAGATATTTTTTCCTGAAAGTTTTCTTCAATGTAAATCTGTGCTTTTTCAATTATATCATCACCATGAGATTTTTGCCCTTTAAATATGGTAAATTCCGACTGCCTTTGCCTGTCTATTTCAATCTGGTAGATTTTAGAACAGTAAATGGCGGTCTCCCTGTCATAATACTTTTCTATAAGATAAAGGATAAGATTTAAAAAGGAATACCCTCCGCCATTGGTATAAATACCGTGTTCGTCGGTTATTAACCTGTCGGTTTTTACCATCACCTTGGGGAACAATTGTTTTAGCCTGTCGGCTGTATTCCAGTGTATGGAGCAGCTCCTGCCGTCCAGTAGTCCCGTAGAGGCTAAAATAAGCGCACCGCTGCACATACTGGCTACTTCGGCACCATTTTTATATTGCTTTTCAATCCAGTCTATTAACAGTATGTTTCCTTTTTCAGGCTGGCTAAAGTCGTGGCTTATCGCGGGTATGATTATAAGGTCAGTCTGTTTTATAGAGGAAACATTTGTTTCCGGCTTTAGGGTTAACAGGCCATTATTTATTTCTGCCTTGTCGGATACTCCTGCAAGCTGTATTTTAAACAGTTGCTCTTTGCCGTTTTCTTTCCAAAACTCATTGGCACGCCTAAAGATATCATAGGCTCCTATAATGCAGGTAAAGGTATTGAAAGAAACCTGTGCATCCGGAACTAATATGGTGAGATGTTTCATTGCTCGCTTTTTAATGTGTTGATATACTGAGTAGTGCGATATAACAAAGGTATACAATTGAATTGTCCAAATCAACCCGAAACAATGTCTAATTCACACCTTTTTATGTAGGGTATCTGTCAGTAATTTTGACATGAAGCTTCTAAATAGAAAAACAGAATTAAACTTTTAAAAATTTTAAATTATGAATAATCAGGATTTTACAACAACTATAATTACCGATGCATCTCCGTCACAAGCCTACAAGGCTATTAATAATGTGCGTGGCTGGTGGTCAGAAAACATAAACGGTGATACAGATAAACTAAATAGTGAATTTTTATATCATTATGTAGATGTTCATCGTGCAAGAATGAAGATTATAGAGATGATGCCCGATAAAAAAGTGGTTTGGCATGTGCTGGACAACTACTTTAAATTTACTGAGGATGAAACCGAATGGACAGATACTAAAATCATTTTTGAGATAACTGAAAAGGATGGAAAGACCCAAGTGAAATTTACTCATCAGGGACTGGTTCCTGATTATGAATGTTACCAGATTTGCAATGATGCATGGACACATTACATACAGGGAAGCCTTAAGGATTTGATAGAAAAAGGAAAGGGTAGCCCAACACCTATGGATACTGCTACGGGAGAAGAAAAGTATCCGGTTTCGGAAACAGGTTCAAAAACCATCTATCACAGGCTGCTTATAGAAA
Organism: Flavobacterium beibuense; assembly: GCF_004151245.1. Classification (GTDB taxonomy): domain Bacteria; phylum Bacteroidota; class Bacteroidia; order Flavobacteriales; family Flavobacteriaceae; genus Flavobacterium; species Flavobacterium beibuense_A. Next base: position 62,604 of record NZ_JUIW01000013.1, read on the forward strand.
CCCCTGTAGAAACGGTTTACGCTAACCTTACCAAACAGGAAGGTCTTGCCGGATGGTGGACACCCGATACCATTGCAAAACCTGTAACAGGAACCGTATCCAGGTTTGCCTTTGGGCCCGATTATTTTAAAGAAATGAAAGTGGAAGAACTTAAGGCCTACAGCAAAGTAAAATGGCTTTGCCTTAAAGCACAGGAAGAATGGATAGGTACAACCATTACTTTTGATCTTGAGCCGCATAAAAAAGGAGCAATACTTGTTTTCCATCATGATAACTGGAAAAACTATACGCAGGAATTTGCTGCCTGCAGTTATGCCTGGGCACTTTTCCTAAGGAGCCTTAAAATGCTGTGTGAAACAGGTAAAGGGTTGCCTTTTCCTGATTTTGATAAATATTAGTCATAAAAAAAGCAGCCGGATAGGCTGCTTTTTTTATTCAAAAGAGCTAAACATATTTAGCATATCGGTCAGTGCGTTTTCAGAATGCATGCGTTCGCCATTTTCCAGCGATTCCTGTGCAATAACAGAAGCTCTTTTGCGCATGTTGGTTTCATACTGTGTTATGGCTTCCTGCAGGGTACTGTATTTATCTGAAGTAAGGCACTCGCTAAGCTCTAAAGCATCGAGCATTGCCATATTAACACCTTCGCCTGCAAACGGAGGCATTACATGGGCAGCATCACCAAGCATGGTAAGGTTAGGCAGGCTTTCCCAGTTTTGGTCTAAAGGCATACAGTAAATAGGGCGGGGAATAAATGGTGTGGCTATATTTTCAAAAAGCTCATACCAACTGTTATCCCATTCAGGATATGTTTTTTTAAACCATTCCAATAACTGTACTTTATCATTACAATCTATATTATTTGTTTGAGCCCAGTTCTCGTCTGTCTTAAGACTAAGGTAAAATCCAAGGTCTCCGTTACCTTTTAATCCTGTAAGCACACACTTACCATTGCCGAAAGCCATTATTTTACCACCGTTGGTTATTTTATAAATATTTGGAGATCCTTTTGCAGCATTGGGTACACTTACCTCTATCATAGTAATGCCTGAATAGAAAGCCTTAACATCGGTAATATAAGGGCGTATTTTAGAGTTCGCACCATCGGCAGCGATAACAATATCTGCATAATCAGATAAACCATTTTTAAAATGCAGCAGCCATCCCTTATTTTGCTTTTCCATCGAAATGAAATGACTATCCCACACAACAGTTTCAGGTTGTAAGGAATCCAGTAATAACATTCGTAGTGGGCCACGGTCTATTTCGGGGCGAAAGTATTCGCTCTCAAAATCATCTTTTATCTCTGTTTCATGATCGCTGAATAATACTTCACCATCATGGTTGGCTATGGTTAGTTTATCAGCTCCGGGGCGGTAAGCCTTTTTAAACTCTTCTAACAGGTTTGCTGCACGAAGTGCCGCTAACCCAGAATCTTTGTGTAAATCGAGCGGAGAACCCTGCACACGGGCATGTTTGTCAAAATCCCTTTCGTATACTTTTACATGGGCTCCTTTAAGTTGTAAAAGTCTTGCCAGAGTAAGGCCGCCGGGACCGCCGCCTATAATTGTTATTTTTTTACTGTTTAATTTCATACCATTAATTTTTAATTAACGGTACAAAGTTATTTTCGCTTCAGGAGGGATAATAGTACAAATCGGTCGTCTTTGTTTTTGGATAATTCTTTTGGTACCACGCCCGAGAATTTCTTTATTTCCTTGATGAAGTGGTTCTGATCGGTAAAGTTAAGTTCTGGGAACAGTTTTCCTTTGGCAACATGTTCCAGCGATTTCCTGAAACGTAAAATACTGCAATAAGATTTTAGGGAAAGGCCAAAGTATTGTGTAAAGTAACGGTTAATTTGCCTGCTGCTCCAGGATACGTTTTCCGATAGTTCTTTTACGGTCATCTCTCCCTTAGAGGCATAAATAAGGTTAAACAGTTTACGTTTCCTTTCGTCAACTTCTTTAGGCACAAGGCTTTTTACCTTATCGGAAATCTTTTTATAAAAAGTATCAAAGTCGTTGAGGTCGTTATCGTTAAAACCCCAAAAGTCGTTAGGATAGTCTTTTGCACCGTTTAGAAAATCGGCAATGAAAGTCTGCAAAATATATTCAACTGCCAGCGGCTTAAAGCTAATGGCAAAGTTGAGGGTTTGTGGTGGTACGCTTCGTTGTTCCGGTTCGGTTTCCAGTCCCATCAACGTTACATGAAAAGGCTCGGTAGCCGATCGGGAAAAGAACAGGTCTATACGCCCGTCTGGCAATACAACAACTTCTCTTGGTTCATTTGCCGGATTATGAAACACGCCTATACTTTCTACAAAGTCGGCCAACGATTCTTCAGGTTCAATAAATTTACAATAGAAGGTGTCGTTCATTTAGGGTGTTTGATTATCAATTAAAAGTTCTTCTAAACGCTATTGGTGATAGATTGGTCTTTATTTTAAAAAGCCTGCTGAAAGACTGAGAATGCTCAAAACCTAATTCATAAGCTATTTCGGACACAGATAAGGCTGTAGTGGATAATTTTTCCTTAGCTGTTTCTATAAGTCTGTTGTGTATATATTGTTGTGTGCTTTGTCCGGTTAAAGAGCGTAACATATCGCTTAGATAGCTAGGGGACAGGTTGAGTTGTTGGGAAAGGTACTGTACAGTTGGCAATCCCTGAGCAGATAAGTTTTTATCCTGAAAATGGGTGTCCAATAGCTCTTCAAGCTTTTGAAGTACATTATTGTTTATCGCTTTTCGGGTAATAAACTGTCGTTTGTAAAAACGGTTGCTGTAGCTTAACAATAGCTCGATAAGTGAAATAACTATATCCTGACTAAAATTATCTATTCTCTCTTGTAATTCGTCATCGATGTTTTTGAAAATAGAAATAATAACTTTCTTTTCTTTGGAAGAAAGGTGCAACGCTTCGTTAGCCGAGTAAGAAAAGAATCCATATTGTTTTATGCTCTTTGCTATGGGATATGACAGCAAAAAATCAGGATGGACTATTAAAGTGTATCCCGTATGGTCGCCATTATTTTCACCATTTGCCGTTACCTGATTAGGAGAAACAAATAATAATCCGCCTTCGTCAAAGTCATAATAACTCTGGCCGTATTTTAATTTCCCGCTAAGATTCTCTTTGTATGATATTTTATAGAAAACAGAAGTATGAGAATTAGGGAGACTAGCATTGTCTAATATATTATTACTAATGTTTATTAAACTTATAAGAGGATGCAAGGGTTTAGGCAGCCCAAGCATCCTGTGTAAGTCGAATAGTGAATTATAGCAGTAAGGAGTGTTCTTATCCTGTTCCATGTAGTAAATTTACTAAAATATTCTGTTGATTATTACCACGGAATCTCTCCTGTTTCCGGATTGTTGTCTTCACAAAAGAACTTACCTGTTGGACCGTTGTTGTCAATCAGGGTGTATTTAAGTATATGTTGTGCAGCTGTTTGTACGGTAGCTTTACCAAGATGATGATTAAAGTCGGTAGCAGTTGAAGGCGGGCTAACGGCATTTACCTTGAAGTTAGTATCACGCAGCTCAAAAGCCAGATTGATGGTATACATATTTAAAGCCGATTTTGATGACTGGTAAACCACTCCTTTGTATTGGTAATACTTATAGTTAGGGTCGCTATGTAAAGTAAGAGACCCTTGGCTTGAACTTACATTTGTTATGCGGGGTTCTGATGATTTTTCTAATAAATCCAAAAAGGCCTTGGTAACTCTTACCACACCAAATACATTAACCTCATATACTTCTTTATAGATATCCACACTTGTTGTTGCAGCTTTATGCATTATAGGCGTATCTGCCTGAAACTCTATTCCGTTAATGCCTGCATTATTAATAAGGATATCCAGGACTTCTGTTTTTTTTCCTATTACAGCACGTGCTTCGTCAACAGATTCCTGTTGGGTAACATCTAACTGTACCGCTTCTACGTTTTTAAGACCTTCGTCGTTAAGGGTTTTAACGGCTTCTAATCCGTTTTTTAAACTTCGGCTTCCTAAATAGATATAAAAGCCTTTTTGTGCCAGTTGTCTTGAAAGCTCTAAACCAATTCCTTTATTGGCCCCTGTAATCAATACTTTTTTCATTTTATCTGTTTTAATTTGATAAAACAAAGGTCAATAGACTAGAATGAACAGACGTAGCTAAATTGAGGGATTATGTAACTAAATACAGGAAGTTAATAGATTAGGATTAAAGATTATTCATTTTCAATCCTATAGCGTATAGCCTCTTCAAGTATATCAATATTTATGTCTTTTAGTGTTTTAAATTTAATGCAATACCCTGTTACGCTGGCTTTACCTATTCTTTCTCCATAGGCTTGAACTAAGTACTTTTTATCTTCTATTCCCAGTATATAAACAGATATTCCGGTTTTGTTTGCACTAATACCAATCTGAAAAAAATCGCGGGTACTTCCGTTAGTATACTTTATTACAAAGAAACCGTACCCTATGGTTGGATTGGCAACCGTTTTGTTATTACTGTCAACACCACTGTCAAACCACAGCTTTCCATTAGGCATTATTTTAAGCATCAGTTCATGCAGTTGCTGCATGTCGGCACGTTTTGGCTCGGGCTGACTGGCAATAAGTTCTTCTATTTGTTTTTCTACGTTCATAAAAAATATAAAGACATTTCTTTACTCTTCAATTGTTCTAAAAGTCAGGTTTACTCTGGGAGAGTTAATCTTTGTTGTGGGAGGTAGCCGATGCAGCCAATGTGTTTGTGTAGTATCCTTCATTACCAATAAACTACCATGTTCCAAAAAACAGTCTATTTTTTCTTTGCTTACCTTGTGCTTAAAGGCAAATTTTCTTTCTGCCCCAAAACTCAAAGAGCCTATAGCTCCGTTTTTCTTCAAATCTTTTTCACCATCGCTGTGCCAGGCCATTCCCTCGCTTCCGTTATGATATAAATTAAGTAAACAGGAGTTAAATGTTTCTCCTGTTTCCTGTTCGGCTAAAAGTTTTAACTCCAATAATTCTTTCGTCCACGGCAAAGCATGTTTTGTGGTGTTTGAATAGGTATATTCAAACGGTTTTTCTCCATACCAGGCTACTTTTCGCTTGGTTATTATCTTCTTACCGAAAATAACAGCCTCGTCATTTCGCCATTCAATGGTTTCTAAAAGGCTTTTCAGGTAAAAGTCTGCCCGTTGTTTGTTTACTATCCTTCCGTAATAATTTACTGTTCCGTCATACGGAAGCCAGTTTCTTTCTTTATCGGGAGTTTGGTTAAATAAGTCCATCTTTCCACTTTTTGTATTCTGTTTTCATGCAATGTCCACAGGGGCGGAATTGATTTTCTATGGCCTCCAGTTCAGAACCAAAGAAAACCCTGTTTTCCTGTTTCATTCGTTTTCCCGATTTGCAGGATAACTGTCCGTAAATTTTAAGCTCTTTATTTCCACCAAAGCTTATTTCTCCGGCCTTAATTTTGGCCCTTAACAACGTATTTGATATTTCAGAATGCTCAATCATAATTAACTTACCGCATCGTGAAAAATTATTCCTAAACTATGGCGACTGCCAGATTTTACTTCGCTAACTCCGTGTTTCATGTTAATCCGGTAATAGCCCTTGCTGCCTTTTTCAGGTTTAAAATTAGTGGTAAAAATCAATACATCACCTTTTCCCGGCTTTAAAACAATCGCTTTAGACTGGGCTCGGGGTATTTGCTGTGTGAGTACAAATTCGCCTCCCGTAAAATCACTATCGGGTTCATCCAGTACAAAAACAATCTGAATAGGGAAATAAATATCTCCATACAGGTCCTGATGCAAAGTGTTGAAACCGCCTTTACCATATTTTAAAATCAGGACAGTAGCTTTCTCCTGTCCGTTTTCATGACACTGTTTAAGCAGCTCTTCGTGTAGTGATGGAAATTCCCTTTCAATTTTCAGGGCTTTAAACCAAGCATTGGCAATAGGCGCAAGATAGGGATAAATAGTTGTCCTAAGGGTTTGGATAATGTCCGGTAACGGGTAATCGAAATATTTGTACTCGCCTAAACCAAAGCGATGACGAGCCATTGTTACTGTTTTTCGGTACAGGTTTGAATCGTTATAATTGGCTTTTAATGACTCACATTGCTCTTTAGTTAGTAAGCTTTCTATAATGGCATAACCGTTTTGATGCATAGATTCGGTAATGTTTGTCCAATCGATGCTTTCTATTTTTTGAATGATGTCCTGCATTTGTCTGACTGTTAGATTTCTGAATGGGTTTTGGCTCCTTCCCAACCTATAATGGCAGTTTTTCGGGTACTTCCCCACATGTACTCCCCAAAGTTCCCTGTAGATTGTATTACACGATGGCAGGGGATAAGATAAGCAACGGGATTGCTCCCGATAGCTGTTCCTACAGCTCTTGATGCATTGGGATTGCCTATGCTTTCGGCCAGCCTGCCGTAAGTGGAAAGACCACCCATAGGGATTTTTAAAAGGCTTTCCCATACCTTTAATTGAAAATCAGTGCCTTTTAAATGCAGTTTTATTTTATTTAACTTACTCCAGTCGTTTTGGAAAATGAACAATGCATTTTGCTGCATTAAATCCAGTTTTCTGTGAAATGCAGCGTTAGGAAATTTATCCTGCAGGTTTTTTAATGCCGTTTCTTCATTGTTTTCAAAAGCCATATAACAAATACCTTTTGATGTGGAAGCGACTATTAATGACCCAAACGGACTCTCAGCAAAACTGTAGTTGATTTGCAGATTTTTACCTCCATTCTTGTACTCCATAGGGGTCATTCCCTCAATGTTTATAAACAGGTCATGCAGTCTGCTGGTGCTTGAAAGTCCGGTTTCGTAGGCTGTGTCAAATAAGGTAGCCTGTTCTTCTTTCAGGATTTTTTTTGCATGTTCTATGCTTATAAACTGCAGGAATTTCTTAGGACTTGTACCTGCCCAGTCCGTAAACATTCTTTGAAAATGCGACTGGCTTATGTGTACCTTATCCGCAATTTCATCCAAATTGGGCTGCGATTTAAAGTTTTCCTTTATATACTCAATTGCTTTTGCAATTCTGTCGTAATTAAGTTGATCTTGTGTTTCCATTTCTCTGAATCTTATAATGCAAATTTCTTAATGATTTAGCGGTTATAAAATCCGAAACCTGCTATGTTTTGGAGAGAAGGAAAGGTATTAAAAAATAAAGCCCGTTACAAAAAGGGTTTAGTTAATTGTGTTTTCCTGGTAGTTGTTTTTTATTATTAGTTAAATGTTTGCCTGAATTCAAGAGGTGACAAACTGGTTTTCTTCTTAAATAGTGTACTGAACGATTGTGCGTGTTCAAAACCTAATGCATATGCAATTTCACTTACCGATAAATTTGTTGTTGAGAGTTTTTCTTTTGCCTTTTCAATTAACCTTTGATGTATATGCTGCTGTGTGCTCTGTCCTGTATGCATGCGCAACAAATCGCTCAGGTAGTTTGGAGACAAGTTCATGAGTTCGGCCACGCGTTGTACCGTTAATAGTTGTGGTTGCATTGTTGTATTGCTCTCAAAATACTCATCAACAAGGCGTTCAAATTTGGCAAGCAGTTGATGATTGTGGTTTTTGCGTGTTATAAACTGTCGCTCGTAAAATCGATTGGAATAATTGAGCAATAACTCAATTTGAGATAGGATGATTTCCTGAGTATACTTATCAATATGCTGGCATTCCTTATCTATTTTGTTTAATATTGTAATGAGATCATCTTCTTCTTCAGCAGAAAGATGCAGCGCTTCGTTTACAGCGTAAGAGAAAAATGTATAAGTGTTAATGTTACCTGCCAGAGGATGGGCGAGCAAAAAGTCAGTATGGAAAATAAGCAGGTAGCCTGATCCGCATTCTATATTGTTCAAGTCCAATTGTTGCACCTGATTAGGAGCAGTAAAGCTAAGAACACCTTTATTGTAATCATAATGTTGCTGACCGTATCGTATTTTACCCTTTACTTCCTTTTTGAGGGCAACACAATAAAAGCTGTTTACAAAACCTTTCCACACATCATCTTCCATAAATATGCTTTCGTCAAGATTAATTACACTTACCAACGGATGGCGTGGCTCCGGCAAAGAGAGTAATCGGTGAAATTCTGAAACTGATTTGATTGTATTCATGATACTAATTTAAACATTTTAAAGAGTATAGTAGCGGTTGCATATTTAAAATGCAACCGCATCAGTGTGTTAATCAATTAGCCCCATACTAAAATCATCGTATGGATTACCAGTGTCAGTCCCTAAAGGCACAATACTTTCAAGTTTAGTTATATCTGCTTCATTCAATTCGATTTCGGTAGCCGCTATGTTTTGCTCTAAGTATTTTCTTCGTTTGGTACCAGGTATAGGTAAGATACCTTTGTTCATAATCCAGGCCAGGGCCAACTGAGATGAGGTTATTTCTTTCTCTTCAGCCATTTTCTCAATGGCTTTAACCAACTCAATATTTTTATAAAAATACTTTTCCTGGAAACGGGGAATTGCCCTGCGAAAATCATTTTCCGGTAAGTCGTCTATAGTTCTTATCTGTCCGGATAAAAAACCACGTCCTAATGGTGAGTAAGCGACAAAGCCTATTCCAAGTTCATTTAGCGTGTTCAATATACCACGTTCTTCTGTTGTGCGCTCAAATAAAGAGTATTCACTTTGTACAGCCGTAATGGTGTGAACCGCATGAGCTCTTTTTATAGTTTCAGATGATACTTCTGATAGGCCAAGATAACCCACTTTTCCTTCCTTTACCAGTTGGCTCATTGCTTCAACAGTTTCTTCAATAGGTGTGTTTTTGTCAAGTCGGTGCATGTAGTATAAATCAATGTAATCTGTGTTAAGATTTTTAAGTGAACGCTCCACCGCTTTTTTTACATATTCTTTTTTACCGTTAATAGCCCAGGTTACTTTGTTATTGTCATCTATTTCCCAACCAAATTTTGACGCGATAATGTATTTATCCCTGTTACCGTTTATTGCTTTAGCAATTAACTGTTCGTTTTTAAAAGGTCCGTATAAATCGGCAGTATCTAAAAAATTACCACCCAGTTCCAGTGATCTGTGAATGGTGGCAATAGCTTCCTTTTCATCTGCCTCGCCATACATATTTCCATCTTCAAAACCAGTCATACCCATACAACCTAAACCTATAATTGGTACAGTTAGCCCCTGGCTTCCTAAATTCATTTTTTTCATAATTATAGTATTAATTTTGATAGGGCAAAATTCGCTTAGGATACTTTAATGTTTGTATTCAAAGCCCTGATAGTTGTATGCAAATCAGGGATTGGCTAAAAATGCATCGAGTGAAAGGGCTAAAGATTCAGATACAATTCGATAAAAAGCATATAAAAAAAAGCCTGAGAATTAAATTTCTCAGGCTTTTTGTTTTTTGTGACCATGACTGGATTCGAACCAGCACGCCTTGCGGCACCACCCCCTCAAGATGGCGAGTCTACCAATTCCTCCACATGGCCGTTAGGTATAGAGCAAAAAAAAAGTTAAGCATAAAAGAACGCTTAACTTTTTTGTGACCCGACTGGGGCTCGAACCCAGGACCCCAACATTAAAAGTGTTGTGCTCTACCAACTGAGCTATCGAGTCATTGCTTTCAGGGATAAATAACTTTGGTCTTTATTAGTGACCCGACTGGGGCTCGAACCCAGGACCCCAACATTAAAAGTGTTGTGCTCTACCAACTGAGCTATCGAGTCATTATTCATTCCCTGAATGCGGGTGCAAATATACGCATGTATTATTTATAATTCAAAGCGAAAATGTCATAAATTTGAGTTTTTTTTTATTAATTTATTTAACGCCTTAATTTATAGGGATTTATTATATGAAAAAAATTTTGCTGTTAGGTTACATGGCCTCGGGAAAGTCAACAATTGCTCAGTTATTGTCAAAAGCGTCTGGAATTCCCTACAAAGATCTGGATGAAATTATCGAGGAAAAAGCGCAAAAAAGCATTTCGAAGATATTTGAAGAGGACGGAGAGATAAAATTCCGCAAAATGGAGCACGAAGCTCTTAAAGTGGTTTTAAGCGACGAACAGGAGTTAATACTGGCCTTAGGGGGTGGAACGCCGTGTTATGCCGGTAATCATGAGTTTTTAAAGAATGACAATGTTGTTTCGGTGTATTTAAAGACAGGCATACCTGTTTTGGTAAACAGATTAAGGAAAGATGATAAACCCAGGCCTTTGTTTGATAAACAACCAGAAGAGGAGCAGGAGGAGTATGTAGCCAAACATTTGTTTGACCGTAGTTACTTTTACTATCAGGCAAAGCACGTGGTGTCGACAGACGGGAAATCTGCCGAAGATGTTGTAAATGAGATAATGAGCCTTTTTTAGCTTAAATAAGCGTAGGCTTCATTATCGTTAAATACTACCTGTATGTGTTCCTGTAATGATGTGGAAAGTGACAGTCCTTTAAAATCGGCTTTTACAGGATACTGTTTATGGTTACGGTCTACAAGTACTGCAGTCTTGAACTTTTTAAGCGGAACATCAAGAAAATGCTTCACGCCATAAATAAGAGTAGTACCGCTGTTTAATACATCGTCTACAAGTACAAGAGCCTTGTTGCTGTACTCTTCTGCCGGAATAGACGTTTGAACTGCGTCTATAGGGTTTTGTTTATTTATTTTTACTTCACACAGGGTAATCTTAAGATCGGAAATAGTATCAAGAGTTTTGGCAAGCTTTTCGGCAAAAATGTATCCGTTTGTGGCAATACCTGCTATAACAACCTCTTTCTCGTCTACAAAAGTTTCATATATCTGGTAAGCTATACGTTTGGTTTTATGTTCTATTTCCTGTTGTGTAAGGATTATGTTTTTCATGTGTGCTGTTTTAGTTCTTCAAAGATAAAAAGTGTTTGTGTAAAACGAAGCCTTGCGGGCTATATTTCGTTGTCTTCGCCCGATAAAAATTCATCATCAACGTCGTCGGAATAATCATCAAGGTCGCGGCGGTCTTTTTTGGTAGGTCGGCCGGTTCCTTTAGCACGATAATAATCCTTAGATAGTTTAAGCAGTTCAAGATGCTCAAATGCCTCAGCCGGAGTTTCGTCTTTACGGTATATATCTACCAGTTTAGCTCCCACACGGTTGGGCGGAATGTCTAAAACGGTTAGCTTATAGTTTATCTGGTCTTTCCTTACGGTAATTTTATCTGTAGCAAAAACATCGCGCGACGGCTTTGCCGCCTGCCCGTTTATGGTAATGTGTCCCTTTTTGCATGCTTCTGTAGCTATATTACGGGTTTTATAGTAGCGAATGCACCATAAATATTTATCTATCCTCATACTAAATCCTTAAATTCATTGTTATAAAGCAATACAAAAATAAATGAAAATTGTATCTTGCGCCCATTAAAAAAAAATTAAAATGAAGAGATGTTTCAAGGCTTTGTGCCTTTTGTCTTTGGCTTTTTTAGCATCTTGTAAAAAAGATGATGATACCAGTATTGCCCCGCCAAGGGATTATGCTGAGCAGTATGTTACAGAAAAAGTTGAAATAGAAGAATACCTGCATACTCATTATATTGTTAGTGTAGACGAAAATTTTACTATTGAAATTGACTCTATTACGGCAGATAACCCTCAAACATCTATTTGGGATCAAACGGAGTATCCGTTACAAACTAAGCTTGTAACTCTTAATGATGTTGACTATACATTATACTACCTTATTTTAAACGAAGGGGGTAATGAAGTGCCAACGCCTTATGACCGTGTAAAGGTGGCTTACAGAGGTTGGAGAATGGATGATTATCAGTTTGATTATAATCCATACCCTGATCAGTTTTTATTCCTTCCTGTTATGATTGAAGGATGGCGTGAAATTATACCGTTATTTAAAACCGGTTTTTATAATGATACACCAGGTGACCCAAACCCTGCAAGCTTTACAAATTTTGGGGCGGGGGTAATGTTCCTTCCATCAGATTTTGGTTACTACGATTCTTCTCAGGTAGGTATACCTTCATACAGTCCGCTTGTTTTCAGCTTTAAACTGTATGATATGCAACAGGATGACTCTGATAACGATGGTATTCCTACATATCTTGAAGTAGGTCCTGACAGTATTGATGTTTATGATTATGACAGCGATGGAGACGGTACGCCAAACTTCCAGGATGCAGATGATGATGGCGACGGTATTTCTACAAGAATAGAAATTACCATACCGGGAACTGAAGATGAGTTGTATGATTTTGAAAATATTCCTGTTTGTGAAGATTCAGGAGAATCTATATATCTTGATCCAACCTGCTTCCCTGAGCAATAGGAATAATAGATAAAATATTAAAAAGCCTCACTTAAAGTGGGGCTTTTTGTTTAGTAGTAATGTTTTTTTAGATTCCAAACAGGGTATTTTGGTATTTGCGATTTCATTACTGTATAAATATAAAAAAATCCCAACCGAAAGGGTTGGGATTTTAATATGATGTGAGAAAAGATTATTTTCTCCTGATTACTTTTTCTACAGCTTCAACGATAGCTTCGTTGTTTAGTTTGTATTTCTCCATAAGCTGTGCCGGAGTTCCAGACTCACCAAAACTGTCGTTTACAGCAACAAACTCTTGTGGAGCAGGGTTGTTTGCAGCAAGTGTACGTGCAACGCTTTCTCCAAGACCACCAAGAATATTGTGCTCTTCTGCAGTAACTACACATCCTGTTTTAGCAACCGATTTAAGGATAGCTTCCTCATCAAGTGGCTTAATAGTGTGTATGTTGATAACCTCTGCAGAGATACCTTTAGCCTCGAGAGCCTCAGCAGCAACAAGAGCTTCCCATACAAGATGTCCTGTAGCAACAATAGTTACATCGGTACCTTCATTTAGTAAAACCGCTTTACCAATAACAAACTCTCCGTTTTCAGGAGTGAAGTTAGGTACAGACGGACGACCGAAACGTAGGTAAACCGGTCCGTGGTGTTCAGCAATAGCAATGGTAGCCGCTTTTGTCTGGTTGTAGTCACAAGTGTTGATTACTGTCATGCCCGGAAGCATTTTCATCAAACCGATGTCTTCAAGTATCTGGTGAGTTGCACCGTCTTCACCCAGTGTTAAACCTGCGTGAGAAGCACATATTTTCACGTTTTTATCTGAATAAGCAACAGACTGACGGATCTGGTCATAAACCCTACCTGTAGAGAAGTTGGCAAAAGTTCCTGTAAAAGGAATTTTACCACCTATTGTCATACCTGCAGCCATACCAATCATGTTTGCTTCTGCAATACCTACCTGAAAGAAACGCTCAGGGTGGTTTGCTTTAAAGTCGTCCATTTTTAGCGACCCGATAAGGTCAGCGCAAAGGGCAACAACATTTTCATTAGTTTTTCCAAGTTCTGTAAGTCCTGCTCCAAAACCTGAACGAGTATCTTTATTTCCTGTATTTGTGTATTTTTTCATTTTTGCTAAAATTAGTAGTGAGAATTTAGAAGTGAATAGTGAGAAAAAATCTCAAGTCTATATCTATTATCTCAAAGTCTTATTAGTAGTCTCCTAAAGTTACCTGGTTTTGAGCGAATGCTTTTTCAAGTTGTTCGTCGTTAGGAGCTTTACCGTGCCATGCGTGCGTGTGCATCATAAAGTCTACACCGTTACCCATTTCGGTATGAAGCAATACACAAACCGGTTTTCCGTTTCCTGTTTTAGCTTTAGCTTCTGTCATTCCGGCAATTATAGCCTCGATGTCATTTCCTTTTTCAATTTCCAATACTTCCCATCCAAAAGCTTCAAACTTAGCCTTAATGCTGCCCATTGGTAAAACCTCGTCAGTAGCCCCGTCAATTTGTTTTCCGTTAAGGTCAACCGTAGCGATAATGTTGTCTACTTTGTAAGCTGCAGCATACATGATAGCTTCCCAGTTTTGACCTTCCTGAAGCTCACCGTCACCGTGAAGGCTGTATACAAGATGGCTGTCTCCGTTAAGTTTTTTTGTTTGAGCCGCACCAACAGCTACTGATAACCCCTGCCCAAGAGAACCTGAAGCAATTCTTACTCCCGGTAAACCTTCGTGAGTTGTAGGGTGACCCTGAAGTCTTGAATTAATGTGGCGGAATGTAGCAAGCTCAGATACAGGGAAGTATCCGCTTCTTGCAAGTACGCTGTAGAATACCGGAGATATGTGTCCGTTTGAAAGGAAAAAGATATCCTCGTTAATGCCATCCATGTCAAAACCTTCCTTGCGGTCCATTAAAACCTGGTAAAGCGCTACCATAAATTCAGTACAGCCAAGCGAACCTCCCGGGTGTCCCGAGTTTACCGCATGCACCATACGAAGGATGTCCCTTCTTACCTGAATCGTTAAATCATTTAGTTGTTGTGTGTTAGGCTTCATTTTTCTAATAAGTTAAACTGGGTGCAAAAGTAATTCTTATTTTTTCTATTGGCAAATTAATTTCACTTACTGAAAAAACGGCTTCAGTAAATCGTTTTTAGCGGTTTGTTTTTCTCCCCATACCCCTCTTTTCATTTTCATATTTATTATCATTTTCATATTCATTTTCTAAAGGCTTTTTTTGGATAAAGTCTGGTTTAGGGTTTTGTTTATAGTTGGGTTTATCCTGGGATAATTTATATGTATGTTATTGTACTGAAAATATAGTTTCAGTAAACGAGTTCAAAAAGGTAATATTTTTGCACTTGTTTTTGTTTGTTTTCTATAAGTTGTTTATGCTGTTTCATATCTTATTTTCCTGTACAAAAATCTCATATCTATTGCCTATCTTTGCGCCTTGTAAAAACGGAATATGAAATTTGATTTAATTACCAAAGATCCTCAGTCTAAAGCCAGAGCAGGACTTATCACTACCGATCACGGCCCTATAGAAACACCTATATTTATGCCGGTAGGTACAGTGGCAACCGTAAAGGGGGTACACCAGCGCGAACTTAAAAATGATATAAACCCTGATATTATTTTAGGTAACACATACCATTTATACCTTCGTCCGCAAACCCCGATTATTGAAAAGGCTGGCGGACTTCATAAGTTTATGAACTGGGACAGGAATATACTTACCGATAGCGGTGGTTATCAGGTATATTCATTATCAGGTAACAGGAAGATTAAAGAGGAGGGAGTTAAATTCAAATCACATATTGACGGTTCTTACCATTTCTTTTCGCCGGAAAGCGTAATGGAAATTCAGCGTACCATTGGTGCTGATATTATCATGGCTTTTGACGAATGTACACCATACCCTTGCGATTATCGTTATGCAAAACGTTCAATGCACATGACACACCGTTGGCTGGACCGTTGTATTGCGCATCTTGAAAAAGTCCCTGTAAAATACGGTTACGATCAGGCATTTTTTCCAATTGTTCAGGGTAGTACATATACCGACCTGAGAGCGCAATCGGCAGAGTATATTGCTAACGCCGGGGCTGTAGGTAATGCCATTGGAGGATTATCAGTAGGGGAACCTGCAGAGGAAATGTATGCAATGAGCGAGGTGGTTTGTAATATACTTCCTGAAGACAAGCCGCGTTACCTTATGGGGGTAGGTACTCCTATTAATATATTAGAAAATATTGCCCTTGGTATAGATATGTTTGACTGTGTTATGCCTACACGTAATGCCCGTAATGGTATGTTGTTTACGGCAAACGGTACCATTAACATTAAAAACAAAAAATGGGAAGATGATTTTTCTCCTATTGACGAAATGGGCATCACTTTTGTAGACACCGAATATACTAAAGCTTATTTAAGACACCTTTTTGCTGCAAACGAGTTTCTTGGTAAACAAATTGCAACCATACATAATTTAGGTTTCTATATGTGGTTGGTTCGTGAGGCAAGAAAGCATATCTTAGCAGGAGATTTCCGTGAGTGGAAAGACAAAATGGTAAAACAAATGAGCCAAAGGCTTTAACCATAATTAAAGAAAATCACCGGAGTGAAGATAATAGACTGGTACATTTTAAAAAGATACCTGGCAACATTTTTTGTAATGCTGCTCATGTTTATTCCCATAGGGATTGTTATAGACGTATCGGAGAAAATTAATAAAATACTGGCTAAAAAAGTACCTTTTGCAGATGTAGCTGCCTATTATGGCGATTTTACGCTATACTTTGCCAATATGCTTTTTCCTATATTCCTGTTCCTGTCGGTTATCTGGTTTACTTCAAAGCTGGCTAACAATACAGAGATTATTGCTGTACTGGGATCGGGAATCTCTTTCATGCGATTTTTAAGACCTTATATTATAGGAGCATCCATCATATCATTGCTGGCGCTTGTTATGGGTGTATTTTTTGTACCCAAGGCAAGTAAAGGTTTTAACGACTTTAGGTATACTTATCTTAAGAACAATCCTAAAATTAGGGAAAACGAACAGGTTTATAAACAGATTAACGATACACAGTATATATATGTAGGTACATTTAACTACATACAAAACTCGGGTTCTAACTTTAACCTTGAAACTTTTAAAGGTGAAAAGCTGGTGTCAAAAATTAATGCCAACACGATTGCCTGGAATCCTAAAGACAGTACATATCTTCTTTATGGTTATAATAAAAGGACTGTGGGTGAAATGAACGATAGGCTGGAGAGTGAGCCACAAAAGGTTATGAAGCTTTCTTTTGAGCCTGATGAGCTTACCCCGGTTATTTATGTGGCAGAAACAATGACACTTGGTGAGCTTAATAAGTTTATTGATAAGGAAAAGAAAAGAGGATCAGGTAATATAAACAGTTACCTGGTTGTAAAGTATAAAAAATACAGTATTCCGGTATCAGCATTTATTCTTACCATTATTGCCGTGGCAGTATCTTCCATGAAACGCAGGGGAGGTATGGGGGTTAACCTGGCACTGGGTATTGCACTGGCCTTTACCTTTGTGTTTTTTGATAAGGTATTTGGAACCATGGCTGAGAAATCGAGCATCCCGCCATTATTGGCTGTGTGGTTCCCTAATGTGACTTTTGGTATTTTAGCTATATTCCTCTTACGTAATGCTAGGCGATAAATTAAGGAGTTATTTACATCTCCATTTCATAGTTTTTATTTGGGGTTTTACCGCTGTTATAGGTAAGCTTATTACACTCGATGCCTTACCGTTGGTTTGGTATAGAATGGGTATTGCAGTAATTCTTGTATATCTGTATGCGCGTTTTACAAAAGTACCTTTAAGAGTAGAATGGAAAACCCTAGCAGGGTTTTTGTTTGCGGGGCTAATTATCGCTATGCACTGGTTTACATTTTTTAAGGCGATAAAAGTATCTAATGTGTCGGTAACACTGGCGTGCCTTTCTACAGGGGCATTCTTTACCTCTCTTTTAGAACCCTTATTGTACGGGCGAAAGGTTATATGGTATGAGGTACTGTTCGGCCTTCTTGTTATAGGGGGGCTTTATATAATATTCAGTTTTGAGGGTGATTACCTCTACGGAATATTACTGGCATTGTCTTCGGCTTTCCTTTCGGCAACCTTCTCGGTTATAAATGGTAAGTATGCTGTAAAATATAATGCCACACAGGTTTCTTTTTGGGAGTTGCTGGGTGGTGTGTTTTTCCTGTCAGTTTATTTGCTGTTTGCAGGAAGTTTTACTACAGAGTTTTTTGTACTTACGGGACAAGACTGGACATGGCTAATTGTACTGGCTACCTTCTGTACGGCCTATGCTTTTATTGCATCGGTACAGGTGATGAAGTTTTTAAGTCCGTATACAGTAATGCTTACTATTAACATGGAACCTATATATGGGATAATTCTTGCATTAATAGTATTTAAAGATAATGAGCACATGAGTCCTGCTTTTTATTTTGGTGCTGCTATTATACTTACTACAGTGATACTCAATGGTGTAATAAAGAATTACCCTAAAAAGAAACTTAAAGAGATTTAATTCTTTCATTCTTAAGCTAAAGTTCTATCTTTGTAGTTCGAACAAACTTTAAAAATCTGCCTGTACTATGGAATATTTAGATTTTGAGCTTCCGATTAAAGAGCTTGAAGACCAGTTAGATAAGTGTACTATTATTGGTCAGGAATCGGATGTGGATGTATCTAATACATGTAAGCAAATCGAGAAAAAACTAGAAGAAACAAAAAAGAATATATACAAAAACCTTACAGCGTGGCAAAGGGTTCAGCTTTCAAGGCACCCAAGCCGTCCGTATACTATGGATCATATCAATGCGCTTGCTGAAGGTACTTTCTTAGAACTTTTTGGAGACCGTGGCTTTAAAGATGATAAAGCAATGGTGGGAGGACTTGCTAAAATAGGCGGTCAGTCATTCATGATCATTGGTCAGCAAAAAGGTTACAATACTAAAACAAGGCAATACAGAAACTTTGGTATGGCTAACCCTGAAGGATACCGTAAGGCATTACGTCTTATGAAGATGGCTGAAAAGTTTGGTATTCCTGTAGTTACTTTAGTAGATACTCCGGGTGCATACCCAGGGCTAGAAGCTGAAGAAAGAGGACAGGGTGAGGCTATTGCAAGAAATATTTTTGAGATGGTACGCCTTAAAACACCTATTATTACCGTTATAGTAGGAGAGGGTGCTTCAGGTGGGGCACTTGGTATAGGTGTGGGAGATAAAGTATACATGCTTGAAAACACATGGTACTCTGTAATCTCTCCTGAGTCTTGTTCTTCAATCTTATGGAGAAGCTGGGAGTACAAAGAGCAGGCTGCCGAGGCGCTTAAGCTTACTTCTTACGACATGAAGAAACAAAAACTTATAGATGATATTATTCCTGAACCGCTGGGTGGTGCGCACTATGACAGAGCCACTACTTTTGAGAGCGTTAAGGAGTACATCTTAAAAGGATATAATGAATTGAAAGACTTATCAACAGAGGAACTTGTTGCGAAAAGGATGGATAAGTATAGTAAAATGGGGGAGTTTAAAGAATAACCTTGTTTTAACGGCATAATGATTCCGAAGCCTTGCCGCTTCGGATTTTTTTTAGGTTATAAACAATTAGTTAACTGTTTATCAACAGTTTGTTAACATAGGCTTCTTAACAATTGCTTAACTCATCCATTTTAAATTTAATTACATTAGCACTATGGAAAACATCAGGAACGTAAACCCGGTAAAAGTTGATAAAACTGCTATTATCAACTTAGAGAAAGGCAAGCTCCCACCGCAGGCGCTGGACCTTGAGGAGGCTGTTTTAGGTGCCATGATGATAGATAAAAAAGGTGTAGACGAGGTAATAGATATATTACAGCCCGATGCCTTTTATAAGGAGGCCCACAAGAACATTTTTGAGGCCATCGTACAGTTATTTAACGACACACAGCCAATTGACTTATTAACAGTGTCCGCTCAGTTAAAAAAGAACGGAAAACTGGATTTGTCCGGCGGAGATTTTTATCTTATTCAGCTTACGCAAAAGATATCATCTTCGGCTCACATTGAGTTTCACTCAAGAATCATTTTACAAAAATTCATTCAGCGAAGCCTTATTAAAATATCAAGCGAGATTATTGAAGAGGCTTATGACGAGACAACAGATATTTTTGACCTGTTAGACCAGGCAGAATCTAAACTGTATGAAGTTACCCAGGGTAACATTAAAAGAAGTTCTGAAACGGCACAAAGCTTAGTTATACAGGCAAAGAAACGTATTGAGGAAATTGCTGGTAAAGAAGGTTTAAGTGGTGTTGCTACCGGCTTTCGCGATCTTGATAAGCTTACATCGGGATGGCAGCCCAGTGACCTTATCATTATTGCGGCAAGGCCCGGTATGGGTAAAACCGCATTTGTACTTTCTATGGCGCGTAATATTGCAATCGACTTTAACCACGGTGTTGCGGTATTCTCGCTGGAGATGTCCTCGGTACAGCTTATTACACGTTTGATTTCGAGTGAAACAGGCCTTTCTTCAGAAAAGTTGCGTACCGGTAAGCTTGAAAAGCACGAATGGGAACAGTTAAGTATTAAGGTTAAGAACCTTGAAAAGGCACCATTATATATAGATGATACACCATCGCTTTCCATTTTTGACCTTAGGGCAAAAGCAAGAAGGCTGGCGTCGCAGTATGGTATCAGGATGATTATTATCGATTATCTTCAGCTGATGACTGCCGGAGGTGCTGCCGGAAAGAACGGAGGTAATCGTGAGCAGGAAATATCAACCATTTCACGAAACCTTAAGGCACTGGCTAAAGAGCTTAACGTTCCTGTTATTGCACTGTCGCAGCTATCACGTGCGGTAGAGACCAGGGGATCGAGTAAAAGACCTTTACTTTCTGACCTTAGGGAATCGGGTGCGATTGAGCAGGATGCGGATATCGTATCGTTTATTTACCGACCTGAATACTATAAGATTGATGAATGGGATGATGAGGAAAGATCGCCAACACAGGGACAGGCTGAGTTTATCGTGGCTAAGCACCGTAACGGTGGACTGGATAACATCAGGCTTAAATTCGTGGGTAGCTTAGGTAAGTTTGATAACCTTGACGATTTCGGTTCACCGTTTGATGAGCTTCCGTCAAGTATGAATGATAACGATAGTTCATCGTTTATTAAAAACCTGCCTTCGGCAAACGATGCTTTTGGCAGTAACATGAACAGCGGAGGAGGAGCGCATGACGATGACGATGTCCCGTTCTAAATAATAAGTAACCAATTAACCCCATACAGATATGCAGAACGATTTATTTAAATCCCAAACAGATGAAGAGTTGTCCCTATTGGAAATTGAAGTAAACGGTGCTGAGCACGTTACGGTTGAAGAGCCGGGGACAGGGGAATATTAGTTAACAATAAAAAAGATATAGAGTGCATCAGTCGATGCACTTTTTTTATAGGTGTAATTTTCTGATGATCATATTAATATTGTAAATTGGTAATAAAAATAAGTATTAAGTATGCCGGCCGATGCAATTTTAATGGATAGGGTAAGGGAGCTTTTACTACAGGCTTTGCCGCCCAATCCGGATGTGGAAGAAAAGAAAATGTTCAACGGGGTTGCCTTTATGGTAAACGGTAAAATGTGCATTTGTGTAAGCAACAACGAAATAATGTGCCGTATAAACCCGTTAATTCATGAGGAAATGGTGGAGAAACCCGGTTGCAGGGCTATGGAAATGAAGGGTAAGCCATATAAAGGTTTTGTATATGTTGAAAACAATGCCATAACGGGCAGAGACAACCTTAACTTTTGGGTTAACCTGTGTTTGGAGTACAATCCGTTGGCAAAAGCTTCTGCCAAAAAGAAAAAGAAATAGCTGTGCAAAACCTTGTTTTTGCCTTATATTTGAATAAAATCTGCTATAAAATGCTTCTTAAAAAACACTACATACTCTTATTATTTCTTTTAACGTCGTTTTTAGGGCGTGCTTCTATGATTTTAGTCCCGATGGATGAGACCTCCCAACAAAACCATTTAAAGGCTTACGGGATAACCTATTGGGTTTTAGAGAAGAATTATAAGGCAAGCTGGCTGCTTAATTACAGGGGAGGCTCTTTTTTGCTTCCGGATGCCGAGGAGATCAGGCGTGAATGCCAGATAAGAGGGGTTAGTTTTGAAATACTGTCAGATGCGCAGGCTAATACCATTCAGGATGAAATTAGCAGTCCGTCTCAAAATATGGAGACCGTTATTCTTGAAAAAGCACCTAAGATTGCGGTGTATACCCCGGCGGGAAAACAACCGTGGGATGATGCCGTAACCTTGGTGCTTACTTACGCCGAGATTCCGTTTGAGACCATTTATGATGAAGAAGTACTTAACGATGCCCTTTTATTATACGACTGGCTGCATTTGCACCACGAAGACTTTACAGGGCAATACGGAAGGTTTTTTGGAGCATACCGTAATGCGCCTTGGTATATAGAACAGAAGAAGGAGGCCGAAGAGCTGGCTGCCAGATTAGGATACAGCAAGGTGTCGGAAGAAAAGATGGCAGTTGCCGATAAGATAAGGGATTATGTAATAGGTGGTGGCTTTATGTTTGCCATGTGCTCTGCAACCGATAGTTTTGATATTGCGCTTTCGGCAGAAGGAGTGGATATTTGCGAACCTATGTTTGATAATGATCCGAGCGATCCTAATTACCAGTCGCGAATAGATTACAGCAAAACATTTGCCTTTAAGGATTATACCTTAGAGCGTAATCCTATAGTCTATGAATTCTCGGATATAGATATGACAACCAAGCGTAAGGTACTTATGGATAACGACTACTTTACCTTGATGGAGTATTCAGCAAAATGGGATCCGATTCCTACCATGCTTTGCCAAAACCATACGCAGCTTGTAAAAGGTTTTATGGGACAAACCACATCGTTTGACGAGAACCTAATAAAATCAAATGTATTGATTATGGGGCAGAACCTGCAAAACGGAGAAGCCCGATACATTCACGGTACAAAAGGGAAGGGGATGTTTACTTTTTACGGAGGTCATGACCCAGAGGATTATCAGCACAGGGTAGGTGATGCACCTACTGTTTTAGACCTGCATCCTAATTCACCGGGTTACAGGCTAATTCTTAATAATGTGTTGTTCCCTGCAGCAAGGAAAAAGAAGCTTAAAACGTAAAGTTGTAATATAATATCAATAAAAAACCCGCTCATTGAGCGGGTTTTTTGTGTAAGTAAGATATATATTGTTTTACGTAAATTATTTAACTTTATTAACGATAGCTGCAAAAGCTTCAGGGTGGTTCATAGCTAGGTCAGCAAGAACTTTACGATTAAGTTCAATACCGTTAGCTTTAACTTTACCCATGAATTGAGAGTAGCTCATGCCGTGTAGTCTTGCACCAGCGTTAATACGCATGATCCATAATGCACGGAAGTTTCTCTTCTTTTGTTTTCTGTCACGGTAAGAGTAAGCCATTGCTTTCTCAACCGCGTTTTTAGCTACTGTCCAAACGTTTTTACGTCTTCCAAAGAATCCTTTGGCTTGCTTCAATACTCTTTTTCTTCTAGCTCTTGAAGCAACTGAATTTACTGCTCTTGGCATAATTTTAAATGTTTTTTTGTAGTAGGCGTTCCTTTTATATAAGAAAACTTAAAGCCATACTCCAGGGTTATTAAATTGTTTTAACCGGACTTAAATAAATATTAGATAAGTCTTAATTGCTCTTTTACGCTTCTCTCATCTGTCTTGTGAACAAGAGTAGAGTGAGTTAGAGCTAGCTTACGCTTTTTAGATTTTTTAGTCAGGATGTGACTTTTGAAAGCGTGCTTTCTTTTGATTTTACCAGAACCTGTCACTTTAAAGCGCTTTTTGGCACTGGATTTAGTTTTCATTTTAGGCATTTTCTTCCTGTATTTAATTATCTTACTTACTACTTTTTTTTAGCCTTAAAGCCGAAAGTCATAAAGTAGTTAGCCTGTTGTTAATAACAAGCCCTGCTTTAGACTTTCGACCTTATGACTTTTAGACTTTACAGTCTTATTTCTTTTTCTTAGGAGCGATAAACATTATCATCCTTTTTCCTTCAAGTACCGGCATAGATTCTACTTTACCATACTCTTCAAGATCCTGAGCCAGCCTTAATAAAAGAATCTGTCCCTGTTCTTTGTATATAATAGAACGTCCTTTAAAGAATACAAAAGCTTTTAGTTTTGAGCCCTCTTTCAGGAATTTCTCGGCATTTTTCCTTTTAAACTCGTAATCGTGCTCATCAGTCTGAGGTCCGAAACGAATTTCCTTCACGGTAATTTGTGAAGATTTTGCCTTAAGCATTTTATCGCGTTTCTTTTGCTCGTAAAGAAACTTCTTATAATCCATTATCTTGCATACAGGCGGCGCTGCGTTTGGCGATATTTCTACCAAATCCAGTTCCTGTTGCTCAGCCATTTGAAGGGCCTGAGATGTTCTGTATACTCCCGTTTCCACATTTTCACCTACAAGTCTTACTTCCGGTACACGGATATCGCTGTTAGTCCTGTGAGGATCTTTTTTTTCTACTCGAGGTTGATAACCTCTGTTGTTTCTTATTGCTATGGCTATAAAATTTTAAGTTAAACTTAGAATGCTTTTAGTGTCTTATTTATTTCTTCTTTTACTAAAGAAGCAAACTCTTCAATTGTCATTGTTTGGTTTGATTTACCTGCATCGCCATGTTTACGTACAGAAATCGTACCATTCTTCTCTTCTTCCTCACCAACAATCAGCATAAACGGAAGCTTTTTAACTTCGGCTTCGCGAATTTTCTTACCAATTGTCTCGTTTCGGTTATCAATTAGGGCGCGAATTTCGTGATTTTCCAGCAAATCTAAAACTTTTTTAGCATAATTTTCATATTTCTCGCTAAGAGACAGTATGATAGCCTGCTCCGGCATTAACCAAAGCGGGAAGTTTCCGGCTGTATTTTCAAGTAAAATCGCGATGAATCTTTCCATAGATCCAAACGGCGCACGGTGAATCATAACCGGGCGGTGAAGCTCGTTATCGGCACCTTTGTAAGTCAGGTCAAAACGCTCAGGAAGGTTGTAGTCTACCTGGATAGTACCAAGCTGCCACTGCCTGCCTAACGCATCTTTTACCATGAAGTCCAGTTTAGGGCCATAAAAGGCAGCCTCGCCATACTCAACCACAGTGTTAAGGCCTTTGTCTTTTGCTGCATTGATAATAGCGTTTTCTGCTTTTTCCCAGTTTTCGTCGCTACCTATGTATTTCTCCCTGTTTTCCTGATCTCTTAATGAAATTTGTGCGCTAAAGTTTTCAAAACCAAGCGAGCTGAATACATAAAGTACCAGGTCGATTACTTTTTTAAACTCTTCGTCAAGCTGATCCGGAGTACAGAAAATGTGTGCGTCATCCTGAGTAAATCCGCGAACGCGTGTTAAGCCGTGAAGCTCACCACTCTGCTCATAACGGTATACAGTACCAAACTCTGCATAACGCTTAGGAAGGTCTTTGTAAGACCATGGTTTTGTATTGTATATCTCGCAGTGATGCGGACAGTTCATCGGTTTTAGTAAGAACTCTTCACCCTCGTTTGGAGTGTGGATAGGCTGGAAGCTGTCTGCACCATATTTTGCATAGTGGCCCGATGTTACATAAAGCTCTTTTTGCCCTATGTGCGGAGTAACCACCTGCTCATATCCTGCTTTCTTCTGCGCCTTTTTAAGGAACTGCTCTAAACGGTCACGAAGGGCAGCACCCTTAGGTAACCATAAAGGTAATCCCTGTCCAACCTTAGATGAGAATGCAAATAGCTCAAGCTCTTTACCCAGTTTCCTGTGGTCGCGTCTTTTAGCTTCTTCAAGCAGCTCAAGGTACTCAGTAAGATCTTTCTGTTTAGGGAAAGATATACCGTATACACGTGTAAGCTGTTTGTTCTTTTCATCACCTCTCCAGTAGGCACCAGCAACGCTCATAATCTTCATAGCCTTAATTATACCGGTGTTAGGAATGTGTCCTCCACGACATAAATCGGTAAAAGTAGCATGGTCACAAAAAGTGATGGTACCGTCTTCAAGGTTTTCTATAAGCTCAACCTTATACGGGTTGTTCTCGTTTTTATAAAATTCAAGCGCTTCTGCTTTAGTGGCAGAACGCATTTTAAACTCGTGTTTTTCTCTGGAAATGGCAAGTACGCGGTCTTCAATAGCTTTAAAGTCCTTATCGGTAATGGTATGGTCACCAAAGTCTACGTCATAATAAAAACCATTGTCTATAGCAGGGCCAATAGTAAGCTTGATGCCAGGATACATTTCCTGTAGTGCCTGTGCTAAAACGTGAGAAGTAGAGTGCCAAAAAGCCTTTTTACCCTCTTTGTCGTTCCAGGTATATAATATTAATGAACCGTCGGTCGTCAGCGGGGTCTTGGTTTCAACTGTTGTACCATTAAAAGATGCAGAAATCACGTTTCTTGCTAATCCTTCACTAATGCTCATGGCAACATCCAGGGGAGTTACCCCAGCGTCGAACTTCTTGACTGAACCGTCCGGTAATGTAATATTTATCATTATTAAAAATTTATAGAATGCAAATATAGCGTATTAACTATACAAAGGCAATATAGTAAGTAATTAGATTTTGTGGAATTTAATGCTAAATTTAAATATTTAAAAAGTTGAAATTTGAGATTTCTCCACAAGGTCGAAATGGAACAAATTTCATTTTGAAGAACAAACAATATTGGGCTTAGTCAAAAGTCAATAATTGGAATTATGATAAATAAGAAACAACAATTAAAAGGGACATTTTTAAAGTTAATTCCTAGTGCTTTTTTGATACTGTTTTTGTTAGTACTTTTTTCATGTAATAGCACAAAGAACATTGCTATAAATGAGGATGTTGTAATAAAAAGAATATTAAAAGAGAATAGACTTAACAGCAGGAAGTATTTTGTTGTAAAGGACGATATAATTAAAGAGGATAATGTTTATTTCCTGCGTTACAGAACATTACTAAGGGGCGGTATACGGCCTCATTATCTTGATGGACGTTTTTATTATTACTATGTTTCTGTAATCAATAATAAGTTTTATTTTTTTGATGAAAATGATGAGAATTATAATATTCAGGTGCTTGAAAATATGAAAGAAAACTTAACAGAGCAGCAGAATATAGATCATGTTAACAAGAATTATAAATATTACAAAAAAGGCCTTGTGCTGGCTTTATAAATGAAGAGTTTAAAAGAAATAAATAAAGTGTAAAGTATAGCTACAAAAATTCCAATCTGCTGATTGGATATTTTTGAATAATGAAATTTGAGATTTCTCCACAAGGTCGAAATGGAACAAATTTCATTTTGATGAATAAACAATATTGAGGTTATTCAAAAATCAATAATTGGAATTATGATAAATAATATACAACAATTAAAAGCGACATTTTTAAAGCTAATTTCTAATGTTTTTTTAATACTGTTTTTGTCAATACTTTTTTCATGTAATAGCACAAAGAACACCACTGTGAATGATGATGTTATAACAAAAAAAATATTAAAGGAAAATAGGCGCAGCAAAAAGAAATATTACGTTGTAAAACATTATGTAATTAAAGAAGATAAAGTTCATTTCGTGCGTTACAAAATAATGCTCAAGGGAGGTTTGATACCTAGATTTATTAATGGAGATTTGTATAAATATGTTTCTGTAATCAATAATGAATTTTATTTTTTTGATAAGAATGATGAAAATTATAATATTCAGGTGCTTGAAAATATGAAAAACAACTTAACTGAACAGGAGAATATAGATTGTGTTAACAGTAATTATAATTATTACAAAAAAGGTTGGGGTTTGTATTAGCTTTATAACTATGATGAGCTTAAAAGGAATAACTAAATAATATAAAACAGAAATCCCTACTCAACTGAGCACGGATTTTTTAAATAATGAAATTTGTTCCATTTCGACCGAAACGCAGTGTAGTGGAGAAATCTAGGTGAAATCCTTACATTTGGATATGTTTCAAACTGTAGGGCAACATAATTATTATATTTATATTCTTACTAATAAAAGTAAGACTGTATTGTATATAGGTTTTACAACCGATTTAAAAGACAGGTTGCATTTTCATCAAAATCCTGAAGCACATTCAAAATCTTTTACGGCAAGATATAAATGTTTTAACCTTATTTATTGGGAACATTATACGGAAGTTCAGGCAGCGATTGACAGAGAGACTCAACTTAAAAAATGGAGTAGAAGTAAAAAAGAAAATCTGATTAATGAGGTTAACCCAGATTGGAGATTTTTGAATAATGAAATTTGAGATTTCTCCACAAGGTCGAAATGGAACAAATTTCATTTAGAGAACATATGTTTTCCATTTCGACCGAAACGCAGTGTAATGGAGAAATCTATATCTATAAGGTATTATTTAAATGAAAACAAACCCCCCGCTCAATTGAGCGGGGGGTTTGTTTTATAAACTATATATCTTAATGATCGTGACCTTCGTGGTCGTGTCCGTCATGGTCATGGTGTTCGTGTTCTTCAACCTTAAAGTCGGCTCTAATTTCTTCGTGGGTAATTTCGCCACCGCTTGTACCTGTCTGGTAACCAAAGTAAATAACAACAACGCTAAATATTAATACGATTAAAGAAACGATGTTGCCAAACGATTTCTTTTTAAAGCTTGCCCAAAGGCCTACAAGGCTAAGTCCGCCCAGTATATAACAAAGCATGGCTAGGGTTTCGGCCATTTCTTCGTGTTCGTGAATTAAATGATGGTCGGCACCCGGCATGTGTTCTACAATTTCTTCGGCACCTTCGCCCGAAGCCATTGCCGGCAGTGCACAAACTGCTGCAAGTATAAAAATAAAGTAAGCAGCACGCTTAACTGCTTCTGACTTAGAAATAAATCCGCCAATCATAACAAGCAATCCTATAATAGGAACAATAATAGGCATGTGGTTTACAATAAGGTGAAAATGCGCATCATTCATGGTAATTAGGTTTTTGATTATACTTTCAAAGTTAATCTAATTTTTAAATTACAAAACAGGTGTAAGAAAAGTTAATGGAATTATTATCTTAGTGCTATAAACTAACCACGCCATGAAACAACTTTTATTTATAGTAGCAGTACTTTTAGCCTGCTCGTGCAAAGATGCTGCAACCACAGAAAGGGAAGCAAAAGAGGAGGCAATGGCTCAGGCTGATTCTATCAAAAAATCGGTTTGGGAAAAGAACTCCGTAAGTCTGGAGCTACAACAGCCTACAGTAGTTGTGGTAGAGTTTGATTCACTGGAGATAGAAGCCTATAAAAGTGATGTAGGCGAAGAAGATTTTTACACAGGAGCAGACGACCTTATGTATTATGACGCTATGATGCGCACCAAAATGCAGTCGCTTAATATACCTGTAGTAAATACCGAAAAGGATGTGGTATACATTAATAAGGATACCGATACTATTACTATAGTTAAGGATACTACTTTTTCCCTGTACAGTTACTTTTATTTTGACGGGGAAAAACTAATAAGGACAGATGTGATGGATTTGTTGGATCAATAAGTCTTAATTATTTATTCCTCCCTAAAAACCACATCCGGATTTTCAAGATTATCCAGTTTTTGAATGTACTCCTGTGGCAACAGCGATAGTCCATACTGATAGGACGCATTCATCCACCCAAACCCCGACTTGGTTATATAAGCAAATTCGGTACCTACATTACCATACTCCGCATATACTTTGTGAGTGGTGTTTACCACGTCATATTTTTCAGGGATAGTTCCGTTGTAGTCCACAGCGTTTTGGGTAATGGTCCATAGCCAGCGGTATATCAGTTCACGCGCCTCGTTTTCATAACCATAATTTATAAGTCCTTTCCAAAGCAGCATTTGATGCGGAGCCCATCCGTTAGGGTAGTCCCACTGTCGCTGTACATCGTTGGTTTTGTATTTTTCCAGAGAAGCTTTAGAGGAAGCAAGAATACCGCCTTTGGCTTTTAGTTCGCTCATAAGTACCGGAACCATTTTACGTGCCTGTTCCGGAGTGCACAACCCCGACCATAAAGGGAAGAAATTTGTCGCCGACATATAATCGGTAATTTCATTCTTTTTAAAGTTGTAATCAAAATAGCAGCCTGCAGCTTCATCCCACAGGTATTTTTGCATCAGTTCCCTGCGGTGTTCTGCCTTTTCACTCCAGTAAGACGAAGTATAGGTTTTTCCGTTTACGGTAAAGCTATCCTTAAAATAGGTGCCTATTAAAAACTCAAAATCCTTCTCATATTTATATAGGAGTGCATTAATATCAACACAATTCAAATCGGCGGCTATATTGTCCAGTCGCCAGCTGGTGTCGTGGCCGCTTTCACGCAGCGTACGGTCATGTACAAAATAGCGGTCCAAAAGGCTGTCTTTTATAGTGCCTGCCTTGTACTGTTCTTCAAATTCTGAAACCGACATATTATACTTATCGGCATATTCCTGTAATACCGCCTTAAAATGTCCGGGTTCTGTTTCGGGAGGTATGCCTATTCCTCCGGCATAAAAACGGTTAAGTCCGGTTTCGGGAGTATAGCGTTTACTGTGCATCCATACATTTTCATACTCTTTTATGGCTGTACGCAGGCTTTCTTCCAGCCATCTTTTGTCTTTAGGGTGCATGGCACTATACACCTCTCTTATATAAGAGGAAAGAAAAGGCGGTTGCGTACGCGTTAAGTAATAGGATCTATTGGCATTAAGAATCTTTCCGTAATGCTCTATCTGGTAGCAAAAGTTATCTACCATGCCTTTTGCCAGGTCAAGCCTGTGGTCTATAATAAGGCCTATGCCTTCAAAATAGCTATCCCAGCCATACATTTCGTTAAACCTTCCGCCGGGAACAACAAAGGGCACTCCTTTATTATTCTCAATCTTTAAGGCTAATATCCCCGGATTGTTATTAATGGACTGTACATATTCTGCCGTAATATCTTTTGGCAGTACCACCACATCAAGGTTGGGCATTTTTTTCTGTAGGTTCTTAAAGTAAGCAATCCCCACATGATCATCATATGGAACATAAATGCGCCTGCGTTCGTCATGCATTTTATCGTCGTCCGTTATACGGTTAATGCCATTTTCGTCTATTGTTCGGGTAAGGTCGTCCCAAAACTGGGTACGTATGCGGCGCGAAATGCGCTCGGCAGGAGGTTCCTGTATCTGCCTTAGTGTTATAAGGGCGCTTTCCTGCGCATTTTCGTGTGCAATGGCAAGCTCCTGTAAAAGGTTAGATAAATAATAGGTGTTCCTTATAATAACGGTGTCGCCTTTAGTACTTACCATAAAGTAGTCTTTGTTAGGCGCGTCGTCTTTTGTTATTTTCTTATCACCATCGGTATCATAACCAGCTAAAAGTTCCTGCATCGTCTTCTCTACAGGAAGGTCAAATACGGTTTGGCTTTCAACAAATTTATCGTTGCAACTCATAAATATACCAAATGTGCTAACCGCAAGGGCAGCTCCTATATATAAGGAGTAGTTGCGGGAGGTCTTTATATTGTTTTGCCTCATTTTTAAATGATTTAAAAGTGAGAATTCCTAAAATTAGTAAATTCTTACAGCTTATAAAATTGTAAGACATTGCTTAACATAATATTAGTATGTATTTACAGGATTAAAAATTTTACATACCGTTAATTATTAAATCTGAAAAGCATGTGTGATGATTTACCCGAGGAAATGTACTTGGGTTTATTTTTTATATTTGAGTTTATTTTAAAATAATGGACGATACTTTAATAAAAAGGGCTGAAGAGTTTTTTATCTCAGAATGCGGAGGCAGCAGGGCTGATTTTTATATTAATGATTTTATAGAGATAAAAAGTGAGCTTAAGATATTTTTCTTTATAAGGCCTTCGGATTTTGAATTGATGAAAACTTTGGGGCTTTATTATGTAGGCGTTCCGGGGCCGGCAGTATATGATGTAATAAAAGATGAGTTCTCTATGAGTAATGCCGTGTCTTTTTTAATGGAATATGCAGAACATGAAGAATACTTGGCAACAGGTGATAAAACATTGGAAACTAAGTATACCTATCAGGATATTGTTAATTACCTGGATAGGAGAGGGTATTTAATTACGGATGATTTTGATAGGGTTCTTGAAGCTTTAAAAATTGAAGATCGTGATAAATTGATATATAGATGGACAAGGTCAAGATGTGATGAAATTATTATTTGCAATCCTCCTAATGGATGTTGGGAGGCATTTGAGTTTTTTCTTGAAGAATTAAAAGCTGATTATGTAATAGAAGGTGATGAGATATTTGTAAAAAAGGATTTATTGCATTCTTCAACATATTATGATGATGAGGAAAAAAGATTAAAGGCTAGAGAAAAAAAATAAGTATATGTTTGTTTTATCTTTAAGTAGTACAGGAGGAGATTATATTCTATGGTTTATAATAATCGCTTTCCTGATGTTTTTTATTAGGGAGAAAAGAAACCGTCGCAAAAGTCAGGGTTTAGAAAAATTACAGAAATCAGAATATGAAAATCGATTGATGGCGCAAGGTGTTAAAATAACAGTGTCTTTTGATGATTGTAAAGTAAACACCAAAAAAGATACAGCACAAAACCGGCTTCAAATTCAGGTAGTGTACAGGTGCTCAATTCGTTCTTGGATTCACCTAATAGTGTAGTAACAACCCAAAAGACATCAAATGTCATTGAGATAAAGGTTAAAATTAACGGCTCAACAAAAACTTTGAAAAGTTGTAATCTGGCTATTGATAAGGAAACCCTGCTTATTAAACTGTATATGCAAAAGGAAATAGAGGTTTATTATGATATGCATACACGTGATTATTTCATTGATCTCCATTTTTTGGATTAGTCCTATTATATATATGAGTAATTCAAAACCTTTATTCTATATTTAGAAATCAATAACAATTAAATAAATTGTATGTCCTTCTGTAAAGCATTCTTCTTATATATCTTTTTCTCTTTCTTTTTTAATGCAGCCCGCGCTCAGCAGTCAAACGGATATATAGATGGCTTCTTCTTAGACTATATAATTACAAAAGACGGGGATACTATATATGGAGCTGTAAAAGAAGAGTTGTTTAAGACCTATCTTTTAAAGATGGATGACAACGGATCACTTATCAGATATGAGGCCGATAAATTAAAAGGTTATCGATATAATGGTTATGTCAATACTAATAAAGAACCTAAAGATGGTATTTATACAGGACTGAAGTATAAAAAAGATTCCTTAGATAGTGTGCAGGGAGATTATTTTGTAAAAAATAGCGACACTATATATGGAGATGTATATGAACCTATATTGGGTTCCCGGTATATTATCCCTAAACAAGGGAAGAAAATAAAGTTTAGGGGAGAAGCTGGTTTGGTGTATAAAACAGGTCACTATATATATGAGTATAGGGACAAGCCTAAAGTGGAAACATTGGATTCAAAAGAAGATTGGCTGCTGTTACTATATAAAGGTAAGGAGGTAAAACTTTACGGATATGCAACAGGTCATCAGGGAACATGTTATTTTATAGAAAAAGATAGAGAGATGCATCTTTTACGAATGGACGAAAACTGGCTTGATCTACTCAATAAATTATTTGCTGATAAACCTGATGTTCTGAAATATTTTAAATCAGGTTTTCTTGGTTTCGAAAATATATACCTGGCAGTACGCTATTATGATGAACATTCTAATTAAGTAATACTACCCTATATATAATAGAGTAGTGTATTAAGCCTGCCACGCCTGGGTGTGGTCATCCTTACAAAGGAAGGATCTAAGGATGTGAGTAAGCGGTTCCCCTCT
>NZ_JUIW01000014.1 GCF_004151245.1 Flavobacterium beibuense
CCTACCGTGAGACGGTTAACGGTATGCCGGTTGTCAAGGAGTTCAAGGCACACTTCTCACTGAAGAGATAAGACGATAAACAAATGATATAAAACAGGCAGCCCACGGGCTGCCTGTTTTGTTTTAATAGTTTAATCATTTCTTAATACAGGTTTCCACAGGCTAATTTTAAGGCTCTTTATGTTTGCATTTTCTAATAGCCTGAAATATGTATAAAGGTTACAATCGTTTTGTACTACTATTTTTTCTGATAGTTTTTATCCTGCCATTCAATTTGCAGTATACCTCTGTGAGTGATTATTACGACGATGATTTTCGTACTGTAATAATTACAGGTATTGATGATTTAAATTCGCAATTAAATAAACTTGAGCAACAGGCCCTGAATTATAAAAAAGGGAATCTTAGTCTTGAGCAATTAAAAGAGCAACTTGCAAAAACCCGATACTCTTTTAAACAGTCTGAATATATATTGGAGTATTACTATCCTAAGCATATAAAAGCTTATATAAATGGTGCTCCTTTAGATCATCCAGATCCGCTACCTATAGATAAGAATGCTTCGGGAGATTATTATAATCTTAATCCGGAACAATATAAAAACAGTATGCCTATCGATAATCTGGAGGCGGGTCATTATAAAGGGGAGGTAAAGATAGTAGCGCCTGTAGGGTTACAGGTATTGGATGAAACACTTTATACGGATGATAATCCTGATAAGGACGAGGTATACAGACTAGCTAAAGGGGTAAGAGATTCCTATCAGGTATTGGTTACTGCATTTAAATCAAGAACATTTTTTTATGACTTTGAAGTAATGGAGGCCTGCAGGTTAGAGTTGGTTAGAATAACAGCAAGAGGAATTACGGGGTTTGATACCCCGGGTTCGCTTAACGCTATGGAAGAGGCGGCTTCATCGATGGCAGGTATAGAAAAAGTGCTTGAACCCTTACTGTCAAAAGCGGAGACTAATCTGAATAAAAGTATTAAAGGGTTATTTAAGAAGTCTATTTCCGTTTTAAATAAAAGCAGGGACTTTGATGGTTTTGACAGGCTGAATTTTATTACGGAATACATCAATCCTTTATATAAGCATCTTTTGGATTTGCAGCTATCCCTGCATATAAAAAGCAGTGCCGAAGTACATGCAGCCACCCCGTCGTGGAATGCATATAGTACAAATATGTTTTCGGAAGATTTCCTGAATCCTTATTATTACAGTCTGCTGAAAGAAGAGAAGGATAGTGATGCTTTGAGAGATTTGGGCAGGAAACTGTTTTATGATACGGCATTAAGTCGAAACGGTATGATGAGCTGTGCAAGTTGCCATAAACCAGAAGTGGCTTTTTCTGACGGTCATAAAAAATCATTTGCCAGTATAGAAGGTAAAAATGTATTGCGTAATTCACCTTCCCTTATTAATTCGGTTTATGCTGACAGGTATTTTTATGATATGAGAGCTTATGATCTGGAAGAACAGGCAGAACATGTGGTAGAAAATCATATGGAGTTTAATACAAGTTTTGAGGTT
Organism: Flavobacterium beibuense; assembly: GCF_004151245.1. Classification (GTDB taxonomy): domain Bacteria; phylum Bacteroidota; class Bacteroidia; order Flavobacteriales; family Flavobacteriaceae; genus Flavobacterium; species Flavobacterium beibuense_A. The sequence continues at coordinate 1,532 of NZ_JUIW01000014.1, forward strand.
TTGGTACAAAAACTGAATTCTGATAAAGTTTACAGGGAACAGTTTAATGCTGTATTCAAAACGAATACTCCGGTAACACGATACCATTTTTCGTCGGCCTTATCATCTTATGTGTTGTCATTACGATCGTTTAGCAGTCCGTTTGATTTATATATGCAGGGGAAAAGCAAAGAGTTGCCAAAAGACGTAAAAGCAGGTTTTAACCTTTTTATGGGTAAAGCGGGTTGTGCTACCTGTCATTACATGCCAACATTTAGCGGACTGGTGCCACCATTGTATGATGAAAATGAGAGTGAGGTATTGGGTGTGTTGAGACATCCTGATACTTTGATGGTAGATACCGATTATGGCCGTATTGCAAACGGTGTTATTGATGAAAGGCATGAAATCTACAGGAATTCATTTAAAACAGTTAGCGTAAGGAATGTGAAGTTAACAGGCCCTTATTTTCATAATGGCGCTTATGAAACCCTGGAACAGGTTATAGACTTTTATAATGAAGGTGGTGCAGCAGGTAAGGGACTCTCTTATGAACTGCCAAATCAAACACTACCTCCTGATAAATTAGAATTGAGTAAAAAAGAAATAAAGGAACTTATTGCCTTCCTGGAATCCTTAACAGACAATCCTTCGTCAATTAAAAAGTAATTATACGGGTGCGTGCGCAATAATATAAGGTATAAGTATTTTAACTGAAAGTTAAGATTTAGACTATTTGCATTATAACTAAAAAAATATCACTGATTTACATGCTTTTAAGTCTTAACTGTTAAAGAGTTGTCATTTTTTTACTTTTTAAAGTCATTTCAATGTTAAGAATCGATTTTAGGCTTTTTTGATAAAAATATATTTATGGTTTGCCATAAAATCTTCATATTCAATTAAAGTAAACTTAAAAATTTCGAACAATCCTTCCAGAAACGAGGGGCTAATTTTGCGACTGAATCTATTAATTAATTTAAACCAACATTAGCTAAAATGAAAAAAAGTTTACTTTTTTTGAGTTTAATGGTGTCTTTACTGATGAGTTTTGGCCTGCGGGCACAAACCATTCCGGGAGATTCCATAGTGTACGGGCCTATGATGAGTCCTGTATACAATAACTCAGTAAGAGTTTGGGTATTAACCAAGAACAATACCGGATCGGGTGATGCGCTTTCTATAGCGTTAACTCAAAACGGTACTGCGAACGCCCCTCTTACAGGTACGGTTTACAATTCAGACGACAGGCTTGGTTACAGCCTTAGGTCTTTTGAGTACACCGGACTAACAGAAGGGCAGTCGTACACGGCAAAGGTACTTATTAACGGTACTCCTTCAAGCCGTCAGTCGACAATTACAAACGGACAAAACACGTTAAGTGATTTTGAATTCCTTTCAGGAGGATGTGGTCGTATATATGACCTTAGCCGTTGTATAGACCAGCCGGAAGCCGAGTTCCATTTTAACGGAACTCCAACAATGTTTAACGTAATGGCTGAAGAACAGAGTGACCTGATGGTATGGTTAGGTGACGCTGTTTATCTGTTAGGCTTACAACATGCAATGGGACAATGTCCTGATGGTGTTGATGACTGGGCTAACAAGGATATGGCTTTTGACCGTTACAGGTTCTTTAGGAATTACCATGACAGTCTGACGGTTGCAATGCCTCAGCTTGCAATTACAGACAACCATGACCTTGGTCCAAATGAATTTAATAAAACGCTGCCTACTATTGGCGAGATGCGTGAGATATTCATGGACTGGTGGCCAAACCCGGAATATAACAGTACACCGGAAGGGCAGGGACTATTCTCATCTTATGTGTATAAAGATGTCGAGTACTTTTTATTGGATAACCGTAGCTACCGCGACGGTATATCGCAGCATTTAGGTCCGGATCAGCTTCAGTGGCTGAAAGACGGACTATTAAATTCTACTGCTACGTTTAAAGTTTTAATTAATGGTACGCCTTCATTTGAGCGTAACTGTGGCGGAAGAAACTTTTGTAACACAGCACAATCTCAGGAGTTAATCAACTACATTAAGGCTAACAACATTAATGGTGTATTATCGTTAAGTGCTGATATACATGAGCAGAAATTCATGATAAGGGATGGTGATGTTAACTATCCGCTTTATGATGTATTATCGGGTAACATCAATTCAGATGTAGGTAACGGTAACTACAACATTAACTATAACAGCAATTATATCCTTACGGGAGTTAAGCAAACCTACTTAAGGATTAATGTTTATGGTGATGCAGACGACAGAAGGATGAAAGTGGAATATGTGGGTGCAACAGGTCAGCCATATTTTGAGACCATCATTCACGAAGATATGCTTACCAGCCAGAATGCAGATGCGCTTAAGCTGGAAATGGGTATAGAAAATGCTGTTGCAGATGCTTCAGGCTATAACCATATCATAACTGCAGAGAACCACACTTTTGCAGCAGACAGAGATGGCGTTACTAACGGTGCATTACAATTTAGTGCTGCTACTAATGTAACCATTCCTTATGCTACTGCATTTGATATGCACGACCGCCCGTTTAGTTTAGCGTTTTGGTTAAAACCGGAACAGTTTACTGCAACAGGATCAACAATTTATTCAAACGGAGCAGAGGGTGTGGGTATATCATTTGGTATTAGCCCTAACGGTAAGCTTACTTACACAAACCATGCAACAGGCACAACACTTTCTACAGAGTACAGCCTGCTTGTAAACAACTGGTCTTACATTGTTTGGAAATACGACAACGTAAAAAGAAAACTATCAGTATACTATAACGGATTCCTTATCCAGGAATGGAGTAACATCCTTACTCCGGTAGCTTCTGATGCTGATATTACAATTGGTAATAACTTCCAGAATAAAAAATATATAGGATTATTAGATAAGCTTAACCTTTACGGTAGAATCATATCTGATGAGGCTATTATGGAAGAGGCCGATTTTGAGTCAACACGTGGTGATGTACTTAAAATGGCTGGTGCTCAGCAAATGCTTATCCCTTCTGAAGTAGTAAACGACGCTTTAAGTGATGATTTCACTATTGAGTTTTGGGGTAAACTTACTGCAGACCCGGGAGGGAACTTTAAAATTATTGCAAGTAACGGTAGGGTAAACAACCTTACAACAGGTATATCTTTTGAGTTCCCGGATAACAACCAGCTGAATGTAGTTGTTGGTACAAACGGTTCAGGCTGGAATACAATTTCTAATCAGGGAGCTATATGGAATATAGGTGAGTGGAACCACGTAGCCCTTTCGGTTACTAAAAACGGTACCATGACATACTATGTAAACGGACAGCAAATAGGTTCTGCGCCGTTTGGAGAGTATATTCCTAACGAGTTTGGTTTAGGCCTTGGTTACAGCCCTTACTATGGTAGTGCTGTACAGGCAGAACTTGATGAGTTCCGTATTTGGGAAAGAGCACTTACTGCAGATGAGATAAACGAGCATATGCACTATCACTTAACAGGTGATGAGGAAGATCTTGCTGTTTACTTTGACTTTAGTGCTGCTGATGAAGAGGCAGACAGCTTTGTAAGCTTAGGTTCTATGGAGCAGGAAATCTTCCTTAACGGAGGTGTATTTGCTACAGCTACATCTCCGGTATCAGTACTTGGTGATGATTATAAAGATGTGGTTACAGGTAAATGGAGCCGTAACAACGATGTAAACAACTCAGGACTTACATTCCCTAACAATATTACTGCATATAACAGCAATGTTGTAGTAGGTAAACATAATGTGGAGACTATAGCAGCCGTACCGGGTGAGGACGATATGACTTACCTTCAGGGCGGATGGAGAATAGATCCTCTAAACACTCCTTTTGCTACAGTAAAAATCAATCTTGAAGAAAGCTTACCGGATTATGAAACCATAAGCCAGACCGCAGGGCAGTACTACCTGCTTAAGTCGGTTGAGGGATCTGAAGGGACAGAAGAATTTGAAAATGTTGCGGAAGGAAGCTTTGACGGACAAAATGTAACATTCTACAATGCTAATCTTACAGAAGGTACTTATTATGTAGCATGGTCTACAGCAGAGTTCGTACCGGGCAGAGGTGGAGCTTTATCGCTTGCAGGTGGACACGACATTACTATTCCGTATGCAGATATGAACCCTATTATGTCTAATGCCTTTACACTTGAGTTCTGGTTAAATGTAACTCAGGATCCGGGTAATAACGACAAGGTACTTTCAAGCCACGGTAAAATAAACGGTAACTCTACAGGTTTCTCTCTTGAGATGCCGGATAACAATACTATTTCTGCTGTATTTGGTAATAATACCGGTGCATGGAATAGCACTAACTCAGGTACTCCTTTAACAATAGGCGAGTGGAACCACATTGCGGTTACTGCTGCTCCCGGTGGTATGGTTAAGCTTTACGTTAACGGTGAGCTAAAGGGTGAAAATGCTTTTGCAGATTTCGTTCCTAACCAAAACTGGGACTTTGCTTTTGGTAAAAGTATAAACTATGGCGGACAAACGTATTCAATGATGGATGAGTTCCGTATCTGGAATCACGTAAAAACTCAGGAAGAGATTGTTGAGCAGATGCACGTAATTCTTGAAGAAGGTCAGGATGGTTTATTATACAACTTCACTTTCGATCAGGATGATAACGGCGTACTTGAAAATGCAGGTGGTACTCAAACAACAGTTGTAGATTATACAAATGCAACTATAATTAATGCTACCAGCCCGGTTAGTGAAATAAATGTAGATTTCCCAGATCAGGTTACAGGTAACTGGAGTATTACTAACGAAACTCTTAATGGTTTATATGTAAGCGGTGGTATTTCTAACTTTACAGAAAACCTAATCGTTTCACGTAACCAAGACAATGAGATTGCTCAGCTTGGTGAAGATGAGGATAACAAATATCTTGTAGGCGGATGGCATTTAAATGCCCTTAACATGGAGGTTGCCGATCTTGAGGTTGACCTTGCAACTGTTATAGAAGATTTTGCAGCTGTTAATGCAATAGTGGCAGAATATTCACTTATAAAAGGTGATCCTAACAGTACTTACCAAACAGTAGCAACAGCTACTGAAGAAAATGGTGTGGTACTGTTTGAAGATGTTGATTTAGCTATAGGTAACTATTACCTTGCTTTTGAAATAGACCCAACAGCTGCTATTATAGCACAGGGTGGTGTACTTAGCCTAGGTAACGGTCACGATGTACAGATACCTAAAGAAGGTGTAAATGCTGCACTTTCGGGAGACTTTACCATTGAGCTTTGGGCTCGTTTAAGGGAGCCTTCGGGAGCTAACAAGAAACTTGTAGGCTTTACAAGCTTTGGTGGTGGTAACTACGGTTGGGAAATGGAGTTCTTAGGTAACCAGACACTACAGACAATTACAGGTCAGGGAGCCGGAGGAGGATGGAATTCACTAAACTCAGACCACGTTTGGGGAGTAAACGAATGGAACCACGTTGCGGTAACATTTGTACCTAATGGTGAATTTAAGTTCTATATAAACGGTGAACTTGTAGACAGCATGCCGGTGGGAACATTCCAGCCAAATGCTAACAACCTTGCCTTTGGTAGAAACCTTTCTAACGATGCGCCTACAAGCAGTGATATAGATGAGTTCCGTATATGGACTAAAGCTAAGACAATTGAGGAGATACGTGAAGACATGTACCTTTCAATTCCTGAAGCTACAGATAACCTTGTTTACAACTATACATTTAATCAGGATAACAGCGGTTTCTTAGTAAACAGTGGTTCTGAAGTAGTTGAAGTTCCTTATACAAATGCTTCAATCATAGCTGCTACAGATCCTGTAAGGGATATGGAAGCTCCTTACCGTAATGAGGTTAGGGGTAGCTGGAGTGTTATGAATGATAGCGGTAACGGTATGTACCTTGCAGATGAAGTTGCCAGCGTTAACAACAACGTAGTATTTGGTAAAGAAGAAGGTAACGAAGTACTTCATGCACTAAATGATGAAGAAAACGATATGCTTTATATCGGCGGCAGATGGATGCCGGATACACGCTTTATTGAAACTGCAGCCCTTAAGGTTGATGTATCTAAAGTATTTGACAACCCTAACGATGTAAATACACTTGCAACAACTTACTTCCTGTTAACAGGTAACCCTGCTACAGAAATTACGGTTGCAGCAACAGGTACTAAAGTAGGAAGCATTGTAACCTTTACAGAGATTCCTCTTGATGGTACACCGCTATACCTGGCATGGTTAGAAAGTTCTACAGAATATCCTGTGGGTACTTTCCCTATCGCTTCCCAAAGCTTATGGAAATACAACGATAACGGTGTTGACCTTGGTACTGAATGGACAGCTGTAGATTATGATGATACAGCATGGATGTTTGGTAACGGTATATTAGGTTACGGAGACGGTGTTGAGGCAACTACACTAAGCTATGGTGAAGATGCTAACAACAAATACCCGACTTACTATTTTAGACATACTTTTAATGTTGAAAATGCCTCTCAAATAGGTTCTTTACTATTCCATACATTAAAAGATGACGGTGTAATAGTATATGTAAACGGCGTTGAGGCTTTCAGATCAAACATGCCTGAAGGTGCTGTTACTTACAACACTTATGCTTCTTCAACAATAGGAGGTTCAGATGAAACTACTTATGAACTAGTTGAAACAGCTAACCTGCTTCAAAACGGGACGAACGTAATTGCTGTAGAGCTTCACCAGGCTTCTGCAAACAGTTCAGATCTTGGCTTTGATATGGAAGTTAACTTTAACCTTCCTCCGCTTGAAGCAGCATCTTACCCGCTTCCTAAAGGAGAGATATGGGCTTACCTTGATAATGGTTCTGACTTAGGTGCTACAGACTGGACAGAATCTACATACAACAACAATGCATGGGAAAGAGGAGAAGCTCCTCTTGGTTACGGAGATCCTGCTAAAACAGTAATCTCTTACGGTCCTGATGCTTCAAACAAATACATTACTTACTACTTTACAAGAGATATCGAACTTTCTCTTGCTGATGTAGCTGAAAATGTTGAGTTTGGTTTACGAAGAGACGACGGTGCCGTAGTTTATGTAAACGGTGTGGAAGTGTTTAGAGACAATATGCCGGTTGGTATTATTGATTATCTTACACATTCTGCCACTACAATAGACGGAGCAGATGAGAAGAGATATTTCTCTCACATAGTGCCAAAAACTGTGTTCCAGGAAGGTGTAAACAGAATTTCTGTTGAGCTTCACAACCGTGACGGTCAGAGTTCAGATATCAGTTTTGATATGTATATTAAAGATGCTCCTCAGGATATTGAGGTTTGTGACGAAGAGCATATTGCTTGTTTCACTTCAATTAACCCTACAGGGCAAACTCCTTACCTTATAATTTCTCAGGAGCACAGATTCCAGTTATTATTCAAACAGGGAGATGCTTATATGGATGGTTCGGGTAACGTACCGGGTAACCATGACTTCTCTGCCTATGTAGGTACAGACGGAGACAGCGAACTGGGTCATTTATCAGTTAACCATGAAAACACTCCGGGTGGTGTGTCTATGCTGGATATTCACTTAGATACAGAAAACCAACTTTGGGTTATTGACGATTCTCAACCGGTAGACTTCTATAACAACGACCTTGTAACAACTACAAGAAACTGTTCTGGAGGTATTACCCCTTGGGGTACCGTAATTACTGCTGAAGAGAATACGGCTTCCGGAGACGCTAACGGCGACGGATATCAGGATGAAGGTTGGTTAGTGGAAATAGATCCTGTTACTGCTCAGGTAATGGAGTACGGTAATGGTAAGCAGGAAAAACTTTGGGCTATGGGTAGAATGAATCACGAAAACGTGGTTGTTAAAGCCGATGGTTCTGCAGCTTACTATGGTGAAGACGGTGGTACACACTGTGTTTACAAATATGTACCGGATGTACCGGGTAACCTTTACTCAGGTACTGTATATGTACTTCACTTAGATCTTGAAATGTCTAACGACGAGCCAAGTTCTGCAAAAGCAAGATGGATTCAGGTTCCTAATACAACACAAGAGGACAGAAACAACCTTAATACAGTTGCTGCTTCTTTAGGAGGTACAAACTTTAATGGTGTTGAAGACTGTGATATTAGCCCTCTTGACGGTAAAATTTACTTTACTGCAAAAGGAAGAAACCGTATCTACAGATTTACAGACCCTGTAAGTGTGAACGATACAATCACAGACTTTGAAACTTTTGCAGGAGGTATGTCTTATCCTATTGCAACAGCGGGAGGTACAGTTACAGAACAATGGGGTGACGGTAACGATAACCTGGTGTTTGACGACAAAGGTAACCTTTGGGTATGCCAGGATGGTGGATTAAACTACATTTGGGTAATCCGTCCGAATCATACACAAAACAACCCTAATATTGAGTTATTTGCGTCTATGCCTGCAGGTTCTGAGCCTACAGGTCTAACATTTACACCAGATTATAAATACGGATTCTTCTCAGTACAGCACCCTAACGGTGGCAATGCTCCTCAGCAGGATGCTACATTTAGCGATGTAACATTTAATGCTTCGGCTACTGTAGTGTTCTCACTTAATCAATACTTAGGTGCTCAGGCTCCTGAAGTTGATTTTATTGCAGATCAGGTAGAGGTGGAAGAAGGTGAAACAGTAACATTTACCGACTTGAGTACCAATAACCCTACAGAGTGGTCTTGGACGTTTGAAGGTGGTGAGCCTGCTACATCTACAGAGCAAAACCCAACAGTTACTTATGCAGAAGCAGGTACTTATGATGTAACTCTTATAGCAACAAACGTTGCCGGTAACCAGTCGCTTACTAAAGAGGAGTACATAATTGTTGAAGAAGCTCTTGGTATTGATACACCTAATCCTCTTAGAGATAAAGTAAGCCTTTATCCTAACCCTACAAGCGGTAAGGTAACGGTTGAAATTAACGACGAAGGTGGTAAGGATGTAGTAGTTGATGTATATGATTTAGTAGGTAGAAAAATAACTACACAAAATGTACAAACTACAGGCGGTACACAAACTATAAGCCTGGACTTAACATCACTTCAGGGTGAGCAGGTATTTATCATCAATGTAACAGTAGGTGATAAAACAGGAACTTATAAAGTGCTTAAAGTTAACAGGTAGTATTATAATTTCATGCAAGAAGAGGGCCGGTACATTTTTTACCGGCCTTTTTTATTTTATTGAAGCTTTGAAACATGGCTTTGTAAAAAGTAATAATTTTGTGTTTAAACAAAATTCTCATGATCCCCGAAGATATCCTTCTTTCTTTCCCCGCTAGGTTCCTCAACTACAAAAAAGGAGATACAATATTTTCTAAGGGGAATTATCCGTCCTATTACTATCAGATACGATTGGGGGAGGTAAAAATGAATAACTACAATGAGGAAGGAAAAGAGTTTATCCAGAACATTTTTACTGCCGGGCAAAGTTTTGGTGAGCCTCCTTTGTTTATAGATGAGCCTTATCCTGCTAATGCGGTTGCACTTAGCAATGTTGAGCTTATTGCTTTAGGGAAAGACGATTTTCTTAAAATGCTTTACCAGCACCCTGAGGTTTCTATAGAAATAAACAGAAGCCTTGCAAGACGATTGTTCTATAAGGCAGTTATGGCTCCCGAAATATCTTCTCAGGATTCCAATAAGCGGTTAAAAACACTTTTTAATTATCAAAAGGGCCACAGCAACGCTACTGATGGGCCTTTTACCTATATGGTACCCCTTACCAGGCAACAGATTGCCGATCTTACGGGATTGCGGGTTGAAACCGTTATAAGGGGCGTAAAGGAGCTTGAAAAGGAAGGTTACCTACTTATAAGACAGCGTAAGATATTTTTAAAGTAGTCTTATGATTGAGGTCATAAGTCGGCATGTGTAAGGGAACTTAATTTTACAAGCGAAAAGAAACTGCAGTATTTCTCTTCTCAGGTTTATGGATATAAACCTGCTGAAATCTTTTTTTAATCAATTAAGTAGTATACAATATGCTGACAGAAAAGCAAAAAGAAACAATTTTGGCAACCGTTCCTGTCTTAAGGGAAAATGGCGTTGTACTTACAAAACACTTTTATAATAGGATGCTTAGAAATCATCCTGAACTGAAAAATATATTCAATCTGGGTAATCAAAATAATGAAAGGCAGCAAACCGCTCTGGCAATGGCTGTACTTGCTTATGCCGAAAATATTACAAATCCGGATGTGTTAATACCTGTTATAGATATGATAGGGCATAAGCATACAAGTCTGGATATAAAGCCTGAACATTATTCAATAGTAGGAGAGAATCTTATAGCTGCAATTAGTGAGGTGTTACAGGAAGCAGCAACAAATGATATTATCGATGCCTGGACCATTGCTTACAAACAGCTGGCCGACCTGATGATAGGTCACGAGAAAGGTTTGTACAATAAGAAATTTACAGAAGAAAACGGATGGGTTGGCTGGAAATCATTTATGATTAAGAAAAAAGTCCGCGAATCGGAAGAAATAACATCCTTTTATCTTTATCCGATAGAGGGTGAGGGAGTTCCTTTACATGTACCGGGACAATACCTAAGTATAAGACTGTTTTTGCCTCAGCTTGGTTTACTACAACCAAGGCAATACAGTATATCGTGTGCCCCTAACGGTAAGTATTACCGAATCTCGGTAAAAAGGGAATTAGGGGGAGAACTTCATCCGGACGGAATGATTAGTAACAGACTACACCAAATGGAAGAAGGCGAGCTTGTAGAGCTAACCTCGCCCTCAGGTAATTTTGTACTTAATACAAATGATAACGATAAGGTTTTTATTAGCGGAGGAGTAGGGCAAACGCCTTTATTGGCAATGCTGGAGAGCCTTACCAATACTTCATTAAATCATAATTTGGTATGGATACATGGTTGCCGACATTCGGGAGTACATGCTTTTGAAGAAGCAGTTAAAAAAGTAGAAAATAATGTGGCCAATGTTTCGTCCCATATTTTTTACGAGGAAGCTGTAAATACATCCGCTGATTATTACACCGGCAGGGTAGACCTTTCTAAAATAAAAGGCTGGTTACCGGATGTGCAAACCGAATATTATATATGTGGTCCTGCAGGTTTTATAAAGGCACATTACAATTATTTAAAAGAATGTAATGTTCCCGTAGATAAGATCTTTTTTGAAGAGTTTGGCCCTCAGGTGTTGCAGCTAAACTAAGTGTATATAAATAAAAAAACTCCGGCAGCTGCCGGAGTTTTAAGTACTGAAACATTAATCAACTTAATAACCCAAATTTTGCGTAAGTTCATCAGTAACGTCCATTGCTTCCTGAGGGATAGGGAATACCCTTCTAAATGGCTCAGAAGCAGGTTTTGCTGTATAAGGAAGGTCAAATTTGCCGAAACGTATCATTTGCGGCCTTCTCTTCATTTCCCAGTAAAGCTCAAATCCAATTTCTTTATATAAGATGTCAGCATCGATAGAAGGGATAGCTATACCAGGAGCATTTCCGTAAAGTGCTTCTCTTGTTCTCGAAGTTCTAAGCATATTGATATCCATTAGGGCAGAACCGTTATTTCCTTTACGTAAATAAGCTTCAGCTCTCATAGTATAAATACCACCCAAACGGTATAACGGAATATCTACATTACTTGATCCGTTACCTTGTTCCGGATCGTACTCAAATTTGAAGATACGTACACCACGGTTTATCTGATCCTGAGCAAATACTGCCTGTGTAGGATTATCAAAATCAAGTTCAGGAGTAAATACCATCGGAGTGGTAGCACTTTTTTCCATAAATAGTTGTGATACTTTAATTCTGCCGTCGCCAGTCATTTCAAAACCACCCGCCTGGGTAAGTTTTGGTCCGTACTGTTGTCCAACCAGAAGTCCGCTGTTAAAGTGGAACCAAGGCAGGTCGCTGCTTCCCGGTACCAGGTCAGATGCAGGTACGCTTACGTCGGTACCGTCATTCATAAACCATGTGCCGTCGCCATATTGGTATTTTCTTGAGAACCTAGGGTCTTCATGATTACCTTCCCAGCTTGCATAGAACTCAGGAGTAGTACATGAACCGTTAGTACCCCTGTTTGCAGGAGAAGGTCTCTGGTTACGGGCCACACACATATAGCCTAAGTCGTTATCACCATTACGGATGTTGTCTATTTTTTGTACTACAACAAAAATGTGTTCCTGACCACCAGAATTATTGATAGAGAAGTTATCAAAGAAGTTAGGGTTAAGGCTAAATTTACCAGAATCGATAATTAGCGAAGTGTAGTAAATTACCCTGTCCATATCGGTACCGTTTCCGTTTACAGAAGCCTCATTAAAGTTAAATGAAGAACTTGCGTTGTAACGATCTTTATAAACCGCACGGTTAAGGTACATATCAGCAAGTAGGGCATAAGCAGCCTCTTTTGTAAAACGGCCTGTATGTGTTTGGTTATTTCCAAGTTCAGCTAAATCAGGGATAATAGCTTCTACATCCTCAATAAGCCCGTCAATAGCATAAGCAGCCTGAAGTATCTCTACTGGAGCGTTCTCATTAAGAGGGTCGCGGTAAGGAGCCTGTCCGTAAAGGTCAAGTGTATAGTAAGTATAGAATGCAAGGAGCCCTTTAGCTTCGGCAAGAAACATTGCCTTATCTGGAAACTCATTTCCGCTTATGGTTTTTATGGCTGTAAGCGAACGTGTAATACCATTTGTAAGTTTGTTCCAGTTATCTGTAATAACAGCACTGCTTGGAGTCCATGTAAACTCGTGCATTGTACGCCATTTACCACCATCACCCCAGTCACTACCACGTGTAGGAAGGATAGCTATATCAGAAGAATATTCCTGCATGGCAAATATACCTCCGTTATCTACAAAAGTTCCGTCTCCTAATCTGTCATATGCTGCTGCAAGGGCACCGTCTACGCTCGATGCGTCTTCACCAAGTACTTCGTCAAGCACTACCTCGTCTAAGTCGGTACAGCTGGCTAAAGTCAGGGCAGCAAGTGCTACTGCTATACTTTTTATCGTAAATATTTTGTTCTTTTTCATTTTTTATAATTTTAGAGTTGCACCTAGAATGAATGTTCTTGCACTAGGGTAGCTTGAATAATCGATACCCAGTGATTGGTTACCTCCGCTTGATTTAGCGCTGTTAATTAGCGGATCATAACCACTATAGTCTGTTATTGTAAATAGGTTTTGTCCTGTTACATACAGGTTAAGTCCCTGTAACCAGTTTAGGTTTTTAATTTTAAAGTTGTAACCTAAACGAGCTGTGTTTAATCTTAAGAAATCTGATTTTTCAAGATATAGGGTAGACAGCTGTGGTGAATTTGCAGGGTTAGCACCTGAGTTATAATAATCTGTTGCAGTATTTCTGTCAGACGCAAGGTTATTAATATTAAGAGCGTTTAGTCCTGTATTGTTTACAAGATATCCTCCTGACTGACCGATGATAGAGAATGAGAAATCAAAGTTTTTATAACTCATCTGGCTGTTAAAGCCATAAGTGAATTTAGGTAATGCACCTTCTATAATTACACGGTCGTCTCCTGTAATAGCACCGTCATCGTTTTGGTCTTTAAATATTTCGGCACCGTTTTCATCAAAACCTACATGCTCAATAAGGTAAAATGAACCTGCAGCATATCCGCTTTTGTAGATGTTTGCCAATACTCCTGACTGACCAGGACCTGAAATTGCACCTGAAAGGATTTCTGATACAGGAAGGTTTTTCACTTCGTTATCAAGTGTAGCCCCGTTAAAATCTACCGACCATTTAAAGTCGCTGTTGTCAATTATCTGAGAACCTAACATAAACTCAAAACCTTTGTTTACAATTTCTCCGTCTATATTTACCCAAATAGTATTGGTAGGGCTAAGTACCGGAGAAGGTATATTTAATATAGCATCGGTTGTAGTTTTGTTAAAGTAATCAAGTGTACCATATAGTTTACCGTTCCAAAGGCTAAAGTCGATACCTAAGTCAAACTGAGTAACTACTTCCCATTTAAGGTCAGGGTTTGGAGTTCTTGAAACAGATACACCATTAACAAGGCCAAGATCATCATACAGATAGTAACCATCTGCGCCGCTAAGTGCGTAACTAGCCTTTGTAATTTTATTTTGTACCTCCTGGTTACCGGTTTGTCCCCAGCTTGCTCTAAGCTTTAGGTTTTCTATTACTTTGTTTTCTTTAAGGAAACTTTCCTGAGAAATTACCCAACCTCCTGCAAATGAAGGGAAGTAACCGTATTTATTGTTTTCTCCAAAACGTGTAGAACCATCAGCCCTCATTGAAGCTGTAAAAAGATATTTTTTGTTGAAAGAATAGTTTACCCTTCCAAAGAAAGATTGTAACTCATTTTCCTGAGCGAAACCTTTAACTCCTGTCTGATAACCTGAAAATGCAGGATTGTCTGCCGGATCAACACCTATTTCCTGATCAGCTATACCGTCTATACTGAAGCTTGTTCCCGATCTTTCAAATTTCTGATAAGAGAAACCGCCAAGAACTTCTACTTTATGCTTATCGTTAAACCAGTTGTAGGTTAAATAATCTTCGATAAGTTGGCTTTTAGACTCCAGGTTACCCTGAATGTATTTACCAATAGGGTTAAGGTCGGTTACGTTAGGATAAATTGTAGTATTTCTTTCTGACATTGAACGGTCTATACCCACATTAAGTTTATAATCTAAACCTTTTGCTAACCTAAGAGAAGCCTCAAAATTCCCTAATACTCTTATTGTACGTGTTTCGTCATTATAGATGCTTAAAAGGTAAGCAGGGTTATAATGCGCGTTCATGTTGAAGTTTTGGTACTCACCGTTTTCATCAAATACCGGCTGAGTAGGGTTTGCCATAAGGGTGTGGATAATAAGCTGTCCGTTAGAACCACCATCATCACTGGTTGGTACACCATTATCTACAGTTTCACTTGCAGTAAGGTTAGCGCTTAGGCGTAAACGTTTGTCAAAAAACGACTCGGCAGCATTAATCCTACCAGAAGTACGCTTAAAGTTACTGTTGTTTACTATACCTTCCTGGTCCATCTGTCCAAGTGACACATAGTAGTTACCTGTATCGGTTTGTTTAGAGAAAGCCATTACGTTATTTGTAGTTACGGCATTTCTGTATATTACATCCTGCCAGTCGGTATCTCCACCGTGGTCAAAAGCAGGGTCTGTAAGTGCATTTCTGTATTCGCTTGCAGAAAGTACATCAAGTTTTTTAGAGACTTTAGAGAAACCTAAGTAAGAGTCTACCGTAAAAGTAGCTTCACCTTTTTTACCTTTTTTAGTAGTGATTATAACCACACCATTAGATCCTCTTGCTCCATATATAGCCGCAGCAGATGCATCTTTAAGTACACTTATAGATTCGATATCACTTGTATTAAGGAAGTTAAGAGGGTTTTTAGCTCTTGAAGAACCAAAACCAACATCCTGTCCGGCAGGGCTTGCATCATCATTAGTTAGCGGCACACCGTCTACAACAAATAGGGGAGTACTACCACTTCTTATTGAGCCTACACCACGGATGGTTACATCCATTGGAGCACCTGGCTCACCACTTGCCTGAACAACCCTTACACCAGCAACCTTACCTTGTAATAGCTGATCTGCAGAAACGTTAACACCCTGCCTGAAATTGTCTTCCTCAAGTTGTGTTACCGATCCAGTAAGGTCGGCTTTAGTTTGCTTACCATAACCTACTACTACAACCTCGTCAAGCTCTGATGCGTTTGACTCCAGCTGTATGCTAAGGTTGTCACTGTCAACTAAAACACTTCTTGTTTTGTAACCTATAAATGATACTTCAAGGATTTTACCCTGAGCTACCATAATTTCGAAGTTACCGTCAAAATCAGTTGCTACTACATTGTTTGTGCCTGCTTCCATAACAGATGCACCGGGTAGAGGCATTCCGTTTTCATCCAATACTTTACCTTTTACGGTTTGCTGTATAGTTGAAATGTTTTTAACAGCAGCCTCTTTTTTAATAAGCACCAGTTTGTTACTAATGTTATATGTAAAATGAGCTTTTTGAGAAAGGTCTTTTAATACCGTTTCTATCGGGCCGTTTGTATAAGTAACCGTGTATAGGTTTTTATCTTCTATGATGCTTTCACCATAGCTAAACTTATAATTTGTTTTTTCGCTTAGTGTTGAAAAAATGTTTACCAGTGTTGCTTTTTCTGATTTAAAGCTTACTTTTGGTGAGTTTAGTACACTTTTAGCCTGCCCTCCTAAAAAGGAGAGTAGTGCAAACACTAAAAAGATTGTGTTTTTTAGTTTAAAAGAAGTAAATTTAGAATACATGTTTTAAGTTATTGGTTTTTACGATGGCTTAATTTCTATAGACCGTAGTTGTTCGCAGCAACTGCGGTTTTTTTATTATCGTTTCGCTGTTATTGTATTGTCATAGGCCTCAAATTTTTGATTTGTGATGTAGTTTATTTGTTCTAAGATGCTGTCTAAAGATGCTCTGTTTTTAATGTAAACCGTAAGTCTGGTATTTAATATTTCTTCATTTTTAAGCTCCAGTTTTACACCATATTTATATCGTAATACAGTAAATACCTCGTTCAGTTTTACATCATTAAGTTCAATATCCTCTTTGTACCAGTTAGCCAGTATGGTTTCGGTAACAGGTTGTTTAGTAAGTTTACTGTTGTTGTATATAGCTTCCTCATTAGGCAGCAGGTCTATACTCTGTGCGCCCGATGATACATTTACCTTACCGGTTACTACGGTTACATTACAGTTTTCCCTGCATAATTTTATATGGAAAGAAGTACCAAGTACTTTGGTTTTGATATCGCCCGAAGTGATTATAAAGGGATGCTCAGGGTCTTTTGCAACTTTAAAGAAGGCGTTACCCTGTAATAGTGTTATAGCCCTTTCCTTTCCGGTAAAATGTGCCGGATAAGATAATTGTGAATTGGCCGCCAGAAATATGGTTGTACCATCTTCAAGTCTAAGGGAATCCATTGCAGCAGTGGTTTGCAATGAAAGCATTTGCGGTTTTGTATCGTTTTTAATTATAAAAGTGACACCTATAGCTATTACAATAGCGGCAGCGGCAGCATATTTGTAAAAATTAAGTTTTCTTACTTTTCTAACCGGATTTATAGACAGGCTTATAGTATTATAAATAGCATTTGAAACCTCTTCTTTATCTCCCATAGTCGCTTCATCCCAATTGTTGTTATTGGAATATTCATGCAGAACAAAACTTTCCAGCAATTGCTCTTCTTTTTCAGAGGCTTTTTTATCTGTACTTTTTTCGATAAGATGTTCCAGATAATGTTTTACTTTTCTAATCATCATAATGTAATTCGTCTATAAGTACCTTATGGGAGAAATAGTACTATTGCCGAGTATTACTATACTGTTAAAGAAAAGTTAATAGAAAAAACAGCAGCATTACCGTATTAAAATCCATGTCTTTTATCTCAGCACGTAATTGTTTTAAGGCTGAGGTGATTTGATTTTTTACAGTTTGTTTTGAAATATTTAATTGTGCGGCTATCTGGTCTATATCCATTTCCTGAATTTTATACATCATCAGGATTTCTTTTCTTTTTTCGGGAAGCTTGTCTAATAAGGAGTAAAGCTTATCTAGTAGTTCATCGTCAACAGAGCTGATATTCTCTATAAGGTAATTTTCAAATTTTTCTTCGGGTATGCTTTTGTCAAAGCGGTTATTGCGGTAGTATTTATAAACCTGATTTTTTACAGCCCTAAACAGATAGCTTTCTACAGATAGTATTTTGGTTTCATTTCTTCTTTCCCAAAAGTCGATAAAAACATCCTGCACAATGTTTTGTGCAAGTTCCCGGTCCTGTGTCATTTTAAAAGAAAAAACGTAGAGTTTTTCCCAATATCCGGTGTATATTTCTTCAAACTCAGTAGTACTTTTCATTGGGTAAATAGAGGCGCTGTGTAAACCGCTAAATAAAAAAATGAAAATGCATTGTACTTTATTTGAAAGTTATATTTTAATTAATTTCTTAAGGAAAAGCATAATGATTTGTATCCGAGAGGTATTTTTTAATCTTTATTTGTTTTTGTTTAAATAACACGCGCTTAATATCTCTTTTATACTTTTCGCCTCAATACTTCACAATAATTTTTCCAACCATGAAATCACTTTTTTCACCATTAATGGTGCTACTGTTAATCACTCCTGTATTTAAGGCTATGGCTCAGGACGATAATTTACATATTAACCAACTACAGGTTATTGGGTCACATAACAGTTATAAAAATGCTATAGAGCCTGCTTTGCTTGAGGCTATGGCTAAAATGGATACAACGCATTCTGTTTACGGACTTCAGTATGAACATATAGCTATTGAAAAACAGCTTGATATGGGACTGAGAAATTTAGAGATTGATGTTTATGCCGATACCAAAGGTGGTAAATACGCCCATCCTAAAGGTCTTGATCTTGTAACACCAGAACAGCCTTACGATACAGAAGGTGTTATGAAAAAACCTGGATTTAAGGTTTTACATATGCCCGATTTTGACTTTAGGACTCAGTGTATGACATTTGAAGACTGTCTTGCCAAATTAAGGAAATGGAGTGAGGCACATCCTGGTCATGTACCTGTATTTATTACGCTTGAGCCTAAAGACGGTGATAAAAACCGTTTTGGTACAGAGCCCGAACAATTTAATGCTAAACTTTTTGACGAACTTGATAAAGTACTTTTATCTGTCTTGGGTAAGGATAAGGTTATAACACCAGATATGGTAAGAGGTAATTATGCTACACTTGAAGAAGCGGTACTTAATAATAATTGGCCAGCACTAAAAGAGGCTAGGGGCAAATTTCTTTTTATACTGGACGATAGCGGTAAGAAAAGGGATTTATATATGAAAGGACATCCGTCGTTAAAAGGTCGTGCGGTTTTTGTAAATGCAAAACCCGGCACACCCGAAGCAGCATGGCTTTTTAAGAATGAGCCGGAAACTGATACCGATATTGAGAGTCTGGTTAAGAAAGGCTATATAATACGTACAAGGGCAGATGCAAATACACAGGAAGCTCGTAATAATGATTATACACGTTTTAATAAGGCATGTACATCGGGTGCACAAATAATAACTACCGATTATTATTTACCAAGTAAATTATTCAAATCTGATTATCATATCTCTTTCGATAATAACACTTTTGTTCGTCCTAATCCTGTGACAGGCAAATAAATAATTTTCTCTATCGTTTTAGTTTTTAATAAGGCATTCTTAATGAGTGCCTTATTTTTTTATGAATAGTATTTTAAGGGCTTTAAATTTATTTTTTCTTAAAGATTCACCTTTCTGTTTGCTTTTTATGTAAAAGTTTATCGGTTTTTGATTTTTTAAGAAAATTAAAAATTTAATTGGGTAATACAATTCTTATATTTGAAAATGTTAATAAAAACTTAAAATTTAACCATCCCCTACCACATGAAACCATTAAGAAATATTCTTCAAAAATACAGACTTATATTTGTTATTTGCTTGTTATATAGTAGCTTATCAATGGCAAATAATGGTAATAATGGCGAAGAATATACACTGGCAGAGTGTGATACTCTAATAAAAAAAGGTAACAAAGAGAAAGATAAGGCCAATTATGTAAAAGCATTGGAATATTATACGGTAGCAAGAGAAATGGCATTATCTAAAAATTGGGACAGACAACTTTTTAATTCACTTTTTTGTACCGGGTTCAGTTATTATTCCATGTTTGATTATGGAGAAGCCCTCCATTTTTTTTTAGATGCTTATAATATAGCTGTTAAAAATAAATGGCACGAGCAGGAACTGGAGTGCCTTAATAATATTGCTAATATTTATGCCCGTCAAAAAATGTATGAAAAAGCGATAGAGTATTATACCAAGGCTTATAAGGGTGCTAAGGATAAGAATATCGAGTCACATATTTGGCTTCCTCAAATGAATTTGGGTTATATATATAATCGTATGAATAAACCTGAAAAGGCGAGACCGTACCTATTGGAAAGTACGAAACACCTTGAAGGCCATTTTTTGGCTTCGTCTAAAGTGCTTTTAATTGAAAATGATTTGCTTTTAGGTGATGTGGTAAAGGCAAGAAAAGGAGCGTGGGACTTATATAATAATGAACCGAATGCTGCTGAAATGGGGCTAGATATTTTTTTATGGACAATAATATCCAAAAGCTATCTTAAGGAAAATAATTATTCTCAGGCAATTGTATTTGCTAAGCGTGCCCTAAACAGAAATCCCGATTTGGAATTCAAGAAGAATGTTTTTGTTCTTCTTTCAGATATATATGAAAAAAGCGGTTCCTATAAAGATGCGCTACGATTTAAAGACTCTATACTTGTTACCGAACACGAACTAACCGAACGTAACAACGGTAGGGTTTTTGAAAATAACAGGGTTAAATTTGAAATACAGGATTATAAAAATCAGATTTACGTAAAAGAACAAAAGCTTGCCTCCGAAAGGAGAGTGTTTTATGCTATAATAGTTATTATATGTGCTACTGTTATAATTATAGTGCTTATTTTCAGACAAAAGAAAATGATTGCCGAGTGTAGCCGTAATATAATTGAACTCCACCTTGAAAAGGAAAAAAACTACAATCTTAAACTGGAGAGAAAAGTTACCAAAGCTCTTTTAGAGCAGGAACGCCTTAATGAAGAAATAGAAAACAAGAACAAAAAACTTTCTTCAAGGGCGCTTTATCTTTCTGACAGGAATGAGATTATAGAAGAGATTGTTGCTTATCTTTCCAAAAAGCCTAAACTGGCAAAAGACCAAACCCTGGTTAATCATGTTAATTCCCTAAAGGCATATTTAAGAACCGACAATGAGTGGGATAATTTTATAAAGCATTTTGAGGAAGTTAATCAGGGCTTTATGTCAAGACTAAAAGAACTTCATCAGGATCTCAGTGTAAATGATATAAGATTTATAGCCTACATCTACATGGGGTTAAGCGTTAAAGAAATTGCAACAGTACTTAATATAACTCTTGCAGCCAGTAAGAAAAGAAAAGAGCGTTTATCAGCAAAAATGAATATATCTAAAGAAGTTGATTTATATTCTTACATATCAAGTATTTAGGTTTTTAGTGTCGCTTAATTTACCTTGTTTTGTCGCTTTTTTGGCTGTTATTTTCTACGTGACAGCAAAATAAAACTTTCATTTTTTCATTAATGTTGTAGTAATATCTGATAAGCCATAGCGGCTGTGTTTTACTACATATTCATTTGTGCCGCATCCGGCTGGAAAAACAACTGTCATTTAGCAAATTGTATAACACGCCGCTATACTTATCGGTATTGGGTTGTCTTATAAGACAGATGGCCAGACTAGCTTACAAAGAAACAAACAAGGATTATTAACCACTAAAAACCAGAAATTGCCTATGATAGAGTAAACATCGATTTTAATTAATTAGTAGTAATATGTTAGCAACCCCTTTATGAATTCATAAAGGGGTTGTTTCATAAAAAAAAGCAGCGTTTTAGCTGCTTTATCAATGTATTTTTTTAATGCTTTATAGCATATTAAGTCTTTTCATGAGCTCAGGCCTGTTTGCCCGGCTAACAGGTACCACATCTTTACCAATAAGGACACTGTTGTCTTCTATATCAATAATCTTTTTGGTATTGATTATATAGGTCCTGTGAACTTTTAAAAATAGGGAAGGAGGTAACTTTTCCTCAATTTTTTTAAGGGTAGAGTGTACTGTGTAGTTTTTAGTTTCCGTCTTTATCTGAATATAATCTCCTTTTGCCTCAATAATATTAATTGTAGGGATCTCAATTTTTATAAGCCTGCGGTCTATATTAACATAGAACTCATTAGCTGTGTCAGCAGGCTGATTTTCATTTTGTGTATTTGAGGTTTTTATAGCAGGTATACTCTCTTTTTTTGCTTTTGCTTTATTTACGGCTTTAAGAAATCGCTCTTCTGTAAGCGGTTTAACCAGATAGTCTACTATACAGTCATATTCAAAAGCTTCAATTGCAAAGTTTTTGTCTGAAGTGATAAGTATTACAGCCGGAGGATTTTTAATGGTTTTAATAAAATCAAAACCTGTAAAATCAGGCATGTGAATGTCAAGAAAAATAAGGTTGGTGCTGTCGTGGTTTTCATTTAAAAACTTCATAGCACTCAGCGCATTGCTAAATTCTCCCGTAATGTTAAGTTCAGGGTCTTTAGAAGCCATTTGCGCAATTATTGTTCTTGCCAGTGCTTCGTCGTCAATTATAATGCAATTCATATAAAATAACCGGCTTTAAATACCATTTACATAATTCTGTACTCTTGAAAGAATGATATTAAAATCTTCATTCAGTTCAGTGGAATTATTTTTAAGGTTTTTTTCAAACTCTTCAGCAAGATAGTAACTTTTTTCCATACCCATAATACTTATTTTGTGTTTAAGCTTATGTACACTGCCTGCAGCGGCTAAAAAGTTGTTGCTGCCTAAATGGTCTTTATAGAGTTTTATTTCTTCGGGCAATTCCTTTTTTAAAATGTCTATAAGCTTTTGCCTGAATGGAGCATCATTTCCTGCTAATTGGTCTATATAATTAAGATTAGGCTGTTCCATGATATTTAGGTAGGGTAAAGTAAAAAGAAGTACCTTCATTTTCTTTGCTCTTAAGCCAAACCTTACCGCCATAGTGTGTAACTATCTTTTTTACTATAGATAAACCAATTCCGGAAGACGGGTTTTCACTGTCAAGCTTAGTAAAGATATTGAATATTTTCTCAAAATAAGCTTCGGGGATGCCTTTTCCGTTGTCTTTAATGCAAAATTCTATATCATACTTCTTTTCCTTACTGGTAATTTCAATAAGCCCTTTTTCTTTGTCGTTATACTTTATGGCATTTTCAAGCAGATTTTGAAAAAGTTGCCTGAACTTATAAAAGTTGCCGTTTAGTTTAGGAAGCGTATTCAGAATTTTTACCTCAATATTTTTAGGTATCTCAATCATTCTTAATAACTCTTCAAATACATTATTGAAATCTATCAGTTTGTCTTCAGTCTGTACCTTGTCTATAGAAGAATAATCAAGTATACCCTGTATAAGCAGATCCATCTTTTCAACGTTAAACAAAATAAGCTCTAACGATTTTTGGCCTTCATTTCCAATCTTTTCGTTATGATCTTCCTGAAACCATTGTATTAGCGTGGTGATGTTGCGCAGGGGAGCCTTTAAGTCGTGAGATACCATATGGGCATATTCGTTTAATGCCTGATTTTGTGCTTCAAGATTTTGTAAAAGCTCTTCCCTTTGCTCGTTTATTTTTATGAGCTGTATAGATTGTTGCTTAATGTAATCGGAAGGGTCATAATTCCCTTCAGCAGGAGCATCGTTATCCATGTTCATGGAACTAAGTATGAACTCCAGGTTATTGTTTATTTCCTTAAGACTATTGGCTTCGTCCCTAAGTTTTTGGTTTGCTTCAAAAAGCTCTTCAGAACTAATCCTCATTGCTCTTTGCAGCATAGATATCTGATCTTCATAATTAGCATAAGATTCTTCTACAGCATTTAGAAAATTTTCCAAACCTGTAGGCATATCTTCTCCAATATGCTTGGATATCTGTCTTTTTAAAAGGGGGTTTTTCATTCGCTTATTAAAGTTAATGTCATTGTTTGGTTGTGAAGCTCACAAAAGTTACTGTTTACAAACGGAGCCATTTCTCCATACGAATAAAATCCTGTAATAGTGGTAGTATCACCAATCATTTCTTTAACCTGTTCTATTTCTTCTTCAACACGCTGATTCATTACCAGTTTACGACCTACACAACTTATTAATAGGGCCAACTGAGGCATGGTTTTACGATTATGCATTGCATATAATGCAGCTTTATTAGCTCCATCAGCAATACCATCTACTGTTGCCATCATAAGTTGTACAAGAGATTCTTCAGGAGCATCGCCGGCAAGTATCATTGATTGTGTATTATTGTCAATATTTAATATTGTTCTTACAACCGGTGCTTTTTTACCGGGTATAGTGACATTAAGAGGATAGAGTAGTGAGGCCTGAGGCAGTTCTTCTGCTTTGTCTCCCAAATATTTTTTATAAAGGCTTAAGGCAGGCTTCCCGTCAATCTCATAAAGTGTATTCCCTTCTGATTTTGTAATAACCCTTTCAGGCCCAAAAGACTGCCAGCCGCCTACACTTGCAAAAGTTATTTCCAGCGATTCGCCGTAAAAGCCTATAAGTATTACTTCGCCTTCTTTAGGGTTTTCTTTATAAGAAGCAACTGTTTTTACAAAACGCGCATCATCGCCACACATTCCTCCGGTAATGCATACATTTTTAAAAACATTATCCTCAAGTCCCGCAATCAGAGAGCTCCCATTTACAAAACTCCCCTCACTTAGAACAAAAAGATGCTTAAGATTTTCTTTAGGCATTTGCTCATACAATGATTTGCCTAATTCAAAAGCATTTTTATTATGACTTAGTATATTATCGCGTTTTATTATAAACGAACTTTTTTCAAACTCTATAGCAGTTACGGCAATAGAGTTTTCAATAACATTTTTATCCGCTATTTCGCCCGAAGTAGATCCAAAAACAAGGTGCTCGTAAGGAAATTCTTTTCTTAGATCATCTATAACAATACTGTTTTCCAATAAAAACCTGTTACCAAAAACCAGCACTAACGGATTGTTTAAGGCTTTTTTATCAGTAAGATAAACCCAGGTATTATCTTTTTTGTATGCCTGAACTGTTTTCATAAATCTTACTTGTAAAGTTTAATATAAAAAGCGGTACCTTTTCCTAATTCGCTTTCAATCCATATTTTGCCGCCGTAGTTGTCAATTATCTTTTTCACTATGGACAGGCCAAGACCTGTAGATCTTTCATTTTTACTGAAGGATTGGAATATCTTGAATATTTTTTCCTGATTTTCTTCGGCAATACCCGGTCCGTTGTCGGCAACCGAGAAAACAAAATGGTCTTTAGCTTCTTTTACATTGATAACAACAAATCCTTCTGGTTTATCAATATAGTTTACAGCATTGCTTATCAGGTTTTGAAAAAGCTGCTGTATCCTGAATCTGTCTGCCTTTAAAACCGGCAGGTTGTTTTTTATTTCTACCCTGATATGTGAAGGGATGTGTATAATGCTTAAAATGTTTGTAACCACTTCGTGGATGTTTACATTTTCTTTAGCTATATCTGTTTTATCTATTTTAGAGTAGGTAAGGACTCCCTGAATTAAATGATCCATTTTTTCCAGTTTATCCTCAATCATGTTTAGATAACCTGTTGTCTGTTCGGTAAGGCAACCTTCGTTTTCTTCCTTAATCCAGGCTACTAGTGAGTTGATACTGCGTAAAGGGGACTTAAGGTCGTGAGAAACTATTTGTGCGTAGTCTTCCAGTTCTTTATTACTTTTTGCTAAGCTTTTTAGCAGTTCCTCTTTTTGCTTTTCAAGTTGTTTTTCATGAGTAATATCTTCTTCAATTGCAAAAAAGCGTATTAATTCTCCAAAATTGTTATACAAGGCCTGACCCTGTATCCTGACCCAGTATTTCTTTTTGTCTTTAGAGTAGTTTATTATCTCACAGTTAAAGGGTTCCCCTTTTTTTATCTGATCACTTAAATAGGTTACGGTTTCAGCATCGCTTTCTGGTCCTTGTAACAGTACCCCGGGTTTTTTACCTATAAGCTCTTCTTTTTTATACCCTGACATTACCTCAAAACTGGAGTTTGCCCATTCTATTCTACCTTCTTTATCGCATATAATCACCGAGTTTATATTTTTTTCGGCAATTAGGGAAAGTAGTATTAATTGTTCCTCCTTTTCCTTTTCTTCAGACATATCCTCAAGCATGGCAAAATACTGAAGGATATTCCCTTTATCATCATATATAGGCTGGCCTTTAATTTTTGCCCAAAAATAGCCACCGCCTTTTTTAGCATGGGTTACTTCCACGTCAAACGATTCACCTTTGTAAAACAAGTCAATCATTTTTTGTAATGCATCCCTGTCTGTAGATTCTGTACGGCCAACCTCAATAGGGGTTTTGCCCATTACTTCCTCACGGCTAAAGCCTGTTATCTTTAAATAGGCATCGTTACACCAAAATATCTCGGCGCTGGGTTTGGTAAAAACTATGGCATTTTCGTTTGCACTGGCAACTACCGATAATTTATTAAGCTCTTCACGATCCTGTTTAAGTGCATTTTTTTGTTCATTGTTTATCCTTAAAAGCTCTTTTAGCTCCTGAGTGGTAGCTTCCTGAGTTTTTAATATCTGAAGAAGATCCAGCAAAGGATCATGATTGGCAAAATCAAAGATTGAAAGTTTTCTCTTTTTCACTTCCTCTACCGACATAAGCCAGGGAGAACCTACAAATAAAAAATTGTTATCCATAGTTTCAAACTGGCCTCTTAGTATTAAATCGGGTACAATTTTACTT
Organism: Flavobacterium beibuense; assembly: GCF_004151245.1. Taxonomy (GTDB): domain Bacteria; phylum Bacteroidota; class Bacteroidia; order Flavobacteriales; family Flavobacteriaceae; genus Flavobacterium; species Flavobacterium beibuense_A. The sequence goes on from NZ_JUIW01000014.1 coordinate 27,964, forward strand.
TCAAGGATAACAAGCTGGCTTAGGTTTTCTACCAGTACTTCTTCAGTAATGTTTTCTGTATGAGGTCGTATAAGTGAAAAGAAATCAGAAAAAGAGTCGCCTTTTTTTAATTCCGGATTCAGTTTAGTAATGCTGCTTCCAAAAGAGGAGATTACTAAATTTTCATCCAGCAGTATATAGAAAGGAAATATCCTGCTGAAATTATCGGCATTAAATTTAAATGTATGGCTGTTACTCATATTACCAATTGATTTTGAAAACTTCCTGATGGCGGCTTTCAGCGGGGGACTCAATAGGCTCTACTATAGCGGGTTCACAAAATATTTTAACCAAACCATCCAGATAGCCCTTTAAAAAATCCCGAACACCTTCCCTGTTTGAGTTGTAATGCAGATGTAAACTGTTGTGGGCTACATTACTTATTCTAAACTCGGGTGGAGTTAATTCAGGATAGATTAACATAATCCTGTTATGAAAGTTAGGTAAATTTAATAAATAATCTTTGAGGTTTTCGCCTCTGGATTCCATCAGGAACTTATATTTTTCGGCAAGTGTTGAAATAATACTTGCTCCAATTTCTTCAAGTACTTTGTTTAGAGGTATTTGTGTGATTTTTGAAACTGTTTCTGCTATTTTAAAAATAGTTTCCTCATTGTATGGCTGATCGGCATCAAGAAAACTTGGAGTAAGAGCACACTGCTGCTTAACTTCCATCCAAATCTGGTTGCCAAAGTTATCGTTTACATAATGTTTTATTGCATTGTTAACAAAGCCATACATAATTACTGTGAGATTAATTCATTTACGCTCCAGTATTCTATAAGTTTTTTAACCCTGTCTACATACTCCTCATACTTAAGGGGTTTTATTAAGTAACCTGCAATGCCTGTTTTATAACATTCCATTACATCCCTATGGTTGTTTGAGGTAGTTAGTATTATGGCAGGAATATATTTAAGCACTTCATCTTTTTTAAGGATACCCAAAAATTCTATGCCGTTTATTTTAGGCATATTAAGATCCAGGATAATAATATCCGGAATAATTTCCTTGTCTTTTAATATTGCTAACGCCTCTTCGCCATTATTGGCTTCTACTATCTTATGGTTTAAGTGCAGGGTTTTTAAAACTCTGTGAAACTTCATGACTTCGATAGAGTCGTCTTCAATTAAAAGTATATTAAGTGCTCTCGCCATTTTTTTTAGTTAGGGTATATTTTTCCAACTACAAAATTACGGGACTCCGTAAAGAACAATTTTTCTTTTCGATAAGCGAGGGTTAAACTTCGGTGAATGGTAGCTTTGAAGCGACGAATGGTTTTAAATAGGCTATAAGCGGTTTCTTACAAGTATAAAATATATAGATTTTAACTGATTGATAGATAAACGCTTATTTTATTATTAGATTCTTAGTTAATCGGGACAAAAATACCATTCGTCTACAATTGAATGCCATTCGTCGAAATCTAACAATATAGCTAACATAATCACTAGATATTTGCACTATAAATAATGCATTTATAATCATTTAGTCAAAGCCCCCTAGATTAAATGGATCCCAAAAATAAAGTAGTGCTATTGATATTCAATTAAAAATTACTGGTGTGTCAGGCCTCCCTAATAAGGAGGCCTTTTTTATTGTTTATTATTTTATAAATGTGACGGCTTACCCTTAATAGGAGTACAGCTCATCTAAAGCAAAATTCCATTCGTCGAATAATGGGACGGAAACGTAATTTCCCAACGGATATTTGCAGTGTTATTAAGTACAAAGTGGTTATATAGATTGTCATACTTTAAGCTCCAAAGTACATTGATAGTTTTATAAGAATGAAAAGAAATTAATGTTAGAATGCACGACTACTGATGTTTATTTTTAAGGCCTCCTTTATTAGGAGGCTTTTTTATTTATGTAGGGTTTCTTAATAGATATTATTGATAAAATCTTCCATCAACCTGTTTGTCGGCTTAGTTCTTACCATTCGTCTACAGCAAAATGTTTTTTGTCGAATATTAGGCAAAAAGCTTTGAAACCCGACGGATATTTGTACTGTAATTAACACTGAATCCAAAATAATTTATCAAGATATTGCCCCCCAATAAACTGATAACCCCAAAAATACCGTAAATGAATATAAGATTCAGTGTTAATAACTAAAACAGCAGACTTATGAAAGTTTTAATAGTAGATAACGAACGTCACATATTAACATCGTTGGGCAGGTGCCTAAGCGATTTAGGATATGAAATTGAGTGTTGTGACAATACTCGGGATGCTGTAAATAGTTTTAATGCTTTTCAGCCTGATCTGCTTATTGCAGATATAAGTTTGTCGGTAGTGTACCCAATGGTACCTATGATAAACAAACCTAAGGCAAACAGGGCAGGGTTAGAAGTTATACAATATATTAGAAATGTAAAAAAGGTTAGTACTCCTGTTATGGTAGTTTCATGTCATAGTGATGAAAGGGTTTTTAATAAAACCTTTGAACTTGGAGTAAACGACTATGCAAAAATGCCTATAAGTATTTCTGATATTGAGGCAAGAGCCAAAAGGCTTACAAGTGGTATAGATAACGCGATTTTTAGTTTGAATTAAAATATAAAAGTACTTCATAATGCCTTAAGGGATTATGATAGTTTTATGGTTGGTTTGGTTGATGCACCTGTAGTTTTCTACAGGTGTTTCTTTTTAGAATCGTTTTATAGCACCTACGCCGGCAGTTATCTGATTACCTTTTGTGTTAGGGGCATATTCCTGATTCTCAATCGAAGTTCTAGCGTATACTACATAAGATCGGTTAAATACAGTTCTGTATTCCAAAGCTACATTATATGATTTTAGCTTATAGGTAAAAGTCTCATTAAGAAGCACGTTATTCTGATTATCCGGAGAAATACCGGTACCAAGCCTTAAGCTCAGATACTCATCGGCACCACCTAAATAATAACGGGTAGTTAACTGATAAGACTGGCCAACATTATTTCTGTCTGGTGTAAAATATCCTCTTAGGTTAAACCATAGGTTTTTATAATATTTTCCGGCAGATAGGGTATAGGTCCAGGTTTGTTCTCCCGAAAAACTTAACATCCTAAAACCTCCTTCTGCTTCAAAACCTTTGGGTAGATTGGCAAACAATGAAAATCCTGCTTTATATTCCGGGAAGATACCTTTATCATCAGATATACCTGCATTTACATAGGTATAGAAAACATCTGATATTCTTGGATAACTTTCAATTTCAAACTGCATGGCATCCATAGCAAACTTATTGGCATAATTTACCCTTCCGGTAAGTGTACCAAAGTTACCCTGCCTGGTATAGTCTACACTGGCAATATGCCAAGGGTCGTCAAAACGTTTATCAAAATAGTAGTAGTCATAATAAACCCCTACGGCATTTTTAAACCCTGTCATTCCTATAACCTGGCTTAGAGTCCTGGCTTCATTGTTTTTTGGGTTTATTTCCAATAGTGTTGTCAGGGTACTGTTGGCTTCAGTATATTGTCTGGAATCTTTAAGTATTCTCGCTTTTAAAAGCAGTAGCTCTTCCGATTGCGGACTTTTTCCCAAGCCTTTATCGGTTAGTTCTAAAGCCTTTTCATAATTTTTATTCCAATACTCAAGGCTACCATATGCCAGATATAAATCCGTATTATCAGGATTTTTTATCATAACCTTTTCAAAAACCAAACGGGCCTGCTCCGGTTGTTTATCCCAGGTATATAGCCTGCCTAAAAAGATATTTAGTTCGGTATAATCCGGGCTCAATTCCAAAGCCTTTTGTGACAGGTCAATAGCTTTTTTATAGTTTTTGTTTTCAAAAGCTTCTTTTCTGGCTTCTGTGTATATATCGTCGCTGGTTTGGGCATTTACTGTAATGCATGAAAAAAGCATAACTATAAAAAGTAATACCTTAACAGTTGGTTGTATTTTTTTTAGATTGACTGACACAATAGTAATTTTTAAGATTAAACTATTTTTTAGGGTTTGAAAGCCCTGTTCTACTCATGGCTCCCCATGTTTTTTTACCTCTTATAAGGTCGATGTTGCCTTTTATTGCTGCCCACATTACAAACGGATGGTAGAATAAAGGCTCTGCAAAGGCAGTGCCTATAAGCCTGAATATGTACTTAGGTTTCTTGTATTGCTGAAAAGAATATTCTTCAAAGAAAATAGCTGTAATTGAATAAAGCACCGAGAAGAAATATACTAATGCAAAAAAGCTAAGGAATATGGTCCAGTTTAAAAATCCTAAAACATATAAAAGGATAATGAAAAGGATCCCAAAGAATTCTATGATAGGGGCAAGCCATTCAAAAAACATCCAGTAAGGTGTACTAAGCATACCCAATACTTTATACTTAGGGTTAAAGAGCATTTTGCGGTGCATCCATAAGGTTTCCATAGTACCGCGTGTCCATCTGTTGCGTTGCCTGTGGAGTACTTTCCACTGTTGTGGTACTTCTGTCCAGCATAAAGGATCCGGGATAAAACCTACGGTGTAAGGAATTTTTTTATTACGCATCATACGTCGCATGCGTACCAAAAGCTCCATATCTTCTCCTACTGTTTTGTGATTATAACCTCCGGCCTCTATGGCTATCTTTTTATCAAACATACCAAAAGCCCCGGATATTAACAGGAGTCCGTCCAGTCTTGACCACGCCATACGCCCCATAAGGAATGCCCTGAAGTATTCCAGTATTTGTGCACGGGCCACAAACTTATCCGGAAGGCGCACTTCTATAATCCTGCCGTCTTCAATAATACATGAGTTAGCCACACGGATTATACCTCCAGATGCAATTACCGTCTTCTCATTATTTAAAAATGGTTTTACCAGTTTAAGCAAGGCATCGTTTTCAAGTATACAGTCTACGTCAATACAACAAATAAGGTCGTGCTTACAGTTGTTTATACCCGCGTTTAATGCATCGGCCTTACCACCGTTTGCTTTATCTATAACTGTTAGGTTTTTGTAGGCTTTAATTGTAGATGTGTAAACGCCCCTTACTTCCTGTGTGGGTATGGAGTTGTATCGTAATGACTCATCTTTTACCATAGAAAAAGTTTCTACCAGCCTTTGCAGGGTATTGTCTTTACTGCCGTCGTTTATTACCACTATCTCATAAGAAGGGTAGTTAAGAGTAAGCATGGAGCGTACATTTTCTACAACATTGGCTTCCTCATTGTAGGCAGGTGCAAGTATAGATACAGGTGGCAGGGTAGAGGATTGCAGCATTGCTACTTCTTCCGAAGGTAGGTTATATATCCTTTTATACTCCTTAATTTCCAAAAAGGAGAATAAGGCAGCAAACGTATACCCTGAGCATATTACTACTGCATATACAAGAAATGCCCAACTGGCTATATCTATTAATATTCTATAATCCAAAGTGTCTTATTTTAAAAAATGCTCTTCAGCTTTTAAATATTCTATTTTCATTTCTTCATCGTTGCCGGTAAGCAATCCGGATAAAGTTTGTAATTGATTGAAATCTCCTATTTGGGTTATAAGTTTTAAAATCTCTTTTTTAATTTCAGTGCTTTCTGTAGCAAAGTTGGTGAGTAGCACATCTATGGCTTCTTCATGTCCTATTTTGCGCATACACCTTATAGCTGCTCTTTTAAGTTCTTCTTCAGGGCTTTCAAGAAAAGGCATTACCTGGTCTATATTTTCATATTGGTTAAATACTGCAATTTGCTTGATGCAAAAAATAACAACACTTTGCTGTTTGTGAGTAAGCCATTTTGAGAAATCAGGGACCTGCTCCTCGTATTTTTTCAGAGCATCTTCCAGATATACCTGTTGCCATATGGTTAATGGTTCTTCTAAGCGGTATAAAAAGTTAAGAGGATACTTTTGAGATAGCTTAATAAAGTATAAAAGTGCCTGTAATCTTACCTCACTTCTTTTGTCGTTTAAGAGTTTAACTGCTAACGATTCCTGTATTTTTATTCCCATGCTGGAAACTGTGTAGAGACCGCGGGTCCTTCGGTGCCACTTTAAGCTTTTTAAGTCTTTAAATACAATATTATCAAGATCAAGGCTAAAAAAAAGTTTTTTTATAGAATCATTTGCTTCTCCCTTAAAGTTTTGATTGTATATAAGTATCTCTTTTGTCGTTATCTTTTTTTGAAGGTTGGTTTTAAGAAAATTGTTTTTAAAATTTTCGGTTTCAGTCTCGTCAAAATCCGGATCAAAGAGATAGTTGTTAATAAAATCGCTTAAGCGGCTGTAATGTTCCGCTTTTTTTAGGTTACGACTGTTTTTAAACAGCCTTAAGTAAAGTATAAACAGGATTAAGATCAAGCTAAGTAAAATTAATACAAAGCTTACCAGAATGTTTAGCTTTACTATCCACTCCCAGTCATTATAGTATATATTTTCGTATATCTGTTCCAATACCTTAACTTATTTGCTAAGACTTCTTTTTACTCTTAATGATAGTTCGTTTGGACTAAAAGGCTTGGTAATAAAATCATCTACTCCCATAGTAAAGGCATCCATTATTATATCTTCCTGTGTTGCAGTAGAAAGTACAATTATAGGTGTTTCGGGTGTTTCCTTTTTTATTAACTCAATAAGCTGGGAGCCGGTAACAAAAGGCAGCATCAGGTCTGTAATAACAAGATCAAAATTGTTGTTTTTTAAAATCTCGGTAGCCACTCGTCCGTCAGGGGCCACGGTTACCTCATAGCCGTCTTTATTAAGTTTAAATTCTAATGATTTTACGACCATGGGGTTGTCTTCTATCACTAAGATTCTTTTTTTCATGGGTTTATTTTAATTGTGGGAAATCGTTTTCTAACTGAGCTTTCATTTTAGCAAACTCTATTATCAAATTATCGGCTAAGAAAGGGACATCTTCTTCGGGAGCCCTGTTGTTAAGTAAATTACATATCTCTACCGATGTTTTGTTTTCAAGCATTTCAAATGAGGGCTTAATGTTGTGGGCAATTTCGGCAACACTTTGATAATCTTTATTGATAAGTGCTTCCTTAAGCTGTTCAAGCTTATCGCTTACCGAAGAAGTGAAAATAGAGAGGGTTTCCATAATGAATTCCTGGTTACTGTCTGAAATTTCATTTAGATAATCCAGGGAGTATGCTTTTTCTACAGCTTCTTTCTCGCAGTGATTTTTTTCTAATAATTCTATTATAATAGAAAGGTCATCTATACCTATGGGCTTTTTTATGAACGCAAGCTTGTCTTTATAGTGTTCAACTATAGTGCTTTCACCTTCTTCGCCCAAAACCAATACAGGTACATCGGCTTTTATTTCTTTGTTAAGATAATCAAACGTTTGGTAAGCATTTAACGGAGATGAGTTTTCATCAAGTATTACAAGATGAAAGTCGTTCTCTTTTTTTACCTTTTGTATAGCATCATAGCTATTTTCACAACAGGTAATTTGCCATTCTTTAGGGAGCAGCTGTGTCACTACATCTTTTTCAGTATTATTTTCAACAAGTAAAATATTTAACTGCATGTGGGTGGGGATATTTTTAAAGTTTAAAATTATAATAAAATGTTATTTAAGGGTTACTGGTAAATGTAATTTTATGGTTTCTTTAATAGTTTCAAAAATTATGGGTTTTGTAATATAATCGTCCATACCGGCATCAAGGCAACGTTCTCTTTCTCCTTTAAGTGCCCTTGCTGTTAATGCAATAATAGGTATTCTAAAGCCCGGATCTTCAAGCTGCCTTATTTCTTTAGTAGCATCAAAACCACTCATTACAGGCATTTGTATATCCATAAATATAAGGTCGAGCGGCATACTTTGATACATTTTTACGGCTTTTTCACCGTCTTCAGCAATCGTAATGTTTGCCTGAGGAAGTACTTTTTGTATAATGGTTTTTGCAAGGAACTGGTTAACCGGGTTATCCTCGGCAATAAGTATGTTATAAGCACCCTGTTCGTTTTTGGTAAAGCTATCGTCTACAACCTCCTTAACACCATTGCTATCGATTTTAATATTACTTATCAGGTCAAAAAGTTGATCTATTCGTATAGGTTTGGTAACTTCAAACTTAACGTCAAGCTCTTTACAAAGCTGAAGTATCTTACTGTCTACTACCGAACTGTGAAGTAATATTATAGGTAGTGCCTCCTTGTCTATTTTCAGTTTTTTTCTGATATGGCTTATTAATTCTAAACCATTTAGATAAGGCATGTTAAAGTCGATAATGGCAAGGTCAAAATCGTTTTTGTTTTCCAGTATTTCAAGAGCCTGAATACCGTTTTGTGCGCTTACAGAATTTACTTTGCCAAAGGCAAGCATGTCCTTTAAAATAGTAAGGTTGTTTTCATTATCGTCTACAATAAGCACATTATTTACGTTTTCGGTTTGCTTTTCAGGATAACTGTCATCAAACTCTGTTTTAAATCGTACTTTAAACGAGAAGGTACTTCCGTTATTAAGCTCGCTTACAACTTCAAGTTTACTGTCCATAAGTTCCAATAAGCGGTTGCTTATGGTAATACCAAGGCCTGTACCTCCGTACTTTCTTGTGGTAGAGGCATCTTCCTGATCAAAGGCATTAAATATTTTTTGAAGGTTATGTGGGGCTATACCTATACCTGTATCCCTTATTGAGAATTCAAACAACATTTCATTTTCGTTGTTTCCATAAGGTGTGTTCCTTACCTTAAGTTCCACTTCGCCTTTTTCGGTAAACTTAATAGCATTGCCTAACAGGTTAACCAATATTTGTCTTAGTCTTATTGAGTCGGCATATATAAAGCGTTTCACTTTTGGCGAAATATCTAAAAGTAGCTCCAGTCCTTTTTCGTGGGCATCGTGCTTAATAATATCTACCGTTTGAGAACAAAGCTCTATAAGATCTGTTTTATCTTCACTAAGTTCCAGTTTCCCGGCTTCAATTTTAGAGAAGTCAAGAATATCATTTATCAGATCGAGCAATGAATGCGCAGAGGTGTTGACCATCTGCATGTATTTGCTTTGTGTTTCGTTGAGTTCGGTTTTCATAAGCAGATCGGTGAAACCTATAACACCATTTAAAGGTGTCCTGATCTCGTGGCTCATATTTGCTAAGAATTCCGATTTCGATTTATTGGCATATTCCGCTTTGTGCTTTTCACTCACAAGCGATTTTTCCATTTCCTTTAACTGAGTAATATCAGTCGCTATACCTACATAGCCTGTTATTACATCGTTTTTATCCCTGATGGCAGTAATTACCAGCTGAACGTCAAACTTAGACCCGTCTTTTTTTACAAATACCCATTCTTCAGAATCATATTCACCTCTTGTTGCATTATAAGTAAAGAGTTCTATACCGTGTAATTCTTTTCCATATTTTTTAGCAAGTAATTTAGAGCGTTTTGCTACTTCTTCCTGATCGTGGAAAATTCCTACTTTATGTTTACCAATTACTTCCTCTGCAGTATATCCTAAAAGCGTTTCGGCTCCCTTATTATATTTCTTTACAATACCTGTGGTATCAGCCTCAATAATAGCAACCTGTGTAGTGGCATTCATTAGGTCCTGAAGCTCTTTAAGGCTAGCTTCAAGTTCCTGTTTAGCTTTTACTCTTTTAGTTATATCATTAATTTGTGATATAAAGTAAAGAGGGGTGTTTTCTTCATCTCTTATTAGCGACACATTAAGAAGGCCATATACTATGCTACCGTCTTTATGTAGATACCTTTTTTCCATACTGTAGGTATCCCTTTTTCCTTCAAGGGTTTCATGTAGCAGTCGCAGGTCGGCATCAAGATCGGTTTTATAAGTTATTTGCTGGAAAGTAAGTTTTACAAACTCGTCTTTAGTGTACCCTAAAATGTTACACAGGCTTTTGTTAACCATTAGCCATGTTCCGTCAAGGCCTACCATTGCCATTCCGTTAGGGGAGTGTTCAAAAGCACTTCTAAACCTTATGGAGTTTTCAAAGGCGGTCTCTTCAAGATGTTTTTGTTCGGTAATATCTTCAATGTGACTGATTATCATGTTTTGAGAATTCTCAGTGCCTTTTATCAATGAAGAATTTAGCTTACACCATATAAGCTCGCCGTTTTGTTTGTAAAAACGACTGCGTATTGTATAGCTGTTGATTTCGCCGTTCAGAAGTTTTTTTCTTAGTTCAGTTGCTTCTTCAAAGTCTTCAGGATATATTATGTCTTTTAGAGTAATATTCTTTTGTGCAATTTTTTCTAAGTCATTTTTATCAAAACCAAAGATTTTCATACTTGCCGGATTGGCAATTATAGGTTTGTTATCAAAGTCTAAAAGCACTATACCTATAGAGGAGTGATTAAAAATCTTTTCAAATTTCTCCCGGGTTTCTTCGTATATGGCTTCCTGTTCCTTACGGGCACTAATGTCCTGTATAGCTCCATATATTCTCACACAATTACCATTTTCAAAAACAGGTTTGCCTATTGTTCTTACCCATAGAGTATTTCCTTTAGCTGTGATCAGTCTAAGTTCAACATCATATTGCTTACCTGTTTCCACAGCTTTGGCAAAAGCTTCGGTAATTGTATCTCTGCTCCAGCCTTCTTCAAAAAAGTTAATGGCTGTTTCCAGTTCCGGTTTATAATCAGAGTCTACCTCATGTATCTGTTTGGTAACTTTAGTCCAGGTTATTTTTTGGTTAACCAAATCAACTTCCCAGCCACCCACTTTGGCAACCTTGTTGGTTTCATGTAAAATACCCCTTAGTTTTTTAAGCTTTTTAACCTTACTTAAAAGTTTCTCCTGCTTTATATTCCGCTCTTTAAAATGTTTAATAATAAGCCTTGTCGGGTTATTTTTATCATCAAACACTACTTTTCCTTCAGAATGTAATATTACTTCATTGCCTTCGTCATCAATATAGGTAAAGGTGTCGTTAAACTCTTTTTTAGGGTTTTCACGACATTGTTTTATAAGGTGTATTGTTTTGTTTTTATCAAAAGTATTTATAGTCATACTCCATCTGTCAAATATGTTTTGATCTTCAGGAGGTGTAATGCCTAAAATTTTCCAGAAAGCATTGTTAGCCCAAAATTTTCCGGGTAGTTCAAGGTCACAATACCAAATTCCGTCAAGGGACCCCTCAGTTAACCATGAAAATACAGTAGGGGCTTTAATAAGTAAATCATTAAACTCTTGTTGCAGAGTAGAAGAGGATTGCGGCATATTTTGTTTTTTAGCGGGGATATTATTTAATAAATGTAAAATTTTCTTTTTAAATATCAAGCATTACTATCAAGTTTATTGTGTTTTAGAGTATACGCACAATGAAACTTCAAGGTTGATTTTGATTCAATAAAAGTAGACTGGTTTTAGAAATTTTACGTAAAATGTTATAAAGTGGTGTTTTTGTAAGGTAAAAGCTGTAAAAACCATATTAATAAACAAGGAGTTGTGTTTATGTTTTCTTAAATTTGTTTTGTGACCAAAAAATAAGCACTTTACTATTAGTTGATGACGATCAGGACGATCGTTTTCTTTTTAAAGAGGCATTAGCTGAAGCTGATAACTCTGTTGAGTTTACTGAAGCTTCGAATGGGGCGGATGCACTTGAAAAACTTATGTCGGGAAAGGTTTCTCTTCCCGATTTGATTTTTTTAGATGTTAATATGCCGCGCATGAACGGGTTTGACTGTCTTAAACATTTAAAAGAAAACATACGTTTTAAAGATGTGCCCGTTGTTATGTACTCTACGGCAGCATCTGATGATTATCAAAGAGAGTGTCTTAACCACGGGGCAAAATTGTTTATAGAAAAACCCAGTGATTTTTGGCAATTATGTGATAAATTAAAAAATGTTCTCAAAACAGCTTTTCAACTGTAAGGGCTATTTTAAATTATGATATTAATTGTAGACGATATTAGCGAAAATCTTGTTGCTTTAAAAAAGACACTTGAAGTACACGGCCTTCAGGTTGATACTGCACAATCGGGCGAAGAAGCCTTAAAAAAAATATTAAAGCAAAATTACTCACTGATTGTTCTTGATGTACAAATGCCGGGTATGGATGGTTTTGAAGTAGCAGAAATACTTGCCGGAAGCAATCGTACAAAAGATATTCCGGTTATATTCCTTTCGGCAGTAAACAGGCAAAAAAGGTTTATTTCAAAAGGTTATGAAACGGGTGGTGTAGATTATATTACTAAACCTGTAGATCCTGATTTACTTATACTTAAGGTAAAGACCTTTTTGAAACTTTCTGAACAGAAAACCGAACTTAAAAACATAAGGGACATACTCTCTAAAGAGGTGGAAATACGAAAAGCTGCCGAAGAGAACCTTGAGGCTAAAGTAGCCGAAAGAACCAAAGAACTTATCGAAAAAAATGAAGAGCTTGAGTTTCGCAATCATGAGCTGCAACAGTTTGCATGGGTGGTTTCTCATGACCTTAAAGAGCCTATACGCAAAATTGAGCTTTTTGTAAAAATGATCAAGGAACGCTATCTTACTGACAATCCCAAAGCAACAGATTATGTGGACAGAACAGTGAGGGCAGCACAAAGAATGTCTAAACTTATTACCGATTTACTGGATTATTCAAGGTTGTCATCTGATGTGGCTCCTGAAAAGGCCGATATCAATGCAATTGTTGATGAGGTGATAAGTGATTTGGATTATCTTATAGAAGAAAAAAACGCCATAATAATTAAAAAGGACTTACCTAAAATTAAGGGAGTGCCAAGCCAGTTAAGGCAGATATTCCAAAATCTTATAAGTAATTCACTTAAGTTTTCAAAAAAGGACATAAGTCCGATTATACAAATAAGTTCTGAACTTATTACTGAAAAGAACTTTGATGCGCCTGCTGATGATAACGGATTATTTTGTCGAATAACAGTTACCGATAACGGTATTGGTTTTGACGAAAGATATCTGGATAAGATATTTATCATTTTCCAGAGTCTTAACGATCGCAGGGAGTATGAGGGTACAGGTATAGGGCTTGCCATTGCCAAAAAGATAATAGAAAAACATAACGGACTTATAACAGCAAAAAGCCAACCCGGAGAAGGGGCAAGCTTTATAATAATATTACCGGTAAAGTAAACACATTATATGGAAACCAACTTTAAACGAAACCTCTTTGTTTTCTTCAGTATCTCTCTGGTTATTTTAATAATCAGCTCTGCTGCCTCATTCTTTAGTATAACCAGCCTGTTAAAAAGCAACAGTGCTGTAAATCATACTCAGGAAGTAATTTATAATATTAATGAGGGAGCCTCTGTAATTATAGATGCGCAAACCAGCGTAAGGGGGTTTCTTGTCTCGGGAAAGCAAAGCTTTTTGGAGCAGTACGATAATTCTGAAACAAGAACAAATGAGATTTTTGAGGAAATAGCAAGGCTTACTTCCGATAATGCTTTACAACAACAAAGTCTGGCAGAACTTAAACCGCTAAGAGGTGAATTTTTTGATTACCTTCAAAATCTCATTACAGATAAAACCCGTGGAGAAACTACAATGTCTACTGATTTAGACACGGGGAAAAAAATGATGGATCGTATGCGCGTTATCTTAAAACGCATGGAGAGCCAGGAGCAGGAACTTTTAAAACAGCGTAACAGTAATTCTGAAAGATATGGTACTGCCAGCTCAATACTTATTGTTGCCGCAGCAGTTTTATCGCTACTTATAAGTATTTCTTTCTTTATGAGAATACTTAAAGATTATAATGAGAGAGCCAAACTGCACAAGCAGCTTCAGGAAAAGGATGTGGAGATGGCAAAAAGAATAGAGATGATTAGCGGTATAGCTTCCCAAATATCCGAAGGTAATTATGAAGTTAGGGTAGACGATAGCCAGAAAGATGCTTTAGGTACTGTAGCAGTTTCATTAAATAACATGGCTTCTTCCCTGGATAAGTCGTTCAGGTCTTTATCTGACAATGAATGGCTACAGGCAGGTGTTGCCGAGCTTAATCAGGTAATGATAGGCGAAAAAACAACAGAAGAGCTTACAAGGGATATCATTGAGTACCTGGCAATATTTACAAGAAGCAGTGCCGGTGTTTTATATCTGGCAGAAGGAGAGGAACTTTACTTTATAGCAGGCTATAGTTATGCCGGAGAAAATAAACGTGAAAGATTAAAAACAGGTCAGGGTGTAACAGGTCAGGCAGTTACTTCGGGTAAATTACTGGAATTAACTTCTCTGTCTGATGATGATATTACTATTTCTTATGCTTTAGGCGAGGTAAAACCAAAGCATGTTGTAGCCTTACCTTTAACCGATGATAAAGTAATAGGTGTGGCAGAACTTGCTACAGTAAACACATTTACAAAAAGGGAAATACAGTTTTTAAAGGCGGTAGCTAATAATATAGGTATTGCAATAAAAGCGTCGCAAAACAGGCAAAGGGTTCAGGAACTGCTTGAAGAAACACAGGCACAGTCTGAAGAGCTTATTATTCAGCACAGCGAGCTTGAAAATATTAATGCAGAACTGGAGGCACAAACTTCTAAACTACAGGCTTCAGAAGAAGAATTAAGGGTTCAGCAGGAAGAGCTCCAGCAAACCAATGAAGAGCTTGCCGAGCGTAGTGTACTACTGGAGGAGAGAAACATGGAAATCCAGAAAAAATCAGAAGACCTTGAGCTGAGTACACGTTATAAATCCGAATTCCTGGCTAATATGTCGCATGAGCTTAGAACTCCTCTAAACTCTATATTATTATTAAGTAGACTTTTATCTGAAAACAACGATAAGAACATGACCGATGAGCAAATAGAATTTGCCAAGGTTATACAAAGTTCCGGTAACGGATTGTTAGGGCTTATAGATGAGATTCTTGATCTTTCTAAAATTGAGGCAGGTAAAATGGAGGTTGAGTTTCTTGATATTTCAACCAGAGAAATAACAGAAAATTTAAAGAATCTGTTTACCGAAGTAGCTAAAGAAAAGCATATTGAGTTTAAAATTGATACTACTGATGCTCCGCTTGTTATTAAAACAGACAGAATGAGACTGGAGCAGATATTAAAGAACCTTATCTCAAACGCTATTAAGTTTACAAGTGAGGGTTCGGTAACATTAGAAATCAAAAAGGTAAAAGACAATGACAAGCTGGTAAACTTTACGGTAAAAGATACCGGTATAGGTATACCGCGTGAAAAGCAACCGCTTATTTTTGAGGCCTTCCAGCAGGCAGACGGCTCTACAAAGCGTAAGTATGGAGGTACCGGTTTAGGACTTTCAATAAGCAGGGAGCTGGCAAAATTATTAGGAGGTGAAATTACTCTTACCAGCGAGGTTAACAAAGGAAGTGAATTTACCTTAATACTTCCTGTGTTAGGAGCAGCTACAGGCAGGCTGGTAGTAACCAAACCACAGGTAACCATGGCCGTTGAACTGCAAAAGCAGGAAGAGGAAAAACCTTTAGTGGTAAAAGAAGAAAACAGATATGTAAGTCTGGTAATACCTGATGACGTACCAGACGACAGAGGGATAATTGCAGAAGGGGATAAGGTAATGCTTATAGTTGAAGACGATGTTAATTTTGCCAAATCGTTACTGGAGTTTACCCACCAGCGAGGCTATAAAGGGGTTATATCGGTTAGGGGAGATGAAGCATTTAATCTTGCTTTAAAATACAGGCCTATAGGAATATTACTGGATATTCAGTTACCTATAAAAAGCGGTTGGGAAGTTATGGATGAGCTAAAAGGTAATGTTCTTACAAAGCATATTCCGGTGCATATAATGTCTTCACATAAAGTGCGACAGGAAAGCCTTCTAAAAGGAGCTGTAAACTTTTTAGATAAGCCTGTTGCTTTTGAACAGATTCCTGATGTGTTTAAAAAGATTGAACACATTGTAAACAAGGATTCTCAAAAAGTAATTATCATAGAAGATAACGCCAAGCATGCTCAGGCATTGGCTTATTTCCTTGAAACCAATGATATAAAATCGGAGATAAAGAGTGATGTAAGCGATGGTATTACTACGCTACAGGGTACTAATATAGACTGTGTAATACTGGATATGGGTGTTCCGGACAAACAGGCATATGAGATACTTGAAAATGTAAAGAACAAATCAGGAGCCGATAATATACCGGTTATAGTATTTACCGGTAAGAGCCTTTCTATGAAAGAAGAGCTTAAAATTAAAAAGTATGCCGATTCTATTGTCGTGAAAACAGCTCATTCATATCAGCGTATGCTCGATGAGGTATCATTGTTCCTGCACCTGGTAGAACAAAACAAGAAAGAAGGAGGTAAAAAGAACAAGAACTTTAATACCTTAAATAATATCCTTAGCGGTAAAACGGTACTTGTGGTTGATGATGATGTACGTAACATTTACTCATTAACCAAGGCTCTTGAGGTACTTAAAATGAATGTACTTACTGCAATAGACGGTAAGGAAGCGCTTAAAGTACTGGAAGAAAATCCTGAAATAGACATAGTGTTACTGGACATGATGATGCCTAATATGGATGGCTATGAAACGGCAACCAGAATAAGACAAGATAAGAAACTCAAAAATCTGCCTGTTATAGCTGTAACCGCTAAAGCGATGACAGGTGATAGGGAAAAATGTATTAATGCAGGAGCGTCCGACTATATTACCAAACCGGTAGATGTAGATCAGCTTTTGTCATTA
The DNA here is from genome assembly GCF_004151245.1 of Flavobacterium beibuense. Taxonomy (GTDB): domain Bacteria; phylum Bacteroidota; class Bacteroidia; order Flavobacteriales; family Flavobacteriaceae; genus Flavobacterium; species Flavobacterium beibuense_A. Next base: position 44,561 of record NZ_JUIW01000014.1, read on the forward strand.
TTAAGAGTTTGGTTATACGATAAAGCCTGATAAGAATATAGAATGAGTAAGAGAGTACTTATAATAGACGACGACGCAAGGAATATTTTTGCGCTTACTGCCACTTTAAAAGCCAAATCCTTTGCCTGCCTGTCGTGCAGCGGTGCAGAAGAGGCTTTAACTATTTTAAAAGGCGAGGAGCCTGTAGATGTGGTGCTTATTGATATGATGATGCCCGATATGGATGGTTATGAGGCCATTCCGTTAATAAAGGAGATACCTCACAGGGCAGATTTGCCTGTAATATCGGTTACGGCCCAGGCTATGGCCGGTGACAGGGAAAAATGTTTTGAGGCCGGGGCAGACGGTTATGTTTCTAAACCTATAGATGTAGATAAATTATTACTTTTATTAAACACAATTTAAAACTGTATGATTAGTGACCGTGAACTTGAGGTTTTGATAAATGAAGTGTTTGAATATTATGGTTACGATTTTAGTGGCTATTCCAGAGCATCTTTAAAAAGACGTGTGGACAGGCTGTACCAGATAGACGGATTTACCTATTTTTCTGATTTGCTTTCTAAAGTAAGAAGTGAACCGGGTTATGTTAAGCACCTTGTCGAAGAGGTGACGGTTAATGTAACCGAAATGTTCAGGGACCCGCTATTCTATAAAGTGGTAAGGGAAGAGATACTTCCGGTGCTTGCAACAAAACCCTTTATAAGAATATGGCATGCCGGATGTTCTACAGGGGAAGAGGTGTATTCTATGGCGATATTATTAAAAGAAGCCAACCTGTTACACAAGTCACTTTTATATGCAACAGATATAAATGCAATAGTATTGGATACTGCTAAAAAAGGGGTATTTCCTTTGCGGATGATGAAGCAGTATTCTGAAAATTATATGATATCGGGAGGTAAAAACGATTTTTCCGATTATTATACAGCCAATTACGGACTGGCCAAGTTTAGTGACGAGTTTACCGGGAAAATGGTATTTTCACAGCACAATCTGGTTTCAGACGGCTCTTTTAATGAATTTGATTTAATAATGTGCCGTAATGTACTTATCTATTTTGATAAGAACCTGCAGGACAGGGCACTCCAGTTGTTTGATAACAGTTTGGCTTTTTTAGGTTATTTGGCACTGGGTACAAAAGAAACTATTAAGTTTTCAACCGTTCAGGATCGGTTTCAGCAACTTAACAGGGAAAAAATATGGAAGAAGGTAAAATAAACGTAAAATGCCAAGTGGTAATAATAGGAGGGTCTGCCGGTAGCCTCGAAGTACTTTTGCAATTGCTCCCCAACCTGAATACATTAAACTCGTTTGCACTGGTTATTGTGCTTCACAGAAAGAGTGGAGAAGACAATCTTCTGGAAAACCTTATAAGGCTGAAAACTAAAGTTCCTGTACAGGATGTAGATGATAAAACACCGCTAGAACCCGGAAATATTTATATAGCCCCATCTGATTATCATCTCCTATTTGAAAAAGACCATACTCTTTCTCTGGATACTTCGGAAAAAGTTAATTACAGCCGCCCTAGTATAGATGTCGCTTTTGAATCGGCAGCAGAAATTTATGAAAGAACTCTTGTTGCTATATTACTTTCCGGTGCTAATGCCGATGGTACTAAAGGGCTTGAGATAGTAAAAAAATCAGGAGGAATTACTGTAGTACAAAAGCCTGCGAGTGCAGAGGTTCCTTTTATGCCCGTTAATGCCATAGCCAATATGCAGCCCGATTATGTGTTAGATATAAACGAGATATTAAAATTTGTTACAAATATAAATTTGTAATCCATTATTTGCCTGATTCTGTATAAATTGTGTAGATATTGAGTAGACCCTTTTATGAAAAAAGTAATTTAACATTTTTATAAAAGAGTATCTTTGTGTAGCAATTTTAATGCAGATATGGTATTCAAAGTAAAAATAGCACTTCTTTTTCTGTTATGTTTTTCAGGATTTGTTTCGGCCCAGTCTGTAGCCGACAAAGAGGCTATTTTCCTTGAAAACCTTAGCAATTGTTATAAAGACCCTGATAAAGGATTTAAAATTGCACACTACCTGCTGGATAATGCTAATGATAACGATGAAAAAGTTCAGGGACTTTATCTTATTTCAGAAATTAGCTTTTTAAAGGATGATTATAAGCAATCTGTAGAAAGCCTTTTTGAGGCATATAGATTGTTAGATAAAAGCAATAATAATTTTCTTAAAACCTTTGTGTTAACATCTATTTCATCTAAATGCAGTTTTTTTGGACTTACCGATAAATCAGATACTTATATCGAACAGGCAGAAGAATACTCCAATCTTATTTCGCAGGCAGATAAGAAGGCTTTAGCCAAGGCGAAGGTGTTGTATGAAAAGGGAGAGGTTTTAGTTTCTGATAAAAAGTTTTCTGAAGCGATAAGAGTACTATCTTCTTCATATACTATAATTCAACCTTATAAAAACAAGTTTTACGGGGCATGTGCTAAAATGCAGTGTGCTTTGGGTAAAGCTTATTTTAATACTTCAGATTATATAGGAGCCAAACAGCACTACCAGCGTACAATTGATATTTTAAAGACAGGCGGACTGGAATTTTCATCTATAGCAGCCTCTGCTTACAATGGAATAGGTGAAATAGCGCTAAAAGGTAGTAAGTTAGAAGATGCTAAAACAGCATTTGAGAAGGCTCTGTCGTGTAAGGTAATTGAAACCGAGGTTAAAGCTGATACTTATTACAGTCTATCCCAAATTTACCTTAAGCAGGGAGATGATAGTAAGTACAAGGAAAATTACAAGCTATATAAAGCCAATTTTGATACCTTATCTACTTTAGAAAGAGAGGCAAGAAATACACTTATTGCCCAAATTGAAAAGGAACATAATGTAATTTTAAAAAAGAACCAAACAAGGTATACTTACTTACTGGTTGTTATTATTTTCGTTTTTATTGTAGCTTTTGGTATATACTTTTTCTATAATAAAAAGCTGGACAAGGAGTATAAAAAGTTTGAAAGACTTCTTATCAAAATAGAGAAGGATAGGGAAGAGGCTAAAAAAGAAGTTAAGGTTCTTACTATTCCTGAAAAAACTGAACAGGCAATTCTAGACAGGCTAAAAGAGTTTGAAAACGGTAAGGAGTTTACCAATCCTAATATGTCGGTTCAGTTTTTATCTAAAAAAATGAAGACCAATTCAAAATATCTTTCTGAAATAATTAATAAACATAAAGGGAAAAACTTTAATGCTTACATTAACGATTTAAGGATTGACTATATAATTGACATGATGCAAACTGATTCTAAATTTCTAAATTATAAGGTGAGCTACCTTGCTGAAAACTGCGGGTTTGCGTCTCATAGTGTTTTTACCGTAGTCTTTAAATCGGTCACTAATCTTACTCCTAAACAATTTATAAGCTTTCTGAAAAAGAAAACCGAAAAAGAAAGGGAAGTAGTTTAAAAACACTATCTTTTTACTGAATTTATATTACAACCAACTATGCTAAAAAATAATCTGCACAAAGCAGCGGGAGTCCTGTGCCTGCTCTTTATGTGTTTCCGTGTTTCTGCTCAGGTTAATCTGGACAGTCTTAAAAACGAGATAAACCTCATGGTTTATAATAATCCTGAAGAAGCCATTAGGAAGGCTAAAGAAGCCTATCCGTTTATAAAAGAGGATGATACTACCCTTAAAATAACCTATCTCCTGGCTATCGCAAATGCCTATGCCATATTAAAAAAGCATGATGAGGTTATGGAAACCGCCCTAAAAGCAAAAAATATAGCCGATACCAGAGGAACACCTTTAAATAAAATACAGGTTTTAGGTTTTATAGCGGGAGAATACAGGAGATTGCAGCTTAACGATAAGGCATTGGTTTATATTAATCAGGCAGAAAAAATATATAAAACAGAGACTATTCCTGATTCATTAAAATATTTTGGAGGTAATATACTGTTTGTAAAAGGGCTTATTCAAAAAGATAATCTGGGATGTGAATACGCATTACCTTATTTTAATGAGGCAGCAGAGATATTTAAGGCCAATACGCAAAAAAAAATAAACGCGGTAAGCTTTTGCATTGCCAGTAATAATGCCGGCGATTGCTATATCCAACTTAATGATCTCGAAGCTGCAAAGGAAAACTTTACAGAAACTATTAAGTATGCCGAAAGTGTAAATGCTACTCAAGGCGCTGCCTATGGAAAAATAGGATTATCAAGAGTATTAAAAAAAGAAGACAAATATAAAGAAGCGATAGCTTTATTGAATGAGGTTTTGCATGAGACTAAAAATATTGATGATGCCTCAATGAAAAGTCAGCTTTACCGTGAGCTTTCCGAAGACTATCTTTCCGTTGAAAATTTTGAAAAACAAGGATACTATAATAAACTTGCTTTAGAAGAAGAGAAGAAATTGAGTGAAGAGGAAAAGAAATCTTTAAACAAGGTTGCAAATAAGATTTCAGTAGAAAATAAAAAAAACGAACAGGAACAGAGTAATAAATTAATCTTAATTGTAGTTGCAATTTCGTTTCTGTTACTTACAATCTTGTTAATAATCTTTTTAAAAATAAGGAAGAAGAGAAGGTCTTTAGAGCAAAAAAGGAGTGATATAGAAGATAATCAAAAAAAATAAAAACATCATTATAAGATATTGATTTACAGTGCTTTAACTTGTGTTTTTTTCTTTATTAAAACCTGAAATTTCTTTAAATCCTAAAAACACTAATTTTAAAATGGCCACAATTAGCTATAGTTTTGCATCAAAGTTCTCTGAGATACCCTATTGAGGGTGAGTAGTAAATTGCAGTTGAAGTGGGGCTTAACTCTTTTATCCGGCCTGGCCGGTGCTACTCTACCACTATCCAGAGTTTTTTAGTTGAGTAATATAAATTTTTATATTAATTCTTTTTTTTAGCTAGTTTGGCCATCCCGATTAATAATCGGGATGGTTTTTTTTACCCTATCCCTAATAGTATTTATCGGCTCAATTTTTTTATTCGTCTAATGTAAATAGCTATTGGTCGAAAAATGAATATATCTGATTATCAGTATTATGATATTTGCGGTGTATTAATAATGCACATATGTCTGTGTGCCTATTAAACCCCACCATAATGCCGATACCCCCAATACAATAACTAAATTAAAGAGCTTAAATGTAAAGCTTTACTAATGTCTATTTTAAAGCTAACCCCCTTTTAGCATTTGTTTGCGGAGGGGGTTTTTATTTGAAGGAGTACGTCGATATTTTGTTACCATTTACCGACACCAAACTGCAGCTTGTCTAAAATTATACTATACAGTCTTTTATAGGTATAAATTTGACATAACAATCCCCATAATAATAGTACAATGAAAGTACTGGTAGTAGATGATCAACAGTTAGTATTACTGTCTTTGGAAAAAAGCCTTACCGATTTAGGCTTTGAAGTAAAGTGTGCCGATAATATTTTTGATGCGGTACAGTATTATGACAGCTTTAGTCCTGATTTAGCTTTAATCGATATCAATATGTCGGTTACTGCCGATACGTTTTCTCCTGAAAATACAATTAAGGAAATAGATAACAAGGATTCAGGACTTGAGGTTTTAAAATACATAAGATATGTAAGAAACCATGATACTCCGGTTATGATACTTTCTGGAAATGTTGATGATGATATTTTAGAAAAAGGTTTTGAACTGGGTGCTAACGAGTATATGAAAAAGCCTGTTAGCCTTAAAGAAATAGGGATTAGAGTGAAAAAACTGATTGGAAGTCCAGTACCTGCGGAAAGTGTACCCGTAAGCATAAATAACCGTATTATACAAAATACCTGCATAGGCATCGTAATACCATGTTATAATGAAGAGAACTGGCTTTTAAGCGAAGAGTTCAGGAGTTTTGTGCATAAGAATCTGGGGTATCACCTTTGTTTTGTAAACGACGGAAGCACAGATAATACGCTTGAGGTTTTAAATGATCTTAAAAAGGAAAATGGAGGTCGTATAAGTATTTATAACATCAAAAAATATGTAGGTAGGGCAGAGGCTATAAGATTAGGTATGCTAAGTCTGGCAAAACAAAAGCAGTTTGATTACATAGGTTTTATGGATGCTGACCTTTCTACCAATTTCATAGACCTTTCAGATTTGGTTAATACAATTACCAAGTCTAAATACAAAGTTGTTAGTGGTTGCAGGGTAAGCCGCATGGGAGCCGATATTACTACTGAACCTACCAGAAGGTTTATAAACAGGTTTGTAAATTATACCATTCGTAAAATCTTCAGGCTTGAATTCAGGGATGCACAGTGTGGTGTAAAAATAATGACAAGAGATGTTGTAGAACTTGCATTTGCTAACAGGTTTTACACTAAAACGCTTTTTGATATAGAAATACTGTTAAGGCTTAAAAAGAAGTATGGTCGCTACAATTTGCAGCAGCTATGGTATGAAAAGCCTTTAGACAGATGGATTTATGCCCGTAATACTAAGGTTTCATTCTTTCAATCTTTCAAATTACTGGGCCAGTTAGGGAAAATAACCCTACACTATAAATAAGGAGGGTAAAAACTTTTTCATAATGTTTTTTTATTGGTTTTGATTGACAAAGCCCATGCAACTGCATGGGCTTTGTGCTTATATATGCCTAAAAGGTTATTTGAAGTGTTGTGTAGAACGTTCTAGGGTCAGATGGTATAATACCAGGGCCCGGATATCCTGTGGCTCTCCTTGTAAAATAATAGTTGTTTGTAAAGTTGTTTATACCGGCTTCCAGTTTAAGCATTCGCCATGTATAGGATGCAGAAACATCAGCAACGTAATAAGAAGGTATTTCTCCAAAAATACCGTATGTGTTATCTTCTTTCCTTGAAGTACTGTTTATAGCATCTGTAAATTGAGATGAAAGGTAGGTTAATTGGATGTTACAGGTAAAGTTTTTATATCCAAGCCCTGAGCCGGCTTTTAGGTTTACCAGCGGTACAAACTCTACGCTGTTCCCTTCAATATTTGGTACTTCAGATTTTAAGTATTCAGATCCTGTTATTGAGGTATTGGTAAACACGTTCCATTTAAACTTACTTCCTTCAAAAAAAGTATTTGTAATGTTCCAGTCCAATAGTGCTTCAAAACCATATGTGATTGCCGTTCCCAAATTGCTTCTGTAGCGTGTGAACTTCCCATCTATAAAAGTTTGATAATCACCAATTTTATCATTGTAGTATAATCCAAATATACTGGCGTCATAAGATAATTTATTTGCTAATTTTCCACGTACGCCTATGTCAGAAGTATAACCTTTTTCATCAGTTATGTTAGGGTCTATGGTTTGACTTGGGGTAGCATTACGTATATCGTTAAAGGTAACCGACCTATAGTTTTGAGCCAAATTACCATAGAACTCAATCATGGTATCAGGTTTGTAACTGGCGGCTAGTCCTAAAAGGATAAACTCCCTTTGCTTGGTAACGTTTTCCTGAGTTGTTTCATCTAAAATTACATTATCGGCCAAATCCTTATTTATTACCCTGTAGTATCCCTCTGCTTTTGTACGTATGTTTTCTATTCTTATCCCCGGTGTTATTGTGAATTTAGGTGATAGCCTGAACATGTTTTCTGCAAAAAAAGCAACGTTAAGGTTAGGATACACATAGTCGTTTTGATTCGCATAATTAGGGAACTCATCAAAAGCATAACTAAAGTCGGGGTCACTGCCGGAACTTCCCGGTCCCTGAGAGCCTGTATTTCTTGCCTGATAGTACTTTGCGCCAACAAGCAAGGCACTGCTGTTTTCATTTATATCATAAAGCTGTAAAAAACGGGCTTCTGCACCCCAGTTTACAAAATTTCCTTTAAGCAGGTCTCTTTCTGTTCCTTCAATATCGGGGTTTGCTACCCTATTAACACGGAAACCTAATGCATTACGGCTGGCATCAAGACCAAAAAGCTGTAATGAAAACTGAGACTTGTCTGTAAAATGGTGATTAAGCCTTAATGCCAAAAGATTCCAGTTTACGTCAAACCAGTTTCGATTTCTGTTGCTTTGAAACATATCCTGATAAAACATATAATCGGTAAGTCCGCCGGGTTGTTTCGCCAGGTAATCAAACATGGTATAATCAAAGTGTAGTGATGTCTTTTTATTGAACTGGTAATTTAAGTTTGCAAAAAAGTTACGGCTGTTAAATTCAGAGTTTGGTCTGAATCCATCTCCCTGTTTGTAATTGAAAAAAGTATAGTAACTAAACTTACCAACAGTACCGCTAAGACTGGTAAAATCCGTTAAAAGATTGTAAGACCCTACAGTGTTGCGGGTAACCACCTCAATTGGTTTTTGAGAAGGCGACTGAAATTTAAAGTTAATCAATCCTCCAAACTGCGTACCATACTGTAAGGCTGCAGCCCCTCGTATAACCTGAATTTCAGCTAATGCTTCGGTAGGAGGTGTATAATAACTTTCAGGATAGCCTAAAACGTCGGCACTAATATCATATCCGTTTTGGCGTGTATTAAAGTTAGAGGTACGGTTAGGGTTAAGTCCGCGTCCGCCAATGCTTAACTGTAAACCGCCATCAGAATTCTCGTTAATGGTAAGTCCTGCTACCTGTGCATATATTTGTCTTGTGTTGTTTGTCGCTTTATTGGCAGTAATTTTTTGTAAGTCTATAACCTCTGTTTTTCTTCCTGCATAAATGGCCGTACCATCCACATCTTTCATTTTGGTAAGTGAATAGAACTTTTCCTGCTGTATTACCAGTTCGTTAAGGCTAATAACCTTTTGCAGGGTAATGGTAATATTTTCGCCGGGGCTAAAAGTTTGCTCTAAAAGGCCATAGTTGTCTCTGTAAAATACCAGAATTTGCGGCGTAGCTGCTTTAATGGTAAAAGCACCGTTAGCATCAGTGGTAAGTGATGTATTGTTTGTTTTGTTGAATATTTCAACATAAGACAGGTTGCCACCATCGTTAGAAACCACAGTGCCCGAAATAGTGTTTTGCGCAAAAGCAAATACAGGAACTAACAACAGGAACAGGCTAAAGCCCCCAAATAGTTTCGTTAAATGGTAAAATCCAGTCTTTGTGTTTAAATGATTCATTTTTGTCTGCTAAATTAATTTTAGGATCAATATATGGCCTGCTTAGCCTGCCGTTAAGCGCCACATGGCACTCGGTATATACTTTTGGGTTATTCATACCCTTAGCTTCATAATAATCGTGTAAAAAGTGGGCATATTCCAATATGAAATCAGGCTGGAAAGACATTTGCTTTTCCTGAAATCTGGTAAGAAACTCCTCATTGTTTACATGTATGCTTTTTCCGGTTTCTGAGTCGGTTACTATAAACTGTGCATAACCCGCTTTTTCCATAAGCATAACCCTCCATGAAAATCTAAAGCCTTCTTCTGTCCAAAACAGTTCGCCAGGGTATAATAAATACCTGAAAGGGAATACTAACTGAATAAAAAGAAAAACTGTAAGTATTGAAAGGCTTAGTTTGTATAATCCTTCTCTTAGCGGTATGTATTTTTTACTTGATTCTACAGCCATTTTAGGTAACCTGAAAGCCTTAGTAATTATGGCAAGGCATTTTTTATGGAAGCTACTGCTAAAGAATATAAGCGATGAGGCTATCATAATATACGGGAACATACCTATTGGGAAAAGAAGTGATGTGAGCAGGTGGAATATAACTACAAAACCAAACCCTATAAGTCGGGTACGCTTGTTTATCAGTAAGAAAACAATAAACAGGTCGTATAGGGCACCAAACCAGCTAAAGGCAAAATGTACCCAGTTTTTTAGCATTAGTGGGCCTATTAAAGGTAAATCGGCATGACCCGATAGCCATATTTTTAAAGGCATGGCATTTAATAACCAGTCAGAATTTAGTTTTGCCAGCCCGGCATAAAAATATACTATCGCCAAAAGCAGTTTAAGTATATCAACTGTCCATCGCGGTATCTGGCTAAAGTTGCGTTGCGGGTTTTTATATGCATCAACAGAAAAACAGGCCGATGCCGGTAAAAAAATCATTACAAAGCTTACTATGGAAATAAAATAGTAATGATTAAGATATGTGGTTTTATCCATAAGCTCTATGTATGTAAAGCTCAGGAAAAAGGTTATGGCTGCAAGCCTGTATTTATATCCTATAGCCATGCATAATGCTGCAATTGCACAAATTATGAACAGGACATAAGTATAGGCCCCAAAAGGCTTAACCCAGCTAAAACCATAGTATGTAAAGTGAAATTTTGGCTGAATATAAAATTTGTCTATCCAGCCGTATGATACAAAACGGGCAAGTCCCATAAGCATCATAAAACCAAACACCAGCCTGTAGAAGGCCAGTGTTGCGGCATCAGTATATGAGTTTAAATATGACTTTATATGCGAAATCATTATTAGTCGCCGTCACCATCTACATAATCAATAGTAATGTTAAGTGCCTGCATCATATCCAGTTTAATGTAAATTACATTTTGCTGCATGGCATCATAAGCATTAAGCATTTTATTATTATCTGTAGTAACCTGTTGTGAAAGGCTTTCGCTAAGCTGGTTATTTGCAGTATAAATAGCAGCAAACTGATTGTTAATGATTGCGCTTAGGTTTTCACCGTTTCTTACGGCATTAACACCGTCAAGAGCACTTTTTAAGCTTGGCCCTGTAGCAGAACTGTTAAAGGATTTACCGTTAAAAAAGTCCTGTTGTGCTTTAATACCGGCATTAAGAAGAGTTCTTGACACATTATTTTTATAGTAAGCTTCTACTTTATCGGCATAAGTAACTCCATTTGAGAAAATACCTGCAGGGATACCCACTTTACCGCTTCTCACATCTTTTTCAAAATTTCTCACGAAGCTGTTTGTTGTAACATTTACTGAACTAGTAACCGAAGTTCCGTTATTGTTTACAAAAGTATTTCTGTAAGCACCATTCCAGTCGTTAGTAACCTGTTCTGCAATACTTTTTAGCTGTGCAGTAATAGCAGTAAGGTAATCGGCTGCAGCAGTGTTACTGTAATAAGCAACTGTTTGTGCATCATCGCCAAGACCGTTAATAAGATAGTCGATACCAGGGAAACCCTGTCTGCTAAACTGTATTTGAGTGTCAAGGTTATAGCTTCCTGTAGTAATGTTGTTTTCAATTCCGGCAACATCGGTAGGGTAGGTGTTAGCACTTTGTTTAAGATAAAGTATAGATGCTTTACCAAAATCATACATAGCAACATATTGGTATGCTTCATAAGCGCTTAGCCACGCAGTTCTTAGTTCATTAAGCTTAGTTTCATCAGGATTTTGAGTAAAATCTGTTGTTTTAGTATAAAGCTCGCTTACTTTATCATTATAGTTTTGGTAAGCCGGTACAATTATATTATCGGCCCAGTTAGTAAGTATGGCAGTACGATCATAATTCTGACTGTTGTTAACTCCTTCATTATCATTAGATGAGCAGGCAAAGGCAACAACGGCCAAAATAACTATTGCAAATACTTTTTTCATTCTTTAAATTTTTTTTGCAAAAGTATGAAACAGAACTTACTTATCTATAATTATTATAAATAATTTCTTCAACATCAAAAAATCTTAAAAAAATTAAAGGTATTTTTTTGTTATACTCTTTAAGTTTTTACATTTGTCTTGTTTTTAATAAATCTAAATAACATTAAATAAACAAACAATATAATAATGAGAAAACTTACCCTGGGATTATCGTTAGTTGCTATTGCCGGACTGGTAATGTTATCATGTAACAATGATGACGATCAAAGCACACCATCTTTTGCTGTAACTAAAGCAGAAGTTATAGATAACTACGCAAATATCGTTTACCAAAATTATAAAAATGCTTATGATGACGGAGTAGCTCTGGAAGAGGCAATTAACGCTTTTACAGCTAACCCTACTGATGCTAACTTTACAACGGCTAAACTTAGATGGAAAACAGCAAGGGAGAGTTATGGTACTACCGAGGCTTTTCGTTTTGCTAACGGTCCTATAGATGATGAGAACGGTCCGGAAGGTTTGCTTAACGCATGGCCACTTGATGAAAATTATATTGATTATGTTGACAATAACGGTACTGTAATAGACGGAGGTATTATTAATGCTACCGATACTTATCCTGAAATAACTAAAGATCTTTTAATCAGCCTTAACGAAGATGGTGGTGAGAAAAACATCAGTACAGGCTACCATGCTATTGAATTCCTTCTTTGGGGACAGGATTTGACAGATCCTGCAGATATGATACCCGGACAAAGACCATATACGGACTTTGTTGACGGTGGTACGGCTCTTAACCAGGACAGAAGACGTGATTACCTTAACGTAGTTGCCGACTTGCTTACAGATCATCTGGCTTACCTTGTAGACCAGTGGAAAGAAGGTGGTGCTTATAGAAACGTATTTCTTGCTTTACCGGAAGATACTGCACTACAAAATATATATTTAGGGATAACTACTCTTGCAGCTGCTGAGCTTGCAGTAGAGCGTATGGACGTTGCCCTTGCAAACATGGATCAGGAAGATGAGCATTCTTGCTTTAGTGATAATACACATCGTGATATCTACTTAAACTTTAAAGGTGTGTATAATGTATATAAAGGAACTTACGGTAACATTACAGGAGCATCTCTGGAAGATCTTGTAGAACAGGCAGATGCCATGATTGCTGATGATACTGATGCTGCATTTACATTAACAGAAAACAGTATTAACGCAATGGCAATACCATTTGATTATGCTATTATGGGTGGTGCCAGCTCTGAAGAAGGTGCTAAAGTAAAAACGGCTGTGCTTGATTTACAAGAACAGCTTGCGCCTAACTTACTTGCGGGAGCAGCTAAGCTTGGAATTAGCGTTACTATTGAATAATTTTTCGCCAAATAAAATAAGTTACAAAGTGTCTTCTTTTTTAAGAAGGCACTTTGCTGTTAAAATAAAGTAATGAAAAAAATCATCTGTTCGCTTGCCTGCATAGCCCTGATTGCAACAGGGTGCAGTAAGAACGACGAAGATTATGTGAGCCTGGCTCCCGAAGAAGGAGAGCAGTATTCTGGAGGTGTTGCTACAGTAAACAATGCTACCGAAGAAGCTTTTGGTTTTGCCTATACGGGCTTAACATCTGACCAGGCAACCGATTTTGGAGTGGGTAACTCTTTTTTTAGGCAAACTTGGGTTTCGGCTCCTTCATCCACTACGGCACGCGATGGTTTAGGACCTTTTTATAATGCTGTTGCCTGTGCAAGCTGTCACTTTAAGGATGGCCGTGGCCGTCCGCCAATGTACGATGGCGAACTGGGCAGGGGACTGCTTATCAGGTTAAGTACTTCGGGTATAAATCCGCATGGTGGCTCAATGCCCGATCCGGTTTATGGAGGACAGCTTCAGGATAATGCAATTTTAGGTCCTGCAATAAAAGGACAGATAGGTATTACTTACCAGATTATTACAGAAACTTTTGCAGACGGGACTACTGTAGAACTGCAAAAACCAATATACACCATAAACAATTTAGGCTACGGTCCGCTGGCTTCCGGTGTAATGTTTTCTCCGCGTATAGCAAACCAGATTATCGGTCTTGGACTTTTAGAGGCAGTACCTGAAGCTACTATTTTAGGTTTTGTCGACGAATTTGATGCCGATGGAGACGGTATATCAGGAAGGCCCAATTATGTATATGATGTACTTAGCGATTCTCAAAAAATGGGACGTTTTGGATGGAAGGCTAATCAGCCTAATATAAAACAGCAGGTTGCAGGAGCACTTAGCGGGGATATGGGGATTACTTCTTATATATTCCCTGTCGAGAACTGTCCTCCGGGAGTAGATTGTAACAGTATTCCAAACGGGGGAAGTCCTGAAATTACAGATATAAGTTTCGACAGGATGGTACTTTATTCAAGTGCATTAGCGGTACCTATCAGGAGAAATTATGATGATCAAGCAGTATTGAGAGGTAAACAGATTTTTGGAGACCTTAACTGTATAGCCTGCCATAAGCCAAAAATGCAAACAGGCAACAGCTATATAATTTCTGGTTATGCAAACCAGACTATCCGACCTTATACCGATTTGCTATTGCATGATATGGGACCTGAACTGGCAGACAATGCGCCAGATTATCTGGCAACAGGAAGCGAATGGCGTACTCCGCCATTATGGGGTATTGGCCTTGTGCAAACTGTAAACGGGCATACAAACTTTATGCACGATGGCAGGGCGCGTAATATTACTGAGGCTATATTATGGCATGGCGGTGAAGCCCAGGCTTCTAAAAATAAGTTCAAAGAATTATCGACTTCCGAAAGGGAAGACCTTCTTAAATTTTTAAATTCACTATAAGCTTTTAAAATAAATCTGACCTGAATCCGCATTGTGAAAGCAATGCGGATTTTTTATTAAGAGGATATAAGATATTACTATGACAAAATACTATAAGGCAGCTTGCTGAAAAACGGATATCTTTATTGGCTGTGTTTTAATTTAATCCTCTTTATGAAGCAAATCTCACTTCGTTTACAATTAATAATCGGCTTACTGTTTATAACTTTCTATTGTATAGCTCAAACTACCTCAAGAGAAACTACTTTAATTGATAAGGATTGGCGTTTTAATTTCGGACATCCTTTCGATACCGAAAAGGATTTTGGGCATGGGGAAGCTTATTTTTCATACTTGGCTAAAACAGGAAACGGAGATGGCCCAGCGGCAGCTTTTTTTGATGACCGTGCATGGCGCCTTCTTGATTTGCCACACGATTGGGCAGTAGAACAGTCGTTTAGTGAGGAAGGCAGTTTTAGCCATGGTTTTAAGGAGGCAGGTAAGGGCTTTTCTGAAAAAAGCATAGGTTGGTACCGTAAAAAGATAGCTATACCTCAGGAAGATTTAGGGCGTATTATAACTCTTAAGTTTGACGGGGTTTTCCGCAATTCAAAAGTGTTTTTTAACGGATACTTTTTAGGTACTGAAGAAAGCGGATATGACAGTTTTGAATATGATGTGACCGAATACGTTAATTACGGAGGAGAGAATACCATTTCCGTTCGTGTTGATGCTTCTATGGAGGAGGGATGGTTTTATGAAGGAGTAGGGATTTACAGACATGTATGGCTGCAAAAAACTAACCCTTTGCACGTGGCTCAAAACGGTACATACATAACAACCGAAGTACATGATGGCTATGCAATGGTTACTGCACTTGCCACGATAATAAATAAAGGTAATTATAAAGGGGACATTGAAGTAACGCAAACTGTTTTAAACCCTGAAAGGGAAAAAGTTACTTCTGTAACAGGAAAAGGCCGGGCACCCGGTTTTTATAAAAACACCGATTTTACCTTAATACTGAAAGTTACAAATCCGAAATTATGGGATTTGGAAACTCCTAATCTGTATTGTTTGGTTACAGAAGTAAAGCAAAACGGAAGGATAATCGACAGGTATGAAACAATGTTTGGTATACGTTCTTTCCGCTTTGATCCCGAAACAGGTTTTTATTTAAACGGTAAAAGCGTAAAGCTAAAAGGAACGAACAATCATCAGGATCATGCCGGTGTGGGTACTGCTATACCTGATGAACTTCAATATTGGCGTATTAAACAATTAAAGGATATGGGAAGCAATGCCTATCGCTGCTCACATCATCCGCCAACACCCGAACTGCTTGAAGCCTGCGACAGGCTTGGAATGCTGGTTATTGATGAAACCCGACTTATGGGTATAAACGAATACCATTTAGGCAGCTTAAAAAGAATGATTGAACGTGACCGTAACCATCCAAGTATTATATGCTGGTCGGTTGGGAATGAGGAATGGAATATTGAGGGTAATGTTATAGGAGAACGCATTACACAAACCATGCAGGAGTATTCGCATAGCCTTGATAGTACCAGGCCTGTGACGGTAGGTATAAGCAGTGGTTTCAGGAGTGGTATATCCTCTGTTGTAGAGGTAATGGGATATAATTATCTGGGTAACGGCGATATTGATGCTCACAGAAATGATTTTAAACAACAACCGGGTATGGGAACCGAGGAGGGATCTACTTTTGCCACCAGAGGTGTATATTTTACGGATGACGATAAGCATTACAAAGCTGCTTATGACAAGAAGCCAAGGCCTACTTTTTACAGTATTGAAGAAGGATGGAGGTTTTATGCTGAAAGGCCTTATCTGTCGGGAATGTTTATTTGGACAGGTTTTGATTATCGCGGGGAACCCACGCCTTATGGCTGGCCTTCGGTAACTTCTTATTTTGGGATGATGGATGTTTGCGGCTTTCCTAAACACAATGTATATTATTTAAAATCATGGTGGGGTAACGAACCTGTATTACATATATTCCCTCACTGGAACTGGAAAGGAAAGGAAGGAGAGGAGATTCCGGTATGGATATACTCAAATTGTGATGAGGTAGAACTTTTCCTCAATAATAAAAGTTTTGGTAGAAAGAAAATAGAGCAAAACGGGCATTTAGAATGGCAGGTTCCATACAAAGCCGGAGAGTTAAAGGCAATAGGCTATAAAAATGGTAAAAGACTGCTTACCCAAATACAAAAAACAACAGGAGAAGCTAAAAATGTAAAGCTTACACCTCACAAAAAAACCTTAACTGATAGTAATGATTTGGCTATAGTTATTATTGAAGTAACAGATAAAAATGGACTTCACGTGGCAACTGCCGATAACGATATTACATTCTCTATTAAGGGCGGTGGTAAGATTATAGGGGTTGGTAACGGTAACCCAACATCGTTAGAAAAGGATAAGTTTCTGGATGTAATCAGTTTAATTAACATAGAAGGATTACAGGAACAGGGATTGTCATCTGAAGAGTTGCCTAATTTGTTAGTTTCTTACCCTGATAGTAACTGGAAAGAGGCTTTTAAAGACAGGAATTATAAAAACCAGTCACCTTCTTACGTTTATAAGGGAAATTTTGAACTTATAGGCGGTTTAGATAAGGATAAAATAACCTTCTTCTATAAAAAGATAGGAACGCAGGCTGTTGTATTCGTAAACGGCAATAAGGTAACTGCTTCGGCGGAAGATCCTTTAAAGTTTGTATTGACTGCTTCGGTTCTTAAAAAAGGAACCAACACTATACATATAGTTGCTACGCCTGTTTATAAGAAACATGACTGGGATGTGGTGAATACTAATCCCGGAGTTATACAGGTAATAACACCAGCTGAGGACTGGCATAGAAAACTGTTTAATGGTTATGCGCAGTTAATTGTACAGGCAGACGGAAGCGGTGATGAAATTATACTTACGGCAAAATCTGAAAATTTAAAAAGTACAGAAATTGTAATAAAACAATAGTTTACTTTTTAAAGGCAAAAAAAACAGCCAGGATTAAAAATATAAAGGCTATTATATGATTAGGCCTGAAGTTTTCGGTTTTAAAGAACAGGATTGTAAAGACAGCAAATACAATAAGGGTAATAACCTCCTGAATTACTTTTAGCTGAATTAAATTAAACGGTCCGCCATTTTCCTTAAAACCAATTTTATTTGCCGGAACCTGAAAAACATATTCAAACAAGGCTATGCCCCAGCTTATTACTATTATGGCTGCGAGTCCCAGTTTATTAAACCATTTCCATTCAGAGAACTTTAAATGCCCATACCAGGCTAAAGTCATAAATGTGTTAGAAATAACAAGCAAAACGATAGTTAGAAAGCCTTTCATAGGTACTGTTTTTAGTGAATTAAATATACTAAATAATTCATCTCAATAATTAAGCGCCAAAACGCAACAAACGTAAATTTTAAAGGATAAACCAAAAATAGTGTAATACCTGTTCTTTTGTTAAGTAGTACCTTTATACTATTACTTCGGGTAATAATTTTTAAAGGTAAATAACTATGAAACATACATATACTATACAGGGGATGAGCTGTAACGGCTGCCGCACTAAGGTTGAAAAAACATTAAATGAGATAGAGGGAGTTGAAGCTACAGTTTCCCTTAACCCGCCGATAGCAGAAGTTACTATGGAAGAGCACATACCCATAGAAAAACTTCAGGAAAAGCTTTCTGAGGCAGGCAGTAAATATATTATAAGTACTGAACCTCCAAAAGAAGGAGAGCACACACATCATAATCACGAACATCACAATCATAGCCACCATAACCATTCTCATAAAGTAGAAGGCGGTAAATACTATTGCCCTATGTTTTGTGAGGGGGATAAGACTTATGATAAACCCGGCAGTTGCCCTGTGTGCGGGATGAATCTTGAAAAAGCCCCTGACCTTACCCCAAAGAAAAAGCAATACACATGCCCTATGCATCCTGAGGTTATAAAAGATCAACCGGGTGCATGTCCTATTTGCGGGATGGATCTGGTACCTTTAGAACCTCAGGAAGAGGAAGACGAAACCTATAAAATGCTGGTTAAGAAATTTAAGGTCGCTATGGTCTTCACTATTCCCATATTTGTTATTGCAATGGGAGAGATGATTCCGGGTAACCCTATCTCAAAACATGTATCGCATACCGTTTCAAACTGGATTCAGTTTGCTCTTTCGTTACCGGTTGTTTTTTATGCTGCCTGGATGTTTTTTGAAAGGGCTTGGGTATCATTTAAAACATGGAAGCTTAATATGTTTAGCCTAATAGGTGTTGGGGCAGCAGCGGCATTTGTTTTTAGTATAACAGGACTGTTTTTCCCTTCTATATTCCCCAATCAGTTTAAAGGGCATGGAGGTAGCGTATATCTATATTTTGAAGCAGTTACAGTTATACTTACCCTGGTGCTGTTAGGGCAATTACTGGAAGCAAGGGCGCATACCCATACCGATACAGCGATAAAAGAATTGTTGAAACTTTCACCTACCGAAGCCACTGTAGTAGTTGACGGGACTGAAAAAGTTATTGATATAAATGATATAAAAGCAGGTGATATTTTAAGGGTTAAACCCGGAGAAAAGATCCCTGTTGATGGTTCCATAAAAGAAGGAAGCAGTAGTATAGACGAGTCTATGATAACCGGAGAACCTATACCTGTAACCAAAAATGAAGGCGATAAGGTAAGTTCAGGTACCATAAACGGCTCAAGATCATTTTTAATGACTGCTGAGCGTGTAGGATCAGAAACCCTTCTTTCCCAAATTATACACATGGTTAATGATGCCAGCCGTTCACGTGCACCTATACAAAAACTGGCCGATAAGATATCAGGCTATTTTGTACCTATTGTAATCGTTATTGCTATTGTAACCTTTATTATTTGGGCAATCTTCGGTTCACAACAGGCTTATGTATTTGCCTTTGCCAATGCCGTTGCTGTGTTAATTATTGCCTGTCCGTGTGCTTTAGGGCTTGCAACACCTATGTCGGTTATGGTAGGAGTAGGTAAAGGGGCACAAAACGGCGTACTCATTAAAAATGCCGAAGCCCTTGAAAATATGGCTAAAGTAAACGTATTGATTACTGATAAGACAGGAACCCTTACCGAAGGAAAGCCATCGGTAGATAAAGTTGTCTCTATAGGAAATATGAGCGAGAAAGAGCTATCAGGAATAATAGCCTCGCTAAACCAACAGAGTGAACACCCATTAGCACAGGCTATTATTAATCATGCCCAAAAACTGGGTGCAGAGGAGCATAATGTAAAAGAGTTTGAAGCTGTTTCGGGCAAAGGGGTAACAGGTATAACTAACGATAAGAAGGTTGCAGTCGGTAACAAAAAGCTTTTGGAACAGCTTAAAATTTCTCTAACAGATGAGGTGTTGCAACAGGCTAATAAAGAACAGGAAACAGGAAAAACAGTATCTTACATAAGTATAGACGGAAAAGTAGAAGGCTTTGTAACCATTACCGATGCAATTAAGGAAACGAGTAAGAAAGCTATTTCTGCACTTATGGAGAAGGGAATTGATGTGTTGATGCTTACAGGAGATAATAAAAGCACAGCTAAGGCTGTGGCAGATGAGCTGGGAATCAAACATTTTGTAGCAGAATGCCTTCCGGAAGATAAGCTTAATGAAATTAAGAAATTACAGGCTCAGGGTAAGATAGTGGCAATGGCTGGTGACGGTATTAATGATGCCCCGGCTCTTGCTAAAGCCCATGTAGGTATAGCAATGGGTACGGGAACTGATGTAGCTATAGAAAGCGCGCAGATAACTCTTGTAAAAGGCGACCTGCATGGTATAGTAAAGGCAAGGGAACTAAGCGAAGGTATTATGCGAAATATTAAGCAAAATCTGTTTTTTGCCTTTGTTTATAACGCGTTGGGTATTCCGTTGGCAGCAGGTGTATTATACCCTTTTTTCGGGATACTGTTATCACCCATGATTGCTGCTTTGGCAATGAGTCTTAGTTCGGTATCGGTAATCGTAAACTCTTTAAGAATTAAGAATTTAAAACTGAATTAAGTATGGCAAAAGCAAAACAGATATCAAATAAACTCTTCTTGCCATTTCTACTGTTTTGGGTATTTATGGCTAATGCACAAAAAGTAACAGAGTATGATCTGTATGTTACAGATACCGTTGTAAACTATACCGGTAAAAATGTAAAGGCAATTGCCATTAACGGGACTATACCGGGGCCTGAACTTCATTTTACCGAAGGGGATACAGCCGTGATAAGAGTGCATAATAACGCTATGCATGCTACATCTATACACTGGCATGGCTTGCTCTTACCTAACGAGCAGGATGGTGTACCTTATCTTACTACTGCCCCTATAAAGAGTAATACCGTCCACACTTATAAATTTCCTTTAAAACAAAGTGGTACTTACTGGTACCATTCCCATACCATGTTACAGGAACAGTCGGGTATGTATGGCGCTTTTATAATTCATAAAAAAGAAGAGCCTAAAATTCCTGAGTATGTAATGCTTTTAAGCGACTGGAGTGATGAAAACCCGCATGAAATCGAAAGGTCACTGCACCGAGAAACCGACTGGTATGCCATAAAAAAAAGGGCAACCCAAAACTATGGTGAAGCATTGGCAAAGGGATACTTGGGAACAAAATTTACCAATGAATTTAAGCGTATGCATGCTATGGACGTTAGTGATGTTTATTACGATCGTTTTTTTGTGAATGGAGTAACTGAGCAGAAAATACCACAGCTTAAAGCAGAAGATAAGGTTAGGATACGGATTATAAACGGCAGTTCATCAAGTTATTTTTGGCTTAATTATGCCGGAGGTAAAATGGCTGTTGTAGCTTCAGACGGTTCAGAGGTTGAACCTGTAAATGTGGACCGTTTTATAATTGGCGTTTCCGAAACCTATGATGTTGTTGTTACCATTCCTGAGGGCAATACATCTTATGAGCTTACGGCAACATCGGAAGACAGGATAGGACATGCCTCATTATGGTTGGGTGATGGGACTAAAAAGCATCAGGAGCCTATGGGGAGGTTAAATTACTTTGAAGGTATGAAGATGATGAATGACATGATGACAACCGGAGGTAATATGAAAGATATGGGCATGAAAATGAGTCTCCAAAAAATGGATATGAATGCTGTAATGTATCCTGAGTCTAAAAAGAAGGAGAGTAGTCATGACCATGCAGCAATGGAGGGTAAAGAAATGAAGATGGATATGGATATGGATATGGATATGGATATGGATATGGAAGAGCATAATCATCACATGGGGCATATGGACATGAACAAAGGAAAATTGGTTACTCTTAATTATGATATGCTTAAATCGCCAGTAAAAACTACGTTGCCCGATAAGCCTTTCCGTACATTGAACTTTGAACTTACCGGTAATATGAACCGGTATGTATGGACAGTTAATAATAAAACAATATCTGAAACCGATAAAATACTGATAAAGGCGGGAGAAAATATCCGTATTGTAATTACAAATAATTCTATGATGCGTCACCCTATGCACCTGCACGGTCATTACTTTAGGGTAGTAAACCAGTATGGGGAATATTCGCCGCTTAAAAACGTAATTGATGTTATGCCAATGGAAACTGATGTTATAGAGTTTAACGCATCGGAAGAATATGGCGACTGGTTTTTTCATTGTCATATCCTATACCACATGATGTCTGGTATGGGAAGGATTTTCAGTTATGAAGACTCCCCGCCAAATCCGCAATTACCTGATCCGGCAGCGGCACTTAAAAAAGTATATAATGATGACAGAAGGTATTATTTGTCGGCAGATATAGGGTTGGAGTCTAACGGTAGTGATGGCGAGGTCAGGCTGGCTAATACAAGAAATTTTGCAGATTTAGAATGGAGGCTGGGTTATAATGATGAGTCAGGCTACGAGACTGAAGCACATATAGGCCGTTATCTGGATAATAAACAATTTCTCTCGGTATATACGGGCTGGGATTTCAGGTATAGGAAAACCGATGAGATTGAAACCAATCTTTTTGGGCAAACCAGTACAAAAGACAAAAGGGTAGTGGCTTGTTTAGGTGTAATTTATGTATTGCCATGGTTTGTGGAAACCGATTTAAGGGTAGACCACGAAGGTAATGTAAGGCTTCAGTTTACACGTGAGGATATCCCTCTTACATCACGACTAAGATTGTGGGGTAGCTGGAATACCGATTATGAATATAGTGTAGGTAGCAGGTATATTTTAACCAAATACTGGTCACTGTCTGCCCATTATGACAGCGATATGGGATTTGGAGCAGGAATTGCACTTACATATTAGGACTTATTAATATTAATAGCGTTGTTTTTGTTGGGGAATTGTGGATTTGTATGTAGAAAAACTCTACAGTTTAGATGAATTTATTGTGAAAAAGTAGTTAAAAAAGGGTAAAAAACCAGATGGCACAAGGCTTGCCTTGTATAAAGGTGGAAAAAACTTTTACTTAACCTTGCATAATAAAAACATGAAAAGAGATACAATTACCCCAAAGATGTTATCACTTGAAAAAAATGAAACTAGCGCCATTTTTTCTGATAATATAAAGACTACAAATATTAGTATACCAAAATCTCTTAAAAAATTAAATAAAGCTAACACTGTAAACTTATTGGTGTTGGCGGGCTCTTTTCTCCTTATGATAGGAGCAGCCTTTTTAGTATTTCTTTTGAAGCCGGATTTTGAACTCCTGCATTCAAACAGAATGAGTTCGGTTTTAGGTTTTACCTTAATGATAATAGCGACAGCATTGTTCATTTTTAAAGGAGGTTTCTTTCTGTTTAATGCATTCCTATATTTTAAATACAGATCGATTAAATCAGTATCGGATAAGCAACTTCCAACTACTACTGTTATTGTTCCGGCTTATAATGAAGGAAGGCTGGTTTATGATACATTATTGAGCATAGCTGCAAGTGATTTTCCTGAAGGTAAATTACAGTTGTTAGCTATTGATGATGGGAGTAAAGATGATACCTGGCAATGGATGTTAAAAGCAAAAGAAGAGTTGGGAAACAGGGTTTCTGTTTATCAACAGTCTAAAAATATGGGTAAACGTCATGCCTTATATCGTGGCTTTAAAATGGGTACAGGTGAAGTTTTTGTAACTATAGACAGTGATTCAATAGTAAAACCTGATACACTTCGCAACATGGTAAGCCCTTTTGTAGTTAACGAAAAATGTGGTGCAGTTGCAGGTAATGTAAGGGTGCTTAACAATAAAAAGGCAATTATCCCAAAAATGCTTAATGTGAGCTTTGTGCTTAGCTTTGAGTTTATGCGCTCTGCAGAGAGTATGTTAGGTTCTGTACTTTGTACTCCGGGGGCACTTTCTGCGTACAGAAGTAAGGCAGTATTTGCCTGTCTTGAAGAGTGGATCAATCAAACATTTATGGGTCAGCCATCAGATATTGGTGAAGACCGCGCCATGACCAATATGATATTGAAACAAGGATATGAGGTAAGATTCCAGCGAAACGCTTATGTATTTACTAATGTGCCCGAAAAATATAAAGGACTGTATAAAATGTTTATACGATGGGGAAGGAGCAACGTTCGCGAAAACATTATGATGGCAAAATTTGTATTTAAAGATTTTAGGGAGGGTTCTAAAGCCGGTACAAGATTATTGTTTGTAAACCAGTGGTTAAAACTTATAATGGCTTATCCGTTAATAGTAGCGATGTTTATTTTTATTGCAATGCACCCTGTACTGTTCTTAAGTTCCATTTTCCTGGGGATACTTATTTATTCAAGTTTTCCGGTATTGTTTTATGCAAAACGACATAACGTGTCCGAATCTTTTTGGGCATATTCCTATAGTATTTTATACACCTTTGGTTTGTTTTGGATAACCCCTTATGCAATTGCTACTGCAAGCAGAAGAGGTTGGTTAACCCGTGGATAATAATTGTAACATATTATCCGGCAATGTTGAAAAGCCTGCTTATAATGAGCAGGCTTTTCTTTTTATTAGTTTATACTTCAGAAGGGTCAATTCCTTCTTTTATTAATTTCCTATAGTATTTATAGTTTAGGTATGTAATTTCTACCGATAAAATAAATACTGTTAAGGCTAAGTACCATGTAACCGATATATCGAGTTGTACTAAAGAAAGAAGAAAGAATAGGATAGAAGTAACTAAAAGAGAAAAACGCATTGGCTTTTTCAGGGTATCAAAAACCTCAGGATATTCCAGTAATTCCATAATAAGGAAAATACAGAATAAAAATACAGCTATTCCAAAACCAAGTATTTGTTGCAGGTTATAAGTAAAGTCATTTTCGGCTAAAAAAGCGGGTAGGGCAGCAGCGATAAACCCAAGTGCTATAAGTGTTGGTATGTAGAGTATTTCCAATAGGGAGGCTCTGGCTAGCCCCTTTTTAACCTCTCTGGAAGATACAAACGTGAAAAATATCCACCAGAGCGAAAACACAGCAGAAATACCAATTGCAAAATTTATCCAGCTTGTAAAAGTTAAAGTTTCAATCTCGCCTATACCGTTAACCACACCTAATACCAATTCGCCAAAAATAATTATGGTAAATAACCCCAAACGCTCAAACATACTGGAAGATAAGTCAAGGCGTTGAGAAGAACGCAACAAAAGTTTATGGGCAATAAAAGGCGGAATATAATTGCATATAAGAACTAGCGGAAATAGTAACCTTAACCAATAATGTGAAACAGATAATGATATTCCCATTAAGCAAAAAGCAATAAGGAAAAGGGTGGTGTAGGGCCAGCTGTATTTTCGGTGTGATTTGTCATATAGCCCCACACTCCACCATTGGTAGGTAATATAAAGCTGCATGATCATGAAAATTATGGTTACAAGTGTATAATTTTCGTGTGTTTTGTTTATTGCTATTGAAAGGGCGGCAATAATCATCATTTGCCAAAGCATCATCAGTCTTGTACGTAGTCCCTGATTTCCGTGAAGGTCGTGATGCAGGCTGCCGTTAAGCCACCCCCAAAAGATTAAGGAAAACAGGCATATATTTTCAGTGAATCCCTCAAAACTCATATTGTGGGATAGATGATGAGTAATACGGGCTATGGCAATTACATATACAAGGTCGTAAAACAGTTCAAGCCAACTAACCCTGCGTTTATCCTGCTTTGGATTAAAATCCTTAGGCGGCCCCCACCAAATAGAGATATTCTTTTTTAATTCCATATAAGTTTACTGAAATTTAAAGTAGAAGAAGAAATGTTTTCTGTTTATCTAAAATTTAATCATTGTTAAATTTATAGAATAATTATTAATGAAAATTTGTTTTGCGTTGATTTTCAGTGTGGTTGTAAAATTGATGTTTTCGTAATTTGTTTAATTTATTTCTAAATTTTAAGATGTTTAAAGTTCTTTTTTTCCTTCTAAAATAAATGCTTTTTAAGATAAATATTTATTGATATTTTAAAATTAAAAGGTTATTTAAGTGTTTTTTGAAATATTTTTTCAAAATAGGATATTTCTTTACAAATATAACATTCATAATAAAATTTGTTTTTTTTTGATAAAAAGCTAAATATAAAATTTAGATAAATTATTTTCGGGTCCTAAAATATAACTACCACTATCATGAAAAAATTTACTTTATTTTTTTTCATGTCATTATTAACGCTGTGCAGCTTTGCACAAGGAATTGATCCGGCTGAAGGATTTGAAGGTGCAACCTTCCCTCCGACAGGCTGGACAAGGCATAATAATGGCATAGGAATGCTCCAGCAATGGAAGCAAACAGTGATTGCAGCAAATGCAACTTATCCTCCCAAAACCGGAGATTATGCAGCTTTTATCGATCGCGAGAATGTCTCTGATGACGGAGACCCCGCAAAAGACTGGTTGGTAACGCCATCTTTTGAAATGCCTGCAAACGGGCAGCTGCGTTTTTGGTCAAGACTGACCTTACCTGGTAACCAGGGAACAGTTTACAAAATTTTAATGGCTCCTGCCGGAGCTGATCTTACAGACCTAGCTTCTTATACGGTTGTTTCAACATATACGGAAGCATTTATCAATCCAACTCAAACAGAGTACAATGAAATTGTATTAAGTTTACCGGGTACTGTAGGTCAAAACTATCATGTTGCTTTCCTTATGGAAGGTGACTTTCAGGATCGTTGGTTAATTGACGATGTAAGCATTATTGAACAGTGTTTACCACCTACAGATTTAACTGCTACTGATGTTACAGATACATCAGCTACTTTATCCTGGACAGGTGGTTCGGCTCAGTACGAAATAGAAGTTATGCCGGTTACGGAAGCTCCTGACGGTTCAGGTGATATTGTTGACGGTAATTCAACTACTGTTTCTCCATTACTACCTACAACTCCTTACAAATATTATGTAAGATCTGTTTGTGGAAATAACAATAACAGTGATTGGGCAGGGCCTTACAGCTTTAATACATCTCCGGGTAATGATGAATGTGCTAACGCAACTACACTAACGGTTAACCCAACAAATATTTGTGCCGTAACTACGCCTGGTACTATAAATGGTGGTTCTGCTTCAGCGGAACCAACTACATGTACGGGTACGGCAAATGATGACGTATGGTTTACTTTTGTTGCTACTAATACATCTCATATAATAGATCTTATTAATATTACAGGCGGAACCACTAACCTGGTTCACGTTGTATATGAAGGGACAAGCTGTGGAACAATGACTCAGCTTTACTGTAGTGATCCTAATACAAGTACGGCTACAGGTTTAACTGTTGGTCAGACGTATTATGTTAGAGTATATTCATGGACTTCTGCGGCTAACCAAACTACAGCATTTGATGTATGTTTAGGTACACCGCCACCGCCACCTGCAAATGACGAATGTGCTACAGCTACTTCTATTCCTGTTAATTCAGATTTAAGTTGTGCACAGTTTGTAACAGCTACAATTTATTCTGCTACGGGTTCTGCTGAAGCTAATACTTGTACTGGTGTAGACGACGACGACGTGTGGTTCTCATTTGTAGCTACAAGTACTTCTCATACAATTAATCTTAATAATATTGTAAGCGGTACTACTGCATTGGATCATGTATTATATTCGGGTAGTTGTGGTACGCTGACTCAATTGTATTGCAGTAACCCAAATAACAGTATTGCAGGAGGACTTACCATAGGAGATACTTACTATGTGAGAGTATACTCTACAGCATCAACCCCACAAACTTCGGTATTTGATGTTTGTATTGGTACACCGCCGCCGCCGCCGGTAAATGACGACTGTGCCAATGCGCTTAGTGTTACGGTAAATTCTGATTTAAACTGTACGTCAGTTACTTCAGGAACAATAGCCTGGTCAACAGGATCATTGGATACTAATGCCTGTACGGGTAGTGCTGATGATGATGTTTGGTTCTCATTTGTAGCAAGTAATCCTACTCATACTATTAATGTTAATAATATTACAGGTGGTACAACACTTTTATACCATGGAGTATATACGGGTACATGTGGTTCTTTAACTAATATAAGTTGTAGTACTACGAATAGTAGTTTAGTTGGTGGATTAACTATTGGTCAAACTTACTATGTAAGGATATATTCATCTACTACTGCTCCTGGTCAAACATCGGTATTCGACTTGTGTATAGGTACACCTCCACCGGCACCGGCAAACGACGAGTGTGCAGATGCTACTGTGGTTTTAACAAACCCAGATCTTGAATGTACAAACTCAGTTGCGGGAACAGTTGCATGGTCTTCAGGATCGGCAGAACCTAATACATGTTTTGGTACAGACGATGACGACGTATGGTATCAGTTTGTGGCTACCAGTATAACACATACTATTAACCTTAATAATGTTGCAGGTAGCAGCACTTTTATGTATCATACACTGTATGAAGGAACTTCATGCGGATCTATGACTCAGCTTTACTGTACTACAAATAATACAAGTATTGCAGGAGGTCTTACTATTGGCCAGACATATTATGTAAGGATTTATACAAGTACTTCTATAGGCCAACAAAATACTACGTTTAATTTCTGTGTTGGTACACCGCCACCGCCACCGGCAAACGACGAGTGTGCTGATGCTATAGCGGTTACAACTAACTCTGACTTAGAATGCGGAAACGTAACTTCTGGTACTATTGCATGGGCAACAGGTTCACTGGAGCCAAACTCATGTTATGGTACAGATGATGATGATGTTTGGTTTACGTTTGAAGCTACAAGTGAAACTCATACACTTAACATAAATGTTACAGGAGGTTCAACAACGCTTTATAATGTTGTTTATGAAGGTAGTACGTGCGGAGCTTTAACGCAGCTTAACTGTACTACTTCTACATCGCCTATTTTATCAGGATTAACAGTTGGTAATACATACTATGTAAGGATATACTCTTCTACATCTGTGGCACCTCAGTCTACTACTTTCGATTTATGTATAGGGACGCCACCGCCGCCGCCTGTAAATGACGAATGTGCTAATGCAATTGAGGTTCCGGTTAATGCAACTCCAACATGTGATCAGGTAGTTGCTGGTACTATTTCATGGTCAACGGGATCTACTCAGGGAAGTACATGTACAGGAACTGAAGATGACGATACATGGTATGAATTCACTGCAACAAACGATACTCACGTTATATCTATTTTAAACATAGTAGGTAACTTAACTGTCTTGTAATATGTTGTTTACGAAGGTGATGATTGTGATCCTTTAACGCAGCTATATTGTGCTAACGGGATGAGTTTTGCAACAGGGTTAACTGTTGGTACTACTTACAAAATAAGAGTATATTCTTATACATCTCTACCGGGCCAGCTTGCAGATTTTGATATCTGTGTAACAACACCACCGTCTCCACCGGCAAACGATGAGTGTGCCGATGCAATTCCTGTACCGGTTAATCCAGATCAGCTTTGTGGGCAAACCGTATCAGGATCTGTTTATTCAGCAACCGCTTCGGCAGAAGCTAATACATGCTTTGGTAGTGATGATGATGATATATGGTTTGAATTTGTTGCGACTAGTACTAAGCATATAATTTCCCTTTCAAATATTACACCGTCTAACTCTTTCTATCATGCTGTTTATGAGGGAGATGAGTGTGGTGCGTTGACACAGCTTTACTGTAACTCTACAACTCAGAGTTTTGCAGAAAACCTAACAGTGGGTACTACTTATAAGATTAGACTTTACTCTTCATCTTCGTTACCTCAAACATCAAGTTTTGATCTTTGTGTAGGTACACCGCCGCCGCCGCCGGCAAACGACGAGTGTGCAGAGGCTACAGTTATAATTGCTAATCCAAGTTCAGAGTGTGTGGAATCAGGTTCTGGTACTATTTTCTCAGCTACGGCTTCAACAGAAGGAAATACTTGTACAGGTGTTGCAGATGATGACATATGGTTTGAATTTACGGCAGTAAATACAACTCATTTTATTACCATAAATAATATTCAGGGAAGTACAGCAGGTCTTTACCATGTACTTTATGAAGGTGACGAGTGTGGCACACTTACACAGCTTTACTGTAGTACTTCTACTCAAAGTTTAGCTCAGAACTTAACAGCGGGAACTACTTATAAGGTTAGGGTATATTCTTCTTCTTCAAATCCTAATCAAACATCTACTTTTGATATATGTGTAGCTACTCCTGCAGGTTCAATTCTTGTAAACGATACAACATTTACACCGGAGCAGCTTGTAGAAACAGTACTTATCGGTTCTGAGTGTGCTCTTGTATCTAATATTACTTCCCAGTCAGGTTCTGATTTTGGAGGATCGGGTAGTATCGGTTACTTTAACTTTAACAACTCAAGCTTCCCGTTCAATGACGGTGTAATATTAGCGACAGGAAGTATAAACGAAGCTCCTGGGCCTTATCCTAACAATAATGGAGGTTTAAGTGGTTCAGGATGGGGAAGTGATGCCGACTTAGCTGCAATTATAGCTGAACAGGGTAACACAGATCCTCTTTATAATGCTTCTATATTAGAATTTGATTTCGTACCGTTAACAAACCAGATAACGTTTGATTTCCTATTTGCTTCAAATGAGTACGGTACTTTCCAGTGTAGTTATGGAGATGCGTTTGCATTTATCCTGACTAATTTAGAGGAAGAAGATCCTACTCCGGTTAACTTAGCTGTTTTACCGGGAACAACCGTACCGGTGTCGGTTGTAAACATAAGGAATGGTGCTTATAATGCAGGTTGTGATTCTGTTAATCCGGAATACTTTGGTTCTTTTAATCAGGGTAATCCTTATGGTTCAGCTATTGCTTATAGAGGCCAAACAGTAGTTCTTACAGCTGCCGGAGATGTAATACCGGGTAACCAGTATCATATCAAGCTTGTAATTGCCGATTATAGAGACCAGTCATTTAACTCAGCCGTATTCCTTGCGGGTGGTAGTTTTGATATCGGAGGACTTGATTTAGGTCTTGACCTTACCGTTGTAGACGGAACGGCTATCTGTGATCAGGATGTTTCTGTTATCGAAACAGGTTTAAACGAAGACGATTACGAATTTGTTTGGTCTACTGTTGATGAGGATGGAAATGCTACCGTAATTGAAAATGAAACAGATGCTTCACTTACCGTTTCAGAGACAAATGACTATAGGGTAGTTGCGACTTATACAGGTTCTACATGTTCACTGGAAGGTAACAAACGAGTTGAGTTCTATGTTCCTGTAGAAGAAACTGTAGGTACTCCTGTAGACCTTATAGGTTGTGATGCAAGTGGATTTACTACTTTCGATTTCGCTTCTAATACTGCTCTTATTGAGGCTGGTGTAATTGAAGGTTATGATGTTGCTGATTTTGTAATTTCTTACCACGCTTCTGAAGCTGATGCCCAGGATAATGCTAACCCTATAGGTCCTGTATATGAAAATACCGTTGCTGAATTACAGACAATTTATGTAAGGGTAGAGTACACACCAACAGGGTGTGTAGGCATGCTTAACTTTAACCTTATCATTCAGGATCTTACACCTGATTTTGATATGGGTGGCGACTTTAATATCTGTGAGGGTACTACAGGTGTAACTATCGATCTTACAGCTAATAACTTCGATCCTGCATCACCGGATGTTACTTACTCATGGACTTACAATGGAGACGCATTACCTGATACAGGAAGTAGTGTTACCGTTACAGGAGAAGGTACTTATGAAGTTACGGTTAACAACTCAGGTTGTGAGGCTACCCAGTCGGTATTTGTAACCGTTACTTCAATACCTGTTGCCGATATTATGGAGGATGTCGTTGCTTGTGATAGCTATATATTACCTGTACTTAGTCCTAATAATACATATCATACGCCTGAAGGTGAAACACTTGCTGCAGGTACTGAGATAACAACAGATCAGATGATTTATATCTATACGGAATCTGGTACTGCACCGGCAAACTGTACAGATGAGAGCAGCTTTATGGTTTCTCTTGTTGCTACACCGGTAATTGAAGTTACAGGTGGTTGTATAGGCGGTCGTTATACACTTGAAGTGATTCTTGATGAGGAGTATTATACTGAGGAAACAGTTCTTATTGAGTGGACTGATCCAAACGGAGCTATTATAAGTACTGATGTTACAGCTATTGCTGAGGAAATAGGTGACTATATGGTAACCGTAACCCCTGCGGGTGGCGATATCTGTTCATCGGTTCTTGTGTATAATGTTGAAAATGCAGCTTGTACAATTCCTCGTGGTATCTCTCCAAATGGTGATAACATGAACGATAACTTCGATCTTTCAGGTCTTGGAGTAATCAAACTGAGCATCTTTAACCGTTACGGTAAAGAGGTTTACAGTAAAACAGATTATAGTGATGAGTGGTATGGTCTTGACAAACACGGAAAAGAACTTCCAACAGGAACATATTTCTACTCACTTGAGCTAAACGATGGTACCAGCAAAACGGGTTGGGTTTACATTAATAGAGAGAACTAAACCAAAAGAAAAGGGGTTATTAAACCCAACCCCTTTCTTTTTACTAATTATTAGCACATAAACACATGAGAAAAATATACCTT
>NZ_JUIW01000015.1 GCF_004151245.1 Flavobacterium beibuense
AGGCACACGTTCTTAGAAAAACAGCTTACCGGACCGCTTATTATATAGGTGGGGTTACTGAGAAAAAATAATCAGAAAAAAATTCGGAAAAAGTTTGTGAGAAAAGAAAAGTTTGCTACTTTTGCACCCGCAATAACAGCGAGTTCTTTTAGAGAGTGATATTAACTGGAAACCCTTTTAAATAAAGGGAGGAGCTTAAAAAGGCTTCGAAAAAAAAGTTCAGAAAATATTTGCAGAAATGAAAAACTTGTCTACCTTTGCAACCGCAAAACGAGCGACGTACTTTGAGATAATGATACCGCAATTTGAGCTTTACTTTAATAAGGAGTAAGTCTTAAAGAAATCCGAAAAAAAAGAGGAAAAAAGATTTGCAGGTTAGGGAAAAAAGATAGTATCTTTGCCTTCCCGTTTCAGGAATGAAACACTGGCCGCAATCACTGCTTCTTTAACGGAAAAGCTTTAGAAATAAAAAAGAAATTTTTTTTTGAAAAAAGCTTGCGGGATTAAAAAGAAGTTGTACTTTTGCAGCCGCTTTGAGAAACAAACGCCGAGAGGCTGCGTGACTGAAGCGAAACAAAACAGAAGAACACGTTCATAGACATATTGGATTGACAGCATAAAGAGAGAGTAAGAAACTCGATTTATCGAAAAAAACAGACCTAGCAAAAAAGATCGTAAAAATATTAAAAATATACGATGAAGAGTTTGATCCTGGCTCAGGATGAACGCTAGCGGCAGGCCTAACACATGCAAGTCGAGGGGTAGAGGAAGCTTGCTTCCTTGAGACCGGCGCACGGGTGCGTAACGCGTATGCAATCTGCCTTGTACTGGGGGATAGCCCGGAGAAATCCGGATTAATACCCCATAGTATATAGAACTGGCATCTTTTCTATATTAAAGAACTTCGGTACAAGATGAGCATGCGTCCCATTAGCTAGTTGGTATGGTAACGGCATACCAAGGCAATGATGGGTAGGGGTCCTGAGAGGGAGATCCCCCACACTGGTACTGAGACACGGACCAGACTCCTACGGGAGGCAGCAGTGAGGAATATTGGTCAATGGACGCAAGTCTGAACCAGCCATGCCGCGTGCAGGATGACGGTCCTATGGATTGTAAACTGCTTTTATACGGGAAGAAACCCCTCTACGTGTAGAGGGCTGACGGTACCGTAAGAATAAGGATCGGCTAACTCCGTGCCAGCAGCCGCGGTAATACGGAGGATCCAAGCGTTATCCGGAATCATTGGGTTTAAAGGGTCCGTAGGCGGCTTTATAAGTCAGTGGTGAAATCCGGCAGCTCAACTGTCGAACTGCCATTGATACTGTAGAGCTTGAATTATTATGAAGTAACTAGAATATGTAGTGTAGCGGTGAAATGCTTAGATATTACATGGAATACCAATTGCGAAGGCAGGTTACTAATAATACATTGACGCTGATGGACGAAAGCGTGGGGAGCGAACAGGATTAGATACCCTGGTAGTCCACGCCGTAAACGATGGATACTAGCTGTTCGGAAGCAATTCTGAGTGGCTAAGCGAAAGTGATAAGTATCCCACCTGGGGAGTACGAACGCAAGTTTGAAACTCAAAGGAATTGACGGGGGCCCGCACAAGCGGTGGAGCATGTGGTTTAATTCGATGATACGCGAGGAACCTTACCAGGGCTTAAATGTAGAGTGACAGGACTGGAAACAGTTTTTTCTTCGGACACTTTACAAGGTGCTGCATGGTTGTCGTCAGCTCGTGCCGTGAGGTGTCAGGTTAAGTCCTATAACGAGCGCAACCCCTGTTGTTAGTTGCCAGCGAGTAATGTCGGGAACTCTAGCAAGACTGCCGGTGCAAACCGTGAGGAAGGTGGGGATGACGTCAAATCATCACGGCCCTTACGTCCTGGGCTACACACGTGCTACAATGGCCGGTACAGAGAGCAGCCACCTGGCGACAGGGAGCGAATCTATAAAGCCGGTCACAGTTCGGATTGGAGTCTGCAACCCGACTCCATGAAGCTGGAATCGCTAGTAATCGGATATCAGCCATGATCCGGTGAATACGTTCCCGGGCCTTGTACACACCGCCCGTCAAGCCATGGAAGCTGGGGGTACCTGAAGTCGGTGACCGCAAGGAGCTGCCTAGGGTAAAACTGGTAACTGGGGCTAAGTCGTAACAAGGTAGCCGTACCGGAAGGTGCGGCTGGAACACCTCCTTTCTAGAGACACGATCGCAAGGTTTGTAATGAGTGATAAGTAAAAGACTTACTCTCGCTGTTAGTTCAAAAATTTAAAGTAAGAGAGCTGGAAGAAAGCTGC
Source organism: Flavobacterium beibuense (assembly GCF_004151245.1). Taxonomy (GTDB): domain Bacteria; phylum Bacteroidota; class Bacteroidia; order Flavobacteriales; family Flavobacteriaceae; genus Flavobacterium; species Flavobacterium beibuense_A. The sequence continues at coordinate 2,311 of NZ_JUIW01000015.1, forward strand.
TGAGTAACTGAGTTGCTAAGTAGGTAAGATTCTAAAGAAATATAGTCTCGTAGCTCAGCTGGTTAGAGTACTACACTGATAATGTAGGGGTCGGCAGTTCGAGTCTGCCCGGGACTACTAAATCTCTTCTTATTTTAGGTAAAAAAAGGAAATTCTGGAAGTTGAGGATTGGATATTAATTCAACATTCAAAATTCAACATTCAAAAAAGAAGAATGGGGGATTAGCTCAGCTGGCTAGAGCGCCTGCCTTGCACGCAGGAGGTCATCGGTTCGACTCCGATATTCTCCACATCCGGCTAAAGTCGCTGATATTTTTGTCAGTGGCGAGATGCCACACGTTCATTGACATATTGAGATAAATACAAAGTAGAAAAATATAGAAAGCACAGTTGTGTGTTAGCAATAACGCACATATAAAGTACAATAAGCAAAATAAGGGCGTATGGGGGATGCCTGTGGCTCTCAGAGGCGAAGAAGGACGTGATAAGCTGCGAAAAGCTGCGGGGATTGGCACATACGATGTGATCCGCAGATATCCGAATGGGGCAACCCACTATATTGAAGATATAGTACCCGATAGGGGGCGAACCCGCTGAACTGAAACATCTAAGTAGGCGGAGGAAGAGAAAACAAAAGTGATTCCGTGAGTAGTGGCGAGCGAAAGCGGATTAGCCCAAACCAGTGTTGTTACGGCAATACTGGGGTTGTAGGACCACGACATTGTATGTAAATTGAATCAGAAGCATCTGGAAAGTTGCACCACAGAGGGTGATAGTCCTGTATGAGTAAGAGATATAATACATAGTGGTATCCTGAGTAGGGCGGGGCACGTGAAACCCTGTCTGAATCCGGCGGGACCATCCGCCAAGGCTAAATACTCCTGAGAGACCGATAGTGAACCAGTACCGTGAGGGAAAGGTGAAAAGAACCGTGAATAACGGAGTGAAATAGATCCTGAAACCATACGCCTACAAGCGGTCGGAGCCCTTTAGTGGGGTGACGGCGTGCCTTTTGCATAATGAGCCTACGAGTTACCGTTGCTGGCAAGGATAAGTGATTAAGTCACGGACCCGTAGCGAAAGCGAGTCTTAATAGGGCGCTTCAGTCAGTAATGGTAGACGCGAAACCGTGTGATCTACCCATGGGCAGGATGAAGCTGTGGTAACACATAGTGGAGGTCCGAACCGGTTGACGTTGAAAAGTCTTCGGATGACCTGTGGGTAGGGGTGAAAGGCCAATCAAACTCGGAAATAGCTCGTACTCCCCGAAATGCATTTAGGTGCAGCGCTGGATATAGTTATATAGAGGTAGAGCTACTGATTGGATGCGGGGGCTTCACCGCCTACCAATTCCTGACAAACTCCGAATGCTATATAATGTTTACCAGCAGTGAGGGCATGGGTGCTAAGGTCCATGTCCGAGAGGGAAAGAACCCAGACCATCAGCTAAGGTCCCCAAATGTATGCTAAGTTGAATAAACGAGGTTTGTCTGCCCAGACAGCTAGGATGTTGGCTTGGAAGCAGCCATTCATTTAAAGAGTGCGTAACAGCTCACTAGTCGAGCGGACGAGCATGGATAATAATCGGGCATAAGTATACTACCGAAGCTATGGATTTACGTTTATACGTAAGTGGTAGGGGAGCATTCTATTCAGCGTCGAAGGTGATATGTGAGTATTGCTGGAGCGGATAGAAAAGAAAATGTAGGCATAAGTAACGATAATGCGGGCGAGAAACCCGCACACCGAAAGACTAAGGTTTCCTCAGCTATGCTAATCAGCTGAGGGTTAGTCGGGACCTAAGGCGTACCCGAAGGGGGAAGTCGATGGCCAACGGGTTAATATTCCCGTACTGCTTATAATTGTGATGGGGTGACGGAGTGATGAAAGTACCGCGAACTGACGGAATAGTTCGTTGAAGCACCTAGCTATAAGGCCTGTAGGCAAATCCGCAGGTTTTGGTGAAATGCGATAGTACACGGAGTCTTCGGACAAAGTGATAGTGTACCTAAGGGCTTCCAAGAAAAACCTCTAAACTTAGATTATAAGCACCCGTACCGTAAACCGACACAGGTAGTCGAGGAGAGAATCCTAAGGTGCTCGAGAGATTCATGGCTAAGGAATTAGGCAAAATAGACCTGTAACTTCGGGAGAAAGGTCGCCAGCAGCAATGCTGGCCGCAGTGAAAAGGTCCAGGCGACTGTTTATCAAAAACACAGGGCTCTGCAAAATCGTAAGATGAGGTATAGGGCCTGACACCTGCCCGGTGCTGGAAGGTTAAGAGGAGATGTTATCTTCGGAGAAGCATTGAATTGAAGCCCCAGTAAACGGCGGCCGTAACTATAACGGTCCTAAGGTAGCGAAATTCCTTGTCGGGTAAGTTCCGACCTGCACGAATGGTGTAACGATCTGGACACTGTCTCAGCCATGAGCTCGGTGAAATTGTAGTATCGGTGAAGATGCCGATTACCCGCAGTGGGACGAAAAGACCCTGTGCACCTTTACTATAGCTTAGTATTGACCTTGGATAAGTGATGTGTAGGATAGGTGGGAGACTTTGAAGCGGCGTCGCCAGGCGTTGTGGAGTCATTGTTGAAATACCACCCTTTGCTTATCTGAGGCCTAACCGCACATTGTGCGGGACATTGCTTGGTGGGTAGTTTGACTGGGGTGGTCGCCTCCAAAAGAGTAACGGAGGCTTCTAAAGGTTCCCTCAGCACGCTTGGTAACCGTGCGTAGAGTGCAATGGCATAAGGGAGCTTGACTGAGAGACATACAGGTCGATCAGGTACGAAAGTAGAGCATAGTGATCCGGTGGTTCCGTATGGAAGGGCCATCGCTCAAAGGATAAAAGGTACGCCGGGGATAACAGGCTGATCTCCCCCAAGAGCTCATATCGACGGGGGGGTTTGGCACCTCGATGTCGGCTCGTCACATCCTGGGGCTGGAGAAGGTCCCAAGGGTTGGGCTGTTCGCCCATTAAAGTGGCACGCGAGCTGGGTTCAGAACGTCGTGAGACAGTTCGGTCTCTATCTACTGCGGGCGTTAGAAATTTGAGTGGATCTGACTCTAGTACGAGAGGACCGAGTTGGACAAACCTCTAGTGTATCTGTTGTCCCGCCAGGGGCACCGCAGAGTAGCTACGTTTGGAAGGGATAAGCGCTGAAAGCATATAAGCGCGAAACCCACCACAAGATGAGATTTCTTTTAAGGGTCGTGGAAGATGACCACGTTGATAGGCTATAGATGTAAAGGCAGTAATGTCATAGTCGAGTAGTACTAATAACCCGTAAGCTTATGTACGCTCTTTCCCTCCCTCCAGGGGGAGGGGAGAAACTTTCTAATAAAAAGTATATTATTATTTATCTCAGTATGTTAAGATATTTGTTTACAGTTACTAGTTACCTGTAATCCTGTTGCCCAAAGCAACATAACGACTTAAGGTGGTTATTGCGGCGGGGCTCACCTCTTCCCATTCCGAACAGAGTAGTTAAGCCCGCCTGCGCAGATGGTACTGCATCTTGTGGGAGAGTATGTCACCGCCTTTCTTTTGAAAACCCTATCCATAACCGGATAGGGTTTTTTGTTTTGTA
>NZ_JUIW01000016.1 GCF_004151245.1 Flavobacterium beibuense
CCCAACGATAGGTTACACCTGTACCTGCAATAACATTCCCTGTTAAAGTTGCCGGAGTAGTCCCGTTACAAATTGTCTGGTCTGAACCTATACTCCCTGCTGCCGGTATGGCATTTACGGTAATCTGTATAGATGAGGTAGCTGCCGTACAAACTGTAGAACCGGAAGTAGATATAGTAACCCTTCGATAATAGGTTGTAGTTGTTAATGATGGTGGCTGGTACGTAAGATTATTTGTTGATGATATCGGCGCCCATGTACTGTTATCTGATGATGATTCCCATCTATAGGTTATGGTTCCAGCACCTGTACCTGGTGAACTGGATGTTAAACTTGCAGGAATTGAGCCACTACATATTGTTTGATTTGAACCTACTCCTCCCGGATTAGTTGTACTCAAAACAGTTATAATAACATTTGAAGTAGCTGCTTCACATGATTTAGTTCCGTTAGTTACTACAGTAACCCTTCTATAATATGTGGTAGCCGTTAATGCCGGTGGCTGATAATTAAGTCCTGTACCACCTGTACCTACTGCTGTCCAGCCTGACGTACCGTTTAAAGACCTCTCCCATCGGTAAGTCAAAGTACCACCACTTGGTGCCGTACCCGCTGTTGTAGAGGTTAACTGCGCCGGAGTAGCTCCGTTACAAATAGTTTGATCAGCACCAATAGCACCAGCTGTAGGAGAAGCATATACTATAACCTGTATTGGTACTTTATTACTTTCACACGTTGCGTTTTTCTGACTTACATAGTAAGTTGTTGTACCAGGAGTTGTTGTACTTGGCACAAAAGGATAATCTGATGCAAAACCACCGTTTACTACATACCATTGTAATTGATATGAAGCATTTGTAGTATTTGCAGATAATGCCGTCGCAGTTTCTCCCTGGCAATAATATACCGGACTGGTTACTGTAGGAGTTGTAGGAGCTGCATTTAATGTAACTGAGTTAACATCGTTTGCCTGGTTAACAGTCGTTTGAAGTTCTGTACCTCCATAACTATTACTATTCACCTCTGCTCTGTATTCAACTTGAGCACTATCTGTAAAGGAGGTTGTTCCTACAGGTGGGGTAATAGTATATATAATAGGATAATCTGTTTGATAAATACTCCCAGGTCCTAATATCTGATCACTGTTATCGGTAGGATATCTTGCTAAATAAGTATAAGTTGTATATCCTGCACTAGGAGTATCTGTCTGTGTTCTTTTATGCCAACGGGCTGTAGCATCATTATTGCTTGTTGTTTGACTCGTAGCACTATCATCATAAGTGTATCCCGGAGGAATCACTTTAGTCACTACTATACGCTCGCCTGTTGATCCTCTTCTTCTGTATGTTGCATTATTCTGACCAATATTTGCCACTCTCAGCTCAAATGTTTTACCTGACGGGCTTGACGGATTAATACATAAGTCATTTACCGTAGTCCTTGCAAGAACTAAATCCACACCTTCTGCATACACAGGCGTACTAACAGTACTGATGTTATTACTTAAATCCTCATCAAAAGGCGGAGTAATAGTAGCCGTGTTATTTAAAATGTTTCCGGCGGGTATGCTTGTTAGTGTACCGGTTACGAAAATTTTACCTGTACTGTTTGCTGCAAGATTAAATGTTCCTGTAATTTGGTTTGTCGTTAAACTTGCCGCTGTAGGAAGTGTTATAGATGAAAAGCCTGAAGAAGTAATTGAAGTAATATTAAAACCCGGATTGCCTTCTGCGACAAGGTTGCCATTACCATCTGTAACCTCGTCTAAAAAGCTCACATTAAGAGCATCAATATCTGTATCATTTACAACATCAATAGTATAGGTAATAACATTTTCACCTCCTGAACCGTTTACGCTTCTTAAAATATCTTTATCAGCTCTTTTGTCAACCCTCACGTTTCCCGGAGTTGTAACTAAAAGGTTCCTGATTTCATGATAGTTTACACCACCTCCTGAAGATGCACCAAAACCAAGTTTTAATAATGCAGGTGGTGGTGTTGTTGTTGTATAGGTTATCAAATCGGTAAAGTTAGCTGCCGAAGATTTCTTCCATCTAACTATTATCTGATAGTATACACCTGCCTGATCTAACGGAAGGATTTCTAACTGTACCCTTCTGTAAAATTGTGCGTCAGTTGGCCTCGTTGAAGTCTGTGTATTATAATCAATTTCATTTCTAGCCCTGATAGCATCATCCCCACCTGTCCTGTTTCCTAAAGCGGCACCACCTAAATAAGCATTCGTTGTAGCTGTATTTGTAGTTGTTGGGCCTCTCAATACTACTGCATTTGGCACAACTCCGGGGCCTCCGTTTCTTCCTTCGGTAGGATTAGAAAAGTTCCCATAAGCATCCAGACCTACACCAACGTAACCTCCGGCAAGTCCTGAACCTCCATTAGGTGCATACCCTAACGATCCTCCGTAACCACCCATAGCAAAAGTAGAATTGGCATCAAACAGGAATACGGTTAAACCATCAGCACCACTGTACCCGTCATTTACGTCTCGCCACATTTTATATTCAAAATCCACAAGTACTCCCGAAGAAGAAGGGAATGAATTGTCTACATAAGCGTATCCTCTTTGGTATGTAGATGAATTGGTAAGTCTTAACCAACCCTGATTAACAGGGTCATTAATACCCGAAGTAAGGTAAGCCATACCGCCACCGCCACCGGGGCCACCTATTATTATACTAGGGTTACCATTACCTCTAAAGTCTTCCATAATGGCAAACTGTGCAAAAGCCTTGTTAACACCCGCCAATAAAAACATGGCAAAGCATAAAACTATAACTCTTGAGAAGCTGTGGTTATCTATTTTTATTTCTTGATTTCGCATGATTTTCTTACTTCTTAAGAAAATGAGCAGGCTTATATAAGCCTGCTCAAAGGCTTTGTTTTATTTTATTACAAATACAATGTTCATGTAAGAAGTCTGAGTACCAGAGCCTATAACGTCGTAGCTTAAAACACCGTTGGCATCAATACTTAAGTTGGCAAATACCGCTGTATCATAATAAGTAATGTAATAATACAATGATTCGGCAGTTGGTAAATATGGTATATCATCCGGTGCCTCATCTGCTCCTCCTACATCACTCTTAATCATCAATGGGTTTGATGCTCCCTCGAACTGATTAACATACTCTTGATACAAGTCTCTTGTTATGCCCGTTACAGGTGTACCTGTATATACCGATGTATCAAATATTACAGCCGGCATGTAGAAAAACTTAGGCATCATACTGTTAGGTATAACTGGTGAATTTGTCCATCCAACATTTCCTGATTCATCTGTAGTTAAGGTTTTGTTGTTACCTCCAGAAGCTATATCTGCCTCAGTAATGGTGCCGTCAGCAATTTTGTCTGTAGTTACAGCACCATCAGCAATAGTAAGAGTAACATCATTAAATGCTGCTCCCGTACCTCCGGTAACATCAATATCAGTTGAAGTAATATTACCATCTCCACTAAGACCTGTTAAATCTACTTCTAAAGCACCTGTTGTAGCATTTTGAGTTATACCGTTACCAGCTACATCAGAATTTATTTTAGCTGCCGTCACTGAATCATCAGCGAGTTTGGCTGTACTAATTCCGCCATTGTTTACTGATATACTTGTATTGGCTAATGCTGCATTATTACCTCCCGATACAGAGATTGATGAATCTCCGTTAGAAATATTATAAGTTGAAACAGAGTTGAAACTTACGTTACCTGATGCATCTGCCATAGCTATACGTCCATTAGCTCCTGTACCTGCATTCATTTTTGCAGTTGTAACAGCTCCATTCTCAATATCTTCAGTAGCTATTGTTCCGTCAATAATCATGTCTGAATTGATAACATCATCATTGATACTTAATGTTACATCATTAAAAGCTGCATCAGTTCCGCCTGTTACATTAAGGTGTGATGAAGTAATGTCTCCGTCTCCGCTTAGTGCAGTAACATCAACCTCAAGTGCGCCTGTTGTAGCATTCTGAGTTAAACCGGCACCTGCGATATCGCCGTTTATCTTGTCAGCTGTTACTGAATCATCTATTAAATTAACAGTAGCAACTGCGTCATCTGCAAGTTTAGCATTGGTAACCGCATCGTCAGCTAACTTAGCTGTAGTTACAGCACCATCCTTAATATTGATAGTAACATCTGCAAAGGCTGCATCAGTTCCACCTGTTACATCAAGGTCTGTTGATGTGATGTTTCCATCTCCGCTTAGTCCAGTAACATCAACTTCTAATGCTCCTGTTGTAGTGTTCTGAATTAAACCAGTACCTGCAACATCAGCATTTATTTTAGCTGCAGTTATAGCATCATTGGCAACATCCACTGTTTTAATTGTACCATCAAGAATTTTATTACTTGTTACAGCACCATCAGCAAAATCCTCTTCTATAATAGTTCCGTTAACAATGTTCTCTGTTGCAACTGCATTATCTGCAAGTTTAGCATTAGTAACCGCATCATTAGCTAACTTAGCTGTAGTTACAGCACCGTCTGCAATAGTAAGGGTAACATCATTAAATGTTGCTCCCGTCCCTCCTGTAACATCAATATCTGTTGAATTGATGTCTCCATCTGCAAGATTATCAATAGTATTTACTACCTCGTCAATAGCTGTCTGTACAGTAGTACCAGTTAGGCCTGAAGCGGTATTGTCATAGGCAAGGGCCGAGGCGTTGGTATCGATCGTGTCGATAATACTGCCGTCCGCTGCCGTGAAGGTATATACACCTGCTGCTTCGTTGATTGTAAGACCATTAGTATCGATGATTACATCATTACCTTCTTCATTTGTATATGTATATGTTCCATCTAAATTATTAACTAATGTTGTAACAACGTTAATATCTGATAAAGATATAGTAGTAGTGTTGCCTTCGCTGTCGGTAAGTACCAGGTTACCCCCTGTTACAGCAAGGGTCGCATTGGTCGTGTTGGTGAT
>NZ_JUIW01000017.1 GCF_004151245.1 Flavobacterium beibuense
AAACGTAGTCAGTGATAGGGGCGGGTATTGTGGGTAAAGGATTAACCGTTAGTTGCACCTCACCTATTGTATAACAATCAGTTGTTGTTCCATCCTCAACAAACCTCACATATATAGTTTGCGAATTTGGTACTGTATTGGTAAATAAAGGCTGTGACTGTGGATTAATGTTATTTTGTGCATCTGTTAAAGATAAATGCACTGTAGCCATAAGATTAGCCTGATTATTTTCCATCTCTGCAATGGCTGGTGCTAAATCAAACTCGGCAATACCATCATTAGAGGCATCATCACAAAGCTCTAATGGTGTTGCAGGCATTAGCAGCGGCGCATCATTAATTATAATGCTTGCCACACTACTACCTTCAATAAGGCAGTTCTCAAAATCTTCAGCCACCGTATAGGTTATATCATAAGTTCCCGGGCTACTATTTAAAAGATCAATTACACCTGTATCAGGATCAATTGTCACGCCTGCAGGTGCTGTATAAACACCTCCCGTAGTAAATCCTGTTTCCGGAGTTGGTGATGCAGAAATGTCACTTGTACATACCGCAGCGGGTAAAGTAAAATCTGTAACAGGAGAAACTGCCGGATTAACAGTTACTACCAAAGGATAAGCTGGCGACTGACATCCCTGATCAGACTCCTGAAGCACATAGTAGGTTGTTGTACCAATTACTGACGTGTCTGGTGTTGGAGCATCAGGCAACTGATTACTGTTAAGATAATATATCATAGTATACCCAGGCTGATCTACAGGTATATCAATAGGTACAGCCGTTTGGTTCTGGCAATAAGTTATATTTGGTATTACCGGATCCTGCGGATAAGGGCCTGTAAAGGATATTTCAATAGTACTTGTACAATACTGAGTAGTCCAGTCGAAAAAATAAGAACCTGAAGGCCCGAAACCTGAAATCTGAACATTATTTGCAGAAGTGTCTGAAATTGTAACTGCAGAGGGGTTATCTGCATGGGCAGACCATGTCCCAACTCCTGCAGCTTCCAAGTCGGCAACAATATCACCACACCCCAAATAATAAGGGTTTGGCGTAATAATACCATTATCAGCCGTAAAACTGATAGCATCAAGGTAGTTACCCACACTGGCACCTCCAACACTCGAAACCGACTGCAGTATAAAACGGGTAACTGTTTGTCCCACAGGAACTGTATATGTCCCTGTATTATAACTCCATGCGGTATTTCCTGTTGAAACAGGAGGGCCTACGTTTACGTAAGGACCTCCGGGAGGACCAGCCAATAGCTGACAGGTATCAGTGCCCTGACGGCCTCTGTGTGCAAATCCATAATTAAATACCGTTGTCTGAGGGGTTTGATAATCCTGATAAACCCCAGATACAACATTGGCATTCAGCTCTATAAACTGTGTCCCGCTATAGGCAGGTACATTCTCATAATTGGGCTGCTGCCAGAATTCGATCATCTCATCAGAAGCTGTAGTTCTCCACCCCTGTACTACATTGTGGTTTACAAAAGTTGGAAAATTAGACCAAACCAAATCAGGTAATTCAAAGTCGTAATTATTAGTCGTTATCAAACACTCCGTCTGATTGTTGTTTGATGGCGGTGGTGGTGTTGTTACACAAACAAGAAAAGTATTTATGGTACTTGCCGTTACGGTATTAAAATAAATCCTAACCTTATAAATAGTACCTATAGTAAGTCCTGACGCATTTACAACATTATTCTGACTACAATATAGTTGCGAAAGTGTTGTACAATCTCCCTCATAAACAACGATAACCATTGGTTGTGGTGAGCCCGAAAAATTTGAAAGTGCAATGGTATGCGCTGTAGAAGTAGCCGTAAACTGGTACCAAACATCAGCACTGTTAAGTGCCGTACAGGTGGTTCCCTGTGTAGAAACGGTAGCTTGCGTAAAGCTGGCGGTACTGCCTGCCGCGCAAATTTCTGTAGGATTGACAGTTAATGTAGTTGCCCCTGAACAATCGTCGTTTACAGGTGGCGGGAGCCGTTTTTCATTTAAGTTATAACCGTAATTATAATTGAATAATAAGAGTAAAAGTGCACAAAAGGTATAAGTAATTCTTCCCATCATATGGATTTTTAACTAGCTAGTATATAAAAAGGTCCAAATTAATAAATATTCATACTGATTAACACAAAAAAAGGATGAAAATAAATCTATTTGCTATTTCGCTAAAAATAGAACCAAACTTTTATGATAAAAACATTTAAAAAGAGATATACCCTACCGATTAAAAACAGGAAAAGCTGCAATACTGCAGCTTTTCCTGTTTAATATTATTATAAGAATTTTAGTGACTTCCGCCTTCTGTAATTGCTTCTTCAATTGTGAATCCAAATTTTTGAGATATTTCAAGCATTATATCATCTATCGCTGATGCTGTATATGATGCATCCCAAAAACCATTTTCTCCTGCTAAAAGACTCTCCAACATTCCATTTACTTCAGTTCCGTTAAAGTACGGAGCATTTGTATTTGGATTATTAGTAAAACGTAATCCGGCTATAAAACCATAACCTTCAGACAGTGCATGGAAAGCTTTTATTGTTACTACATTATCTTCAGAAAGAAGTTCTTTACCTTCATTTAAATAATATACCGCTCTAACTGCTCCAATTACAGAAAGGTTTTCTTTAATAATTTTTATCTGCTCGTTACGGGTAGTATAGTCCTTATTTATTATAGCTGCCCTACCTTTAATAAATGCATTTTTGATATTATCTGATATCCCTTCAAAGTACGGATTACCATTTACGGTATTCATATAACTTTCCCAAAAATATCTCTTTGTACTACCGTCAGTATTGATTGTTGTATATCCAAATACATAACCATAAGCCTCATCCCATTTGTGCTCCATGGTAGTGTAGTTTTTACCTTCTTCTAAAGTTCCTGCATCATTAGCAGATTTGGTTTCATCAAGAACAGTCAGGCTTAAATAGTTATTAAGTGCCTGATCCATAAAACACGCACCCATTAAACCTTTTATAATTGCCTGGTTAATCTCCAAACCTTTACCGTTTACAAGTCTTTTACCAGCATCAACAGACCCCATTACACCCGGTGTTCCTGTAGTTTCATATTGAGCTGCTACCTCACCCATCTCAGTAAATAAGGCATCAAAAGTCATTTTTATTTCATTAGCTTCAACCGAGTTAGTCGCAAAATAATCTGCAGATGCGGCTGTTTTATTTCTTAACTGTTTTCCTGAAACATTCAAATCTTCTTCAGAAAAAGGATTATTTGTATTTGAGAACATGTTTGATACTTTCTCTGAATCGAAAGTAGGATAACCTGCCTGATTTTTAGAATAAGCATCAAATTCTACAAGCATTTTTATTCTTTGTGTCTGTCCTGTAAAATCTACTGAAGATTCTCCGTTTCTTTCAAATACATACTCTGTAGGCACATTGTAAGATGGCCCGCTTACATTATCATCATCGTTTGAACACGACACCAATGATAAGGTAACAAATGATAAAGCTGAAAATAAAATAGTCCTTAATTTCATGTTTTCTATTCTGAATTAATTGTTTGTTTTTCGGACGCAAAAATAAAACTTTAAAACAATAAAAAAACAATTATTTGTAAATAATCTAAATAAAATATAGCCTCCGATTTTATATCATCTGCATTAAACAAAAAGCCTGAGGTAGTTTCCTCAGGCTTTTTTATCATTTATTTATTGTCTTATCTCTTCAGTGAGAAG
>NZ_JUIW01000018.1 GCF_004151245.1 Flavobacterium beibuense
CCGTTAACCGTCTCACGGTAGGTTACCGTGAACCAGTAGTCCGTAGCAGGCAGTGGCGTACCGTTGTAGGTACCGTCCCAGCCCTCACTCTCTTCGGTGGCACTGATCTGCTTGATCAGCTTGCCGTAACGGTCAAAGATGTACACCCTGGCATCCGGCTGGTTAAGCCCGATGATGTTCCAGGTATCGTGGTAACCGTCTCCGTTAGGGGTGAAGTAATGCGGGTAGTCCACAAGGCTTACGCCCTCTATGGCAATCTCATCACACGCAAACTCCGTGCTCACATCCCTTACATACACCGTATGGGTACCTGCAGGTACATCGGTAAACACATTGCTGCTCTGCCACATGCCGTCCTCATCCAGTTTGTACTCATACTCTCCATACCCTTCAACAAACACAGTGATAACCTGGTTGTCGCTGAAGTAGTTGGTCACCTCATAGCCAACACCAACAGGGCTGGCAGGGCCGCTCTGCTGTACCGTAAAGGCTGCAGAGATATCCGAGATACAGTTCAGTGGTGCAGGGCCTGTTACCTCCACCGTATAGTTACCCTCCGCACTGGCCTCATAGGTAGGCGAAGCCGGGTCATAATCGGTCAGTTCCACACCGTCAAGGTACCACACAAAGCTGTAGCCCATACCACTTGGGATACCGCTGTCCAGAGTTACTGTCCTTAACACATCGTCAGTGATGTAGTCCACACAGATGGTATCACTGCCATCCACTGAGGTGATAACAGGCTCAGGAAGCCTCTCCACAATAAGGGTGATCTCGGTGATGTCATGGCAACCGCTGATGGTCGAGGTGTTGGTCACCCTGGCATAGATGGTCATAACATCCGCCGTGGTGTTCACATACACCGCAGGGTCCGCTATAGGGTTAACTGCATCCTCTGCATCCTCAAGGGTCTCATAGTAGGCAACACTGTAGTCCGCAGGGTCCTGCGCTCCCAGTATCTCCGCATCAAAGACACTAAGGTCAAAGACATGCATACCGTCGTTGTCCCCGTCATCATCACAGGTAGACAGTACAGGGTCTGCAGGGGCGTTGGCCACTGCTGCCTCCTCCACCAAGAGCTGCATCGGTGCCGTTACGGTACAACCGCTCTCGATGTGCTGTACCCATACAAGGATATCCTGTGGCGTGCTTATGTTGTTGTACTGGTTCGGCAGTGCCGTGCCCGCATCAAGGGCAGCCTGGTCAAAGTAGAACCTTACAAGGTAATCATCCGGATCTGCATCCTCACCCAATATCTCAGGGATGTGGCTGCTTAGTATAAAGGTTGCCAGTCCGTCAGTGTTCTGCTCACAGATCGCATAGGCAGGGATTGCTCCGTTCTCACCCAGTGCAGGCAGCGGGTTAACAATCAGGTCCAGCTCAACGATCTGGTAACATACCGCATCGGCAGGGTTGCCCGTATTGGCCTCTACCCTTACATAGATCGTTGCCGTACCGCTTACAAAGTTAGCAGGGTCTGCTATCGCGTTGATATCCTGGTCAGCATCCTCATAGCTAAGGTGGTAGCTCAGGATAAGGTTCGGCTCGTTATCCATGATGTCTGCTGCGGCAAGGGTAAGGTCAAACTCCTCCTGGCCGTCACCCGAATTGTTGTCATCACACAACACAAGGGCATCAGGGGCCGTATTAGGCGTTGGTAAAGGAAGTACCTTTATGGTCATGGTAGTGTAGCTCTTACACCCTGCAAGGGTGATAACCTCTACCGTTAATGTCATCGGGTTGGAGGTGTTCACATAAGCCGTAGGGTCGGCAATCGGTGTGGCAGCTCCCGGCTCATAGTAGTTAACCGTGTAGCCAAGGCCTACCCCGAACGGGCCCAGTATCGT
>NZ_JUIW01000019.1 GCF_004151245.1 Flavobacterium beibuense
CAGCACAGTTTGCCATGGCACAGAGCAAGGAAACCGAGAAGGCGGACAAGCTGTATGCCAGGATGGAATATGTTGATGCCGCCAATGAATATATGAAGCTCTCTGGCAAGAGCGACCCTTATGTGTACAGGCAGCTGGCCGAGAGCTACTACAATGTCTTTAACAGCAAGGAGGCGGTAAAATGGTATGCCAAGGCAACCGAGAGCCAGCAGGAAGCCGAGATCTATTACCACTATGCCCAGATGCTTAAGGCCGAAGGCAGGTATGAGGAGGCCAATGCTCAGATGCGCAAATTTGCCCAGTTAAAGCCCAATGATGAGAGATCTGTGGCCTTTATGAAAGACCCGGACTACCTTCCCAAGCTAAGGAACCAGACCAGGCTGTTTGATGAGAAGAAACTGGACATCAACGATGAGAAGTACAGCTCCTTTGGTGCGGTACTTACCGATGACAACAACTTCTACTTTACAAGTAGCAGGAACACAGCAAGGAAGACCTACGGGGCTAACGAGCAGCCGTTCCTTGATATGTACATGGCTACCTACAATGCCGACGGTACCCTTAGTGAGCCTACACCTATTGCTGATGTGAACAGCAAATGGCACGACGGCCCTGCAGCGGTAAGTGCTGACGGCAACACGATGTATTTCTCCAGCGAGAGCTTTAAGGAGAGCAAACAGTTTGAGAGGGATAAGGACAACAACCTTAAACTGGGCCAGGTATACCTTTACAAGGCTACCAGGGCTGACGGCAAATGGGGTAACATCCAGCCGCTTCCTTTCAACGATAAGACCTACTCAACGGGTAACCCTGCCATCAGTGCAGACGGCAAGACCCTTTACTTTGTGTCCAACCGTCCGGGAGGCCAGGGAGGCAACGATATCTGGAAGGTGGAGGTTAAGGGCGACAACACCTATGGTGAGCCACAGAACCTTGGGGATAAGATCAACACCCCTGCCAATGATAACTTCCCTTACATCACCTCAGAGGGCAGGCTGTACTTCTCCTCAGACGGAAGGAAAGGCTTTGGTGCACTGGATGTGTTTGTGGTGGACCTGAAGAAAGGCACAGAAGTAATGAACGTTGGCTTACCTATTAACTCAGGGCAGGATGACTTTGCCTTCAGTTTCAA
>NZ_JUIW01000020.1 GCF_004151245.1 Flavobacterium beibuense
CTATGCGACAACGGTCCGGATGACAATGACGGCGAGGGTATCTTCGTTTTACCATCAAGGGAGGCAGAGATACTTGGCGGGCTTGACCCTTCACTGTACACGGTAGGCTATTTCGCCACCCCTGAGGCAGCACAGGCCAATACCCCTGCCATTGCGACCCCTGGCAGCTATACGGCTTCCAACGGATTGAACGATATCGTTTATGTAAGGGTAACCAACAACGCTACGGGCTGTTATGATATTGTTGAGCTTCAGCTTATCGTAAACCCGCTTCCTGTTGCTGCCCAGCCAACGCCATACACATTATGTGATGTGAACACTACAGGGGAGCAGCCTGACGAGGTTGAGGAGTTTGACCTTACCACGAAGATCCCTGAGATCATCGGATTACAGACAGGACTCAACGTTACCTTCCACCATACCCTGGCGGATGCCGATGCGAACGTGAACGAAATACAGAACCCTGAGTCCTACACCAACCAGAGCAATGCCGAGGCAATCTATGTAAGGGTAACCTTTGAGGCCACTGGCTGCTACAGGATCGTGTTACTTGATATCAGGGTAGAGCCGCTGCCGATAGTGGTTCCCCCTTCCCAGGAAGACCTTACCGTGTGTGACCCTGACAGTGACGGTCATGCCCAGTTTGACCTTGATGCCCTTGTTGGGGATATGATCAACAACGGTGAGAACCTGTCGGTAACCTTCCACGAGACGGCCATCGATGCCGAAGAAGGTATCAACGCGATCCCTAATACGAATAACTATACCAATACCAACGCCTATAACCAGACCCTCTATGTAAGGGTGGAGAATACGGTAACGGGCTGTTATACGGCTACTGCCTATGCGCTTAACCTTATAGTTGTTGACACCCCTCAGATCGATGCGGACCTTCAGGACATCACCCTTTGTGATACGGACAACAACGACCAGGATGCCCTTGCTGCCGTAGACCTTACGGTTCAGGACAGCTATATTCTGGAGCACCTAGGCAATGCGGACCC
>NZ_JUIW01000021.1 GCF_004151245.1 Flavobacterium beibuense
ATGACTTTGCCTTCAGTTTCAACGACCGGAAGAACATCGGTTTCTTCTCCAGTAACAGGACAGGTGTTGACCAGCTGTACAGCGCAACGCCTATCTGTGGAGTTGAGGCTATTGTAATGGTAAGGGATGCCAACACGGGCAAACCACTGGCCAGTGCCAGGGTAGCTATCCTTGATGAGAGGAACAATGTTATAGAGACAAGGACTGCAGATGCAGGTGGTAAGGTGGTTTACAATGTGGATTGTGACAGGGCTTATACCATCCAGGCAAGCATGACCGGTTATGAGCAGAACAGCTTCCCGATTGCCAAAACCCATGGTGGTGAGGTGACTGTTATGGCTGACCTGAGACCGATTGAGGTAATCGCGCCGATAGATGTAGTGGAACTTAAAGATATCTTCTTTGAGTTTGATAAGAGCAACATTACCAAGGAGGCTGCCTTTGAGCTTGACAAACTGGTTGAGCTGATGAACAAAAAGCCGGAAATGGTAATCATGGTTAAGGCACACACCGATAAC